>JAPPOQ010000016.1 GCA_028817895.1 Ahrensia sp.
AAGGAGAACACCGCAGAGCGATGCTGGGCATCGCGCGAGGATTTCGACGCCGCCAGAGCGGAAAAGACACCCAAGCAAATGGCTACAAGGTAATGAAAATAAAGAATAGTCTGCAATCGTTTGAGCTTGTGTCTTTGCGCCCTGACTGTGTTGCGCACGAACTTGTGGTGCCCGCACCACGGCGTCGCACGCGCCTTGTCAGACCGCAAATTCCCCGCGCTCAAACGATTCAATCTGGGCGAGATTTGCTCTAGGCTGAGGCCTTTGGTTCATCCAAATGCTCATGAACTGGGCCTGGCCCCCGCTTTTCTTCGGCCTGCATGAAATTTTCTGGTCGATGGTGCTGATTTTCGCAACCTTCATGGCCGCGCTCACATTCACGACGACGACCTGGGAGCGCGACCGTCTCGCCTCAATCTGCATTGTGCCTTATGTCGCGTGGCTCGGTTTCGCCTTTGCGGTAAACGCGGCGATCCGGCTGTTGAATTGATGCGACCAGTCGGGGACATCTCCCCCAAGGCGTTGCGCCGAATCTGATTGCTGCCTAATCGAAGACGCATGAGCGCGAAGCCTCAATCCGTATTGGTCATCGACTTTGGCAGCCAGGTCACACAGCTGATCGCGCGGCGCGTGCGCGAAGCCCATGTCTATTGCGAGATCGTTCCTTTCGCTGCGGCGGAGGCGGCGTTTGAGCGTATGCAACCCAAGGCAGTCATCCTGTCTGGAAGCCCGGCTTCGGTGTCACAGGAAGGTTCACCTCGCGCACCGCAATGCGTGTTCGACAGTGGCGTACCGATTTTCGGCATCTGTTATGGGCAGCAGACCATGGCGGCCCAACTCGGCGGCAAGGTCGAAGCGGGGCATCACCGCGAATTCGGGCGCGCAGACGTCGCCGTTCATGCGCAAAGCTTGCTCTTTGATGGTGTTTGGGACGTTGGCGGATCCTACCCGGTTTGGATGAGCCATGGCGACCGCGTGACCCGGCTGCCTGAGGGCTTTGCGGTCATCGCAACGTCGCCCAACGCGCCCAATGCTGTCGCGGCGGACGAGAAGCGCAAATACTACACCACGCAGTTTCACCCGGAGGTCCACCATACGCCAGACGGCGCCAGGCTGCTGGCCAATTTCCTGCACAACATTGCGGGCATTGAGGGCGACTGGACGATGGCGGCCTATCGCGAACAGGCCATTGCCGCGATCCGAAAACAGGTTGGCGACCGTCGCGTCATCTGTGGCCTGTCCGGCGGGGTCGATTCATCGGTGGCCGCAGTGCTCATTCACGAAGCCGTTGGTGACCAACTCACCTGCATATTGGTCGATCATGGCCTGATGCGCGCCAATGAGGCCGCCGAGGTGGTCGCGATGTTCCGCGATCACTTCAACATCCCGCTGGTGCTGGTCGAGGCGCAAGATCGTTTCATCGACGCGCTGGAAGGCGAAGCCGATCCGGAAGTGAAGCGAAAGACCATCGGCAAGCTGTTTATCGATGTATTCGAGGAAGAAGCCCAAAAACTGGGCGGCGCGGATTTTTTGGCTCAGGGGACGCTTTACCCTGATGTCATCGAAAGCGTGTCCCTTACCGGCGGGCCTTCGGTGACCATCAAATCGCACCACAATGTCGGCGGCTTGCCAGAGCGCATGAACATGCAACTGGTCGAGCCGTTGCGCGAACTGTTCAAAGACGAAGTGCGCCTTCTGGGCCGCGAGCTTGGACTGCCGGACCATTTTGTGGGTCGTCATCCCTTTCCAGGCCCTGGCCTTGCCATTCGCTGCCCAGGCGGTGTGACTCGCGACAAGCTGCACATGCTGCAGCAGGCGGATGCGATCTATCTCGACGAAATACGAAAGGCAGGCCTTTACGACGAAATCTGGCAGGCCTTCGCTGTTCTGCTTCCGGTGCAAACTGTCGGCGTGATGGGGGATGGCCGTACTTATGAGTACGTTTGCGCCTTGCGCGCGGTCACATCGGTCGATGGCATGACGGCAGATTTCTACCCCTACGATATGGATTTTCTGGGCCGCACCGCCACCCGCATCATCAATGAGGTACGGGGTATCAATCGAGTTGTCTATGATGTGACCAGCAAGCCGCCGGGCACGATTGAGTGGGAGTAGGGCACGTGCCTGCCTGCGCCTTCTCAACGCCGCTGGGCTGGGTCAGCCTTCGCGAACAGGATGGCGCCATCAACGCGTTGAACTGGAAACGAGAGGGCGGTGACAAGACGGCATTGCTCAGCCGTGCGGGAGAGCAATTGTCCGCCTATTTCGCTCACGAGTTGCGGACTTTCGATTTGCCATTGAGACCATCGGGTGGGGCGTTTCAACAGGCCGTTTGCGACAAGATGCGCGCCATTCCCTATGGTGAAACCCGCCAATATGGCGAGATAGCCGAAGAGCTTGGGTCAATGCCGCAACCGGTTGGCAATGCCTGCGGCGGCAACAGCATCGCGATCATCATTCCCTGTCATCGCGTTGTGGGGGCGGCAGGGCTGGGCGGTTTCTCAGCGCCAGGAGGTGTGGAGACCAAGATCGCGCTTCTCAAACATGAAGGCGCTTATTCGCTGCTCTTGTGAAAGGTCACATCTACGCACAAGTGACGCAGCGTTCTGCCATCGGATCGATGGCTAGGCGGCCATCCGGAATGATTTCGCCGCAATCCTCGCAAACGCCATATTCGCCGTCCCGCAATCTGTTTTCGGCCGCTTCAATGCGCAACAGATCCCGTTTACGTTTGGCTTCGGTCGCCTTGTTCATGGCCTGCTGCTGCATCGCGTCCATGCGTGACAGGCGTCCGACCGATTGCTGGTCAAGAGCAACCGGGTCGCGGCCTTCGCTTGCAATTTTCGAGGCGTCTTCGAGCTCAGCTTTCTTTTGCACGAGGCGGTGGCGCGCAACATCCTCATCAACCATGTGCTTGCTCCTTGCCAGGCCATACCTTGTCATGACATGCCAAGCGCGCTTAGCCTCATTCTCCATAGGGTAAAGAACTGGGGGCGATAGACCAATGCTCATTCTCATTGTCGGACTGTTGCTGTTTCTTGGCATTCACATGGTGCGCGTCGTAGCGCCTGCGTGGCGCGAGGCGCGTATCGCTGCCATGGGCGAAGGGCGGTGGAAGGGCACATATTCGCTCGTTTCTGCGGCTGGCCTGGTGCTGATCATATGGGGCTATTATCTGGCACGCGCTGATGCGCCCATCCTTTACATCCAGCCGGACTGGTTTCGCGGGTTTGCGTTCCTTGCCATGCCAATTGCGCTCATCATTTTCTTCGTGAGCGATTTCCGGGCCGGACATATGAAGCGCGCCCTGAAACATCCCATGCTGATTGGCACGATTCTCTGGTCCGGCATTCATCTCATCGGAAATGGCGATCTGGCATCCGTTCTGCTGTTTGGCGGATTTTTCGTCTGGGCGGTTGTCGATCTCGTGTCAGCCCTGCGCCGACCCTACACTGCACCGGAAAACCTCGTTTTGTGGCCAGATTTCGCAAGCATCACACTCGGCTTGGTGGTGACTGTGCTGATCGTGATGTGGTTGCATGGATGGTTGTTCGGGGTTCCGCTCAGCTGAGAGCATGGCGCAAAAGACCGTCCAGACTTGCGCGCAGGCTGTCGCCACTTACTTTAGGCACGATTTCCTGTAGAAGGCCGCCAACACATGCCGCGCAAGATGCGCGCAACGCCCGGTAGAGTTCATGTCTGACGATTCCTTCTTTCGCGAGGTTGATGAAGAACTGCGCTCCGAGAAAGTGCAGAACTTCTGGAAGGCTTATGGCACTTATCTCATTGCAGGCGCGGTGTTGTTCGTCGCGGCCGTGGCGGGCTGGCGCTACTACGAATTCAGCACAGCGCAACAGGCTGCACAGTCTGGCGATGCCTTTATAGAAGCGGTGCGTCTGGCCCAAAACAGCAAGCGTGACGAGGCTCTGGCCGCTCTGGAGACTATCGAAGGCCAATCCGACAACACTTATCGCGTTCTGGCCCGCATGCGTACCGCTGCCGAACTGGTTGAGAAGGGCGACCACGCGGCAGCAGTCGCCGCTTATGATGAGGTCATCTCCGACGGCGGGGCAGACGAAAATCTCAAGGCCATCGCTCGCATCCGGGCCGGTTTCATTCTGGTGGACACAGCCGGTGTGAGCGAAGTGCAGGGGCGTGTTGGCGCTCTTGCCGCACCGGACAACCCATGGCGCTCCTCGGCTCGCGAAGCGCTCGGATTGGCATATTTCAAGGCCGGTGACATGAACAATGCCTTCCAGCAGTTCGAAGCCGTCTATGATGATGTTGAAAGTCCTGCCACCATCAAGCAGCGTATGCGTATCATGATGGACATTATCGCCGCGCAGGGCGGTCCGGTGAAGGCTTCAAGCTGAGCCATGTCTTTCACGGTCGCGATCGTCGGCCGACCCAATGTCGGCAAGTCCACCCTGTTCAATCGGCTGGTGGGCAAACGGCTTGCTCTAGTGGACGATCAGCCCGGTGTCACGCGAGACAGGCGGTCCGGCAATGCGCGCATCGGCGATCTGCATTTTGAGGTGATCGACACGGCCGGGCTGGAAGAGGCCGAACAGGCATCGCTTGAACGGCGCATGCGGGACCAGACCGAACAGGCGATCCTGGACGCCGACGTCACACTGTTTCTCATCGATGCCCGCGCTGGTGTCACACCGCTCGACAAAAGCTTTGCCAGCATGTTGCGCCGCGCATCGAAGCCCGTGGTGCTGGTGGCCAACAAGGTGGAAGGCCGCAAGGGTGATGAAGGCCTGTATGACGCCTTTGCCATGGGGTTTGGCGAACCCGTCCCGATGTCTGCCGAACATGGCGAGGGCCTGGCTGATCTGCATGAAGCGCTTGTCCAGGCGATAGGTGAGGAGAGAGCCTATGCGAGCAGCCCTAAGCCGCTGGACGACGAGGATGAGGACGACTCCTTCGAACTTGGCGAGATCGAAGAGGAGGATATTCCCGATTACGATCCGAAACATCCGCTGAAGATCTGCATTGTTGGCAGACCGAATGCTGGCAAATCGACATTGATCAATCAGATGCTGGGAGAGGAGCGCATGCTCACCGGCCCGGAGGCCGGGATCACACGCGATTCCATATCGGTCACCTGGCAATGGCAGGGTCGCCCGATCAAGCTGTTCGATACCGCGGGGATGCGGCGCAAGGCGCGCGTGCAGGAGAAGCTGGAACGGCTTTCCGTGCAGGATACGCTCCGCGCAATCCAATATGCCGAAGTGGTCGTCATTCTGTTTGATGCAACGATCAGCTTTGAGAAGCAGGACCTCCACATCGTCGACCTCGTCACCAAAGAGGGGCGGGCGCCGGTGATCGCTTTCAACAAATGGGATCTTGTTGAGGACAAGAACGCGCTGCTGGCCGAACTGCGGGAAAAAACAGAACGACTATTGCCGCAGATCCGCGGTGTGCGGACGGTGACGCTTTCCGGCCAGACCGGACGAGGTCTCAGCCGGCTGATGCAGGCGATTGAGGACACAGACCGCATCTGGAACCAGCGCGTCTCGACGGCCCGGCT
Source organism: Ahrensia sp. (assembly GCA_028817895.1). Taxonomy (GTDB): domain Bacteria; phylum Pseudomonadota; class Alphaproteobacteria; order Rhizobiales; family Rhizobiaceae; genus Pseudahrensia. Next base: position 5,537 of record JAPPOQ010000016.1, read on the forward strand.
CAACCGCTGGCTTGACGGTGTGCAGTCCTATCACCCCCCTCCGGCGGTGGGCGGGCGTCGTATCCGCTTCAAATATATCACGCAGGCCAAGACCCGTCCGCCCACCTTTGTGGTGCAATGCACGCGACCAAAGGATGTACCGTCATCTTATGAGCGGTATCTGCTCAACGAACTGCGCGCAGAATTCGGCCTTCCCGGCGTGCCGCTAAGGCTTCTCATGCGCAAGGGGGATAACCCCTATGCAGGGCGCGTAAGCGAATCCCAGAAATAGCCCCAATCGCGCCATTTGGCCGCCATCAGCGACGGGCAAAGCGGCGCGCGACAAGCGGCAGTTCGGTGCCGATTCCAACAAAGCGGCGTGATTAACCGTTATTAAAGGTTAACACGGCATTGTCTTCTCATCGATGTCGGCTGCGATGCCTGTTGGGCGTCGGATGCTGGCCGCGACAAGTGGAGTTTGGTATGCGTAAGGCAAAGTTGGATCAGGCTGTGCCAGAGGGCGGACAACGCGAACGGTATCGTTGGGGCCAGTATGGCGCTGCCGCTGTTGTCGCATCCGCTCTTTGCCTTGCCACCGTGCACCCCGTGTCGCTGCAAGATATTGCTGCTTTGACCGGCATTGACGCAAGGGAAGATACGCGCTGGCTTGCGCGCCTGGTTTCCGTGCCCAGCGGCTCGCAGCACTACAAGGCGAGCGATCGACTCACTGGCTACAGCGATTTTTTGGTTACCAAGTCCATGGCCGTGCGCATGCCGGGCATGACCGAGATTTTGGACAGCGATCTGGTCGTGTCGGGCAAACCCGCCATCAATCGCGCCATGAAAGGCGATCGGGTCTTTACGCCAGTCGAGAAACGCTTTGACCCGGACCAGGGCGGCCGCGTTCTGGCCAGTCTGCCTCCCAAGGCCCTGTCCGGCTTTGATGCGAGCACAGACAGTGCGGTTGGCCGCGTGGCTCTTGAATTTCGTCACACGCGGCCCGCAATACCGAGCATTATCGGACATGGCGTTGAATTGGCCTATCAGGTTCCGGCCCGCCGCCCGCTTGCAGGCAAAATGGAATCAGCTCGCAGCGCAGCACAACTCATGAGCCGCGTTCTAGCCAAGGTGAAGAAGAACCGGGCAGCATCGGACGTGGACAACATCACCACAGGTTCCGTCGTCACAGCCTATGCGCCAGCAGAAAAAGACATTGCCAGCGCGTTCAAGGCCGTGCTTGGCCCGACAGGCAGCACATCTCTTATCCGCTTGAATCGTGGCGACCACAAATGGGCCGCCAAGCCGCTGCCCAAGCGCGTTTTCGCGGCCGCCGAGAAGCGTTGCCTCGCCAATGGCATTTACTTTGAGGCGCGCGGTGAACCGATCAAGGGTCAGCAGGCCGTGGCTCAGGTCATTCTCAACCGAGTCAAGAACCCGTCCTATCCCAACAGCATTTGCGGCGTGGTTTACCAAAACAAATATTGGCGCAACCGCTGCCAGTTTTCTTTTGCCTGTGACGGTATTCGCGATCGCGTCAACGAAAAGCGTCAGTGGGCGACTGCCATGAAAATCGCCGATGATGCCATCGAAGGTCGCTTCTGGCTGCGCAGTGTTGGCTCCTCCAGCCACTATCACGCAGACTATGTGTGGCCACGCTGGCGTCGCCAGATGACCAAAATGGTCAAGATTGGCCGTCATATCTTTTATCGCACCCGCAATGGCGGTTGGAGCTGATCGCTGCACTCGCGTAGGCCCGTTTGCTCTCATGGCGCAGAACTCAGACCGTCCGACACCACAAAAACCGGACCGGGACACACCCGGATCGGACGAATTGTCGCAGCGTCTCGATTCGCTCAAGGCGAGGCTGGGCGAGCCGAAAAAGGCGGAGCCGGCGAAGAAGCACTCTGCTTCATCCTCCAACAGGGCTGGTATCGCTCAAGCCTTCAAGCTGAGTTCGGAATTTGTCGCCGGGGTGCTGGTGGGCGGCGCGATGGGCTATGCAATAGACACGTTTGTGGGCACATCGCCCTGGGGCCTGATCATTTTTGTTCTACTGGGCTTCTGTGCGGCCATTCTAAACGTTTTGAGAGCGTCTGGTATGGTTGCGGAATCCGCTCTTCGCGTGCATAAGGACGCTGAGGCAGAGAAGACATCTGGGTCTTCGAGCGATTCCAACCGGGGTACAACCGGCGACGACCGATAAATCGGCAAATTTCACGCGGATTGGCCTGAAAAGTGAGCTGACGGACTTGAGCCGGACAGTACTGCTGTGCCAAGTGGGCGCTGAAAATGCCGGACGTCGCATCAAGCCGTGCGTGTGCAAGACGAAGTAAGAGGCTAACTTGGCAAACGATCCGATCAGTCAGTTTCAGATCTCGAAGATTTTGCCCCTTGAAGTGGGCGGCATCGATATCTCGTTCACCAACTCATCACTGTTCATGGTCGCCACCGTTGGCGTTTCCGCAGCTTTTCTCATTCTGACCACATCGGGTCGCGGCCTGGTGCCAGGGCGCCTGCAATCGGTTTCGGAAATGTGCTACGAATTTGTGGCCGATCTGCTGCGCGAAAGCGCAGGTTCGGAAGGTATGAAATTCTTTCCGCTCGTCTTTTCGCTTTTTGTCTTCATTCTGGTTGCCAACCTGTTTGGCATGTTCCCCTATTTCTTCACGGTAACCAGTCACATCATCGTAACAGCGGCGCTCGCCATGCTGGTGATGTCAGTTGTCGTTTTCTACGGCTTCTACAAAAATGGCCTTGGATTTTTGAAGCTCTTCGTGCCGTCCGGCGTTCCGGGAGTTCTGGTGCCCTTGATCGTGCTGATTGAGGTCATGTCCTTCCTTTCGCGCCCGATCAGCCTGTCGGTGCGACTGTTCGCCAACATGTTGGCCGGGCACATCACGCTGAAGGTGTTTGCGGGCTTCATCATCATGTTGACTGGCGCGTTGGGCGTTGGCGGAGCGATCGTTTCGATCCTGCCGCTGGCCTTCACGATCGCGCTGACGGCACTGGAATTCCTCGTGTCGTTCCTTCAGGCATACGTCTTTGCGATCCTCACCTGCATGTATCTCAACGACGCAATTCACCCGTCACACTAGACGGGATCACCCAACCAAACATTTCGAATTTCCATAGGAGACAGATCATGGAACAGGCAATCATCGACGCTGGTAAATATATCGGTGCCGGCATGGCATGTATCGGTATGGCTGGCGCAGGCGTTGGCCTTGGTCATCTTTTCGGCAACTTTCTTTCTGGTGCCCTGCGCAATCCTTCCGCAGCTGACGGCCAGTTCGGCCGCCTGATCTTCGGCTTTGCCGTGACGGAAGCTCTCGGCATCTTCTCGCTGCTGATCGCACTGCTGCTGATATTTGCCGTCTAGGATGAACGCGATGACCGCAAACGAGCGCGGCATGATTGTCCGCAGCGCGGCTGCGGCGGCGCTGGCCCTGTCGAGCTGCCTTTTTGGCGGCCTGGCGACTGCGGCTGAGGCGGCGGAAGGTTCGGGAGAATTTCCGCCGTTTGACTCCTCCACCTTCGCTTCGCAGCTTCTGTGGTTGGTGCTCACTTTTGGCCTTTTCTACTATCTGATGGCCAAAGTCGCGCTGCCGCGTATTTCCGATATTCTGGAAACGCGCAGTGACCGCATCGCCCAGGACATGGACGAGGCGCATCGTCTCAAGGAAGAGTCCGACGCTGCCATTGCGGCTTACGAGCAGGAACTGGCCGAGGCACGCAATCGTGCTCACGCCATCGCCCAGGAAGCGCGTGATGCTTCCAAGGCGGAAGCGGACGCACAGCGTGCCACGCTCGAATCCGAGTTGGCTGAGAAGATCGCTGACGCTGAAGCGAGCATCGCCAAGGTGCGAGAGGCTGCCATGAAAGAGGTCGGATCGATTGCCGAGGACACCACCTCCGCTATCGTTTCGGAACTGGTTGGCGGTCGCATCACCAAGGCCGAAATCGCGTCTGCGGTAAAAGAGGCGAGAGGCTAGGAAACGGTTATGGACGCATCATTTTGGTCTCTCGTCGCGCTGATCCTGTTCTTTGGCGTTTTGGCCTACTTCAAGGTGCCTGCCTTGATCACCGGAGCGCTAGACGGGCGCGCTGAAAAGATCCGCAATGATCTGGAAGAAGCGCGTCGCCTGCGTGAAGAAGCGCAGCAGCTGCTGGCCGAGTATCAGCGCAAGCGAAAGGAAGCTGAGCAGGAAGCAGAGAGCATCGTTGCCTCTGCCAAGCGTGAAGCCGAAGCGCTGGCGAAAGATGCCGAGCGCAAGGCGCAGGACTATGTTGCGCGCCGGACCGCCCAGGCCGAGCAGAAGATCGCTCAGGCCGAAGGTCAGGCCGTAGCCGAAGTTCGGGCGGCGGCTGTTGATGTTGCCGTTGAGGCTGCCGAGAAGATCATCGCTCAGCGCATGTCGGGCGCAGCGGCTGGTGATGCTTTCAAGAAAAGCCTCGATGAGGTGAAGGCACGTATGAATTGATCAATCTGCGCTCGCAGAGCGCAGCTTGAGCAGAAGCTGTTTTGGACCCGGTATCGTTCGCGATGCCGGGTTTTTTCGTTTCATCAGGGGCGTTTTTCCAATGCCAATCTAACCGGCGCGAAGCTCATCCGGTGAAGCGGGCAGGGGCCGTGAAGTGCAAGGGCGCTTCTGTGTTCGGCAGTTGGATATCCCTTGTGCTTGGCAAATCCGTAATTCGGCCAGCCTTTGTCATGAGCAATCATGATGCGGTCGCGAACCGTTTTCGCGACGATCGAAGCTGCCGCGATTGAAGAACTCAACGCATCGCCTTTCACCAACGTTTGACTGAAGCAGGGCATATGCAGTGGGACAGCATTGCCATCAATCAACGCTGCATCCGCCGGGATGTGCAGCGCCATGACCGCCTGGCGCATGGCTTCTAGAGAAGCTGCGCGGATGTTCATCTGATCAATCATCGCAGCACTTGCTGTCGCCAGGGAAACATGACCGCTGGCAAGGATTGCAGGGAGTAGCGCCTCACGCTGCGATGCCGACAGCTTCTTTGAATCGTTCAAATCCGCGGGAATGTTGGCCGGGTCAAGGATGACAGCCGCGGCGACGACGGGGCCTGCAAGTGGTCCGCGTCCGGCTTCATCCACCCCGCAGACCACGTCATGCCCCTTCGCCATGAGTGCTGATTCATGCTCAAAATTGGGCATTGCAGAGTGTTCGACGTTGACCTTCTATAGGCAGACCATGTGCATGCCGCGCCCCATTGGCAAGCGCTGGCCGCGCGTGTCACGGTCAAAACAAAGACAGCTGGGTTCCCGGGACGTTTGGCGACTTGAACAGATCGCTGCGCAGCGCCATCCGCATGGGGGCGAGACCAAGCTTTCTGGTGGCAATATCGAAGCGACGGCTCATCTGCCAGGCATAGGGTCCAACACCCCGCATCCGTGTGCCCCATTGCGCATCGTAATCCTTGCCGCCACGCATCGAACGGATCAGCGAAAGCACATGCGTGTACCGATCAGGGTAGTGGCGCATCAGCCATTCCTTGAATAATCCGCTGACTTCATGCGGCAGACGCAGCAATACGAAACCGGCATCCTGTGCGCCATTGGCCTTCGCGGCATCCAGAATGCGTTCCAACTCGTGGTCATTGATGGCCGGAATAAGCGGCGCGACCATCACGGAGACGGGAATGCCAGCCTCTGACAATTGACGGATGGCGTCGAGACGCAGACTTGGCGTCGGTGCACGTGGTTCCATACTGCGCGACAGGCGTCGATCCAGTGATGTGATGGAGAGAGCAACGCGGGCGAGGCCCTTTTTCGCCATGCGGGAAAGAATGTCGATATCGCGGGTTACCAACGCTGATTTCGTCACGATGCCCACAGGATGATCACAGTCCTCCAGCACTTCGAGGATTTCGCGCGTCACGCGCCAGGTCCTCTCAATGGGCTGATACGGGTCCGTATTGGTGCCCATTGCCATAGATTTGCACTCATAATCCCTTGCTGCTAGTTCCTTGCGAAGCAGCCGAGCAGCATCCGGTTTGGCGAACAGCTTGCTTTCAAAGTCCAGCCCCGCAGAAAGCCCCATGAAGGAGTGGGTCGGGCGCGCGAAACAGTATACGCAGCCATGTTCGCAGCCACGATACGGGTTGATCGACCGATCGAAAGGGACATCCGGCGACTGATTTCGCGCGATAACGGTCTTTGGCTCCTCCACCGTCACCTGTGTCTTGAACGGCGGCAGTTCCTCAAGCGTCTGCCAGCCATCGTCAAAAACGTGCCTACTGACGGTCTCAAACCGCCCAGACTGATTGATCCCCGCACCCCGTCCGCGACGTCGATTGTCGGCAATGCGGATGCCGGATCGCTCCACCGCTGTTCGGGCTTTCGCGACGCCCGCGCCACGCTGAAAGGCCAAACCATCGGCCTGCTCTATTGTCTCCAACGCACTCATCACATCGGCCTCCGCTGATTGGATGTGTCAGTTCAAGACAAAATTCCTATCAATGAAATGAGAACAATACAAGAACAAAAAGTTCTATGGGCGTGGCCAGAGTTGCGGGAAGAACGTGCCATCGATTGAATCGCCATCGCGATAGCCCTGCGCTTCAAACAGGGCGCGCTCTTCCTTGGCCCAATCACCGCGGTAGCGGATGCGCCCGTCCGGCGCGGTCATGCGCAGCGTATAGCGATGGACATTCTGCTTTGGCGTCGTGGTGGAAAGGCTTCCATGCAGGGTGCGCATATCGAAATAGATGCAATCGCCGGGTTCCAGGTCGAATTCGACAAGGTCGAACGCATCAGGGTCGGCCTCAATGTCGGGTGGCGGTTCGTAGGGCAGCCCGTTCACAACCACAGGCTCGCCACTTTCGTGGCCATCCTTGAACCGAACGCGACGGTACAATTTGTTGGAAAGATGCGAGCCACGCACAAATTGTATTCCCGACCCGGCAGAAATCGCCTCCAGCGGCAGCCACAGCACGCACATCGATCCGGTGAAATCGAAATAGGAAATGTCGTGATGAAAGGGTGGTCGCGAGGTCGATCCGGCTTCGCGCAAGAACCAATTGTCCATGACCAGATTAATTCGGGAAGCGTCCAGCAATTCGGCCGCGATAGGTGCGCATGGAGAATGGTGTACGAAACGCTCAAACTGGGCAAAATCTGACCAGCACCAGAAGTCTTCAATATAGGCCGGCTTGCTCGGATCGGCGTTGTGGTGCGTCAGTCGTTCGGTTGGGTTTGCGAGATCAGCCGCGATGCCTTCGCGCAACTCGTCAAGCCAATGCAGATCGAACGTTCCACGCAGCGCGACAACGCCGTCTTCGCGAAATGTCTGGCGTTCCGCTTCCGTGGTCAGGCTCATCGCACCTTTCCCCTCTTTAAGTGTTCGTCCAGCCGCGGCATGATCTCCACAAAGTTGCAGGGCCGGTGACGATAGTCGAGTTGGTCTGCGAGAATGCCGTCCCAGCCGTCCTTGCAGGCACCGGGCGAACCGGGAAGGCAAAAGACGAAAGTTGTACCCACAAGCCCCGCAGTCGCGCGCGATTGCAGCGTGGATGTCCCGATCTTCGCGTGGCTGAGCATGTGAAAGGCGATGGAAAATCCGTCCATGCGCTTGTCGAACAGCGGCTCAATCGCCTCCGGTGTGACATCGCGCCCGGTAAAGCCCGTACCGCCCGTGGTGATGATGACATCGATATCGCCGCGATTTGCCCAAGAGATGATGGTTTGGCGAATGGCGTCAATGTCATCTCGGACAATGGCACGGTCCGCAAGCTTGTGACCCGCCTGGGTGAGGCGCTCGCTCAACACATAACCGGACCGGTCGTCCTCCAGAGAGCGCGTGTCGGACAGAGTCAACACGGCGATGGAAACCGGCAAAAAGGGGCGTTCGGTCGTGTCCGTCATGGCTTGTTCTAACCCGCGCTGCCATGGGTCTGGCAGGCCGCAACCCACCAATGCGGCTGCGTGTGTTTGATCTTGTCTGCAGCAGCTTCGGCATCATGCGGGCTGTTGTAAAGCCCGAAACAGGTTGCGCCGGACCCGGACATGCGGGCCAGAGTGCATCCGCGTGTCGCTCGCAATGTGTGCAGGCACTCGGCGATGTCCGGGCACAGCCTGATCGCTGGTGCTTCGAGATCGTTTCGTTGATCGGGAAGAGTGGAGAGCCAGTCCGCGCCTGCTTCAGGCTTGGCAAGCGCTCGGTTCTCCTTGCGCTCGAGCGCTGTAAAGACGGACGGCGTGGAAACCGGCTTCATCGGGTTCACCAAAACGAGCGGCAAAGGCGGGAGATCGATTGGTGCAAGCTCATCGCCAATCCCGCCAACGCGAAGCGGTGCGGTGGAGAGGCACATGGGCACATCTGCGCCGAGGCTCTTCGCGATCTCCAACAGGTCGCCCCGGTTTCGGTCCAAAGACCACAAGTCAGCCAACCCAAGAAGCGTGGCCGCTGCATCGGCCGACCCGCCGCCAATCCCCGAAGCGATGGGTAAGTTCTTTTCCAATGTGATTTGCGCACCAGCCTCGCCCAGGCCCGCATGCTCGGCCAGTCTGCGTGCCGCCTTAAGTACCAGATTGTCCGTTTCGGTGCTGAGTTGCGAAGCGAACGGGCCACAGACCGTCAGGCTCAGCCTGTCTGACGGCTTGAAAGTAAGAACGTCGCCACAATCCGCAAAGATGACCAGAGAATCGAGCAGATGGTAGCCGTCGCCCCTCTGACCAACGACATGCAGCGCCAGATTAATCTTCGCCGGTGCTGTCAGGGTGATCGACATGGCGTTTCAAACGAAACGGTTGCGGTCAGCCCTCTTTCTCGGCTTCGGCCTCATCGATTTTCTTCTCTGCAGCTTCACGCTCCAGAACCGCATCGAGGCCTTTTGCGAGCTTCTCTTCGATGCGCGCAATGTCGTCCTTTGGCGGGTCGAGCGCGAGTGCGTGGCGCCATTGGAAGGTCGCTTCCAGCTTGCGATTGGCCCGCCAATAGGCGTCGCCCAGATGATCATTGATCGTTGGATCACCGGGCCGCAATTCGACCGCACGCTCCAGTTCGATCACGGCTTCCTGAAAGCGGTTGAGGCGGTAATAGGCCCAGCCGAGGCTGTCGACCATATACCCGTCATTGGGCCGCAACTCGACGGCCTTGCGGATCATGTCCAGGCCTTCTTGCAGGTTGATGGCCATATCCACCCAGGAATAACCGAGATAGTTCAGCACACTGGGCTGATCGGGGTGCAGTTCCAACGCCTTCTTGAAGGTGGCTTCGGCGAGCGGCCATTGCTTGGTGCGCTCATAGGCGATGCCGAGACGGTAAAACAGGTTCCAATGCAGCCGTTCCGGCTCGTCGATGCGCGCGATGATCGGCTTATAAACCTCAATCGCTTCATCAAATTTCTCATGGCGTGCCAACACCGAGCCGTAAGACAAATGCACAACGATGTCGTCAGGATGCTGTTCAACCAACTCATCGAGGATATCACGCGCTTCATCTTCCTTGCCCATCTGGTCGAGGTTGAGGGCATATTCCAGCCGGGCAAAGCGTGCATAGGGTGATGTCGGCGCCACGGCTCCAAACAGATCGTTGGCACGAACGATCTTGCCTTCCTTGTCAAACAATTCGGCAAGCGACGCAATGACGGAATTGTCCTTGGCTGCCAGCATGCTGGCCAGTTGCAAATAGATGCGTGCGAATTGCTCGCCGCCTTCACGATTGATGGCAGTGCCGAGATTCATGAAAGCTTCGGCAGCCCCTCGCGTTGGTTTGGAGACATCGAAGAAGGTTGGCTTCTTATCTTGCAGATTGGCCAGCGCGCGCTCAAAGACCGGGTTTTGCGGGCGACGATTGAGAATATCGACCAGAACCGCCTCTGCCCTTTCAAGATCACCGGATTTGCGCAGCGCTTCGACAAAGGCGAGTTGCACGCGATCATAGGTTTCGCGGGCGGCTGCGCCTCCGGCTGCATTGTTCATGGCCTCTTCAAGCCGTTTGACCGCGGCTTCCGGGCGACCAGCCGCCATGGCGATCAGCCCGCCATGATATTGTTGGAACAGATCATACCAATCCGGTCCCTCCAGCGCGTCTAGCGACGCCAGCGCGTCGTCTGTGCGATCCTGAGCCAACTGGACCCAGCTTTGCAGAAGTCCGGCAAAGAGTCGGTCCAGAGGGCTGCGCCACTGCGCCTCCAGCAGCTTGCTGGCTCCTGCCCAATTGCGCTTGCGGATTTCATCCGCCGCCAGAATAAGTTGTACCACCTGCGGCGCTTCGGGCAGTTTCGCCATATCGGTGCCAAGGCGGATGCCCTCTTCAAAATCGCCATTGGCAATGAAGTTCAGAAATGCCTGATATTTGAGACTTGGATTGTCCGGGTCCCTCGCCAGCGCGCGGCGGTAGAACTGAACCGCGAAATCGGTGTCTTTCTCGGTGGCGGCAATGCGGGCCGCCAGATAATTTCCCGCCAAACTGCTGCTGGAGTAGAAGTCTTCGGCGGTTTCTTCTTTAGCCGTTTCCTTGCCCCAAGCCGCAAAGGGCGCAGTCAGCGCCAATGAGAGGGCGATGATCTTGGCCGCTTTCATGCGGTTGACTGCTGCAAATCTGATCATCGTCTCATCCAGTTCAAAATTCTTCTAGCTCGCGCGCGCCACACAAAAGTCTACCACATCCAGAAGCGCCTGTTTCACATCGCTTTCTGGCTGCGGGGCGAGGGCATCGCGTGCCCGTTCGCCATAATGCTGGGCGCGAGCCACCGTGTCGGAAATCGCATCATGCGCTGCAAGATAGTGCATGGCCTGATCGAACGCATCGTTTTGCGACGCATCGGCCTCCATCGCGCTGCGCCAGAAGCCTCGCTCTTCTTCGCTGCCGCGTCGATAGGCCAGAAGCACCGGGAGGGTGATCTTGCCTTCATGAAAATCATCGCCCACATTCTTGCCGAGTTCCGCCTTGCTGCCGCCGTAGTCTAGTGCGTCATCGACAAGCTGGAAGGCAAGGCCGAGGTTGAGGCCGTAATACCGAAAGGCGTCGCGGGTTGGTTTGTCCGCTTGCGCCAATATGGGGCCAACCTCGCATGCGGCGGAAAACAGAGCGGCCGTCTTTCCTCGAATAACAGCCATATAATCGTCTTCGGTCGTTTCCATCGATTGGGCGGCGGACAGCTGCATCACCTCGCCCTCCGCGATCACCGTTGAGGCGGTCGACAGGACGTCAAGCGCTTCCATCGATCCGGCATCGACCATCATTCGGAAAGCCTGGCCGAGCAAGAAGTCGCCGACAAGAACGCTGGCCTGATTGCCCCAAACCATGCGGGCTGCCTGTTTGCCGCGGCGCATGTCGCTTTCGTCAACCACATCATCATGCAGCAGTGTGGCTGTGTGCATGAATTCCACACTGGCCGCGAGCGTGACATGCTCGTCGCCCGAATAGCCTGCCATCACGGCGGAAGCGAGGGTGAGCATGGGCCGCAGTCTCTTGCCGCCGGAATCGATGAGGTGCTTGGCGACCTCCGGGATCATTTCAACGTCAGAGCCGGTCTTTGACAGGATGAGCTGGTTGACGCGCCGCATATCGGCAGCGGTCAATTCGACCAGCGGACGTACGCTGGCTTGCGGTGCCCGCCGTTCTTCCATAGGCACAACTACGCCCATACATGCCTCCCGATCGGCAACCATTCGCCCGGCCATGGCAATAGGGCGACAAAGGCTTCCGCACAAGTCTCGACACGCGTCCGTGATGACGCAGCTTTGCTGGAGACTTTGCCGACTTTGGTCAGAGTATCCGCGCCTCAACCGACAGTCATGCGCTTCAAAGTCCGGTCACGGTCGACAAAGTGGTGTTTGAGTGCTCCGCCCGCATGCGCTGCAATCACGGCAAGCAGACCGTAAGAAGCGTAGATGTGAAAGTCGATGGCGAGATCGCGGATCGTATCGCTGACCGGAAACAGTGCCGGCAGAGTGGCGATGCCGAATAGATCGATCCCGTCACCGGTCGCCGTCGTGAAGATGTAGCCGCTGATCGGGATCGTCACCACCGCAGCAAACAGGGTCCAATGCGCAATTTTCGAGGCACGCTTCTCCAGTGGTGTGTGGTTGTCGAGCGGGGCGGGGCTGCCCTTCACGCTTCGAACGATCAGAAGCAACAGCGCGAGTGCAAACACCAGCACCCCAAACATTTTGTGCAACCAGGGCGCCAGATTGTACCACTGGCTGTAATAGGTCAGGTCAACCATCCAGTAGCCGAGCGCCGTCAGGCCCAGCATGTGCAATGCGATGAGCCAATGCAGCACTTTGGTTGTCAGGGGAAAGGACGTCATCACCGGAACCTGCTATTAGAAGTTGGAAGGCGGCCCTTGACTATGTGAAACCGGGCCGCCTTGCGCATATCACTTGTCTTTGATCGCTTCGATGAAGAGTTCGACCTTCACCACTTCGGCCGCTGGTCCAAGCTGGTAGTCCATGCCGAAATCCTTGCGGGTGAGGCTGTATTCGCCTTCAAAGCCTACGCGATAGCCCCCCCATGGATCATTGCCTTCCCCTGTCATCACGATTGGGAACGATATCTCCCTGGTGGTCCCCAGGAATGTGAGATTGCCGGTCAGCGTGCCGCCTTTCGCGTCGCCTTCGAATTTGGTGGATTCGAATTTCGCCTCTCCGAAGCCATCGACGTTGAAGAAGTCCGCACTGCGCAAATGCTTGTCACGCTCGGCATGGTTTGTGTCGAGGCTGGTCGTGTCGATAACAATGGTGACTTGCTGGGCCTCGGGACCCTTTTCAGGATCATATTGCAGTGTGCCGGTGAAGCTGTTGAAGCGGCCCTGCACTGTGCCGATCCCGAGATGGCCGGTGCCGAATTTGATGAAGGAGTGACCCGGATCAATCGTGTAACTGGCGGCAAAGGCTGAATGAGTGCCGAAAGCGCCCGCCATGGTCAGAGCCAGCGCGGCGGCGGTGGATTTCAAAGAGAAGGACGATCTGTTCATTTCAAGCTCCTGTGACTGGGCGTCGGATTTGTGACTGTTGGCGGCGGAAAGGCCGTGACTAAGAGTTAGGGCTTGTGCGCATCATTCTAAACAGGCAATAGTGCATTCGATCTCCGCAATCTTGCAATTCATAAATGACCTCATCGCTCGATTGGGACGATCTGCGCCACATACTGGCGGTCAGCGAAAGCGGTTCGGCCGTTGCGGCGGCCCGCCTTCTTGGGGTCAATGCGAGCACTGTTCAGCGCAAAATCGCGCGATTTGAAGCAACTCACGGCATCCATTTGTTTGAAAGACGTCGGCGCGGATTACATCCGACGCCGCATTGCTTGGCCCTCGTTGAAGAAGCGCGAAAGATCAAGGATCGGATCGACGAACTCGACCGCGACCTGCTGGGCGCTGATCAGCGAATGGAAGGGTTGCTGCGGGTCACCTCCACTGAGACCTTCATTACACCCTTCATGGCGCGGGCTCTGGCCGATTTTCGCGAGAACCATCCGGCCATACAGATCGAGTTAACCCTGACGAATGCGCAACTGAACCTTTCGCGACAGGACGCTGATGTTGCGATAAGGCCTTCCCGCGCGCCGCATGATCTACTCGTCGGCCAGCGCGTCGCCGGGCTTCGCTTTGCCCTTTACGGCATAGCGGACCATATGAGCGCCTTGCCATCGCAGCCGGACATTGCGGCCTTGCAGGCCTTGCCTTGGATCGGTCTTGGAGACGCATTGAGTGCTGCGCCGCCGTGCGACTGGATGCATGCCCATATTTCACGCGAGCAGGTGGGCATGATCGTCGATACATTTCCAGCGATGGTAGAGGCAGCGCGGGCGGGTATAGGCGTCGCCCTGCTGCCCTGTTCGCTCGCCGATTGCGAACCAAACCTGCTACGGGGGGAAGTGCCGGGTGAACCTCTGGAGACATCTGTGTGGGTTTTGACCCATCCTGAAATCCGCAACGCAGCACGCATCAAGACCTTCATGACCTTTATGGCCAAGCGTCTGCGCGAAGACTGCGACCGTCTCGAAGGGCGAACCGATCGCGCGCCGAAGTCGAGCCGATCGTGATCTGTTCAAAGGTGATGCGAACAGGAGCGATGTGGCTTGAATCCTTGCCTGTCTTCAGTCCACTGTTGGCGCATGGAAGAATTGATGCGTACCAACAATCCCGTCTCACTGTCCTTTGCTGAATCGCTGCTCACCGATGCAGGGATCGTGCACTTTCTGGCAGACATGCATATGAGCGTCGTGGACGGGTCGCTTGGCATTTTGCCGCGGCGCATCATGGTAGATGGGAGCAGATTGATGGAGGCGCGTGATCTGATGCGCCAAGCCGGTCTGGGGGCGGAACTGCCCGACAAGCCAGTTCGCGATATTGATTCGGCATAGGTATCGTCGGTCATATGGCGCGTATGAGTACCACGATCGATCCGTTTCACGATCAAACATTCCATGCCGTGCAGGCGCGAGACGGGCACCGTTCCGGTGTCGACGCGATCCTGCTGGCTGCAATTGTTCCCCCCGACACGTTGGGGCGTGTCGTGGATTTTGGAGCAGGTTCCGGGGTGGCGGGCATGGCTGTGGCCAATCGTTGCAGCCGAGCGTCTGTCGATCTCGTGGAAAGCGATCCGGCCATGGCGGCGCTGGCTCGACAGGGAGTTGCGCTGGCGGAGAATGATCACATGGCCAAGAGACTGAAAGTAATCGATGCCGATGTGACAAGCAGCGGACAGCAGCGGCGAGAGGCCGGCCTGTTGGATGACTGCTACGATGTCGTGATCGCCAATCCGCCCTTCAACGACAGGGGATTTCGCCCCTCACCGAACACGCTGAAGGCCGCAGCGCATATGATGGAAGAGGACCTGCTGGAAAATTGGATGCGCACCGCCGCAGCCGTGTCACGCCCCTCCGGGCGTTTGTTCATGATAATGCGCCCACAAAATCTGCGTGAGTTGTTGGATGCTTTGGTCGGGCGCTACGGGGCCATCAGCATCAAGCCGGTCCACGCCAAGTCCAACAAACCGGCGACGCGTATCCTTGTTAGCGCGCAACGCGGCTCCAAAACGCCGCTTCGCCTGCTGGAACCGTTCACGCTGCATCAGGACAGCGGTGCGTTCACAATCGAGGCGGACATCATATTTCGAGGCCGGGCCGGGTTCGATCTCGTCTCAGCTTGAGCCTTTTGGGTGATTTGTATCGGTTGAAAATGCCTTCAGGCTGCCTAACTCACTGCAAAGTGACCGCAGAAAGTCTGTTTCGCCTTGGCCAATTTCCTCACCCGTTTCCTGCCAAAGAAGTTTCGCAAGTCCTCGACGACTATCCCCGTTGTCCGCCTAAGCGGAGCCATCATGACGGGCGGCTCAGCACTGCGCCCAGCGCTCAATCTGGCAAGTTGCGCCGATCTGCTCAAAAAGGCCTTCGAGATCAAGCAGGCTCCAGCGGTCGCCATCGTCATCAACTCGCCCGGCGGTTCGCCCGTCCAGTCGCACCTAATCCATCGCCGAATCCGAGCTCTTGCCGAGGAAAATGACAAGAAGGTGCATGTCTTCGTTGAAGACGCCGCCGCGTCCGGGGGCTATTTGATCGCATGTGCGGGGGATGACATCACCGCAGACCCATCCAGCATTGTCGGATCCATCGGTGTGGTATCCGCAGGTTTCGGATTCGTGGACGCCATCGACAAGCTTGGGATTCAGCGTCGGGTTCACACCGCGGGTCAGAATAAGAGCGTTCTCGACCCGTTTCTGCCGGAAAAGAAGACTGACATCGCCCGGCTGAAGGAATTGCAGCTCAACATCCACGACATGTTCATCGACGTTGTCAAAACGGGTCGTGGAGAGCGGCTGGCCGACGACAAAGACATGTTCTCAGGCCTGTTCTGGACGGGTCAAAAGGCGAAAGATCTCGGCCTTGTCGACGCGATAGGCGATCTGCGCTCTTCTATGAAACAGCGCTATGGCGATGAAACCGACCTGAAGCTCATTGAAGGAAAGCGCGGCTTGTTCGGAAGGCGCTCTGCCTTTGGTCTGGCGCAGCCCGCAATGTTCGCAGATTTTGGCTCACATGCCGCGCAGGCGCTGGTGGATGGAGCCTTGACCAGCCTTGAAGAACGGGCTTTGTGGTCCAGGCTGGGCTTGTAGCCTCACACATTTGCACCGCTGGTGTGACGCAGTGCTGCCACAAGGTGGGGCCAAAAGGGTGGCACGCCAGAAAGGAAGGGTGGGAGATTGTCGTGATACAACTCGTTGCGTTGGGTGCCATTGGTGGTGTCGCCTATATCGCTTGGTCGTCGTTCAAAAAGCATATGGCGCAGATTGAGGCTGAAGAGATTGAGCAGCGTCGGCAGCCAAAGCTTGCTGGAGAACTTGAGCGCGATCCCGTGACCGGCAAATACAGACTGAAGGGTGAAAGCCAAGACGGTTGACGCTCGGGCGGCGCGCATGCCATCGATCTTTCATTGCGCGCCGATATTCGAGCCATCATGTCCCACGATCCCACCAAGTCTTTTCAAGGTCTTATCCTCACATTGCATGACTATTGGGCGCGCTATGGTTGCGTGATCCTTCAGCCCTACGATATGGAAGTGGGAGCGGGCACGTTTCACCCCGGTACGACTTTGCGCGCTTTGGGGCCGCGAAGCTGGAACGCCGCCTATGTTCAGCCCTCGCGCAGGCCCACTGATGGGCGATATGGCGAAAATCCCAACCGGTTGCAGCATTACTATCAGTATCAGGTGTTGCTCAAACCTTCCCCTCGAGATTTGCAGGAGCTTTATCTGGGGTCGCTTGACGCAATCGGCATTGATCCGCTGCTGCATGACATACGCTTCGTCGAGGATGATTGGGAATCCCCCACGCTCGGCGCCTGGGGTCTGGGCTGGGAAGTGTGGTGTGATGGCATGGAGGTGTCCCAATTCACATACTTTCAGCAGGTCTGCGGCTTTGAATGCGCGCCTGTGTCCGGTGAGTTGACCTACGGGCTCGAACGCCTGGCGATGTATGTGCAAAATGTCGACAACGTCTATGATCTGAACTTCAACGGCAAGGATGGCGACGAGCGTGTCTCTTATGGTGATGTCTTCCAGCAGACCGAGCGCGAATACAGCCGCTGGAACTTTGATGTTGCCGACAGTGCCACGCTGCTTCGGCATTTCGAGGATGCTGAAGCTGAATGCCACCGAATTTTGTCGGCAGAGCCGCTTGACCCCAAGAAAAATAGCGAGATCGTCATGGCGCATCCCGCCTATGACCAGTGCATCAAGGCCAGCCACGCTTTCAATTTGCTGGATGCACGCGGTGTCATATCCGTGACGGAAAGGCAAAACTACATCGGCCGCGTGCGTGATTTGGCCAAAGCCTGCGGGCAGGCCTTTCTGAAAACCGAAGCCGGCGGAGCCTCGCTGAGGGCCGGGGGCTAACGGTCGTGGCAAAAGGTTCATGGACGAAACGAAAGAAGCTCAATCTGGCTCTGCAGGGTGGTGGTGCACACGGTGCTTACACCTGGGGCGTGCTCGACCGGTTACTGGAAGATGGCCGTATCGACCTGACTGGCATTTCCGGCACCAGCATTGGCGCCATCAATGCGACTGTCATGGCAGACGGTCTGTGCACGGGCGATCACGAAAAGGCGCGCGAAAAGCTGGCCGACTTTTGGGAGAAGATGGGGCGATTGTCCTATACCAGTCCGATCCAGCGCATGCCCTGGTCCAAGCTGACAGGCAATTGGACACTGAATTACTCACCCGGCCGCATGATGATGGACGCCATCACCAATGTCTGGTCCCCCTATGAGTTCAACCCGATGAACTTTAATCCGCTGCATGATCTCATCGAGAGCGAGATCGACTTCGAGCGGGTGCGCAAGAACCGGGAATTCGAACTGTTCGTTTGCGCAACGAATGTGAAAACCGGCAAAACGAAGGTGTTTGCCGGAGAAGAGCTTACCGCAGATGCCGTGATGGCCTCCTCTTGTCTGCCCGAATATTTCCATGCGGTGGAGATCGATGGCGAGCACTACTGGGATGGCGGCTTTATGGGCAATCCGCCGCTCTTTCCTCTGTTTTATCGCACCAACTGCGCCGATGTGCTGCTCATCCAGATCAATCCGGTGGAGATCGAGGAGGTGCCGAAAACGGCCTTCGCCATTCACAACCGCGTCAACGAAATCACCTTCAATGCAACGTTGCTGCGCGAACTGCGTACCATTGAGTTCGTCAGCCGCCTGATCGATGAGGGCAAGCTGGGCGATCAATACATGCAGGTGCGTATGCATGCCATCCCCGCGGCGCGCGAGATGCTCGACCTTTCTGCCTCGTCCAAACTCAATCTGGAACCGGCTTTCCTGGATTACTTGAAAAATCTGGGCCGCGCTTCTGCGGAAGCGTTTCTGGAATGTGATTTTGACCGCGTTGGCAAGGAAGCGACGCTGGATCTTCGGGCGATGTTCAGTTGATGACCACAGAAGGGATTTTTTGATGAAAGGTGAAGTTGCGGGTACGGTACCCATCAAGGTCGATGTCGAGGCAGAAAAAAGCTACTTCTGGTGCACGTGCGGGAAGTCCTCAAACCAGCCCTTTTGCGACGGGTCGCATCAGGGCACGGAATTCGCGCCCATGAAATGGACCGCGGACGTGGATGGCGCGAAGTTCTTCTGCACCTGCAAACAAACGGACAACGGCCCGCTCTGCGACGGCAGTCATAACGCATTGTAGTTTGGTCTAAACCGAGGGCCGCTGGGGTGTCCAACGAGTTTCAAATTGTCACTGCGATCTATCAAATCGTGATCATGGTGGCGGTTGGGGCGGGCGCGGTGTTCGCACTTTTGCAGCTAAGACGCAGTCAGCGTCGTGATCTGCTGGACATTTATCAAGAGGCTTGTCGCGATCTGGATTCTGAGGGAGCGCAGTCTCGCATGTCTGGATTTCAACGATTGCTGCATTTGCGTGGCAATCGAATTGTTGGACCATTGGCACTCTCCCACATTGAACACTATCTCAATACCTGCGATGGCGAGGAACGGGCATTTGCTCGTGCGCGCCTGTCGCTGTATGAAGATGACGATGCACAATTGGCAGCGGTGCTGGCCAACGACTTGCGGCGTCGCAACAAACAAGGGGTCTGAGGGCCATGAGTTCGATCGGTGTTATGCTCATCGTGATCAGCTGTCTTGCATTGTGCTTTATCCTTTTCATGTTTGGGCTGTTTGTTCGTTTGCTATTGAAGGAGCTCCGCCCGTTTGACGGTGCGAAGCACAAGGTAAGGCATTTGGCGCAAGGTCGCCGGTCTGCCTAGTCTGTACGAAACTTCGACTCATGCCTGACCTTCTTCTTGAACTTCGCTGCGAGGAAATTCCTGCTCGCCCGCGTCGCCCGCAGCGCAGCGAGGACGCGCAGACAGGAAACGGCATGCGAGGCGGCTTGATCGATGCCTGACCTTCTTCTTGAACTTCGCTGCGAGGAAATTCCTGCTCGCATGCAAAGGAAAGCGGCGGGCGATCTGCGCAAGCTGGTCACCGATGCACTGGTTGATGCCGGGCTGACCTATGAGGGCGCGCGCGAATACTGGACCCCGCGACGATTGACGCTCGACCTGCGCGGTCTGACAGCACGCTCGGCGGACACGCGGGAGGAACGCAAAGGTCCACGCGCGGACGCGCCCGAAAAGGCGATTGCAGGGTTTTTGCGCGGTGCCGGGCTTGAATCGATCGATCAGGCGGAAGTGCGCACCGATCCCAAGAAGGGCGATTTCTACGTCGCGGTCATCGAAAAGCCCGGCAAGGACGCGGAGGAAATCATCGCCGGGGCCATGCCGGATATTATCCGCAATTTCCCCTGGCCGAAATCCATGCGCTGGGGTGAAGGCTCGCGTGACGCCGGGTCTCTGCGCTGGGTACGCCCGCTCCAATCCATCGTCTGCACTTTCGGGCCGGAGACGGAGGAACCGAAGGTCATTGATTTCGAGATTGGTGGCGTGAAAAGCGGCAATGTCACCTATGGCCATCGCTTCCATTCACCTGATGCGATCACCGTGCGGCGGTTTGACGATTATGCCGCTGCCTTGGACAAGGCAAAGGTCGTGCTCGATGCGGAACGGCGCAAGGCGATGATCCGCACCGACGCTCAGAACCTCGCCTTCGCCAAGGGGCTGGAACTGGTTGAAGATGAAGCGCTGCTGGAAGAGGTCGCCAATCTGGTGGAATGGCCCGTGCCGCTGATCGGCACATTCGAACAAGACTATCTCGATATTCCCGATGAGGTGATCCGCCTCACCATCAAGGAAAATCAGAAATGCTTCGTGCTGCGCAAAGGCGACAGTCTGACGAATGACGTCGTGCTTGTTGCCAATATCGAGGCGAGTGACGGCGGTGCAGAGATCGCGCGCGGCAATGCCAAGGTCGTCAATGCACGGCTGTCGGACGCGAAATTCTTCTGGGAAACCGATCTGCAACAGGTGCACACGGATGGTTTTACGCCGTGGCTGGAGAAACTCGACAATGTGACCTTCCACGCAAAACTCGGTAGCCAGGGCGAGCGGGTCAAGCGCATCGCGGCGCTGGCGGAAGAGTTGGCGCCGATTGTTGGCGCAGACCCGGTTCTCTCCAAACGCGCGGCGGAGGTTTGCAAGGCCGATTTGTCGAGCCAGATGGTCTACGAGTTTCCCGAGCTTCAGGGCTTTATGGGCCGCCAATATGCGCTGCGGGCAGGGGAGGATGCTTCCGTCGCCGCGGCCTGTGAAGACCACTACAAGCCTCAGGGCCCGTCAGACGATGTGCCGACCGACCCGGTCAGCGTCGCCGTCGCACTGGCCGATAAACTGGACACGCTGGTCGGCTTCTGGGCCATTGATGAGAAGCCAACGGGGAGCAAAGACCCCTACGCGCTGCGACGCGCGGCGCTGGGGGTTATTCGGTTGATAATCGATCAAAATGCCTTCGTTCCGCTCGTAAAAGTTCTTAAAGTTGCGATCCTTGAAGTCTTTCAAACGATGCCGTTCAGAGAAATTAGTGCTGCGAGATACGACTTGGAAATGACCGGAGGTCCGGAAGCTTCTTTGTTCGTGCGACAAACTCATGACTATCGGACGATGTTGTCCAGTTCACCTTGGGTGACGATCTTTGACCGTGTACTTGATTGGTCCTCGTTGTCGGCGATGATGGGTGATCCAGCGTTTGCTCTCAACTATTCAAATGCAGTGCTGCGTTCCACAACTACTCAGATTGAAAACCTTCTCAATCGCGCGGAGAAGTTCGGATGGCTGAGAAGTGAAGTGATTGAAGAACCTGACCGAGATGATTGGGAGCGCGATTACCAAGCTTCAGAAGCTTGGCTGCTGGAATATGTCAAACCAGAAATCCAAAACCTCCTCGCCTTTTTCCACGATCGTCTGAAAGTCTATCTGCGCGACTCGGGTGCCCGCCATGATCTGATCGATGCTGTGTTGAACAGTGGTGCTGCAGGTGCCCTCTCTCCCCCTGCGGGAGAGATGTCTGCGCAGCAGACAGAGAGGGGTAGCGCGCAAAGCGCGCCCTTCGAAGCTGTCCCCCCCTCTGCCTCCGCTGACGCTCCGGCATCTCCCCCTCAAGGGGGGAGAGGGGAGCAGGTTTCAAATGACGATCTCCTCGCCATCACCCGTCGCGTGGAGGCGCTTGGCACCTTCCTCGAAACCGATGACGGAAAGAACCTCCTTGCTGGCACCAAGCGGGCGGCGAATATTCTGGCAGCGGAGGAGAAGAAGGGCACTGCGGTGGCCGATGCCGTCGATCCCGGCCTGTTCGACACCGATGAGGAGCGCGCTCTGTTTGACTCACTGGAAGAAGCGGAAAACTTCGCATCACAGGCCATCGCGGCTGAAGACTATGCCAAGGCCATGTCCTTCCTGTCGCGCCTGCGGGCACCGGTCGATGCCTTTTTCGACGGTGTGATGGTCAATGCGGAGGATACGAGTGTCCGCGCCAACCGTCTGGCCCTGATGCGCCGCATTCGCGATGCGACTGGAACCGTGGCGGATTTCTCTAAGATCGCGGGGTGAGGCTTAATGACCTTGACCCTCAAGGTCGTCATCGTCGGGCTTGTCCCGACGATCTGGTGAGTATCAAGGAGATCGGTGGTGGTTTTTTGGGCTGAGGACGCAAGAAGCAACGCTGATGTACTGAGTACCAGGATCCTCGGGACAAGCCCGAGGATGACGCGCTGAGTGTGGGAAGCCCAACGGAACAAACCCGTGCTTCAAAGCGTCCCCAACTGGAAGCAAAGCAAATCTCACAAAATCACCATGAAAACCTGGACCATCTATCTTTCCGGCGAGATCCACACCAACTGGCGCGAGCAGATTGAAGCCGGCGCCAAGTCCGCTGACCTCCCCGTCGCCTTCGCCACGCCAGTGACCCATCACGAAGCGTCAGACGATTGCGGCGTTGCCATACTCGGTACTGAGCCCGACAAGTTCTGGCATGATCACAAGGGCGCGCAGGTCAACGCGATCCGCACGCGCACGCTCATCAGTGACGCCGATATTGTCGTGGTGCGCTTCGGCGAGAAATACAAGCAGTGGAACGCCGCCTTTGATGCGGGCTATGCAGCAGCGCTCGGCAAACCGCTCATCATCATGCATGGCGCGGATCATCAGCATGCGCTCAAGGAGGTGGACGCAGCAGCGCTTGCCGTCGCGGAAACGAGCGAACAGGCCGTCGATATTTTGCGCTACGTGATCAAAGGTCAGCTCGCCGGTTACACCGATTGATCTTCGTTGAAGCGACCGTGCCGGCCTTCTCCGGCAGAGAAACGGCCCGCGCCCGACAGCGTTTCACCCGACCCGATCGTCTCAAAACCGATACGCGTTTCATTGCGCAACGCCGCATCGTGATCCAAACCCCATTGCTGGATGGCGGACAGGCGGTCATTGCGCATGCAGATTTGGGGAAAGCGGCAAAGATCGTCAGCCAGAGCGACCGCCGTTTCCAATGCTTCGCCGGGCTCGCATAGACGATTGGCAAGGCCGATGCGCTCCGCCTCTTCAGCCTCCAGGGGGCGACCGGTGAGAATGAGATCCGTGGCGCGTGAATGGCCGATCAATCGCGGCAGACGAAACGTTCCGCCATCCACCAGCGGCACACCGAAGCGGCGGCAATAGATGCCGAATGTCGCATCAAGGGCCACAACGCGCAGATCGCACCACAACGCAAGCTCCATGCCTCCCGCGACCGCGTGACCTTCAATGGCGGCGATGACGGGCTTCGACAGCACCATACGCGTCGGCCCCATCGGCCCGAGCGAATTTTCGCCACCATCCTCAACGCGACCGATTGCGCCGGTTTCACTCAGCGATTTCAGATCGAACCCCGCGCAAAAAGCGCCTTCTGCTCCAGTCAAAATGGCAACTGAAACGGTATCGTCTTGATCAAATGCCTGAAAAGCCTCGTAGAGCCGATCGCCCGTTGCCCGATCCACGGCATTGCGACGCTGCGGCCTGTTGATGGTGATAATTCGAACGGCTCCGCGGTCTTCAATCAGCACAGACTCAGCCATCATGTTTCTCCCTTTCCACCGCCCGCCAGCCGATGTCGCGGCGGCAAAAGCCTTCTGGCCAATCAATCCTGTCCACCGCCGCATAGGCGCGCTGCTGCGCCTGCGTTGCGTTGGCACCCAGCGCCGTCACATTGAGCACCCGCCCTCCGACCGCTTGAATCTGTTTCTCAACACGTTGCGTTCCCGCATGAAAGACCTGAATCGTTTCATCATGGATGTCAGGCAAACCCTTGATGAGACTCCCCTTTTCGTAGCTGCCCGGATAGCCCTCCGCAGCCAAGACCACCGTCAAGGCGGTGTCTTTTGACCATTCTGCGCTTTGTCCTGCGAGATCGCCGCGGGCACAGGCCAACAGCAGGGAGACAAGATCGCTCTCAAGCCGCATCATCAAAACCTGGCATTCGGGGTCGCCAAAGCGCACATTGAATTCGATGAGCTTCGGCCCATCAGCATCGATCATGAGCCCGACAAACAGCACGCCCCGAAAAGGTCTTCCGTCCTCGGACATGCCTTGAAGCGTTGGTTCAACTATTTCGCGCTGCACGCGCAATGCCATGGCTTCATCGACGATGGGAGCGGGCGAGTAAGCCCCCATGCCGCCAGTATTGGGGCCTGTGTCGCCATCGCCAACACGCTTATGGTCTTGCGCCGAGCCGAAGGGCAGGGCCGTTGTCCCGTCGCAGAGGAAAAACATCGACGCTTCCTCGCCTGAGAGGAACTGCTCAATCACCACCGTGGCTTCGGCATCTCCGGTGAAAACAGCTTCGAGCGCGGCGAGTGCAGCCTCATCACTCATAGCCACCGTCACACCCTTGCCCGCGGCAAGACCGTCCGCCTTGACGACGATTGGGGCGGGGTTGTTTTGCAGGTGGTCGCGGGCCGCATCATGGCTGCTGAACGAAGCGTAAGCGGCGGTGGGAATGTTCATGCGATCGCACAGTTGCTTGGTGAAGGTTTTGGAACCCTCCAGCTGTGCCGCCTCGGCAGACGGGCCGAATACGTCGATTCCGGCCGCCCGCAAATCATCGGCCAAACCTGCAACCAAGGGCGCTTCCGGGCCGATCACGACCAGACCAACGTCGTGCTGTCTGGCATAACCGACAATCGCGCCGTGATCGTCGATATCAAGGTCCGGGTGGATGCCAAGGTCCCGGGTGCCGCCATTGCCTGGTGCAATATGAAGCTGCGTGCATAGCGGCGAGCGCACCATCGCCCAGGCAAGGGCGTGTTCGCGACCACCGGAACCAATGAGAAGGATGTTCATGACACGCCGTTAGCACGGCGTGTCGCATGGACGCCTTGGCCGCTGCGGGTTATCCACGGCTCATGATGAAAGATGCACCCAAGGTCGCGGATGCTTTGGCAGACAGCTGGGTTTACCGGCTGTTGCCGACCGGCCTGTGGCCTTATGCCCAGCTTGCCAGATGGGAACGGCCCATCGGTTGGTGGCTGCTGTTGTGGCCGTGCTGGTGGTCGCTGGCTCTGGCCGTTCATGCAGCCAATGCGCAAGGCGTCGTGAAGCTTTCATTGAGCGAATTCGTGCTGCTCTGCATCCTGTTTCTGCTGGGCGCAGCCTCGATGCGTGGTGCCGGATGCACCTATAATGATCTGGTTGATGTCGATCTCGACGCGAAGGTAACGCGCACCGCCTCGCGCCCCATTCCGTCCGGCAGAGTATCCAAAGCACAAGCCGCTCAATTCATGGTTGCGCAAGCGCTGGCCGGCTTCCTCGTGCTGCTCGCACTGTGCCTGATCGGCCCCGGTTTCAACCTTTTCGCCTTTGTCCTGGCCATAGCCTCTTTGCTGGTCGTTGCGCTTTATCCGTTTGCAAAACGCGTTATGGACTGGCCGCAACTGGTTCTGGGTCTTGCCTTTTCCTGGGGTGCGTTGATGGGTTGGGCGGTCGTGTTTGAGCGTCTTCATGCCGCGCCGCTGTTGCTTTATCTCGGCAGCATATTGTGGGTGATCGGCTATGACACGATCTATGCGCATCAGGATCGTGAGGACGATGCGCTCATCGGTGTGCGCTCAACAGCGCGTCTGTTTGGCGAACGCACGAAACAGGCCTTGTGGTTGCTCTATTGCGGAACACTGGCGCTGTTTGTTCTGGCCTTCTTGGCGGCATCCTCCGGGCCGATCGCCTATGCTGGCCTGCTGATCGGGGCGGGCCATATGATGTGGCAGATCAAGAAACTCAACATCCACGACGCAGACACCTGTCTGCGCCTGTTCCGCTCAAACAGCACCTTTGGCTGGATCGTCTTTGCAGGCCTGGTTGCTGATCTGCTTTTGTAAGCGGTCGCGACCGGTTCAGTTGCGGGCGATGATCTCGCGCGCGGAGATGCGAACCACCGGCCCCACGCTTCCGACTTTGCGGCGGCGCAGGAATTTCGGGCGGTGTTTCAGCGCCGTGAACCGACGACGGCGTGGTTTGGGATCACGAATGACGATGGCATTTGCGTCCTTCACAACAGACGGCACGCCATTCTCGTCCAAAAGAAGCATCGGCAGGCCCGTTTTTCTGGCCCAGCTGTGCCAGTCACAGGCCGCATCTTCTGCCGTGTCAGCCACGCAAAGCGGGACGCTGAGCGCCGGATCGGCATGCAAAAGTTCAAGCGTCACAGTTGATGTGCCATCTTTATTGTCGAAGGCGCGAGCGGCAACGCCTTTGAACGCCTTGTGGGGCAGCGCCATGGAAAGTGGCAGTCCGCACCGCATGTCGCGCTTTAAAACCGCTCCGCCAGAGTTCAGTGTGAACTCGGCACGAGCCGTTCCGTCGCAATAGGCAACGCGCTGCGGCAGGGCGTAGGGGTTCAGACGGATTTCGCTATCGGCCCAACTTGGGCGCGTTGCCTGTGCATTCATCGTTTCAGCCTCACTGTAAACCTTCAAAAGCCGGCCCCTATTTGCGGAGCTTCTTGCAGTTGAAAGCATGGGTCGCAGGCTCGTTGATCGGCTCTGCGTTGAGGCGAAGATTATGCGAGGCGTCCCCGAATCTGCTTAAAATTCGCGGTTAAAGAAAACTGACCCGTTTGCACGGTTATCGAAACGTATTCGATGAAGGTTTGAGTAAGGTTGCGCGAGCGTTAAGCCCGGTTCGCAGGTTCTTCTGGCCAGATTACTTTGCCCGGATTCATAATGTTGCCGGGGTCCAGAGCCGTCTTTATTTGGCGCATCATGGCGAGCGCTGTTGCGTCTTTGGAGGCCGCGAGACGGTCCCGCTTCATCTGGCCAATGCCATGTTCGGCGGAGATCGAGCCTCCATATTTCGCAATCAGCGCATAGACGGCTTCATTGATATCCGGCTCGCGGTCGAAATGCTGTTGGGCTGTCCAGCCGATGGGTTGCGAGATGTTGTAGTGCAGATTTCCATCGCCCATATGACCGAAATTCACGATGCGGGCGCCCGGAGTTATGGCGAGCACCGCCGCATCCGCCTCCTCGATAAAGTCCGGAATCGCGCCAACCGGCACGGATATGTCATGCTTGATGGAGGCGCCCTCCGGCTTTTGCGCCCAGCTCATATCTTCACGCAAAGCCCAAAAGTTCGCCCGCTGTTGCCCGCTTTCTGCGATTGTGGCGTCAGCGATCAATCCGCGTTCAAGCGCGGAGGAAAGAATGTCTTCGATGAGCAAACGTGCGTCGTCAGCCAATCGGCCCGAGGAGACTTCGAGCAGCACATACCAGGGATGCTGTGCGGCAAGGGGGCGTCTTGGCTTGTTTTGAGCGTGGAGCAAGGTGAACTCCATGGCCGTATCGACCATGAGTTCGAAAGCCGTAAGTGCATTTCCGGCCATGGATCGTGCGGCGTTGAAAAGATCGAGTGCCGCCCGGGGTGAACTCAGGCCCACCATCGCCACGTCTCGCCCCCGGGGTTTTGGGAACAGTTTCAGCACGGCCTTTGTGACAATGCCGAGTGTTCCTTCCCCACCGATGAAAAGATGTTTGAGATCGTAGCCAGTATTGTCCTTGCGCAGACGGCTCAACCCGTTCCAAACCGCGCCGGACGGCAGCACAGCCTCCAGCCCCATCACGAGATCGCGCGTATTGCCATAAGCAAGAACGCCTGTTCCGCCGGCATTGGTGCTGATAGTGCCACCAATCTGACAACTGCCCTGCGCGCCAAGCGACAATGGGTACAGGCGATTCGCTTCATCAGCCGCCTGCTGAATGGTCTGCAAAACCGCGCCGGCCTCGACGGTCATCGTGTTTGTGTCGGTGTCGACTTCGAGGATGCGATTCATGCGAGACAGCGAAACGATGATTTCGCGGCCCTCACCCTCGCGCAGCGGCAGGCCGCCCGCCACCAGCCCCGTATTGCCACCCTGGGGTATGATCGGCGTGCCGGTCTCGCTCGCCAGATGTAGTATCGCGCTCACCTCTTCAACGCTTCCCGGCCGCAAGACCATGCGTGCGCTGCCCTGATAGCGACCGCGCGTATCGCTGATATAGGCAGCCATCTGATCAGCCTTTGTCAGAGCATGAGAGGAGCCGACGATGGCTGCGAAGCGCTGTGCAGGATCACCGCTCATCCTGCCGCCCCTGCCGCGGCCCGACGCAAGCGATCATTGATCGCAACGCCAATGCCGACTTCCGGCACGTTCTGCACCGCGATGGCTGTTGACGAACCGGCGTCGAGTTCGCGCAGCATTGCGAAAAGATTGCGGGCTGCTTCCGTCACGTCACCGCTTACTGAGAGATTCAGCGTTGCATTCGCACTTTCCGGCCCAAAGGCCAGAAGCGCTTCGCCTTCTCGCGATTCTGTTGCATTCAGGCGAAGAGGTTTCGAGGGGGCATAGTGTTTGAGCAGCATGCCAGGTGCCTCGACAGACCCGTACGACGCAGTGCCGATGGGACCAATAAGCGCTTCCAGCATTTGCGCCTCCACACCTCCCTCACGCAGTAAGGTCACGTTTCTTGTGTCACACTTCACGACCGTTGATTCTAGCCCAACTGCGCAAGCACCTCCGTCCAGAACAAGATCAACCTTGGCTCCCAAATCATCGATGACATGCTCAGCGGTGGTGGGGCTGATGCGACCGGACGAATTGGCCGATGGAGCGGCGATCGGGCCGCCAATCATCTCGCTCAGCAAGGCCATCGCACCCGGCGCACGGCGAAGGGCAACGGTTGGCAATCCAGCCGACACCTGCGGTGCAAGTGGCGTATGCTGTTGACGCGGCACGACGAGCGTGAGGGGGCCAGGCCAAAAACTCGCTGCCAGAGTTGTGGCTTCAGCACCAAACGCACCGTAGCGCTGTGCCATGTCCAGATTGGAGACATGCGCGATGAGCGGATTGTGAGACGGGCGACCCTTGGCCGCATAGATGCGTACCACAGCGTCCGTATTGGTCGCATCTGCGGCCAGCCCATAGACGGTTTCTGTGGGGACACCGACCAATCCGCCCGAGCGAAGCACTTTCGCGGCTTCGCGAAGTCCGCGGCCTTCCTCCTCGGCAAGATTGATCACAACACTCATGGCTGACTTACAAACCAGAATTGCGCAAGCCACAAGTGGCCGGAAGGCTTTGACGGGTGTGGCACCATGTGAAAAAAAGCGCCACCCAAAGCAAGGATTGCTGCCATGTATCGCGCGCCCATTTCTGAGATCGCCCACACGCTCAAGCACGTCACCGGTCTTGGCACCGCCATGAATAATAGAAGCGCTGGCGAGTTGTCGTCCGATCTGCTGGATGCAATCGTGGAAGAAGCCGGAAAGTTCGCTAGCGACGAGATTGCACCGCTTTCAGCCATAGGCGATGTGCAGGGTACAACGCTGCAAGATGGCGCGGTCACAATGCCGGAGGGTTGGTCGGATCTGTACAAGCGCTGGTGTAAGGGTGGCTGGAACGCACTCACGGGACCGGCGGAGTTTGGCGGGCAAGATTTGCCCATGGCCCTGCAAACGGCGGCCTTTGAAATGTGGAACTCCGGGTCGCTGGCCTTCGGGATTGGCCCCACACTGACCATCGGCGCCATCGAAGCGGTCAATCTTCATGCTTCGGATGAGCTAAAGTCCATCTATCTGGAGAAGCTGGTTTCGGGAGAATGGACCGGCACGATGAACCTGACGGAGCCGCAATCCGGTTCTGATCTCAACGGTTTGAAGAGCCGGGCGGAACCTCTGGGTGACGGCCGATACCGCATCTTCGGGCAGAAAATCTTCATCACCTATGGCGAGCACGACATGACGGACAACATCGTGCATCTCGTGCTGGCGCGTCTGCCCGATGCCCCACCCGGACAGCGGGGAATTTCGCTGTTCCTTGTTCCGAAATTTCTCGTCAACGATGATGGCAGTCTCGGCGCCCGCAACGATGTTTTCTGCCACAGTGTCGAGCACAAGCTTGGCATCCACGCTTCGCCGACCTGTACCATGATCTATGGCGATGGTCGCTTTAGCGAGGAGGCAGGCGCCATTGGCTGGCTGGTTGGCGAGGAGAATCGCGGTCTCGCCTGTATGTTTACGATGATGAACAATGCACGACTGCTTGTCGGCATTCAGGGTGTGGCGGTTGCGGAGGCTGCAACGCAAAAGGCGGTGGCCTATGCCAATGAGCGTCGGCAGGGCAAAGCCGACGGTTGGGACGGAGAGGGCATGGCACCCATTGTTTTGCACCCTGATGTGCAGCGCAATCTTCTCACCATGAAAGCGCTGACAGCGGCTGCGCGGGCCATATGTTACAATTGTGCGCATGCTATCGATCAATCCGCAAGCGAAGATGGGGCACATTGGAGCGACCGAGCGGCTTTGCTCACGCCAATCGCCAAGGCCTTCTCCACCGATATCGGTTGCGATGTCGCCAGCATCGGTGTTCAGGTCCATGGCGGCATGGGGTTTGTCGAAGAAACCGGGGCAGCGCAATTCATGCGCGATGCGCGGATCGCGCCCATTTATGAGGGTACGAATGGGATTCAGGCCATTGATTTGGTCACCCGCAAATTGCCGCTCTCCGGCGGCGACGCGGCCAATGGTTACATCACAGAACTGCGCGAGATCATCGATCAAACGAGGGAGAGCAATCGACAGGAACTGGCCGGTCTCGCCGATGCGTTGACGCCGGCTTTGGATGATCTTCAGGTCAGCACGGACTATTTGCTGCGGCGGCTGGAGGCGGGAGACCGTTCCTCAGCGTTGAGTGGAGCGATGCCCTATTTGCGGCTGTTCGGCCTGGCGTCAGGCGGCTGCTATCTGGCGAAGTCGGCACTTGCTTCCTCGGATGCCGACTTTTCCGAGCGGGCTGGCCTTGCCCGTTTTGCAGTGTTCAATCTCCTGCCGGAAACGACGTCCCTGCGCCGGGTGGTGGAACAGGGTGCGCAAAGTCTGGATGGCGCCGGGGCAATGCTGAAGACGGCGTGAAGGTCAAACGCGCTCGCATCCCACTGTTGTCAATGCGGGGCCGGTCGCCGCAATCCAGAAATTGGGGGTTGAGCGTCAGTCCCCTTCGCCGTTCCAGATCAGCGGATACTCTTCCGGCAGCGTGGTTGTGCCGTCGCAATTGTCCTTGCGACGAGCTTCAGCGAGCGTTGTCGATCGGTCCTGTATGGAAAGGTTGTGGCGCTCGAAACGGCCGCAATCATAGGCGCTGGAGAAATGCCTGTACGAGGTGAGGACCTGCCGATCATTGTCCCAAGCCGGATTAATGATGGTGGAAACCGGTTTGCCCGTTTTGCTTGCAGGTTCCTGAAATTCCAGTGTTTCAACCTCTCCGGCATCCTCCAGAGCGGCGAAATGCTCGACATTCACATCGCCTGTTTGGCAGGGCACCAGGTACAGAAACAAACCCGGCTCCAGTCCAATGACCTGCGCTCCATGAGCCTTGAGTGTCGCGGGAAAATCGCAATTGAAAACCCGATAACCCGCCATCAAAACGCGTTCCGGCAGGTCAGACTCGGAATAGACCAGTGTGGCGCTCCCCAATGCACCATCCTCTATGGCCTCGCTGGTATCACCACCTTCGCTTGGATAGGTGATGTTCTCTTCTGGGTCGCGTGCAGCGCCTTCTTTCTCGTCAGACTCGGGCGCAGGCGGGGCTTTGCCGGCCGACAAATCGTAGTGCGAGGTGAGCGAGGCTCCTTCGCCGCCTGAAATGATTGCCGCATCCAGGCGATCCAATCTGCCCTGAACTGCATCCATCATGGCGAGAACCGATGCGACGCCCTGCAATGACATCGCATAGGTGACGCGATCATGGCCTTGCTGAAAGCCGATCACGACATCGGCAAATCGCCCCTCGCGCAACTTTCTCAAATCGAGGCTCTGCGTGGTGATGGAAAGAGCCGCTTCATTTCCCTCATAGATCTTTTGTGCCTTGCCCGAGAGCGCGTGTTCGTGCCCGACAATTTCGATCAGGATGTCGTCGCCGACCTGCAAGGCCCGGCCATCCGGCTTGACGGTGACAAAGATACTGGAATCGGGCTTTGCGCTGCGTTCAAGCTTCAGAACCAGCTTGTCACCCTCTCGAGACGTGCCGGATGTGATCGCAATGCAATAGCGATTGTCGCGACAATAGACCGACCAATCGCGCATTTGCTGCCAGTCGAGCGTCTTGGCATGCGCGAGCGGCCCTAAAAGTACTGTCGCAAACAAAGCTGCGATAATCAGACGGCTTTTGAACATCGCGATCCTCATCGTCCTTCCTGTCTTTCAGAGATACCGCCGCGTTTCGCGCTCCATTCATAGGGTGCACCCAGAAAAGCCTCGACCTGCTTCAGGGTTTCATCGTCGAAGGCGCGCTGACGTTTCGCTTCTTCCAGCACATAGGGCCAGCTTGTGAGATAGTGCAGGCCAAGTCCGTGCCCGGCGAGTTGATCCGGCGCGTCTTTGAAGATGTCGTAATAGAAGACAGAGAATGTGTCGCTGACTTCGGCTCCGGCCTCCCGGATGGCCTCGGCAAAACCGATCTTTGATCCGCCATCGGTGGTCAAGTCTTCGACAAAGAGTACGCGTGCGCCTTCGGCCAGATCGCCCTCGATGCGGGCGTTGCGCCCAAAGCCTTTCGGTTTCTTGCGAATATAGATCATGGGCAGTCCCAAACGCTCCGCCATGAAGGCCGCATAGGGAATTCCGGCTGTCTCGCCGCCTGCAATCACGTCGAAACTCTCATAGCCAACATCGCGCAACACGGTTGCGCAGCCAAAATCGTTCACCGCCGAACGAATGCGCGGGTAAGAGATCAAACGGCGACAATCGATGTAAACGGGGCTCTTGAGGCCGGAGGTGAAGGTATAGGGCTCGTCCGACCGAAAATGCACCGCCCGGATTTCGAGTAGCATTTTTGCAACGGCCTGCGCGATGTGCGTTTTGTCGGGAGCGGTGTTTTGGAACATCATGCTGGGGTCTTGACCTTAGGTGCGTGAAACGTGCCAATGGACGGGCATCTGGGGATCGAAAACGTGAACCGGCCCCGCGCCGGTTTCAATCGAAGACGGGAACTCGTTTGCCTCGTCGCGTTTAACGAGCGTCATTTCAGCCTCATTCACGGGCAAGCCGTAAAATGCTGGGCCGTTGATGGAAGCGAAGGCGGCGAGCCTGTCCAGCGCATCTTCTTCCTCGAAAATATGCGCAAGCAGCGGCATTGTATTCGGCGCGGTGAAGCATCCGGCGCATCCGCAGGCATTTTCTTTCAAATCTGTCGGGTGCGGTGCGCTGTCGGTTCCCAAAAAGAAATGCGGGTCGTCTGAAGCTGCCGCCTGACGTAGGGCGAGGCGATGTTCTTCGCGTTTCGCAACCGGCAGGCAGTAATAATGCGGGCGAATACCACCGGCGAGAATGTGGTTTCGGTTGATGATCAGATGATGCGTGGTGATCGTCGCGCCCATATTGGATTGCGAGCGCACATAGTCGACGCCGTCCTTTGTCGTGACATGCTCCATGACGACCCGCAGTTGCGGAATGCGCCGTCGCAGCGGATCGAGCACGCGTTCTATGAAGACCGCCTCGCGATCGAAAATATCGATCTGCGCATCCGTGACTTCGCCATGAACGCAAAGTGGCAAGCCGATCTCGGCCATTTTTTCCAGAACGGCCGTCACCTTGTCGAAGTCGCGTACGCCGGACTGCGAATTGGTGGTGGCGCCCGCGGGATACATTTTCACGGCATGGACGAGCCCGGAATTGGCCGCCGCCGCGACGTCTTCGGGATCCGTTGTCTCGGTGAGATAGAGCGTCATGAGCGGCTCGAAGCCCAAGCCTTCCGGCAGGGCGTGCAGAATGCGTTCGCGATAATCCCGCGCCTGCGCGCCCGTCACAACGGGTGGCACGAGGTT
Source organism: Ahrensia sp. (assembly GCA_028817895.1). GTDB lineage: Bacteria > Pseudomonadota > Alphaproteobacteria > Rhizobiales > Rhizobiaceae > Pseudahrensia. Next base: position 39,254 of record JAPPOQ010000016.1, read on the forward strand.
GGGCATGATGATGGCGCGCGCGAAATCACGTGCCGAGTGGGCCATGACGCCTTCCAACATAGCACCATCGCGAAGATGGAGATGCCAGTCGTCAGGGCGCGGTATGGTGATCGAGGTCATGAGCATGCGATAAGCAGGCACACGCCTGCTTGCAACATAGTCATCCATCAATCCAGTGTTTGCTGGATTGAAGTCTCAGGGGCGGACGCCCGGTATACGATCTTCAACCGCGCCTTCGTCGTTCAGGAATGAGCATGCTCGCGACGATCAAAATGCATAGAGACTGGTAAGTGATCGCTGGTTTCGGCGTATTTTGGGCGCGTTGACGTAACCGCGTGATGGATTTGATGCTCAACCAAGCCACTTCGTGAACGCGCCTTGAACGCGAATTTGTCACCTGTGTGTGATCCGGTCATCGATTGCGAAAAGAGAATGTGATCCAGCAAGATCTTCGGGTTTCGACCTGGTTCCAGCTTGTCCTTGAAGTAAACGGACCAACGCTCGCTCTCTTCGAAATCGAAAAGGGCATGGTTGAGAAATCTTCTGGCAAGGAAAACGTCACCCTGAAGCGTCCCAATCAAATCGTGATACAGGAAGCGGCGCTCAATGCGCTCTTTCCCAGGTCCATCATTGAAATCGCCGCAAACAATGATGGCCGCGTCGCTGTCCTGTTCGAAGCGGTGGTTGATGTAATGGCGAATATCCTGGCACTCGGTTGTGATCCGCACTCGAGCCTTGATCAGTTCGGCGACCAGCTTCTTGTTGTTTTCGAAAAAGTCTTCGTCGGTCGGATTCCCGTTGATGCGCGTTCGGTTGATTTTGCTTTTGAGGTGACATCCGACGATCTCAAAGAACGCATCGCCAGACTGCAGTTGCAGGACCTGAGGGTGCCGCCAGTGATATGCGCGTTCCGGGATTGAAAACTCAAGAAGGCTCGTGTCATTGCCTCCTGAACCACTCTTGAACTTGGGATAGGAGACATTCCATCGACCATTGGCGTGATCGCCTTTGGACTGCAATTCAGTGTGCTCACGCCACTTGTCCAGATGAAGCAATTGCGCCTCGAAGTGCAAATCTTGGCGCAGGAGGAACCATATCCATTGCCGACCGGTCACGGCATCAGAACCTTTCATTCCGTAGTCGTCTCGGTCGGCACTGCCCCTTTTGATGAGAGAATAGCCAGGCGCCGCTCGCTCGAAGAACTCTGTCGCCCTGTCTTCGCCGTTCGGACCTTCCGTGATCAGACAGATGTCGGCGTCTATAGCTTTAAACTCTTCGGCAATGGCATCCATGCGGATGTCTGCTCGTCTCTTCACATTCGGGTCTGTGTCGGAGAGTTCGTCAAGCAACTTGTCGCAATGCTTGATGTTCCACGCTGTTAACTTGAAACTGTCAGTCATGTCTGCCTCCTTCATTGCCCCTTACTGCAAGTATTGACCACAATTTGGGTTGACGCCACTTCTTTTGCTCCAATGTGAGGAAGCAGAAGTTGGACAAGTCCGATTGACGAGTCTTTTGGCCAATCCTAGAACGCCGTCGCAACTTGAACCCGGCCTGTCACGCCCGCATGTCTCACAACTCATTTGGACATTTGTTCCGCTTCACGACCTGGGGCGAAAGCCATGGGCCCGCGCTTGGCGCGGTCGTGGATGGCTGCCCGCCCGGCCTGGAGATCAACGAAAGCTGGGTTCAATCCTTCCTCGACAAAAGAAAACCGGGCCAGTCGAAATTCACCACGCAACGGCGCGAGCCGGACGCGGTGAAAATTCTCTCCGGTGTCTTTGAGGGGAAAACCACCGGCACGCCGATTTCGATGATGATCGAGAACACCGATCAACGGTCGAAAGACTATTCCGACATCGCAAAGCGTTATCGGCCCGGCCATGCCGATTTCACCTATGATGCGAAATACGGCATTCGCGACTATCGCGGCGGTGGGCGATCTTCAGCGCGGGAGACGGCGGCCCGCGTTGCTGCCGGTGCGGTGGCACGCAAGGTGATCGATGGGGTCAATGTCCGCGCGGCGCTTGTGCAGATCGGGCCGCATCGCGTGGACCGCGACCGGTGGGATTGGGATGCGGTCAATGATAATCCGTTCTTCTGCCCTGACCCGGTGATGGCAAAGCGGTGGGAAGACTATCTCAACGGCATACGCAGGGCAGGATCATCTGTCGGAGCTGTGATCGAGGTCGTCGCTGAAAATGTGCCGGAGGGCTGGGGTGCGCCGATCTATGGCAAGCTTGACCAGGACATCGCTTCCGCCTTCATGTCGATCAATGCGGTCAAGGGTGTCGAAATCGGAAACGGGTTTGAGGCGGCAGCGATAACGGGCGAGGAAAATGCCGATGAAATCCGGATGGGTGCGGATGGACCCGAGTTCTTGAGCAACAAGGCTGGTGGCGTGCTGGGAGGAATTTCTTCGGGCCAGCCGGTTGTCGCCCGCTTTGCGGTCAAGCCAACAAGTTCAATCCTAACGCCGCGCCGCAGCATCACCAGCGACGGCGAGGAGGTCGATGTCATGACAAAGGGGCGCCACGACCCATGTGTCGGCATTCGTGCCGTGCCGATTGGCGAGGCGATGATGGCTTGCGTGCTGGCCGATCACATGCTGCGGCATCGCGGGCAGGTTGGGTGAAGCCGCCGGCTCGGTGTCCGTATGAGGTGCGCCTTTATTGCCTCTTGCGTCGCTGTGTCAGACATGGTTCCTGCGCTCATTTGCCGGATCGGCTGAGGGGCCTGGTCAATCATGACGTCTGAAATGGAACGTGTTGCGGAGGCGATCCGCGCATTTGAGAAGGGCGAGATGGTCATCGTCATGGATGATGACGATCGTGAAAATGAGGGTGATCTCATCGTCGCTGCGGTTCACTGCACCGCTGAGCATATGGCCATGATGATCCGCCACACATCCGGCATCGTCTGCGCTCCCATGACGTCGCAAGAGGCGAAGCGGCTCAATCTTGCGCCGATGGTCGCCGACAATGATGCGCCGCACTCAACGGCCTTCACGGTTTCGGTGGACTACAAGCACGGCACGACGACCGGCATTTCCGCCGAAGAGCGCTGCACCACGGTTCGGGGGTTGGCCAATCCCAATTCCGGCGCGGCGGACTTTGTTCGTCCCGGTCATATTTTTCCGCTGGTCGCCCGCTCGGGTGGCGTTTTGATGCGGTCCGGTCACACCGAAGCTGCGGTCGACTTGTGCAATCTGGCCGGACTTCCGCCTGTCGGCGTGATTTCCGAACTCGTCAACGATGATGGCAGCGTGATGCGCGGTCCGCAGATCCTCGATTTTGCAACGGAGAAAGGTCTGAAGACGGTCACCGTAGCCGACCTCATCGCTTATCGGCAGAGGGAGGAAAAACTGGTTGAGCGGGTTGAGAGTTTCGAGACCACAACAGCCTCCGGCACCGCAACGGCCTATACCTACAAAACGGAATGGGACCCGATGCAGCAACTGGCCGTGGTCTATGGGGACATTCGAGACGGGCGAGACGTGCTGGTGCGGCTGCACATTGAAGACGTGCTGGGCGATGCCTTTGGCGGCTCAGATGCGCTCAAAGACCATATCGAGCTGATCGCGAAGGAGGGGCGGGGTGTGATCGTTTATCTGCGCGAAGGGTCAGTCGGCGTCGCAGGCCAGGGCATTCGCAGCGGGGAAGAATCACCTCGCAACGAACCGGCCTTTGGTGAGGATCGAGAAGCGCATGGCACAGCGCAAAGCCGAAAGGAAGAATGGCTGGAGATCGGTCTCGGTGCACAGATCTTGAAAGATCTGGGCGTTACGAGCATCCGACTGCTTGCTTCCAAAGAACGCCACTATGTGGGCTTGAGCGGATTTGGGATCGAGATTTCCGAGACGATCACATCATGACGCTGATCTGTTGACGTCAGCATTGCCGCATTGACCTTGCTGTCCCACCCACCCAAAGTGCTTCGATAGTTTGAAGCGGCATTGCTATGACCACGCATCTCTACACGCACGATATTTTTGCAGAACACCTGACTCCGGCGGGCCATCCTGAACGGCCTGATCGAATTCGGGTGGTGTCGGATATCCTGTCAAAGCCCGATTTTGACGGGCTGGTGCGGTTTGAAACGCAGATGGCGGATGAGAGCAGCTTCTTGCTGGCGCATACGGAAAGCCACATCCAAAAGATGCGCGACAGCGTGCCGGAGGAAGGCATCTTTCGGGTCGACCCGGATACGGCGATGAGCCCGAAAAGTTGGGACTGCGTAAAGCATGCTGTCGGCGGAGGACTGGCCGGTATCGATCATGTGTTTTCCGGCAAGGCAGATAATGCCTTTCTCGCCGCTCGCCCGCCCGGTCACCACGCCGAAAAGGTGACGGCGATGGGCTTCTGCTTCATCAACACCGCTGCCGTGATGGCGCGCCATGCCCAAAAGAAGCATGGAGCGGAGCGCGTCGCGATCGTCGATTTCGATGTGCATCACGGAAACGGAACGCAGGACATTTTCTTCGATGATGCTTCCGTTTTGTATTGCTCCACCCACCAAATGCCGCTTTACCCAGGTACGGGAGCGAAAGAGGAAACGGGAGCTGGCAATATCTGCAATGCGCCCTTGTCGCCGGGTATGGATGGCGATGGTTTCCGGCAGGCGTTCAAAAGCCGGATTCTGCCGGCCATTGACGCGCATGTACCCGACCTCATCATTATTTCTGCCGGATTTGACGCGCATCACCGCGACCCGCTGGCGAATATCAATCTGGTTGAAGATGACTTCGACTGGGCGACCGGCAAACTGATGGATATGGCTGACAAACATTGCGATGGTCGTCTGGCAAGCCTGCTTGAAGGCGGTTATGACCTGCAAGGCCTCGCGCAATCCTGCCGAACCCATGTGAAACGGTTGATGAATGGCTGAAGACGGCAAGACTCCCGATATCTCTAAGCTGAGTTTCGAGCAGGCGCTGGAACGGTTGGAAACAATCGTGAACGACCTTGAGCGCGGCGACGTGCCGCTTGAAGAGTCGATCGCCATTTACGAGCAGGGCGAGGCTCTGAAGAAACACTGCGCCAAATTGTTGCAGACCGCCGAAGACAAGGTCGAAAAGATCCGAGTCGGAGCTGACGGCAGCGCCAAAGGCACCGAGCCGCTGGACGGGTGAATGCGGGCCAATCCATCCCGTGTCCGGCTGGCGAAATCGTGTATTGCTGACCGTTGAAGGCGTTTCACGCTTGGACTAAATGAACGCTATGGCACTGTTTCGATACGTTCTATGGGGCGCGGTCTTTGCGCTGGGCGCGTTTCTCGCCTTTCAAACCGCAGTTTGGACCTTCAACCAGAACTCAGACAATGGAAGCTTCGGTGCCGCCAGCATTGGCGGCGCGTTCGAGGCGCTGCGCGATGATGGAACGCCAATCACGCATGATGCGATGACCGGCAATCCGCATTTGGTGTTTTTCGGCTTCACCCATTGCCCGGATGTCTGCCCCACCACGCTTGCCGAGGTCGGCAGTTGGATGGACAAGCTTGGCCCTCAAGGCGAAGACTTGCGTGCATGGTTTGTGACGGTCGATCCCACGCGCGACACACCTGAAAGCCTGTCCTTGTATTTGTCGCCATTCGACACGCGCATTGACGGCATCACCGGCTCGCAGGCGCAGATCGATGACATGGTGCGCAAATGGCGCGTGTTCGCGCAGCGTCAGGAAACGGGCGATGGCGACTACACGATGAACCACACCGCCTCGACTTTTCTGATGAAAAGCGATGGAACGTTCTTCGGGACGATCGCCTATGGCGAGAATGCCGATACGGCCGTCAAGAAGCTGCAAAGGCTGATCGCAGCAGACAGTGCAGCGAAATCGTGATAGTGGTCTTGAGATGACATGGGGTGCCAAAGTCGCCGTGATCGCCGGACTGGGCCTGTTTAGCGGGCTGACGACTGCCGTGTGGATTGGCTTCGGCGCAGATGTCTATGCCGCCTATCTGGGCGATCTGATCATGCGATGCTTTTGACAGACACTTTGGGCCCATTCCCTAACCATTCGTGAAGGCCTGGCATTGGCCCGTTTACCCTGTGCTAACCAAGCTCCTTTGCGGTTTTCTCATGCGCAGCGTCTAGGCTGACACTGCCAAATTCTCTCCACCGCGCGACGTGATGACAACCACCAAACGCCTGGCCGTCAGCCTTTTTGCTCTGGCGCTCCCCATGAGTGCTTCTCAAGCGATCGAAGCCGATATCAGCTCCATTCGAAAAGCTGCCATTGAGCGCATGCAGGCAAAGCTTGGGCCCACGCGCGGCACGATTCCCTTTGACGCTCCCATTGTCATGGTGACCAATCGCCTGCTTGATCAGCGCAGGCCGTTGCAGCGTGAGCAGCGGCGGCGTTCGGAACCTGCAGGTTATGCAACCGTGGAACGCGTGACGAGACTGTTGGCGATTGATGAGGTGGGGCCGCTGGAGGAGATCAAGCCACGAGGTGTGGACCGTGGTCTGGTGCTTGCGGCAGGAGCAACGCCGGAGGACGGGTATCCGTTTGAAGACGCGATAGACATCGAGACCACGGGAGACGCAGCGATGAACTATCCATCTGAAACAGACGCGCCCGTGGCGCATGACCTTGATCTTTAGCGCCGAAATCGTTTCCTGTCCGATGCGCTCGACAGTGCTTTGACAGCTGCGACGCGCTCTGTCATGGCCGATCCATGATCGCTGAGCGCCAACGTCTCGACATCGCATTGACCAATATGGGCCTTGCCGCCAGTCGCTCCCGCGCACGGGATATGGTGCAGCGCGGCTGCGTTACGGTGGATGGTGAAGTGGCCCTGAAAGCCGGAATGCTTGTTGCGCATGGCGCATGCATCACCGCAAATGATCCTTCCGCCACCTATGTGTCTCGCGCGGCGCTCAAGCTGATTGCCGGTCTTGACGACGCGCGGATTGACTGTGCTGGTCGTGTGGCTGTGGATCTTGGTGCATCGACTGGCGGCTTCACCCAAGTGCTATTGGAACGTGGCGCGTCGGATGTCTTCGCCATCGATGTCGGACATGGTCAGATGGATGCGACGCTGCGGACAGACCTGCGTGTGCATTGTATGGAAGGGGTCAATGCCCGCGATTTGACCATGCAGTATTTGCCTTATGCACCAAATATTGTGGTGAGTGACCTCAGCTTCGTTTCACTGCGGAAAGCCGCCGCCCCCGCCCTGGAACTGGCGGCGCCTGAAGCGGATGCGGTTTTGCTTGTTAAGCCGCAATTCGAAGTGGGCAGAGAACATGTCGGCAAGGGCGGCATTGTCGCCGATCAAGCCGTCATCGATGCAATGTTGGAAGGCATAAGCACTTGGTTTGATGCGCTCCCACATTGGAGATCCACTCACCTATTGCCATCGCCAATTAAGGGCGGAGACGGCAACCGCGAATGGCTGTTGTGTGGAAAGCGCGATGGCTGAACCCGATCCGGCTTCACCTATTTGCCCGCATTTTGGCAACTGTGGTGGCTGCTCGCTGCAACATCTGGCGTGGAAAAACTATTTGAAGACAAAGGCAGACGCGGTTCGCGACGCCTTTCGGGCGATTGGTTTGGACATCGAACCGGATCAGATCGCGCAAAGCCCGCTGCATTCACGCCGCCGTGTTACATTCACTGCGCATCGCGTCGGTGCAGATGTCCTGCTGGGGTATCAGCAGCGCCGCAGCCATGACATTGTAGACATTTCGGCATGTCCAATCGCTCGGCCCGAAATCGTAGACGCGCTGCCGATGTTGCGCGACCTTGCGGGCACGCTTCTTCAGGGCGTGACGAAAGCGCAATTTGCCATCACGGCCTGCGACAACGGCCTTGATCTTAACGTGGCGGTGGAACGGGAGCCGCAAATCAACATTATGGCCGATGCCGTTCGTCTTCTGTCTCGCAGCGTCTTCTTGCGGGCTGCACTCAATGGCGAGGTCATTTTCGATCGGGAACGCCCCTTAGTCTCATTTGGGCAAGCCGAGGTTACGCCGCCACCGGGCGGGTTCCTACAGGCTACTCAAGAAGCTGAAGTGGCGATGGCGGAACTGGTCTGCGGCCATCTGAAAAATGCGAAGCGCGTTGCTGATCTTTTTTCCGGCTCCGGCACGTTTTCGCTCAGATTGGCGCGCCGATCGCGAGTCCATGCTGTGGAGCAGTCCAATCTTGCTCTTAAGGCGCTTTCCGAGGCGACTCGGGCGGAAGGTTTGAAACCGGTGACCGTTGAGCGTCGTGATCTGGATGCACTGCCGCTGATGGCCTCGGAACTGGCCAGGTTCGATGGTATTTGCCTCGACCCGCCGCGCGCCGGTGCTCGCGCGCAGGTGGCCGAGATCGCGAAGACCAGCATTTCGCGTATCGGCTATGTATCCTGCAACCCGCAAACCCTTGCTCGTGACGCGATGCGGCTCGTTGATGCAGGCTACAGGCTTGAACGGCTTATTCCGGTGGATCAGTTCGTTTATTCAAACCATGTCGAAGCGCTCGCTTTGTTCAGCAAAGCCAAAGCGAGCGCGCGCCGCTCGATTTTCCGTTAGCCCGATCACTGTTTGGGGAAATAATCGGTCAGATCCCCTTCGCGATACACATCGGTTGTGGCGCAATGCAGCGCACCACCAAAGGCATAGGCATCGCGGAAGGGGATCGGCAGCACCTCAAGACCAAGCTTGTCGAACTGCTCCATCTGGTTGACCTCGGACGCTTCCACGCAGACGGTTTTTTCGTCTACCATCAACACATTCATGGAGAGCCAGACGCTCGAATAGCAAAGCGGCGGCGGCGCGTTATGCGCCGGGCGGGCCGCATCAATGATCTCCCAGTCATTGCGCGCAAAATAGTCGCGCTGATCATCCGGCAGGCGGCGTTCGGGATTGTTGATGATCAGGCCTGGGCGGATCGGCGTGAAGGTTGCATCAATGTGAATGGGATAAGGGTCACCGGGAAAGTTCACGGCCCGCACACGATGGTCCGGGAAGTGCCGACGCAGCCAGTCAATGCCCTTCAGATTGGTCGTAAAGCCGTGCTGGACGATCAAGTCCTTGCCGAAGCGCAAGACGTCTGCAGCGTCGAACATCGGCTCTTCTTCGGTGGTGACGAAGAATTTCTCCGCCGTCCATTGCAGTCGCTTTTCCACGCCAATCGTGTCTGAGAGATAGTCCGGGCGATAGGAGGCATCCGTCATGCGCGGCTTGGGCGCAGCCGTGTGCCGAAAGCCGGGGTCATCCACGAAATAGCGCTGCATTAGCGGGCGGTAGCAGAGATATTCGAAGAAGCGGCAGCGATAGCTCATCGTCGCTTCCAGCATTTCTTTGCCGACTGTCAGGATCACGTCGCGCGGCGGCATGCAGCCAAAGGAAGCGGGATTATCCCAATCCGGCGTTGAAACGGGTTGCGAGAAATCGATTGGCGTGGGGCGATCCACCCGAACACCGCGTGATTCAAGCACTTTCGCGAAATTGTCGAGCTGCTCATTGGCCTTGTCGGCCGTCTCCTGCGTGCGTGGCCCCCATTGGCCTTTCATGTCGGAATCTTCTGGCACTTTGGCGTCGAGCGCCGGTTCAGACGGCGGGATCATGCAGCCATCGGCAACGCCGACGATCACGTGTTTCAGTCGCGACCACTCGTCCCAAGATTTGACGACGGTCGGCTGATCATTGCCGAGATTTGGGGCAGGGGTGTTGGGCATTGTACTCACCGACGATATGAGGTATTGAACGCTACTTTATAAGATTGTTAGAATGCCTTATCAAAAAAATCATAAGGTACAATAAGAAACTTATGGATGAGGTGCGTAATCCGTTCGTCCCCGGTGCGGGAACACCGCCAGCAAAGCTCGCTGGTCGTGATGCGCTGCTGGAGAAAGCCCGCATAACACTTGAGCGAGTGAAACAGGGAAGGAGCGCCAAGAGTTTCATTGTCGTTGGTCTGCGCGGGGTCGGAAAAACTGTTCTTCTGAGTCAGATCTATGAATGCGCAGCAGAGCTTGGCTTCGAAGCCATCCAGATCGAAGCGCATGAAAACAAGAGTTTGCCGGCGCTGCTTGTGCCGAAATTGCGGCAAATTCTGCTCAGGCTTGATACGAGTGAACATGCAAAGGAATTGGTCAAGCGTGGGCTGCGGGGGCTAGTTTCCTTCGCCAAGGCTGTAAAAGTCAGTTATCAAGATGTCGAACTCAGCCTATCCTTGGACGGTGAACCAGGTCTGGCGGATAGTGGCGATCTTGAAATTGACCTGGCCGACCTCCTTGAAGTGATCGGTCAATGCGCGCGACAGAAGGGCTCCGCAGTAGCGTTGATTGTCGATGAGTTGCAATATTTGTCTGAAGAGGAAATGAGCGCACTCATTATGGCGCTGCACCGAGTGGCGCAGCGCGGGCTGCCGCTCGTTTTGATCGGAGGCGGTTTGCCACAATTGGTTGGTTTGGCTGGAAAGTCAAAGTCATATGCGGAGCGGCTTTTTGACTACCCGCAGGTCGGTGCGTTGGACGCAGGGAACGCCGCCGATGCAATCATGGCTCCCATTGTAGAAGAGGGCGAGGAGATTTCGCCTGAAGCGACGGCTGCGATCTACGAGCAGACTTCTGGCTATCCTTACTTCCTTCAGACATGGGGCCATTATGCTTGGAATGTTGCGGAAGCTTCCCCAATAACCACAAAGCATGTTGATGACGCAGCCAAGCTCGCCATCGAAAATCTCGATGAGAGCTTCTTCCGTGTCAGGTTCGATCGGCTGACCCCTTCTGAGAAAACATATCTATTTGCCATGGCGGAGTTGGGACCCGGCCCACACCGTTCCGGCGACATCGCTGTGAAGCTCGGAAAGAAAGTCGAGAGCGTCGCCCCGGTTCGCAGTTCTTTGATCAAAAAGGGCATGGTGTTCAGTCCCTCGCATGGGGATACCGCTTTCACCGTTCCTATGTTCGATGCTTACCTCACGCGCATATACAAAGGCGAAGCACAACTGGGCTAGAGCATTTTCCGTTCAAGTTGGATTGTATCCACAGGGTTGGAAGTAGTTGGC
>JAPPOQ010000038.1 GCA_028817895.1 Ahrensia sp.
TGTCGCGAGCGTGTAGCCGTAGATGTCGTCGAGCTGCTGGTTCGCCGAAACCGACAGACGGTAGCGCGCCGCCATTACCGCGCGGATCGGTTACGGCGCAGCACGTCTTCGGCAGTCACCTCCGAATACGCGCTGTCAGGTGTTTAGTCCCGGCATGTGGTGGGTCGGATTGATCTTGAAACGGTCCGGTTCTTTTTTCCAGCATTGAACGATGTGTTCGAAGGGTGTCAGGCCCCTGAGCGTCTTCAGGCGTCTGGCGAAGTTGTAGGCGCTGACGAAGGTCTGGAGGTGTTCGCGAAGCTGGTCGTGGCTTTCATAATGGTAGCGCCTGACCGTCGCCTCCTTGATCGTTCTGTTCATTCGTTCGACCTGACCGTTGGTCCATGGATGGTTTGGCTTTGTCAGCCGGTGTTCGATGCCGTTCTGTGCGCAAACCTTGTCGAAGAGATGCCCCATATAGCGAGCCGTCGGCCCATTCCGGTAGCGCGCCGGATGGCAGAACTGGACGCCGTTGTCTGTGAGAACAGTGTGGATCTGGTAGGGTACAGCCTCGACCAGATCGCGCAGGAACTGGCTGGTAATGGCGCGGGTGGCTCGCTCTTCCAGCTTTACGAAGGCGAACTTGCTTGTCCTGTCGATGGCGACGAACATGTGCAGCTTGCCTTCTTCTGTTCGGACCTCCGCGATATCGATGTGGAAATAGCCGATGGGATAGCTCTTGAACTTCTTCTTCGTCTCGATCCCGTCCTTCATGTCCGGCAGACGGGAGATGCCATGACGCTGATAGAGGCGGTGAAGGCTGGAGCGCGTCAGGTGCGGAATCGTTGCTTGCAAAGCATAGAGACAATCATCGAGAGGAAGCAGCGTGTGCTTGCGAAAGGCGACGCAGGCCGCTTCTTCCTCCGGTGGCAGAACCGTCGAGCGCTGCGCGCCGCACACGCCTCTTTCGGTCCCATCGGCGCGTCTTCGACCGATGCCCTCTTTCGCCATTTCCGCACTGTCTTCGGGTTCAGGTCGTATCGCTCCGCGAGCTCCGCGACCTGCGGTCCGCAACCGAAGCTTTCGATCGCTGTATTGCAGCTCGGACGGCGTGCGTGGTCTTGGCGCTCCCGTGCAGTATCTGGCCCATAACTCGTCCTTCTCGGATTGCAATGGCAATCTACCATCACACTCCGGGACTAGAGTCCTTCACGTTAAGGCTGACCCATAGCCTGCATTGGCGATGTAGTTCATGCATTCCTGCGGTGTGATGGTTGGGATGAGTCTGGCGAGGAAGTCGTGGATGTCGTCGACACTGCGGCTCTGGGCGATACGCATCCAGTGTTTGATCTTGGCGAATGTCTGCTCGATGGGGTTCAGGTCCGGGCTGTAGGCGGGGAGAAACCAGAGCCGTGCCCCTGCTGCGTTGATGGCGTCACGCACGGCTTTTCCCTTGTGAGAACCGAGATTGTCCATCACGACGATATCGCCGGGTCGAAGGGTCGGCACGAGCTGTTGCTCGACCCAGGCGAGAAAGCACCGCCCGTTGATCGGCCCGTCGAAGACGCAGGGTGCAGCAAGGCGATCCCGGCGCAGGGCGGCGAGGAAGGTCAACGTGCGCCATCGGCCATGGGGCGCGAAGCCCTTGAGGCGCTGGCCCTTCGGGCCCCATCCCCGCAGGGGTGCCATGGTGGTCTTGATCCATGTCTCGTCGACGAAGACGAGGCGATCTGGATCGAAGCGCGGCTTCCAGCGATGCCAGAGCCGCCGCCTGCGGGCGACGTCCTTGCGGCCCTGCTCAGTCGCGAACAGCGCTTTTTTTGAACGACAAGCCCTCGCGACGCAGGAACAGCCACACCGCATTGTGCGAGACGATCACGCCACGCAGGGCCAGCATCGCCTGAAGCTCTTTCAGCGTCGTGTGCGGGGCCTGCGAGAGCCGCTCGTGGATCGCGGCACGGTGCGGCTCCAGAACCGAGCGGCGATGCCCGCCCATCTGTCCCGGAGCAACACTGCCCGTCGAGCGATAGCGCTGCATCCACTTGATGACAGAGGACGGGGCAATCTCGAACCGTGCCGCCACGGAGCGGCAACTCGCACCAGATTCCACCGCCGCCACTGCTCTCTCACGAAGATCATTCGATATCGGTCGTGCCATCCATGCTGGCCTCCCATCCAGCACTCAGCTTGAATCACAACCAATCCCAAATGGGAATCCCTACGATTCAATCAAAGCGTGAGATGCTCTAGTGCCGCCGCGCCAGCAGGGCGGCGGCGGGTCCGGTACAGGGGATCGCGCGTACGTCGCAACCTTGCCGCTCACGCAGGGTCTCGACTACCTTAGTCCGCGACAGGAACCGCCCCGTCCCGCGCCATGTGATCGCCTGCCGCATCAGCCA
>JAPPOQ010000030.1 GCA_028817895.1 Ahrensia sp.
GAAGACCGCAGAGCGATGCTGGGCATCGCACGAGGATTTCGACGCCGCCAGAGCGACAAAAGACACCCAAGCAGATCGCATGCAAGGCACTAAAAATGAAGAATAATCTGCAATCGTTTGAACTTGTTCCTTTGCGCCCTGACTGTGTTGCGCACGAACTTGTGGTGCCCGCACCACCGCGTCGCACGCGCCTTGTCAGGCCACAAACTCCCTGCACTCAAACGATTCAATCTGGGCGAGATTTGCTCTAACGAAAGAACAAGACGATGGGTTTCAAATGCGGAATCGTTGGCCTTCCCAATGTGGGCAAGTCCACCCTGTTCAACGCGCTCACCAAAACAGCGTCCGCGCAGGCCGCCAACTATCCCTTTTGCACGATTGAGCCCAATACGGGTGAAGTGGCTGTGCCCGATCCGCGACTGGCGCAGATCGCGACCATCGCCCAATCCAAGGAGGTCATCCCGACTCGTATTTCCTTTGTCGATATTGCTGGGCTGGTGCGCGGTGCATCAAAGGGCGAAGGGCTTGGGAACCAGTTTCTCGCCAACATCCGTGAGGTTGACGCGATCGTCCATGTGCTGCGCTGCTTCGAGGATGACGACATCACCCATGTGGAAGGCACAATCGATCCGATCGCCGATGCCGATACGATTGAAACGGAACTCATGCTGGCCGATCTGGAAAGCCTGGAGCGCCGCATAGAGCAGACCCGCAAACGGGCAACGGGCAAAGACAAGGACGCCATCACCATTTTGCCAATGATGGAGCAGGCACTCGACTTGCTTCAAGGTGGCAAACCGGTGCGGCACCTGCTGGACGGCATCGCGGCGGAAGACTTGAAAATCCTGAACGGCCTGCAACTGCTCACGTCAAAGCCGGTTCTTTACGTCTGCAACGTCGGCGAAGACGATGCCGCAACGGGCAATGAGAAGAGTGAGGCGGTGGCCGATATGGCGCAGCAGCAAGGCGCGGGCACGGTCATCATTTCGGCGGCAATCGAGGAAGAAATCGCGCAATTGCCGGATGAGGAGCAGGTCGAGTTTCTGGCCATGAACGGATTGGAGCAGTCCGGTCTCTCGCGGCTGATCACGGCAGGCTATGATCTGTTGTCATTGATCACCTACTTCACCGCTGGTCCAAAGGAAACACGGGCCTGGACGATCACGAAGGGCACCAAGGCGCCTGGTGCGGCCGGCGTGATCCATACCGACTTCGAACGCGGCTTCATCCGCGCCCAAACCATCGCGTTCGATGACTACGTCGCGCTCGGCGGAGAAGTTGCCGCCAAGGAAGCCGGCAAGGCGCGCGATGAGGGCAAGGAGTACATCGTCAAGGACGGCGACATCCTGCTCTTCAAGTTCAACACTTGAGGCAAATTCGACTTATCCGCCGCTCTTTTCCACGGCGCGTTTGAAAGCATCAGACGTCTGCATGCGGTCCAGATAGGCGAGCAGTGCCGGCCGCCCTTCCAGCAGGCCAAGCCCTTTCGCCAGTTGCAACGGGGCGCCCAGGCCAAAATCCGGCCCCTGAATTGCGTCACCCAGAATATGAGCCGCATCGCCCAGTTTCGCGGTCACATGATCCAGATGCAGCGCGATTTCGGCATCGGCATAGCCATGAGCGAGCGGCGCATCGGAGCGCGTGCGCGTCAGCACCATTTTCATGAGCAAGGGCCCAAACAACGAGCCTTCGCTGTAATGCAGCCATTGTGCCCAATCGGCCCGAGCCGCTTTGTCCGTTTCTGGTGGCCCTAACCGACCATCGGGATCGCAGTTTTCGATCAGATAGCTGGTGATCGCGCCGGATTCGCTCAGCACGATATCGCCATCCTCAAGGACCGGCGATTTGCCAAGCGGCGTTGCCGCTTTCAAATCTGCCTGCGCGCGATTGGTTTTGGGATCACGCTCATAGATTTTCAGCGTGTAATCGATGCCCAGTTCCTCAAGCAAAAACACCGTCCAGATCGACCGCCCAATGCGCAGATGATGAAGTGTGATCATGCTTTTCCTCCCCAGCCGCTCAGCCGATCAAGCGCGGCGCGGCCATTTGCGCGCTTGCCATCGGCAGCCTCAGGCCACACCTTGGCGTGGCCCTGATTTGAAGCTGGTCGTATCATGTCCGCACCCCAACCGCTCCGCAACGCCGCCGGGCAGTTTGTCCCGCCCTATCCGCGCCGCGACGTGCCACGGCCGACGGGCGGCAAGCCGCCGCCGCTTCCGCTGATCTACTGGCGCACTTTGCGCGAACTGCCGCGCATAATCTCCAACCCGCTGGAGAGCTTTGTCGGCTTTCAATTCGACATGCCGGTCTCACGCTACCGGCTCTTTTCGATGCCCTTCGCGCTGATCAGCGATCCCGATCTTATTCGGCATATTTTCGTGGAGAGGGCCGACGCGCTGGAGGCTGAACCGCTGCGCCAGAAAGTGCTCAGACCGGCCCTGCGCGACGGCATGCTGACGGCTGAAGGGGAGACCTGGCGCCGCGCGCGGCGTACCATCGCGCCCGTCTTTTCCCCGCGCAACGTCTCCAGCTTCGCAAGCGGCATGAAGGCGACCACCGAGGAGTTTGTCGAGGACCTACTGACTGGGCCGCAAAAAATCTCCGTGTCCGATGCCATGTCGCGGCTCACCTATCTCGTTTTGTCGCAAACCCTGTTTTCGGGCGAGATCGATGACGATATTGAGGACATACTGGCCGACGTTGCCTTCTTCCTGGAAAAGCTCTCCGCCGCCGATCCGCTTGATTTTCTGGGGGCGCCGGATTGGGTGCCCCGTCCCACACGCTTTCGCGGCGGCGACGCCACCAGTCGCCTGCGCAAGTCGGTTCGCGATGCAGCCGAAGACCGCCGGGCACGCATCGAAAGGGGTGAGGCTGTGCCGGATGACTTTCTCACCCTGTTGCTGCGTGCCGGCAAGGGCGAAGATGGCGCGCTGACGCTGGACGAGGTGGAGGACAACATCATCACCTTCATCGCCGCCGGACACGAAACCACCGCCCGCGCATTGGGCTGGACGCTCTATCTGCTCGACAATGATGATGATGCGCGCGCCCGGGCTGAGGCGGAAGCCGATGCGCTCGACACAAGCCGGCCACCGGAAAATTGGGGCAAGGACATGCCGTGGATCACGGCCTGTTTCGAAGAGGCGATGCGGCTCTACCCGCCTGCTGCGGTGATCCTGAGGCGACTGCGCGAGCCGATCAAATTCGGCGAATACGACATTCCGGCGGGGGTTAACGTCTATATCAGCCCGTGGGTTTTGCACCGCCACACAACGCTTTGGAATGAGCCGGACGCCTTCGTGCCGCAGCGCTTCTTTGGTGAGGCACGAAAATCGGTCGGACGTTTCGCCTATCTGCCGTTCGGGCTTGGCCCGCGTGTGTGCATCGGGGCGAGCTTTGCCATGCAGGAGGCGCAGATCATTCTGGCCGTGTTGCTGCGCAGGCTGCGATTTTCCTATGTCGGCGACAGGCCACCTTGGCCGGTTTTGAAGATCACAGTCCAACCCGACAATGGCATGCCGATGCGGTGGACTGCGCGGCAATAGTGCCAACGAGTCGATTGCCTCATGTGATGGCCCACCATAGTTTGCGCGCATCATGATGACGCAAACACATCTGCTGGTGGCCGCAGCGCTGCTCGCCAAGCCGGGCGAAAAGCTGCGAAACACCGCTGTGATCATCGGTTCCTTCGTGCCGGATGCAGCCATCTACACCTTATTTGTGTGGTCGAAAATCGCGTCGATCCCGGAAAGCAAGGTCTGGGACGAAATCTACTGGCAGGAACCGTGGCAAAGCTGGACAGCGGCGGGAAACTCCATCCCGCTCTATTGCCTGCTGCTTCTTCTTGGTCTCATCGCATTGCGCGCCCATCGCGGCGCCTTTCGCATCGGGCTGGTGCTCACCTTTTTGAGCCTCGCCGCACTCACCCATATCGCCGCGGACCTGCCCGTGCATGTGGATGATGCGCATCGCCACCTCTGGCCATTGTCGGACTGGAAGTTCATCTCGCCGGTCTCTTATTGGGACCCCGACCATCATGGCGGCATCTTCTCCATTCTGGAGAGCGCGTTCGGCGTGGCTCTGACCGTCGTTCTGTTCCGGCGTTTCAATTCGCTATGGGTGCGCTTCTTGCTGGTCAATGTCTGCCTCGCCTATGTGGGCGTGCCGCTCTATTTCATATTCGTGCTGGGAGGGTGATCGCACGTGCTGACCTATGAGGATTTCACAATCGGGCGGGTGTTTCCGATGGGGCCGAAAACGGTCACGCAGGAAGAGATCGTCGCCTTTGCGGAGAAGTTTGACCCGCAGCCGTTCCACACCGATCCAGACTCGGATATGGCGGCCGGCGTCGGAGGGCTGATCGCTTCGGGCTGGCACACTTGCGGCATGATGATGCGCATGATGTGCGATGCCTATCTGCTGAACTCGTCATCCATGGGTGCCCCCGGTTTGGACGAAGTGCGCTGGCTGCTGCCCGTTCGACCCGGCGATGTGCTGACCGGAACCACAAAGGTGGTGGAGCGGCGCATCTCAAAATCACGCCCGACGCTCGGCCTGCTGACGCTGGAATATGAGGTGAAGAACCAGAAGGGCGAAACGGTGATGCTCACCAAGGGAACCGGCATGATGGCAACCCGAGAGGGCATTTCAGCATGAGCGGTTCGCAGAGCTTTTTCGACCTCGTCGAGGTGGGCATGACCCAGGAGACAGGAAGCCACACTTTTGGCGCGGAAGAGATCGTGGAGTTTGCGCGAGAGTTCGACCCTCAGCCCTTTCACCTGACGCAGGAAGCCGCCGAAAAAAGCCATTTCGGATCGTTGTGCGCATCCGGCTGGCACACGATAGCCGCCTGGATGAACCTGAATGTTCGACACGGCTATCGCGGCTTGCGGGAGCAAGCCGGATATAGCGGCGACATGCCGAAGCTTGGCGCGTCACCGGGTGTGCGCAATATCAAATGGACGCATCCGGTCTATGTCGGAGATACCATCACCTATCGCTCCACCGTCACGGGAAAGAAGCACGGCAAGACCAAAGGCTGGGGTCTGATGACGTTTCGCACGGAGGGGTTCAATCAGGATGGCGTGAAAGTGCTGACCATGGACGGCGCGGCCCGCATGCGCATGGAGGAGTGAACTTCCGTCAGCTGAAATGGTCTGTTCCAAGCGCCTCACTCAGCAAATGGAAAGCGTCTTGGTAGTCCAGCCACTTTGGTCGCGGCTTAACTTCGCCGGACGCAAGCGTGTTGGTGAAAACCAAGCTGTGCTTGCCTGAGTGCTTTCCCCTCTTGTTGGTTGATCCTTTGGTTACGATGTCGAGTGACGGCATAACCCAATAGGTATCAGCAGCTTCAGAATAGAACATGAAAAAGAAATTCTCTCGCGGTTTGCGAATATCCAAGGCGGAGAACATCCCTGGATTCTTGGCCTGTTTTGAACGCGCCTTTATCTGTAAATCCACGTAGCGTGGCTCTTCTCCGTCGGACCGCAATACGCAATCGATCTGTTGGTCGTCTACAAGTGTGGCGTAAACATCGAATCCACGTTTCAGCAGTTCACCGAATGCCACATACTCTTGCCGCTTTCCGAAGGATGCCGCATCTCTGAAGGCCAACGCCTCAGTCTCCCTCAAACTCGATCAGCGTGCGCACCGGCACGCCGAGCGCTTCGATTTTCCTGCGACCGCCGAGGTCCGGCAAGTCGATCACGAAACAGGCCGCCACGACATCGGCGCCAATATCTTTGAGCAACTTGACAGCCGCCTCCGCCGTGCCGCCTGTCGCGATGAGATCGTCGACCAGCAGCACCTTGTCGCCCGGGTTCAACGCGTCGGAATGCATCTCCATTTCATCGACGCCATACTCCAGACTGTAGGCGATCGAGACCTTCTTTCCCGGCAGTTTGCCCTTTTTGCGGATCGGAACGAAGCCGGAGGTGAGCTGATGCGCGATCGCGCCGCCCAGAATGAAACCCCGCGCCTCAATGCCCGCGACCTGATCCAGTCCGATGCCGATATAGGGGTGCACAAGCGCGTCGCAGGCGCGGCGGAAGGCGCGTGCATTTTGCAACAGCGTGGAGATGTCGCGAAATACGATGCCTGGTTTTGGATAATCCGGAATGGCACGGATGGCCGCCTCCAACTCGTCGGTGAGTGATTGATCCATGGCCCCTGCCCTCACATGGCTGTTTGAGACATCGAAGGGAAAATCACCCCCGTCTGTCAACGACTGCGGATCAATTGCTTCAACTTATTGAGGTGTCATTGCAGGGCTTATCCCTGCAATCCAGTCCTTCCGGATCCCGGGCACAGGGCCCGGGACGGGGTGAGGGCGACAGGTTCCGCTCGACGGGGTCCGTCCAAGCGAGCTCAGAGCAAACCCCGGTCTGATCAATGCGGGACGCCAGCCCACACTTTCTTCTTGGTGAAATATAGAAGGCCCGCAAAGATCGCCAGGAACACGATTACGATGAAGCCGCGCTGCTTGCGATCCGGCAGGCCGGGTTCGGACGCCCACATCAGGAATGCAGAGACGTCCTTCGCATATTGATCGAGCGTCTCCGGTGAACCGTCGTCGTAGGAAATCTGCTCGTCATAAAGCGGCTGAGCCATGGCCAGCGCGGTTCCCGCCGCAAAATAGGGGTTGTAGTGCAGGCCGTCGAGAATTTCCTTGTCTTCCGGCGGCTCCTTGTAGCCGGTCAGCAGGGAATAGATGTAGTCGGGACCGTTTTCGGCATACATTGTGAAGATGTCGAAAATGAAGGTCGGAAAGCCACGCTCAGGCGCACGCGCCTTTGCAAGCAGGGACATGTCCGGCGGCACCGCGCCGCCATTGGCCGCGGCAGCCTCTTTCAGATTGGCGTAGGGACCTTGAAAGCGATCCTGCAATTGCGCAGGCCGCTGGAACATTTCGCCATCTTCGTTGGGCCCGTCGGTAACCTCTTTGCCCAAATCGTTGATGTAGTTCTTGATCTGGTCTTCGGTGTAGCCGAGGTCCGTCAGATTTCGGTAATGCAGAATGCTCAGCGAATGACAGGCCGAGCAGGCCTCTGTGTAGACCTTGAGGCCGCGCTGCAACTGACCCAGATCCCATTTGCCAAACGGGCCGGCAAAGCTCCAGTCCACCTCCCGGGGTTTGTTGATCGGATATCCCGAAGCCGCGATGGCCGAGCCAATCAGCGTCAGCGATACAAGGACGGAGCCAACCAGCGTCAGCAGTTTTGAAGAGACTTTCGTCATTCTTTTTCTCTCATTCACCGATGATACCAACGGCTTGAAATCGTAATTGAACCCGGCCGCCTGTCGGAATGCGGCTCCTCTGGCGGCGCGGGACATTGCTCGCTTATCCTTTGGTTTCCGGCGCTGCTGTCGCACCGCTTGGCGCGGCGGCTCCAGCAGAACCGTCTTCCTTGCCGAACACGGAATCAGCGATGCTGGCCGGGCGCGGCTTCGGTTTTTCAAACCAGCCCAGGGCCGGCATGATCACGATGAAATGGAAGAAGTACCAGAAGGTCGAAGCCTTTGTCAGCGGGATCCAGATGCCTTCCGCCGGGCGTGATCCCAGATATCCCAGGAACACGGAATTGGCGACAAACAGCCAGAAGAAGATTTTGTAGAGCGGGCGATAATTGGCCGAACGCACATCCGACGTGTCGAGCCACGGAACGAAGAACAGGATGGCGATCGCGCCGAACATGGCCAACACGCCACCAAGCTTGGAGTCGATCAGCACAACATCGGTGAATGGGATCATGATGTTGAAATCGACTGCGCGCAGCACCGCATAGAAGGGCAGGAAATACCATTCCGGCACGATATGAGCGGGCGTCTTCAGCGGATCGGCGGGGATGTAGTTATCCGCATGGCCGAGATAGTCCGGCAGGAAGAAGACGAAGTAGCACATGACGATCATGAACACGACCATGGCAAACGCATCCTTGATGGTCGCGTAAGGCGTGAACGGCACCACGTCCTGTTTTGACTTCACCTCAACGCCTGTCGGGTTGGTCTGGCCCGTCACATGCAAGGTCCACACATGCAGGATCACGATGCCCAGGATCATAAAGGGCAGCAGATAATGCAACGAGAAAAAGCGATTGAGCGTGGCATTGCCAACCGCATATCCGCCCAGCAGATATTCATGCAGCGTCTGGCCGATCAGCGGGAT
Source organism: Ahrensia sp. (assembly GCA_028817895.1). Classification (GTDB taxonomy): domain Bacteria; phylum Pseudomonadota; class Alphaproteobacteria; order Rhizobiales; family Rhizobiaceae; genus Pseudahrensia. The sequence goes on from JAPPOQ010000030.1 coordinate 8,165, forward strand.
CGCCGAGAAGAACGAGGTGATCACCTGCGCTCCCCAATAGGACATCTGTCCCCAGGGCAGCACGTAGCCCATGAAGGCCGTCGCCATCATGAGCAAATAAATGATGACGCCAAGAATCCACAAAATCTCGCGCGGCGCCTTGTAGGAACCGTAATAAAGTCCGCGGAAAATATGGATGTAAACGGCGATGAAGAAGAATGACGCGCCCACAGCATGCCATGTCTGCAAAGTGTGCCCATAGGCCACGTCGCGACGCATGTCCTGCACGCTGTTGAAGGCCATCGAGGCCTCCGGCACGTAGTGCATGGCGATGACAATGCCGGTGATGATCTGCGAAACCAGCATGATCATCAAAATGCCGCCGAACGTGTAGAACGAGTTCAGGTTGCGCGGAATGGGGAAGGTCACGAAAGAATCGTGCACCAGCCGATAGATCGGAAGCCGATCGTCCCAGAATTTCCCAAATTTGGTTTTTGGCGTGTAGGTGGAGTGTCCGCTCATACTTTAAGCCCTCGACCCTTCTTCTCCGATGACGAGACGATTGACGCTCGCAAAATTGTAAGGCGGCAGCGGCAGGTTTGTCGGCGCTGGCCCTTTCATCACCCTGCCCACAGCATCGAAAATCGATCCATGGCAGGGGCAGACCCAGCCTTCCAGCCCGGTCTCAACCTTGGTGGGAACACAACCCAGATGGGTGCAGTTTGCAGCAACGATGGTCCATTCCGCCGGAGCCGCTTCAGCGCTGTCGTCACCCTCCGATCCCGGTACCGCCAGGCGCGTTTCGGCAGAGACATAATCGCGGAAGGCTCCCTGTTCAGCGCCTTCGATCGCCTCCAGCTCTTCGCTGGTCAGCCGACGCACGAAATAGGGCTTGCTGCGCCACAGAACTGTAATCTGCATGCCAGGCTCAACGGCTGAAACATCCACCTCAACCGGAGCACCAGCCGCTACTTCACGGGCATTGGGCGCCAATTGTTCAAGCAGGGGCCAGGCAATACCGCCCACGGCAACCACACCGGCTGCACCGGTTGCCAGATAAAGAAAGTCGCGGCGCGTACCTTCACCCTCTTTTGCATCACTCATAGAGCGATCCTCTCATTCTTTTTCTCGTTGCTTTGACCATCTGCCAGGGCTGAACAAACATGGTGCAACCAAATGGTCTACAACCAGAGTCAAATCCGCCTCCTCTTGGCTCGATAAGTGCCTTTTGTCCAGACTTTGCAAGAGCTCCCGCCAACTTGTCGCAATATTATCGCATTAGGTTGCCGTTGGTTCCGCTGAACCGCTTTTGATGCGCGAGTGAACGGTATTGCGCTTGAAGGACACACCCGCCTCATTCTCCACCATATCGAGCGAGACCATGAAATGCTCGCCATCCAACTCATCGGCAAAAAAATCGCAAATCGCATCGAATACAGCTTGACCTGCGGATCGCTTCGTTGCCTCATCGCGACCTTGGCCGATTCGCACAACAATTGAAACAAACGCATTGTCGCGATGGCCATCCGCGATCGCCACCTGGTCAAAGCCCATAAGTCTCACGCGAATTCCGCCGAGCGGAAAAACTCCTGTTTCGGCAGCGCTGCGGCAAATCAGATCGGCAAGCGCCTGCATGTCATGGCGTTGCACGAGATTTTGCGAGTATTCCACATTGAAATGCGGCATTGGACCCTCAGGCTTTGATCTAGAGCAAATCTCGCCCAGATTGAATCGTTTGAGCGCAGGGAGTTTGTGACCTGACAAGGCGCGTGCGACGCCGTGGTGCCAGCACCACAAGTTCGTGCGCAACACAGTCAGGGCGCAAAGAAACAAGTTCAAACGATTGCAGACTACTTATCATTTTCATTGCCTTGCACTTCATCTGCTTGGGTGTCTTTTCCGCTCTGGCGGCGTCGAAATCCTCGCGCGATGCTCAGCATCGCTCTGCGGTGTTCTCCTTGCCAGATCGAAAAATCCATCCCATCAAACTGCTCCAATCTGGACGAGACTTGCTCTAGCTGCCGGCACCTTGCACCAGATGCGCCACAGCATTTTCTATCATCCGCATACCAACATCCTGACCCAGACTCATAATGCTCTCGGGGTGAAACTGAACCGCGGCGATAGGAAGAGACTTGTGCTCTATCCCCATGACGATACCGTCGTCACTCTTTGCGGTAACGCGCAGATCTTCCGAAAATGTATGCGCCAGGGCATGGAGCGAATGATAGCGACCCACGGTGACTTCATCATCAAGCCCGGAAAAGACCTTCGAGGCGGGGTCCACCGTGATTCGCGAGGGCTTGCCATGCATCGGCACCGATAGCTGACCAAGCTCGGCGCCAAAATACTCAGCCAATGCCTGCTGACCCAGGCAAACGCCGAACAGCGGGACGTCGCGCGCTCTGGCCGCCGCAATCGTGTCTGCGCAATCAAAATCCTGCGGCGAGCCCGGTCCGGGTGACAGCACCACCAGATGCGGATCGATCTTCTCAAAAGCGGCGTCAGGTACCGGGGTGCGGATCGTCGTTACGTCAGCACCCGTTTGACGAAAATAGTTGGCCAATGTGTGAACGAAACTGTCCTCGTGATCGACCAAGAGAATGCGAACACCCTCTCCCACGCGAGCCGACTGACGTGCTGCCGAGCTGGAATTGGCGAGCGAAGTGTCGCGGATCGCAGCAAGCATGGCCGAGGCCTTTAGCTCGGTTTCGGCCTCCTCCTCGTCAGGATCGCTGTCATGGAGCAAGGTTGCACCGGCGCGCACCTCGGCGATGCCATGTTTGATGCGGATCGTTCGCAGTGTCAGCCCCGTATTCATATTGCCGTTGAATCCAACCATGCCAATCGCGCCACCATACCATGCGCGGGGCGACTTTTCATTCTCTTCAATAAAGCGCATCGCCCAAAGCTTTGGAGCACCGGTAACGGTGACCGCCCAGGCATGGGACAAAAAGGCGTCGAAAGCGTCCATATCCGGGCGTAGACGACCCTCAATGTGATCGACAGTGTGGATGAGCCGCGAATACATCTCGATCTGGCGTCGGCCAATCACCTTGACGGACCCCGGATCGCACACACGGCTTTTGTCGTTTCGGTCGACGTCCGAACACATGGTGAGTTCGGACTCGTCCTTTTTCGAGTTAAGCAGAGCGATGATCTGCTGGCTGTCCTCAATCGGATCTTTCCCGCGCTTGATCGTGCCGGAGATCGGACAGGTCTCAACGCGACGCCCTTCAACGCGCACAAACATCTCCGGCGATGCACCAACCAGATATTCGCCCTCGCCCAGATTGATGAAAAAGGAGTAGGGAGACGGATTGATCTGCTTGAGCTTGTGCGAGATCTGAGACGGCGGATTGAGGCAGCGCTCGGTGAAGACCTGCCCGGGCACCACCTCGAAAAGGTCGCCTCGTTCGAACTTTTCCTTCGCCTTGCGCACAAGTTGCGCATACTCGCCGGGTGCATGATCGCCACGCCCAGGTTCGTGCTGCGCGGGCGCGAACGGTGTGTCTTCCCCTCCCCGTGGCAGGCCCGCCGTGGTCCAACCCTCTCCAGCGAATTCGTAGCGTTCGAGCCACGCCTGAGCCGCATGGTGATCCACGACCAGAATCTCATCCGGCAGATACATGATCATGTCACGCTGATTTGCCAGACGCTGAAGCTTGTAGTCGATCGGGTCAAACTGGAAGCACAAATCGTATCCAAAGGCCCCGTACAATGCGAGATTTGGGTCGGCTTCACTGCGAAACAAATCGACCACCGCCCGCAGCACCGAAAAGACGGTGGGCGCGCGCGACCGCATTTCTTCCGGCAGTGCTTCGGTTGGCTGCGCGATCTCAAGGCTGATGCAGCGATCCCCGCTCGACAATTCAGCGACATGCGCATGGCTGGTCAAAACGGCCTCAAACACCGGCAGAAGCACCGCGCCACGCTCATTGTAAGCTTCTATGCGGACGCTGCGCCCCCTGGCGACGATACCCAGGGGAGGATCGATGATGGCCGTATCCCATCGCGTGTAGCGGCCCGGATATTCATAGTTGGACGAAAAAACTGCCCCGCGCCTGCTGTCCAGTCTGTCGACATAGGACTGGACCGCATTGTCGTAGCGCGTGTCGGCGCGCTGTCGTTTCACAGCCACGCCCCCGGCGGTCACATACTCAAAGGTGGTACCGTCGCTCATTGGCCTGTCTCATCCGGGTCACGTTCCTGCACTGCTCGTCGCTTGGGCATCGTCCGAAGCGCTTCTCTCGCCCCCAAAAAAAACCAATCCCCAGGCTGGCTTCGAGCAGCCTTAGGATAGGTTTCGATCCCGAAGATCGGCCACGGCATATAGCCTCGTACAGTCTCAAACAAGACGGCTTGGGAAGGTAGCCAATCGCGCGTCGCAGCCGATCGCAATGGTTGAAGGCTCGTCAAAAGCAAGACGAGGATCCGAATCGGGCGGATGATCCGGATCCTCTCTGCGCCCGATTGGCAGGGACCAAACAATGCCCGGCAAAAATCAGGGGGACCGGGCATATGCATCGGGTCACACACCGGCCGAAGCCGACCTGTCAATACTAGAACTTATTATACGCTTGAGCAAATGGAGATTTACTTGCCTTTTTGTCGCATTCACAGAAAACGATTCCGGGTTGTCGGCATGATAAAGTCATCGGTCGAGGATATCACGTGTTTCCACAAGATTCGAACGAATACGCAGCACGTAAAAGCCCATTGTCGCAAGATGAGTTGGCATTATCCAACTGGCTTCATGTCCATTGGAGATAATCGCCGGTTGCAGATCGAGCGCAGCCTGGAGTTGTTCTTCGGTGCGCAGCCAAATCTGCTCGAGATTGCGGTTGCGGAACACTTCGGCAAAGTCCAGCCTCGTTGCCGCGAGAATGCCGTTATAGGCATAGAGCTGACCGTATGCGAACCAAAACCTGTCATCGGCGCGCGGGTCGAACCATCCCGCATTGCTTGCTTCCATGCGCGTGCGCAGAATGTCGGATGTGGCGCCGATATCGCTGGTGATCCGGTCGATGAATTGCAGCAGATTATCGGGCCGTGCATCGAAGTTTGACCGGCATGCCGCAAGTTCCTGGTTGAACTGCAAGAGGCTTCTGCGCGCAGACCGGTAATTGGCCTGCGTCGTTGAGCGCGGACCGAACGGATCAAGGGAGAAATACCAGGAATCCTCGTCATAGGCCAAACTCTCACGCGCTTTCTGCAGGTTGGCGTCGATCCCTGAAGTTCCGCGCACCCGGCCGAGGCGATCCACAAGCTCGATGGAAACCCGGCGCACCGCCTGGTTGATGCCCAGTTGAAATGCGGCCTTGTTGTCCAGATAGGGCGTGTTTTTCCATGGCACACCGAACAGCCCCATCTTCGACAGCAGCATGGAGGGGACCCAATTGTTCTGATTGACGTTGAAGTCGATCAGATCAGCGGTTGCCGTGACAATTGTTGACGGCGCACACTGGTCCCGTACCGTTTCAGCGGCCTGTGTCTGTGTCTGAGTCTGATCATCCGTCGCGGCGGTCGGGTCGCCCGCCGATGCAACGACATTTTCTTGCTTGTAGGCATTTGCATAGTTGATATCGAAATTCGTCCAGCGCTGGGTCTGGAATACAAACCAGGCATAACCCAGCACCAGCGCGAGCAATGCCAGGCCGACGGGGCCTTTGATCAGCCAGCCTCGCTTATTGTACCAGCGGCCAAAGGCAACGAACGGCCACAACAGCACCGCGATGAACCAGCCAATGCCGCGACCAATGGCGTTGAAGACCTTGACGAAAAAATTGATGATGGGATCGAGCATGGCAGTTTCGCAGGGGCAGCGGGATTTATCGTGTTACACCCCATATAGGTCGCGGCGCAGCTTTTTCTTGTCTGCCAGATAGATTCGGGACAATTCCCGCGCAGTGTGACTGCGCAGACCGTCTTCCCAGCTTTCATAGGCCTCGTAGAAAGCGGGTTTGTTGAAGACGTAACGCGTCACATAATCAAAGCGCACGTAGTCGCTGATCAACCGGTTGACGAGCCATACATCCTCGTGACCCGGTTTGGCGCGCGAAAGGATGAAGCGCCCGCGCGCGTCGATTTCCTCCAGATCGATCGTGTCCCAGCTTTCCAGTTCGCGCTTGGCCCAGGTCAGGAATTCGTGAGTGCCTTCCTGCTCGAGGATCGACGCATTTTCGTTAAGCCAGCGCCGCATCCATCTGGGGTCCTGCGGCGCGTGAGTGCCCTGCGGATCGATCTTGTAGGCCAGCATGGTCACCAGCATTTCAATGCGGTGGTCGATATAGCCCGAACGCTCGATCCAGTCGTGCCGCGGCGGTTCCACCCGCTCCGTCTCCAAAAGGAAACGGTAGACAAGCTCGCTGTCGGCGCGGTCGATATAGCTGACCTGCCAGGGACGTGAGCGGCGGAAGCCCGGCGCCGACGGATCTCCGATCACGGTCGTCTGCCGTTCGTCGATAAACACATAGACGCCGCCAAAGTGACGAGCCCAAAATGTGTTGTGGCGAAAGACGACCTCCTCCGGCACCAGATCATTTGAACGAATGTCGCCGGTCAGCCCCGCTAGTTCGGCCATGCGATTAAGCATCGCATCATCTTTCCAGGCATCTTCCTCCTTTTTGAGCCGATCGATAAGAAGACGCAGTTCCAACGCCTGCTTGGTCAGATCCTGCCCCGTGAAAATCTTGAACTCCACCTGTTCAATCGACAGCAGATCCTCGATGTCGCGCGCCTCCAGAATAGGGTCTTCGATCTCGCCATAAACGACATCTTTGATGGTCAGGGCGTTCAACGCCCGCGCATTGGCTTCGTAGAATTCGTGCAGCAACTGACCCGTATTGGAAAATGCGGAATTGACGACCGGCAGTTCCATCTGTTGCGGGGACAGAATGATAAAGCGGCGGTTCACCCCATGCGGATCGAGATATTGCCTGTCCCCGCGCTCATCTGCGACTTCCGGCGAAAAACCCGTCATATCGATGCGAAAAGCGTCGAGTTTCGTGGGCGGAAGGCCGAAGCCAGCCAGCGCTTCATTGTAGCGGGCGACCATATGCGGCTCATCCACCCGCATCATGCGCCCAAAGATCAGCGCGGAGTCTTCAAGCCGTTTCATGCACGCATATCCGGTCGATCAATGTGAAAGAGGCCCGTCGGGTCAGATGAATCTCTTGGTATAGGTATTGAGCTCGACCCTGTTTTACCAGAGGAACGGTGCGACGGGCTGGTTTAGCCTGCTTCAAGGCTTGATCAAAGGCAATCCGTGGCTGTATCCCAAGGCATAATCGGTCTGCTTCTCGTCGCCGCCGGGTTCGTCCTGTGGATCTGGCTTCTCGCTGGCGTGGTGCTGTTTGCCACGGTCGCCTACATCATCCGCCTCTGGCTTGTGGGTTGAGATGTGCTCTAAGATGGTCAGCAGATATTTGGAGATTCGACCATGCTCACCCGCCCGCAAGACAATGCGCCTGCGAACAGCGCGCATCACGAAGCAGCAACACCCGAACAGGCGCGCGCCAAGCCCGCAGCCTTGAAATGGGACGATCCGTTTCTGCTGGAAGATCAACTGACCGAGGACGAAAGGTTGATCCGCGGTTCCGCGCGCGCCTATGCGGACGAGAAACTGATGCCCCGCATTGTCGAGGCCAATCGCCACGGCAAGTTTGACCGCGATGTCATCGCCGAAATGGGCGAAATGGGTCTTCTGGGATCGACAATCCCCGAGGAGTTTGGCGGCGCAGGTGCAAATTACGTCTCCTACGGGCTGATCGCTCGCGAGATCGAACGGGTGGATTCGGCCTATCGCTCCACCATGTCGGTGCAGTCATCGCTCGTCATGCATCCGATCTTCGCCTATGGCAGCGACGAGCATCGCAAAACATATTTGCCAAAACTTGCCAGCGGTGAATGGGTCGGCTGTTTTGGGCTGACGGAACCCGATTTCGGCTCGGATGCTGGCGGCATGACGACCCGCGCCAAGCCCGTTGATGGCGGCTTTCTGTTGTCGGGGGCAAAGAACTGGATCACCAATTCTCCCGTGGCAGATGTACTGGTGGTGTGGGCGAAGTCCGACGCGCATGAGGGCCGCATTCGCGGCTTCATCATTGAGCGCGGTGCGAAGGGTCTCGAAACCCCGTCAATCGAGGGCAAGTTTTCGCTGCGCGCCTCTTCCACCGGCATGATCCAGATGGATGAAGTCTTTGTGCCGGAGGATCAGCTTCTCCCGCATGTTGAGGGGCTTGGCGGCCCCTTTGGCTGCCTCAACCGAGCGCGCTACGGCATTTCCTGGGGCGCGATGGGCGCCGCGGAGTTCTGCTGGCACGCCGCGCTCAACTACACGCTGGACCGCAAGGCCTTCGGCAAGCCCCTTGCCGCCACACAGCTTGTGCAGAAGAAGCTCGCAGACATGCAGACGGAAATCTCAATCGGCCTGCAAGGCGCATTGCGGCTTGGCCGATTGATGGACGAGCATCGCGCGCCCGCTGAACTCATTAGCCTGATGAAACGCAACAATTGCGGCAAGGCGCTCGATATTGCCCGCACCGCGCGCGACATGCATGGCGGCAATGGCGTGTCGGATGAATATGGCATCATCCGCCATGCGATGAATCTGGAAGCGGTCAACACCTATGAGGGAACGCATGACGTGCATGCGCTGATCCTCGGCCGCGCGCAAACGGGATTGCAGGCCTTCATGTAATCGTCCCGTACAGCGTCAAGTGAGCGCAAAGCGAGGCCGCATATGGGTGGCGAAGGGTAAATCATGGACAGTCTCGATCCGGCCAAGCTGAGTGGGCTTGTGCTTGACTTGGGCGCTCAAGCGCTGGAATGGGCGCAAAGCCCGGCGGCCTGGTCGCAGGTCGCTTTGCTGGCCGTCGCCTTTGTCGCGGCGTGGTTTTTGCGGCGCAGCCTGGAGCCGGTGCTCACCAAGATCCTGACACCGGCTGAAGGTTCGCGAAGCATTCTCGCTTCCATACGCCGGTTCATCCTGCTGTTTCTGCCGCTCCTGCTGCCGCTGCTTGCCTTCGCCTTCACCAGCATTGGCGAGCAGGCGACGCGGGCAGCCTTCGGCAGCGGTGCCATCATCGCCTTCGGCAAGCGGTCGTTTCTTGCGCTTGCGGTGTGGATCTTCGCAACCCGCATCATCTACGACCCATTTCTGAAACTGTTCGGGCGTTACGTGCTCATTCCGGCAGCGGGGCTGTATCTGTTTGGCCTGCTGGGGCCGGTTTCCGTCTGGCTTGAAGGGCTGACCTTTCAGCTTGGCAATATCAGCTTTTCCGCCTCTGCACTGGTGCGCGGAGCCATTGTCGGGAGCCTGCTGTTCTGGCTCGGTCGCTGGTCGAACAGCCAGAGCGGGGACTTCATCCGCCGCAACGACGAAATGCGTCCGGCGACGCGCGAATTGGCGGCCAAGGCGACCGAACTTGCCATTTTCGGCGCCGTCTTTCTGATGATCCTCAATGTGATGGGCATCAATCTGTCCGCGCTGGCGGTTGTTGGTGGGGCGATTGGTGTCGGGCTCGGCTTTGGCCTGCAAAAGATCGCCTCCAACTTCATTTCCGGCATCATTTTGCTGCTCGAGGGGCAGGCAACGGTTGGCGACTTTGTGGAACTGGACGGCGGGGAGGCCGGAACGATTGTGCAGATGAATGCACGCGCGACCATTCTTGAGACCTTTGACGGGCGCTGGATTGTCGTTCCCAATGAGGATTTCATCGTCACCCGCGTCACCAACTATTCCGATGCCGGATCCGCCAAGCGCTACGAAGTGCCGTTTTCCGTGTCCTACGACTCGGATGTGAACATGATTCCCGATATCATAGAAACCGCTGTTGCCAAGCATCCGGATGTGCTGGAAAAGCCTTTCCCACCCGATTGCGAGCTGCGCGCCTTTGGCGATCACGGCGTGGAATTCGCCGTCGAATTCTGGGTCAACGGTTTGGATGATGGCGCCAACAAGTTCACATCAGATGTGCATTTCCTGGTCTGGAACGCGCTGAGGGACAACAACATCACCATTCCCTACCCGCATCTGGTGCTCAAATATGACGGGCCAGACGGAGCACTTGCCGCAAAACAGGAAGCAAAGCTCCAGTCAGGATAGGTGCGGGGCGCCTCAATTGTACTGAAACGTGTCGTGCAGCGTGTTGATGACATGAGTGTAAGTCGGTTGCTGCGATTTTGGATATCTTACTTCGTAAGACACCATTTCCTTGCCGACCAAGGTGCGGCGATAATAAAAGCCGTTCCCGTCCTTCAAGCCCGAAAGCACATACCAGTTTGACCGGTTCTTAGCCTTTTCCGGCGCCTTGTAGGTGATGACATGGCCGCTTTGCGCCAAGGCTTCCGCTTCGCGGTCCTGCTGGACGGCCATATCATCAAGGCTCTCTGCCGCCTTTCGCCTGAACACGACCCTTGTATTTGCCGAACTGTCCAACAGGCTGATCACACCTTCAAACCGGTCCACATTGTGCAGCGTCAATATGGCTTCAGGAAATGCAAATGAGATGCGCAAAACATCGCTTGTGTAATATTGCAGCTTTTGTTGTGGGCTTTCGATTTCGCTGCCGCCTGCCGTGCCGGCATTTGATGTCGGTGAAACGGGTTGCTGTTGCTCAGGCTTGGTGTTCACCAGCGGCTCATCGGGCGTGCATTCAACGACGTGAAGGCAAAGTTGCTCCTTCACCTCGCCGTAAAGCGCGCCGACGGTTGGCACCAGAATGGTTATGGCACCCAAAGCAACGGCGATTTCCTTCGATCTGTCTTTGACACGAACCGCCCAGTTGTGATTTGGCTCTTTGCCTTCTTCGGACACGCATCAACACTCGCCTACTCTGGGTCTGCGCCGAGATTACAAAAGTGTCCGGTTTTGTTGTCAACGCTGCGCTGCGACCTTTGTCCGCAAAAAAGGGGTATCGCATCGCCACAAGCGGCCTCGGCACGTCACGAGGGCAGAAAGGGCCGACCGATTGGCCGACCCTTGATCGCTTACCGTCGCGGTGGCGGCCTAGAATCCGATTGCCCAGTCTGCCAGTGCCATGAAGAGCGGGATGGAGAGAATTGCCACCGGCGTTCCGATGCCTGTTGAAGTGCCGACATAGGCGGACGGATTGGCCTCCGGCAGAGCGCCGCGCATTGTGGGTGGACCTGAAATGTCCGAACTGGACGCGGCCATCACCGAGAGAAGCACGACGCCACCGGCGGAGAAGCCTGTCAGATGGTGAGCAATCAGGCCAGCACCGAAGCCGATCAGGCCGTGGATGACGGGAGCTGCAATACCGTAGAGCAGATAGGCATGGGCCACTTTGCGCATTTCAGCCAACCGAGCCCAGGCTTCCATACCCATGATCAGCATGAGGACGGACAGAAGACCCCGGAAAAGCGGCTCATAGAAGCTTTCATAAACACTGCCGGGATTGGCGAACATGCCAAGGCCAAGACCGAGCACCAGAGCGGAGATCGCCGGGCTGCGGAAAGTGTTCACAAGAATGCCCTTGATCATGCCGCCTTCGACGCCGTTCAACCGCGGCTTTGGTTCGCCAGACCTCTTACCACCGCCGCCGCCACCCATGACGATGGTGCCGGATGCGGTAACCTGCATGCCGCCGGGTGTCTCGGCCGCAGCCTTGCGCTCGGCAGACAATCTCGCCAGCACGATAGCGGTCACGAGAGCGGCAATGTCCATGAACGGATAGAGCGCGCCGATGAAGCCTTCATAGGCGATGCCCTCAGAATCCAGCGCCGCCATGGAAGCCGCAAGCGTGGAGGCTGAGACGGCGCCGAACAGCCCGACCGTCGCCATACCGTCCAGCCGCGACACACCCTTCCAGCGCGCGAGTGTCCTGCTGCCAAGCAGCACGATTGCGATACCGACCAAAGTCGCCGCCAGCGCGGGCACAAGCAGCGACACGAAATCTGCCTCGCGAACCGACATGCCCGCACCCATGCCGACCTTCAGCAGAAGAATGATCACGATGAATTTGTAGACCGGCTCAGGCACTTGAAGCTTGCTGCCGACCGCTGCCAGCACCATGCCACCCATCAAGAAGGCGAGCGTGGGCTTCTGGAGCTGATTCAGGATTGTCGAAACGATATCAAAGAGAATGTCCATAACGGCATGTCCCACCATTGATGTGCTGGGCAAGAGATAGAGCCGTTTTGAACTCAAGAAAAATATATCTTTAACTCATAATTGTTCTATTAAATAGATATGAGAACGCTCAACTATCATCATTTGCGCTATTTTCGAGAGGTGGCGCTGGAGGGCAATCTGAGCCGCGCTGCCGAGCGGCTCAACGTTTCGCAGTCTGCCTTGTCCATCCAGATCAAGCAGTTGGAAGAGCGCTTGGGCCACGCATTGTTCGAGCGCGTCGGGCGCAGTCTGGCGCTTACCGAGGTTGGCAGGATCGCCCTCGATTATTCGCAGCGCATTTTCCTTGCCGGAGATGAGCTGGTCGCCACATTGTCGCAGAGCGCCGGTGGTGCGCCACCCTTGCGCGTCGGCGCGCTATCCACGCTGTCACGCAATTTTCAGATCGCCTTTCTACGTCCCGTACTTGGTCATACGGACCTCGAAATCGTGTTGAAATCCGGCGATACGGACGTGCTGATCGAAGGGCTGAAATCGCTGTCGCTGGATGTGGTGCTGACCACACAATTGGCCTTCGGGCCGGATGCATCGCTGTTTGCCGCACAGCGCATCGATGATCAGCGCGTGGGCGTGCACGGATCACCCGAACGGCTGAATCATGATACGCTGGCGCATTTGCTGTCGAACGAGCCGCTTATCGTCCCAACCGATCCGGCCATTCGCTCCGGCTTTGAGGCGCTGCTGGCCCGGTTGGGCATTGCGCCGCGCATTGCCGCCAATGTCGATGATATGGCCATGATCCGCCTGCTCGCTCGCGAAGATGCGGGCCTCGCCATTGCTCCCGCGGTTGTGTTGGCCGACGAGATCGCCTCCGGTCGGCTGGCGACAGCCCCCTTTGATCTCGACATTACGGAACCCTTCTTTGCGGTGACGATGAAACGCAAATTCCCGCATCCGCTTTTGGAGGAGCTTCTAAGGGTCGCGTAGACCTTATCCTCACCCGCTGATCCAGATGGCGCGGAAGTCGTTCACATTGGTGAGGGTCGGCCCGGTGATGATAAGATCACCAAGTGCTTCGAAGAAACTGTAGGCATCGTGGCGGGCAAGCATCGCTTCAGCATCGAGGCCAAGAGCTTTGGCGCGCTGCAACGTATCTGGCGCAATGATCGCTCCGGCATTGTCCTCGCTCCCGTCAATTCCGTCCGTATCCGCGGCCAGCGCGTAAATGCCCGCGGCCCCGTCGAGCGCAATTGCCAGCGCCAGAAGATATTCGCAATTGCGTCCACCTTTGCCAGGTGACGAACCGGTCGCCACGGTGACGGTGGTCTCGCCGCCGGACAAAATGAGTGTCGGTTCATCGGCTTCAAGGGCGAGTTTGGCATGCTCCTTAGCCACAAGCGACGCCTCACCTTCCACGTCTGCGCCAAGGCTCAAAACCGCCCCGGCCAGGGCCGTTTTCGCGTACGCCAACACGTGATCGAGGCTCGTAGAGGGTGTCGCGACGCAGGCAAAGCTGGTGCTGGCGAAGGCGGAATCGCTGCTTTTGGGGGTTTCGGTTGCCTTTTTCAGCACATTTTTGATGTCGCTATTGGGTAAAATGAGCTGATACTTCGCCGCAATACCGTGCATGTCATCGAGCGTCGTCGGGTCCGGCACCGTCGGCCCCGAAGCGATGGTGGACGGATCGTCACCCGGCACATCCGAAATCGCCAATGTGACGACCTGTGCCGGTTGTGCTGCCTTGGCGAGGCGGCCACCCTTGATGCTGGAAAGGTGCTTTCTGACGCAATTCATCTCACCGATGGGCGCACCACTCATCAGAAGTGCTTGATTGACGGCCTTTTTCTCTTCCAGTGAAATGCCGGGAGCCGGTAGAGCAAGCAGCGATGAGCCGCCGCCTGACACCAAAAACAACAGCAGATCGTCCGCACCCAGTTCCTCGACCTGAGTCAAAAGACGTTGCGCCGCCTCATGTCCGCGATTGTCGGGAACCGGATGTGACGCCTCGATGACCTCGATGCGCTCGCAGGTCTTGCCGTGGCCATAGCGGGTCAAGGCGATACCGGAAAGCAGCGCATCATCCGGCCAGGCCTGCTCTGCCGCATAAGCCATTGATGCAGCTGCCTTTCCTGCCGCAATCAACAGCGTTCGCCCGGCCGGTGGTGATGGGAGATGCTGCGCAACGCAGTGCTCCGGAGCGGCTGCATCCACCGCCCGCTGAAACAGGTCCAGCAGAAAGGCACGGATTTCCTGTTCATTGTTTGGGGCAGCGGCCACGCGACACTTCTCTTTCACATCCTGTTTGCGCAACAGTTTGAGCGCAGCCATGCCATCGTGACAAGCGCTCATGCCAACACCCACTGAAATTCGACTGTCGAAAGACAAGAGGTTGCTCACCGTCGCTTTTGGAGCCGAAGAAGTGTATGAAATATCAAGCGAATTGTTACGCGTTGAATCGCCATCGGCGGAAGTTCAGGGGCATGACCCCTCCCAGAAGAAGCTGGTTCGCGACAAGGCCAATGTGGAGATCGTCGGCATTGAACCGGTTGGCAATTACGCGGTTCGTCTTGTCTTTGACGACGGCCACGATACCGGCATCTTCTCATGGGAAGTTCTGCATCGCCTCGGATCGCAGGCCGACGCCCTCATGATTGCCTATCGGCAGGCCGTTGAGGCCGCATCCTGATGGCCAAGCTCTACTTCAACTATTCGGCAATGAATGCCGGCAAGTCGACCAACCTGCTTCAGGCATCGTACAATTACCGCGAGCGGGGCATGAACACGTTGCTGCTCACAGCCGCGCTCGATGATCGCATTGGTGTCGGTCGCATCGGCTCGCGGATCGGGCTTGATGCTGAGGCGCAGACCTTCGCAGCAGAGGATGATCTGTTTGAACGCGTTGAAAAAAATCATGAAAATTTTCAGCTGGGCTGCGTTTTGGTTGATGAGGCGCAGTTCCTCTCAGAAGCCCAAGTGTGGCAATTGTGCCGGATTGCCGACCGACTCGGCATTCCGGTCATGTGCTACGGCCTTCGCACCGATTTCCAGGGCAAGCTGTTTTCCGGAAGCGCCGCATTGCTCGCGCTTGCTGACACGTTACGCGAAATCAAGACGATCTGCTGGTGCGGGCGCAAAGCCACGATGGTCGTTCGGCTGGATGGTGAAGGCCGGGTGATGGAAGACGGCGATCAGGTCGCGATTGGCGGGGAAGATCGCTACGTGTCGTTGTGCAGGAGACATTGGGACGATCGCAATATCGGCCCGGCGAGCCAGTTGAAGATTTTTCTGTAAAGCGTCGCAATCGGGACGACTTTGCGTCTCCTGTGTCGCAACATTCGGCGTGCATGGATGCCAACCTTCCTCTAGAATTTTGCCACTCGGGAGATCGCTTGTCGGGAGGGTGCTATGGGTTTTGAGATCGTTGGGCTTGACGGGGTCTTGAAGCCGGTTGCGACGGCCAAGGGGCTGCCCAATTCGCATTATGTCGACTCCGCAACCTTTGACGTTGAACGCGAGGCCCTGTTCTTCAAGAACTGGGCGGCGGTTGGATTCGGCAAGGATGTGCCGGAAGAAGCCGATGCCCTGCCGGTCGAGTTTCTGGGCTTGCCGTTGCTCATGGTGCGCGGGCGTGACGGCAAAGTGCGTGTGTTTCAAAACACCTGCCGACATCGCGGAATGGTGTTGATCACCGAACCAAAGAAAGTGCGCGGTGTGATCCGCTGCCCCTATCATTCATGGTGCTACGATCTTGAAGGTCGTCTCAAAACAACGCCGCATGTCGGCGGCCCCGGTCACAACACACATGAAGACATTGACCGTGACGCGCTCGGGCTGATCGAAATCCGCTCGCATGTTTGGCAGGATATCGTCTTCATCAATCTGTCGGGAGATGCCGATCCCTTCGAAGAGGCGACAGCATCCCTGCTCGATCGATGGTCGGAGTTTGAACAAAAGGCCTGGTATGGTGGATCGGACTCCGCCTTTGAACTCGACATTGCCTGCAACTGGAAACTCGCCGTCGAGAACTATTGCGAAAGCTATCACCTGCCCTGGGTACATCCCGGCCTCAACGCCTATTCGCGGCTGGAAGACCACTATCACATCATCGAAAGCGGTGCTTTCTCAGGACAGGGAACGCGGGTCTACAATCCCTCACTGAGTGACAACCAGGCCTTTGTCGATTTCGCAGGCCTATCGCAGCAATGGGACCGGCAGGGCGAGTATATTGCGTTGTTTCCCAATGTGTTGCTCGGCGTTCATCGCGATCACCGCTATGCCATCATCTTGATGCCGAACGGTCCCGAGCAGACGGTTGAGCGACTGGCCCTCTACTACGCAAGTGAAGCCATGACGGCCCCCGATTTCTCCGATCTTCGAGCCAAAAACCGGGAACTGTGGAAAGAGGTCTTCATTGAAGACATCGGTGTCGTTGAAGGCATGCAGCGCGGTCGCCACGGACGATATTTCGATGGCGGCAAGTTTTCGCCGGTCATGGACGAGCCGACCTGGGTGTTTCACCACTGGGTAGCCAGCCATTTGAAAGCCCATGCCAGCGCCGCTTGATGCGCAGCAACTGGACCAACGCATTGCTGTGGCGCATCGCCGCGGAGATGGCTTCGCACTGGTGAATCTGTATCAGCAGGCAGCCGACCTGAAACGAGCCGAGGGCGATGAAAGCGCTTTCTGGTTCCTTATCACTCATGCCTTTGTTTTTGCGCTGGAAAACGGCCATGCGGACGCAGAACCTCTCCACGCATTGCTCAAAGGCGCGGGTCGCGAAAGTTGATCTCCGAGCCAGCCAACGCCTTGTGGCACACCTTATGGTTAGCAGACCATTGCTTTGTCCCGCGCCGTTAAATCTTCCTTAGCCATGTTTTGCGAAATTTTGCTTGGTCGTGCCGCCCGACTTTTCGTGGCGGCATGGACATTTAGGGGCGACGGTTTTGAGGAAGCAAACAGTGATGCGTACCGCTCTGATGGTCGTTTGCGCATTGACGGTGTCGGCTTGTGCGATCAAGCCCGATCCGCTGACTACATCGTCGCTAAAGAGCTTTGCAAGCGATAAGCTGGCCCGCGTTACAGCCGATCAAGAGCCCATTACGACATCCGTCACGCTTTACGAAGCGATGGCCAGGGCACTCAAATACAACCTCGATTTCAAACTTGAACTGTACAATGAGGCGTTGGCCAGCCGCCAGCTGGACAGCGCGCGGCTTGATACATTGCCGAAGCTGGCCGCTTCGGTCGGCCATTATGCACGCAACAATGACTCAGGTGGCCTCGACACGACGATCTTTCCCGACCGACGGACTTTTGAAGAGGACATCGTCCTATCGTGGAACATTCTCGATCTGGGTCTGTCCAAAGTCAGAGCGCAACAGGCTGCGGATGAAGTTCTGATTGCGCGTGAAAGACGCCGCAAGATTGTCAACAAGGTGATTGAAGATGTGCGCTCCGCCTACTGGCGCGCTGTCTCCGCCGATCGCCTTCTCGCCGGGCTGCGCAAGTTGGAAGCGCGGTCGCAATCCGCATTGAAAAATTCGCGGGCCCTGCAACGTGACGGGCAGACATCGCCCCTCACAGCACTGACCTATCAGCGCGAGCTGGTGGAGATCCAACAGCGCATTCAACGTCTGCAAAAGGACCTGGCGCAAGCGAAACTTCGGCTTGCATCGCTGATGAATGTTCGCCCTGGAACGCGCTTCGAACTTGCTCAGCCCAAGCGGCGGGTCGACTCCACCAAACTGCCTCTGACGGCGCAGGACATGGTATTTGCCGCCCTGGAAAACCGCCCGGAAATTCGTGATGTCCAGTATCGCATGCGCATCAATGCGAAAGAGGGACAACGCGCGCTTCTTGAATTGCTTCCGGGTGTCAACCTGTTTGCGACGGCCAACTGGAATTCTGATGATTATCTGTTGAATTCTAACTGGATCGGCTGGGGTGCCAAAGCGACGTTCAACCTGCTGAACGTTTTCAAATACCCAACCAAGAAACGCCTGATAGCGGCCAAGGACGATGTCCTAGACGCGCAAGCGCTGGCCGTCACGATGTCCATCATGACGCAAGTGCATGTCAGTCGCGTGCGTTATTGGCATGCCCGCAAGACATACCAGACCGCGGCGACCCATCTGAAAGTTCAAAAGGGCATTCTGCGCCAAATTCGCGCCAGTGCACGCGAAGGTCAGGCGAGTGAACAGACGCTCATTCGCGAAGAGCTCAACACTCTCGCCAGTGAGGTGACGGCGGATGTCGCTTATACCGATCTGCAAAACGCTTATGCCAACGTCTATGAGTCGATCGGCATCGACCCATATACCGATGAGACATTCGCCAATGACGATCTTACCGTTCTAACAAAAGCGCTGGAGCGCGAGTGGTTTGAGCGCGGCGACCAATCCGGTCTCGCTCGGGCCAAGAAGGCTGCACGAGATCACACCGTCACTGGCTCAGTGCGCTCGCCGGCAAAGCCCGCCATCGACGATATTGAAGGGCTTATTGCGGCCAACGCGCCCGCCAATGCTGCGAATACGGGGCCAACCAGCGCACCACAACACAGACGAGCTGGCACCGGCATATTCGCGCTGATGTCCAAATCCGGGCCACGGCGAACCGTTCAGAAACGTCGAACGCAAACGCGGTGAGCGCCCAGTCAAGCGAGATATGAGGATCGGCATGAGCGAAAGAACAGGCACGAGATGGAAAGCGCTTGCAGCAGGCTGCCTGCTTGGCGTTATGTCATCATTTTCGGCTCTGGCTGAAAACGGCGCAGAGCCCACCCCAAGTTTGGCTGACATTCTAGCCCCAACAGCTGGGCTTGATGGAGCACCGCAGGGCAGTAACGCCCAGGACGAACTCTTCGCCGAAAGAAAGGTTGAGGACTTCGATGCGCGCGGCGTGGTGATGCCCAATGCCGAGGTCACTCTGTCAGCGTCCGTATCCGGGCGCATCAAAACCATGCCGTTCCGAAATGGTCATGCCTTCCGCAAAGGTGACACGCTGGTCGAGTTCGATTGCAGCCGACAGGAGGCAGACCTGCGGGGTGCAAAAGCCGTCCTGAGCAAAGCTCGCAGCTACCACAAGGGCAAACAGCGCCTGAAACAGCGCGGCGCCGCCGGTGCCCAGGAGGTTCGGGAAGCCGGTGCTGATGTTGAAACCGCGAAAGCTTCCGTCGATGGTTTGAGCGAGATCATCCGCCTGTGTCAGATCACAGCGCCTTTCGATGGTCGTGTGGTTGAACGCCATGCCGAGACGTATGAAATCCCGGCAGTCAATGCACCGGTGTTGTCCGTTGTCGATTCCAGCCGCCTGGAACTGGACCTGATCGTTCCCTCGACATGGCTGAGATGGGTTGCCGAAGGAACGCATTTCACCTTCTCGGTTGACGAGTTGGGCAAGAGTTTCGACGCCCGCGTCTTGCGGTTGGGCGCCAAAGTCGACCCTGTGAGCCAAACGATCAAGATCACCGGAGCTTTCGCAGACGCCCCTCAACGCGTCCTGGCCGGAATGAGTGGAACAGCACGGTTTGTTCCGCCAACAAACTAGAGCAAGGCGGTGTTCAGTTTGGCGCGGCGTCAAAAATTGAGATGAGGCAAAGCACAAACAGTTTTGCAAGCACGGCGCGCAAGCGGCTGGTTCGTGCGTCGGGATCCCCAGGCGAGGTGAGGCCATCAGACACCGCGGCGATAGCGCCTGAACCTGCGACGCAGCCATACAACGCCGGGTCGGTCAACGCGGCCATCCCTCGTACCAGCAATACGACTGCTACCGTCGCGACCTCGGCGGCTGAGGCTATGTTGTCGCTCGCGGCGGATGCAAGGAATGCGGAGAGTGAAGCCGAACTCGGCTACCAGATGGTGAATGCTACGCGCTCCGTCATCCCGTTCCGGCAGGCGATACTGTTGCTGAGAAGCGGGCCGCGGGCCTATCGCGCCATCAGCGTTTCATCGCTCTCGGCAATCGACCGCAATGCGATCTTCATTCGCTGGGTCGAAGCAATAGTTGCGCAGCATGCAGAAGATGTGGGCACCGATCGACCAGGCAGTTTCGATGCGAGGCGGGTCAGCGTTGCCGGTGATCTGGACGCCAGCAGCTACCCATTCGCTCACATGGCATTCGTGCCGCTGAAACTGCGCGATGAAACGCCATTTGGATGCATGCTTTTTGCCAGCGAGAACACCTGGTCATCGGCCAACCTCGCCACCGCCGCCAAAGTCTGCGACATCTATGCACATGCTTGGGAAGCGTTGTCCGGACCGGCCAAGCTGCGCCGAAAATCACGGTCCAAACGGCTGTATTCGAGCATTGTAGCAGCGTTGTTGGTCTCCGCCACCTTTATGCCGGTCCCACTGTCAGCCCTTGGAACGGCGGAAGTCACGCCGTCCGACGCTGCACTCGTTTCCGCGCCGATGGACGGGACGATTGAAGCTCTAGCGGTAGACCCCAACACTCAGGTTAAGGCAGGTGATCTGCTGTTCAGCTATGACGACACTCAGTTGCGCAATCGTCTGCAACTCGCCGGCCAAGCCATCGCAGTGGCGCAAGCGCGCCACCAGCAAAGCCTCCGCACTTCGTTTACCGATGAGTCGGCCAAGCGTGACCTCGCAATCGCTCAATCCGAACTGGCACTGAAGGCGCTTGAGTATGACTACGCGAAAGACCTCTTGGACAGAGCGCAAGTGCGCGCCAGCAGCGATGGCCTCGTCATCTTCTCCGACAAGGAAAGCTGGACGGGTCGACCCGTGACGATCGGTGAGCGGATCATGCGCGTTGCGGATCCAACTCGCGTTGAGTTGAGCATCGACATGCCCGTTGCCGACGCGATTGTCTTGCGTGAAGGCGCACCCGTACAGCTCTACCTCGACAGTGACCCGCTTCGGTCCATCCCCGCCAAATTGACCCGTTTCGCCTTTAACGCCAGGCCGGACGCGACGGATGTGCTGAGCTATCGTGTGACCGCAACCTTTGAGGACGGTCAGTCCCTGCCGCGCATCGGCTTGCGAGGAACGGCCAAAATATCGGGCGACCATGTTGCTCTGGGTTACTATTTGTTCCGCAAGCCAATTTCCACGGTCCGGCAATGGATCGGTTATTGAACAATCAGCCCTCCGGCGATGATTGCCTGCCAGCCTTGCGCGACGATCTGGAGATCGTGCCCGGTGCCGCGCAAATCAATGGGGAGCCGTCCTGGGTTATTTTCGACCGCGTAGCCGCCACGCATTACGAGATCGGTCCGCAGGTTCACCGCATCATAGACCATTGGCATGCGGGGTCCACGCAGGCGCTGATCGAACGCGTGGAGGCGGGAAGCGGTGAAAAACTGCGTTTGCAAGATATTGAAGCGACGCTCGCCTTTCTGTCGAACAACCATTTGCTGCGCGACATCGCAACTTCAAGCTTTGCAGAACTTGCCGAGCGCGGGCGGTCACGCAAGTCGTCTTTACTAACGACGGCGCTTCACTCCTATCTGTTTTTCCGCATACCCCTGTTCCGTCCCGACCGGTTTCTCCAGGTCACCTGGCCATTGGTTCGCCCCGTGTTTTCGACCGTTGCGGTGGGGGTCTTCTTTCTCTTAGGCTATCTGGGCCTGTATTTCGCGTCGCGACAGTGGGACCACTTCGTCGGCACATTCGAATATCTGATATCGTGGCAAGGCTTGTTGCTTTATGCCGCTTCTCTGGTGGCGGTGAAGTCGCTTCATGAACTGGGGCACGCCTATATGGCGGTTCGCTACGGCCTGAGGGTTCCCACTATCGGTGTTGCCTTTCTGGTGTTGATGCCGGTGCTTTACACGGATACTTCCGGCGCCTGGCGTCTGCGATCGCGGTGCGACCGTTTGATGATCGATTGCAGCGGCATTTTTGTAGAACTGGCCCTGGCCGCCACGGCGACCTTGCTTTGGGCTTTCATGCCGGATGGCCCTGCCCGGCTTTGCGTATTTGCCATTGCGACAACGTCGTGGGCGACATCGCTTGCGGTGAATCTAAACCCGTTCATGAAGTTTGACGGCTACTACATCCTGTCCGATGCGTTGGGCTTTCAAAACCTCCAGGAGCGCGGCTTCGCAATGGCCCGATGGCGCTTGCGTGAAGCGCTGTTTGGTCTTGGAAAGCCAGCGCCGGAAGTGCTTTCTGTTCGGCTTCGCCGGTTCATCATCCTTCATGCCTGGGCCACCTGGATTTATCGGTTCTTTCTGTTCCTTGGCATCGCGCTGCTCGTCTACTCCTTCTTCGTGAAGGCGATTGGCGTTCTTCTCTTCATCGTTGAAATAGTCTGGTTCATTCTCATGCCCGTTGTCCGCGAGCTTCGGGAATGGTGGCAAATGCGGGAGGACATCATGTCCAGCAATCGCTTTCTCGTTACATGTGGCGCAATCGCTGCATTGGTTCTGTTAGCGGTGGTTCCCTGGTCAACCTCGATCAGGGCACCGGCCATTATGAGTGCCGCTCAGGAGCAGCGCATATTTGCCCCCTCTCCTGCCCGCATCATTGAAGTTTCAATGGCCGACGGGACGAACGTGCGCGCGGGCGATGTTCTGCTCAAGCTGCATGCACCGCATCTGGAACTCGATCACGCAATGGCCATGCAGCGCGCAGCCCTTCTCAAGAGCCGTATCGACCGTGCCGGGGCCGACGCTCAGGACCGTGCGTCGCTCATCGTGCTGTCCAATGAACTCAAACAAGTGCGGGAGGAGTTGGACGGTCTGAACCGTCTGCGCCAGAGCCTGACTGTTCGAGCGCCCTTTGACGGGATCGTCAGCGATATTGACCCTGATCTGCAAAGCGATGCCTGGATTGGCGAAACCATGCCTCTGGCTTTGGTGCGGTCGCAACGCGGTGCCAAGATCACGGCTTATGTCGACGAGAGAAACCTGTTTCGCTTTGGAGAAGGGGCGAGCGTGCGTTTCATCCCGGACGAAACGGAAGCCCGGCATGTCGACGCCGCGGTCGAAACGATCGCGGTGGCTGCGAGCGCGACCTTGCAGAGTGCTTATCTGGCATCGCGCTATGGCGGCGCAATCGCAGTTGAAACCCAGCAGAAGGACACGCTTCGGCCAACAACAGCCAATTATCAGTTGCAGATTCGTCCCTTGGACGAGGAGGAGAGTCCGCAGCGTGCCTTGCGTGGTGTCAGCGTCATTGAAGGAGAAGCGGAGAGCCTGTTCAACCGCGCAAAGCGGCAAATCCTGCGTGTATTTGTCCGCGAGATGGGGGTTTAGAGGAAGCCAAACCTCCATTGCTGCACGGTCAGCTTTTCATTTCACAGCGCCAACCTATATTGAGTTCGGCAGTCCTTTACGCCGAATGTTCGGGGAGACAGTGAAATGGCCAGCATGGCAAAGTTCGATCAGGAAATAGCGAAAACGCGCGATACCGTTGAGAAAATGCGCGAGAAGATTCGCGATTCCGGGGTTGTGCTTGAGGAACTGGCCAAATCAGACGACGTCGTTGGCAAGGCCGACTTCGACATAGAGAACGCGCGCATCAACGATGTTCTCGAGCAACAGAAGGTGATGGAGTCAAACATCGCCGATCTGATTATCGGACTAGAAGACGCAACCAATGTCTTCGGCGAAGAATTTGAGTCGATGAAGAGCCACACGATGTGGGAGAACATCGTGGGCATCTTTTCCAAGCAGCGCAAACAGAGGATGCGCACCGACCGTGTTCGCAACATGTCGCTGGCAGGCAACCTGCAAGAACTGCTCACCAAATCCGACACCATCACCGGCATCTTGACGGAACAGGAACGTATTCTCGAGCAGCGCTATGAAACGTCCGAGACGAGCCTCAAGGAAGTGATCGAGCGTCGAAAGTCGACCATCTCCGAGCTCGAAAGCACCCAAGCGCGCATCGAAGAACTCAACCCGATGCTGATGGATTTGGAGAACCAGATTTCCGTCGCCACAGACCAAAGCAAACGCGCTGAGCTTGAAGGGCAACGCTCCGAGCTGGCGACAGAATACAATGGAGCCCAGGCCAAGGAACAAGAACTCCTGGCAGAAAGCCAGACGCTGGAGCGCTACACATCGATGTTCCAGACCTTTCTGGATTCTCTCAACAATCAGAAAGCGGCCCAGGCCACGCTGATCAACAAGCTGACCATCGACACAGAACAGCGCATCGTCCTCTACAAGGCACTTGAGGATTCGCTAAAAACCGCCGCGCAGCAGGACGTGGCGCACAAGATCAACACGCTTGGCAACCAAGTCGACACGGCGGCGGAAACCACCATGGCTGGAATTGGTGCCGCGGCTCAAAGCCATATTGGCGATCTGCTTGAAATGCATGAAAAGACCATGGTCTCAACGCAGGATATTCAACGCCGCAAGCAGCTTGCTGATGATGCCTTTGCACGCCGCTTCCAGGCCGTGATGGACAAGCACAACAAGGCCGACTACGTGGCGCAGGGCTGATCGAAGCGCAGGACATTTGCCGAAATGAGCATGTCCGCCAGCACATCGTCTGCCACGGCGAAGTCCGACACCGTTGTTCGGTATTTCGAAACCATCAAGGCGGCTCTTGATGGGTTGGATGTCTATCTTGGCCATGATGCATCTCCATTGACCGGTCACGAACTGACAGGGGCGATCCTGGCGCCCTACTTGAAGCGGCTCCGCTTTTCGTTTGACGCCTGGGAAAGCCGCCTGGCCTATGCCAAGCGCTTCCGTATCAATCGCGGTGAGAGTGGCTACCCGCTGCATCAGCACGTGCTGGAACTGGAAAATGATGCAAAGACGGCGCAGGCGCGTTTGGAAGCACTGCCCAGCGAAGACGCATTGCGCGATGCTATGGTGGACACCATCCTGACAAAGGGTGCCTTCCCAACAACCGAGCGCGAGGCGCTGGCCGAACGTCACTACCTTGAGCGGGTGAAGCAAGGCTCCGTGTTCGGGTCATTCGTGCTGCCTGAAACCGAGCGGCTCAAACTGAACGAGAAGAGCGGTCGCCCATCCTACGTCGTTCACTGGGGTGGTTTCGATGGCACCGCCAATTTGCCCCTGGTCTACATTGCGGTGGTTGAAGATTCTGGTGCCGCGCTCGCCTCCAGCCTGCTCGACCGCAAGGGCCGTTTGCGCGATGATCTCGACATTCCTTTCCCGATCGGCGGGTTGCTCAACCCGGATCTTGCTGATTCATTTGATGTCTTTGCGAAAAAGAACTCAGCCTACGGCCTGACTTTGGCAACGATTGCTGACAATATGGACAGCGATTTCGAAACGCTGCATCCCAAGCAGTTGCGGCGCATCGTTATGGGACCGTTCTACTCCTCAGGCCTTACGAGCCATGGAAGAATGGTGGAAAAGATTCTGGCCAAGGTGCGCAATGCCGAAAACGCCTGGCTGCTGACCTGGACGGAGCAGGAACTTTTCGCGGTTTCCGAAACACCCGCGAAATGGGGCCTGTTCGGATCAACTCCCTCAAAGCAGACCTTCCACATCAACACAAATGACCTGGAAGCAGTCCGACAAGGCGTTTCATCATTTCAACGCCATGCTTTGGTGCCACATGAAGCCTATCAGGCGATTTATGCGAGCGGCAAACGCGATGAGGTTTTCGCTGGCTACACCACGCATGTTATAAGCGGCGATCAGGTTCTGCGGGATTTTTGATGTCCGACGTAGAAATGCATATACTAAATCGGCGTGCATGTTTGTGAAGGAAATGCAACAAGATGACGGATGAACAACGTCAAGACTGGGAAGATCGCCTGGCACGCAGCAATCGCATAACGCGTGACCTGCAACGCAGTGTGGCCGCCATAAAGCCCCATCACGCTTATTATCGCATGGCTGGCGGAGCGGTTGTTACGCTGTGTCTCATATTGATATTGCAGCACGTCTTGTGATCGTTGCGCATTGACAAATGCAGACTCTAAAGAGGAAGCCGATATCAGGCTCGCTCGGCAGAAGTTGGAAGTGAGCGAGGCCATGACGGCCAAGTTGCAAGCCGAGGCAAGACACATTGAAACGCAGATCACATACTATCCGTGGGCGATCGGTTCAGGCGTGGTGCTTGCAATCGTTGCGGTCGTGAAACTGTTTCTTTAGCCACTCGTTTCTACTGCACCCATGGACGCCGCATTCTCCACCATCGCCGAAGCTGACATCGACAAGCACATTCCCGTCGCGCAGGGGCTGATCACCCGTTTCTCACAAATCGTCACCGGTCGAGCGCAGAGCAATACGGAACTTGCCGGCACGCGCCGTCGCTTCGTATCCACCGTCTCGACCGGACAGGCGCGATCAACCAACCAGGTGGAATTTGCCAACACCGTATCGGCAATCGCAGATGATGATGCGATGCTCCCACCCGACCTGCATGGCCTGATCTGGAAGGCCAGGCGCGGTGTTGCCGTCGCATTGGCAGTCGCAGACATGTTTGCAGAACGCACCGGTCTGGACGCCATGACGCGCAAGAATGTTGCCGGTGAGTTAAGCGGCCAGGATGCCGATGCCTTTCGTGCTCAACTGGAATCCGCCGCCTATGTCGCCGCCTTCACGGCCTGCGCCTATCTGCTGCAAAAACTGCCCGAAGAGGGTGAACCGGCAAGCGATGTTGAAGAAGTGGATTTCCTGTTCGACACGCCGCAAGACGCGCTCAAGGGGCTGATTGCTGCGCTTGATGCGGCGGTTGCGCAGGCAACTGACGGTAAAGCCGCAACTGCTCGCATGCGTGAAGCGGCACGGTTGGCGCTGGATGCGCTGTTGGTACGGCGCTCCCGTTTTGGTGCGCTTGCAGCATTCGAGACTGTGCACCTGCGGCTTGAAAGCGATGGTTTCGAGTTGAACGGCTTTGACGTTGCACCGGGCACAAAGCGCTCAAAGCTCGTCATGCAATTCAAGCAGCCGGACGAAATTATCGGCAATCACATCGCGAAATATCAATCCATCAAGCTTGCTAAGATGCTGATGGCCTATGATTTCGAGCGCCAGTTGAACCCGTTTGTCGATCTGGGCGGTTTTTTGTTCACCTTCATTGGCGATGGCGCACCCGGCACCGGTAAGACGATCCTTATTCAGATGGTCGCCGGCATGATCAACGACTTTTGCGAAGTTGCCGGTTACGGCTTCTCCTATGAGAACTTTGGCGTCGACCAGATTTCGTCCTATCAGGGCAAGTCCGGCCAAAACTGCAAAGAGTTCATCAACTCGGTCATGAACCCGAAAACGATTGGCTTCGGCACGATTGACGATATCGACCAGATCGCCGCCAAACGTTCCGACGACCGCGCTTCCGCCGGCCAGCAGGAGGTGACGGCGGTGCTGATGGAAAGCTTCGCCGGAGCCAAGACCGTTGTGCGCGGCAATTGTTCCTTTGGCATGTTCTCCAACCACCCCGAAAATGTCGATGATGCACTGCGTCAACGGGCCGGCGCGCGCTGGCTGGTCGACGGCCCTCAAACGCAGGACGACTATATCGACATTTTTGCCCTGCTCGCAGGCAAGAACCACGAGATACCGCTGGGCGACCACGACCTGTTTGAAGCCCAAGCGATTCAGAAGGCGGTATCGCAGGCTTACGAAACTCTCTCCAAGCCGCAGGAGGAGGGACTGCTCGCCGTCTATGAACGGTTTCTCGATGAGATAGGAGAACCCAAGACGCTGGCGGATATCGGCAGCTATCTGCATCGCATCAAGCTGGCCGAACCGCGCTTCACCGGGCGTGCCATCAAAAACATCACTGACGCCATCAAGATGCGCGCCATGGATATCGAACTCCCGGACGAATGGTTCGAGAAGCCGGAAGTGTTCATGCACAATAGCTACGATGAGAAGCGCAACATGATCGCAGAGCTGCGCTCGCCCTTTACGATGGACATGGTGATGCAGGAGATCAATCGATACGCCGATTCAGAGTTCCGCTATTCAGACCAAAGCGATGACGCTGCCGTTGAAGACATCATTCGCCGCGAACGCCAACGCGAACGCGCAGTCGGTGAAATCGGCAGGATGAAAGACGAGGGCCGGTGGTGACACCAACATAGCAGCGCGATGGCACAGGTGCTCCTTCCATCTGTCGTATCGTGAAAAATGTATGGTGCCGATTACATGACTCGAACACGTGACCTACGCATTGCGCTTTAAAGCGTCTGTCTTTCAGGCGAGCCCATATCCAACTGCCTTGAAGTGGTTTGTGCATTCTTGTGAGGAGCAGAGGTCGAGAATGTCGGCGATGGCATCATTGGCGGCCTCGATTGTTCTGGCACGGATCTGTCTGTGGTGGGCTTTAAGTTTCGAGAAGGCCATCTCGTTTGGGTTCAGATCCAGGCTGAAGGCGGGGTCAAGGGCATCAAAACAGCCCACCCGGCATTCGTCGTATCGGTTCGATAACGCTCGAAATCGCGTCAATGCTCACTGCCGGTGATATCAGTCCAGGGCATCATGGCTTCCATCGAACCTTCGACAATCCGACGAAACCACATCCCGCTGATATCACTCAGCAACTTTTAAGTCAGGCTCTAAGCGAAACGACCACCGGGGAAATCCGGGCAGCCAGGGAGTTGGAAAGACGTGCACAGACGACCGCCAAGGCCATTGTGCCAAAACCTTTGACATACGCGCAGCCTCCCCGACCATAGTCGAGGAGATGCCGTTGCGGTCGACATCGCCGCACTGCAGGGTTTCCCACGCCCGAGATCGATCAGGTGATCGTTTCTCAGAGCCTTATACTTCGAAGCTTTGGATGCCGAAATGGGGCTTGAGTACACCCAGATTGTGCAAGCGCTGGAGTGCTTGGGGGCACTCAATACGCACTACTGAAAATGTATCGGACTTCTGCGGCTCGTACAAAGCTGGCCTTTCAGACAAAGGAGTCAATTTCCGCATTTGACTGAGACGGCACTATCCCAGAGACAGGCCGGTGCGGTCGCGCGAAGGCGGTAAAAATGTATTCGTTTACATTTCTCTGTAATCGTATACACTTCCAGATCATCGAAACTGGGAGGAAACGATGAACAAAATGATCAAAATCAGTGCAATCGCTGCGGCGATTTCTGTGTTGCCGATCGCCGCCTATGCCCAATCAGAGGTGGTGGTTTGGGTAGCTGGGGAGCCCGGTCAGGCCAATGTTTATGACCACCTCGCCTCGGCCTATAACGAACAAAACGCGGACGTTAACGTCACGATCGTCAAGAACTCATCCGACCTGTTCAACCCAGCACTGATCCCAGCGCTATCTGCTGGCGAAGGACCTGACCTCTTCTCCTTCGGGACGGGACCAGGGCAACCAGCCGCCCTGATCGCAGGTGGGCTCGTCGCTGATCTGACAGACGCTTATTTCGCCAACGACTGGGCCGATGTGATCCCGCAAGGCATCGTCGTGCAGACATCAAGCGACGGGAAGCTCTGGGCGTTCGGAAACGAGGTCGAGACGACCGGAATGTTCTACAACAAGGCAGTCTTTGCCGAACATGGTATCTCTGTTCCCACGACGTGGGCCGAAATGGAAGCCGCCGTCGCCAAGCTTCAAGACGCAGGGTTCGACACGCCCATCGGCCTTGGCGCCGCCGACAAATGGCCGATATCACACTGGCAATCGATGATGTTTGGTCGATATGCGGGCCCGGAGGGGATTGAGAACGTTCTCTTTGGTGATGGTGCCTGGACGGATGCGCCCTTTGTCGCTGCGTCCGCGAAATTGCAGGAAATGGGGCAAGCCGGCTGGTTCGGCCCGACGCCTGTCGCGATCGGGTATGGCGAGTTGATGGATCGGTTCTGGGCGGGTGAGATACCCATGACTTTGACCGGGCCGTGGGTGATCAACGGAGGAGCCGAGGCTGCAGGTGACCGGATCGGCGACTTCAGCGTTTTTGCGGTTCCGCCCTTCGAGCCTGGTCAGAAAATCCATCCGACTAACTCAATTGGCAGCGGTTGGTATGTTCGAGAAAGCTCGGAAAACAAGGACGCGGCAATTGACTTCATGAACTACATGTTCGCATCGCAGGAAGGGCGCGTGACGCTACTGAATGCTGGGACCGTACCGGTTGGCCCACTGGATGCAGCCTTGAGTGAGGCCCAGATGCCACCTCTTGCCGTGGATATCTGGAAAGCCTCGGATGATCATGCTGCGAATGGCTCCGTTCCTGCGTTCCTTGACACGATCACGCCGGGCAGCCTGACGACTGTATCGTATGACGGATTGCAGGCACTTCTCTTGAACGTCATGACACCGGAAGACTTCACCGGCGAGATGCAGTCTGCCTGGGCAGCGGCTAAGGAAGCGGGCGAAATCATGCTGCCGGGCGGTATAGCTGAGCGATAAATCTCGGCGTTACACCTCTTCAGCCCACGGATATTCAAGTTCGTGGGCTGGCACATGTCCCAACGACCATTCGCTTTTGCCGAAGGTGGAGCCATGTTCCTTGATCCGGACTCAAAATTAGCTCAGCGCCTGAACCCGGTTCTGTTCCTGTTGCCAGCACTGACGATCTATATCGTCTTTGCGATTTACCCGACCTATTCGGTGGTGGAATATTCGTTCACCGACTGGGACGGGATCAGACCTGACCGCGACTTTGTTGGCTTGGAGAACTATCAAAGACTGTTCTCAGACAAGATCTTCTGGGAGGCATTCAGGAATACCTTTGTGTGGTCGGGCGTGATCATCGTGATCAATGTTGGTCTCGGCCTTGTTATTGCGGCGATGCTCGCCCGCGTATGGAAGGCAAGGCTCCTGATCCAGACCTGTATCGTGCTGCCCGTGGTGATTTCTCCCATGGCCGTCGCAACGATCTGGCGCTGGATGTATCAACCGACCGGTGTCATCAATCAGGTTCTGGAAACCATCGGTCTGGGGGCCTTCGCCACACCTTGGCTGGGCAGCCCGAATGTTGTGCTCTATGCGCTGGCCTTTGCGCATAGCTGGTCGACAATCGGGCTAGGCGTAATCATATTTCTGGCTGGGTTGCAGGCGGTCGACGAAGACCTCTACGAGGCCGCGCGGGTCGATGGCGCCAACCCGCTCCAGTCTTTTCGCTATGTTACACTACCCGCATTGCGGCCCGTAACGGCGGTGGTTTTTATCCTGACACTCACTCAGTCTTTCAAGGTCTTTGATATTGTGTGGGCGACGACCCAGGGGGGACCGATCCGCTTCAGTGAGATCCTCTCCACTTACATGTACAAGCGCGGCGCTCTTGAGAATCAGTACGGCTACGGTTCGGCCATCGGGGTATCGCTTCTGGTGATCGTCAGCATAGCAACCATCATCTACATGCAGATCCAGAACAAGGAAGACCGGTAATGGGACGCTGGGTTCTTTTGTTCATTCTCGGCGTCATTGCCATCTTGATGGTTTCGCCGCTGGTTTTGACGGTCTTCACCTCGCTGAAGCCAACCACGGAACTGGTAAACCCGCCCTGGTATCCGCCAATCAGCCTGACGTTTGAGCACTATGTCCGCGTATGGACCGAGGGAGGGTTCAGCCGCTACTTCTTCAATACGTTGTTGATTTCTGTCGTCGACGCCATCGTGATGATCGTAATCGCTTCGCTCGCAGCGTATGCGATGGTCTTCATGGAGTTCCGCGGCAAGTTGGTTCTCCAGGTCTTGTTCCTCATCGGCCTGATGATCCCGGTCACGGCGATCGTGCTTCCACTCTTCCAGATCGTCCGGTCTTTCGGGCTGCTCAACACTCATCTTGGGGTGATTTTCGCGGACCTGGCGCTGGCGGTTTCCATATTCGTTTTCATGTTTTCATCGTTCTTTATGGGCGTTCCAAAAGCGCTGCATGAAGCCGCCAGGATCGACGGCGCGACCGAGTTTCAAATCTATCGTCGCGTCGTGATGCCGATTGCCACGCCTGCCGTTGTGACGACCGCTCTTCTTGAGTTCCTCTGGAGCTGGAACGACCTCCTCCTCCGCCTTCTCCTCATGACGAAGGACGAAATGCGAACACTGTCTGTCGGTCTGTTGAACTTTCAAGGCACCATGACACGCGACGTAACAGGGCTCTCCAGCGGTACCGTTATTATGGCGATCCCTGTGGTCCTGTTGTTCCTGTTTTTTCAACGACACTTTGTGCGCGGCATGACCGCAGGCGCGGTGAAGTGAGGTCATCGATGTCGAAACCTCTTCTCATCATGGATCAGCATTTTCGTCAGGTTGAGGAGCTCTTCCGCCCTTCTGCCTTCCGCGACTTGGGCGAGCTTTGTGAAATCCATGGCGGCGTGAACTGGCCAATGGCGCGCGATGATTTTCTGGCGCGCTTACGTGAAGCGGAGTTCGTGGTGGCAGCCAAGCCTGAGCTCGACCGGGAAGAATTGGACACCGCCGAAAACCTGAAAGCCGTCATTGAAGTTTCCGGCACGTTCCAGACCGGCCTCGATTACGATGCCTGTTTTGAACGAGGCATCGAGGTTCTCTCCTGTGCCCCCGGCTTTCGGCAGTCGGTTGCGGAAATGGCCCTTGGCCTCATGATTGCAGGGGCGCGCGGTATTGTTGACGAGCACGAGCGTTTCCGCGTCGGGTCGGAACGCTGGCTCAACGACAATCTCGGGACGGATTTTTCGCTCTATGGTGAGCGCATCGGCTTTGTTGGCTTTGGATCAATTGCACAGGAATGCGCGCGGCTTCTGGCTCCCTTTGCACCGAAATTTGAAGCCTTTGATCCGTGGATAAAGGCGAGCGGGGCGACGTTTGACCGGGTCGCCTTTGAGGAATTGGAACAAGTGGTCACCGGCAATCGTGTCGTGGTGATCGCCGCGATCCCCACCGAGGAGAACTATCAGCTCGTCTCGCGCAGTCTCATTGAGAAGATGGAACGCGGCGCACTTGTTGTCATCATAAGCCGGTCGCATCTTGTTGATTTCGACGCCCTCATTGATGCAGCCGATTCAGGGCATATTCGGCTGGCCAGCGATGTCTTCCCAAAGGAGCCCGTCTCAAAGCACGCCAAGTTTCGGCAAGCTGAGAATGTGATCTGGTCGCCCCATCGTGCGGCGGCGGTCGAGGGCGGGCGACATCCCATCGGAGACATGGTGCTGCATGACGTCAAGGCGGTTTTATCGGGATTGAAAGAACGACAGCTACAACCCGCGTCGTTGGATACCGTCAGAAGGATCATCCGTGCGCCGTTGGTGGCAGGTTAAAGGAGGAAGAGATGGCTGGTGTGGAGCTCAAAAACCTGTCCAAGTCTTACGGAGATGTCGAGGTCTTGCACGACATCAATCTCTCCATTGCGGATGGCGAATTTGTTGTCTTCGTGGGGCCCTCGGGGTGTGGGAAGTCGACGCTTCTCAGAATGATCGCTGGGCTGGAAGAGGTGACGGGCGGCGATCTGCTGATCGGTGAAAAGCGCGCCAACGATTTGTCACCACGCCAGCGCGACATCGCGATGGTCTTCCAGTCTTACGCGCTTTACCCGCAGATGACAGTGGCTGAGAACATGGGGTTCTCGCTGAGCCTTGAAAAACGATCAAAAAAAGAGATCGCTGAGAAAGTGCAAGAGGCAGCGGACGCCCTAAAACTTGGACCCTTCCTAAACCGGAAACCTGGGCAGTTGTCAGGTGGCCAGCGCCAGCGTGTCGCCATTGGACGTGCGATTGTCCGCAATCCTCAGGTCTTTCTTTTGGACGAACCTCTGTCCAACCTCGACGCTGCTTTGCGATCGGAAACCCGGGTCGAGATCAGTGAACTTCACCAGCGAATGGGAGTGACGATGATCTACGTCACCCACGATCAGGTCGAAGCCATGACAATGGCCGACCGGATTGTTGTGTTAAATGGCGGCTATATCGAACAGGTCGGCAGCCCAATGGATTTGTACAACCATCCCGCCACCGAGTTCGTCGCGGGTTTCATTGGCTCGCCCAAGATGAATTTCATCAAGGGACGCTATGCTGTCGCGGCTGGCACCACGACTCTTGGCGTGCGCCCGGAGCACTTAACAATTGGCGAGGGCGACGACACCTGGGAAGGCAAGGTCACCCTAGTTGAACGGCTTGGCCACGATACGATTCTTTATGTGCGTGTGCCCGATGCGGGCATTCTGACGGTGAGCTTGAACGGGCAGCATAACCAGAATGTTGGTGACACGGTACGTTTGCGTCCTAACCCCGACTTCATCCATAGATTTGACGATCAAGGCAAGCCGAATGCTGCCGATTTGGTCCAAGGCCAGGGATGAGTTCGAAGCGCCCCACAGTAAAAGATGTCGCCCGTGAGGCGGGCGTTTCCATCGCGACTGTCAGCCGCGCGATGTCGCGCCCCGAAGACGTGCGAGAGAAAACGCGAGATCATGTTTTCGACGTGATGAAACGTCTTGGCTATCGCGCAAACCAGGCCGCAGGTGACTTGCGGAGGGGACGCAGCAAGACGCTACTTGTTCTGGTGTCTGAGATCACCAACGTGTTCTTTGCCGAATTCTTCAAGGGAATCGAAGAAGAAGCCCGCGCCCATGGCTATGTCCTTTTGATCGGCGACACATCAGAAGACGCCGAAAGCGAGCGCGCCTTTTCCGACATGCTCTTGATGAACACGGCCGGGGGCTTGATTCTGAATACCAACGGCTTTCTTGAGGATTTGCTGCCGAGCGATGCCAATGGTGTTTACTCTGGCCCACCTGTTGTTTCTTGTGGTGGTCACAAGGAAATCGATCTACCGACCGTTCGTACCGACGATGTCCTGGGTGGGCGCCTCGCAGCCGGTCACCTAATCAAGCTGGGGCACCGTGATATCGTGCAAATTTGTGGTCCGATGCAGATAAACGGTTTCGAGCGTCGCTATCATGGCTTTTCTCAGACCTTAAAGAACGCGGGTATCCCTCTACAGAGAGACCGTGATCTTGTTGGGCATCTATCCGTCGAATACGGACTGGAGGCTGCTGACAAGCTGCTCGCCTCCGGGGAATTACCGACCGCGGTCTTCGTGCACAATGATGAGACTGCCACCGGGCTTTTGCACGGCCTCGTCCGCGCGGGGGTGCGCGTGCCGGAAGATGTCTCGGTGATTGGCTACGATGACATGCCATATGCGGCCATTTTCAATCCCGGCCTGTCCAGTGTTCGGTTGCCGCGCAGGGATTGGGGGCGTCTGGCGGCCAGGAAGCTTGTCGCGATCTTGAATGCTGAAGAGGGCGCGGAAGACCCGGTTGTTATCGCCCCGGAACTCATCCCCCGCGCGAGCACGTCGAAACCGCGCAAATCCGGCTGACAGGAGGCCGTCCTATGATCCGCGCCGTCGTCTGGGGCGAAAACGTCCATGAGCAAACCAATGAAACGGTCGCATCGATCTACCCAAAAGGCATGCACACCTGTATTGCCGACGCGCTTAACGAAGACCCGGCTATCAATGCGACAACGGCAACCTTGCAAGACCCGGAACACGGGTTGCCTCAGGATCGGCTGGACGAATCCGACGTTTTGCTCTGGTGGGGGCACGCAGCCCATGGAGCTGTTTCGGACGTTGTGGTCGACCGCGTGGCCAATGCGGTTTGGAGTGGGATGGGGCTGATCCTTCTCCATTCGGCTCACTTCTCGAAGATCTTCAAGCGCCTGATGGGGACACCCTGCTCGCTGACTTGGCGCGAGGCTGGCGAACGCGAACGCATTTGGGTTACCGCTCCAGGCCATCCGATTGCCGAAGGTTTAGCGAACCATTTCGAACTCGAACACGAAGAGATGTACGGTGAGCCTTTTCATGTCCCGGAACCGCTTGAAACGGTTTTCGTCAGCTGGTTTCAGGGAGGGGAAGTCCTCAGGTCTGGCCTGACCTATCGTCGCGGTGCCGGGAATATCTTCTACTTCCAACCCGGACACGAGACTTATCCAACCTACTATGACGAAAACATCCGCCTGGTTCTCAAGAACGCAGTGAGGTGGGCCAATCCGAAATCGGGGCGCCTTAAGGATATCGATGCCGCACCAAACCGAACGGTTGCGAACGCACTGGAACCCATCGAAGAGCGCGGTCCCAAACTGCACGCAGACAATGAAGATGGGTTTCGGTAGCCCGGCCTGATTGGAAGGGTTGGATCTCCAAAACGTCGCTGAAGCGGACATTCGTCGTCCACCATTCTGTAGGCAGTTTGGGAAAGCTATAGAGTATTTCGGATTTGAAGCGTCTGTCTTTCCAATTGAATCGAAGCGGAAACGGTTCTCAGGTCGCTATCTATCCGGGTCGCACACAAGGAGAAAGTGGTGCCGCAAGAGGG
This sequence comes from Ahrensia sp., assembly GCA_028817895.1. GTDB lineage: Bacteria > Pseudomonadota > Alphaproteobacteria > Rhizobiales > Rhizobiaceae > Pseudahrensia. Next base: position 44,390 of record JAPPOQ010000030.1, read on the forward strand.
ATTCGAACCCCCGACCTATACATTACGAATGTACCGCTCTACCAACTGAGCTATTGCGGCTCATCGACGATGGGCAGTTTACGTTTTGCCTATGCCGAATTTGACCTGATCCCTTTTTCACATCCAACTCACTCAGGTCAAATGAGTTTTCAGCTTCCGGCCCGCAAATTACGAATGCGTTGCTCTACCAACTGAGCTAAATCGGCCCATCAGTTTGCGCGGGGATGCCGTGCGCCCTTGCAAGGACACCAGCGTTGCTATTGTGCGACGCGGCGCGCGTCAAGGCATTGTGGATCAAAGAGCAGAAGGCCTGTCTCTATGAACCAAAGCCGCCTCCCGACATGCGCGGCTTCATGCGGACCAGACGTGAGGTTTTCACCGCCGCCTGCCGATGATGCACCACCGCCTGATAGGCGGGATCATAGACCATATCCAGAAAGGCCTGGGCGGACGGGTAGCGCGCAATGAAGGCGATGTCCCAATGCTCGTCTGCCGGGCCGATGGTGATGAAACGCGGCTCACCGGACCAGATGATCGATCCGCCAACACCTTTGAAGATCGGCTCGCTCTGACGACCATAGGCGGCATAGGCCTCGCGCCCACTGGTTTCGGTGCCATCGGCATAGCGCGCCACTGCATTGAGACAGACGAGGTTGAGCATGTCGGCAGGCTCGTCCCGCGGCAGATCGCGAAAGGCGGCAAAGCGATCCCGGTCCGGGTCGACATAGGTGTCAGCCATGGCAAAGCCCTCATTTCGCAGCGCGCATGTGCATCATCATGTGTGGATCACGCGGCCCTGGCTGTCGAGCACGCTCTCATGCATCATTTCAGACAGCGTTGGATGCGGGAACACGGCATCGATGAGTTCCTGCTCGGTCGTCTCCAAATTCATGGCGACAACGAAGCCCTGAATGAGTTCGGTGACCTCGGCGCCAACCATATGCGCGCCAAGCAGTTGACCGGTCTTTGCGTCGAAAATCGTCTTGACCAGACCTTCCGGCTCGCCAAGTGCGATGGCCTTGCCATTGCCCTGAAACGGAAAGCGACCAATCTTGACCTCCCTGCCCGCTTCCTTTGCGGCGCGCTCCGTCATGCCGACGCTGGCGACCTGCGGGTTGCAATAGGTGCAGCCCGGGATTTTTGCCTTGTCCATGACGTGCGGGGGAAGCCCGGCGATCTTTTCAACGCAGATCACCCCTTCATGCTCCGCCTTGTGCGCGAGCATGGGCGCGCCCGCAACATCGCCGATCGCATGGATACCCGGCACATTGGTCGCGCCATAGTCGTCAACCGCGATGATGCCGCGATCAAAGGTGACGCCGAGCTCTTCCAGACCCAGCCCTTCGACATTGCCGACCACTCCGACAGCAGAAATGAGCTTCTCGGCGGTGATTGACTGCGTCTTTCCGTCTTTTGTCTCGATGGTCGCGGTGATCTCGCCGTTGCCTTTCTCGACCTTGGTGACCTTTGCTTCCAGCAGGATTTTCATGCCCTGTTTCTCAAAACGCTTTTGGGCGTGTTGTGCGATCTCAGCATCTTCGACCGGCATGACCTGCGGCATGAGTTCAACCACCGTCACTTCCGCGCCCATGCTGCGATAGAAGGAAGCGAACTCGATGCCGATCGCGCCCGACCCCATCACGATCAGCGATTTTGGCATGGCCTTTGGCACCATAGCTTCAAAATAGGACCAGATCATCTCGCCATCCGGCTCAATGCCGGGCAGAGCGCGCGGACGAGCACCCGTCGCAATGATGATGTGTTTGGCCTTGTAGGTGCCCTCTCCCAGTGCCTTTTTCGGGGCCGGATGCTGCGGCTGCACGGCCTCTTTCTGTGGTGCGGCAACTTCGATCTCACCCGGCTTGGTGATACGCGCCTCGCCCCAGATCACTTCGACACCGTTCTTTTTCAACAGAAATCCGACACCGCCATTGAGCTGGCCAGACACGCCGCGCGAGCGTTTCACGATCTTTTCCATATCAAAGGAGAAATTCTCGACAGACAGGCCAAACGCATCCGCATGACCCATATGATCGTAGGTCTCGGCGGAACGCAGCAGCGCCTTGGTGGGAATGCACCCCCAGTTCAAACAGATGCCACCAAGATGTTCGCGCTCGACAATCGCGGTCTTCAAACCCAGTTGCGCAGCACGAATTGCGGCAACATAGCCGCCGGGACCTGCGCCAATAACAATGACGTCATAGGTGTCAGCCATAAAGATGCTCCATCAGTTGAGCGGGGCTGTCAGCAACAGCCAGTGCTTTGTTTTGACATGGGCGCTCCAGGGCACGGCCACCCGTCTGTCACGTTCTGCGAATTCGCGCGAGCGATAAAGGGCCAAGGCTGGCGCGTTGTCGTCTGCCGCGACGAGAGAAATTTGCCTACATTCCGCCTTCCGCGCCAGTTCGAATGCATGATCGAGCAGCGCCGCGCCTACGCCGCGACCGCGCGCATTTTCAAACACTGCAAGATTGTCAACGAGCCAATGACCCGCGGCGGAAGCGAAAAGGTCCATCATCGGTGCCATGATCGGGTCGGCAGCCTTATCCTCATCCACCAGTTGGGGCATCAGATAGCTTGTGATGCCTCCCAAAACTGAATCATCCAGTTCCGCTACCACGGCGTTGGGCCATGCAAAGGGCATGTCTTGATCCGCCATGCGCTGGCGCCCCCAATCGAGTGGATCATCAGCCTTTCCCATTTTCACCGCGCCCTGCCAAAACCATAGGGAAAGGCCGTGACTGCCAATATTGTCGAGCATGGCCAGATCAGCGGCATCGCGCGCCGCCGTCTGGCGGAGTTTGTAGTCAGCAGCACCCATGCGGACTCTTGTTACCGGAACTGGAACGCGCGATAGACACACGACGAAATCCGCTCAACACAGCTGTGTCATGTCGTTTTTTGAATCCTTTCACGCGCTCGGCTACTCCGCAATCAATCTTGTGTTTGTGTTCGCGGTCGTGATCGTTGTTATCTTCCGTGCACTGTCGATGCACAAAAAATCGCCCCGCACCCAAGTCCTGGCTGCCCTGGTGCTTCTGGCTATCGCGGCGGCGCCCTTTGCCATGGCGACAAGTTTTCTGGCGAGCGAAAACCAGCGGCTGAACGATGCAGTCAGAGCCGAGGGCGGCATAAAACAGAATTTTCCCGAGAATTAGCGCCATCCTCGCTTATTGCTAGACCAGCATGCTCATGGGATTTTCCACGAAGCCCTTGAAGGCGGCAGCGAGTTCCGCTCCAAGCGCCCCGTCAATGGCGCGATGATCAAAGGCGAAGGTCGCCGCCATCACGGTTGCGATGGCGAGTGCCCCATCCTTCACCACCGGACGTTGCTCGCCGATCCCGATTGATACAATGGAAGCATGCGGCGGGTTGATGATGGAGGTGAACTCTTTCACGCCAAACATGCCGAGATTCGACACCGCCGTACAGCCGCCCTGATACTCCTCCGGCTTCAGCTTCTTGTCTCGCGCTCGACCGGCCATGTCTTTGATCTCGGCGGAGATGACCGACATCGTCTTCTGTTCAGCCTTGCGCACGATGGGAGTGAACAGCCCGTCTTCGACCGCAACAGCGACCCCCACATCAGCATGCTTGTGGTAAATTCGGTCGGTTGAGGTCCACGACACATTCGCCATCGGCACGGCTTTCAGCGCCAGCGCCATCGCCTTTACGATGAAATCGTTGACCGAGAGCTTGTAGGCCGGTTTGTCGTCTGCATTCTTGGGCGCCGCATCGTTCATCTGTTTGCGCAAAGCGAGCAAAGCGTCCAGCTCGCAATCCATGGTCACGAAATAGGCCGGGACCGTCTGGGCAGACTGGGTGAGGCGCTCTGCAATGACACGGCGCATACCGTCATGCCGCTTCTTGTCGTAGGCAGCTTCATCAAACAGTGCCAGCACGGCGTCATCCGCCATACCCTGCGGCGCCGCAGATGCCGCAGCCGGTGCCTGAGACGGTGCCGCAGATTCTTTGGATGCCGCCTGGCTCGATAATGCGGTGGCACCGCCTGCCAGAACGGCATCGACATCGGCCTTTACGATACGTCCGCGCGGGCCTGATCCAGAGACCGTTGCGATATCGAGATCATTCTGCGTCGCGATGCGACGCGCGAGCGGCGAGGCAAAGACGCGCTCGCCATCACTGTTCACAGAAGCAGCTGGAGTTTCGGGAGCGGCGGTCGATGCAGGCTTCGGCGTTTCCCTGGTCGCTTCCTGAGATTCGGCCTGCGGTTCCGGCTCGGGTGCCGCTTTCGCCTCTGGCGCTTCAGACACATCGACTGCGGAAGCGTCCTCGCCTTCCTCTGCGAGAACCGCGATGACGGAATTGACCTTCACGCCTTCGGTGCCTTCCGACACGACGATCTTGGCGACAGTGCCCTCGTCCACGGCCTCCACTTCCATGGTGGCCTTATCCGTCTCTATTTCTGCGATCACATCGCCAGCGGCAACCGTGTCACCTTCCTTGACCAGCCATTTGGCAAGATTGCCCTCCTCCATCGTCGGGGACAAAGCGGGCATGGTGATATCAATGCTCATGAGGCGGTTCCGGTCTTCAAGATGGGTTGCTCATAGATTGCCCCACTGTCTTCGGGGCCGTCAGAATAGGGTTCCACCGACCAAGAGCGGCTGTCGACGACGCTTTGGGTCACGGTGATGATACCGTCCTGTGCGCTGATCGTATTGGCCATCGCAGCGAAGGCGGCCTTGTGTTCTACGACAGCCTCAACGGCCTCGTCCGGGTCACCCCCAACCTGCGCCCAATTGGTGATCGCGCTTTGCGTGATGACCACAAGATCGGGACCTGCCGGAACAGTCACCGCTTCCCGCAAATGGTCCCAACGGGCGTGGCGCGTATCGAATTGAGGCAGGCTCATGATTCAGCCTCCGCAACCGGGTCGCCCCAAAGATAATCGATAGGAAAGGAAATCGCATCGAATGGAACGGCACTCACCGTGTCGCCGCTGGCAAATGTCGGACCGATTTTCCACTCATCATCGGAAGCGATGAAGGTTTCAAGCACTCGCGAAATCGGGTTGAGAAGCCACAGATATTCCACACCTGCCGAAAGATAGATGCGCCGCTTGGCACCGCGATCATATTTTTCGGTGGAAGGCGAGAGAACCTCGCACACCCAGTTTGGTGGAATCGTTATCGCAACCCCCTCTGGAATCGATTGCATTCGCTCGCGCCGCCAGCCCGCTATGTCTGGCACCGTCACCTGAATGCCAAAGTGCAATTCCGGCTCGTTCATGAAAATCCAGCCACCTGGACCACCGCGACCTCTTTGATAAGGGCCTCCGATTTCAATACCCAACGACGCAGCTGAAACCGCGTGTCTGGCCGCTGGCCTTGGCATGGCCAACAGTTCACCATCAATGATCTCCCCCACCATATTGGGCGGCAGTGCTTCGAGCTGCGCGTAAAGATCGCTTTGTTTAAGCGGTTTGCTCATGCCGACCGGCCAGTCTCCATCGCCGTCATATTCACTTGTAAGTCACCGCTTTCACGGCCTCGATCACTTCAGCCACACTTGGTAAAGCCAGCTTTTCCAGATTGGCCGCATAAGGCATGGGGACATCCTTGCCCGTAACGCGGATCACTGGCGCATCGAGATAGTCGAAAGCGTTCTCCATTATCTGCGCGGAAATCTCCGATCCCACACCGGATTGCGGAAAGCCTTCCTCAATCGTCACGCAACGATTGGTCTTCATGACGGACTGCATGACCGTCTCAAGATCCATGGGGCGGATGGTGCGCAGATCGATAATCTCCGCATCGATATCCATGCTCGCCAGTTCCTGCGCCGCTTCAAGCGCGTATTTCATGCCGATGCCGAAGGTCACCAGCGTGACATCGAACCCCTGACGCGCGACCTTGGCCTTGCCGATCGGCAGCACAAAATCATCAAGCTTCGGCACATCGAAGGCTTGGCCATAGAGGATTTCGTTTTCCAGGAAGATGACCGGGTTGGGGTCCCGGATGGCGGCTTTCAAAAGCCCCTTCGCATCGGCAGCATCATAGGGCATCACCACCTTCAACCCCGGAATATGTCCGTACCATGCCGCGTAGCATTGCGAGTGCTGTGCGCCCACGCGAGCAGCTGCACCATTGGGACCGCGAAACACCATAGGCGCACCCATCTGGCCACCGGACATATAGAGCGTCTTGGCCGCCGAATTGACGATCTGGTCAATGGCCTGCATGGCAAAGTTGAACGTCATGAACTCAACGATAGGCCGCAGACCGGCCATCGCCGCACCAACCCCGACACCAGCAAAGCCGTGTTCCGTGATCGGCGTGTCGATGACACGCTTGGCACCGAACTCGTCGAGCAGACCCTGTGTCACTTTGTAGGCGCCCTGATATTCAGCGACCTCTTCACCCATGACGAAAACGCGGTCATCCGCCCGCATTTCCTCGGCCATGGCATCGCGCAAAGCCTCGCGCACGGTGGTGGAAACCATCTCGGTGCCGGCTGGAATATCGGGATCGTTTTCAATCTTGGGCTGCGCCGGTTGTGGCTTTTGCGTGGCCGATTCCTTTGGCGCCACAGGTTGTTGTGGCTCTTCCTCAGCGGGCGGAGGCGATGCCTCCTCCGTCGCTGCCGGGGCTTCGGGAGCGGCATCAGCGCTCTCACCGTCTTCAACCAGCACGGCGATGACGGAGTTGACCTTCACACCTTCGGTCCCCTCGGCAACGGCGATCTTGCCAATCGTGCCTTCATCGACAGCCTCGACTTCCATCGTGGCCTTGTCGGTCTCGATCTCGGCAATCACATCGCCGGAGGTGACTTCATCGCCTTCCTTCACCAGCCATTTGGCGAGTGTCCCCTCCTCCATGGTGGGAGACAGTGCGGGCATCAAAATATTCGTCGCCATGACTTATGCCTCCACCGGCAGGAGAATATCGGTGTACAATTCGCTCTCATCGGGTTCGGGATCGTTTTGAGCGAAGTCTGCCGACTCGGCAACGATCGCCCTCACTTTCTTGTCGATGTCCTTCAACTGGTCTTCGTCGGCCCATTTTTTCTCCAAAACGCGCTGCTTGACCCGCTCGATCGGGTCATTTTCGGTACGCATTTTTTGCACTTCATCCTTTGAGCGGTATTTCGCCGGGTCGGACATGGAATGTCCGCGATAGCGATAGGTCTGCATGTCCAAAATGATGGGCCCTTTGCCGGATCGGCACCAGTCTGCCGCGAATTGGCCCGCAGCCTGAACGGCCCGCACATCCATACCATCGACCTCGATGCCCGGAATATTGAACGAACAACCGCGCCGCGAGAAGTCGGTCAAAGCGGACGAGCGCTGCACTGACGTTCCCATCGCGTAGCGGTTGTTTTCTATGATGTAGATGACCGGCAGGCTCCAGAGCTTCGCCATATTGAAGCTCTCATAAACCTGACCCTGGTTTGACGCACCGTCACCAAAATAGGTGCAGCAGACATTGCCGTTTTCCAGATAGTGATTGTTAAACGCCAGACCCGTTCCTAGAGACACCTGCGCGCCCACAATGCCATGGCCGCCATAGAAATGCTTCTCTTTAGAGAACATGTGCATGGAACCGCCCTTGCCGCGCGAATAACCGCCCTGACGTCCCGTCAATTCCGCCATCACGCCCTTTGGCGTCATGCCGCAAGCCAGCATGTGGCCGTGATCCCGGTAGGCGGTGATCACCTGATCGCCTTCGATCAGCGCGGCCTGCATTCCGGTCACAACGGCTTCCTGGCCGATATAGAGATGACAAAACCCGCCGATGAAACCCATGCCGTATAGTTGACCGGCTTTCTCCTCGAAGCGGCGAATCAAGAGCATATCGCGATAGGCATCGAGCTCCTGTTCCTTGGAATAATCGAGCGGTTTTGGTGTTTTGGGCGCGGCCGGTTCTTTGTTTGTCTTGACTGCGGATTTCTTGCCGCCTTTTGCACTTGCTGAACTTTTTGCCACGCTTCGCTTCCTTGCCGTCCTTGGAACCGTCCTGTCCGCTCAACTCACCCACGTCTGGTGCGGTTCCAGCATCCTGTGAGCGCGCACTATAGCGTGCAACGCGCACTGCACAATGGCGCAAAGCGGCACTCAGCCGGACTTGGGACCATTTGGCAGGTGTCTGAAATATCGTGACAAAACTATTACGAACGTCGCGCCCGCTAGGGCAAGCGTCAACGTGTTTGAAATAACACAATCTCGTCGCTGCGTGTCATGTTCAGCTTGCGCCTGATCTGCTCGTCGATCATGTCGCGATCCATGCTGCCGTCGCGGACCATCATGACGCGTGCTTCCAGTTTCTTGCGGATGGCCGTTCGGGCCGCCAACTCCTGCTCCAGATCAGCGAGGCGTTTCTCCATCGCGACCTGCGCACGAACGCCATAATGGCCGTTCATGGCGTGATAGCCGAAATATCCAAGGATCGTCAGCGTCATCACCGGTGCAATGAACCGCGACAGAGGGTGACGCTTGCGTGAACGAAACTTCATTTGCTGGCTCGAAGTCTTAAGCTTTGTTCAGATCCTGGCCGCAGCTTGGTTAAGATCGCGTTAGGATTTCAGAATGCTGCGACCGGCATAGACCGCCTGCGCGCCCAGTTCTTCTTCAATCCGCAGCAACTGATTGTACTTCGCCAGCCGATCCGACCGCGACAGCGATCCGGTCTTGATTTGCCCGCAATTGGTGGCGACGGCTAGATCCGCAATCGTCGTATCTTCTGTCTCTCCGGAGCGATGAGACATGACGGCGGTATAGGCAGCTTTGTGGGCGGTGTTGACCGCATCAAACGTTTCGCTAAGCGATCCGATCTGGTTCACCTTCACCAGAATGGAATTGGCAACGCCCATTGCGATGCCGTCTTTTAGGCGCGCCGTGTTTGTGACGAACAGATCGTCGCCCACGAGCTGGCATGATGCACCGATCTGGTCGGTCAACGCTTTCCAGCCTTCCCAGTCATCTTCCGCCATACCGTCTTCAATTGAAATGATCGGATATGTTGCGGCGAGTTCAGCCAGATATCCGGCCATGTCTGCCGAGGACAATGACCGGCCCTCGCCTTTCAACTCATAGCTGTCGCTTTCAAAGAACTCGGTAGAAGCGGTGTCGAGCGCGATAAAGACGTCTTCGCCGGGCGTGAAGCCGGCTTTCTCAATGGACTGCATGACGAAATTCAGCGCTTCCGGCGCGCTGCCGATATTGGGCGCAAAACCGCCCTCATCGCCGACATTGGTGTTGTGCCCTGCTGCTGACAGCCCTTTTTTGAGCGTGTGGAACACTTCAGCACCCATGCGCAGGGCTTCCGAAAAGCTCTCGGCGCCGACCGGCATGATCATGAATTCCTGAAAGTCGATTGGATTGTCGGCATGCTCGCCGCCATTGATGATGTTCATCATCGGGACAGGAAGAATATGCGCCGCCGGCCCCCCCAAATATTTGTAGAGCGGCAGGGCCGAACTTTCCGCCGCAGCTTTGGCAACGGCCAGTGAAACACCCAAAATGGCGTTGGCGCCGAGTTTGCCCTTGTTCGGCGTGCCATCCAGTTCAATCATCGCTGCATCGATGCCGCGCTGATCGACCGCTTCCAGCCCCGCGATTTCGTTGAAAATGGTCTTATTGACCGCATCGACGGCCTTGGTCACGCCCTTGCCGACATAGCGTGTGCCACCATCACGCAATTCCACCGCCTCATGTGCGCCAGTCGAGGCGCCGGAAGGAACTGCGGCACGCCCAAAAGAGCCATCCTCCAACAAGACGTCCACCTCGACTGTTGGATTGCCACGCGAGTCGAGTATTTCGCGGGCATGAATATCAACAATAGCGGACATGTAGCGGGGCTCCCAAGGGCAATGAGTGCCCCACCTTTAAGGGATAAGGCGTTGGTTTTGAAGGTGTAACGGAGTAATAGCGACTTGTATCAAAGGCCAGCGGACTTGCTCAAAAATGCTGGCGGGCCCTGCATGTTGGTTTTGACGCGATAAAGGCTCGTCGATGCAGTGACATAAAGCCAGTCGCGATCAGCACCGCCAAAACAAAAATTCGCACTCTTTTCCGGCATTAGCATCACACCCAGACACGCACCTTCTGGCGAGAATATGTGAATGCCGCCCGGTCCGCTGGACAGAATATGGCCGCCCAAAGATGTCTTCAGACCGTCTGGCACCCATTTCTTGCCTTGATCGTCGATGTGATCGCCTTCCACGGGCGCCCAGACCGCGCCGCCGCTCACCGAACCATCGTCAGCGCGGTCAAAGACACGGATATGAAAGCCGGGTGTGTCTGATACGAAAAGCCTTGTTTCATCGACCGACAGGCACAATCCGTTGGGCTGCTGAAAATCATCTGCCAGCAAATGCAGCGACCCATCCGGATCCAGCCGATAGACACCCGAGACATCCAGTTCGAACGCGCGTGGATAGCCGACTTTCATGGGGTGGTCCTGGCGGCCAAACACCGGATCGGTGAAATAGATACGCCCGGCGCTGTCCACCACGACATCATTAGGCGAATTCAGGGCAAGCCCTTGATGATGCGTTGCAATTGGCGTGCACACCTTGCCATCGTTTTCATGTCGGATGACGCTCGACGTACCGTGCTCACACGAAATGATGCGGCCTTGCCGGTCAAAACAATTGCCGTTGGACATGTTGGAGGGCGTGCGAAACACCGCCAGCCCTTCCTCCTCACGCCACAGATACTGCACGCTCTCTGGGATGTCAGAGAACATCAACCAATGTTCACTCGGATGCCAGATGGGGCCTTCGACAAAGGAAAAGTCGGTTTCCAGCTGCTCCAGTTGAGCATCTTGGGGAATTGCTTCGAGAAGAGCCGGATCGCGAACCTCAAGCTTCATGGATATCACCTCAGGCCGCACCGGCGACGCATCAATGCGTCCAGGGCAGTCGCCGGTCATATTTGAAGTTGTCGGAATAGGAGACTGCAACTCGCTTCGTCTCTTTAGGCTCCACGATACGATAGTCGATGCCGTTTGCTTTCGCGTAGCGAACCGCCTCTTCCTGTGATTCAAATGTCAGCTTCACCTGCGCCAGCATATCGCGTGACGATGTATAACCCATCAGAGGTTCTTTGCGGCGCGGCGCATCCGCATCATACTCCAGCACCCAGTGGCGGCTCTTGGCCTTGCCGGATTGCATGGAGGTTTTGGCGGGTCGATAGATGCGCGCTGCCATGATGATTGTCCTTGTCGCGATGCTTCAGCTCACAAAGTCTCGCCGCTTCACACTCCGAAACAAGCGCAAAGTGGCTGCAACCCTGCATGACTCGTCGCCGACTTTTCGACAGGACCGCAGCAGCGTCAATAGCGCTGCAACTGTGTTTGAATGGTCGGGGCAGCAAGATTCGAACTTGCGACCCCCTGGTCCCAAACCAGGTGCGCTACCAGACTGCGCCATGCCCCGAACATCGAACGGGCAGCCTATAAACCACTCTCGCAAAGGCTCGCAAGCACTTTCACGTGCCGGGTACCCGCGATCTCAACACCCTACCGTGTTCTAGTGGCTTTGCGGGCCGGAATTGGTGTTGGCGGGGTGAACTTCAGCGGCCATGAGGCCTTTCTCACCGCTGCCGTAACGCACCATGACCATCTGCCCCGGACGAAGCTCGGTCAAACCATATCGGCGCAAGGTCTCCATATGCACGAATATGTCTTCAGTTCCAGGACCGCGGGTCAAAAAGCCGAACCCCTTTGTGCGGTTGAACCATTTCACTTCCGCCTGCACTAGGTCGCTAGATGCCTTCACGTCGACGTGAGTGCGGGCCGCAGGAAGCTGCGACGGATGAACGGCCGTGGAGTTGTCCATCGACAGAACACGAAAAGCCTGCAAGCCCCGCGACTTGCTCACAACCTCACAGACGATGCGAGCCCCTTCATGAGCTGTCTGAAACCCGTCGTCACGCAGACATGAAACATGCAGCAGAACGTCGGGCAGGTCGTCATCCGGCACAACAAAGCCGAAACCCTTTGAAACGTCGAACCATTTGATGGAACCGGCAACGACAAAGACATCGGATGCCAATTCGTCGGAGGAGCGTATCGGCTTGCTCGCCTGCGTCGAGGAAGCTGGTCCGTTTCCCTCCAGCGGAGTGGTGGATGGGGGCATTCCCGTTCCCGGCGGCATTTTCGACACCATCGCTACCCCTACCCCTTCACAGCGCGATGTGCGGAGCGGCGGGGCGTGCCCGCTTGCTTCCAACGCTCAAAATCAGCCCGCTTTGCAGCAAGTCTGCAATGTGAAGCCATAATGTTGCCGCGCTTTTGATTCGTAAATGTCAGATTAACACCAGCAATTGTTGTCGGCGCAAGTGGGCTGCGTTCTTTGGCGCGCCTAATTGTTCGCGCCTGGATTTTTCTCAACGTCCTGAGGCTTTAAGGCAACATGTGACAATGCGGTGACAAGCGTTGCGCCGATTGGACGTTGAAGGACAAGATCGGCGACGGCGTCAAGCGGTGTGGGCTGAGCGTTAACGATGACAAGTCTTGCGCCACTTTGCTGAGCGATCAGTGGAAGCGTCGCAGCCGGTTGTACCACGAGAGACGAGCCCAGCACGACGAAAAGATCACATTGATGTGCCCAGCGTTCGGCCAAGGCCAGCTTGTCCGCAGGCATGGGCTGACCAAAGGAAATGATGTTGGGCTTTACAATGCCGCCGCAGCGCTGGCAGTTCGGCGGTTGACCCTCCCGGTCAATCCGGTTCTTTGCCTCTTCCAGCGACATGGGTGCGCGACAGTCCAGACAGGAGGCGCGCGTTCCATTCCCGTGCAGTTCAACCATATCGGTGTCGTTCACACCGGCTCTCTGATGCAGCCCGTCGATGTTTTGAGTGACCAGGCCAAGGCCGCTCTCGCCGTTGATTATGCTGGCAACCGCCAGGTGACCTTCATTGGGGTCTGAGCTCTCAAATTGCTGCTGGAAATGAAACCGCCGGCGCCAGTCTTCCAATCTTTGTTGCGGGTCGCGCAGATAGTCGTCAAACTGAATTGGCTTGATCTTCGACCAAATGCCTCCCGGACTGCGAAAATCCGCAATACCCGACTCGGTGGACACTCCGGCCCCTGTAAACACCACGATGCTGCGCGCTGCGTGCAACTCATCGGCAAGTGCGGCGGTGCGATCTTCTTCGTGCGCTTTCCCAAGTGTCGACATCACCCTTCCATCCACAACTTGTTCCAACAAGACTCAGTGGTGGCATGCATGTTAAACCCTTCACTTGCCTTTGCTGCGTCAATGTCCCAAACCGCTGGCGGTTTCACAGACTGTACAGGCGGGGAAAAGAGGTCTCATGCGCTATCTGCATACAATGGTTCGTATCAGGGACATTGACGAGTCGCTCGACTTTTATGTCAACAAGTTGGGGCTGGTGGAAACGCGGCGCAAAGAGTTTGAGAAAGGCCGCTTTACCCTGATCTTTCTGGCAGCGCCTGGAGATCTCGACCGCGCGAAAAGCGACAACGCTCCGGAACTGGAACTGACCTATAATTGGGACCCGGAAGACTATGATTCGGGCCGCAATTTCGGCCACATGGCATTCAAGGTCGACAATATCTACGATGCATGCCAACGGCTCATGGATGCTGGCGTCACGATCAATCGGCCCCCTCGTGATGGGCATATGGCATTTGTGAAATCACCCGACAACATTTCCTTCGAACTGCTTCAAGAAGGCGATGCGCTAGCGCCGCAGGAGCCATGGACATCGATGGAGAATACGGGCAGCTGGTAGCGCCGCTTTTCAGCCACAATAGCGCCGCAAGAGCGGTCGGGGTTTCTGGTCGTGCCGGACGAGAGTCGGCAGCCGGGTGAGGGTATGTTGGGCATGTTTGGCGGTGGATCACCAAAGCAGAGGTTGAGCGGCGATCGGCCCGGTTCGTTGCCGCAGCCCATCGCCAGCACCGGGCAAGTCTCCAGTGCTAGTCTCAGCCCGAATGGCCGCACAAACCTATTGGATCAGCGATTGCGAGCACAAATTGCATGCAGGAGTGCTTGCGCGTGATACGATCGGTCAAGCTTCCGCACCGTTTCACTTTGTTGGGGTCGCTGCTGGCGGCGGGGCTGGTCCTGTCGGGATGCAACGCTTCATCAGGCTTTTCCAGTGCCAGTTTAACGGCGGCGTTGACGCCACAAGAATCTGATCTTGAACAAGCGAAGGCCGAAGACGAGGCCGCGCAGCCTCAAAGCGAGGCGGACGCAACATCCCAAACTGCTGAAACGGAAGAACAAAAGCCGGACCAACCCACCGAATTGGCTCTGGCCGCGGAAAAGCCGAGCAGCATTCCAGAACAGGCGGCGAATTCACTGGCCAAACCCGCTGGAGCGCCAGCAGCGAACAGCGTTGCGTCAGGATCAATTGGGCTGCCGAACCGTTATCGTGCAACTTCATCCACAGCAACCCAGTCCCAGAATCAGGGACAAAAGCAGGCATCACCATCGCCCAACGCCTTTTTTGCCAACCTGTTTCAGCAGCCAAACACATCGCTTGCCAATCGCTCAGCCAATGCAGCAACTGGCGGACGCGAAGCGACGCAATCGCGCAATCGTCCATCCAAACCGGCGCCACGCGTGCGCGTTACGGCCCGCAACAAGCTCGAAGATTCCTCCGCCACACGTCGCAGGGGCAGCATATTCGGCCTGCCCGGCGTGAAACGCAAAAACCTGTTCTCGATTGAAGATGAAATCGAGCGAGAGGAGTTTGATGAACCGATCCGCACAGCATCGATCGCCAATCTCGCGACACGCGGAGCGCACGGTCTGTTGTTGCAACGGCCCGATGTTCAGGTGGGCTGTTTCCCGCGCTCATTATTGGCGATTCTCACGCGAGTGGAACGGCGCTTTAAGCGCAAACCGCTGATTACGTCGGGCTATCGCAGTCCGCGGCGCAACCGACTTGTGCGTGGTGCGCGTCGCTCAACCCATATGCGCTGCATGGCCGCGGATATTCAGGTGAAGGGCGTGTCAAAGTGGCAGTTGGCTAAGTATCTGCGCTCATTGCCTGGCCGTGGCGGTGTCGGAACCTATTGTCACACCAATTCAGTTCACATTGATGTTGGCTCGAAACGGGCGTGGCATCACTGCCGCCGGAGCCGCAAAAAGCGCCGCCGAAATAGCTGATTTTATGGACTATCGGCGCAAGCGTGGCGCCGTTTCCAAAGGCGCAATCCGCACGGCAGCAGAAACACAAATTGCGCCAGTTCAGGGTTGAAACACCCGATCCTTCTGCCTATACACAGCCCGGCTGTGGTCCCTTCGTCTATCGGTTAGGACGCCAGGTTTTCAACCTGGAAAGAGGGGTTCGATTCCCCTAGGGACTGCCAGCCTTTTTCGTCCGCCACGTGTCTGTAAGCTATGTTCGTTGTGGCCGTCCTTACGCGCCGCCGCGATCACGGCTGAGAGATGTCGGCCACCGCAGATGCATCCAGCAATCTCAGTTGGATCCGGCGACGTCCTCGGAAAAAATCTGCGCTCAGAGTTCCGACAAAATGGGCGGGCTGATCGTCATTTTGCAGCAGGAAACGACCAAGCCCCGTGTCGGCGGATCGGAAAGAAATGCCGTCGAGGCTCGCACCGTCAGACGCCTTCAACTGAAACCGGACATGATCGCGACCGACCCGGCTGCTGTTGGCGATGCGATGCCGCGGGAACGCGAATACCGGTTGCGGATTTCCTGACCCAAAGGGCCCGGCGCGCTGAAGATCATCGAACAAATCAGTTGTCGCTCCGCGAGCTGACAGGGCGCCGTCGATCAACAGCACATCTTGCGTTCTTGTTGCGTTGAAGGCAGGACCGGCGCTCTCTTCCAGAAAGGCGCGAAATGCACCCAGTTTTGAACGCTCGATGGTGATGCCAGCAGCCATGGCGTGCCCGCCACCCTTTTGCAGCAGACCCCGTTCAAGTGCAGTCCGCACCGCCTTGCCAAGATCGACACCGGGAATGGATCGCCCGGACCCAACACCAACACCCCGGTCGTCAAATTGTATGGCGAAGGCGGGCCTTCGAAAGCGATCTTTCAAACGCGAGGCAAGCAACCCCACAACCCCGACATGCCAGGTGTCGCTTTGAGTGACGATCACTGCCGGACCATCGCCACCGCCCCGTTCGGCTTCCGCCTCGGCGATAGCCTGTTCAAGCATGTCGGCTTCCATGGCCTGGCGTTCCGCATTCAAAGTGTCGAGCTGGAGCGCGATCTGCTCGGCCTCAACGGGATCATGCGTCGTCAGCAGCCGAGCACCCAATGCAGCATCGCCGATGCGCCCACCAGCATTGATGCGTGGGCCGAGCAGAAATCCCAAATGCCACGCTTCGACAGGACCAGCGAGCCGGGCCGCCTTCGACAGAGCCGCCAGGCCGGGATTGGCCTGGTTGCGCATGACGTCCAGCCCACGCGTCGCATAGGCTCTGTTCAAACCGGTGAGCGGGACCACATCACAAACCGTGCCGAGCGCCACCAGATCCAGCCACTCCATCAAATCGGGCAGTTGGAGGCTATCTTGCCCACCCTGCCCACCGTCTCTCAGCTTTCGGTTGACGGCCACAAGGGCCAAAAACACCACTCCAACTGCTGATAGATGCCCCTGACCCGACAGATCATCATGGCGGTTCGGGTTCACCAAGGCCTGGATGGCCGGCAGTTCGTCGCCAACCTGATGATGGTCGAGCACGATAACATCGACGCCACGAGCCGATGCGGCTTCAAAGGGCTCAAAACTGCCGGATCCGCAATCCACTGTTATGAGCAGCCTTGCCCCGTCATCGATGAGGCTTTCAACCGCCGAGACATTCGGTCCATAGCCTTCGAAAATGCGATCGGGGATGTGAATGCTGGCGGTGAGGCCAAAAGCGCGCAAATATTTGGCAAGCAACGCGCTGGAGGTTGCCCCATCAACGTCGTAATCGCCGAAGATGGCCACATGCTCGCGGTCGGTGATGGCGCTCGCAATCCGGGCCGCGGCAGCGTCCATGTCGGTCAGCGTGGCCGGGTCCGGCATCAAATCGCGCAGGGTTGGGTTGAGAAAGGAGACCGCATCGTCTGCCTGCACGCCGCGCGCAGCCAGAATACGCGCCAAAAGCTCCGCGATGCGATAGGCCTGCGCCATCTTTTCGGCTTGCCCGGCCTCCGCGCGGCCAAGGCGGTCGCTCCATCGTCGGCCAAGGACCGATCGGCGAACATTCAAAAAGGCGCGTTCAGCGGGTTCCATGCACGGGAACGCCGACCGAAGATGCAATATCAGCCGATTTCGCTTCGTTTGATGTGTGGCGCGTCGGCGCAAGTGCATGCCAATGGGCCACTGCAAAGGAAAGCAGTGCAACCGCTCCGAACTGATGGAGCAGTGCCCAACCAAACGGCACCTGCAAAACGAGGGCGACGATGCCAAGCGCTGCCTGCGTGGTGACCAGCCCCAACAAGACAACGGACCGCCTTGCATGGGTACTGTCGGGCGCAATGCGCATAAGCCAGACCATGTGCGCGAAAGTCGCGAACCATAGCAGGTAAGCCAGATTGCGATGGTTGAATTGCACCATCACCGCATTGTCGGTCATATTGGCGAGCAATGACGCGGCGGCCATCACGCCATGCGGAACCCACTCGCCATTCATGGTGGGCCAGGTGTTGTAAGCCATGCCGGCATCGAGACCGGCCACGAGACCGCCGGCAAAAATCTGGACGAGAAGCAACGCAACGATTGCAACACCCTGCCAGGTCGCCGAGGCGAGCGCGCCACCTTCATGCCGCACGGTGGAGCGGGCAAGCCACAACGTGTAGGCAAGAATGATACAAGCGAGGGTCAAGTGAACGGCAAGCCTGATCTGGCTGACATCCACACGCCCCACGAGACCGGATCTGACCATCCACCAGCCCACAAACCCCTGAAGGCTCCCAAGCGCCAGCAGCACAAGCAGCGGCAATTTCATGTGCGGTGGAATGGCTTTGCGCAGCCAGAACCAAATGAGCGGACCAACAAAGGCCAGACCGATGACACGGCCCAGAAAACGGTGCCCCCATTCCCACCAGAAAATCACCTTGAACTGCGCCATCGTCATGACCGTGTTGATCGTCTGAAACTCGGTTGTCTCGCGATACATGGCAAAGGCGTCTTCCCAATCTGCTGCGTTGAGCGGCGGAATCGCCCCACGTATGGGTGCCCATTCGGTGATCGACAAACCGGAATCGGTCAGCCGCGTTGCGCCGCCAACCAGCACCATAATCGCCACGAGGACAGCAACGCCGTAGAGCCACCAGCGAATGGCGGCGAGATCTTTTTCTCGGGCGTGAGAAGCTGAGGTTGGCATGGTGTTCCGGCGCGAAGTCCAAGGGCGCGGTTGATTTGGCTGCGTTGCTTGGAAAAGTAAAGCGGCGCGCGCCGAACCGGATAGACACCAATTGTCGCGCTCACCCGTCTGCCCTTGTTTCAGGCAACGGCGCTGGTCTATTTCATCACACAGCAACCAAACCGGGCTTCACAGCACCATGCGCACAACACTGCCAATCAGGGTCAAGAAGATGATGGGAATGTTCCTCATTGTGGTCCTGGTTATTGTCTATGCGCTGGTGGCAGTCGCCGTGGCCACTGCAACGCTCGCCAACGCGCCATGGTATGCGCATATGCTTTATTTCATGTTCAGCGGCGTGCTCTGGATCGTGCCGGCCATGGTGATCATCAAATGGATGGCGACTGAAGCCGACTGACACGCTGGCTTAGCATGAGATGCAGAGGCTCGTGTGAGCATCAATGCATCAAGCCACATCCAGCTGGCGAAATCTGCGCCGAAGGCGGGTCGGTAGTCCCGATGCCAGAGGCGCGATATAGCGCAAATCCTGATACCAGCCATTGACGGAAATGCGCGGCAGCGCGGTCAAATGATCGATATGGGCAGGAAAGATCATACCCGGCCTGGTTGTTACGGCCGTCTCGAAACCCATGGCATTGCTCGCCTTGAATTCGCGGGCGCCAGCAGCCGATCTGTAACCAAACGGGTAGGCGAGATGGGCCGGACGCTTGCCCATCTTCTTGGTTAGGCGATCAAGGCCGTCCAGCAGGTCCGCTTCCATGGCCTGTTGCGACAAGCGGGCAAGCGCCAGATGGTCGTTTCCATGGGCTCCGATGGTGCACAACGGATCAGCAGCAAGGGTGCGCAGCTCGTCCCAACTCATAACGGCGTCGCGGGTCGCTGCGTCAATATCGATATCGTATTTCTCACACCAGGCGCGCACCGTGTCAGCAACATCCGCCTCCGGAACACCGGTCATAAGGTGATGTTCCAGATGGCATAGCGCGTTTCGTTTCTGCGATATGGTCTCGCAATCGAAGGTAAAACTGGCTTCATGACCATCAATTTCGATTGATGACTGGTCGCGCACGATTTTTTCGATACCGCGCCACCACATCACGCCCGTGCCGTCGACGAGCCCGGTCGCAACGTAAACCGTGTAGGGTACATCCATTGCGCGCAGAACCGGTGTACCAAACTCGGCAAAGTCGCGATATCCGTCATCCACCGTAACGGCGGCGAATTTGCGCCCCTCCACCGGATTTGCGATGCGCTCGCGCACGTCATCCATGGCAACAAAATCGAAACCTCGATCCCGCAAATGCTTGATGGCTGCGGCGAGAAACTCCGGATGAACGGACAAATGCTTGTTTGGTGAAAATTCGGGTTCAGCGAGTGTCGAAACATGATGCAAGGTCAAGATGACCCCGCATTCGCCGGCCAGCCTCTCATAGAGCCGGTCGAGACCACTGCCACCGATGGCCGAAAGCGCAAGACGCATTCTTCGAGTTCGAAAATCAATCATAAGCGGCACGACAGGTAAACTGGAGGCTCCAGCCTTAGGCAAAACTTGTTTAGATTTCCCTGCTAAATCCTGATGTGATGTTCCAATAGCGCGAAGAGCCACAAAGTGCCGATCGATCAAGCGTCTGAGCCTTTGCCGAACAAGAACTCGGAACCAGCGGGGCCGCTGACACTGAGCGTTTCCAGCAATGTTCGCGATGTTCTGAGCGACTGGACGGAACTGGAGCGTCTTGGTTTGCCGAGCCTGTATCAGCGGCACGAATGGATCACGGCCTGGAATGAAGAACTGAACTCCTCCTCTCACCTTTCTCCGGCCTTTGTGCTTGGAGAACGTGACAATAAGACCCTGTTCTTGCTGCCATTGGGGATCAGAAGGCTGGGACCGGCGACACTCGTCGAGTGGTTGGCAGACTCGCATTCAAACTACCAAACCGGGCTGTTTTCACCTGAATTCATCGCTGCAAGTGGCGCCACCACGATGCAGGATCTGCTCAACGACATTTCGTCAAAGTTTGGCGGCGTCGATCTTTTCAGCCTGCGCTGCCAGCCGACAAAACTTGCGGGCGAACGCAACCCAATGACGCATCTGCGTCACTACACTTCGTCCAATCCGGCTTTCACACTTGACCTTACCGGAGGATTTTCAGCTGCGCTTGATCGCATAGGCGGAGCCAGACGACGCAAGAAATATCGCAAGCAGATCAATCGTATCGGGGGCGAAGAACATGTCGCACTGCGCGTGGCACAAACGCCTCAAGATGTCGAAGAGATGCTGGATGAAGCCTTTCAGCACATCGAACAGCGGTTCCGGAAGCTTGGCATATTCAATGTGTTCGAGGAGCCGGGCGCGCAGAGTTTCTTCAAACGGCTGGCGACGCAATCCTTGACACTCCAGGAACCGTTGTTGCGGGTGTTTGCGCTGGAAATCGACGGCAAGATGCGGGCATCTCTGTCTGGCGGCGTGGCGGCCGGCCAGTTTTCGGGTTGCTTCCTGTCGCTCAGCGAAGACGATTATGCTCAATATTCGCCAGGCGATCTGCTTCTCTACAAAGTCGCCGAACACTGTGCAAAACAAGGCCTGACCAGCTTTGACTTGGGACGTGGTGAGGAACGCTACAAGCTGTCATGGACCAACAGAACGGTCGACATGATTGATGTCGTGGTGCCGATGACGGCACTAGGCCACAGCCTTGCCGCCCTGCAGCGCGGAAAATCGGAAGCCAAACGGCTGGTGCGCAACAATCAGTCCCTGTGGCAGGTGGCAAAGAAAGTGCGCGCAGGCCTTCGCCGCGCCGTCTGAGCCGCAGAGAGTGCTGCTTCGCTGAAGCTATGTCGCTAGGCAGCCATATCCAGACCGACCATTCGACGCTCGTCCCGGTTGGCGTGAATGATGATTGGCTCGGGGAATCGCGCCCGTGTCAGCATTTTGCGGGTCAGTCCCGCCGCTGTGGCCTCGGCTGCATTTGTGTCGATTATCAGTATGGTCTCGGTGTTCCAGACACGCCGAAGCCCACCAATATCCGCCGAACCGCAATCGATGATCAGGAAGTCGTAGGTCGCATCAAGCGCGTCCAGAATGGTCGGCAGTCTCCCTGCGCCGCTTGGCCCAAATTGCGCCATCTGACCACCGGTCGGCATAATATGCGCCTGCGACTGCCGGTCATTGTGAATGGCCTGTGAGAACGCCGCCTGACCGGCAAGCAGATCGCAAATCCCGGCAACGGGTTGAGACCCCAGCATAACCTTGGACGCGTTGCTCTGGCCCGTTAGATCAAGAACGATCGACGTGCGTCCACGCGAGGCCAGAATGCGTGCAAGAGCGACCGACCCAGCGGATGTCACTTCGCCCTCAGGAGCGATGACCGCTACGCGCGCCGACCCCAGCATCGCCAATGACTGGGCGGCAATGGCTGCACTGGACGGCCCATCCGACACCACCGGACTGGTAAGACTTCCCATATTGGGAGCCATGGTTGCCACAGCAGGAGCGGCAGCGGGGCCAGCCGCGGTCGTCGGTGTTTCGTCTGCGTGCAGATTTTCACCAAACTCGCTTTTGGACTGCGCAGGTGTTGCCTGCGTTTCGAAGGCTGGTTCTGCTTGAACAACAGCGCCCTCAGGCAAGGGGGATACCCTGTGTGTGGCTGGACGCGCCGTCAACAGCGATACGGCCATAATACCCACAGCGCCCATCAGGAAGACGCCGAAGAAAGCGCCGGCGATGATGGGGCCTTTCTTTGGAAAGTAGGATTTCGAAGGCACCTGCGCCTCCGAAAACACAAAGGCATCAGCCGGAACAAACTGCCGGTTTTGGCGCGCACGCGCCTCTTTGAAGCGAACCAGATAGCTGTTGAGCAATTGGCGTTGGGCGTCGGCTTCCCGCTCAAGGGAACGCAACTCGACCTGTGCGCGGCCAACACGACCGGCTTCGGACTTCAGCTGATTGCGACGCTGCGCAAGATCTTCCTCGCGGGCACGCGCCACGCGCGCTTCATCCTGCAAGCTCGCTTGTATCTTTTGTGCTTCATTCGAAATCTGGCGTGACAACGTTTCAAGCTGTGAGCGCAGCGCCTGTATCCGGGGATGGCCCGGCAACAATGTCGTGGAAAGCTCAGCCAGTTCCGTGTTCAAATTGACCTGGCGCTCACGCAGCCGCTGGATGAGCGGAGACTGCAAAACGCTGGCTGCGGAATCGAGCGAACCGCTGCGCAGGGCTCTGCTGACAGCTTCAGCATTTGCTTCGGCACGCGAACGCTGCGACCGCACGCGGCTGAGTTCGGACGACAGTTCCGACAATTCCTGCGTTGCAAGCGTGTCGTTGTCCCGGCCGCGCAGCAGGTCGGAATTTTCGCGAAACTCCTCGACAGATGCCTCCGCCTTCATCACGCTTTCGCGCAGTCTGGCGAGTTCGGGTTCGAGTTTCTCCAGCTCGTCTGGAGCCGCACCGCGCTTCAACTCTTCCTGAAGAGACAGATATTCAGCTGCGATCAAATTGGGAACGGCGGCGGCAAGTTCCGGGTCCTCAGACGAAAACTCGACAACGATCACGCGTGCCCGGTCTGCCTGATAGACACGCAGCTTGTCGTAATAACTTTCCAGAGTACGATCCATCGACGTTACGCCGCTGCTTCCTGCGCCCAATCCGACGATCGCCAACAAAGAACGCAGGCCTGATGGGTTGAGCGTCGAATCAAACTCCTCTTTCTCCGAAAGTTTGAGTTTCGAAATCACCTGCATGGCGATGGTGCGCGATTCAAGGAGTTGAATTTGATCCGCGACGCCGCGCTCGTCGAACGCCGTCTGCGGTTGAATAGCCTGTGCAGCCGGGCTGGTCAGAACCGGGTCACTGGCGCGGATCAGAATGCGTGTCTCCGCCCGGTAATGCGGCGACAAAGACTGCACCACCACAAATGCGAGCAGGGCAGCGATGAAGCTTGCGGCCAGCAGACGAAACTTGTTGCGCCATACGGATGCAAAGATATCGCCAAGATCGATATCCTGATCGCGGGTCAGCTCATATTCTCCGGCCATTTCAAACACACCGCCAGACACATTGAATCGACTGCGAGTTTCTTCGCTTATGGTAACCAAGCCGTTAACCAATTGCGTTGCGCCGTTTGCGCGGATCAGCAATTGCCTGCGGCTGCGATCCCGCCAGAGTTTACGGTGAATTAACCATGATTGGATTTTATTCGGCACAAGCGCGCTCAGTTCTTTGGCGCCAACTGTAACCGGATAGGCCAGGCGGATTTTCGCGCCTCGTCCTGAAGTCGAGTAGGTTTTGTCATGAACAGGCGTGGGTTTCTCGTCACCTGCCTTTCCGGCGCTGCTGCGCTGTCAGCTCTTTCCGGCTGCGCAACCGCCTATAATCCGCCGGCTGCCGCTTTTCATGAGATATTGCAGAAGCCCTATCGCCTCGACGCCGGCGATCAGTTGCGCATCACCGTGTTTGAGCAGGAAGAACTCACCAACACCTATCAGGTCGACAAGGCAGGCTACATCGCCTTCCCACTCGTCGGAGCCGTTCCTGCCCGGGGCCACACCATCAAGGATGTTGAAAGAACCGTTGCGCAGAAACTCGCTGAGGGCTTCATTCGAAATCCGGATGTCTCCGTCGAGGTGAACCGCTACCGCCCATTTTTCATTATGGGTGAAGTATCAACCGGCGGGCAATACACCTATGTCCCTGGAATGACGGTGCAAAACGCTATCGCGATTGCAGGTGGCTACACTGCACGAGCAGACCAGCAAACCGTAGATATCACCAGATCAATCAACGGCAAGGTGCTGACCGGTCGAGTGCCGATTACCGACCCCATCATGCCCAGCGACACGATCCACGTTCGCGAGCGCGTTTTTTAGGACACCATCATGTCGGCAGCAGACGGCGAACCTGCGCTGCGCATCATGCATTGCTTCCGCTCACCAGTGGGCGGAATTTTCCGGCATGTTCGGGACCTGATCGACGAGCAAATTGCCGAAGGACATCAGGTCGGCATCATTTGCGACGACAATACCGGCGGGAATCTCGAAGAGAGCCTTTTGGAGGCCGTACGCCCCAAACTCGCGTTGGGCTTGCATCGTGTTTCGATGGAGAGAGCGATATCTCCGAGCGACCTGGCGGTGACGTGGAAACTCTATCGCCAGGTGAAAGCGCTCAATCTCGACATTTTACACTCCCACGGTGCCAAAGGCGGCGCCTATGCGCGCATTATCGGCACATTGCTGCGCATGCGGTCTTCAAGACCGGCCCGGCTCTACTGTCCGCATGGCGGTTCCATCCATTACGACAAAACAAAGATTGGCGGACGGGTATTTTTCACGCTCGAACGCATCATGGAACGGTTCACCGATCGGCTGATATTCGTGAGCTCGTATGAAAAGAACGGCTACTTCGAGAAGGTCGGCGAACCACCCTGCCCGTGGTCTTTGGTCTATAATGGCCTGACAGAAGCCGAATTCGACCCGGTCGAACCCGCGAAGGATGCGACCGATTTCCTTTATGTGGGGATGATGCGTGATCTCAAAGGCGTCGACCTCTTTCTTGATGCCCTTCCGCTCATTGCTGACAATGCCGGTCCAAACATCAGCGCGACGCTGGTTGGCGAAGGCCCTGATCTGGCTCGCTACAAGGATCGCGCCAAAGCCTTTGATGAACGCATTCAGGTGCGTTTTTTCGACGCCATGCCTGTGCGAGAAGCCTTCAAGCTCGGCCGGGTGATGGTTGTACCCTCACGCGCGGAAAGCATGCCCTACATCGTGCTTGAAGCCTTGGCGGCGCGCATTCCGCTTGTTGCCACCCGAGTGGGCGGTATTCCGGAAATTTACGCCGAACATGCTGAACAATTGGTTGAGCCGGCCAGCTCAAGCGCCCTGGCACAAAAAATGGGCGACGCTCTGCATTGCCCAAGCGCGCTTTCGCATACGGGCGCCTTGCTGCCACGCATTAAGGATCGATTCTCCACGACCACGATGGCGGCAAGCATTATGGACGCCTACAAGGCCACGATTTCAAACAAATAATCGATTGAGGCAATCGTCGCGGAAAGGGTTTCTTAGCGGCTTTTGCCTATGGTTATACCAGTTTCGAGTATACTGGTTAGCGTTCCTGTTATGTCCGTGTCAGACCCTTCAGATCCGAAGAGCACCTACAACGCACAAGCCGTTATGGCGTCGAGTATTGCTTCCGCGTCCCAAGGACCGCGCGGCGCAATCACGCTGAACGAGCGGGCTCAGCAGGTGGCATCGCAATTCGCCCAAAATGCGATCTCTCCGTTTCTGCTCGCCTCCGTCCTTAGGCTCATTGAGTTCACGGCGGTCTTCACAATCGGCCTTGGCGTCTACGTGATGTATGTTGTGCCGCTGGACGGTTTCCGGGCAGTCTTCATCATTCCTCCCTTTCTGGGCGCGGCGCTGACACTGATCGCCCTACAGGCCACTGACAGCTATCAAATGAGCGCTCTGCGCACGCATGTGCGCCAGATGGGTCGGGTTTTGTTGGCGTGGACAGCCGTATTTGCAGCGCTGGCTTTGACAGCGTTTTTTCTGCGCATTTCGCTCGAGTTTTCGCGCGTCTGGTTCGGCACCTGGTATCTCTCCGGGCTTGTTTTCTTCGTCATGTTTCGCGGCATTGTGGCATCGCTGGTGCACAAATGGGCGCTTGACGGTCGTCTGGAACGCCGTGCGGTGATCGTTGGCGGCGGCAAGAACGCCGAAGACCTCATCAACTCGCTAGAAGCGCAAGCCGACAACGACATCCGCATTTGCGGCATCTTTGATGATCGTTCCGGCGACCGTTCGCCGCCCATGGTGGCGGGTTATCCCAAACTCGGCTCTATCTCGGAGTTGGTGGAGTTTGGCCGCAAGGCACGCATCGATATGTTGATCGTTTCCCTGCCCATCACGGCGGAAGGCCGCGTTCTGCAGCTGCTCAAGAAGGTGTGGGTGTTGCCGGTCGATATTCGTCTGTCAGCCCATACCAACAAGTTGCGGTTCCGCCCGCGTTCCTATTCCTATGTGGGCTCAGTTCCGTTTCTCGACGTCTTCGACAAACCGATTGCTGACTGGGATTCGGTGATGAAACGCGGTTTCGACATCTTTTTCAGCTGTCTGGCGCTCATCCTTTTGTCGCCGGTCATGCTGGCAACGGCTATCGCGATCAAGCTTGAAAGCAAGGGCCCGGTCATCTTCCGCCAGAAGCGCTTCGGCTTCAACAATGAGGTGGTCGAAGTGCTGAAGTTCCGCTCCATGTATACCGACATGGCAGATCACGACGCCAAAAAGGTCGTCACCAAGGATGATCCGCGTGTCACCAAGGTTGGCCGCATCATCCGCAAAACATCGATCGACGAATTGCCACAACTCATCAATGTGCTGAGCGGTCGCTTGTCGCTGGTTGGCCCGCGCCCGCATGCCGTCAACGCGCATACGCAAAACAAGCTGTGGGACGAGGTTGTCGACGGCTACTTTGGCCGCCACAAGGTCAAGCCCGGCGTGACCGGCTGGGCGCAAATCAATGGCTGGCGTGGTGAAGTCGACAATGACGAGAAAATCCGCCGTCGCGTCGAGCATGATCTCTACTATATCGAGAACTGGTCGATCATGTTCGACCTCTACATCCTGCTTGCGACGCCGCTGAAGCTGCTGAACACCGAAAACGCCTATTGAGGTCGGCTGTCATGTCGACCCAGTTGGCCACGGGGCATCATGCGGCTGCCAATTCGGCAGCCTCCCCCCTTTTTGCCGTCACGTCGCAACAGATGGGCCGCTGGGTTGTGGCTTTTTGCGCCTTTTTGGGCGCCTTCGTCATTCGCGAACCGGCGCCGTATGAACTGGTGCTGCTGGCCGTCATGGCCGGGTTCATGCTGTTTGGCATGCGCCTTTCCGCTTTGGCTGTCACGCTCGCGCTGATCTTCGTCGTGTTCAATTTCGGCGGTTTGCTGTCGATGTTCACCATGGCTGACTACAAGGGCATTCCGCTCTATCTTGCCGTGTCTCTGTTTCTTGGTCTGACCTCGGTTTTCTGGTGCGCCGCGATTGAGTCGGACATGGCGCGACTGCGCTCGCTGATGCGCGGCTATGTGATCGGCGCAGTGATCACATCGCTCATTGGCATTGGCGGTTATTTCGGCGCATTCCCGGGTGCCGAAATGTTCACACGCCATGGTCGCGCGGCCGGAGCGTTTCAGGATCCAAATGTGTTCGGCCCCTTTTTGATCCTGCCCTGCCTGTATCTGCTATACGGGCTGATCTATCGCAGCCCGTCACTGGCCCCTTTGCGCGCTGGCCTGCTGGCAATCCTGCTGTTTGGGCTTTTCCTGTCCTTCTCACGCGGCGCGTGGGGTGCGCTCGTCGTTAGCGGCGCGATCTTCTACCTCCTGCTGTTTGCAACCGAAACATCACAGGCCAAGCGCGCTCAGCTTCTCATGTTGGCCGGCACCGGGTTGGTGGCGCTGGTCGTGGCGCTCATCATCGCGCTGCAATTCGATGCCGTTTCCCAGATGTTCGAGCAGCGTGCACGGGTCGTGCAGGAATATGACGGCGCGCGGCTTGGCCGCTTTGCCCGGCACGCGATTGGCTTTCAGTGGGCGCTGGAAAACCCGCTTGGCATAGGCCCGCTCGAATTCGGCCTGATCCTTGGCGAAGACACGCACAATATCTGGGTGAAATCGCTGATGGCTTATGGCTGGATCGGCTTTGCAAGCTGGTTGGCGCTCACCATCATCACGGTGGTCGGTGGTGCACGCCTACTTGGTCGCGAGCGCGCCTGGCAGCCTTATCTGATGTGCGCTTGGGCAGTGTTTATCGCCCATATCCTGCTCGCCTGGCTGATCGATATCGACCACTGGCGCCATGCTTACATGATCATCGGTATCATCTGGGGCTGCATGGCACTGGAAATCCGGCACGGCCAAAAGGCAAAGATGGCAGGGGCAGCAGGATTTGAACCCGCGACCTACGGTTTTGGAGACCGTCGCTCTACCAACTGAGCTATACCCCTGCAGGCTGGCGCTTGCTATTGCCAGCAGCGCGGCACGGTGTAGTTTGAAACGCGATGATGTTCAAGCAGTGAATGCAGTGCCATGCGTGAGAAAGCCGATGCCCTGATCGTCGGAGCAGGCCTTGCCGGACTGGTGGCGGCCTGCGAATTGGCGGCACGCGGCAAGAGTGTGATCATCGTTGACCAGGAAGGCGAGCAGAACCTTGGTGGCCAGGCGCATTGGTCGTTGGGCGGCCTGTTCATGATCGACACGCCCGAACAGCGGCGCATGCGCATCAAAGACAGCCGTGAACTGGCAATGTCAGACTGGATGGGCGCCGCGCAATTTCATCGCGAAGAAGACGAGATGCCGCGTCGCTGGGCGGAGCGCTATATCGACTTTGCGGCTGGCGACATGCGCAACTGGTTGCATGATATGGGCATGCGGTGGTTTCCCGCGGTTGGCTGGGCCGAACGCGGCGGTTCCTTCGCCGATGGACACGGCAATTCCGTTCCGCGCTTTCACCTGACATGGGGCACCGGCCCCGGCGTGCTGGAGCCGTTCATCGCCAAAGCGCGCGACTATGAAAAACAGGGGCTTGTCGAGTTCCGCTTCCGCCACCGCGTTACAAGCATCAAGACGGATGGCGGGACCGTGACCGGTGTGACCGGCGAAGTTCTGGTAAACGACCCGGTGGAACAGGGTGGTGCGAGCAGCCGCGAGGTGACGGGCGAGTTTAACCTTACCGCCGATGCCGTGGCGGTGACGTCCGGCGGGATTGGCGGCAATCACGATCTCGTTCGCAAGGTGTGGCCGCGTGACCGCCTTGGGGAACCGCCGAAAGAGATGATTTGCGGCGTGCCGGAACATGTTGACGGGTTGATGCTCGACATCACGAAACAGGCGGGTGGTGCGCTCATAAACACCGACCGCATGTGGCACTATGTCGAGGGCGTCAAAAACTGGAACTCGATCTGGCCGAAACATGCGATCCGCATTCTGCCCGGCCCCTCCTCCATGTGGTTTGACGCGGAAGGAAACCGGTTCAAACCACCCTGCCTGCCGGGCTTCGACACACTGACAACGCTGAAAGAAATTTTGAGCACGGGTTATGAATATTCCTGGTTCGTGCTGACGCAGAAGATCATTGAGAAGGAATTTGCCCTTTCCGGATCCGAGCAGAACCCGGATTTCACCTCAAAGAGCTGGATCGAAGTGTTGAAATCGCGCGTCGCAAGCGGCGCCACTGCACCTGTCGAAGCCTTCAAGGAGAAGGGTGAGGATTTCGTCGTCGCCAATACATTGGAAGATCTTGTGGCCGGAATGAACCAACGTGGCGGCAATCTAATCGACCTTGAGAAACTGCGTGCGCAGATCGAAGCGCGTGATTTGCAGATGGACAACCCCTTCACCAAGGACGCGCAGATCATGGCAATCCGTACGGCGCGGAATTATCTGGGTGACAAGCTCGTGCGCACCGCAAAGCCGCACAAGATTCTGGACCCGGCAAACGGGCCGCTCATCGCGGTCAAACTCAACATCATGACGCGCAAGAGCCTGGGCGGCATCCACACGGACATGAACGGTCAGGTGCTCAATGAAGCGGGCGACACGGTTGCGGGTCTCTATTCCGCCGGGGAAGCCTGCGGTTTCGGTGGCGGTGGCTATCACGGCTACAACGCGCTGGAAGGCACCTTCCTGGGCGGCTGCATATTCAGCGGGCGAACGATTGGCCGCACGATGCTTTCGGCCTGACCATGCGCGTTGCCATTGCCGGGGCCGGATCCATCGGCTGCTATGTCGGTGGCATATTGCAAACTGCAGGTGTTGACGTCACCTTCATCGGTCGTCCCTCCATGGCACAGCGCTTTGCCCGTGATGGTCTTCATCTTCAAACGCTTGAGGGAGTACGTCGCGATATCGATGCTGGCGATTTGAACTTCGCCACCGACCCGGCGATGGCAAAGGACGCAAGTCATGTTCTGGTCTGCGTGAAAAGCATGGCGACGGCCGACATCGCCAAGGAGCTTCGCCCGCATCTCTCCTCTGAAGCCGTGCTGGTTAGTCTGCAAAACGGGCTGGACAATGCTACGACCTTGCAAGCCGCCCTGCCCGACCATCGCTGCCTGGCCGGAATGGTGGCCTTCAACGTGGTTCAACAGTCGGGAAATCGATTTGCGGCAACCACTGAAGGCGGCATCTATGTCGAACGTGACGCGTCTTTGAACCCGATTTCAGACGCTCTCAATCGTGCCGGAATAGACTGCACACAGCATGATGCCATGAACGCGGTTCAGTGGAGCAAATTGCTGCTCAATTTGAACAATGCGCTCAATGCTTTGTCCGGGGATCCTCTGGCGGCGCAATTGCGGAACCGCGGCTGGCGTCGTCTGCTTGCCGCCTGCGTGAGCGAGGGGCTTTCCGTTGCAAAGGCCAAGGGCATTGCCCCGGTGAAGATCGGTAAGGTGAAACCCGGCATCATTCCCTTCGTTTTGCGGCTTCCCGACTTTCTGTTTGAACGCGTTGCCGCGCAGATGCTGAAGGTCGATCCCGCCGCCCGATCTTCCATGGCTGATGATCTGGCCTTGGGCCGTGCTCCTGAGATTGATTATCTTAACGGCGCCATTGTGCGCCATGGACGCGAGCTTGGCGTTGTAACTCCAGTCAATCAGCGCGTTTGCGAGGCCGTCAAACATCGCTTTGAGAAACCCGATGGCCCGGCGATCGATCCCAATACGCTTTTGTGAGGCAACTCTGGTCTCACTTGTGGGCACTGGCCAAGGCCACGCTTGCATCATACAACTTCACTTCCTGCAATGAGGATCAGCGCTCATGACACTTATCGGGACACCCAAGGAAAGCGCAAAGGGCGAAAACCGCGTCGCCATGACGCCGCAATCGGCCAGGGATCTTCAAGCGCTCGGCTTTGAATGCATGATCCAGACGGGCGCGGGGAAGGCTGCGAATTTTTCCGACGCTGACTATCGCGAAGCCGGCGTCACGGT
Organism: Ahrensia sp.; assembly: GCA_028817895.1. Taxonomy (GTDB): domain Bacteria; phylum Pseudomonadota; class Alphaproteobacteria; order Rhizobiales; family Rhizobiaceae; genus Pseudahrensia. Next base: position 75,660 of record JAPPOQ010000030.1, read on the forward strand.
GGCGCGCTCCGCAGCAGAGCTTTGGAAACAGGCCGATGTGGTGGCGAAGGTGCGACCGCCCACGACTGCCGAGGCCAAAAAGGCGCGCAGCGGGCAAACGGTCATCAGCTTCGTCTATCCGAGCGATAACAAGAAGCTGCTCGAAACGGCCAAGACCGCCAACAGCACGCTGATCGCCATGGACATGGTGCCGCGCATATCTCGAGCGCAAAAAATGGACGCGCTCTCCTCCATGGCGAACATCGCCGGCTATCGCGCGGTGATCGAGGCAGGCAACAATTTTGGGCGTTTCTTCACCGGGCAGGTCACGGCGGCGGGCAAGGTGCCGCCCGCAAAGGTGCTGGTCATCGGCGCGGGTGTCGCAGGCCTTGCAGCCATCGGCACAGCGCAATCTCTCGGTGCGATCGTGCGGGCCTTCGATGTGCGCCCGGAAGTTGCAGAACAAATTGAATCCATGGGCGCCGAGTTCCTGTTTCTCGACTTTGAGGAATCCGGCTCCGGCGAAGGCGGCTATGCAGCGCCGTCCTCTCCCGAATTTCGGGCCAAGCAGTTGGACTTGTTCAGCGAACAGGCCCCGGACATTGACATCGTCATAACAACGGCGCTGATCCCCGGTCGCGACGCGCCGGTGCTTTGGACCAGGGACATGGTGGACGCCATGAAACGGGGTTCTGTGATCATCGATCTCGCAGCCGAGCGCGGCGGCAATTGCGAGTTGACCAAAAAGGACGAGAAAGTCGTGACACCCAGCGGGGTGACAATTATCGGCTACACCGATTTTCCAAGCCGTATGGCGACACAATCCTCCAATCTCTACGCGACCAATATTCGCCACATGATGGCCGACCTAACGCCGGAAAAGGACGGCGTGATCGTTCACGATATGGATGATGACGTGATCCGTGGTGCGACGGTCGCGCATGCTGGCGAGATCACCTATCCGCCGCCCAAGCCGAAAATCGAGGCGATCGCGAAGCCGCAACCCAAAAAGACTGAGCCGACACCAGAGGAAATCAAAACCCGCGAAATCGCCGCGCAGCGCGAGGCGGGCTTGCGCGAAATCGGCATGCTGGCCATTGGCGGCGTTATACTGCTGATCATCGGCATGTTCGCCCCTGTGAGTTTCATGCAGCATCTCATCGTATTCGCTCTGGCCTGTTTCGTTGGGTTCCAGGTGATCTGGAACGTGAGCCACGCGCTGCACACGCCACTCATGGCGGTCACCAATGCCATCTCGTCGATCATCATCGTTGGCGCGCTGATGCAGATCGGCTCGGGATCATGGCTGGTCATGATCCTCGCGGCGCTTTCGGTGTTGATGGCGGGCATCAATATATTCGGCGGCTTCATGGTGACGCGGCGCATGCTCGCGATGTTCCAAAAGTCGTAAAGAGGGGGCCGCGAACATGGAGTACGGATTTACCATCGCCGCCTATGTGGTGGCCGCTGTCCTCTTCATTCTCTCGCTTGGAGGTCTTTCCGATCAAGAAAGCGCCAAGCGCGCCGTCTGGTATGGAATTGTGGGGATGGCGCTTGCCGTCATCGCCACATTGCTTGGGCCGGGGTCAGGGCTTTGGCTGCTTTCGCTGCTGCTGATCGCCATTGGAGGCGTTGTCGGCTGGCAACTCGCCCAGCGTGTGCAGATGACGCAGATGCCAGAACTTGTGGCTGCGATGCACAGTCTTGTGGGTTTGGCCGCCGTATTTGTCGGCTTCAATGCGCATGTTGAGATCGGTCGCGTTGCCGCCGCTTACAACGAGGCCAATTTGGCCTTTCCGCTGGCGGAAGCGGGAACGCCCGTCGCTGCGGTCATTTCGGACATATTCCGTGGTTTCGCTCTCGTTGTGGCGAAGAAAACCGGCGCCGAGATCACCATTTTGCGCGCCGAATTGTTCCTGGGGGTCTTTATTGGCGCCATCACGTTCACCGGTTCGGTGATCGCCTATGGCAAGCTTGCAGGCCGCGTGGACAGCGCTGTCAAGCAATTGCCCGGAGGCCATGCACTCAATGCCGGGGCGCTTGCGCTCAGCGTCGTGTGCTTGATCTGGTATATGGCAACCGGAGGGACCTTGCCGCTCGTTCTGATGGCGCTTGCCGCCCTGTTCGTCGGTTATCATCTCATCATGGGCATTGGGGGGGCAGACATGCCCGTCGTCGTCTCCATGCTGAACTCCTATTCCGGCTGGGCGGCTGCCGCGATTGGCTTCTCCCTTGGCAATGATTTGCTGATCGTGGTGGGAGCGCTGGTCGGCTCTTCGGGCGCGATCCTCTCCTACATCATGTGTAAGGCCATGAACCGGCAATTCATCTCGGTCATTCTTGGCGGTTTTGGCGGTGCCAGCGGCCCGGCGATGGACATTGAAGGCGAGATGGCCGCGACCAGTTCCGCCGCCGTCAGCGCCGCGCTGGAAGAGGCTGACAGCATCATCATCGTGCCGGGCTACGGCATGGCGGTGGCGCAGGCGCAAAGCTCCGTTTCCGAACTGACGCGCAAGCTGCGCGCGGCAGGCAAAACTGTGCGCTTCGGCATTCACCCTGTGGCGGGTCGACTGCCCGGCCATATGAATGTGCTGCTGGCAGAGGCCAAGGTGCCCTATGACTTTGTGTTGGAGATGGACGAAATCAATGATGATTTCCCCTCCACCGATGTTGTCATGGTCATCGGGTCCAACGACATCGTCAATCCGGCGGCGCAGGATGATCCGAACTCGCCCATCGCAGGAATGCCGGTGCTTGAGGTGTGGAAAGCCAAACAGGTCTTCGTCTTCAAACGCGGCCAGGGCACAGGCTATTCGGGGGTCGAGAACCCGCTTTTCTTCAAGGAAAACACGCGGATGTTTTACGGCGATGCGAAATCTTCCGTCGACGAGCTTTTGAAATCCCTTCCCTGAGTATGACGTCGTGAGTGAGCCGAAGATCGCCCTGCTGGCCAGCGCCTCCGACGATGCGCAGGCCGCGCTGCGGGCACTCGAAGCACTCTACACCGCCGTCAGCCCGGAAGACGCCGACATCATCGTTGCCCTTGGGGGTGACGGCTTCATGCTGCAAACGCAGCTGCGCTTCATGAATTCGGGCGTGCCCGTCTATGGCATGAACCAGGGCACGGTCGGTTTTTTGATGAATGAGTTTCGTGCTGAAGACCTTCCGCAAAGGCTGGCGCGGGCCAAGAAGGCGACCATTCATCCGCTTCTCATGTCCGCCACCGATGCATTTGGCGAAACCCATGAAGAGATGGCGTTCAACGAGGTGTCGCTGTTTCGCCAGTCGGCGCAGGCGGCGCGGCTCAAAATCGATGTGGACGGGTCGGAGCGGCTTGCCGATCTGGTTTGCGATGGGTTGATGGTGGCAACGCCACAAGGCTCCACGGCCTATAATCTATCCGCACACGGGCCGATCCTGCCGCTGAAAGCACCGCTTCTCGCCATGACGCCGGTCAGCGCTTTTCGGCCCCGCAACTGGCGCGGCGCGCTTTTACCCAACAGCGCGAAGGTGCGCATTGCGGTGCTGGAACACGAGAAACGACCGGTCAACGCCGTCGCCGACAATACGGAAATCAAATCCGCCGTCGAGGTGCATATTCGCGAAGACCGCCAATCCAGCGGGATTTTGCTATTCGACCCCGAACATGGCTGGGAAGAACGGATATTGGACGAGCAGTTCCGGTATTGAGGAGTTTTGGCCGTCTACTCCGCGGCCTCGAGCGGTGCGGTTGCGCCCGGTGCCGGACCACCAATCAGCAAGGCTTTGGCGCTGATATATTCGTCAATGCCGTGCCAGCCAACAGCATCGCCAAAGGGCAGAATTTCCCATTCCAAACGCTGTTCAGGCGTTGCTGCGCTCAGTCGTGGGTACCACCAAAGTGGTGCAACGATGCGGCGTCCATCGGCCATGAGGAAAATGAACTCATTGTCGCCAATCTCGACATCGGCGACCTGCAATGCCTGCTCATCGATTTCCAAAGAAGTCATACCAGGCTTTCGTGAAATGGTCTTTTTCGCGCCCCTCCTTCTTGAGAATAGCATTGACTTCGTGATCCGCAAATCCGGCATTCCGTGCCACAGTCAAATCAGAGAGCCAGACTTTGAGTTGTCTGGGGCCTTTCAAGACGTGAACATGCGGCGGTTCGCCCGGTTCTCTGGAGTAGAAAAGGAGCTTGTAGCGCCGCCAATTCAGCAGAGTAGGCAAGTCACTAATTCCCGTTCAACGTGATGGCTCGTCGGCCAAGCTTGGTTTTCCAGCGCAGTTCAGCTGCGAGGCCTTCATCTTTGGCCGCGAGGCTGCCCAGCGTTTGGAGAATGCTGAACTGGAAATCCTTGCGATTGAGATCGCCATGCTCCAAACGCTCCATCATCACCCTGTTGCCGCCGTGCCCCGTTGAGACATAGTTGCGCCAGCGTCCCCACAGGCCATCGGCCCCTGTAGCCGATCCCACGTACAGATCACCGCTGGATTTGTTGGTTATGAGATACACGCCGCGTGTGGATCGCAAGGCCTCGACCCACCCTGCTGCATCGTTTTCAACCAGGCTCTGAAGCTCAGAAAAAGTGAGTATGAGATCATCAAAACCTGGGAACGGGCGGGAGAGACCTTTGGCTCGCAATTCCCGAACCGGAAATTGATCTCGTACCATTCCGCCTTTGAAAAGCCATCGGTGGTGAGCGCGCCCTTCGGGCCACTCTATCACAAGCCGGTCGATCAGTTCATCGGCTCGGTTATCTACACGTATGTCATGCCAGATGCCGTCGCTGCGCAGAAAGCCCATCGCTCGGGACTGCTCCGCAGTCGCGCTTTCATGGGTCCAAGGATAGTCGCCGACGACACGCCTCAGCCCGATGAAGCGAGCAAGCCTGCCACTCTCGGGAAGGAAAAACGCCACCAGATTGTGGCCAAGTTGCCGACTGGCCTGTACGGCCTGAAACAGATCGATCTCACCTGCGTGATAGATGTCCTCATAGGTTCTGCCGTGATGTTCGATGCAGCGTCCGACATTTCCATGTCGGTATAACTTCAAGTCTTCAGCAATATCGATCCCGCAGTCTTTGAAGATGTGGGGCAGGCTAAACGTCTTCATCGAAGTCGGCGTTCAATAGGTGTCATGCGAGCTGAGACATCGCCCACCTTACTCAGCAGCCTCCACCCTCCGCTCCAGAACGGCTTCGACGCATTCACGCCATTCCTTGAATGCGGCTGGGTCTTGGGTTGAGCCATAGTCTAAACCGTGCGCATCCGCGAGCACTTGGCGTACTTCCATTGATGGCACACGTTCGAAATTCATCTCAAGATACCGGATCATCGCTTGAAATGCCTGCTCTTCTGTCATCGTTTTCATGTCAGTCTCCAAGCCTTCTATGCGGGCGTTGGAAGCCTTCCGTTGCCGTAAAGCTCCATGGTGCCTCGTTGCGGCCGCCGTTTCTTATTGTGCCGTCAAAAACAACAGCCCAAAGCTGACTGCCATCTTGCTCGGTTGCAGCATAACAAGATTGCCCAAATTTGTCTTCGCCCAAATAGCTTTGGGCGTTGTTGACAAGGTTTAGTAACAATTGCCGGTTCTCGGGAGTGTCCGTCAGATGCCCATGACGATCGCCAAAGATGTGGGGCAGGTTATCGGGCAGAAAATCGATCATGCCGCCCTATAACGGCAAGTTGTCGTGCTTCTTCCACGGGTTCTCCAGCGACTTGCCGCGCAGCATTGCGAAGGCGCGGCACAGGCGTTTGCGCGTCGCATGCGGCATGATCACATCGTCGATAAAGCCCTTTTCAGCTGCCACGAAGGGGTTGGCGAAACGGTCTTCATACTCTTTCGTGCGGGCGGCGATTTTGTCCGCATCGCCAAGTTCGGCGCGATAGATGATCTCCACGGCCCCCTTGGCGCCCATCACGGCGATTTCCGCCGTCGGCCAGGCGTAGTTTACATCGCCGCGCAGATGCTTTGAGGCCATCACATCATAAGCGCCACCATAGGCCTTGCGCGTGATCAACGTAACCTTGGGTACGGTCGCCTCACCATAGGCGAAGAGCAGCTTTGCGCCATGTTTAATAACGCCGCCATATTCCTGAGAAGTTCCCGGAAGGAAGCCGGGAACGTCCACCAGCGTCAGCAACGGAATGGAAAACGCGTCGCAGAAGCGCACGAAACGGGCCGCCTTGCGGCTGGAATTGATATCCAGAACCCCGGCAAGCACCAATGGCTGGTTGGCGACGACACCGACCGTCTGCCCTTCCATGCGCACGAAACCACAAATGATGTTTTTGGCGAAGTCTTCCTGTATCTCGAAGAAATCGCCTTCATCGGCGAGTTTTGTGATGACCTCGCGCATGTCGTAGGGCTGGTTTGGATTGTCGGGAATGACGGTGTCGAGGCTCGGCTCCTCGCGATCGGGTGAATCGAAAAACGGGCGCACCGGCGGCTTTTCGCGATTGTTGAGCGGCAGAAAATCGTAAAGGCGCCGGATCTGGCGCAGGGTTTCGACGTCATTGTCGAAGGCGCCATCTGCGACCGAGCTTTTCGTCGTGTGCGTTTTCGCGCCGCCGAGTTCTTCTGCTGTGACGATTTCATTGGTGACGGTTTTGACAACGTCCGGGCCGGTCACAAACATGTAGCTGGTATCGCGCACCATGAAGATGAAATCGGTCATGGCGGGCGAATAGACGGCGCCGCCGGCGCATGGCCCCATGATGACGGAAATCTGCGGCACGACGCCGGAAGCCAGCACGTTCTTTTGAAACACATCGGCGTAGCCACCAAGCGAGGCCACGCCCTCCTGAATGCGCGCCCCGCCGGAATCGTTGAGGCCAATCACCGGCGCGCCGTTCTTCATGGCCATATCCATGATCTTGCAGATCTTGGCGGCATGGGTTTCCGACAGTGACCCGCCCAGCACCGTGAAATCCTGCGCGTAGACATAGACAAGGCGGCCATTGATGGTGCCCCAGCCGGTGACGACGCCATCGCCGGGATATTTGATCTTGTCCATGCCGAAATCGACCGCCCGATGCGCGACGAACATGTCGTATTCCTCAAACGAGCCTTCATCGAGCAGCACCTCAATGCGCTCACGCGCCGTCAGTTTGCCCTTGGCATGTTGGGCGGCGATGCGTTTTTCCCCGCCCCCCGCGCGGGCCTCGGTGCGGCGGGCTTCCAGTTGTTCAAGAATATCGGTCATGGCGATTGGCGTTCTTCAATGCGGTTGGGGAACGGTAATGCGCAGCGGTGGCGCGTGCAATCTCGCATTGGCCAGCGGGCACTCAGATCGGTCATCTGATGGGGAAATCTGCTTGGCAAGCGCCTGAACGATTGTTCGATGCCCGTTTGCCACCCTATGCTGAAGGCGGTCATCGGTTGGCACAGTAGAATTGCTCGTTTTGGAAACCGCACTCGCGACAATTCTGTCGCCCATCATTTTGTTTTTTGTGCTTGGCCTGTTGGCTTCGTTGCTGCGCTCGCAGATGAGCGTGCCGGAAGCCTTCGCCAAGGGCCTGGCGATCTACCTGATGATGGCAATCGGGCTAAAGGGCGGGGTGGAAATGTCCACCAGCACCCTGTCGGGCGATGTGGTGGCGATGCTGCTTGCGGGCATCGCACTTTCCTTCGCTCTGCCGGTTTTGGCCTATCGGTTGCTGATCATTACGACCAAGCTTGATCCGGTGGATGCCGCTGCCGTCGGCGCGCATTACGGCTCGATTTCCATCGTCACCTTCGTTGCAGCCACGGAAGCCGTCCGCTTGGCAGGAATAGGCAGTTCCGGTCATCTTGTCGCCGTTGCTGCGCTTATGGAAACACCCGCCATCATTGCGGCGCTGCTGCTCTTGCAGAAAACCCAGAAGGTCGAAACCCAAAACCGTGAGGGAGCGTTGATTGCCGGTGCCGAGCGCGGTGAACTCGTGCGCGAAGTTCTGCTCAACGCATCCGTCGTGGTGCTGATCGGTGCCTTGCTGATCGGATGGATCAGCGGTGAAGCTGGCATGGAGAAGGTTGAGGGCTTCTTCGTCACGCCGTTTCAGGGCGTCTTGTGCCTGTTTCTGCTCGACATGGGGCTGAATGCGGGGCGTGGCTTGCGACAGGGCTGGCGAAAGCTGGATGCGGGAACGATCCTGTTCGGGCTCTATATGCCGCTTGTAAGCGCCAGCATCGCCGCGCTGGTCTGTCTGGCTTTGGGGGCGCCACAGGGCGATGCGACATTGCTGATTACCCTTGCTGCCTCCGCCTCCTACATCGCGGTACCGGCGGCCATGCGTCTGGCGCTGCCGAAAGCCAATCCGTCGATCTATCTGACGTTGTCTCTTGGAATCACCTTTCCTTTCAACGTGACGCTGGGCATACCCGTTTACATCTATCTGGCAGGTCTCGTGGGAGGGTAGACATGCACACCAAACAGCGCATCGAACTGTTTATCGAACGCATGGCCTACAAACGGGCCGGTCGCATTCTCGAAGCTGCGGGAGCAACAGGCTACACTGTTTTGCCAGCGCTGGCCGGCTTTGGAAGCACAGCCCATTGGCGTCGTGATTCTGACATTTCTGGCAGTCGCGACATGGTGCAGATCGTTTCAATCGTTGATGACGCACTTGTTGAACCGGTCACAACAAGCCTGCGTGATCTTTTGGGCGACCATATCGGCATCGTCACGGTCAGCACTGTGCAGGTCCTGAGACCTGAACGGTTTTAGGGTGATCTCGGCGCGACCGGGTCCCTGGACACGGTCCGCTGCTTACAAGACTCAACCTTGATTGAGCATGATTTCCACGCGGATATTTTCACCGCTGGTCACCTTGAATGTGCGCCGAACCGCATCGTCGCCATGACGCACGGCGGCTTCGTAGGTCCCTTCCGCCAACACCATCACCGGTGCGATATTGGTGCTTTCAAACACCTTCTCGCCATCATCGGTGAACACCGACCAGGCCGTATTGGCAATCGGGTCACCACCAAATTGCGAAACGAGCCGAAGGGCAACTTTCGCCGCCCGATGCTGGAGCGTGGCCTGTGTCACCTCGCCCGCCTTGACTTGCAGATCGGCCCGCACAGTTGCGTTGATAGTGCCGTAGCGAGATAAAATGTGGTAGGTGCCGGCATTCAGTCGGATCACGCGATCGGCACCAACATTTAGCGCGATCAGTTTGCGATTGCCTTCATCGTCCTGCTCCCACTCGTAAATGGAGAAGCGCAAAAAGCTCTCATCGATGGGATCACCCTGGGTTTTTGCAGTGAGTTGCAGGCCACCCGCCTGCAAAACGACTTCTTCATCAAGCGCCTCCCCCGAAAGCGTGACCTTTTTGGTCGCCCCCGCCCTGCCATAAGCCGCGTGGACGAGATAGCTGCCGGTTGGAAGCTCGAACGACGCCGATCCGCCCTGTGACGAAGCGATGAGGGGAAGCCGACCAGATTCATCGGCCCTATCGCCGAATACTCGCCAGACCATGCCGCGTTCGATAAGTGCGCCTTCACCGGTCAGTTTGGCTGCGAGATTGAGCCGCGTGGATGGTCCAGACGTGACGCCCGGCGGCACCAGATTGGTGGTCTGATTACTGGATTGGGCCAAGCTCGCATGAGCAAGAAAGGCCGTCGCGAGCCAAGCGACCGCCAAGCCAAACATATGGTGGCGCAACTTGGGGCGCTGGAAACACACATCGTTCATGCTGCGCTTTTTGACCGCCGCCGCGGCATTTTCAAGACCGCCTGCTTGGGATACATGTTTGCCTTGATCGAAGATTGCAGAAACACCGCTCCACTCCATGCAACCGCTTGAAAACTATATGCGCACCCGGCGATCCGCCGTATCGGTCACGCTGGAGGAACCGGGACCGGACAGTGATGAGATTCGACGCATCGTCACCATGGCGACGCGGGTGCCGGATCACGGCAAGCTTGTGCCCTGGCGAATCGTTCTCTGGTCGATGTCGCAGCGCGAGACCATGCATCGGCAACTGCTCACTCTGCTGGACAGTCTGCCCGACATTGACGACAAACCCAAAAAACGAGCCAGCACCGACAAGCTGCTTCATGCGCCCTGCGTCATGGCAGTGATCAGCACGGCAGCGGAACACCCCAAAATTCCGGTTTGGGAGCAGACGCTTTCGGCAGGTGCGGTGTGTATGAATGCGCTGATTGGATCAAATGCCTGCGGATACGAAGCCCAGTGGCTTACGGCCTGGTATGTGTATGCCGACGAAGCCCGAGACATATTGGAACTGCAGGACGGCGAGAAAATAGCCGGCATCATTCATATCGGTTCCACAAACACACCAAAGACCGAGCGGCCCAGACCGCAAATCGAAGACATTTTGACCATGAAAGACGATTGACCCGCCATGTTTTATGAAACGACCCAGCATCACGGCCTGGCCTACGACCCGTTCAAGGCCATTGTTGCTCCGCGGCCGATTGGCTGGATTTCGTCGCTCGATTCGTCGGGAAATCCCAATCTGAGTCCATATTCCTTTTTCAACGGCCTGTGCGACAAACCGCCGATCGTGATGTTTTCCTCCGGTGGAATGAAGGACAGCGCTCAAAACGCTGCCGAAACAGGTGAGTTCACAGTCAACTTCGTTTCAAAAGCGCTCAAGGACCAGATGAATATCTCGTCGGGACCGTGGCCGCGCGGCCATAGCGAGTTTTCCGAAGCCGGGCTGGAAATGGCAGAAGGAACCACTGTCGCCTGTCCAAGAGTCGCTGCAGCACCTGCTGCGCTGGAGTGCAAAACACTCCAATTTGTGCAGCCAACCATGCTGGATGGCTCAAAATCACCTTATATTTTGGTCATTGGGCAGGCCACGGGCATATATATTGATGATTCCATGATCACCGATGGCCGTTTTGATCTGATAAAGGCCGATCCCATCATGCGCGCGGGATATCATGACTATGTCGCGATGGGGGATTTGTTTGAGATGGTTCGACCGAACTACCAACCTCCTTCATGAAATCTATATCCCAAAAATGACGATGTATAATTGGCTCCCGCCTTGTTCTTGGCTGAATTGCGCCCTAATTCAGCATCATCGATACGTGACGTACGACTGCTTTGCTTCCGCCATCGGTGATGCGACTGCACTCTGACCAACACAATAATCGAAATCCGCGATCTGGAAAAAGCCAGATCGCTACCCGTGCAGTGCCCCAACCAAGGAATGCTATATGACTCCCGGTACCGTGAAATTTTACAATGAAACAAAGGGCTACGGCTTCATTCAGCCGGAAGCCGGAGGCAAGGACGTTTTTGTCCATGCCACAGCGCTGGAGCGCAGCGGCATGAGCACGCTGTCTGAAGGCCAGAAGGTGCAGTTCGAGACCGATATCGATCCGCGCAGCGGAAAAACCGCTGTAAGTCAAATCCAGGCCGCTTAGTGAAAGCTTGATGGGCGGTTTACAACCGCCCATGCTGCGTCGCTGATAGGGGCCAGCAGCGGCGCTACTTCTTTGCGCGCGCAAGGACATTGTGCGCTTTGCGCAGATGCGGCCGATCATACATCTCGCCATCTATGGCGAGCACTCCTGGACTGCCAGCCGCCTCGAACGCCTCGACGACTTTGCGGGCGGCGGACAGCTCCTCTTCACTTGGCGTGAAAGCGGCATTGATGGGGGCGATCTGGGCTGGGTGTATGGCCATTTTTCCGGTGAACCCGTCACATGCGGCCTCTTTGCATTCGCGATCTAGCCCTTCGATATCTGAAAAATCGGGAAACACCGTATCCAGCGGCTGCACTTGCGCGGCAACTGCCCCAAGCAGCGTCTGCATGCGGGCGAAGCGAAACACATCTCGGTAGCTGCCATCAGCATTGCGACGCTGTGATGCCCCGATATCGGCGCTCAGATCCTCTGCGCCCCAGGCGACCCCCGCCAGCCGAGAGCTGCACTCGCGATAAGTTGCGGCATGAAGCGTGCCAAGTGCCGTTTCGGTGATGATGGCAATGATGCTCGTCGAGGCGGAAGCGAGACCCAATTCGCTCTCCAGCGTGTCGAGTTTTACGGAAAGCGCCGCCACGTCGTCGCCATGCTGCGATTTGGGCAGAACGATCCCCGAAGGTGGGTGAGGCATGATCGCTGCGAGGTCATCGTCGATGTGCCCGCTGCGCAAATCATTGACGCGTACAAAAAGGGACGACGTGTCTCTCTTCCTTGTTTCTTGCTGTAGGAACTGAGCAGTCACGCGGCGCGCTTCCTGCTTGTTATCGAACGAAACTGAGTCTTCCAGGTCGATGAACAGCGCGTCAGCGTCACTCTTGACGCCTTTGACCAGCTTTCGCTCGCTATCGCCCGGAACGAACAGCGCCGATCTCATGATTGCGGCTTCCGACGCATCATCGCCTGCCGCTCGCAGGAACACACAAGCAGGTCGTCCTGATTGAAGCCGCGATGCAGGAACGTAACAATACCGCGATCCGGTTTTGAAACGGAGGGGCGCAAAGCCAAAACCTCAGTGGTCACATGGATCGTGTCTCCCTGAAACACGGGAGCCGGAAATGTTGTTTCGCGCATACCCAAATTACCGATCGTGGTCCCGAGGGTCGTTTCCGAAACAGATATGCCGATCACCAATCCAAGTGTGAAAATCGAATTCACAAGTGGCTGCCCCCACGCAGTGTCTTTCGAAAAATGGCGGTCAATGTGAAGCGGTTGCGGGTTCAGCGTCATGTTGGAGAAGAGCATATTGTCGGCTTCAGTGACGGTTTTGCGCAACTCGTGGTGAAACATCTGACCGACGTGAAACTCGTCAAACCAAAGCCCTGCCATACCCGGTTCTCCCCTTCTCTTCGGATTCAGACGTTACAACCCGGACCGAACAAAGGCGAGACGTGTTGAATGTCTTAAAGGACGTGGTGAACGAAGGTTTAACCGTTTTCGCCTAAACCCGCTGTTGACTTGGGTACCAGCGATCTCAGGTATAACGCGCAAATAGGGTGAGCGATGTTTTTGGAGCGGTTCAGACAGTGGTCGCAACGCGCAAATGCGCAAGAGCGTGCAGCCGCCATCGCCCAATTGGCAGAGACTTGGCTCGACGATCAGGTTGATGACTGTGATCGGCGCCAGACCGAGCAGGCCTTCACCTTGTATCTCGACGACCCGAACCTTGCTGTTCGCGTCGCATTGGCAAACGCCGTCGCACCGCACAGCCATGCACCGCGAAAGTTAATCTGGGCCTTGATGCAGGACATCCCCGATGTCAGCGCCGTTGTATTTCAACAATCGACCGCTCTACGCCCGGCTGACCTTCTTCACGCCATCGAACGCAATGATCCCGCCATTCAAACCGCCATCGCGTCTCGTCAGGATCTTGGTGTCGATCCGGTTCGCGCGCTGGTCAGGCAAGGCGGGGCGCAGGCCGCAGTCACCCTGTTGGAAAACCCATCGGTGCGTCTCAGCCCGATGCTGAAGCATGATTTGGCGGAAAGACTGCGCCACGATGCGCGTTTGCGTGGAGTTTTGCTGGAGGACGATCAAATCCTTCCGCAGACGCGCCATCTGCTCGTCTCAACAGTCAGTGAGTCGCTGCGTCATCTTGGCAGTTTTGAGGGTTGGGTCGATGATGATCGGATGGCAATTACCGCGCTGGATGCCTCGGGCAAAGCAGCGGTTGAGATTGCCTCAGCGCTGACACCCAGCGAAATGGCCAACTACGTCACGCATCTGCGCTCCACGAACCAATTGACGGCCGCGGTGCTGTTGCGGGCTGTTTGCATTGGGAATCTGGGGCTGTTTCAGGCCGGTGTGGCCAATCTTTCCGGCGCCTCGTTTGGCAGAGTCGGGTCGATCATGTCTTCGGCGCGGCCATCCGCGCTCAATGCGTTGTTCGCAAAGGCTGGGCTTTCCAAATCAGCCCTGTTGGTCAGCATCGCCGCCCTGCAAATCTGGAAGTGGAGCCAAAGTGAAGAAGAGGCTCTTTCGGAGATCGTTGCAGCCGTGGAGGAGTCCCAGGAGATCGACGCAGCAACGCTGGCTCTGCTGGGGCGCATGGCTTGCGACATAGATCGCGATGCCGTCCGATACATGCGGGCGGATATCGAACTCCAGGCCGCCTAGCGTCTTTGGCCAAAGTCGTATTTTCGGCTGCCCGGCGCTTGAGACAGCCGCGTCAACTCGCGCGCCCTTGCGCGCATGTCTGAGCGCGGTCATACTTGGTATGACCAAAAAGGAGCGCGCCGGATGACCGTCAAAACCGCAATAAGCATGACCGACCGACATCACGAATTCGCCAAACGCAAGGTAGCGGAAGGGTCCTACGCTTCCGTCAGCAGCTTCATCGCCGCCAATATCGAGCAGGCGATCCGCGACGAGGAAGAGCGCAACGCCGCTCTGGAAGCGATGAAAGAGACCATCCGCGAGCGGATGGAACTGCCGCGCGATCAGTGGATCCCGTGGGACGAGGACAATCCTATCGAGCGGATTGTTGCGCGGCTTGAAGCCAAACGAGACTAAGCCGGTGGGTTATGCAATCGACCGCCATCCTGAAATGGACCAAGACTTGGGGAACATTGCCGCACTCATTTCGGAATATGCTGGAACTGCCATAGCTGCAAACAAGCTGCGCCAAATCAACGCCGATGTCGGCAAGCTTACAGATTTCCCACATGTCGGAACTCTGCGCCACGAAATCTATCCTGAGCTTCGTGCCATACCCACCGCAGAAAAAGGCGTCATCGCTTTCACGGTCGACGATGCAACCAAAACCGTACTCATCCTTTCCATCACCTATGCGGGCGCTGACTGGGTGCGCATTGTGAGAAACCGCAAGGTCTGAGGAATATGTCCTTCTCCTTTGACCCTCTGTCTCCTGCCTTTGCGGAAAACCCTTATGCAACCTATTCGGAACTGAGGGACTTCGATTGCCCCCATTTTGATGTGGACCTCGAGATGGTCCTGCTGGCGCGCTACGAAGACATCGCCACGATCGCAACCAATCCGGCCATGTTGCGGTCTCTCGATGGAATAGAGACACCCGCCCAAGCCCGAGAAAGACAAGTCGAGGCCAATTGGCACGACATGCCTTTTCATGAGCGTTTCGTGCAGACTTCACTGCTGGACAGTGATGGGGACACCCACCGGCGCTTGCGCAAACAGATATTCGGTGAATTCACCGCGCGCCGCGTGGGCAAGCTTGAATCCACCGTTCAGGCCTTTGTCGATGCGCTGCTTGATGATTTGCAGCACAGCGACAGCTTTGATTTTGTCAACGATTTTGCAGCGCACATCCCAGGCCATGTGATCGGCCATTTGCTTGGAGTGCCGGCAGAGGATTGCCCACAATTGCGGATCTGGTCCGAGCGGGTTGTGCAGTTTTTTGACGTCGATCGCAGCGACAAACGCAAGCAATTGGCCGAAACAGCGACACGCGAGTTTCACGACTATTTGGTCGATCTGCGCCAAGAGCGAAGCGTCAGACCGCGCGATGATCTCATTTCGAAGATGATCGCGGACGAAAGGTCAGGGCATTATTCGCCAGATGAATTCATCTCGACCTGTATGCTCATCCTGATGGCAGGCCATGGATCAACGATCGATGTGCTTGGCAGTGGTATGCACACTTTGCTGAAGTATCCCCACGAGACGCGGCAACTGCGCGAGGACCCCAGACAATTGCCGAACGCGATCCAGGAGATGTTTCGCTATGAGTCGCCTCTCCCCTTTTTCCATCGTCATGCAACGGAAGATGTCATCTTGCGCGGACACCATTTTCCGGCGGGCACTACCTTTGGCCTGCTATACGGCGCGGCCAATCGTGATCCAGGTCAATTTGCCAATCCCGACCGGTTCGACATCGCGCGCCATCCAAACCGTCATCTGGCGTTCGGCCTCGGGGCTCATCTGTGCCTCGGCAACAATCTGGCGCGGCTGAATATGCGCGTTATCTTTGAAACGCTTCTGCGCCGATATCGCGTCATCGAACTCGCCGCCGATCACATAACCTACAAGCCGGGACTCTCCGTGCGTGGACCCACCGCCTTGCCGGTTAAGCTCCACTTTGAGAGCGGACCACTGGACAGCAGGCTACTGCACTGACAGTTTGGCAACGGGGACGGGAGACGCAGCGCGGTGAGACGCAGACTCGGAGCACGGTTTTTGCGAACCGCAATGGTTGCGGGGCTTTGCTTCGCCGTCGGCGGAAATGGAATGGCCAGGACGGCTCTTGATCGCTGCACCGAAGACGCGATCCTCGTTTTCGACGGGTCGGGCTCCATGGCTGAAATGGGCTATAATGGCCTCGATCTTCCTCGTATCATGGAAGCGCGAGAGGCTTTGCGAGAGTCGCTTCCCGAGATCACACCATTTCGCCGGGTTGGTCTGGTTGTCTACGGTCCCGGACGGGATGAACCCTGTCTCAATGTGAAGTTGCGCCTTCCGCCAACGCCAGACGCGGCTGGTCTGATCATCTCGGAAGTCGACCAGCTTGACCCCGGCGGCCAGACACCGCTCACCCGTGCGGTTGAAGATGCGGCGCATGCCCTGTCTTTCCGCGACCGGCCCGGCACGATTGTTCTGATCACAGATGGCAAGGAGAATTGCGGCGGCGCGACCTGCCAGTTGGCCGCACAGTTAGCCGCAGACGGGCTGGACCTCACGGTTCATGTCATTGGCTTCAAGGTTCGAGACCGCCAGTTCAACTGGCAGAGCCAGAAGGGCGTTGACCAGCAGCACGGCAAAACCATCGCGCGCTGCCTGGCGGATCGAACCGGTGGAAAATATGTGTCCACCGAATCGATAGGTGAGTTGGTTCAGGCACTCCAGGAAACGCTGGCTTGTCCGATGGTTGGTCAGTCTGCGCCGCCAGAGCCGCCTGTCGCCATTCGATCCACAGTGTGACAATCGTCACACAAGAGGCGTCCAGCTCACATTAGGGTTGTGGTAGGGGCAGCAGACGAGAGCGGAGGTCGTCATGTGTTCGCGCCCTAATCAATATCATCGTCATTCCATCAACTGCATCATTCCACCCCACATGCTGGAGGTGGTGGCCATGCGTGGTGATGCATCCATGCGCAAAATGGCCAACACTATGCTGAAGCAGTCCAGCAAGGTGCGCGAGGAACGTGCCAGCCAGGCGTCAGGAAGCATGGTGGAAGTGGATGCCCCACGTGGGCTTTTTGTTTCGGTGGCACTTGCCGCAACACCGCAGCAGCACAGCATCGACCGTGAAATCTATGACGGGGAAAACAAGGCTGCTTTGCCCGGAAAACTCGTCCGCAAGGAAGGCGATGGCCCGACGGGCGATGACGAGGTTGACCGCGCCTATGACGGAGCGGGCGATGTCTACGACCTCTACAGCAAGGAATATCAGCGCGACTCACTTGACGGCGACGGCATGAAGCTGGTCGCGACAGTTCATCATCGGCGCAAATACAACAATGCGTTCTGGGATGGCACACAGATGGCCTATGGCGACGGCGATGGCGTCTTATTCAAAACTTTCACCGAGCCTTCTGTCGTGGCCCACGAAATGTCACATGGCGTGGTGCAGTTTTCCGGCGGGCTTGTTTATCAAGGCCAGTCCGGAGCTCTGAATGAGAGTTTTGCAGATGTTTTTGGTGCGCTCTCCCTTCAGCGCAAGCACGGACAAACGGCAAGCCAGGCCAGTTGGCTGATTGGCGAAGGCATATTGGGCCCTGACATCAATGGTGTCGCTTTACGCAGCATGAAGGCACCGGGGACAGCCTATTCCGATGCCGTGCTGGGCAAGGACCCTCAGCCCTATCATATGGACCTTTTCGTCAACACGACGGGAGACAATGGCGGCGTCCACATCAATTCGGGAATTCCGAACCACGCCTTCTATCTGTACGCGCAATATATCGGTGGGAACGCCTGGGAAGTGCCGGGGCAGATCTGGTACAAAGCCCTGCAAAAGCTGAACAATCCGATGGCGACGTTCACTGATTGGGCTGCGCAGACTCTGGACGCTGCGATTGATCTGCACGGACTGGGCAGTATTGAGATGGTGATGTTGCGCCGGGCCTGGCGACTTGTTGGCATAGGGGTTTAGCGCTAATCTGAGCCATGTCGAGTGCTGCAACGCTGGCCGCAGGATGTGTCGCCGTGATCATTGAAGTTACGTCAAGCGGTGGGATTGGTGGCATTGCCGCTGCGGGAATTAACAAGCGCGTGGTGACACAAAGCGCGAACGCTGCAATGCGCGATGCTTTGTGCGAAGCGTTTGACCCGAAGCGGCTGCGCAAGATCGAAGGCGCTCATCCCGGTGCGGCAGACCAATTTAGTTACAGGATTCGCGTGACGCAGGATAACGGTGATACCCGCACGTTCCAACTGCCGGAAACCGCCTTGCCTGCCGAAATGCTCGATCTGATTGACGCGATGTAGCCTGAACCGATGCACAAGCATCGAGGCTTTCCATCACGGCTGCCGGGGACGGATTATCAGTTCACCATTCGGCGCGAAAACCCCAGGGGGGCGACTCCCTTAAAAGCGCGGGCACGATACAAGGACCGCAGCCCGGCCGACACCACGGCAGACGTCAATTTCCTGGCCTGCCTTGTCCAGCATTTTGGTGATGAACCTTTCATGAGGGGCAATCTCGATGCCGGACGCCTGTCCTGGCTCTTGGATCGCGAAGTCGTAGCCGCCGAAGATCCTTTTGACCCGGCGAGTTATGATGCGCTGCTGCGCATCAACCGACCGGTTGCCGAGAAGAGCTTTCCGGATGCTTTTGACGAAAGCCAGTGGATCGACTGAGGTGGCTGTCGCGTTTGGTTTGGAAAGCAAACCAGCCGGAGCTCCATCATGATTGTCAGCACAACCAATTCAGTTCCCAACCGCGACATCGCTCACAGTCTTGGCATCGTAGCCGGAGAAGCCGTGCTGGGCGCCAATGTGTTTCGCGATCTTTTTGCCGGGATTCGAGACTTTGTCGGCGGTCGCGCTGGCGGCTACCAAAAGGTCTTGCGCGACGGACGAAACCTGGCGCTGGACGACATGATCGCAGAGGCGAAAGCAGCCGGAGCGGATGCGGTCATCGGTGTTGATATCGACTATGAGGCCATTGGCTCAAATGGTTCGATGCTGATGGTGTCCGTCAACGGCACGGCTGTAAAACTGCGCTGACATTGCACCGCCCGCGCTTGCCATGCCCGCTTCACAACGGCATAGAAAACTGCCGTTCGGAGGAAGCGCATGTTTGACAAAATTCTGATCGCCAATCGCGGGGAAATCGCCTGTCGCGTTATCAAGACTGCCCGCAAAATGGGCATCAAAACCGTGGCGATCTTTTCTGATGCAGACCGCAATGCGGTTCATGTGAAAATGGCTGACGAAGCGGTGCATATCGGCCCTCCACCGGCCAGCCAATCCTACATCGTGATCGACAAGGTGATGGAGGCCATCCGCACGACCGGAGCGCAGGCTGTTCATCCAGGCTACGGTTTTTTGTCGGAGAACCCGAAATTTGCCGAAGCGCTGAAGAAAGAAGGCGTTGCCTTTATCGGTCCGCCAGTCGGTGCCATCGAAGCGATGGGCGACAAGATCACTTCCAAGAAGCTTGCTGCTGAAGCCGGGGTTTCCACCGTGCCGGGCCATATGGGGTTGATCGAGAATGCCGAGGGGGCCGTGAAAATCGCCTCCGACATTGGCTATCCTGTCATGATCAAAGCCAGCGCTGGCGGCGGCGGTAAGGGCATGCGCATCGCCTGGAATGACGAGGAAGCGCGCGACGGCTTTCAGTCATCCAAGAATGAGGCGGCGAACTCCTTCGGGGATGACCGCATCTTCATCGAGAAATTCGTGACGCAGCCGCGGCATATCGAGATTCAGGTGCTTGGGGACGCGCATGGCAACTGCATCTATCTGGGCGAACGAGAATGCTCCATCCAGCGCCGTAACCAGAAGGTGATAGAGGAAGCCCCCTCTCCTTTCCTGGATGAAGACACCCGCAAGGCCATGGGCGAACAGGCTGTCGCGCTTGCAAAGGCCGTCGACTACACAAGCGCGGGCACTGTCGAGTTCATCGTGGATGGTGAGAGAAATTTCTACTTTTTGGAGATGAACACGCGCCTGCAGGTGGAGCATCCGGTGACCGAATTGATCACCGGCATCGATCTTGTTGAACAGATGATCCGCGTGGCAGCGGGTGAAAAGCTCTCCATCACACAGGACGATGTGAAGCTGAATGGCTGGGCTATGGAAAGCCGCCTTTATGCGGAAGACCCCTATCGCAATTTCCTGCCCTCCATCGGTCGTTTGACACGTTACCGCCCGCCGCAAGAGGGTGAACGGGACGACGGCACGATCATCCGCAACGATACAGGGGTATCGGAGGGTGGTGAGATTTCAATGTATTACGACCCGATGATCGCCAAATTGTGCAGTTGGGGTGAGGATCGCGCGGCGGCCATTGAAACGATGCGGCAGGCGCTGGACGGATTTGAGCTTGAAGGCATCGGCCACAATTTACAGTTTCTGTCTGCGGTTATGGACCATGACCGGTTCATCAGCGGCAATATCACCACGGCTTTCATTGAGGAAGAATATCCCGAAGGATTTGCGGGCGTTGAGCCAGACGCGGACACGTTGCGCAAACTGGCAGCCGTCGCCGCCGTCATGAACATGATCGCGCAGTTGCGACGCACGCGCATTTCCGGGGCCATGACCAATCACAAGCGCCGTGTCGGCAAGGCCTGGATCGTGAAGCTTGGCGAAGATCGCTTCGACATGAAGCTGAAAGCCCGAAACGAAGGTGCGAAGATCAAGTTCTCTGACGGCGCCAAGTTGAAAGTCTTGACGCAGTGGCGGCCCGGCATGGCTCTGCTGACGGCCACTGTTGACGGCAACGCCATGCGGGTGAAAGTGGAACCGACCGCCTCCGGCTACCGTCTGCGCCATCGCGGCGCGACCCTGGACGCCAGCATCATGTCACCGCGCATTGCGGAACTGGATGCGCTGATGCTGAGAAAGGAAGCAGCGGACACATCGAAGCAGCTTCTCTGCCCGATGCCCGGGCTCATCGTCACTATCAATGTTGTTGAAGGTGACGAAGTTCAGGAAGGGCAGGCCCTCGCCACGGTTGAAGCGATGAAGATGGAAAATATCTTGCGCGCAGAACGCAAAACGCGGGTCACAAAGATCAATGCCGCCAAGGGCGATAGCCTCGCCGTTGACGACGTGATCATGGAGTTTGAGTGATCAGGCGGCCTTTGCGATCTGCTCATGCGCTGCGTCCAGCGCTGCCTGCTCGTCTGCCATTAATCGGTCTGCATTGACCAGCGTCACGTCGGTGATGCCCAGAAAGCCCAGCACGTGTTTGACGTAACCGCTGGCGAAATCGATTGGGCCTCCCACTTCCGTGCCGCCTGATGTCATCACCACATAGGCCTTTTTGTTTTCAAGCAAACCAACCGGACCATCGGGCGTATAGCGGAAGGTGACATTGGCGCGTGCGACCTGGTCGATCCAGGCCTTCAGCGTTGCAGGAACCGAAAAGTTGTAGATCGGCACGCCGATGACAATCACATCCGCGGCTTGAAGTTCTCTCACCAAAGCGTCCGAACCGAAAAGCCGCTCTTGCTGATCGGCTCTTCGCGAGCCGGCCGGTGTAAAATTCGCCTCGATCCAATTCTGATCAACGAATTCGACACCTTGTGCGACGTCTCGTTCGATGACCTCAACATGCTGATGGCCGCGCGAAAGCTGTTCAACCAGGTTGCTTCCAAGCTTGCGCGAATACGACCCCTCCGCCCGACCGCTCGAATTGACATGAAGAATGGTGAATTTGTCTGACATTTCCGACACCTGTTGATTTATGTACCATATCGTATATAAATAGCACTGAACGCCGGTGTCAATATTTTTATTCGATATGGTACAAAAAAAGCGCGGACGGCCCCGAGCCTTTGACGAGGATACAGCGCTGGATGCAGCGATCGAGATCTTTTGGCGCCAGGGCTACGATGGCACGTCGCTCGATGATCTGACCGGCGCGATGGGCATTGCCAAACCGAGCCTGTATGCAAGCTTCGACAGCAAGGAAAAGCTCTTCAAAACGGCCGTGTTGCGCTATCAGAAAACCATCGCCTCCAAAGCAATGACCGCCTTTGACAGCGAGCAAGATATTCGAGCTGCCTGCGAGGCCTTTCTGGAAACGTCACTGGAGGGCAATAATCGGGGAGGTGACTTTGCAACGGGGTGTTTGATGGGCAGTTGCGCCATCGCTCAAGCCGACACGAACCCGGACATCCGTTCGCTGCTTTCAAAAGCTCTGTTTCACACCCAGGCGGCTCTGGCCAAACGCCTTGGCGAAGAACAGCAGACCGGCACTATCAGCGCAGAAAAGTCACCCGAGTTCATGGCGCAGCAACTCGTCGACAATGTTCAGGCGCAGGCCTATCGCGCTCGAATCGGCGAGAGCATGACGGACCTGCGCCAACAGATTCCGTTTAGGGTTCAAGCGCTGCTGCGGTGATCAGCTTCTATCGGGTAAGCCGTTGTTATTGCGATGGTTACCGCAATACGAGAACCGGGCATTTGGCATGCCGGACAACTCTGCTCGCGGTAGACCCAAGAAAGTAATCGGCCAAATCCGGTCTGTGAGACGAGATGATAATGAGGTCTGCAGCGAGTTTCTCCGCCTGCGTCAAAATTGTTCGGCCGGCATGGCCCTTGACCGCATAGGCGTTCAAATCATCCCCCATGGTTGCCGCAACTTCCTCCAGAACCCGACGTACTTCGCTCACGCTGGCCGCGAGGGCCTCGGCGGGCACGTAGCTCTCCACATACATCGGCACTTCTTCGACGACATTGAGAAGCGTAATCTTGCCGCCGTCTGACAGAAGCATGCGAGCCGACTCGACAGCCGTTTTCAGCCGCTCCTCATCATCCATGAAAGTGGGAATGAGTATGTGATCATACATGACTGATCCTCCTCAACGTTCGAATGATGTCGAGTCTGTTTGAGGGCCGAGCCGAAATCCTTGATCTGTATCAATGGGAATGTGAATTGATACAGACGCTGTGTGGCACAACCGACAGGCCACCAATCGCATGAGCACATCGCGGTTGCCGCTTCTGCTCTTTCATCAAATCGCTTCAATAAGAACGAGACTTGCTTTAGCAGGACATGGGCGTAAGCCATCAATGGGTCAAAGCACTGCCATGCGCATAATCAAATTGCTCCTCGCCACCGTCGTCCTGCTGATCGGCGCGTTTTGGGTGTCATCATATTTGCTCATGCGAGATACCGAACCGCATGCCTATGCGCCGGTGACCGAAACGGAGAAACAGGAAGCGGAGGCCTATATTGCTTCGGGTCTCGCATCCATGCCTACCGGTTGGAAATGGGGCACGTTTGAACCACAACCCGGTGTCGTGTTGCGCACCGGTCAAGCGAAGACCAGCACGTCGCCGCGCAAGGGAACGGTCGTGCTGGTGCCAGGCTATACGGCAATGCTCGAACTCTATTCCGAGACCTTCCAGACGTTCTTGAACGATGGTTATGACGTGGCAGCGCTGGAATATCGCGGGCAAGGCCTCTCCCATCGTGAACTGGACAATCCCGAGAAGGGCTATGTCTCAAGCTATGACATGCTGACCGGGGAACTTGCAGACTTCATCAACCAGTTGAAAGTGGACGGGGCCGGCCCTGTCCACATCTATGCCAATTCCATGGGCGGCCACATCGCTTTGCGTATGGCGGGGCAGGATCGGCCAGATGTCGCTTCCTATTTTCTCCTGGTGCCAATGGTGAAAATCGAAACGGGAGACTTTCCTTACGGTGTCGCGCGCGTTCTAGCCGGCTTTTACAGTTACACAGGGCTTGGCAATGCGTTCGCGCCCGGTCAGGGCCCTTTCGTGCCAGGGCAAGAGAAGCTCGGCACCCCCTCCCCCTGCATGAACAATGCAAAAACCGCGCAAATTCGCGACGCGCTTTTCATTCGCAACGAAGCCTATCGCGTGACCGGCACCACCAATGACTGGGTGACGCGGACCATGGCATCCACCGATCTGATCGCATCGCAGAGTTTCGTTGATCGCGTCAAGAAGCCAGTTTTCATGGTGACGGCTGGAGACGATCGCTGGGTGAGCACCGAGGCAGCCACGCAATTGTGTGAGCGTTTGAGCAGCTGCGAAATCGCTCATTACGAGGAATCACGCCACTGCATTGCGCGCGAAAAACCCGAAACCGCGCAAGACATTTTCCGCAAGGCCAAGGATTTCTTTGCGGCGAACTGAACGAGATAAGCCGACGGTCGATCAGTTCGAGGCTAGAGCAAGTCTCGTCCAGATTGGAGCAGTTTGATGGGATGGATTTTTCGATCTGGCAAGGAGAACACCGCAGAGCGATGCTGGGCATCGCGCGAGGATTTCGACGCCGCCAGAGCGGAAAAGACACCCAAGCAAATCGTATGCAAGGCAATGAAAGTGAAAAGTAATCTGCAATCGTTTGAGCTTGTGTCTTTGCGCCCTGACTGCGTTGCGCACGAACTTGTGGTGCCCGCACCGCGGCGTCGCACGCGCCTTGTCAGGTCACAAATTCCCCGCGCTCAAACGATTCAATCTGGGCGAGATTTGCTCTAGTTGAAATTCGCGTGGTGTGGTGAGGTCGTCGCTGCACACAACCTGAATTGTGCCCGCTGCTTCATCGACCTTGCCGCCAGCAATCCCACTGCACTTCCCGTCCTTCAAGAGCTGCAAAGCATGATGGCGCAGCGTTATGACGGATTTCTCCGAAAGGTCGGAATTCATGCCCGGCAGAACCGCAAGTCTTTCATCCAGCAATTCCAGCGTCATGATGGTCGGAACACTCGCCGACGCCGGTTGCTTGAGCGCCTCGATGCGCTGTTCAACACTGGCAGACGGTGAGAGCTTCAATTCCGGTTCGACATCATTCTTCACCTTCGCAAGAACAGAGCCACGATTGGCGGCGATCCAGGCCGCCATCTTGTCGTCGGTGAGCCCGGTCGAGCCTTCCGGCTCAACCGGATTGAGTGCCACCTGAGTGGGTCGCAGTTTCTCCACCACGGCGGGGCGGGACGGGGTCTGCGCAGGCGTAACCAAGGTGCTGGGTTGCAAGGGCGCCGCGGTCAACGTGAAACTGTCGTTGGGCAAGGTCTGGACTGCGGCAGTGGTTGGCTTTGGCTCAACTGCAGTCTGGCTGGCTTGCTCGATGGTGCTGTCGCTGTCTTGTTGGGTCGTCTCGTTCAGCGCCGCCGTCTCAGTGCGCACAGTCTCAATGGGCAACGCGGCGGTGGCGCTATCAGGGCGATGAACAGGCAAAGTCACCAGACGCTTCTGGCGTTGGTTGCGTGCCCGTTCACGTGGCTTGCTTGACGCGGCAGCTGAAGGGGCACCGTCGCCGGCAATTCCTTCAACATCGCCGGTGATCTTGAGTGTTGACAGCCTGATCCAGTGTGCTGGCGTTTCCGGCACCTTTTCTCCATAGCGAAGCACCAGCGCTGGACGGTCCAGATAGGGCGAAATACGTGCCCAGCCGGAGCGCGTTTCGAACACCTCAAGCTTCGAGGTCAAAGTGTAAGGGTGATAAGAAACCGAAAAACACGTCACCGGACACAGCCGCACCGTTGGAAAACGTTCTCCTGCGGCTTCGGCAGGGGCAGAAGCCAATCCTAACATCGAAACCGATGCTGCAAGCGCTGCTGCAATTGCAAGTCTGAGCATCAAAAATCGCATCAATCGAAACCACCTCGGCTCGAAGCAAAGTAGCAGCTTTCTGCACTGCCCGAGCGCTATGCTTAACGTTTGGTTAACCGCGTTTCCCTGTCATGCCCAAATTTGCGGCATGAGTTTGGCGAAGCGGGCAGCACCGGTTAGATTTGATCCAATGCAACGCAGCGCCCGTGAAGTGCACCCATGAGATCAGACCGCCAGCCCGCCGACACATTGCCAAGAGACTGGCTCGACCTCGCCTCCAAGGAAATGAAGGGCGGTGATCCGGCCTCTCTCGTTTGGCACACGCCGGAAGGCATCCCCATCAAGCCCGTCTACACTGCTGACGATCTTGATGAGTTGGAGCATTTGGGGTCCCTTCCCGGTCATGCCCCGTTCACGCGCGGGCCGAAGGCGACCATGTATGCCGGTCGACCATGGACGATCCGCCAATATGCCGGTTTTTCGACGGCGGAAGAATCCAATCGGTTTTACCGTCAGGCACTGGCCGGAGGACAAAAGGGCCTTTCCGTAGCCTTCGATCTTGCAACCCATCGCGGCTATGATTCAGACCATCCACGCGTTGTTGGCGATGTCGGCAAGGCGGGGGTCGCCATCGATTCCGTCGAAGACATGAAAATCCTGTTTGACGGCATTCCCTTGGACGAAATGTCCGTCTCCATGACAATGAATGGCGCGGTGATCCCCGTTCTCGCGGCCTTCATCGTGGCGGGTGAAGAGCAGGGCGTTGAACGCGCCAAGCTTTCCGGAACCATTCAAAACGATATTCTGAAGGAGTTCATGGTTCGCAACACCTATATCTATCCGCCGGAACCCTCCATGCGGATCGTGGCGGACATTATCGACTACACGGCGCGGGAAATGCCGCGTTACAATTCGATCTCCATCTCCGGCTATCACATCCAGGAAGCCGGTTCGACAATCGTGCAAGAACTCGCCTTCACACTGGCCGATGGGCGCGAATATGTGCGGGCCGCGCTCGCCAAGGGCATGGATGTCGATGCGTTTGCCGGGCGGCTGTCCTTCTTCTTCAATATGGGCATGAATTTCTTCATGGAAGCCGCGAAGCTTCGCGCAGCGCGCTGTTTGTGGTCACGCATCATGAAAGACTTAGGTGCGTCAGAGCGCAGCCAGATGCTGCGCACCCATTGCCAGACATCAGGCGTATCGCTGCAAGAACAGGATCCTTACAACAATATCGTGCGCACAGCTTACGAAGCCATGAGCGCCGCGCTTGGCGGCACGCAAAGCCTGCATACAAACTCCTTCGACGAGGCGATCGCGCTGCCAACGGATTTTTCCGCCCGCATTGCGCGCAACACGCAGCTCATTCTCCAGCATGAAACGGGTGTGACCAATGTCGTCGACCCGCTGGCCGGGTCCTATTATGTCGAGAGCCTCACCGGTGCTCTGATCGATGAAGCCTGGGCGTTGATGGAGGAGATCGAAGAGCTGGGCGGCATGACGGATGCCATCAACAAGGGCATGCCCAAGGCTCGCATCGAAGAGGCCGCCGCGCAGAAGCAGGCGCGCATCGACCGGGGTGACGAAGTCATCGTCGGCGTGAACAAATACAATCGCAACGCGCAGGACCCGATTGAAGTGCGCGATATCGACAATGCCGCCGTACGCGATGCGCAGGTGGCGCGCCTCAATCGCATTCGCAAGACCCGCGATCCGGATGCACATGCTCGATCGCTCGCCAATTTGGAAGACGTCGCACGGTCCGGCGAGGGCAACATTCTGGAAGCCGCCGTCGAGGCCGCCCGCACCCGCGCCACGGTGGGCGAAATCTCATGGGCAATGGAGCAGGCCTGGGGCCGTCACGTCGCCGATGTCGTGACCATCGAAGGCGTTTATGAAGACGGATGGGCGGAGGATTCAAACTTTGTCCGCTCGCGCGAAAGTCTCGCCGCCTTCGCCGAGCGCCTTGGCCGCAAGCCACGCATTCTGGTCGTCAAAATGGGGCAGGACGGGCATGATCGCGGCGCCAAAGTCATCGCCTCTGCCTTCACCGATCTTGGCTTCGACGTGACCGTCGGGCCGTTGTTTGAAACACCCGCCGAAGCCGCTGATCTGGCGGTCGAGCATGATGTCGACATTGTCGGCGTCTCCAGCCATGCGGCCGGACACAAGACGCTGGCGCCCATGCTGCTGGCCGAACTTGCCAACCGCGACGCAGCCGACAAGATCGTGATCTGCGGCGGTGTGATCCCGAGCCAGGATTATGACTTTCTGAAGGATGCCGGCGTCAAAGCGATCTTTGGCCCGGGAACGAATATCCCGAAAGCAGCGGAGTCGTTGATCGGGCTGTTGAAGGAGCAATTGAGGGGGCGGAATCGGTAGTGGTTCAATCAGAGTAGCAGATCACCTTGGGCATCCTGATCCAATCGGATGAGACCAACCAAAAGCCACTGGTTATTTGTGCCATAAGTCACGTTACGGCGACTATGAGTACTAAACGCCAGAACCAAGCCTGAACGAAAATACTGATCCTCGTATTTCTCTCTCAAAATCTCCATCGCGCGTTTGGAACCGTATTTGCGCAAGAAACGCAAATACGCGCTGGATGTTTCCCAATCGTCGCAATGGTGATTGCCGATTCTGCCCTCCTGATCCCGCCATCGAATTGTGAACCGCACTGGACTTGGCTCCAGTGGTTTCGCTGTAGAGTCGAAGAAAGACATCTGCTTTGCGAGTTCCGCGTGTTTTTGACGTTCGGAAGTCAGTTCAGATTGGGATTTTTCAGACCATCTGAGCTCCAAAGTCAGAGGGCGCAGTATAGTTAGACTCTCACCACGCGCATTGGCGTCCGAAAACGTTTCTCGAACCAACGGATTCAGAAACGAGGCGCGCTCGGTTTTCCTCAACTCGCCAGCCAATTTCAAGCTTTCGGGAACGACCTTCTGGCTTTCGGCTCTCAGGTCTTCTGCCGGCTTGGTACACTGGTACTCAATCCAGTCCCAACGTTTAAATTTCTGGGTGTCGTTCAGTATGCGAAATGGAACTGGATACTGGCGCCTCCACTTTCCATCCCGTCCTATTCCGGCGCAACAGACAGTTTCGTGGTATTTACTTGATCTATGCGGCTGCGCTTTCACGAGTATGAAACACTCGTCCTTTTGCAAACTCTTCTGCCGCATTTGTCGGCACCCCAAGATGAATCGCTTTACATCCCAAAGCTCTCTCTAAGTGATCGGAAACAATTTTGCGATGGCAGACATGATGGTCGCGTTCATAGCACATGAGGCAAATTTTCTTTTCCTTTGCCAAGCTTTCGACTTCTGAAAGTGCATTCTGCGCAGTTTCCTCAGAAAGCACTGCGATGAATATCTTCCTGAACTTGTCCATTAAGCCTGCACGCGCTGCTTCCCTGCCTTCTTTTGGATCTCCAAGCGCTTTGATGTGAATGTAGTCTATACCGGCATCACCAACTGCTTCGGCTAGTGCTGTTTTCGAGAAACCACGTCGACGAGACTGCGCCCTGTCCCGGATATCCACGAGCACCTCAATTTTGCGATCTACCAACGTCGCAACGAAATCATCAAGAGAGCATTTCTCGTAGCCAATGGTCGCAAACATCCAATTATCCAACTAAAATCACTCTTAGGATGAACGCGGACTACGGCATTTGTTATGCAAATGGAATCCCCAACAGAACAGAGGTCGAACGCAAATGGCCTCAATCTGGTTGATTACCACTGAGGGAACCAAACCATGCCCATGAGAAACCCGCCTCACCCCGGTGAAATGGTCCGCGAAGAGCTGCTTATGCCTCATGGTCTTTCCGTTACGGAAGCGGCGAAACTGCTAAAGGTCACGCGCCAGACTTTGAACAATCTCGTCAACGAAAAGTCTGGAATAAGCGCGGAAATGGCGATGCGGCTTGAGAAAGCCTTTGGCGGAAACGCTGACTTTTGGTTGCGTTTGCAATCAACCTACGACCTTGCACAGGTTCGAATGCGGGAAGAAGACTTCGACATCGAGCGCTACACTGCAGCCTGACTGTTCCGCATGTTGCAACGGCACAACTCGCGTAGGCTGCAAAACCCCGACCACTCTGCTATCGACGCCTGATGCCCCGCACGCCGCCGCCCTTTGTCTCGCCGCCGGAGCCGGACCCGATCTGCGCTTTGTGTGGGCGGCCTGTTCCGGCGCATGCAAAACAGTCCGGGCATCATCTTGTGCCGAAGCTGAAAGGCGGCAAGGGCGGGCCGGTCGTGTTGCTGCACCAGATTTGCCACAATGAAATTCATGCCACGCT
The DNA here is from genome assembly GCA_028817895.1 of Ahrensia sp. GTDB lineage: Bacteria > Pseudomonadota > Alphaproteobacteria > Rhizobiales > Rhizobiaceae > Pseudahrensia. The sequence continues at coordinate 105,539 of JAPPOQ010000030.1, forward strand.
GACCGAAGCCGAATTGGCGCGTGATTACGCGACACCTGAGGCGCTGCGCGCGCATCCCCGGCTGCAAAAGTTCATCGCCTGGATCTCAAAGAAACCGAACGACTTTCACAGCCGCTCGCAAAAAAGCCACCGCCGCCGAAAAAGGTAGCGATGGCTTTTGCAAAGGATGTGCGGCGGTGATCAGCGAATGCGGGCCGTACCGAAAGTTGATGAGAAGCGCTTGCAGTATATATGAACAGAGGTGATCGATTTCGCGACGCTAGCGGGGATCGAGTATGTCTGTGTGCCGCTGAACCGGCGCAGTTTTGCTACGCGGCGCGTCGGGCGGCCATTGCCCACATAGACGAACAGATCAGGCCCCGAGCTGGTGCGGAAACCCGACAGGGTGATCTTGCCAGAGGAGGAGACCTTCACCGTGCCGCGCACGGAATAATTGCCCACCGACCGGAACGAGCCGGACTTGTCGGCCGCGAAAACGGGAATGGTGAACAGGCTGAGCAGAAAGGCGCAGACAATGGCAAGGCGCGAAAGCATTTGGGGGAATCCTCCTCTGTATGATCTTGAAAGACCATACGTATCGCGTTCACACTGCGCCACTCACTTGCCTTCACCAATCGGTGACGGACTGCTAGAACTATAGTCCAAACTGACGGACCGACTTGCAAAGTAAGCGTATGAGCCAGACATCTCCCATGATCGACCCCTTTGGCCGAACGGTCGATTATCTGCGCGTTTCGGTGACGGATCGCTGCGACTTTCGCTGCGTATATTGCATGGCGGAGGACATGACGTTTCTGCCCAAGCGCGATCTGCTGACGCTGGAGGAACTGGACCGGCTGTGCACGGCCTTCATCGACAAGGGCGTGCGCAAATTGCGGCTAACGGGCGGCGAACCGCTGGTGCGCAAGAACATCATGTCGTTGATCCGCAATCTGTCACGGCATCTGAATTCCGGTGCCCTCGATGAGCTGACGCTGACCACAAACGGATCGCAGCTTGCAAAATATGCAGGCGAACTTGCCGATTGCGGTGTGCGACGCATCAATGTATCCATCGACACGCTTGACCGCGAGAAGTTCAAAAAAATCACCCGCTGGGGCCAATTGGGCAAGGTGATGGAAGGTCTGGACGCTGCCCGTAAGGCCGGGCTTGCCGTCAAGATCAATGCCGTGGCTCTTAAGGACGTCAATGAGTTCGAAATCCCCGACATGATGCGCTGGGCGCATGGCGAGGGCTTTGATCTCACGCTGATCGAAACCATGCCGCTTGGCGAGATAGACGAGGACCGCACCGATCAGTATCTGCCGCTGTCACTCGTCCGTCGCCGCCTGGAGGAGGACTTCACGCTCACGGAAATTCCCTACAAGACAGGGGGGCCAGCGCGCTATGTCGAAGTGGCCGAGACCGGCGGGCGACTCGGCTTCATCACGCCGCTGACCCACAATTTTTGCGAAAGCTGCAACCGTGTCCGCGTCACCTGCACGGGCACTTTGTTCATGTGCCTTGGCCAGGAGGACGCCGCCGATCTGCGGGCGCCATTGCGGGCATCTGAAAGCAATGAGCTGCTGTCGCAGGCCATTGACGAGGCGATCGGACGCAAGCCCAAAGGCCATGATTTCGTCATCGATCGCCGTGGCGGAAAGGCCGCTGTCGGCCGCCATATGAGCATGACGGGCGGCTGAAAGGAGCGACCGCAGCATCCCAATCCGGCATTTCGGGGAGAGGCGCGTGAGCGCAACATCGCCTTTGCGCGGCAGCTTTGTTTTGGTGCGCTGTGCATCAACGCTGATGACGGGCCGCTGGTCAGCCATGTGCCGTTTCTCTTAAGCGAAGACGGCAAGAAGCTCGAAGCCCATATGGTGCGCTCAGCCGAGCTTGGCGAGTAGCTTCGTCGCCCGTCCTGCAACGCTTTTGCGCGTCTCTCCGGTGAGCCGCTCCAGATGCGGTTTCAGCCAAACCGCCAGGTCGGGATCATCCCCGCTCCATTCAAACAGCACCTGCATGGAATTGTTGAGCACGATCCAGTCGTTATGCTGAGCAAGATTGCGCTTCATGATCTCCTTACCACGGTCCGTCTGGGCATCGCTCAACAGGTCCTTGGTCAAGTTGAACAGCAACGCCAGCGTCCATTGCGTTGAGGCCTGATCGATCGCTGCAACATCGCTTTGCAGCCCATCCATGAAATCCATCGTCCAGTCTGGATGTTCGATGGTGACCCGCTTCATCGCATTGGATACGCGCAGGCGAACGATCTCATCGTCAGAGAAATAGCATTGGTAAAGCTCAGCCTGTTTCGCCCGATCTGCGAGCACGGTGTCAACCACTTCCAGGGTACGCCCCAAAGAGTTCGGGTGCCCACCCGTCAGCATCTGTTCGAATGTTTCGTTCACTGATTTACGATCCCTCTAGCAGACCACGGCCCTCACATAGCCTTCTTTGGCGTAGCGCACGATATTGCGGTCTCGTGTGACGATACGATAGCCGTATTCACGTGCCGTGGCGATGATGATGCGGTCGGCGGGGTCCTGACCAGCACAGTTGGGCAGAGTGGTCGATTGGATCAGAATGCGGGCGGACATGTCACAATATTGCACACCAACCCGCATGAACTGCTCAAGCCATCGTTGCGGTTCCGTTGGCAACTTCAGTCGCCCTTTGGCACTCATCAATCCTACTTCCCAAGCGGTGATTGGGGAAATGTAAACAGGGCTTCCTTGGTCGAACGCTTCCTGAATTTCTTTCTCAGCTTCCGCTGTGATTTCCGCGTCATCGGCAAGCCACAAAACGCAACACGTGTCGAGCAGCAGGGCATCAGTCATAAACCCTGCCCCAATCGGGGTCTGCCGGCGCAGTCAGGTCGAGATCATCGGGAATTGTGATCATACCTTTCATGCACCCGAAAATAGGATGGCGGCGTTTCTCACCACCCTGATCGGGAACAGGCGGGAACCCCGTCGCACCGCCATCTGCGTCAGACGGCTCGCTGACCCGCCGGAAGACCAGGCGTTCTGCGGCCATATCGACCTCTTCCGTTTTGAAACCAGCCGCAATCCAGACTTTCGTCATGACACTGTTCTGCTTATTGTTGCTCCACCAAGCGCGGTTTCGCGAAGATTTCGGCAGCTTGAAGTTCAATAGTTTCTCAATCTCCACAAACGACATCACTATGCGACTGCCAGTTTGTGCGGCAAGGTAGCGACCAAGCGGATCATATTTGGACATACAATTATCCTCACAAATATGTACTGTGTGAAACATACATATTGTGAGTTAAGCCTCAAGCTCTTCACGCAGCATTTCCAGTTCCAGCCAGCGATTTTCGGCGTCCTGCAACTCGCTTTGTGTTTTTTCGAGCAATTTGACGAGTTGGTCCGCGCGTTTGGGGTCTTTCTCAAAAAGGGCGGGCTGCGCCAGCGCCGCATTCACCTTGGCGACATCGCCTTCCAGCTTGGCAATCGTCGCGGGCAAGGTGTCCAAAGCATGTTTGTCTTTGAAAGACAGTTTGGCGGATGTTTTCGCTTTTGCCTTCTGAGGCTCAGACCGGACCGGCTGCAACTCAGTGTGCTGTCGCGCCGCAGCTGTTTTGGAAGCTGCATTGCCTCGCCGTTGAGCCATCATGTCGGAGTAGCCGCCTGCATAGTCGATCCAACGGCCCGGCTGATCGGGGTCAGGTGCAATGACGGATGTGCAGATGCGATCCAGGAAATCACGATCATGGCTGACGACAATCACAGTGCCCGGATAGTCCGCGACCATTTCCTGCAAGAGATCGAGTGTTTCCAGATCGAGATCGTTTGTGGGCTCGTCCAGAACCAGCAGATTGGACGGGTGACGCAGATGCATGGCGAGCATCAAGCGTCCCCGCTCCCCGCCAGACAGTTTTGAAACCACCGTACCGGCTTGCTCGGGCAAAAAGAGGAAGTCCTTCATATAGGCTATGACGTGTTTGGTGGTCTCACCGATGCGAACCAGATCACTGCCACCGCCGGTCAAAGCGTCACGAACCGTAGAATTTGGGTCCAGCGCAGCGCGTTTCTGGTCAATCGTCAGCATATCTATGTTGGCGCCGAGCTTGACCGTGCCGGTATCCGGCTGCAAAGACCCGGTGAGCAGCCGCACAAGTGTTGTTTTGCCAACGCCATTGGTGCCGACCAGACCGACGCGTTCGCCTCTCGCCACCCGTATCGAAAAGTCCCGAACCAAATCACGATCGCCAAAGGATTTGCTGATCTTTTCTGCGCGGATCACCAGCTTGCCGGGATTTTGTCCCTCGGCAACGGTCATGGTGACATCACCCGTCGGGCGCATGCGCTCGGCTTGCTGCTTTCGCAGTTTGGCAAGATCGCCCAGCCGTTTCATGTTGCGTTTGCGACGGCCGGACACGCCATGGGTGACCCAGTGTTCCTCGCGCACGATCTTGCGGTCGAGCTTGTGCGCGTCGAGTTCTTCCTTCTCCAGAAGCTCATCGCGCCATTCTTCAAAATGCGAAAAGCCCTTCTCCAAGAGCCGTGAACGGCCTCGACCTATCCAGACCGTGGAACGCGTCAGCGTGTCGAGGAACCGCCGATCGTGGCTGATCGTCACGATGGCTGATCGCAGCGCGGACAATTCCCCTTCGAGCCATTCAATCGCGGGCAGGTCGAGATGGTTGGTCGGCTCATCCAGCAGGATGATGTCTGGTTCGGGAGCCAGTACGCGAGCGAGTGCTGCTCGGCGCGCTTCGCCGCCGGAAAGGTTGGCGGTGCCACTTTCGGGATCAAGCCCGAGGGTCTCAAGATACAAGCGTCCACGATGCGGATCATCGGCTTCCTCCAATCCGGCATCGACATAGGCGCCAATGGTCGTGAAAGTTGAGAGATCCGGCTCCTGCGGCAAATAACGCACGGTTGTTCCCGGCTGCACGAAAACAGCGCCCGCATCCGGTTCGACCAGCCCCGCCGCGATTTTCATCAGCGTGGATTTGCCGGACCCGTTGCGCCCGACCAGGCACAACCGATCACGTGCATATACGGCCAGATCGGCGCGTGTGAGTAGCGGCGTTGAGCCGAATGTCAGCGCAATATCACGCAGATGCAAAAGAGGTGGCGCCATCGAGAGGACCGCAAATTCGGGTGACCGTTTCGGTCAGGTAATCACGTCAGGTTCGGTTCGACCGGTGAAACGCTCAATACCGGCCTCACTTCGCGAGACTGCAATCAACTCGGCGAGCGCTTCGGGCACCGGCTTGTCCAACTCTCCATCGGGCGGCTCATAGCGCTCAATATACACCCGCAGAGTTGCGCCGACAGTTCCGGTTCCAGACAGGCGGTAGACGATCCGCGACCCACCCTCGAAGATCAGACGAATGCCCTGACCTTCCGTCAGACTTTCATCGACCGGGTCGAAATAGGAAAACTCATCGGCGGTCTGGATGCGACCAGCATCCGTTTCAGTGCCGGGATAAGATGACAGCCGCTCGCGCAGGCGTCTCATAAGGTTGGCTGCGCTTTCAGCATCGACTTCTTCAAAATCGTGCCGCGCATAGTAATTGCGACCATAGGTGGCCCAATGATCGGCCATGATGTCGGCAACGCTCATTGTGCGCGCCGCCAGAATGTTGAGCCACATCAAAACGGCCCAAATCCCGTCCTTCTCGCGCACGTGGTTTGAGCCAGTGCCGGCACTCTCCTCACCGCAGATTGTGATATCGCCGGAATCGAGCAGATTACCGAAAAACTTCCAACCGGTTGGCGTCTCATAGCAAGCGAGGCCCTTGGCCTCGGCCACCCGATCCGTTGCAGCGCTGGTCGGCATGGAGCGTGCAACGCCACTCAACCCGCCGGAATGGGCCGGTGCGAGATGAGCATTGGCTGCAATCACCGCGAGCGAATCGGACGGGCTGACAAAGCAACCGCGGCCTATGATGAGATTGCGGTCACCATCGCCATCAGACGCAGCGGCGAGGTCTGGCCCGTCTGCTTTCATCGCGGCGTCGTAAATGGTCTTGGCGTGGACCAGATTGGGGTCCGGGTGACCGCCACCAAAATCTGTCTTGGGTTTCGCATTGATGATGTGGGCCGAATCGACCCCCAGCCGTTTGCCAAAAATCTCGTTGGCATAAGGCCCCGTCACTGCATGCATCGCGTCGAACAACAAGGTCGCTGCACCGGCCAGCATGGTGCGGATGGCGTCGAAATCAAACAGCGTTTCCATCAGATCGGCATAGTCGGCAACGCTGTCGATAATCTCCACGCTCATTCCGCCAAGGCGGCTCGTACCGATACTGTCGAGATCAACATCGTCGGCATCGAGGATTTGATAGCGGTCGATCACCTTGCTGCGGGCGAACATTTTTGCGGTCAGCGACTCCTTCGCCGGCCCACCATTGGCCGCATTGAATTTGATGCCAAAGTCACCATCCGGTCCGCCGGGATTGTGGCTTGCTGAAAGAATGATGCCACCAAAAGCCTCATTCTTGCGGATGAGATGCGAGACTGCGGGGGTGGAGAGCAGACCGCCCTGCCCCACCACCGCGCGCCCGAAGCCGTTGGCCGCGGCCATCTTCAAGATCGTCTGAATGGCTTGCGCGTTGTGGTACCGGCCATCGCCACCCACAACGAGTGTTTGACCTTGAAAACCCTCCAGACTGTCGAAAATCGACTGGACGAAATTCTCCAGATAGTTGGCCTCCTGAAAGCGAGTTACCTTTTTGCGCAGGCCGGACGTGCCCGGCTTCTGATCATCATAGGGCGTGGTTTCGACGGTCAGGGTCCGGCTCATGCAATGCTCGACTTGAAAACGGTTTGAGATGCCAAGCCTAGCGGGTGCAGCGGCGAACGCCAAGGCGAGCACGGAGTTGGAGACGATATTGGCAGCCGCGCGAAGCCAGCATACTCTGGCCGCTACAACGGCCCGCTGAAGAAATCAGGACATCACCATGTTTCGCCGCCTCAGTCTCATCGCAGCTTCTTTTGCTTTGCTTTTTGCTACTGGCTACGCGCAGCAGGCAACCGACGAGGTCGCTCCGGAAAGCGGCACGACCCAACAACAGGCACCGGCAGATGATGGTGTTGTGGCTCCCAAGCCCGGCGCGCGGATCGCATCCCCCAATCTCCGACCGGCGATCAAGGCGCAAAAATGGATGGTGACTGTCGCCAATCCGCTGGCGGCACAGGCGGCGGCGGATGTGCTGAAGGGTGGCGGCAATGCGGTTGATGCTGCCGTTGCGGCACAAGCCATGCTTGGCCTGGTGGAGCCGCAATCGTCCGGTCTCGGCGGCGGTGCCTTTCTGGTTTATTTCGATGCCAAAGCTGGTCGTCTGACTACGCTTGACGGGCGCGAAACCGCACCCGCAGCAGCCACGCCAACCTTGTTTCAGGACGATAATGGTGAGCCGCTAGAATTTTTCGACGCCGTGATTGGCGGACGCTCGGTTGGCGTGCCGGGAACGCCTGCCCTTATGGTCGAGATGCACCGCCGTTGGGGCAGCCGCAAATTTGGCGATTTGCTGCAACCCGCCATCGATCAGGCCCGTCGCGGATTTGTTGTCTCGCCAAGATTGGCGGCCTTGACGGAACGCAGCGCGGAGTTTCTCGCCAAGCAAAAAGAAGCGGCGGACTATTTCCTGCCCGGTGGACTGCCCGTTGACGCTGGCCGCCTGCAGGTCAATCTGGACTATGCCGAAACGCTATCACGGCTGGGCAATGACTTGGGACGCAGCTTCTATGAAGGCGGCGACGCGACAGCGATTGTTTCGACGATCAAGGGATTTGCGGCCAATCCCGGCGTCATGGAGATGGCCGATCTCGCCAATTACTCTGTTAAGGAGCGCGAGCCGGTCTGCATCGCCTATCGCGTTTACGATGTGTGCGGCATGGGCCCGCCATCTTCCGGTGCGCTGACCGTTGGTCAAATTCTGGGACTCATCGAACCGTTCGACATTGCTGCTCTCGGGCCGAACGATGTCGATTCGTGGCGGCTGATCGGCGACGCATCGCGCCTCGCCTTTGCAGACCGGAGTCGTTACATGGCCGACAGCGATTTCGTTCCCATGCCCACCAAAGGCCTGATGAAAGACGATTATCTGGCCGAAAGAGCGCGGATGCTGGAAAGCGACCGCGCGCTCACCAAGGAACAGGTTGCGCCCGGCTCTCCAAGTTGGGATCACGCAACGCTTTTGGCTGATGATGAGTCGCTGGAACTGCCCTCCACATCACATTTTTCCATAATCGATGAGGCGGGCAACGCGGTTTCCATGACCACGACCATCGAAAACGCGTTCGGGTCGCGCTTGATGGTCAACGGGTTCCTGCTCAACAATGAGCTCACCGATTTTTCCTTCCGCAGCCATCGCGACGGCGTCCCGATTGCCAATCGCGTCGAACCGGGAAAACGGCCACGTTCCTCCATGTCACCGACAATCGTGATGAAAGACGGCAAACCTGTTCTGCTGATTGGATCGCCAGGCGGTAGCCGCATTATCGGCTATGTCGCCAAAACGATCATCGCGCATCTGGATTGGGGCATGAACATTCGCGCCGCAATCGAATTGCCTCATCTGGTCAACCGGTTCGGCACATATGATCTGGAAGCAGGCACTGATGCGGAAAGCATGAAGGCCGTCCTCGAAAATATCGGTTATGAGGTCAATATTCGCGATCTCAATTCAGGCCTGCACGGCATTTCAATCTATGAAGACGGGTTGCAGGGCGGAGCTGACCCGCGCCGCGAGGGTGTAGTGATCGCCGAATAGACACCGCCTAATAGAGCAAGTCTCGTCCAGATTGGAGCAGTTTGATGGGATGGATTTTTTGATCTGGCAAGGAGAGCACCGCAGAGCGATGCTGGGCATCGCGCGAGGATTTCGACGCCGCCAGAGCGACAAAAGACACCCAAGCAGGTCGTTTCCGACACTCTAAAACTGAGCCGAAATCTGCAATCGTTTGAACTTGTATCTTTGCGCTCAAACGATTCAATCTGGGCGAGATTTGCTCTAATTTTCGCTTTCTGAAATGCCATCACCGGGAATCATGCCCAGCGCTGACAGATACAGATCGAGCATGGCTTCCTGCTCCTGCCGTTCGGCGACTTCAACCTTGCGCAGACGAACGACCTGACGCAGCGTTTTGACGTCAAATCCATTGGCCTTGGCTTCGGCGTAGACATCGCGAATGTCGTCGGCGATGGCTTTCTTTTCCTCTTCGAGGCGTTCGATACGCTCAACGATAGACCGCAACTGATCGCGGGCAACCGATGTGTCGGCCATGTGAGTCTCCTGCATGAGGCGCGGACGGGAACAGCGTGTTCAACAGCAATCCGCGCTGCTGTTCAACCGCTCAGTTGGCTCAAACGCGTGGATTGCTCAACCACCCAGTGTCAGCTGTGCGTGTGGCTTTCCGCGAAGGCCTGTTTTTGGGCATCTGTCGCTTCTGTCTGATATTTCTCCCGCCACTCATCAAAGGGCATGCCATAGATGATTTCGCGGGCTGAAAGCTTGTCTAGATCGATTCCCCGGTCATTCGCCGCCTCCTGATACCAGCGCGACAGGCAATTGCGGCAAAAGCCGGAGAGATTCATCAAATCGATGTTCTGCACATCGGTGCGTTCGCGCAGATGAGCCACCAGAGTGCGAAAGGCGGTGGCCTCCAATTCGGTTTGTGTGGCTTTGTCGATATCCGTCACAGGCTTTCTCCCGTATCGGCCGGGGCGTCTGCCCGCGAGCCGTAAAACTTGATTTCATGCATATCGGCCCGGGTATTGGCCTCTTCAAGCAGTGGCGCGAGCCTGTCCGCCCATCTACGCACCCCTTCATCATCTGCGATGAGATCGTTGCGGACTTCCACCAGCGTGTGTGGCAGGCCGTGCTGGGTTGCGTGGGTGTACATGGTGTCGTTCTTCAACGCGCCATCATAGGGCTCATTGTCGCCGACGACGAGAGAGGGGTCCGCGCATAGGCGGTCCAGCATGAAGCGGGTCAAGCGTGGATCCTTGTCCCACAAAAACCCAGCATGCCATTTGCGCGGCCTGCCCTTCCATGCCGGAGTAAAGGAGTGGATGGAGAAAATCATCGGCGCTATGCCGCTGTTCGTCGCGCGGCTGATGACGCGCGCAATCGCCATGCGATATGGAGCATGGTAAAGCTCGATGCGGCGCTGGATTTCCTCTTCATCGATCGGATGGTTGCCCGGGACGACCGTCCCATCCGATAAACGCATGATGACGGTTGGGTCGTCAGTTCCCCGATTGGGGTCGATAAGCAGACGTGAAAACCCACTCAACACAGCAGGAACGCCCAGCCGTTCGGCCAGAGCGAGGGTCAGATCGGCAGCGCCAATGTCATAGGCAATGTGGCGCTCAAACTCGGATGCCGGCAGACCGAGGGTTCCGTAATGTTCGGGAAGTGCGTTTCTGGCGTGGTCGCACAGCAAAACGATCCCGCCATCATAGGCCCCGTCGACAATCTCAAAGGCATGGAAGTATTCGCTCATGCGTGGGTCGTCCGGCAATCAGAGAACTAGGTTCGAAAAGCTGAAGTCTGGCTTATTGTCACAGCGCTTCGGGTGGTTCAATGCTTGGACATCAGGCCACGACTCGACCAAGGACAGGGCAAAGCGTGTCCCGCAAAATTGCCGAACCCGAACTGCCCTTCACGACCGCTTTCGCCGCACTGGTCGTCGGGGCCATCGCCATGGGCATTTCTCCGGTTTTTGTGCGCATTGCCGAAATCGGCCCCTTTGCCAGCGCCTTCTGGCGGGTTTTTCTGGCACTTCCGGTGCTCATTTTGTGGGTGATCTGGGAATGCAAGCGCACCGGTCGCGATCTGCCGACCTGGCGGTCCTATGACCGCGCAATCCTTCTGTGCGGCGCGTTCTTTGCCGGCGATCTCTTTTTCTGGCATCTGGCGATCCTGAACACCACCATCGCCAATGCGACACTTTTGTCTTGCCTAGCGCCGGTTTGGGTTGCCCTGTTTTCAGGTCTCTTCATCGGGGAACGGGTGACCCGGGAAGTTTGGGGCGGATTGGTCATTTGCCTGCTTGGCGCGGTTCTGCTGATCGGGTCGAGCTACAGCCTCGTGCCTGACCGATTGATCGGCGACATATATGGTGTCTTCACCTCGCTTTTCTTTGGGCTGTATATTCTCGCAGTTCGCGTCGCGCGTCGCAGCCATGGTGCCGGAGCCATGACCTTTATGAGCGCCACCGTGACCGCGCCGATCCTGTTTGTTACGGCCATCATTGCCGGGCAGTCTTTCATTCCCGAAACAATGACCGGCGTCGCCGCACTGGTCGCGCTCGGTGTCCTGTCTCACTCGGGTGGTCAAGGCCTGCTTGCGGTCGCGCTTGGGTCACTTTCGGCTGCTTTTTCTTCCCTGGTCATCTTTATTGAAGCCCTTGCCGCTGCCTTTGTCGGGTGGCTGGTCTTTGCGGAGACGCTCACCCCCTTGCAGGGTCTTGGGGGTCTGCTGATCCTGTTCGGCATCTGGACGGCCCGTCAAAAACCATCAGAGGGCGCGCGTTGACAGGTCGCGGGGAAACGGGCAACAGATTTCAAACGGGACGAGGACCCGATATGCAGTCAAAAAGCCCTTTTTCACAAACGCTTGTGGCGGCGCTTGCGCTGGTCGGCGGCGTGACGGCAGCAAGCCCAGCTCAAGCCGATCTGCAGGTGTGCAACGACACAAAATCGCTTGTGGGCGTGTCGATCGGCTACCGGCTTGATGATGACTGGATTACGGAAGGCTGGTGGCGCGTTCCTGCTACCGTCTGCACGTCAGTGATCGAAGGAAAGCTTAATGCGCGTTATTTCTACATTCATGCCGAAGAGGCCGACGCCGGCGGTCGTTGGCGTGGCCCCGTTTTCATGTGCACGTCAAACAAGCAATTCAAAGTCCAAGGTGTTCAGGACTGCTTCGCCCGTGGTTATGAGCGCGCCGGTTTCTTTGAGGTGGATACGGGCGAGCAGGAAAGCTGGCAGGTTCGGCTGACAGAAGCTGATCGAAAGGACGATTCAGAGCAATGAACCGCAACCGCCGCGTCAAAATTCTGGCGACTTTGGGGCCAGCCTCCAACAATCCGGAGATGATCTTCAAACTCGCAAGCGCCGGGGCTGATGTTTTTCGCATCAATATGAGCCATGCCAGCCACGATGTGATGCGCGGTACAGTGGCGGCCATACGCGGTGTGGAAGAGCAATTGGGCTTTCCCATTGGCATTTTGGTCGACATCCAAGGCCCCAAGCATCGACTCGGAGTTTTTGAGAAGGGCGAGATTGACGTCCAGCCGGGTCACGTCATCACGCTGGACAGCGACCCGAAGCCCGGAAACACCGAACGTGTTCATCTGCCACATCGCGACATTTTGGACGCGATGCAGATTGGTCATCGCATGCTCGTCAATGACGGCAAGGTCGAACTGCGGGTGATCGAGACCGGCGACGGGTGGGCACGCGCAGAAGTGGTATCCGGCACCTGGCTTGCCGACAAGAAGGGCGTCAATCTGCCTGATTCCGAACTCGCATCAGGCGCGCTCACCGAGAAGGATCGCAAGGACCTGGACGCTGCCCTGCAGGAAGAGATTGATTGGGTGGCTCTGTCCTTCATCCAGCGACCTGATGACCTGGCGGAAGCCCGCAAAGTCTGTCGCGGACGGGTCGGCCTTATGGCCAAGATCGAGAAACCGCAGGCCATGCAACGGCTCGACGAAATCATTGAAAACTCTGATGCAGTCATGGTCGCGCGCGGTGACCTCGGCGTAGAGATGCCGCTTGAGCTCGTACCGTCCATGCAGAAAAAGATGATCCGCAAATGCCGCAAGGCGGGACGCCCCGTGGTCGTTGCCACGCAGATGCTGGAATCGATGATCAACGCACCCGTGCCAACCCGCGCGGAAGTCTCTGATGTGGCCAACGCGGTCTATGAAGGCGCCGACGCCATTATGCTGTCGGCGGAATCAGCGGCTGGCGATTATCCACTCGAGGCTGTCTCCACAATGAACTCAATTGCCGAGGCCATCGAGAGTGACAAGGGCTATCTCGACACGATTGCAAGCCAGCGCCCCGAGCCCGAGCCCACCGGTTCCGACGCGATTTCTTATGCTGCTTCCGAAATCGCCGACACGCTCGGCCTTGCAGGAATTGTGTGTTTCACAGCCTCCGGCTCCACCGGCCTGCGTGCGGCCCGTGCGCGCCCTGCCAAGCCGATTTTGGCCTTGTCGCCGGTCCCCAAAACCGCCAGACGCCTCGCCCTCGTGTGGGGAACACAATGCGTCATCACGCCGGATGCTGGTGATTTGGACGATATGGTCGACAAGGCCTGCCGCGCCGCTTATCGCGAAGAACTGGCTCGGCCCGGCGACCGCATCATCATTTCAGCAGGCGTACCATTACGTACGCCCGGTTCGACCAATATGCTGCGCATCGCCTATATTGGCAGCGACGGGCAGGGCAGCATTCACCGCTCGACTGATTGAGCAATTGATTGCGCCGCCACTCTGCGGATCGCACCCACAACGACATCGGTGGCGATGTAATCGGGCTTATGGCCAACGCCCGGAAGAACCGTCATTTGTGCTCCCGCTATATCACGCTCCAAACCGACCGAGTGGATCTCGGGCAACACGACATCGTCTGAATCGCCGGTGATGATTTCGGTGGGCGCGGCAATGGATTCGTAACGCGGCTGAAAGCGTGTCACGAAAGCCTTCAGCGTCGCAACATCATGAGCGTTGTGGCGAAAAGTCTGTGGTCGCAGAACAAGTTTGACGGCGCTGTCGCTGGCATAGTCGGGCACTGGCTTATTCGGCTTGAAGACGCTGGCGACCCCTGAATCAAGACCGACTCGACCAAAGGGCAGCGTGAGCGTTTCGGTAAACAGCCAGCCGATGATCGGCAAGCTTGCAATGTCATAGTACCAGGTCACGCCGCCGGGCCATTCATGCGTTGCTGGCGCAACGAATACCAGACCCTGCACTCTGTCGGGGTGATTTACGGCCATGGCGGCAGCCGATGCGCAGCCAAGCGAATGGCAGACGATAATGGCGCTTTCCACACCGATTTCGGACAGAAACTGCGCATAGATGTCAGCCTGCTTAGCCGGATCATCGGCGCCTGCCCGGTCCGAATAGCCGTGGCCGGGTCGGTCTATGAATATCAGCCGTCCAGTACCCGAAAGCGCATTTTCATAGGCCACGCGCTGATCATTGAGGTTGCCGCTCGCGCCATGGATGAAAAGAATTGGCGGAAGATCGCCCCGGGCCTGCAAATCAACGAAATGGAGGCGACCATTGGAGAGTTCGACGAATTGACCCTGCGGAGGATGAGCCTGTTCGATCTGCGCAACCTGCAGCCGAGTCCAGATGAACAGTGCAACAAATATCGCGACGACCAGGACGAGAGTGATCAGAAGAACCTTCAAAACCGAAACCGCCAAGCCATTCCTGAACCTATGGGGCCCTGACCCTAGAGCAAATCTCGCCCAGATTGAATCGTTTGAGCGCAGGGAATTTGCGGTTTGACAAGGCGCGTGCGACGCTGTGGTGCGGGCACCACAAGCTCGTACGCAACGCAGTCAGGGCGCAAAGTGCCAAGCTGGAACGATTGCAGATTATTCTTCATTTTCATTGCCTTGCATACGGTTTGCTTGGGTGTCTTTTCCGCTCTGGCGGCGTCGAAATTCTCGCGCGATGCCCGGCATCGCTCTGCGGTGTTCTCCTTGCCAGATCGAAAAATCCATCCCATCAATCTGCTTCAATCTGGGCGAGACTTGCTCTAGATACCGCTTCCGGCCAACTCTTCTTCAAGACGCAGAACAGCTGTCTGAGCAGGACGCATCGCGGGATAGACTTCAAGCGCGCGATACCAGGTCGCCAATGCCCGTTTTTTGTAACCCTGTTGCTCCAAAATGTTGGCCAAACCCGCCAAGGCACCGAAGTGACGCGGCTCCAGTGCCAGCGTGCGCTCAATGTCTGCCACCGATTTCGAAAAATTCTTCATCATGAAATGCAATGTGGCGCGTTGGTTGAAGCCTTCTGCATAGTTGGGGCGCAAAACCACAACCTGATCGAGAAGATCGAGCGCTTTGCCAAAGCTTTTACGCTCGGCTGCCGCCCGTGCCCATGTGGTTAACAGATCGACGGATCGGCTGTCTGAACGGTGCCAGTGTTCCCAGATTGCAGTTGAAATCCGCTCCGCTCGCTTCTGGGAGGCCGCACGCTTTAATTGCGCAAACAAGCTATCGAGATCCTTTGCCAGAACAAAGCCGGGCTGCGGCACATCAGGAATGTGCAGCTCATTGTCCTCGGCTTCCGCGTCTTCACGCTGAACGGGTACCTGTTGTGACTGGGAAGGCTGGGCTTGCTTGTTGGGTTGCGAAGCGGTCTGCGCAAATGCGGGTGCCGCTGCGAGCATAGTGCTGAGCGCACCGATGATGGCGAGCCTGATCATGACGTCAGCTTAAGCGCTGACGCCACAACGTCAATTCACGAAAAACGGATCAGTCTGGTCAGTTTGCCACATCAAACGGCGGTTGGCTACGATGGATTATCCCTGGCGCGCCTTGAAACGCGGGTTGACCTTGTTGATCACATAGACCTTGCCTTTGCGGCGCACCAGGCGATTGGCGCGGTGACGGCCTTTGAGCGAGCGAAGGGAATTTTTGACTTTCATCGGTCCGGTCCTGCAGGAAACAACAAAACGCGCCCAACATGGGGCGCGCGGTGAGGGTGAGCTACAAACAGTTGGCCGAAATGTCAACGGCCACGCCTCTCGGCAACACAGAACTTCATTCGCTCCCGCACCGTCGCGCTTTGGCGGTCGGATGTCGCATTGTGCCGCAGATCGTGACAGGGTTGGCCTTATCCACCAAAGTCAGGCTAGAACCCTCACAAATCGCCATCGAACCTTCGCTGCACTATGCGCAATTTCAACGCTTTCACACTCGCCCGCGAGGCGCTGCGCGGCCACAAAGGCTGGGGGAAACAGTGGCGTTCTCCCGAGCCGAAGAAGTCCTATGATGTCATCATCATCGGCGCGGGCGGCCACGGCTTGGGCACGGCCTACTATCTGGCGAAAGAACACGGCATCACCAATGTCGCCGTGCTGGAAAAGGGCTGGCTCGGTGGCGGCAATACCGGCCGCAACACCACGATCATCCGTTCCAACTATTTGTACGACGAAAGCGCCGGTCTTTACGACCATTCCGTCAAGCTTTGGGAAACGCTGAGCGAAGAACTGAACTACAACGTCATGTTCTCTCAGCGCGGCGTGATGATGCTGGCGCATAATGTTCATGACGTGCAGTCGGCGCAACGCCATATTCATGCAAACCGTCTCAACGGCGTCGATAATGAATGGCTGACCCCGCAGCAGGCGAAGGACTATTGCCCGCCGCTCAGCATCTCAAAGTCAGCGCGCTATCCTGTCATGGGTGCTGCGTTGCAACGGCGTGGCGGTGTCGCTCGGCATGATGCGGTAGCCTGGGGCTTTGCGCGTCAGGCATCCGCCATGGGTGTTGATATCATCCAGAATTGCGAGGTTATCAGCATCGACCGCGCACCCTCCGGCGAAGTCACGGGCGTTCAAACCACCAAAGGTCCGATCGGCGCCAAAAAGGTTGGCGTGGTCGCAGCGGGCCACACCTCCGTGCTCATGGAAATGGCGGGCGTTCGCATGCCGCTTGAGAGTTATCCCCTCCAGGCGCTGGTCTCTGAGCCGGTCAAGCCGGTCTTTCCCTGCGTGGTCATGTCAAATGCGGTGCATGCCTATATCAGCCAATCCGACAAGGGCGAGTTGGTCATCGGCGCGGGAACGGACAGCTATCTGTCCTATTCGCAAACCGGATCCATGCACATTTTGCAGCACACGCTGGATGCGATCATCGAGCTTTACCCGATGTTTTCGCGTATGAAGATGCTGCGCACATGGGGCGGCATCGTGGATGTGACGCCGGATCGTTCGCCGATCCTCGCCAAAACGCCGGTGCCAAATCTGTACGTCAATTGCGGCTGGGGCACCGGTGGCTTCAAGGCGACGCCGGGCAGCGCCAATGTCTTCGCGCATACGATCGCACGCGATGAGCCGCACAAGATCAATGCCGGTTTCACGCTGGAAAGGTTCAGAACGGGCCGCTTGATCGACGAGGCCGCTGCGGCGGCGGTGGCGCATTGATGTGATCATATCGTTCAAAGACAAACGCTTATCGAAGATACTGGAAGGCCATGCACCAAAAGGATTCCCGGCGAATACCGCGGTCAAAACACAAGCTTTGCTGGAGCTTTTGGATGCGGCAGATGAGTTGGACATGCTACGACACCCGCCGGGAAACCGTCTCGAGAAACTGACCGGAAATCGGAAGGGTCAGCATTCCTTGCGAGTAAATGCTAAATGGCGGCTTTGTTTCCGCTGGACGAACGAAGGAGCAGAAGATGTCGAGTTCGTCGACTATCACTGAAGCGCACAAGCGCAACGGACTTGGTCGCAGAATGCGACCAGGAGAGGTGCTTGCGGAACTCTACCTCGACCCGCTGGATATGACGGCGCATGACCTGTCGCAGAAAATCCTGATGCCAGAAGCGACAATTCAGTCTTTCCTCGATGGAGAGCGAGCCGTAGATGTCGATTTGGCATTGCGCTTAGCCCGGTATTTCCGAACCAAACCCCAGCTCTGGCTGAATATGCAGGCAAATCACGATCTTCAGCAACGTTCTCAGGAGATGAAAGAGGAACTGGACGCGATTTCACCTCGACAGGCCCAGGACGCCGCCTGACCATGCTCCTGATCCACTGCCCCTATTGCGAGGCCGAACGGCCGGAACTTGAATTCGCCAATGCCGGTGAGGCCCATATCGTGCGTCCCAAAGACATGTCGCAAATGTCCGATGAAGACTTTGAGGCGATGTTCTTCATCCGCGACAACCCCAAAGGGATCAATCTTGAGCGCTGGCGCCATGTCCATGGCTGCGGGCGGTTCTTCAATGCAATTCGCAGCACCGTGACCGACAAGTTCCTGAAGACATACAAGGCTGGCGAGCCGCGCCCGAGCGGCGACGAAATCGCGGAGTTGATGAAATGAGCGATCCGGTTGCAACATGCGCCTCATTCTCTCCCCTTGCGGGAGAGATGTCTGAGCGGCAGACAGAGAGGGGTAGCGCGCCAAACGTGGATACATTTATCCCCCTCTGCCTCCGCGTCGCTCCGGCATCTCCCCCCCAAGGGGGGAGAGTGGGTGGTGGAGAATTCACCCGATGAAACCGTCTTCCACCCAACCCTTCCGCATCGCAAAGCGCGGGGCTCTTTCTGCTGCGCGGGAGGTGCAGTTCACATTTGACGGTCGCTCCTATGCAGGTCTGGAGGGGGAAACACTCGCCTCCGCGCTGCTGGCGAATGGCGTGCATCTCATGGGGCGTTCGTTCAAATATCACCGCCCACGCGGGGTGATGGCCGCTGGCGTGGAAGAACCCAACGCACTTGTCGGCATCACAAGAGACAATGCGCGCCACACACCCAATGTGCGAGCCTCGGTGCAGGAGCTTTATGACGGGTTGACGGCCACCAGCCAGAACCGCTTTCCCACGCTGAATTTCGACCTCGGCGCGTTCAACTCATTGATGTCGACCTTCTTTCCCGCCGGCTTTTATTACAAGACCTTCAAATGGCCGCGTTCCGCCTGGGATAAGGTGTATGAGCCGTTCATTCGCCGTGCCGCAGGTCTGGGAACGGCCCCTAGTGAGGCCGATCCGGATCGCTACGCCAATCGCTTCGCCCATTGCGATGTGCTGGTGATCGGGGGCGGTGCTTCCGGCATGATGGCGGCGAAAACAGCCGTCGATCGCGGACAGTCCGTCATTTTGTGCGATGAAAACCCAACGCTTGGCGGATGGTTGCTCTCCGATACGGATGTCACGATCGACGGCCAGCCGGGCGTTCAATGGGCAGCCACCATGGCGACCGGCCTTGCAGCCCATGACAATGTGCGCCTGCTGACCCGTACCACTGGTTTCGGCTATTTCCAGCAGAACATGGTGGCGTTAGCCGAACGCCTGACCGACCATCTTGCGACGCCCGGTCCAGCGCTTCCTCGTGAACGCCTGTGGCAGGTGCGCGCCAAACGCGTTGTCCTCGCCCAGGGCGCTATTGAACGCCACATGGTGTTTCCAGACAACGACAGGCCTGGCATCGTTCTGGCCGGTGCGGCGCAGACCTGGTTGAACCGCTATGGCGTGTCGGTCGGTAAGCGCGTCGGCGTGTTTACAGCCTGCGACACCGCCTATCAGGCGGCGTTTGATCTGGCGGAAGAAGGTGTCGACGTGCCTCTCATCGCCGATACGCGCCCGCAGGTCGCGGAGGACATTCTCGCGCAGGCCGAGGAATTTGGCATCGAAATCATCACGGATGCGCAAATGACAGGCACGACCGGACGTTTGCGGATGAATTCGATGATTGTGAATGGCGATCGCGAAGAAGAAGTCGATGCGCTGATAACGAGCGCAGGCTGGACACCCTCGCTGCATCTCTACTCTCAATCACGCGGCAAACCGCAATGGGATGCGAAAACTCAGCGTTTCGTGCCCGGCCAGTCTCCGCAAGATTGTGTCACTGTCGGTGCCTGCAATGGTGCGACTGATCTCCAGACCGCTTTGCACGAAGCTGCGCTCGCGGTGGGCGGCAAGCCAGCGGATTTTGCCATCGCGGATGATGTCTCAATCGCCGGTGGCATGATCGGCGAAACAAGAATGCCGCAAAAGCGCGGCAAGGCGTTTGTCGATTTCCAGAACGATGTCACGGCGAAAGACATCAAACTGGCCGTGCGCGAAGGCATGCATTCCATCGAGCATGTCAAACGCTACACCACCAATGGCATGGCAACCGATCAGGGCAAACTGTCGAACATGCACGGTCTCGCCATCGCAGCCGAAATGCTGGACAAGCGCATTCCTGAAGTTGGCCTCACCACATTTCGCGCACCCTACACACCGACCACCTTCGGCACATTCGTTGCCCAGGCAACGGGACCACTGTTTGATCCCGAACGGCGCACACCGATCGACGGATGGGCTGAGGAAAATGGCGCAGTGTTCGAACCCGTCAGCCTTTGGCGGCGCGCATGGTATTTCCCGCAAGCGGGTGAGGACATGCGCGAGGCGGTTGATCGCGAATGCCAGACCGTTCGGAAAACGGCCGGGATCTTCGACGCGTCGACCCTTGGCAAGATCGAGGTTGTCGGCCCCGACGCCGCCGCCTTCATGGACATTATTTACACCAATGGCTGGTCGAAGCTGAAACCGGGCCGCGCGAAATATGGCATCATGCTGCGCGAAGACGGTTTCATCTATGATGACGGTGTTGTCGGCAAACTGTCGGATACCCGCTTCCATGTCACCACAACGACGGGCGGCGCGCCGCGCGTGCTGAACCACATGGAAGACTATCTGCAGACCGAATTCCCCGACATGCGGGTGTGGCTGACCTCTACAAGTGAACAATGGGCAACCATTGCGGTGCAAGGCCCCAAGGCGTGTGAGATCATTGAGCCGTTGGTTACGGGACAGAAGCTCGACAATGAGAGCTTTCCGCATATGAGCGTTGCCGAATGCAAGGTGTGCGGTGTGGACGCGCGGCTTTTTCGCATTTCGTTCACCGGTGAACTCGGCTTTGAAATCAACGTGCCCGCTGACTATGGCCGCACCGTCTGGGAAGCTGTCTGGACCCGCGCAAAACCGCTTGGCGCCTGTGTTTATGGCACCGAAGCCATGCATGTGTTGCGCGCGGAAAAGGGCTACATCATCGTTGGCCAAGACACTGACGGCACCGTTACGCCCCATGATGCCGGCCTGTCATGGGCCATTGCGAAGGCGAAACCAGATTTCGTTGGAAAGCGTGGTCTTGAACGGCCCGACTTGAAAGCGCCCGGGCGTCGTCAGCTTGTCGGCCTGAAAACCACCGATCCGGCTATCGTGCTGGAAGAAGGCGCGCAGATCGTCGACGATCCTGAACAGCCGACACCGATGAAGATGCTCGGATTTGTCACATCATCCTATTGGTCAGGTTCGCTTGGCCATTCGATAGCCATGGCCCTCATCGAAGGCGGTCGAGATCGCATCGGCGAGAAGCTCTACGTGCCTGTGCCGGATGCGGAGCCGATCGAAGTCGAAATCACCGGAACCGTGTTTTGGGACGAAAGCGGAGAGCGTATCCATGGCTAGAGTCGGAACCAAGGCTGCAACCGCCGCTACAAAAGACCTGATCGCCGCCCGCACTTTTGCAACGGCAGGCATGCGCTACGCCAATGCCACGGTGACCCTTGATGCCGCCGCGCCCGCCGCTCGCGTGAGCCTTCGCGCGGCAGACAGAGGCATTGGCGTCTATAGCCGCCATCTCGGCTTTGAGCTTCCCACCACGCCCGGAGCCACGGCATCGAAGGGATCCACCCATGCGCTTTGGCTGGGGCCGGATGAATGGCTGATCCTGGACACGAAAAATGCGAATGCCAAACTTGTTCCAACCAGGGCGAATGCCGCGATTTCGGCAACGGATGTGTCGCATCGCAATGTCGGTTTCATATTGACTGGGGCAGGCGCGGCCGATGGGCTGAATGCCGCCTGCCCGCGCGACCTTTCGCTGGAGGCTTTCCCCGCGAAAACCGCCTCTCGCACCATATTGGGCAAGGCTGAGATCGTGCTTTACCGAACGGCACGCGATGCCTTTCGCGTCGAATGCTGGCGCTCTTATGTACCCTATGTCTGGGGCTTGCTGGTCAATGGTGCGCAAGACGCCCATCTGTAATGCTCCGCAGATGGACGGCCAAATCTGCTTGGCTTAAGACAAGCGGGACACGGTCGCTGCCGAGGCGATTCCAGCCGGGATCAAAACTGTGATTGGAAATCTGCCTCTTTCGGTTCAGCGCCGCGCCGTGTTTTTTATCGGAGGGTACGATCCAAAATCCGCAGATGCGTTCTTTGCCCGTCATGACCGTGAAACCGGGCGGTTTGAAGCGCTTTGGGATGTCGAAGTTGATCAAACTGCGATCACCAAGGTGACGGATGACATCACCAGGGCAAGTTACGAGACGCGCGGCGATGGCTGGACGTGCCACACTGATTTGCTTTTCCTGACGCTGGATGACGTGGTGCTGGCCGATTTTGACAAGCCGTTCCTGACACGTTTGGCGCGCTATCTGCGCAGCTTTGCCGACTATATGATCTCAGGCACCGCCTTTTCCTTTGCCCGACATGCATGGCGCTTTTTTGGATATTTTCTTTACCCCTTCGTGATGCTTCTGCTCGCTTTTCTCGTAAGCCTTGGTGTTGGCTATATGATCTGCAGGTCGGGTGTTTCGCTGTACTGGCTCTCTGCCCCGGTGATTTTTCTGGCCGCTTTTTCGGCCTTCGTTCAGCTGGGCGGCAAACGCTATCATGTTCTGCATCTGATGGATTTGTGGAGCTTCTCGTCTGACTTCCTGCATGCTCGCCGGGCGGATATGGACGAGAAGTTGGGTCGCGTGGCCGAAACGATCATCGCTGCTTCCAACAGTGATGCTTACGAGGAGATTGTGTTGGTTGGTCACAGCACGGGCGGTGCGCTGATGCTCGACGCGGCTGGGCGTGCATTCGAGAGGTCCGATGGAACTGCGCGATTCTCAATTCTGACTGTTGGATCAACGGCATTGAAAATCGGCTTACATCCTGCGGCCGGCTGGTTTCGCAAACGGCTCAATGAGATGCTGAACTCACGCTCGATTGCGTGGTTCGACTATCAATGCCTCACCGATATCATCAATTTTTACCGCGTGGACCCGGCCCATCTCATGGGCGTTGAGAGTTGGGAAGCTGTCACAGTTCGGGCGATCCGCATTCGCGAAATGGTTGACAAGGCCACCTACGCCCGGATGAGGGGCAACTTCTTTCGAACGCATTATCAGTTCGTCTTTGGCAACACCAAGCCTTATCATTACGATTTTCCAGCCATATGCTTTGGTCCGCATGAGCTTGGTGACCGTGCAAAACTCGCCCGACCCATTATCAAGAACGAGCTTCGATGACGCAGTTTGTAGCCTCCATCATTTGGTGTCTTGGCATCGCCACCTGGCTCGCGATTCGCTGGCCGCACCGGCGTCGTGCACGCAAGACCAAGATCGTGGCGCATCGCCGTTCGGCGGGAGAGAGGGTTGCCCTGGGCCTGACAATCCTTGGTCTTGTCGTTGTTCCGCTGACATGGATTCTCACAGATCTGGTTGAATTTGCCGACTATCCCTTCAGCCCGATTCAGGGCTGGATCGGCGCCGCATTGATGATCGCATTTCTGGTGATGTTTCACCTCTCACACGCACATTTAGCGCGGAACTGGTCGGTCACACTGGAGTTGCGCGCCAATCATGAACTGGTGGATACCGGCGTCTACGGCCGCATTCGCCACCCCATGTACACCTCGTTCTGGCTCTGGGGTTTGGCGCAGCTGTTTCTCATTCCCAATGCCTTTGCAGGCGCCACGGGGCTTGCCTCCATCGCCTGGCTGTATTTCAGCCGGGTCGGCGAAGAGGAGGAAATGATGCGGGCGCATTTCGGCGAGGCCTATGAGGCCTATTGCGGGCGAACAGGACGACTGTTGCCAAAATTCACCGCAAACGAATAAGGCTGAGCGTGGCGCTTGAAGTGGGCGCCGCCCTTGCGTAGACCAAGTCCATTCGCCCGATTCCCAACCGCGCTTCATCATGATCCCCCGTCTCCTTTTCTGGCCCGTTTTGGCGCTCCTGATGGCACTGGTCGTGGCTTTGGCGCCCCTTGCCGAGGCACGCAAGGATCGAGGCGATGTTTACCTGCTCCGCGGCGGTGGCGGCGGCGTGTTTTCCAAGGGTCTTGATCAAATCGGGGCGAAGCTGAACCGCTCCGGCATCAAGGCTCAGGTCATCGCGCATGGAGAATGGAAAGCGGCGCTGGATTCGATTATCGCCAACCGCAAGAAGCATGGGCGCAGACCCGTGGTCCTGATCGGACATTCCTTCGGCGCCAATGCTGCGATCAGAATTGCGAAGGGTCTGGAGAAGCAGCGCATTCGGGTGAACTATCTTGTCACATTCGCGGCCACCAATCCGGCGCCGATTCCCTCCAATGTGCGCAAGGTGACAAATTACTATTTCGCCACTGATGGTTGGGGGAAGGCCATCCGACCCGGGCGCGGTTTTCGCGGCAACATGAAGAACATCGACTTTTCGAAAGATAAGCGTGTTGGCCATTTCAACATTGAAGAACAGCCGCGCCTGCAACGTCAGGTGATCAACAACACGCGCCGCTACGTGCGGTAGGCAGCGTTGATCCTGAACCCCGATCCCGGCGCCCTTGCTTTCCGGGTTCCGCCAAATCCGATCGTTGTTCTGCACTCAATCTTTGCCGAACCCACATTTCTTGCCTCGCTGATAACGCAGGAAAGCAAAATCTTTGCAGGCGCATCTTTGTACACCATGATGCCGATGGGGCCTGCGCCCTATGCCACCGCATCTCACCTCAGCCTCCATACATTTCTGCCCGGCAGCGCGTTGCGCCACGCGGTGAATACCGGGCATGCTATGCTTCACAGACGTCCAATGTCGACGCTCGCCCAGCACTTTGTCGATGAAGGTCTGTCCGTCGATGTGCTGCTGCTGCATGTGAGCGAGCCCGATGAGCACGGGAACATGTCGCTCGGGGTCACGGTGGACTACATGCCCGACATCCTTTCGGCAAACCCGCTTGTGATCGCGCAGATCAACCCCAACATGCCCTTTACTTTGGGTGACACGACGGTGCGCAAGGATCAAATCGATTTCGCATACCAGGTCGACTCAACACCCATCGAGATGAAGGCATCGCGGAGTGACGCAATTGACGAAGCAGTCGCTAGAAATGTCTTGCGGCTGCTGCGGGATGAAGCGACCCTTCAATATGGGATTGGAACGATCCCTGACACGATCATTTCGCGTTTGAGCGGGCTGCGCGACATCGGCCTTCAATCGGGTTTCATCACCGAAGCTGCGCTGGCCATGATGAACGAGGGCGTCATCAGCAACAGAAGGAAGCTGATCGATAACGGGTCGAGTATCGCGACCGCGGCTGGTGGCTCGTTCGAGTTCTACCGCAGGCTCCATCGAAACAACGAGATCCGTTTCAGATCCACCCGCCACACACATGACAGCCAAATGCTTGGCGGGATGGAGAACTTTTTCGCGATCAATTCCGCCTTGCAGGTTGATCTAAACGGGTCTGTCAACGCCGAGACTGCGGGCACTCGTATCGTGTCTGCTCCGGGAGGGTTTCCGGATTTTGCCGAGGCGGGAACCAAGTCGACAGGCGGTGCGAGCATTGTCGCTTTGCGTTCAACAAGCCGTGGTGGAAACGAAAGCACCATTGTGAGGAAGCTGCCCGACCAAGCGCCCATCACCGTGATCGCCGACCATGTGACGTTCATCGTGACCGAGTTCGGCATCGCAGAGATCGCCGGAACGGATGCGCCAATGCGTGCAAAGGCCATTGCGTCCGTGGCTCACCCCGATCATAGAGCCGATCTTATGTCGCAATAAACTTCTCACCAATGCACTGGCGGCGCTCCACCACAGGCGGCAGAATGCACAAATCCCTCGTTTAAGGCTAAGCCTCGCATTGTCTCACACCTGCAAAAACATCCTCTTTATCATGTTCGACCAGCTGCGGTTCGACTATCTGAGCTGCGCTGGTCATCCGCATCTTCACACGCCCAATATCGACCGGCTCGCGCAGAAGGGAGTGCGATTCTCGCGATGCTATGTGCAATCGCCCATTTGTGGCGCATCGCGCATGAGCTTCTACACCGGCCGTTATGCAAGCAGCCATGGCGCGCAATGGAACGGCTTTCCGCTGAAGGTCGGTGAAATGACGATTGGCGACCACCTGCGCAAACTTGGCATGCAGTCCTGGTTGGTCGGCAAGACCCATATGAAGGCAGATATCGAGGGCATGGAGCGGCTCGGCATCTCCCGTGACAGCGTGATTGGCGCGCGCGTCTCCGAATGCGGCTTTGATATATTTGCCCGCGATGACGGGCTGTGGGCGCAAGGGCCGGACGGTTTTTATGACGAACGCCGCTCGCCCTACAATGAATATCTGAAATCCAAGGGCTATCCCGGTGAAAATCCCTGGCATGATTTTGCCAATTCTGGGATCGACGAAGATGGCGACATCGCCTCCGGCTGGTTCATGAAGCATGCCCACAAGTCGGCGAATATCGCAGAGGAAGATTCCGAAACACCGTGGCTGACGCGTGAAGTGATCCGCTTCATCGAAAGCCAGAACGGCGATGAACCGTGGCTGTGCCACGCCTCCTACATCAAACCGCACTGGCCCTACATCGTGCCGGCACCCTATCACGACATGTATGGCGCCAATCATGTTCCGGCGCCGACTCGCAGTAAAGCGGAGTTACGCCACCCACATCCGGTCTATGAACAGTTTGCCAACAATCTGGTCGGCAAGGCGTTTCATCGCGAAGAGGTGCGAGCTGCCGTGATCCCGGTCTATATGGGCCTGGTGAAACAATGCGACGATCAGATGGGCGTGCTGTTCGACTACCTCGAGCGCTCCGGGCGCATGGAAGATACGATGATTGTCATCACGTCTGATCATGGCGACTATCTTGGCGACCATTGGCTCGGCGAAAAGGGTATGCTGCATGATGCCTCCGCCAAGGTTCCGATGATCATCTATGACCCCTCGCCCGAAGCGGATGCGGCGCGTGGAACCGTGTGCGACGAGTTGGTGGAATCGATCGATCTCGCCGCCACATTCGTAGATTTCGCCGGTGGCGATGTGCCAGACCACATCATTGAAGGCCGTTCCCTGACCCCGTTTTTGCATGGCAAGCAGACACCCGGCTGGCGCGACTATGCAATCGCAGAATACGACTATTCGGCCACCCCAATGTGCGCGAATCTTGGTCTTCGGCCCCGTGACGCCCGTCTGTTCATGGTAGCGGACAAGAGCTGGAAGTTTATCCATGCCGAAGGCGCAGGGCCGGACGGGCCGTTTCGACCCATGTTGTTCGATCTTGAAAATGATCCCGGCGAATTGGCCGATCTTGGCGCCAGTGACAGACACACCGAGATCATCGACTTGATGTATGAGCGTCTGGGCAAATGGGGGCGACGCCTGTCGCAGCGCACCACGCGCTCTGAAGCGCAGATCATTGCGGGTCGGTCGGCGTCGCGTCGAAAGGGCATCGTGCTCGGAGCCTATGACGAGAGCGAGGTTGACGCCGAACTTTCCGTGAAATATCGCGGCAAGGCGCCACTGCGACCCAATTGATCGGAGACGCAGAGCCACCCACTCAGGCGATGGCGGTAACCGCCTTGACAACCGCCTGCCGCGTCCATGCCAAATCATCATCCGTCAGTGCGAGGCAGGGATAACATTTGGCAGGCGACTTGAAGATACCATTCTCGCGCAGCACCGCATTGAAACGGGCATTCTTCTGCTGGTCGGCATCGCGGGTGTGGCGATAATTGCGCATGGGCTTTTCCGAAAAGACGATGTCAAACAAGGTCGGGTCGCCGACGACCTGATGCGGGATCCCCGCCTCCCTCAGCGGGTCACTGAAGATAGACTGAAGCTCGTATCCGATCTCCCGCAAGCGCTCGTAGCTTCCCGGACGGCGCAGGATTTCCATCGTCTTCAAACCGGCGACCGCCGCCACCGGATTGCCCGACAGCGTGCCAAGCTGCATCAGAAAACCCTCAGCCCCGACGATCGCCTTGTCAAAATGGCTCATGACGTCGCGGCGACCAACGGTTGCGGCGAGCGGAAACCCACCGCCTATGATTTTCCCGAGCGAGCACAGATCGGGCGTCACGCCGTACAGTTCTTGAGCACCGCCATAGGAGAAGCGAAATCCGGTGACGATTTCATCGAAAATCAGCAGCGCGCCATGCTGGTCGCAAAGATCGCGCAGGCCCTGCAGAAAACCGTCTTCAGGCGGAACGACCCGTTGGAGTGGCTCGACGATGATGGCCGCAATCTGGTCTCCAAATTCACTCATCAGCGAGGCGGTGAGTTCAAGATCGTTGAACTGTGAGACGATCATCTCATCAGCAACGCCTTGGGGAATGCCGGCGCTGTCCGGCACGGCTTGCGGGAAATTCACATCACGGGACGGAGCGAGGCTCATCTGCGCCTCAGCGCTCATGCCGTGATAACCACCTTCGAACTTCAGAAGTTTGCTTCGTCCTGTGAAGGCACGCGCCAGGCGGATTGCATACATATCCGCTTCACCACCTGAGGTGACATAGCGAACCTGCTCGGCGCAGGGCACCGCCGCGCAAATCTCCTCTGCCAGTTCCACGCCCGCGGCATTGTTGGCAAAGAAGGTCATGCCCTCCCCAAGCTGGCTGCGAACAGTGTCCAACACTTCCGGGTGACCATGGCCGATGAGCATCGGCCCTGATCCGATCAGATAGTCGATATATTCCTTGCCGTCTTCGTCCCAAACGCGCGCGCCGTCGCCCCGTTTGATGAAGATGGACGGGTCGAAGTTTCCAAAGCCTGCTGCGGGCAGAACCTGCGCCGCTCGCTTTCGCCACTGTTGCTGATCCACCATGATCATGCCTCGTAAATGGCGACTGGATCGCCGAGCAGGTTTTCATCCGGCATCGCGCCAAGCCCTGGCGTGTCATCAATGGTGATGACACCATCAACGGTGCGTGGACCACTACCGGGCGCAATGTCGACCGTCAGCATATCCTGACAGGACCAGCAGGCCTGGATGAACGCGTCTGGTATGGTCTGTGCGAGATGGGCCGCTTCCGTATCGGCCAGGACGGAACCACCTGTCGCCATGACGAAAATCTGGATGCCATGAGCAAGCGCGATGTCGCGCATGCGGCGCGCCTTGGTCAGACCACCGACCCGGTTGAGCTTGATCCCGAACACATCTGCGATGCCGTCACGCGCGATCCGTGCAGCATCCTGCAATGTGACCAGGCTTTCATCAACGCTGATGGGCGATGTTGTGACGCCGCGAATCTGCGCGATATCGTCGAGCGTTTCTCCGGGCTGCTCGAATGTCACGCCGAACTCGGAAACGGCATTCATAACAATTGAGGCCTCGCGCCGTGTCCAGGCCCGGTTCACGTCGTAAAGTATGATCTCGTCAGGCATCCGGTTTTTCTCCAGATGCCGTATGCGGGCAATGTCCATATCTAAATCGCTGCCGCCGACCTTGGCAGAATGCGCCGTATAGCCTCGGTCGCGGTAGGACTGGATGGTGGCGAGCATTTCGGCAGGATCGCCCGAAGATACGGACGAGGCCGCGCGCGTTCCGTTGTCGCGTTTGCCACCCAGCATGTCAGCAATCGGCATGCGACAGGATTGGCCCAGAATATCCCAACACGCCATGTCGACAGGCTGCTTTGCGTAGAGATGACCGGGAAGTGTGACGTCCATAACGCGCTCAACGAGTTCCACTTTACGTGGATCAAGGCCGGTCAGTCGTGGTGCGAAGGTTGCCAGACCGGCTCGAATGCCCGGTCCGTGCGCGGGGACGTAAATATGTCCCCACGGCGTCCCCTCTCCCCATCCGACGAGCCCAACGTCGGTTTCAACCTTGACCAGTGTGGCGTCGAGAACCTCGAATTTCAGCCGTCCGCCGGAAAGATAGTACGGGTCTTTCAAAGGCAGGTTTTTTTGGAAAACGCTTATGCGTGTGATCTTCATGTGGCTACTCCATCGTTACGACGATGTTGCCGGTGTGGCGTTTCTCGACAAAGGCGCTCTGCGCGTCGTGGAGGTCTTCAAGCGGATAGGTGGCGGCAAGCATGGGCACAATCTCTCCGGCTTCGACGTAGCGAACAAGATCCGGGAAGACTTTGGGTTCGAATATGGTGCAGCCATGGAAGGTCAAATCCCGCAGATACATCGTTCGCAAGTCCAGTTCGACGATGGGACCGGCAATCGCGCCGGAACAGGTGTAACGCCCGCCGCGTTCCAGTACATCGATAAGTGCCGGAAATTGATCGCCGCCAACAATATCGGCTGCAACCGTCACTGTATCACAACCAATAGAAGTGCTTAGCGCGGCGGCAAGATCATCGACCTCGCGCGGCAACAATGCGGTTGGGCCGAGCCTGGCCACTTCCGAATGTTTGTCTGGCGATGCCATGGCAACGGTTTTCGCCCCGCGACGCTTTGCAAGTTGAACAAGAGCCGAACCCACACCGCCGGACGCACCGGGGATCAGCACGACATCGTCCGGCCCGACGCTTGCTCTGTTCAGCATGTTTTCTGCGGTCGAATAGGAGATGGCGAAGGTCGCCAGTTCGGCAGAACTGTGCTCGGTGTCGATCGGATGCACATTGCGCATATCGATGGTCATGTAATCAGCAAAACCGCCATCGCAGCCGGAGCCGAGATAGGTTGTGCTTGCATAGTCCTGCGGATTGTCCCAGTCGCGCAGCACAGTGTCGACAAGCACGCGGCGGCCAATCAGCGAACTGTCCGCACCTTCGCCCGCCGCGACAACAATGCCGACGGGATCACCACCTTGGATACGTGGAAACTCGATGCCACCGTCCCAACCGCCATCAGCGTCCTGATCGCCTTCGAATGCACCCCCAGTGGTGCCATCGGTCACGGTCTTCGAATACCAGCCCGTACGGGTATTGATATCGGTGTTGTTCAACCCGCAGGCTTGAACACGAATGAGAACCTCACCCGGCTTAGGGCTTGGCGTTGGCCAGTCGTGGTGAAGGCGCAGCTGATCAAAACCGCCATGGCCGTGCAGAACGAAAGCACGCATTGTCGGGGGGATTTCGACCATCACGCGGCCCGCGGTCTTTCGCTGTCTGGGTCGTAAGCCGGTTCGCCAAGGACCGTGGCGCTGCGCTCTTGACCGGCAATGATCACCGTCAGATCGGTGCCCGGCTGCGCTGCCTCAGGCTTGATGTAGGCGAAGGCCAGAGTGGCACCAACGCTGTGACCGTAGGCGACCGACGCCGTCGATCCAACAACAGCGCCCTTGTGAAGCACGGCCTCGCCGCCATGACCATCCACAATTCCGTCAGTCTGGACTGAGAGATAAGCGCAGATCCAGGGCAACGGCTGCTCTAGGCTTGCCTGCGTTTCTCGCCTGCCTTCGAATTCCTTGTCCATCTTGACGAAGCGCATGACGTCCGCTTCCGGCAGCGTCACCTCATTGGTCAGTTCGCCCGCCCCTTTGAAAGCCTTCTCCATCCGCATCGCGTTCATCGCGAACGAACCGTAATCCGCGATGCCATGTGCCTCACCTGCGGCCCAGAGTGCATTATAGACATCGCGGCACGCGGCAAACGGCATGTGGAATTCGTAGCCCAGCTCACCTGCATAAGACATGCGGAAGGCCCAAACCGGGTGGCCCGCAATTTCGATCTGCTGCGCGGTCAGCCAACGGAAGCTTGCATTGTCGAGCGCGGCGTTTGTACAGACCGAAAGCACGTCTCTCGCCCGGGGGCCATTCAGAGCCAGAGCAGCCCATTCTGCGGACAATGCCGTGATCTCAACGTCTTCGCCCGCCAGCATGGACTTGAGATGGTCCAGAAGGCGCTGTTCGAAAAACGCCGCGCAAACGAGATAAAAGCGATTTTTATCGAGACGCACAATCGTCAGTTCGATCTCGATGCGCCCACGCCGGTTCAAAAGATGCGTCAGCGCGATACTGCCAACCTTCTTGGGCAGTCGATTGGGTGTCAGCCGGTCAAGAAAGCTCTCTGCATCCGGGCCGCTTACTTCCACTTTGGTGAAGCCGGTAACGTCCATGATGCCGACGCGTTCGCGCACGGCGGCCACTTCGTGCGCAACCATGTCGTGAACCTGATTGCGGCGGAAGGAATAGTGGTCCCGCTGCTCAACGCCGCCACGGGCAAACCAACGCGGACGCTCGAACCCGTAGACCTCCTCATGCACCGCGCCCTTATTCTTCAAGATGTCGAAAAGCGGCGAGGGTTTGATCGGGCGCCCGGCCAAACGGTTGAAATGCGGAAAGGGAATTTCGTGGCGTAGCTTGTAATCCTCATGCGCCTTGACGATCTGCCATTCCTTGATCGCGTAGGACCCAAACCGCCTTGGATCATAGTCGCGCATGGAGATATCGGCGGCACCGTGCACCATCCATCGCGCCAATTCCCGCGTCAGCCCTGGCCCCCAGCCAATACCGATTTGTGTTCCACAGCAGCACCAGTAGTTTGGCGCATCCGGCGCCGGTCCGATCAGCGGATTGCCGTCCGGCGGATGCGATATCGCGCCATGCACTTCCCGCTTGATGCCAAGCTCAGCGAAAATCGGCATACGCTCCAGAGCACTTTCGAGCCAGGGCATGACGCGTTCATAATCGGCATCAAAGAGCTCATTCTCGGCTTCCCAGGGGCAGTGATCTTCCCAGACCGAGTTGGAATTCTCCTTCTCATAAATACCGATCAGACCTGATTTCTGCTCCATACGAATGTAGCCGGAGACCAGCCGGTCGTCGCGAATGACCGGCAGTTCCGTCTCCAGGTCACGAAATTCCGGTACGGTGTCGGTGACGAAATAGTGATGCGTCATGGACGTCATAGGCAGTTGCAGCCCACTCCATTCCCCCATTTGTCGCGCATAGGTGCCACCAGCATTGACCACATGTTCGCAAGTGATAGCGCCTTGCTCGGTTTCCACCAGCCATTCGCCAGTGTCCTTGCGTGTGATGTTGGTCGCACGACAGCGACGGATGATGCGCGCACCCAGATTGCGCGCGCCGATCGCAAGCGCCTGCGTCACACCGGATGGGTCCGCATGCCCGTCATCTGGCGTGTGCAGAGCGCCAATCACGCCGTCCAGATTGTAGAAAGGATGCAGTCGGCGAATGAAATCCGGCCTGACCAGCTCGATATTGAAGCCCAGTGAACGACCGACGGACAATGTGTGGCGCAGCCAGTCCATCTCATCTTGGGTATAGGCCAGGCGAAAGGAACCGCAGCCATGCCATGTGACGCTCTGGCCGGTTTCACGCTCCAACGCTCCGGAATAGAGGCCGATATTGTAGTCAACGCATTTGCCAAGACCAAAGCTGGACGTCGAATGGGTGATCTGACCGGCCGCGTGCCAGGTCGAACCGGAGGTCAGTTCGGCCTTTTCCAGCAGCACGACATCTGTCCAACCCTCATGAGCCAGATGATAGGCCAAACCGCAGCCCATGATGCCGCCTCCCACGATAACAACGCGGGCCTGAGAAGGAACGGAAGCGGTGCTCATGGCGAGATGCAATCTGGTCGCATTTGGTTCAACGGGATGGTGTCGCAAGCATCGATGCGCTGCAAACCCGGATGCGACGGATTTGCGCGATCAACGTCGCAAAGACGCTTGATACAAAGGCCAATTCACGCAAATTTTCATGCCAGCACCGCAAAGCGCCCAATCAGTCGAGTGTCCCATGACGAAATCGCAGCTGACCCGAAGCCTCGACCCGCGCTACTATACTGACCCTGTGGTCTATGAGAGCGAGCGGTCAGGCCTGTTTCGCCGCACTTGGCAGTTTGCTGGCCATGTCTCGCAAGTGCGCGCGCCGGGTGATTATTTCACGTTCTCGATTGCCGGAGAGAACCTGTTCTGCATCCGCGACCGTGAAGGCGAATTGCGCGCCTACTACAATGTTTGCCAGCACCGCGCTCATGAGCTGGTCAAGGGCGAAGGTCACGCCAAGCTGTTGGTCTGCCCCTATCACGCCTGGACGTATGAACTGACGGGCCAGCTGCGATCCGGCCCGAATGTGGCAAAGGTGAAAGGGTTTGACCGTTCGGAAATTTGCCTCACATCCGTGCGGGTCGAAGAGTTTTGCGGCTTCATTTTCGCCAATCTGGATGAGCATGCCGCGCCGATGGATGAGTGGTATCCGGGCGTGCATGAGGAACTGTCCGCCTTCGTGCCGCACTGGTCATCGCTTCAGACTGTAGACTGGGTTGAAATCCCTGAAAGCTGCAATTGGAAGGTCTCGGTTGAGAACTATTCCGAGTGCTATCACTGCTCGCTGAACCACCCAACTTTCTCAACGGGTGTTGTGAAACCGGAAACCTATGACATCCAGCCGCAAGGCTATTGCCTTCGGCACACCACGGAGTGCCAGAATCTGGATGCGATGAGCTACCCGATCGATCTGAACGCCAATCCACATGCCGGGTCCTATTCCTCATGGTTTCTTTGGCCCATGTTCTCCTTTCAGGTTTATCCGGGCAATGTGCTCAACACCTATCATTGGCGCCCTATGTCGCACGATTCCGTGACGGTCTGGCGCGGCTGGTATCAGGCCGAGGGTGGCTGCACGGACATCATTCGAGACCTGGCACTTCAGGACCGGCGCACCACGGTGGAAGAGGACATTCATCTGGTGGAATCGGTTCAGCGCGGACTGAACTCAGCGGGTTATAGGACCGGCCCGCTTGTTGTGGACCCGGATGGCGGTGTCAATTCAGAGCATTCCATCAAGGTGCTGCAGAGCTGGATGCGGGAAGCGGCTGACGGATAAACATTGACGAGCATGTACAGCGCTCGTCAATGTAGGTTTTTGTAGCCTGATTTTTCGGTTGTGATCAGGCCGCCTGTTCAGCCTCGCGGATAAGACCACGCAAAACCGGAGGTGTGATCGGCAGTGCCGAAATCTTCACCCCATAGTTTTGAAGCGCATCTTCAACGGCGCTGGTAAGCGCTGAAGGTGCCCCAAGCCGCCCGCCTTCTCCGCCACCTTTGATGCCGTATTCGGTGTAGGGCGACGGCGTTTCGACATGGCCGAGCTTAAAATTGCGCGGCATTTCGTTGGCGGTGGGCATAGCAAACTCCGCGAAATTGGGATTCACGAACTGACCCGACTCATCGTAATTGAACTGCTCAGAAAGCGTTGTTCCGATACCGTTTGCAGTGCCACCCCAGACCTGACCGGCGAGAGTGCGCGGGTTCACGATGGTACCGTTGTCATGCACCGCAGCGTAATCGAGCATCTCGACCTTGCCGGTTCCCGGATCGACCTCAACGGCAACGATATGGCAGATATGTCCGACAATCGGGTAGAAAATGCCCAGATGCTCGCGATCTTCATGCGGGTCCGTGGACAAGGGGTGATCATAGACGGCCGTCGTTTCCAGACCGCTGTCAAACTCCTCTCCATCGGGGAAGCTCAGCCGGAAGAAGCTCGAGTTCAGCGCAATATCGGCAAAACTGGTTTCCTGATCCTTGAGACCCTTCACCGCAACTTTGCCGTCGCGAAGCTCCATGTCTTCTGGGCGGCGCTGCAACATATGCGCGCCGAAACGCTTCAGGCGCTCTTCCAGCTTGATGGCGGCACTGACACAAGCGCCTGCAACCATGGCTGTGAAGCGACTGCCCTGCGGCCCAACACCGTTGAAGCCGGACTGGCTGTCGGAATAGTTGATGACGACATCTTCTGGCGCGACAGTCAGCCGTTCCGCCAGAATTTGCGTCACCACAGTTTCCGGCGAATTGCCCACCATTGGAGAATGCAGCGTGACGAACAGCTTGCCTGAGGGGTCAATGCGGGCCGAAATGCCCTCCGGTGTCGAGGTCAGCGTGAAACCCGGAGTTTCCTTATTGTTGAGTGACCACCATTCGGTGGGCCCATACACGCTGCGTTCCATACAGGTGGCGACGCCGATTCCGACACAACGCCCCTCAGCCCGCATATCGGCGGCCTTTTTGCGCCAGGCATCGAGATCAAACAGAGATTTGGCTTCTCCCAGAACCTTCTGGAAATTGCCGCTGTCATAGATGTTGCCGGTCGGGATCATATAGGGGAACTGATCAGGCTGGATCATGTTCTGCTCTCGCAGTTCCAGCGGATCGCGGCCAAGCTCTTCTGCGGCGGCGTCTGCCATACGTTCCATCACCCAATTGGTCACTTCCGAACCGAAGCCGCGATACGGGCCCTGCTGGGTCTTGTTGGTGAGAACCGCGATGACCCTCATCCCGAAACTGCCGATCTGATACGGGCCGGTGACCTGCGCCATGGCATTGCCATGCGTTCCGACACCGAACTGCAGATAGGCGCCATAGTCGTCCAGCACGGTGAAACGCAGGGACTTGAAAGTCCCGTCATCATTGATCGCGAGTTCGGCATCATACAGCCGGTCGGACCCATGGCTGTCGGAATTGGTGAAATGCTCCAGCCGATCTTCAATATATTTGACCGGCACGCCGGACAAACGCGACAGCGCGCTCGTCATAATGATGATCTTGTGAATGAACACTTTCGAACCGAAGCTGCCGCCTGTGAGCACGGGGATGATCCGCATTTCTCCGGGCGATACGCGCAGCGACCCGCCGATCACGAAGGGGATGAAGTTGTAGAAGTTGGTATTGGCGTGGATCGTGTAGCCACCCTTGAAGGCGTCCCATTGCGAGATCACACCGCAGGTCTCAATGGCCTGGGCGGATGAACGATTCCAGCGCAGGCGACGCTTGATGATGCGATCCGCAGCGTCAAAATCCTCCGAGACAGGACCAAACTCAAAACTCTCGTCCAGCGCTTTGTTGCTCTCGCGATCATCGGGATGCAGCACGCCATCGCCCATCGCTTCCAAAGAGGCTTCAATATCGACCATGGCGGGAAGCACGTCCCATTCCACCTCG
Source organism: Ahrensia sp. (assembly GCA_028817895.1). Taxonomy (GTDB): domain Bacteria; phylum Pseudomonadota; class Alphaproteobacteria; order Rhizobiales; family Rhizobiaceae; genus Pseudahrensia. Next base: position 142,144 of record JAPPOQ010000030.1, read on the forward strand.
ATCAGCGCAGCAGCGTCTTCTGCGATGTAGCGATCTTCCGCAACAACAGCAGCGACGACCTCTCCGACATGGCGAACCTTGTCGATGGCCATCGCATGCTGCGTCACGGGAGGAGAAGCAAAACTTGGGCAGGGGTCAACCACAGTGGCGACATCCTCACCGGTATAGACACCGATTACGCCGGGCAATTCCTCTGCCTTCGACGTATCGATGGAAACAATGCGTGCATGGGCGTGCGGGCTGGAAACCATGGCGGCATGCGCCATGCCCGGGACCTTCACATCGTCGATGTAACCACCCTTGCCGGACAGTATGCGCGGATCTTCCACCCGCTTCATGCTCTGGCCGATCCAGGTGAGACCGGCGCGCGGAGTTTCGCGCTGACGGCTCGGTGGGATGACGTTGCTATCCAAATGCGATGCCATGACTGACCTCCCTTTGTTCGCCCCTACGCGGATTCTGTTTGAGCGGCGCCGTTACCTTCACGCAGTTTCTGCGCGGCTGAGCGGATTGCCTTGATAATGAATTCGTAGCCTGTGCAGCGACACAGATTGCCAGAGATCGCCTCGCGAATTTCCTCTTCACTTGGATCGGGTTTCTCGGCCAGCAATTCAGTTGCAGCGACCAGCATTCCCGGCGTGCAGAAGCCGCATTGCAAGCCATGCTCTTCCCAGAACGCTTCTTGAATGGGGTGCAGCGAACCATCCGCGCCCATGCCTTCAATGGTGCCGATCCGGGCGCCATCAGTTTGCACGGCAAACATGAGGCAGGAGCGAACCGCCTTGCCGTCCACGAGAACGTTGCACGAGCCGCACACACCGTGTTCACAACCTACGTGGGTTCCCGGCAGTTCCAGTTCATGCCGGATAAAATCCGACAGCAGCATGCGCGGCGGCACGAGAGCCTGCCGATTTCGACCGTTGACGGTCAGATTGATGGCAACCTTATCCATTGTTTTGCTCCTCCAACTTGTCCCTAATCAGCCTGCGCTTTCGACCGCGGCTTGCAGCACGCGCGGCATCAATGTGCGTACGAGATCGCGCCGGTAGTCGGCACTCACCGCGACATTGTCTGCTGGATCCACAGCCAGTGCCGCCGAGGCGGCGACGTTTGCGAAAAGTTCGGTATCCGGCGCTTGGCCGTCGAGCGAAGACTCTGCATCGCTCAGTCTTGTTGCGCAGGCATCGACCCCCGACACCGCAACCCGGGCGGAAGCGATCTTGCCGCTGGAAAGCTGAAGCGTCGCCGCTACTGTACACCAGGCGTAGTCGCCTTTTCGCATCGCAACTTCTTCAAAGCCCCAGCCCGTGCCGGGAGCGGGCTTGGAAATGCTCAACATGGTGAGCATTTCGTCGGCGGCAATTGCCGTTTCATAGGAACCTTTGAAAAAATCGGTGGCGACAACAACACGCGCTCCAGAAGCGCTGGACAGCGTCAATTGGGCTTCCAGAACCTGCATGATGGCTGGCATTTCGGAAGCCGGATCGGCGTGGCAAAGATTGCCGCACAGCGTGCCGCGATTGCGCACAGCAGAGTGTGCAATCCACTCATAGGCAGCCTTCATGATAGGAAAATGCTGTGCAACCTCGTTGGAAGCATAGACCTGGGCATGGCGGGCCAATGCACCGATCTCAACCGCATCCCCTGCGTCGCGAACATAATCCAGATCGGGGAGTTTGTTGATATCGACCAAACGCGATGGCGTTGCGAGGCGGAAATTCATCATCGGCACCAAGCTCTGCCCACCGGCGAGGATACGGCTGTTGGCGTCGTTCAACAGCGCCAAAGCGGCATCAAGCTGTTGCGGACACTCATATTCGAATGCTGCAGGTTTCATAGTTCCTCCCTTCCCTGCTCATCAACCGGCGAAACGCGGCTCGGGAACACCCCTGATGCCGAGCCCACGAATGCGGAACAGGCTGCCAGCTGCAAATTGCGGTTTGGTCTGCTTTTCAAATCCATCATGCGTGGCCGGGTGGCTCACACGAGCCATGGACGTGACGAAGATCTCGTCGAGATCATCTCCGCCAAACATCACCGAGGTGATGTTGCGCACCGGCATCGAAATCTTACGCTCAACACTTCCGTCCGGAGCGTAGCGGATAAGATCACCGGATATGACCTGGGCGTTCCAGACGTACCCTTCTTCGTCCACCGTTGACCCATCGGCAAAGCCAGAGTCATCAGCCGTCGAGGCGAAGACCCGGCGGTTGCTCACATCACCCGTATCGATGTCGTAGTCATACGCCCAAATCTCATCTTTGAACGTGTCGGCAAAATAGAAGATTTCGTCATCCGGGCTCCAGCACGGCCCGTTGGAACAAATGATCTTGTCTTCGACCTTTGTCAGCTGGAAATCAGGATCAAGCCGCCAGAGACCGCAGAGCTCAAGCTCTTCCTTGTCATCCATACCACCTGCAAAAAACCGGCCTCGGCGATCACACTTTCCGTCGTTCAAACGAGCGCGCTCTGGGTCATCGTCCACTTTGGCTTTCAGTTCGGTCGACCCGCTCTCGAAATCAAAAATGTAGAAGCCGTCAGATAACGCAAGCACGGCCCCGTCATTCTTGCGCAATGCCATGGCCCCAACGTCTTTTTGAAGCGGCCAAGAGTCGACTTTCCCGTTGCGAGGATCGAGCCGCCAGATTGCATCTTTGCCAACGCGTGGGCCCGTGCTGTCAACCCAATACAGAGTGCCGGTTTCGACATCCCACACAGGACCTTCGCCGAGATGGTTTTCGCAATCGACCAGACATTCAATTGTGAAATTGCCCGCCATATCCGCGATCACTCTCCCTGCAACTATGCGAACATCCTCCCTCGCTTCATTTCTTTATACGTACGTACAATAAATATTGTCAACCGCGAATTTTCGGATTCTGCGTTTCATAAGAACCATCTGATTTGAATAAATTTTTGGCGGCTTCCGCTATGCTCTTTGCGTTAGGAACCAGTTTCGCCTGGAGCACAGCGCTTGATGGCATGCGCACGTCCGGCGTGGTCAAACGCTGCAGTTGCGGTGTGAACGATTCGTCGTCTGACAATTCATGAACACGGAAGGCCAGTTCTCCTGCGAAACCACCGGTCTTCACCGCTTCATGAACGATCAGCGCTCTGCCGGAGCATGAGCGAAGTACATTCATGATGGCGTCCTCATCCAGAGGATTGAGCCAACGCAAATCAAGCACAGCGGTATCGGTCCCTTCGCTTTCCAGCATCTGCGCAGCGTTGACAGCTTCGGGAACCATCGTTCCCCAGGTGAGAATCGCGACATCGCTCCCCGCGCGTCGCAGTCGCGCAGAGCCGACCGGTTCGGATCCTTCCGTAATCTCCACCGACCCCTTGATCTGATAGAGACTGCGCGCCTCAATCACCACGACAGGGTCCGGGTCGTCGATGGCACTGCGCAACATCGCATAGGCGTCACCGGCACTGGCCGCCAGACCAACCTTGATGCCCGGAATATGGGCCAGGATTGCCTCGATCGATTGGGAGTGCTGCGCGCATGATCCAGGCGTTACACCTTGCTGGGTGCGCACCACCATTGGGCAACTCACCTCACCGCGCGTAAGGTAACGAACATTCGACGCCTGGTTGACGATCTGATCGAGTGCGACGAATAGGAAATCGGCCCACATGATCTCGACAATCGGCTTCATGCCACACATGGCAGCGCCGACCGCCGACCCCAAAATAGCGTTTTCGGCGATGGGCGTGTCAAACACGCGGTCGGCACCAAATTCTCGCTGGAGATTGCGCGAGGCTCCGAAAATGCCTCCTGCATTGCCAACATCCTCGCCGTAGAGAAGAACGTTCGGATCGGTTTCAAGGGCCGTTTTCAAGGCGGCATTGACCGCGTTGACATAGGTGAGTTCTTCTGTGGCGATGACTTTAACAGACCCGGATGGGGTCGCATGGGATATGACATGGTCAAGTGCGGTGGATGGAACGGGGTCGGCACCCTCCATCACGCTTTCGCCGAGCACTTCGGCTTCCGCCTTTGCATCGTCCATGACGGCTGACACTTCAGAATCGTTCAGCACGTCTTCATCGACAAGTCGCTTGCCCAACACCGTGAAGGGGTCGCGTGCTTCCGCTTCCGCGCGGTCATCTTTCGGGCGGTAGTGCTCGATGTCGCGATTGTAGTGTCCCCAAAGGCGGGGGACCTGGAACTCCAGCAGGCTCGGTCCCTTGCCCGATCGCGCATTGTCCGCAGCCATTGCCACGCTGTCTCGCACAGCGATTGGGTCACTTCCATCGATTGTGGCGGAACCGAATCCATAACCACTTGCGCGTTTGGCAACCCGATCCACCCGCATCGTTGCATTGGTCGGGGTAAGTTCGGCCCAGCCATTGCTTTCCACCACAAAGATCACGGGCAGATCGCGGGCTGCGGCAAAAACCATCGCCTCATGCACCGCACCCTGATTAGCGGCGCCATCGCCTATGGTGACGATCACGATACGGCCATTGCCCTGCGCCAAATTGGCCATGGCAACTCCGCAAGCGATGGTCGTACCGGCACCCACAATCGAGTTTTCGCCAATGAAACGCGAGGTGGGGTCCATGAGATAGGGCGAGCCTCCCCTTCCCCCATTCACGCCGTCTTCCTTCTGGCAAATCTCTGCCATGACACCGCGTGGCGCGAGGCCCGAAGCCAGCGCCCAGCCATGACCCCGATAGGTCGCTATCACCTGATCATCGTCTCGCAAGGCCGCCATAGCACCCAGAGGCACGGCCTCCTGCCCGGCACAAAAATGCATCGATCCAAGTACACGCGGTGGATTGACCTGAGTGAGCCCCCAAGCCTTCTCCTCAAAGGCACGGATGAAGGCGATGCGAGACAACATGTCCTTTGCGAAGCTGTGATTGTTCGCGTCGATCGGTTTCGTCTTGCTCATCGCGACTGATCCCTCTTCTGGTTCTTTCGATGCGTCCAACATTGGGCTGCAAATGGCAGACCCAAATAATTATTGTAACGTGTGTTCAATTATTGGGGCCTGCCAGAATCACGCTCTGTCGAGATCACGCTGCGCTTTGGTTTTTGCGCCACGCAATCGAGCCAGCATCATGTCACGCCACAGGCGGCGTTGTTCCAATTGGTCTTGAGGCAGGAGGCCCCGCCTTGTGCTTTCAAGCTTGTCGAGCACATCACCCGTCCAGGGCACGCGTCGCGTCTGGCTTTCAAACAGCGACTCATAGAGTGGCTCGTAGCGCTCGGCATATTGGCGAATCCCAGCAGGCGCATTGAGATCGATGGTCTCAAACGGTCCCATCACAGCCCAGCGAAGGGCCAGGCCATCACGCAAGCCGATATCGATATCTTCCGCATCCGCGAAGCCATCGCTGACCAGTCGAAAGGCCTCCTGTAGAACGGCGCCTTGAAGCCGGTTCATGACGAAGCCGGCAATTTCCCGGCGTATCACGATGGGCACCTGCCCGATTTTGCGCATGAGATCCGCTGATCGATCCACCACAGCCTGATCCGTCCAGGATGCCGGAACGACTTCTGTCGCAGGAACCAGAAATGGCGGGTTGATTGGATGGACGACCAGACAACGGTTCCGACCGGTCAGGCTTTCCGTGAAGTGCGATGGCAGTATTGCTGATGAGGAAGAGGCCAGAATCGTGTCCGGTCCTGCAACAGCGTCCATTCGCGCGAAAAACTCGCGTTTGACCTCAGTATCTTCCGCGATGTTCTCCTGCACGAAGCTCGCACCGCCAATGGCTTGCTCAAAGTCCGGCTGAACCGAAATATTGTCCAGGATATCGTCTGCCGACAGGCCACACAGCAAGTCCTGTTCTTCCAGGCTCGGCAGTATGTCTTCGATCGGCCCAAGCGCGTTGTGTGCGGCTTCTGGTCGCCTTGCCCACAGCGCGACCCTGCAACCGCCGCGCGCAAAGGTGATGGCCCAGGCACGCCCGATGAAGCCCACTCCGGCAATCGTGACATTCATAATATCGCGTCAGCCTTTGCCAAGCGCAGCGAAGCCGGCAACGGTGTAATTCACCAAATGCTCGTAGTCCGACTCCATGTCGGTCGCGCGCGAGCCGGTGAGTTCGCTGGACCGGCCCGTGTCGGAACAGATCCACAGCATGGAAGCGACCATGAACATGACGCCGTTGACGATTGCGGCCTTGTCGACTCCCTTCAGCGCTCTCTGAAATTCATCGACATAGGTTTGGGCGACCGTGTTGTAGTGTTTTGAAATTGTGGCTGTGCCAAGAGGCGAATTCGCCAGCCGCCCCATCAGTGCTGCAAAGTTCTGCCAGCCTTTATCGTCACTGTTGGCGGAGGCAATGAACGGGCGAACATAAGCACGAACCAAGGCCTCAAGCGCGATCGGCTTATCGCCCGCTTGCTTGCGCAACTCAAGCAGCGCCTCGTCTCGCATGGCGTTGAGAATTTCGGCGCGTCGCCCCACCACCGTTTGAAACAGGCTCTCCTTATTGCCAAAATGGTACCCAATGGCCTGGATTTGCAAACCGCTCGCCTTGGCGACGTTGCGAATAGACGTTCCGTCATAGCCGCCTTCCGCAAAAAGTCGCTCTGCCTCGAACAGGATGCGCTCACGCGTCTTTTCGGTCGAACCGGATTTGGGGCGGCCAAGCGACTTCTTTGGCCTCATGGGCGTTACCGGCTGAGCGTCAATCTCGAGCTTGTTCAGCTGTGGGGAACCGTCAACCATGTCTTTCCGCCTTACCATGCGACAATCTTATGCGCCCGCTATTGATTTGCCGCAATGCAAGCTCTCCACCGCAGGTCCTGCGGGTTACAATTAGTTGCAGGTGCTGCATCTCATTATGATCCGCACTCACCCGCATTCTTCGTTTCGCCCCATTGGCCTTTTTGACGGCCCAGTCGATGGCCTCATAGACCACCTCTTCCACCCGTTACAGCCGACGCTTGGTCAAAAAAGGTCCCTGCCAATCGTCGCTGTCACTCCATTTCTCAACCGCTTCAACTTACCGGTTTCACCATCTCAATTTCCCGGCTCAACTGACCATGTCGGGGTTTCCGTCCACACCATGATCGCAAATTCGAGTCGTCGCTTTTCTTATACGTACGTATTGTTATTTTTTGGTCAAGTGAAAATTCGAAGCTGTCTGAGGCCGGCATTTCGCGCGTTTCACAGACGCCGCCGATAACGCCTGCTGCTTCCTGATCCACTTGTTTGGTTCGCTTTCGCAAAACGACTAACAGCACTCAACATCATTATTGATTTTGTTATACGTACGTATTATTATTTCCTTTAAAAGGCACAGTTTTCAAACGACATTCCAAAATGGCACGCTTGTGAACACGGCATGAAGATCACCTCGATTAGGGCAGCAACTCTCGCCTTGCCAATCCCGAAGCCGGTGATCTTGGGGCGCACAAAGATCACGACCCGCGATGTTGTGGTTCTGAGACTGACAACAGAGGACGGCGCTGTAGGCGAAGCGATTGGTTACACCCGCGCAACGCCACTGTTGGCCGGTTTGAAGATGATTGCGCATTCTGTCTTGGGCGCGGACAGTTGTGCGCCGCGCAGGCTGTCGCAACAACTTGCGAATTCTAACAGTCCGGGCCGGGCGCAAATGTCCCGCGCTTACAGTTTGGTTGATATTGCATTGTGGGGCGTGGTGGCACATCGGTCCCGGATGCCCCTCTTCCAGCTTCTTGGAGGCGCGGCCCAAACGATCAAAGCAACTGCGGTCGCGGGCTATTACTTGCGGTCGCGAACCGCAGACGACGTTATCAACGAAAACAAAAGGCGTTTCGATGAAGGCTATGCGCGCGTAAAAACCATGATCGATGGTGCCAATCAGCCCTTCGATTTGGATCTGTGCGAGAAACTGGCCGCCCTGCCTGCCTCCACAGCACTCGACGCGCATTGGTCATGGACACAGTTGGAACCGGCCCGTCGCTTTTGCCAATCACTTGACGGCATGGGTTTTGATTTTGTTGAGGACCCCTTTCCCGCCGGCTTCGAGTACCTGACGGCCAGCCTGCAACACTCCATCACAACACCCTTGGCGGCAGGTGAAGATGCGCAAGGATTGCCATCCCTTGCTCGAATTGCACGCGATATCGGTGTTCTGAGGGTCGATGCCACGACCTGCGGCGGACTATCGACCGCCACAGACGCCATCGCATGCGCCAAGGCCGCGGGACGTATCGTCTCTCCGCATGTCTTCGCACCTTTGCACATGCATCTGGCCTGCGCTTTCGAGACCATCGACCACATAGAAATCATTCCCGAAGATGTCGGTTCCGATCCGCTTCCACTCGTCCTGAAGCATTGGCCAGACCCGAAAGATGGGCAGTTTTGCATCGACGACCGCCCCGGGAATGGGATCATCGTGGATTGGGAAAAAGCCGAATCGTTCTGCGTTGATGAGGTCCTTCAACTCGACTCATCAAACTCGAAAGCCAGACTGCTATGATAGACTTTCAACGAGACACTTTCGCAATTACAGGAGGCGGAAGCGGTATTGGGCTGGCGACCGCGCAAAGGCTTCTGGAACTGAATGCGCGGGTTGTTCTGCTCGACATCGCCTTGGGCGGCTGCCAATCGCTGCTGGCGCAGCACCCCAAGAACGCGCTTGCCTTGACATGTGACACCAGCGACCCGGTCGATTGCAAAGCGGCCATGACGAGCGCGGCGCATTGGTGTGGCGGTCTGTCTGGCCTCATATGCTCGGCGGGCGTTTATCGCGACGAACCCTTCGCACAAATGACACTTGATCAATGGCGCGGGACGCTCTCAATCAACCTTGATGGCGTCTATTGTGCGATCCATGCCGCTCTGCCGCACCTTTGCGAGAATGCGAGCATCGTCAATCTCACCTCCATGGCCGCTCATATGGGTGGCTCGGTCAGCCATGTTCATTATGGCGCTTCGAAGGGAGGCGTGCTGGCGCTGACGCGTGGATTGGCGCGTGAACTGGGCCCGAAAATTCGCGTCAACGCCGTGTCTCCGGGCGTGATTGAAACGCCGATGACCCAATCGCTTCTGGCCGAACGCGGGGATCGGGCGATCGAACAAACGCCGCTCCGGCGCTTCGGCACGGCCAGTGACGTTGCCAATACGATCGCTTTCCTGTCTTCCGATCAGGCCAGCTTCATTACGGGCGAAGTCATCCACGTCAATGGCGGCATGTATATGGACTAAAAATGTCGGAAAGCGAGCTGCTCTGCACTTGCTGCCTGACCTGAGAGATAGGTAACACAACGTACCGGACATATGGCAGCGTTTTTGATTTTGGCCGGAGATGTTGATGCCGTGGACAGCGAGTTCGGTAATGGAGGAGAGACTTCGTTACGTTGCTCGCCCTGTTGATGGCGAGAGCATGAGTTCGGCTTGTCGGGAGTTCGGTATCTCGCATTCTACAACGGCAGGCGATCACAGTCATCGCTGGACGGGCAGACACCCAACCAGGCACTTCTTAAACCCGTCGCCACCAATCTCGGTGGCGGCCTAACCGAGCGAAGAATACACTTACCAGACAGATCAAAACCGTTAAAGCGAACCAAACCACCTCTTCCGCCGCACTGACCAATGGCGTGCTCCTGCCGCTCTATTACTCAGCCTCCCTAGATCTTGCATGCTCCCTGCCTTCAAACGCAGCTACACCAGCACCTGCTAACACCAGCGGAGCAGCGAGGAGAAAGGTTGTGGTGAGAGGCAGTTTGAAGATCAAAAGGTCTGCCGCGATGGGCCACAGCAGAGCGACATATTCGAATGGCGCGAGACGGGATGCTTCGGCATAACGGAAAGCAAGCGTCATGGCGATGTGGCCAAAGCCTCCGAACAGTCCGGCAGCGATGAGGAGAGTCAGTGATTGTCCGTCCGGCATGATCCAACCCAGCGGAAGAGTGAACGAGGCGCCGATCATAGAGGCTATGACGAAATACAGGGCGATGGCACCGGGGCTTTCCGTCCGGTTCAGGCTGCGCACCATGATCAGTGCGAGGGCCGACAATACTGCTGCCAGGAGACCCAAAACGTAGCCGGTCAGGCGCGTCCCACTTGCTGCGCCCGCACCCAGCTCCGGCCACACGAGTACCGCCACGCCGAAAAAGCCAAGCGCCAGACCGCCTATGCGCCAGACGGTCATTCGTTCGGAAAGCAGAGGTACAGCCGCCGCAGCCATGAGCACGGGTGAGAGCTGAGCAATGAGGATCGCCTCGGCGACATTCAATCGTGCAATGGCAGCGAAAGAGGCAAAAAGAGCAAGCGCTCCGAATGCTGATCGCAGAATATGATCGAGGGGTCTTTTCGTCGCCAATCCCTGCGGAAATTCATTCCTGACCCAGAGAAAAATGATCAGCGGGATAAGAGCAAAGAGAGACCGGAAGAAGACGATCTCGCCGAGCGGTACATCCTTGCTCACGGCTTTGACGCTTACGAACATGCCAGCCATGAGGAACCCGGACAGAATACGCAGAGCTATCCCGAGATCGGGACGATCTCTCGTCTTCATGCGGTTTGGCCTTTGTCAGCCAAGCTGTCTCGCAACGCATCTCCTGCAAGGTTTATCGCCAGAACACAAATGACAATCGCAAGCCCAGGCCAGATCATCTGAAGTGGGGTGGAGCGCATGTGCATGCGCGCGTCCAAAAGCATAGTGCCCCATTCCGGCAGCGGTGGCTGAACGCCGAAGCCCAGAAAGCCCAAGGTTGAGATGCCGAGAATCGCGCGGGCAAACATCCCCGTCCAAACAACAGTGAGTGACGGTATCAATGACGGCAGATAATGCCAGCGGGCAATCGAGAGAGGCGACAAACCCGCGAGCCGCGCCTGCACTACGTATCCGCGCGTTGTGAGCGAAAGGCCGATCCCGCGTGCCACCCGGGCATAGCGCATCCATCCAGTCACGCTGAGCGCAAAGATCAGGCTCCAGGTTCCGGCACCCAGAATGCCCGCTATGACGACAGCTGCAACCAGTTCCGGGAAGGCCAGAAATGTGTCCGTCGTTCGCATCACGACCCAGTCCGCAAGCTTTCCGCCGAGGGCGGCAGCCAACCCGACAATGGTCCCGATCACGAGACCAATGACGGATATGAGAAAAGCCAAGCCCAGCGACCACCGTGCGCCGTGCAGGAGGCGGGACAGAATATCGCGGCCAAAGGCATCGGTTCCAAGCAACGCTTCCGCGCCAGGCGGCTTCAGACGGTTCGGTATGTTAATGGCCGTTGGATCGGCAGGCGCAACCAACGGTCCAAGAACCGCGAGGAGAACAAGCCCTGTTACGAGAAGGATCACGCTACGCATCGTTCTCTCCGATACGGGGATCGACGAGGCGGTAGATGAGATCGATCACCAGATTGACAGCTACGAATACGAGTGCCGTGAGGATGACAACGGCCTGCACTCTCGGAAAATCCCGCGAAAAAATCGCGCTGACCAGATAGCTGCCGAGCCCCGGTCGCCCGAAGATGACCTCCACTACCACCAGCCCTTCCAAGAGAAATGCGAGTTCCAGCCCGAGAACAGTAATCACGGGAATTGCAGCATGGGGCGCGATATGATCTCGCCCGATGGTACGGTCGACGACGCCGCGGCGCTTGAGAGCCGGGAGGAAAGATTGTTCACGTGCTTCAAGAATGCCAGAACGGATGATCCGTGTCAGCGAGGCCGCTATGCCAAGGCCTAGCGTCAGAGCCGGAAGAATGGCGTGGGATGGCGTTCGTGCGCCCATGGCGGGCAGCCATGCGAGTTGGACAGCAAACAACAAGATGAGCAACAGCCCCAGCCAGAATGCTGGGATTGCCGTGCCAAGAGAAGCGATCGCCACAGCAAAGCGATCAAGCCATTCGCCGGGACGTCGTGTTGCGAGGATCGCAAGCGGCACCGAAATCGCCATGCCGATGGCCAAAGCCGCGAGCCCAAGGGGCATCGTGTAGGACATGGCTGTTACGAGTTCCGGCAATACCGGAAGACCGGTCACCGCGGAGTTGCCGAAATCGCCGACCAGCACTGCGCCCAGCCAGGATTGAAAGGCGGTCCAGAAACCTAAACCAAGACCGGTTTCTGCCCGTATCTGGTCGACCACTTCGGCTGGCACGACGGATTGGTACCGGGCGAGCGCGATTGCCAAAGCCGGATCACCGGGCGCGTTCCACAGGAGCGTGAACGTAGCCAGAGCGGTGGCTGCCAAAACGACGCTTGCGCGCAGCAGAAATCCGAGCAGAGTGCGCACTAAGCGGCGAGCTCCAATGCACCTAACGCAAAGGCTGCGTCGCGAAGTGTTTTGCCGTAGGCAGTTTGAGGCGATTCGATAAAGCTCCTCGCCGGTCCCGCCTCTTCAACACGCCCCTTGTTCAAAACGACAATCTCATCACTATAAGCGGCCGCATAGCCCAGGTCGTGGGTCACGATAAGCGCGGCAAAGCCCTCCTCCGACTGCAGGTCCGCAATCAGGCGCGCCGTGTGTTTTTGGGTGACCGCATCGAGCGCCGAAAGCGGTTCGTCGAAAAGAACAAGCGGTGGTGCAGCGATCAGCGCGCGCAAGATTCCGACCCGCTGAGCCTGACCGATAGAAACTTCGGCCGGACGGCGATCCAGTAGATCCGGTGGCAGTTCAAGTCCATCGCAAAGGCGTTCCAATCGACCCATTTCTGGAATGATGCTGCGCGCCTTCACCGGTTCCATAACTGATCTGCGCAGCTTCAAGGCAGGATTGAATGCCGCGCGCGGCTCCTGCATTACAAGAGCGGGGCGACAGGCAGAAACCGGCTGGTTGTTCCAACTTATCGTCCCCCGCGCCAACTTCACCAGTCCGAGTATGGCAGCGATCAGCGTGGATTTGCCTGCGCCGCTCTCACCGACAACAGCGAGCGTTCGGCCGGAAGGTAGCGTCAATGTCACGTCCCGAAGGGTTACTGACTTGGCTCGCCGGACAGCGACGTTGTCGACCTTCAACACGGCAGTTGCAGCCAGCTTCGATGAGTGGAAAGTGATTGAGCCGCTTTTGTCGCGGGAGCCTCCAGAAGCTGATCTGTCGATGCGTCTTCCACAATTTGCCCGTCCTGCATCACGAGCAGCCGTTCGGCATGCCGGGAGGCCAGCCCCAGGTCATGGGTGATCAACAGCATCGCCGTTTGCCGTTTCGACAAATATTCGCGTAACAGAGTCATCGTGCTTGCCGCGACAACCGGATCAAGCGCTGACGTTGGCTCATCAAGCACTAGCAAGTCCGGCGTTCCGATCAAAGCCATGGCGATAACGAAGCGTTGTTGCATACCACGGCTCCAACTCCAGGATCGCTTTCCCACGTCGCCGTCTTCAATTCGTAATGCGTGGAAAAGCTCCTGTTGCCGCGCGGCATTCGGGTCAAGGCCGAGAGCTCGTTCAGCCTCACGCCAATGAAAAGCGATGCTGCGCAAAGGATCAAGTGCCTCGTCGGGGCTTTGTGGCACATGAGCAATGCTTTGTCCCAGCGTGCGCAGTTCATCCACCAAGGCATGCCCCAAGGTCGATTTTCCGGACCCTGAAGTACCAATCAAGCCGACCCGTTCACCGGCTTCGATTCTAAGAGATGTCGGATGAAGAATGTTCCGGCCCGAGCGCTCAACGCTCAGGCCGGTAAACGAGAGTTTCATTCCTTGAAGGTCGTCTCATGCGTGATCCAATAGGTCTCTGTTGGATGCACGGCATAGCCAGCCAACCCCGCCTTGGCGACATTGACTTGAGCCACGTGAAAGACCGGGATGAGTGCGGCATCCGATGCAATGATCTGCTGTACCCTGTCATAGATCGTCTTGCGGGCTTCCGTGTCAAAGGTAGCACGCCCGTCAGCCAGCAATCTGTCGAGTTCGGCATTGGAATATTTGCCAGCATTCGATCCGCCATCCGATTTGAGCAGCGCCTCCAGAACTGCGCCCGGGTCACCCTGAGGTGTTGTCACCCAGGCTTGCAGGAACATGTCCGCTTCACCCGCGGCGATGGCGTCATTACTCGCACCATATTCGCCAACTCGCACATTGGCCTTGATGCCGATAGCTTGCAGAAAAGCCTGAGTCAGTTCTGCTGTCGGCGGCAGGGCGGCCCGGCCGGAATAGGTGACGATGTCGAGTTCCAACGGCTTGCCATCCAGCACCCAACTCCCGCCTTCCTTGATGGCACCCGCTTGCGCCAGCAGTTCTTCGGCCTTTGCCGGGTCATAAGTTGCTGGAATATCCGCAGCCCAGCCCTTGCCGTCAGGATAGATGGTGCCCGCCGGAACACCGCCGACGCCCGACAGAGCCGCATCAACGACGCCCTTGCGGTCGATTGCCAATGAAACGGCCTGACGGATAAGGGGACTGGCCATCGGCCCGCTTGCCGCGTTCACTGTGTAGAAATAGAGCCGTGCTGTTGGTGCAGAAAAACCTTGAGCGCCGGCTTGCTGGATACGTTTGAAGTCGGCTTCCGGGTAGTTGATAACCATATCAACTTCGCCAGCCTCGAAAGCCAATGCCGCCGTTGCCGGATTACCTGAAACCACCACGCGCACTTCTTTGAGGCCGGGTGAGCCGAGGCGATAATCGTAATTGGCTTCGGCCCGGTAAAGCTGCTCAGGAACCGCTTCCTTGAAGACATAAGGACCGGTCGCGTTGATCGGGAACCTTTCAGAAGCAGGGCCGAGCACAGCGATGGCTGGTTCAGAAAGCGTCCATGGGAAAGCAGCGTTCGGGCTGTTCGTCTCGAACACAATTACAGCGTCGCCTTCGGCAGAAATGCCCTTGAGGTCCAGCAGCTTGGCAACCCGCGCATTGTGACCTGCGTGTCCTTCCTCGGAAATTGCCGAAATTGCATCGACAACGGCTTGCGCTGTGACCGGCGTTCCATCGTGAAACTTGACACCTTCACGGAGAGTGACCCGCCATATGGTCGGCGCTGCCTGCTCGATCTTCTTCGCAACGCGAGGATAAAGGTTCAAATCATAGTCGATGCCCATCAGCGTTTCCGTCACGCCGGTCTGGTTCGATAACCAGCCATTATATCCAGCTCTTGGATCCGGCACTTCGGCATTGGGTCCGAATGTGACAGCGATAGACAGGCTGTTTTGCTGGGCTGCAGCCGAAAGCGTCGCCCCGAAAATCAGGACGACGGCTAGTGCAAGTCGGCTTAAAATTGACATGGATTTGCTTCCTCAGAATTGGAGTTCGGTGCGCATGTTGTGGAGAGTCAGGCTCGCTTTGTTTTGGAGCCGACTTTCGTGACCTCGGTCGAAACGTCGATCTCGTAACTACCCAAGTTGCCAAAGGCGCGCAACAGATTTGTTACGTTATAACGAAAGGAGGCGGATCGCGATCTGAAACCAAGCCGTCGCCAATCTGTTGTGCTTCACACGCTTGGCCACTTGGCTGACGACCCTGATCGTGTTCAGACATCGGCGGAAATCGCGATACATGCAGGTACAATCGCTGTTGTTATTGCACGCGTCCTGGGTCGTCTGCGCAAAGTTGGTTTGCTGAACTCAGAAAATGTTCATTCGGGAAGGTGGAAACTCGCTCGCGAGCTCCACAGGGCACGTTCCCTAATGACGGTTATGTCGCTTTGGATGAGCAACTGGTCGCCAGCGAGACCGATGGAGATTCGCCAAATTGCTCGGTGGAACATGTGCTTCGAAGCCCCGTTTCGCAATTCATAGCAGATGTTGAACGCAGTCTGGTTGATCGGCTTTCTGCAACAACAATTGTTGAGGTGAGGAACTCGGAGAAATGATCTCAACCGTGAGCGGAACGTTTCCGCGAGGCAATCCGCTCACAGCGGTGTGTTCGTTAGTTTTGCTGTCAACTTCTTTGTGTCAACGGCATTCTTCTACAGTCAATGTCTGAAAGCGATGTGTATCGAATCGCCAAGATCAAGAGCGGAAGTTGGTTCACTCACGGCTAAAGAGTTTGAATGTCACCAATCGCAAACTGATTGGTTCATCTTCTCTCGCTTCACTGTTCGATGGCACCATTCTCGTTGTTTGAACGGGTTTTGGTATGCTGCGTTAACGGAACCATTTGGTGTCAACTCAACGCATCTTATGCCATTCAGCCAGCGCCAAATTCAGCAAGTTGGGGCATATTCGCTGATCATACAGTCTACTGTTTTAATTGTGAAAATGGTGCCCGGGGGCGGAATCGAACCACCGACACGCGGATTTTCAGTCCGCTGCTCTACCCCTGAGCTACCCGGGCACGTGATTGATCAACTGGGCAAAACCGCACCGATCTTGGGGTACGCCAACCAACCGGTGTCATCTCCGGGTCGCTGACCGGCGTTGTATAGTCGCGCGTATCGGGACTGTCCAGCGTTTGTCGGCCTTTGTTGTGACGATCATGCCTCCACCACCTGTGGAACAACTCTCGTGCTCCTTAGCCTTGTTCATCACTCGCTTGCGGAGCCTTGATCATCCTGCCCGGTGGAAAGCCGGTAACGACCATCGAACCAGTTTCCAAGATCGAGCTGTGCGCATCGCCTTGAGCAGAAAGGGTAGCTTTCCCGTCGGCTGGGTTGGGCGCATTGTGGACAAGGCACGGCTTTGCGCAACGGTGCAACCGTTTGTTCGACTGCGTCCTTCTGTTGGCCGCGTGACATTGTCAGCGCATGCCCAGCCAGCTGTCATGCACCGGAAATCCCTCACCGGCCAGCAGCGTGCACGTCTCATAGAGCGGCAAGCCAACGACGTTGGAATAGGAACCGATCAGCTTGATGACAAAGGCCGACGCGATGCCCTGAATGGCGTAGCCGCCCGCCTTTCCGCGCCATTCACCGCACGCGAGATAGTTTTCAAACTCCAGCGTTGAAAGGCGCTTGAAGCGAACCCGGGTCTCAACCAGCCTCTCGCGAAACTGGCCACTGGGCGTGATCAGCGCCACACCCGTATGCACCCTGTGCGCGCGACCGGACAGGAGACGCAAGCACTGGGATGCTTCGTCAAGCAAATCCGTTTTGGGCAGGATTCGACGCCCGACACTCACCACCGTATCAGCGGCAAGAATATAGGCGTCTCTGCGTTCGCTGGCACGCTCCACCCGAACAAGGGCAGCTTCGGCCTTCGTCTTTGCCAGTCGCTTGGCAAGAGAGCGGCCCGCTTCCGACTTTAGCGGCGTTTCATCGATATCAGTCGCCACCAGGCTGTGCGGCTCAAGACCCACCTGCTGCAACAAAGCCAAGCGACGCGACGAAGCAGAGGCGAGAATAAGTTTGGCATCGTCCGACATTGCTCTATCTCGACCAGCCCGCAGATGGTGAGGTTAAACCGGCCGCTCGCCCGGGTTACTTAAACCGATAGGTGATGCGGCCCTTGGTGAGATCGTAAGGCGTCATTTCCACCAACACCTTGTCACCCGCCAGCACGCGAATTCTGTTCTTGCGCATGCGTCCTGCCGTGTGCGCAATGATCTCGTGGTCGTTTTCGAGCTTTACCCGAAAGGTGGCATTGGGGAGCAACTCGCTCACCGTGCCGGGAAATTCCAAAACTTCTTCTTTCGCCATACGGTCAATAAGTCCCTGCGATCATGTCGGTTGGTCGCTCCCCTGCGTGGCTGGTTGGGCCGCCAGGAGCAGTTAGCGGCGCTCTTGCGCGCCGATTGCGGCGGAAACTAGAGCATTCGCCGGGTAATTGAAACAGCCGATACTCATCACAGTTTACCGAAGCGCTCCTCAATGCGTTCAAACAATCGGTCACGCACATCCCGGTAAGCAGCCAGACGCTGATCACGCGAACCTTGCACAACAGTCGGGTCGGCGGAGGGCCAATATTCCACCTCATTGGCTTCCACATGGTCCATCTTCAAAGCCAGGTGATGGGCCGTTGGCGACAGTGTCACGATAAGGTCGAACCAGGTGTCGTCCAGAGTGTCGATGGCAACGGGTTCGCGCCCGACGATGTCGATACCAATTTCCAGCATCACGGCGCCAACAAAGGCATCCTGTGTACCAGTGCGTACACCGGCACTGGCCGCAAACAGCCGGTTGCCATAACGCGCCCGCGTCACGGCTTCGGCCATGGGGGAGCGGATGATGTTGTGATTGCACAGAAACAAAACCGATGTCGGCTGTGGCAATTGGGTGTCTTGATCACCTGGCAAAGCGTTAACCGGGTGCACTGCCGCGCCAACCATCAACCCCTCCAATGCAGCACGCAGATCAGAGTAAACAGGCGCCGGGCCGTATCGAAGTCGATTTCGATCTTGCCGTCCAGCCGATCGCGCAGCGTTTCGGATCCCTCATTGTGCAGGCCCCGACGCGCCATATCGATGGCTTCAATCTGGCTGGGCGTGGCGGAGCGGATGGCCTCATAGTAGCTTTCGCAGATCTGATAGTAATCTTTCACAATTTTGCGAAAGGGCGTCAGCGACAATATATGCGTGGCGACCTGCTCGTCGCTCTCATCGGTGATCGTAAAGACCAGTCGCTGCTCAACCGCGCCCAAAACCAGCCGATAGGCTCCGCTTCCCTCCGGTTCGTGCCCTACGGGACGAAAGTGGTTCTGTTCGATGAGATCGAAGATCGCAACGGCACGCTCGTGCTCGACATCAGCATTGGCGCGGCCAATGGTTGCGGAATCCAGCACCACATCAATCAGGCAGAATGTGCGCTCATCCCCTGACATCGTTCGTTCAAGCCCCGTGCCGCGGACGACCACGCGCCGCCCAGGCGCCGCCTTGGTCTGCAAGTCGCACTTCGATGCACTCGACATCAGCCTGCAAGGCCGCATCGCCCGAACAGGTTATGGTCACCGTTCCGGAAGGATCATTGCCCTCACTACGCAGAAAAGAGACGGTCAGAATTGACAAAACTGCGTCGGGGTCGCTCTGCGAGATGCCCGTGCTGCGCAAAGCTGAGACACGATCGACCTGCAAGAGGGAACGGCGTCGTTCGTCCTTGCGCGAAAACAGCCGACGCGCCGGGCTGGCTTCCCAGGCAAAGCGGTTGATGCCCAGCAGCAATCGACCATCATTTCGATTGTAGACGATGTCCGCCGTACGCAGCACCGAATCCTGAATATGAGCGGAGACGACCATGAGGTCTTCTTCGTCCAGTGCGAGCAATTTCAGGTCTTTGGACATGGTCGCGTTCATGGCAAGGGTATCGGCAAATGCTCATGCACCGGCCAAACCTCTGTTTGCCGATGACGCGCACATCAATGCCTTTCTGCGCAAACTGGTAAGGGCTGACAGTGCCGGGCGCAAGCGCGACCAGGCAATGGAAACACAGTTCTGGTTCCAAAACCGAATTGAATCTGGACCAAAGAATTCGCGCGGCATCCCTACAGGCAGGACAGATGATCGTGTAGCCTTGCGGTGCTTTGCACCGTCTTCTTTTGGCAGGCGGTTTGCGCTAGGGAGAGCTTGGCGGTCGCCTTGTTTCAGTGTCGGGTCCCAAAAGCTGGCCGCCATCGGGCTTTAGGGAAAAAGGTGACGACAGTCACTAGGGAGAACTCAATGACTATCTTGAAAAAATTCGCAACCGCTCTGGCGGGTGCAACCATGCTGGCGGTGTCCACCACCGCATCCTTCGCCGCGATGGACGAAATCACCGTCGCTTACTTCCTGGAATGGCCAATGCCGTTTCAGTTCGGCAAAGTGAATGGCATTTACGAGCAGGAACTCGGCGTTAAGATCAACTGGCGCGCTTTCGACACCGGTACAGCTATGTCTGCCGCGATGGCATCCGGCGACGTGCAGATTTCCGTTTCTCAGGGTGTTCCGCCATTCGTGGTCGCAACGTCCGCTGGTCAGGACCTTCAAATTGTTGATGTTGCTGTTTCGTATTCGGAAAACGACAACTGCGTCGTGAAGGCCGCTTTGGAAATCACCAAGGAAAATGCCAAAGATCTGGAAGGCAAGAAAGCAGGCGTTCCGATCGGCACAGCCGCCCATTACGGCTTCCTGAAGCAGATGGCGCATTTTGGTGTTGATACATCCACGATGGAAATCGTCGATATGGCTCCACCGGATGGCGCAGCGGCTTTCGCTGGCGGCAATCTTGACATGGTGTGCGGCTGGGGCGGCAATCTGCGCAAGATGAAAGAGCACGGCAACATTCTGCTGACCGGCGCCGAGAAAGAAGAGCTCGGCATTCAGGTCTTCGACGTGACGTCCGTCTCCTCCTCTTATGCAGCCGAACATCCTGAGCAGCTGGCGAAGTTTCTCAAAGTGACCGCCGACATGAACAAGATGTACACGGAAAAAGCAGACGAAATGCTGCCCGTCATCGCCAAGGATGCCGGTATGGATGAAGATGCCGCAAAGTCCACACTGGCCGGCTTCACCTTCCCAACCGTGGAAGAGCAGTTGAGCGGCAAGTGGCTCGGCGGTGGCAGCCAGACCTTCCTGAAGGAAGTGGCTGACTTCTTCGTCTCCACCGGTAACATTCCAGAGTCGCGTGACGACTATGCAAGCGCAGTGAACACTGAGCCGCTGACAGCCGCTCAATGAATGTAAGTTAAGGGGGAACGGTCGCTGCAATTGCGGCGACCCGACCGCCAAAACTCATGCGTTGACTTGTGAACGCGGCTCTTCGCGGGCCGCGTTTTCTTTTGACACGGGGCAAGTGCTCTGACTGTATGCGCCCAAGTGTGACGTTTCGCCAGCGCCAAGGGGAGAAGGCATGGCCGATCTTTTGATCAATAATGTGTCGATGACATTCCACCTGCCCGCAGGAGGCAGGGTGGAGGCACTCAAAAACATCAATCTCACCATGAAGCAAGGCGAGTTGCTTTCCGTGCTCGGCCCATCAGGTTGCGGCAAGACCACGCTGCTCAATATTCTGGCAGGGTTTCTGGCTCCCACAGAGGGCAAGATGCTGCTGGGAGATCACGAGATTCGCGGGCCGCACCCCGAACGCGGCATGGTTTTCCAGCAGGGTGCGTTGTTTGAGTGGATGAGCGTGCGCGACAATATCTCATTCGGTCCGCGCATGAAGGGCACTCCAAAAAGCGATTACGAAGCCAGCGTCAATCACTTGCTGGACATCACCGGGCTTGGCGATTTCGGTGACAAGATGATCTACGAACTGTCCGGCGGCATGCAGCAACGTGTGGCCCTTGCCCGCTGCCTGTGCAACGAGCCGGATGTGATCTTGATGGATGAACCGCTTGGGGCGCTCGACGCCCTCACCCGCGAAAAAATGCAAGGGCTCGTGCTCAAGCTTTGGAAGGAAACCGGAAAGACCATCATCCTGATCACCCATTCGGTGGAAGAGGCGCTTTTGCTCGGCGAAAGGCTCATCGTCATGGCCCCGCGCCCCGGGCGCATTCATCAGGAATATCGCCTTCCTTTCGCAGAGCTCGGCGTGGGCGCTGACTTACGTGAGGTCAAGAAGCACCCGGAATTCGGCCCCCGGCGCGAGGAGATTCTGGAGATGATCTGGAACATGGAAGAAGAGATCATGGGCCGGAGCGAGGAGGCATAGCATGTCGTTTAATGCAGAACTCATCGGCGAACTCGCCCTGGACGTCTTCTGGTTGCTCGTCGGAATCCTGATCCTAGCTGCAATCTATGTCGCTGTGAGCATGATCTGCTTCGGCGTCTGGTATCTCATTCGTGGTCGCAATGCGCATAAGGGTGATTTTGTCGGGCGAAAAACGGTTACCTTTGGCGATGAAAGTGCCATTACGCCAAACCGGATCGCATCGGTGGCATCAGTCATTTCCCTGTTCTTGTTCTGGGGTGTGTTCACAGGGTCCGTGATCACTCCGCTTCATGTCCCCGCGCCTTATGAGGGGCGCGCACAGTTCACTTACACGGTTCAGAATGCGGCGGGCGAGACGCAGGACGCCACCGTTATCGTCGACGTCACGCAACGCGGCACGACTGCGGAGAACAAGCCCGACAAAGCCGTGCTTTCAGGGCTGGCTGCGGACGATTACAAGTCCACAAATGTGCGCATCCCCACCTCCATTCGTGCGCTCGACAATGATGCGGGCGAGGGTGAGGGGCTCGACATTGTTGCCATCAATGGCATGCCGGTTGAGCAGCGCAACAGCGTTGATGTCGGTTCCGGCGAAGTTGTCTACACGCCGCAAAAGAGGCTGTTTTACAAACCCAATATCGGCTGGCAGATGGACCCGGTCTATCTACCCTCGCCTGAAAAGGTTTGGGAGCGTTTTCTGGAAATCGCGACCGAAGGCTATCGCGGTTTCACTTTGGCCGAACATGTCGGCTACTCGCTGATGCGGGTTCTGGTCGGCTTTTTCCTGGGTGTTCTGTTTGGCGTCCCGCTCGGCTTTGCCATGGGACTGAACTCCTGGCTTCGCGGCTGGTTTGATCCAATTGTGGAATTTATGCGCCCGGTTCCGCCACTGGCGCTTATTCCGCTTATCATCATCTGGTTCGGCATTGGTGAGAACGGCAAGATGATCCTGCTGTTCCTCGCCTCGCTGTGGATCATGACCATTGCGGCACGTTCGGGTGTTTCCGGCGTGGCGATCCAGAAGGTTCATGCAGCCTATTCGCTGGGCGCATCCAAGTGGCAGCTTCTGTCGAAAGTGATTTTCCCCAATGCCCTCCCCGACATCTTTACCGGTGCGCGCGTCGCGATGGGTGTGTGCTGGGGCACGGTGGTCGCAGCCGAATTGGTCGCCGCCTCTCAGGGCGCTGGCATGATGATCATGGTCGCATCGAAATTCACACTGACCGATATCGTGATTATGGGCATCATCGTGATCGGAATCATCGGCTATTCGATCGACATTCTCATGCGCTGGGCTGAGAACAAACTGGTGCCGTGGAAGGGAAGAAGCTGAGCGGATTGTTCCCCCGCTCAGCCCGCATTCTTTCTGTCGATCAGTTTTGCGCCTCGACGCCTTTGCCCACCGTCACGATTGTTGGCGGGTTGGAATAGAGCCGTTTGGCGACACGCTTTGCATCTTCAATCGTCACGGCTTCGAGGTAGTCGCGGCGGCGATCGATGTAGTCGAGGCCGAGATCAGCATCCTGAATGGCGACCAGAACACCAGCGATCTTGCCTGACGTGTCGAGATTGGAGATGGCGTAGGATCCGATGATGTAGTCCTTCGCCTTGCGCAGTTCCTCCTCCGTCGGGCCTTCCTTCGCCATGCGTTCAATTTCGGCAAGGATCAGATCAATCGCCTTTTGCGTCGTTTCCGCACTGGTTGCGGTGCCAACACCCACGAAACCCGCATAGTCATTGGTGCCGAGATAAGAGTAGACACCATAGGCGAGACCGCGTTTCTCACGGATTTCCTCATACAGGCGGGATGAAAAAGCCCCGCCACCCAAGACGTAATTGACCAGGTAGCCCGCGAAGAAATCCGGATCATCGCGCCTTATGCCGGGAAGCGCCATGCGGATATTGGTCTGCGGTGTGTCGAATTCGATGGCGATTGTCTTGCCCGTTTCAACCTCAAGCATGTTGACCGGCTTCAACTCCGCCTTTTCGGGCAAACCGCCGAAAACCTTGTCCAAAACGCCTTTCAACTCGTCCGCCGAGATGGCACCGACCACACCGATGATCAGGTTGTCGCGCGCAAAAACGCGCTTGCGAAAGTCCTCCAGGTCAGCGGCGGAGATGGCGCCAAGCGTTTCCGGCGTGCCATCAGCAGGGCGCTCATAGGGGTGGCCCTGAAAAATTGCCTCTCGGAACGCTTCGCCGGCAATGGATTGCGGATTGGTCTCCTGCGACCGCAAACGATTGAGACGGGCCGCCTTCATGCGCTCGATGGGCTCTTCGTCGAATCGTGGTTCATTGAGCATCAAGCGCAGCAACTCAAAAGACTCATCGGCTGAGTCTTTCAACGCGATGACACTGCCGGAGAAGGAATCGACGGAAGCGCTGAAAGAGTATTTCATGCCGTTGTCATCGAGTCGCTCCTGAAAGGCCTGACTTTCAATATCGGCGGCGCCCTCATCCAGCATGTTGGTGAGCAGGCGCGCCGAACCTTCCTTGCCCTTGATGTCCTGCGTAGCTCCGCCCTTGAAGCTGTAAGACAAGGCGATGAGTGGAACAGTATAGTCCTCGACCAGAAGCGCCTTGATACCGGCGTCAGACGTTACGGTTTGAATTTCAACGGCATGCACGCGCGCAATCGGTTGCAGCGCAATCAGTGCGAATGCCAGCGCAGTTGTGACGATCACTCGAACCGACAAAGGTCCGGCTTGATGATTGGAAGTCAGTTTTGTGCCCATCCGTTCAGCCCTCCTGAGCCGGTGACGGCCGCAGGAAGCCGGTCACGGAGCGTTTCAGTTGCAAGTATTTTCGCGCAGCCGCATTGACGTCTTCGACGGTCACGGAGCGGATGTCATCTGGCCAGGACGCGATCTCTTCCAGCGTGGATCCAAGCGTCAACGATCCACCATAGATGCGGGCCAGAGTCGCCTGGCTGTCACGGGCAAAAACTGCCGATCGTATGAGCCGATTTTGCGCACGCTCCACTTCCGCCTGCGTGACACCGTCTTTCAAGACGTCGGCGATCACCTGATCGGTGGCCGCTTCCAGCTCTTCAAGCGTTTTGTCGGGCCGTGGTGACCCCCAGAACCCAAATTCGGTGGAATCGAGCGCTCCGCCCTGATACCAGGCACCAGCGTTGGACGCGATACGTTGATCGATCACCAGAGCGCGATACATGCGTCCGGTTGAACCCCCGGCAAGAATTTCCGACAACACCTCAAGTGCTTCGGCTTCGCGGTCAGCGGCCGTGTTGTAGGATGGCACCAGATACTGGCGCGAGAAGGAAGGCGTGCTCACACGCGGATCATCCATAATCACGCGCCGCGCGGCGCGCGGTGTAGGTTCGCTTGGCCGCACGCGTTCACCCGGTTCAGCGCGCCGTGCCACCTTGCCATAGGTTTTCTCGGCCAACTCGCGAACGGCTGCCGCATCGACATCGCCGGCAACCACAAGAACCGCATTGTTGGGCGTGTAGAAGCGATCGTAAAAATCGATTGCATCCTGTTTGGTCAGCGAATTCATTTCATGCTGCCAGCCGATGATGGGAATGCCATATCGGTGGTTCTGATAGAGTGCCGCGTTCATCGCCTCGCGCAACAGAGAGCCTGGATTGTTCTCCGTTCGCGCGTTGCGCTCTTCATTCACCACATCGCGTTCAGCAAGAATGTCCTCCTGACGCAAAACCAGATTCTCCATTCGATCCGCCTCAAGGCGCATCATCTCTTCCAATGCCTCGGGCGTGACGCGTTGAAAATAGGCGGTGTAGTCGTAGGAGGTGAACGCGTTTTCCTGCCCGCCAATCGATGCGATTCGAGCGGAAAACTCACCGGATTTGACGTTCTTGGTCCCCTTGAACATCAGATGCTCAAGATAATGCGCAATACCGGACTTTCCGGGCGGTTCGTCGGCAGATCCGGCCTTGTACCACACCATGTGGGTGACAACCGGTGCCCGGCGATCGGGGATGACGACCACCTGCATACCATTGTCCAGCACGAAGGAGGGGATATCTGGCGCAAGCTGCTGCGCCTTTGCCTGTTTGGTGGCCTCTTTCGTATCCTTGGCCGAAGCGGTGTTGACGGAAATGGCTGCAAAGCCAAGCAGAAGACAAACGGCCAAAGCCAAACGGTTGAATGTCATGCGCCACCTTTCAGGTCTGCTCAGTGTCACGCCGAATGCGGCGCATCAGGTGCAGTACATAGGGTATGCGACGCGGTTGCGGCAGGGGCACTTACATTTTTGTCATCATGCTGCGGCGTTTTCAAAGAAGCCGATCGAGGTTGATCCGAAGTCACGCCGGTCCATTTGCCGCAAACCGTCCAGGGTTGAGGGCAAGGCGCCCTTCTCTTCTTCCAGCACGATGAGCGTCTCGTTCGCGAACCAACCGCCACGCCTTAGTGCGGCAAGGGCCTGCTCGCCCAGCCCCTTACCATAGGGCGGGTCCGCAAAAACAAGATCGAACGGTTCTCGCGGATGGCACCTGCCGGGTCGCAACGCATCGCGCTTGTGGATTTGGATCGTGCCGCCCAACCTCAGATCATCAATATTGCGTCGCAGAAGCGCCCTCGCCTGCACCGCACTGTCCATAAACAAGGCGAACTGCGCGCCGCGCGAAATCGCCTCGATCCCGAGTGCTCCTGTGCCGGCGAACACGTCCAGCACCCGGGCGCCCGTCAGCCTGTCGCGATGCGCGCTTTCAAGAATGTTGAACAGACTCTCGCGAATTCGATCTGTCGTCGGTCTGATCGCCTGTGAGGTCGGCGTAGCGAGCCTGCGCCCGCGCAATCTACCGCCGACGATCCGCATGACGGCTTCTTGAGGATTTCGCGCCTTTTTTGCGTTGTTGATCGTCCGGGGAGCGCATTTCAGGTTTGCGCGTGTGCAGCCGGGTCAAGGGATCGCCAGGTTCTGCCCGCCCGCGCTTGACGCCTCCCTTTGGTTTCTTACCCGAGCGGCTTTCTGCGCGCTTCGCCAGTTCCGATTCGCGCTTCTTGCTCACGCCCGCGCTGTTGTTTTGCATCGGCGCGTCGAAATTCGCACCGGCCTTCTCGATCAGCCGGGCGCCCAGCTGATCGCGCAGCGTGCGGCTGCGAATTTCTCCAAACTTCCCCGGGAGCAAATCACCCAGTTGAAACGGGCCGTAGGAAACCCTGATCAGCCGATTTACCGTGAGGCCGAGCGAAGCGAGCACATTGCGCACCTCGCGGTTCTTGCCCTCTCGCATCGCAAAGGTCAGCCAGACATTCGCGCCCTGGATCCGTTCCAGTTCGGCATCGATGGTGCCATAAAGAACGCCGTCCACCGCAACGCCGTCGCGCAATTCATCAAGCTGTTCTTGCGTGACCGTGCCATGCGCGCGAACCCGATAGCGGCGCAGCCAGCCCGTCGACGGCAGTTCGAGCGCACGCGCCAGACCACCATCATTGGTGAGCAACAAAAGACCTTCCGTGTTCATGTCCAAGCGGCCAACGGTCATAACCCGCGGCATATCCTCCGGCAGAAGGTCAAAAACGGTCGGGCGCCCTTCCGGGTCTCGGTCCGTTGTCACGTAGCCTGCCTTTTTGTGCAACAGCCATAGGCGCGTACGGTCGATTGTCGGCAAGGCGGTTCCATCCACCTCGATGCGGTCAGCCGCTGAGACCGTCACAGCCGGAGAGGTGAGCAGTTTTCCGTTGATCTTGACCCTGCCATCAGCGATCCAACGCTCCGCATCTCGTCGAGAACACAGCCCGGCCCGGGCCATGCGCTTGGCAATGCGTTCGGGTTTTTCCAGACTATCGTGCAATTTCGGCGCGGGCTGTTGCGTCGGCCCGCCAGTCTTCGGCGCCGATTTGGCACCGGATTGGTTGACCGACTTGCGTCTGCGCTTGTGCGTTGGTTTTTCAGGCGCCATTGTCATGGCGATTGAATAGCACCATTGGCCTTTCATGCCATAGCGCTGCTCCAAACAGTCTCGACGTGTCGCAAACCATGCCTTCGCCTTTTCTTATTGCATCTTCCCACTCTTTGGCGAGCGTAATTGAACTCAATCCATGAGCCCCGATCCAAAAACCGAAAGCTTTATGGCTTTAGCGATCGCGCAAGCAAAGGCGGCGGCTCAGCGTGGCGAAGTTCCGGTGGGCGCCGTTCTCATTCATCAGCGGCGAGTGATCGCCTGTGCCGGCAATCGGACCTTGGAACTGCATGATCCCACCGCCCATGCCGAAATACTCGTCATCCGAGAAGCCTGCCAACAAGCAAACAGCCAAAGACTGCCTGATTTTGATCTCTACGTGACCCTGGAACCCTGCACCATGTGCGCTGCCGCGATTTCCTTTGCTCGCATCAGGCGGCTCTACATTGCAGCTGAAGACGCCAAGGCTGGCGCGGTGCTCAACGGGGCAAGATTTTACGACCAGCCGAATTGCCACCATGCACCCGAAATCTATTCGGGCATCGGGGAGTCGGAGGCCTCACGCCTGCTGAAGAGTTTTTTCCAGAAGCGACGAAACGTTCCGCCCGATTGTCTATGAAGCCGGCTTCTTTGTCTGCGCCTTCTTCACATTCTCACGCGAACTCCGACCGCTGAAAATGCTGAAAATCGGCTTCTTGTCGGTTTCGCTATATTCTGTTTCGCCGACCGAACCAATTGCAGCCGTTTGTGCAGGTTGACGGTATTCCTGCGGCGGCTGTGTCAGATATCGGCGGGGACCAGCACCTAGCGTCGCGCCACCAGACAATTCCTGCATACGACGGCGACGTTCTTCGCTGCCTTGTTGGCTGCGCGCGACAATTTCCGCAGCGGACGGTTCACGGTCCCCCGTTCCATCGTCAGCACGACCGCGGGTGGTGTCCAGAATCGGTTCGCCGCTCGCCGCCGGAGCATCTGCATCGCCTGCCAAAGTGTATTCCAAACCACCATCGCGGCGAGTGAACTCACGTGGCTTGTCCGACCCCGCAGCCAGACGGCGCTCTTCAGGGTTCGTCGGGAAATAGGCAGACTGCGAGGCACCAACCGTTTCGGCAGGGGCTGGAAGCGATGCGGCGGCTGTTGCAGGGGCTCGCACAAGTTTTGGCCGAGACGAATAGTCGATCGGCTCCTTACGCTCGCTCGTGCCAAGCGGGACGATATTGGCAAGATCGCTCACCAACTGTGCTTCCTGCGACACGCCGGTACCGTATGTGCTGGAGCCGGTGCAGCCGGACAATGCAGACACTGAGGCAACCAATACGACCCCAACGCAGGATGATTTGACGCGTCTCATTGTGATGATGTTCCCAAACTTCGTGCGAAACAGTGTGTCCGCACGCTGCATATCGCAGAACAAAGGACCCTGACCACAGAATTGCGGCCAGATTCCGACTTTTCCCTCTCACAAGATTAGCACAGATCCCACCCGGCCGTGTTGCGAAAGTACCACATAATCCACGTTTCCCGAATGCGATGCGCGTTCGTGGTTTACGCGGCTTCGATCTCGCGCATCGCAGCCGCATCCCGCAGAGTGATGTCTGGATAGTCCGGATCTGACCCGACCTCTGGCAACACCTTCCAGGAACGGGCGCATTTCGTGCCCTGTGCCATGGCATTGACAACCGCGACACCCGCAACCTCTTCAAGCGTGAAAGCAGCGGAGGGCGCGGGCTTATCCGTCACTTCAATCTGACTGGTGATGCAGATTTCCGCCATGTCCAGCCCCGCAATGGCGGCCATCAACTCCGCATCCATAACATGCACGACCGGCGCGGCCTCCAGCGAAGACCCGATGCGCTTTTCGCGTCGTTCGATTTCCAACGCCCCGGTCACCACGCGCCGCACCTGGCGAACCTTCCGCCATTTTGCGGCCAGTTCGTCGTCTCGCCACTCGACGGGCAAGTCCGGGAACTGCGCCAGATGCACTGAATCGGCATTATGATGGCGTTCGGTCCACGCCTCCTCCATCGTGAAGGAAAGCATCGGGGCCATCCATGTCACCAGACAGTCGAACAGATGGGAGACGACCCGCAATGCGGCCTTGCGCCGAACGGAAGACGGTGCATCGCAGTACAGCGCGTCCTTGCGAATGTCGAAATAGAAGGCCGACAGTTCGATATTGGCGAAATTGTTCAAAGCCGCAAAGATGCGTTTGAAATCGAAATTGTCATAGCCTTCACGAACCGTACCATCGAGTTCGATCAGCCGATGCAGCATGAGCCGTTCAAGCTCCGGCATGTCGGCAAAGGCGACATCCTCTCTCTGATCATGGGCCAGCGTGCCAAGCATCCAGCGCAGCGTGTTGCGCAGCTTGCGGTAGGAATCGACGGCAGTCTTGATGATTTCTGGCCCGATGCGCTGATCTTCGGTATAGTCCACCGAAGACACCCAAAGGCGCAAAATATCGGCGCCATACTGCTTGATGACTTCCTGCGGTTCCACCTGATTGTTCAGCGATTTCGACATCTTGCGACCGTCTTCTGCCATGGTGAAACCGTGGGTGAGCACGGTTTCATAAGGCGCGCGGCCACGGGTCCCGCAGCCTTCCAACAGCGAAGAGTGGAACCAGCCGCGATGCTGATCGGAACCTTCCAGATAGACATCGGCTGGCCATTTCAGATCGGGGCGCTGTTCCAGACAAAAGGCATGAGTGGAACCGGAATCGAACCAGACATCGAGGATGTCATCGACCTTCTCCCACTTCTCCATGTCTTTGACGAAACCGTCGAGAAAACGCTCCTTGGCGCCCTCCTCATACCAGCAATCAGCGCCTTCTTCTGCAAAGGCGGTCTTGATGCGGGCCGCGAGCTCGTCCGACTTTCCAAAATCCGGCCCGGGGATGACCTGTCCGGTCTCGCTGTGGCGGAAGACCGTGATCGGCACACCCCAGGCACGTTGACGTGACAGCACCCAGTCGGGCCGATCCGCGATCATGCCATGCAGCCGCGTCTTTCCGCGTTCCGGCACGAAACGCGTTTCTTCGATGGCGGCAAGGGCGCGTTCACGTAAGGTTTTCCCTCTCTCCCCTTGGGGGAGAGATGTCTGCGCAGCAGACAGAGAGGGGTTCGACGATGTTTGTGGCGCGCCTTGCGTGCTACCCCCCTCTGTCGCCTTCGGCGACATCTCCCCCTCACGGGGGGAGAAGGAGTCAGTGTCAAAGTCTTTATCCATATGGACGAACCACTGGGGCGTGTTGCGGAAGATGATCGGTTTTTTCGATCGCCAGGAATGCGGATAATCATGCTTCAACCGCCCGCGCGCGAACAGCATGTCAGCCTCGATCAGCGCGCTGATCACCTTCTGGTTGGCGTCGCCCTTCTTGCCTTTCTCATTGATGACCTGAGCGCCCTCAAAACCCGGCGCACCGTCTGTGTAACGGCCCTCATCGTCCACGGTGAAGGGGATGGCGGCGGAGATGCCACGCGCTTCCAGTTCGCGGGCATTCGCCATCCAGATTTCAAAGTCATCGCGACCATGTCCCGGTGCAGTGTGGACAAAACCCGTGCCCGCGTCATCGGTTACGTGATCGCCTTCGAGGAGGGGGACAGTGAAGTCGTAGCCTTCAGCAAACCCGCGAAGCGGATGATCGAGCCGTATTGACTCGAACTCTTTCGCAGCCACGTCCCTTATCCGCTCGAAAACAAGCTTTGCTTTCTCAGCACATTCCTTTGCGAGTCGGTCAGCAAAAACGAGCAACTCGCCAGCTTGCGGGCCGAAATCGTTTTCGGCGTTTGTTATCTTATAGAGGCCGTAGTCAATCCGGTCAGAGTAGCAGACCGCGCGATTGCCTGGGATAGTCCAAGGAGTAGTCGTCCAGATGACGATAGAGGCATTCACGAGAGCAATATCGTGATAGTCAGGATTCGTACCAGCTGCGACACTGCCCATCTCCGCATACGCTACCGGAAACTTCACCCAGACCGTATCGCTCTCATAGGTCTGATATTCGATCTCCGCTTCCGCCAATGCGGTCTTTTCAACCACGCTCCACATGATCGGCTTGGACCCGCGATAGAGCTGGCCGCTCTTGGCAAATTTCATCAGTTCGTCAGCGATGATGGCATCCGCCTTGTAGGCCATCGTCAGATACGGGTCCTTAAAATCGCCAACCACACCGAGGCGCTGGAATTCCTCGCTCTGCACACCCACCCAGTGATCGGCAAAATCGCGGCATTCCCGGCGGAATTCGATGACCGGCACTTCATCCTTGTTTTTGCCCTTGGCGCGATATTGCTCCTCGATCTTCCATTCGATCGGCAGGCCGTGACAGTCCCACCCCGGCACATAGTTTGAATCATAGCCGCGCATTTGGAACGACTTGGTGATGATGTCTTTCAACACCTTGTTGAGCGCGTGGCCGATGTGAAGATTGCCATTGGCATAGGGCGGACCATCGTGAAGTACATATTTGGGCCGCCCGGCAGCGTCGTCACGCAGCTTGCGGTACAAGTCCATTTCCTGCCAGCGGGCCAGAATTTCTGGCTCCTTCTTGGGCAGCCCGGCCCGCATGGGAAAGTCGGTTCTCGGCAAATAGAGCGTGCTTGAATAGTCGCGTTGTTCGGCTGTGTTTTCGGTCATGATTGGCTCTGGTCGTGGTCGCGGAAGGCGGTTCCGCGCGCGCTGTTCTGAAAGCGAAACCTGTCAGGTCGCAGCGCTGAAAATTGGTTTTTGGGGAATGCGAGATGCAACGCTTGCAGTCAACCGCCGAGCGCGAAGCGTCAGCCGTTGACCGTGCCGGTAATTCGGTCTGCTATCTTAATGAGAATGATGGAAGCGTTCTGCATAAACGGGCAATAGCAAAGGGTTGCCCGGCAATCCAGTGGGAAATGCGACAGCCAATGAAGAGTGCCACAACGCCTTCTCCCCTGTGGGGAGAAGGTCCGCGAAGCGGGGATGAGGGGGTGGGCGAGATGGTTGAGTGTCTCCGCAGCCATTTTCGATCGGTCCCACAAGGGCGCGGGCGACCGGGCTGCGGATTCTTCGAGAGTGCACGGCAAGCCCCCCTCACCCGCCCTTCGGGCACCCTCTCCCCCGGGGGAGAGGGGGAAGCGGCAACCGCATTGCTTCAAATTCAGAAGACCCGCCCGAGCTTCATAAGTAACCGTTTTACGCAGTTAGACTCACCAAACCGGCCCGTCCAACTTGTCGAAAATGGCCTTGCGCATCGCGCGAGTGGCCGCATTGGGGGCGAGGTTGCCGAACAGCTTTGCCATTGCCGCCCCCATACCGGGGTAAAGCTCGCGTTTGCGCCTCCGCACGGCCTTCAGGATCAAACCAGCGAGTTTGTCGGGCGCCATGCGGCGGTTTGCTTTGGCACCCGGCGGCGCGTGGCGTTCGGCATGGTCTGTGCGAATGGGGCCGGGAAACACGGTCAAGACTCGCACACCCCGCTTCGCGAAAGGGCGCCGCACACCCTTGGCATAAAGCGCAAGCCCGGATTTCGTCGCGGCATAAACAGCCGCTCCCGGATAGCCAACGGCATGAGACAGCGAGGAGACGAAAACGATGGTGCTGCGCGCCGCCATCGCATTTTGCCCCACCAGTTGAGAGGCAAGCGTGATTGGTGCGGTGAGATTGACGGCAATCAGCCGCTCATAGGCGCTTTGGGGAATGTCTTCGAACCGACCCGTGGCGCTGATCCCGGCATTCAAAATCACAAGATCGAAGGTCTGGTCCGTCAGCACATCAAGCAGGCGCTGTACGGAGCTTTCACTGGCAAGGTCAGCGAGCCTCGCCTTGCAGGCACCACGGCTTTCGGCAATCAGGGCGTCAAGCGGCGCGGTGTCAATATCGACTGCGACCACCTCATGTCCGTCATCAAGCAGGGATTGCGTGAGCGCGCGACCAAGCCCATGCGATGCGCCTGTAACGAGGGCTCTCACAACTGCCCTTCCCTAGGTCGCGACAAGAGCGAACGCCAGCCATAGGCGCGTGTGATCATGCGTTTGGCTTCGCCCTTGCGGACAGCCATCGCAACGGCGCGGGCAACCCGTTCGGGGGTCATGAAGAAGCGTCGCACCAAGCCAAGCTTCAAACCGGCCTTTGCATGCATGTCGGTGCGGATCGGCCCGGGATGGAGCATGAGAACCTGAGCGCGACCAGCCCATTCCTCGCGCAGCGCCCGGGCAAAAGCATCAAGTGCTGCCTTGGTTGCGGCATAGGTTGCAAAACGGGCATTGCCGCTCGCGGCGGCGGTGGATCCAATCAGCACCAGCTTGCCTTCCGCAGCGAACAAGCGAGAGGAAAGCCTGTGCGCAATGGCGACGGGCGCGCCGAGATTGACGGCCACCTGCCAAGCCACGCTGTCCGGCTTTTCTTCCGCTGGATCGCCAGACCAGCCAACGCCAGCATTAAGCAGCACCAGATCGAGCCTATCCCAGCCAAGCCTGTCCAAAGCTTCGTCAATGCGGCCGGCAGCGCGTTGTGGCTCGCTTTGGTCTGCCCTCACATAGGCAATTCCTGCCTGATCAAAATAGAGCCGCTCATCGTTGATCTGCCGTGACCCTGTTGTAAGCACATCATGCCCGTGAGCCGCATAATTGCGCGCGAGATGGTAACCCAGACCGTCCGATGCTCCGGTGATGACGATACGCAACGGCTGATGCTGGGTTTCTGACATGGTTCAGCGACGCAAGCCCTGAAAACAAAGCGCGGAATCAATCTGCGACAAGGGTTGAGCCGCAGCCAGTGCGGCCTTGGCGGCGGTGGAATCCTTATCCATTTGAGCAATCAGGGCGGAGACGTCGTCGAATTTCTCTTCGCCCCGAAGCCGCTCAAACAACGACACCTCGACCGTCTCGCCATAAAGATCGTCATCAAAGTCAAAAATGAAAGTCTCAAGAACCGGCGCACCATTGTCGAAGGTTGGGCGTCTGCCAAAACTGGCCACTCCGTCATGCAAGCTACCATCTGAGCGACGCAAGCGAACTGCATAGATGCCGTGTGCAAGCCTGCAATCGGCATCAGGCACAACATTGGCGGTCGGGTATCCAAGCGTGCGGCCCAATTGGGCACCTTTCACGATCTGGCCCGTTACCAGCCAACGATATCCCAGATGGCAGGCGGCCACCTTCACATCGCCCACACCCAGCAGACGACGTATGGTGCTGGAAGAAAACGGCTCTTCCCCATCGCTGAGACGCGGCGCAACGATGGTGACGCCGAAACCGAGTTCTATCCCAATCTTGCGCAGGAACTCCGGTGAACCTGCCCGCCCCTTGCCGAAATGAAAATCGAAGCCTGAAACCACATGTGTTGCGCCCGCGGCATCCAACAGGTGGCGCTTCACAAAGTCGTCAGCTTCCGTGCCGGCAAGGTCATGCGTGAAACTCATGAGCAGCAGACCATCCATCCCCACCGCCTGCATCAAACGGGCCTTCAGCACGTCTGGCGTGAGGCGGAACACGGGAGATTCCGGTTTGAACAAGGTTCGGGGATGCGGCTCGAATGTCAGTGCATAACAGGGTCGTCGGTCCGCCCGCGCAACGGCCTGGGCTTCACCCAAAACCGCCTGATGTCCGCGATGAACGCCATCGAAGTTACCGATGGCGACCACACCACCGCGCGCAGCATCCGGCAGCGGTTCGGAAAGGTTTTGGTGCAGGAAATCGGTCACAGGTCAGCTCAGATGCTGTATCCAGGCCACGGGTTTGGCCCCGTGATGCATCAGAAACGCTTCAAGCGCGGCGGGATCAGGCTCGGTGCCACCATAATCAGCCGCATGAATACCTCCAGCGACATAGAGAAGGTCAAAACCGTTGTCTTGCGCACCCTTTACATCTGTCGGCATGCCGTCGCCGATAGCCAATATTTTGGTGTCATCGATCTGATCGTCGGCCAGTTTAGTAAGCTTTAGACGCGCCAGTTCATAGATCGGTGCATGGGGTTTGCCGGCGAGCAGGCAGTTGCCGCCCAACTCTTCATAGAGCCTCGCCAACGCACCAGCGCACCAGATAAGGCGATCACCACGCTCCACCACAATGTCGGGATTGGCGCAAATAAAGGGCAGGTCGCGTTGCAGCGCTTCCTCGAAAAATCCGCGATAGTCCTCCGGGCCCTCCTGTTCATCATCAAACAGGCCTGTGCACACAATCGATCTCGCCTCTTCAAAGGGTGCGAGCGCTACATCCAGTCCGTCGAAGAGGGGCCGATCCCGTTCTGGTCCCAGATGAAACACGGGCTGTTGCGCTTGTTTGATGAGGGCTCGCGTGACGTCTCCGGAAGTTGCGATGGCATCGTAGACACCGCCGCTCAAACCAAGCTGCCACAATTGTTCCGCCACGCCCTCATGAGGGCGCGGAGAGTTGGTGATCAGCACAACATGCCCACCGCTTTTTCGAAAGTCGGACAGCGCCTCGGCGGCGGCATTGTGGATGTTGCGACCATTGTGGACCACGCCCCACACATCGCAAAAAATTGCATCGTAAGTGCCTGCAATGTCGGACAAAGCCGAAATGTGCCGGGTCATGTCGTTGATATTGTCCACAGTGTCAGAGCACCCCGCCAAGAGCGAGATGTGCCCCAGATATCATCAGTTCGGGTAATGGGCCGCGTGGAAACCGTCAAGCGGCGTTGCGGTTCGCTTGTACACTGCATTCCAAAGGAAAGGTTTGGTACACAGCCAATTCAGCGCTTCACATCGCCCAGGCAAAACACTATCACCACCCGTCAGGGGTGAACGGTCCGGCTCACCAAGTGCGACATACGGCTATTGTGGAAGGACCAATATGAGCAATAATGGGCAGGCTGCCAAATGGATGGGGCGCCTGGTAGTTGCTGTTTGCATCGGCGTTATCGCGCTGTTGGCAGGCGTTATCGCTGCGCAAACCGGCCTGGTCAATCCGACCGTGGCCGCATTTCTGGCCGTCCTGATATGCCTGTCGGTCATTGTATATCGCGTGCAGGCCAAGCGCCGGACAAACCTTGTAACTTCGCGACGACAAGCCGTCGAGGCAGCAATGGTCACGCCCTCTTCCGACAAGTCGGTCGGCAGCGGTTTTCGTCGCTTGACGTCTCAGGATATACCAGCGAGCAGCGCACGGGTTGCCACCGGCAAGAGAGGCCAAAAGGATCTGCTGGACGCGCGGCAGAAAGTGTCCACCGAAGCCGTGCAACAGGCGCTTGGCAAATCCGATCTCGTGATCTTTCTGCAACCGATCGTGCGTCTGCCCCAGAAAGACCCGGTCTATTTTCAAACACTTCTGCGGTTGCAGTTGTCAGAGGGAACGCTTGTCGACCCGGTTCAGTATGAGCCGATCGCCGAAGCGGAGCGCATGATGCCAGCAATCGATCAGCTCAATCTCGACCGATCGCTGATCCTGGCTGGCAATCTGCAAAATATGGTGCCAACGGCCTCGTTGTTTTGCCGCGTGAGTTCAGCGAGCCTGCGCAACGGCAAGGCTTGCGACCGCATGAAGGATCTTCTGTCTTCCAATAGCGAAACAGCCGCCGATTTGGTCCTTGAAGTCACCCAAAGCTGCTTTGAAAGCATAGGCGTGGCCGGTCGAAAACGTTTGGCCGGGCTTGCAGCAACCGGCCCAAAATTGTGCCTTTCCAAGATGCACGATGCCGATTGCAATATCGATGCACTCAAGCAGTCCGGCTTCGGCTTCATCAAGATCCCGATAGATGAGCTTTCCGATGATCGCCTAGCGGGCCGCGCGTCGGGTTGGGCAAGCCTCATATCCAGTGCGCGGGCTGCGGGTATGGTTGTGATCGTTTCGGGCCTGAGTCGAGGGCAGGACGCGACGCGATTGCTGGACCTGAACGTGGCGATTGCGCAAGGCAAGCTGTATGCCGAGCCTAAACGGGTGAAAGAAGAGCTTCTTCGCTAAAACGGATCGCGCCGTTACCGACGCGAAATTCGGCTTGTGGCCCCACATTGGCACAAAAATCACGCGTTGCAGCGCAGATTCCGTCGGGCTAGCACTTGACTCGGGCCACCGCGATTTCTATTTCGTCGCCATGTTAGCACTCAATGTTTGAGAGTGCTAACGCATATCCCGAAACCCCTGACATGAGGCCCGACCTTCGCTTAGGCGGGCAGATAGATACAGGACGTATTGAAAATGGCAAAACTGAAATTCCGCCCGCTGCATGACCGCGTTGTGGTCCGCCGTGTCGAAGCCGACACGAAAACCGCTGGCGGCATCATCATTCCCGATTCAGCTCAGGAAAAACCGGCAGAAGGCGAAATCGTCTCGGTCGGTTCAGGCGCTCGCGACGAGGCCGGCAAGTTGGTCCCGCTCGACGTGAAAGAGGGTGACCGCATTCTGTTCGGCAAGTGGTCGGGCACGGAAGTCAAGATTGGCGGCGAAGACCTGCTGATCATGAAGGAATCCGACATCATGGGCGTGATCGGCTAATCGCCAGCCCAACAAACGAAATATCCGCGCCGCCAGATTATTGGGGTGCAACAAGGAGTTAATCTCAAATGGCTGCTAAAGAAGTCAAATTTGGCTCGAATGCCCGCCAGCGCATGCTGAATGGCGTCGACGTTCTGGCCGATGCCGTCAAGGTCACACTCGGCCCCAAAGGCCGCAACGTCGTTCTCGACAAATCTTTCGGCGCACCGCGCATCACCAAAGACGGTGTTTCGGTCGCCAAGGAAATCGAACTGGAAGACAAGTTCGAAAATATGGGCGCACAGATGGTGCGCGAAGTTGCCTCCAAAACCAACGATATCGCTGGTGACGGAACGACGACTGCAACCGTTCTGGCCCAGGCCATCGTCAAGGAAGGTGCCAAGGCTGTTGCTGCCGGCATGAACCCGATGGATCTGAAACGCGGCATCGATGGTGCTGTGGACGAAGTCGTCGCTTCGCTCAAAAAGATGGCGAAGAAAATCAAGACCTCGGACGAAGTTTCGCAGGTCGGCACGATTTCCGCCAATGGTGAGGCTGAAATCGGTCAGCGCATCGCGGAAGCCATGCAGCGCGTCGGCAATGAAGGTGTGATCACGGTTGAGGAAGCCAAGTCGCTTGAGTCCACCCTCGACGTTGTTGAAGGCATGCAGTTCGACCGCGGTTACCTGTCGCCCTATTTCGTCACCAACCCGGAAAAAATGACCTGCGAGCTGGATGACCCCTACATCCTGCTTCACGAAAAGAAGCTTTCCTCTCTTCAGGCCATGCTGCCCGTGCTGGAAGCCGTTGTTCAGACCGGCAAGCCGCTACTGATCATTGCTGAAGACATTGAAGGCGAAGCGCTGGCGACCCTCGTGGTCAACAAGCTGCGTGGTGGCCTGAAGGTCTCCGCCGTCAAGGCACCGGGCTTCGGCGACCGCCGCAAGGCCATGCTGGAAGATATCGCTGTTCTGACCGGCGGTCAGGTGATTTCCGAAGATCTCGGCATCAAGCTGGAATCGGTAACGCTCGACATGCTCGGCACCGCCAAGCGCGTTGCGATCACGAAGGAAGAAACCACTATCGTTGATGGCGCCGGCAAGAAGAAAGACGTTGAAGGTCGCGTTGCACAGATCAAGCAGCAGATCGAAGAAACCTCGTCCGACTATGACCGTGAGAAGCTGCAAGAGCGTCTGGCCAAGCTGGCTGGCGGTGTTGCTGTCATCTCCATCGGTGGTGCAACCGAAGTTGAAGTGAAAGAAAAGAAAGACCGTGTCGACGACGCGCTGAACGCAACGCGCGCAGCCGTTGAAGAAGGCATCGTTGCCGGTGGCGGTGTCTCTCTTCTGCGCGCTTCGACCAAGATCAAGTTTGAAGGTGAAAACGAGGACCAGACCGCAGGCGCCAACATTGTGCGTCGCGCGCTTCAGGCTCCGATCCGTCAGATCGCAGAGAACGCTGGTGACGAAGGCTCCGTCGTTGTTGGCCGAATTCTCGACGAGAAGAAGGACAACTATGGCTACAACGCGCAGACCGGCAAGTTCGGCGACATGGTGTCCATGGGCATCATCGACCCGGTGAAGGTCGTGCGTCACGCGCTTCAGGATGCAGCCTCGATCGCGTCGCTGCTGATCACCACCGAAGCCATGGTTGCCGAAGCTCCTGCCAAGGACTCCCCGGCACCGGCCATGCCTGACATGGGCGGAATGGGTGGCATGGGCGGCATGATGTAAGCCAGCCCGGCTCACACAAGACTTCGAAGGGCCGTCCCCTACACAAGGGGGCGGCTTTTTTTGTTTGGTGGGTTGAGACGTCAGGCGCTGGCTTCAGGTGACACAGATTTGGATTGCGTCAGAGCCCGCTTACCCCGCCCAAAATGTCTTTCAAATCAGGAAACCACGTATCAACTATCGCGAGAATTGGTGCTGCTATCGAGATGAGATTGAGAGGGATTTTTTCGTAGTTTGTGCCTACGTAGACTTCGTACCTGTTCTCGACGAGGTTAGCCTGTCGAAAACGAACCCCCGCTATCGAATTACCGCCGATGCTCAAACTGTCCAGCCGTTTGGTCAGGAACCCATCTTGGCGGTCATGCCAGACCTTTACCTTGACAAACAACGACTGGGCCGAAGCCAGAGCTGCAACAAGGATGACCAGGTAGGCACTGGCCTCCAGTGCGACCGCAATGCTCACTGAACCGTCAGACGAGTTCGCCCAGATCCAAACTGCAGGCGCAGCCAGCGCCACTGTCCGTGTCCAAACAAATGTAATCTCAACAAAACTGAACTCATCGAAATATCCAAAACCCATCTCCCTGGAGTGGAGTTCCGCATGGAACAGACGCGAAATCACATCGACAAATGTCAATATAAAAATTGAAGTCAGGAAGAATATACAGAAATATGAAAAAATATCAATAATAGAAGAAATATCCCCTTGAAAACAATAACTGCTATATGTGAATGTATTCTTATTAATTTTGTATATAGACTCTTGAGCGTAACGAAATTGATCTATTGCGGTTAATACAAGGGCCAAAATCGATATTTCCCCTATTTTCAGAACTTCCGAAACATTTTTATATTTTATTATAAGAAATGAAAATATAAAAATGCTTGCTGTTTGAATAAATAATTCTCCAAATAACGCGGGAAACATGCCACTCAGATACAGATTCGATTGGCCTAAACCCGATTCTCCAAATATTTTCAAAAAGTATTCGAATTGAAATTCGCAATATTCCGAAAAGTAGTGTCCATCATAATAATCAACATTTCTGAAAGTTTCCAGCAAATCCTCGGCAAGGAAATGACCGCGTGTCAATGCGAGAATGACATTCGCGAGCGTGAAAATTGCCCACGAAGCAACAGCTATTGTTACAAGTTTCTGCAATGTCATTTGCAAGAATAGTTGATCAGAATTCTCTTGTGTACACTTCTACTACATTGCAGCAGCGAGGTCGTCAGCACCTGATCCGAAAAATGGTGGGCGATACTGGGATTGAACCAGTGACCCCTACAATGTCAATGTAGTGCTCTCCCGCTGAGCTAATCGCCCGTCCAAAACGGTGTCACCGCGTTGCATAAGCGGTGGTCACGCGAAAGCTGATTTCGCGCGAAGCGCGCATACACCACGAACGGCCTTCCCCGTCAACTGGTGAACGTGCCCATTCATGCACGAATTGGGTAACGTAGGAATCGGGTAATGCTGAAGTTGAATGTGGCGCCTCCGCTCAGGCGGCGGCGAGCATCTTTTCAACTTCGTTGACCAGATCACGCAGGTGGAAAGGTTTTGAGAGAACCTTGGCTTCCTTCGGCGCTTCGGATTCCGGGTTAAGCGCAACTGCGGCAAAACCGGTGATGAACATGACCTTCAGGTCCGGGTCAAGTTCGGTCGCCCGCCGTGCAAGTTCGATCCCGTCCATTTCCGGCATGACAATGTCTGTGAGAAGCAGCGTAAACGGCTCCTCGCGCAGACGCTCATAGGCGCTGGCACCATTGTCGTATGAAATCACTTCATAGCCGGCATTGGCGAGCGCCTTGGCCAAAAAGCGACGCATATCATTGTCATCTTCGGCAAGAAGGATCTTGTTCATGAAAACTCCGTCGGAAACACATTGTCTGAACGGGGTGCATTATTGCCTGGACAAGCAAGCCGCGCCCTCACCGTCGCTTTTGAGAGATCATAGCATCATGGCGAGGTAAAGATCGCATAAACAGAGCCAATCTGGACAGCGCTTTCTCCAAATGACAGACTCAGCGCTTGCAAACCAACTCCGCGCGGCATCGCTTCGCGCAAATTGGAGCAAACAAGCGCGTGCTGGAGGGCGACAGGCCTTGATCGCTGGCGGCTATAACGAGACCGACAATCCGCCCTTTCGCGTGTTGCGCCCGGCCCAGCAGCGCGTGCCTTTCATTTTCAATGCGCCGCATAGCGGCCGCGTCTATCCGCTTGAGTTGAGAAACGCATCCGCGCTGACGCTGCATCAGTTGCGACGATCGGAAGATGTGCTGGTTGATCGGCTGTTCGACAGCGCCGTTGCCCTCGGTGCGCCGATGCTGGTTGCCCAGTTTCCCCGCGCCTGGCTGGATGTCAATCGCGAGCCTTATGAGCTCGATCCGAAGCTGTTTGCCGAGAAGCTGCCTCCGCATGCCAACGCTCGTTCCATGCGCGTCTCCGGCGGTCTGGGCACAATTCCAAGGCTGGTTGCTGAGAACACCGCAATCTATCGCGAAAAACCGAAACTCGCCGAAGCGCTGCATCGGATCGAATCGGTCTATCGGCCCTATCACGACGCGTTGCGACGGTTAATGGCCCTTTCGGTGGTGGAGTTCGGCTATGGCGTTTTGGTGGACTGCCACTCCATGCCCTCTCAGGGCGCCCGCAACGAACGTTCGAAACGACCGGATATCATTGTTGGCGATCGCTACGGCACCTCATGTCATGGCGATATCAGCCGCGAATTGATCAGCCGTTTCGGCAAGCTTGGCTATTCGGTTGTGCGCAACAAACCCTATGCGGGCGGCTTCATCACGGAGCATTACGGACGCCCGGCCAAGGGGCTGCATGCCATTCAGATCGAAATCAATCGCGCGCTTTATATGAACGAGGCCACGCTGGAACCGACGGTGGGGTTTGAGGCTCTGCGCAACGACATCGCTTCGATCCTGGCCGATTTGGTCAGCCTGCCGGATGCGCAGTTCGACAGCGCACCGATCGCCGCCGAATAGGCAAGCGGGCAAACTGACATGGCTGACACGGATCGCTCCGCCATCGCTGATTGCCTGATGCAGGCCTGTGACGCTGCGGCAGAAGAAACGCTGCCACGCTTTCGGCAAGGCACGACCATAGACAACAAGCTGGCGGAGGGGTTCGATCCGGTCACCGAGGCGGATCGCGCAGCCGAACGTGTCATCCGTGACGTGATTGGCCGGCGATTTGCGCGCGATACCATCATTGGCGAGGAATACGGCACAAGCCAGGGTTCGTCGGCGCGGCGCTGGATCATCGATCCGATCGACGGAACGCGAGCCTTCATCACCGGTATCCCCGTCTGGGGCACGCTGATCGGGCTGTATGAAGGTGACCGTCCGCTCGCCGGCGCAATGGACCAGCCCTTCACGGGAGAGCGGTATGTCGCCCTTCCCTCATCTAACGGGTGCGAAAGCTTTTCGATGCGGGCGTCTTCCCAACTTCAACGTCTGCACACCAGACCAACGCGAAAACTGAGCCAGGCGACGATGATGACCACGTCTCCGCATCTTTTGCGCAATGAGCAAGACGAGCGCTACTTTGCGCTTGAAGAGCGCGTAAAGATGTTTCGCTACGGATGCGACTGCTATGCCTATGCGATGCTGTCTGCCGGCCACATCGATCTTGTGGTCGAGTCCGGCCTCAACATTTACGATATCGCTGCACTCATTCCCATCATTGAGGGGGCGGGCGGTGTGATCACAAACTGGGAAGGCGGATCAGCGTCTGAAGGCGGACAGGTGATCGCGGCGGCCAATCGCGATGTGCACGCGGCGGCCCTTGAACTGCTTTGCGGATAAACGGGGCTAAGGCAAAAACGCGTCGATGGCTGCCAAGGCCTGTTCGCGATAGATGTCTTTCTCTTGCAGAATTTCGTGGCGCGCGCCGGGAATGGTCAGATGTGCTCCGGCCCGCATGCGACTGGCGTAATATTCAGCGAAGGGCGTCGAAATCACCTTGTCTGCCGTGCCCAGAATGAACTGCGCGGGAATTTTGATGGAGGCGGCAAATTCAGGCCGAGACACGTTCTCCGCCGCCCGAAAGGCTGAATACAGCCAGGCGATCGTTGGTCCGCTAATCGCCAAATGGCGATGCTGGCCAATGATGGCATTGCGACGGGCCAATCTCTCGGGATCGCTGGTTAGCTTGTTACCGGCAAAGTCCAGCCGATCGATATTGCCGCGCGTGTCTGGCACATAGCTGCGGCCAAACCCCACATATGTAAGAAAACCCAGCAGGCGCTTGAAATAGCGTTGCGGCATGGGAAGGTCCTGCAACTTCAAAAAGGGCGCACACAGCACCATTCGGTCAATGCGATTGGTCAGGGCGGGCGCTGACAAAAGTGCCATCAATGCGCCCGTCGAATGCCCCACAAGATAATGGGGAGGCGGACAATCCGGCAACAGCACCTGTCGAAGGATCGCGTCGAGATCGTCCAAATATTGATCGAAATGTTCAATATGACCCTTGAGCGGGTCGGAGAGCAGCCTGGATGAAGCGCCCTGTCCGCGCCAGTCAAATGTCAAAACCGCGAAGCCGAGACGGCGCAGATCTTCGATCGTCTCGTAATACTTCTCGATAAACTCCGTGCGCCCGTGCAGCAGCAAGATCGTGCCGCGGCTTGCATTGCCCTTTGCGCCCCAGCGCGCATATCGCAGGCGCACCGCGCCAGGCAAAGTCACGGCGCCGCAATGACC
Organism: Ahrensia sp.; assembly: GCA_028817895.1. Lineage (GTDB taxonomy): Bacteria > Pseudomonadota > Alphaproteobacteria > Rhizobiales > Rhizobiaceae > Pseudahrensia. The sequence goes on from JAPPOQ010000030.1 coordinate 186,269, forward strand.
ACCCTCAGGCATCGGATTTCCTTCGACGCCGTAAAGCTGCTCTGCTTGATCGTTAGGGTTTGCCATCACCGCCTGCTATACTGTCCGTCAGCAAAGGAACAGTCCGCAAAGCCAACAATGCATGGCTTTTGCGGCTCTTGAAATGCGCAGTTTGCGGCACCATTTCTTGGTTGCGGTCGCCAGACGGGACCGCAAAGCCCGGACGATCTGCCGATAAGGAGATCGATAGGGTTTCCCAATCACATCGCTCAAGAGAGGATATGACTATGAGACATGTAGATTTCAGCCCGCTTTATCGTTCCACTGTGGGCTTTGACCGCCTGTTCAGCCTGCTCGATTCCATGGGACAGCCAGAGCAGTCGGCTCCTTCCTATCCGCCCTACAACATCGAACGCACCGGCGAAAATGCCTATCGCATCTCTATGGCGGTCGCTGGCTTTGGCGAGGCGGACCTGGATATCGAATCGAAGGAAAACACGCTTCTCGTAAAGGGCAATCAGGCCAAGGACGAGAAATCCGATGCGGACATGCTGTTCCGCGGCATCGCTTCGCGCAACTTCGAGCGTCGGTTCCAGCTTGCTGACCATGTTGAAGTGCGCAGCGCTCACTTGGAGAACGGCCTTCTGCATATCGACCTGGTGCGCGAGATCCCCGAAGCCATGAAGGCTCGAAAAATCAGCATTGGCGGCGGATCGACAGCCAAGCAAATCGAAGCCACGGCAGAAGATGGTGGCAAGACCAAAGGCTCCAAAAAGAGCTGATTTGACGACTGACAATGCGCTGAACCTGCCGATTTCGGCAAACTTTCATCACGCAGAATTGAACGTTGATGTGACAACAAAGCGCATTGTTAACAGCACAAGCACAATAAAAAATGCCAACCCCAGGATTGCTCCTGGGGTTGGACTTTTTGATCAAACCATTTCCCCCTGAAATACCGGCCAATGGGGCGACAAAGGCAAGTACTTTCCTCGGGTTTCAGGTCGACCAAAGTCGTACAGGGGCACGATCCCTGAAATCCGCATGTCTTTGTTTAGCACATGTCTAAGAAACTTCAAATGCGAATTGCGCCAAAAGCACAATTTAGGACAGTGACACTGACCCATCTTGCGCGAAACAGAACGATGGCCTAACACCTTTCGCGTGGGGCGCGGAGCACAGCCAAAGACCCGGCCTTCCTTCCGTATGCACCGCGTCCTGCGCGGCGCACGAAGCCCGCTGGCAGCCCTGCTGCAAACCGACAAGCCTGTCCGCAAACAGCGCGGCACCGGGCACGGTGGAGCGAGTTCGTGCTCGCTTGCCGATATGCAAGGAGCGATGCGATGAAACAGATTGAACAAGGTCTTTCCGGCCGCAATCGCAAAGACGGTCTTTACGACCCCGCGCATGAGCATGACGCCTGCGGCCTTGGCTTTGTTGCCAATATGAAGGGCAAAAAATCGCACAAGATCATCCTCGACGGCTTGCAGATTCTTGAAAATCTCGAACACCGCGGCGCAACCGGCGCCGACCCGCTGATGGGAGACGGCGCTGGAATGCTGGTGCAGATCCCGCATCGCTTCTTCAGCGAAGTTTGCGCCGACCAGGGATTCGAGTTGCCGGATGCCGGACAATATGGCGTCGGCTATGTCTTCACCGGTACGGATGACGACACGATTGCGCGCACAAAGTCCGTGATCGAGAAGGCGGCTTCAGATGAGGGCATCCCATTCCTTGGTTGGCGAGATGTGCCAACCGACAATGCAAGCCTGTCGCAAGACCCAGAAATAATGGCTGCCGAGCCGAAGCATCTTCAGGCCTTTTTTGGTCGCGGAGAAGAAGGGGATGACGATGCTTATGAGCGCTCGCTCTACATTCTTCGTCGGGTGATTTACAACGCGCTGATCTCCGAATTCGGTGGGATGCGTGATGAGATCTACCCGGTCTCGCTGTCCTCCCGCACCATCGTTTACAAGGGCATGTTCCTTGCCGACCAACTGGGCAAATATTACGCAGATTTGCGCGACGAGCGCTTTGAATCCGCGCTGGCCCTGGTCCATCAGCGCTTTTCGACCAACACATTCCCCTCCTGGAAGCTTGCCCACCCGTATCGCATGGTCGCGCATAATGGTGAGATCAACACCCTGCGCGGCAACGTGAACTGGATGGCGGCGCGCGAAGCCACGCTCTCATCTCCCAAATTTGGCGATGACATCCAAAAGGTTTGGCCCGTTTCCTATGAGGGCCAGTCCGACACGGCCTGTTTCGACAATGCGTTGGAACTGCTGGTGCGCGGCGGCTATTCGATGGCGCATGCCATGACGATGCTGATCCCCGAAGCCTGGGCCAACAACCCGCTGATGGATGAAGATCGACGCGCCTTCTACCAGTATCACGCGGCAATGATGGAACCGTGGGATGGCCCCGCCGCCGTCGCTTTTTCCGATGGCCGTCAGATCGGTGCGACGCTGGACCGCAACGGTCTGCGCCCCGCGCGCTACTTTGTGCTTGATGATGATACGGTGGTGCTGGCCTCCGAAGCGGGTACGCTTCCATTCGATGAAGCGCGGGTGGTGACCAAGTGGCGCCTTCAGCCCGGCAAGATGCTGCTGATCGATCTCGAACGCGGCGCCATCATCTCCGACAATGAGATCAAGGAAACTCTATCCACTCGCAAGCCTTACGCTGACTGGCTGGCGGAAACGCAGATCGTCGTGGAAGACCTCCCCGGCAAACTTCAGTCGCCACGTCGCTACAGCGGAGACGTGTTGCTCGATGGTCAGCAGGCCTTCGGATACACGCAGGAAGACATCAAGCTTTTGATGACACCAATGGCCACCACCGGCCAGGAAGCCCTTGGCTCGATGGGTACCGATACGCCGATCTCCGCCATCTCTTCGAAAGCGAAGCTGCTCTACACCTATTTCAAGCAGAACTTCGCCCAGGTCACCAATCCGCCAATCGATCCGATCCGCGAAGAATCTGTGATGAGTCTGGTGTCCTTCATCGGACCGCGTCCCAACCTGTTCGACATGTCGCATGACTCAACCGAAAAGCGGTTGGAGGTGCGCCAGCCGATCCTGCGCAATTCAAGCCTTCAGAAAATCCGCGACATTTCGGACATTGGTGACAACCAGTTCGTTTCACGCGTGCTGGATATGACGTTTCCGGCAAGCGACGGCCCCGACGGCGTGAAGAAATGCCTCGACCGGCTTTGCGATCGGGCCGAGAGGGTTGTCAGCAGCGGCGACAACATCATCATCCTGTCAGACCGACATTTCGGCGAGGACCGTGTTGCGGTTCCGGCTTTGTTGGCGACCGCCGCCGTGCATCATCATCTGATCCGCAGGGGCTTGCGCACCTCTGTTGGGCTTGTGGTGGAATCGGCCGAGCCGCGCGAGGTCCACCACTTCGCCGTGCTGGCGGGCTATGGCGCGGAGGCCATCAATCCCTATCTCGCCTTCGAAACGCTCGCCGAGATGCACAAAAACGGCTACTTCCCCAAGGAAGTGGACGAAGAGGAGGTCATCGCCCGCTACATCAAGGCGATCAACAAGGGGCTTTTGAAGGTGATGTCCAAAATGGGCATCTCGACCTATCAGTCCTATTGCGGCGCGCAAATTTTCGATGCGATTGGCCTTTCCAGCGCATTCGTTGCTGAATATTTCACCGGCACGGCGACGCAGATTGAGGGCATTGGTCTGGACGAGATTGCTCGCGAGACCTGTGCGCGCCACCGCGAGGCCTATGGCGACGTGCCCGTGCTGCGCAACGCGCTGGACGTTGGTGGCGACTATGCGCTGCGTCAGCGCGGTGAAGATCACGTGTGGACGTCAGATGAGGTGACCAATCTGCAACATGCCGTACGCAATGCGGACCGAACGTCACAATCGGCGCAAGACAATTACAACGCCTTTGCCGACAGCATAAACAAGCAGTCGCAGCGATTGCTGACAATTCGCGGCCTGTTTCGCTTGAAAGATGCCGAAGAAACCGGCCGTGCACCGATCGACATCGATGACGTGGAACCGGCTTCAGAAATCGTGAAACGCTTCTCGACCGGCGCGATGTCCTATGGATCGATCTCCGCCGAAGCCCATGAAAATCTGGCCATCGCCATGAATGCTATCGGCGGACGCTCCAACACGGGCGAAGGTGGCGAAGAGGTTGAACGCTTTTCCGACAATCGTCGTTCGGCCATAAAGCAGGTCGCGTCGGGGCGCTTTGGCGTTACCACCGAGTATCTTGCCAATTCAGACATGATCCAGATCAAGATGGCGCAGGGTGCAAAGCCCGGCGAGGGCGGCCAGTTGCCCGGCCATAAGGTCGATGCAATTATCGCCAAGGTGCGCCACTCAACACCGGGTGTTGGGCTGATTTCGCCGCCTCCTCACCATGATATCTACTCGATTGAGGACCTGGCGCAGCTCATTTACGATCTGAAAAACGTCAATCCGCGTGCCGATATTTCGGTGAAACTGGTTTCGGAAGTCGGGGTCGGCACGGTTGCTGCCGGCGTTTCCAAGGCGCGCGCCGATCACGTGACGATTTCAGGCATGGAAGGCGGAACCGGCGCTAGCCCCCTCACCTCCATCAAGCATGCAGGCTCCCCCTGGGAGATGGGGCTGGCCGAAACGCATCAAACGCTGATGCGCAACAAACTGCGCTCCCGCATCGCCGTGCAGGTGGATGGCGGTTTGCGCACGGGCCGTGACGTGGTTGTTGGCGCGCTTCTAGGTGCCGATGAGTTCGGCTTTGCCACCGCGCCGCTTGTGGCCTCCGGTTGCATCATGATGCGCAAATGCCATCTCAACACCTGCCCGGTGGGTGTTGCGACGCAGGACCCTGTTCTGCGCAAACGGTTCGTTGGCCAGCCGGAGCATGTGATCAACTATTTCTTCTTCGTCGCGGAAGAAGCGCGTGCGCTGATGGCGCAACTCGGCTTTGCCAAATTCGACGACATGATCGGACAGATCAATGTACTCGACCGTGCAAAGGCCGTGGAGCACTGGAAAGCGCGCGGACTGGACTTTGAAAAGCTGTTCTACGACCCGGGAATGGGTCCGGAAGTTCCGCTCTACAATTGTGAGGATCAGAACCACCATCTCGAAGCGATCCTCGACCGTAAGCTGATCGAACTGGCGCAACCTGCGTTGGAGGACCGCGAAGCCGTGAGGATCGATCTGCCGATCCACAACTACAACCGCTCGACCGGCGCAATGCTTTCTGGCGAGATCGCCAAGCGCTACGGCCATGACGGGCTGGACGAAGACACGATCCACATTAAGTTTTCGGGAACCACCGGACAGGCTTTCGGCGCATGGGTTGCGCGCGGCGTGACGATGGAGGTGGAAGGCGAGGCGAACGACTATGTCGGCAAGGGCCTCTCGGGCGGGAAGCTGATCGTCTATCCGCCCGAGACGGCGCAACAGATCGTGCCGGAAGAGTCCATCATCGTCGGCAACACCGTGCTGTATGGCGCGATTGAGGGTGAATGCTATTTCCGTGGCGTTGCCGGGGAACGCTTTGCCGTGCGCAATTCCGGCGCGGTGGCAGTCGTTGAGGGCGTGGGCGATCATGGCTGCGAATATATGACAGGTGGTGTGGTTGCCGTGCTTGGCTATACGGGTCGCAACTTCGCGGCAGGTATGTCCGGCGGAATTGCCTATGTGCTGGATGAAGACGGCACTTTCGAGCAGCGCTGCAATCTCGCCATGGTCGATCTTGAGCCGGTGCCGGAAGAGGATGATCTGATGGAATCGGAACACCACCATGGCGGTGACATCGAGCACCATGGCCGCGTCGACGTTTCCAGCGACATGACGCGTCATGACGATGAGCGGCTGCGGCAGCTCATCGAAAATCATTTACACTATACGGGATCGACGCGCGCCGCCGAGATCCTAGAAAAATGGGACGACTATCGCCCGAAATTCGTGAAAGTCATGCCGACCGAGTATCGCCGTGCGCTGCGCGAAATCGAGGAGGCGCAAATGGCCGCAAGCGTTGCTGCGGAATAATTGATGCCACAGACAATTTGGCATATGCTTAGGCATATGCCAGAAAATTGGGATGCTCAGAATGGACAATCTTTTTTTCGATGAGGGAGATGACGGCGTTCATGAAATGAGCGTCTTTCAAAATGGACGCAGCGACGCCATTCGATTGCCAAAGGAGTTTGGAATCACATCTCAAAAACTTCTGATGAAGAAACAGGGCGATACCATTCTGATAAGGGAAAAGAGGGGTAAGCCGACCTTCTCAGAGGTTATTGAAGACATAAAGAAAATGGGGGCTATGGACGAGCTGTGGGAGGATGTTGACGACAGCGACCTTCTGCCGCTTGACGACATTGTTTTCTAATGCTGCTGCTTGACACCAATGCAATCACCGATGCCGTTCGTGATGTGGATGGTCCGGTGATGGCCGGCATCAGGAACTGGCGCGATGGCAAAGTTGTCACCAACATCATTGTAGTTTGTGAAGTGTATTTTGGGATTGAGAAGAATGGAGCCTTTCGGTTACGGCCTGCAATCGAGCGCTTTCTTGACGCCATTGATGTGCTGAACATCGATAAGGCCGTTGTGCCATTTTACAGCAAGGCGCGACTGCATGTGGAACGCAATGGCCTGACCATAGGGCCAAATGATTTGCTGATTGGAAGTCAGGCTTTGGCAATGGGCGCGACGGTTTTGACGGCGAATACCAGGGAATTTTCAAGGATTCCCGATCTGAAGATTGAAAATTGGCGCGTCGACTGACGCGGCGGGGCGAAGATAATGGGTAAAGTTACGGGCTTTCTGGAAATCGATCGGCAGGATCGCAAATACAAGCCGGCGGGAGATCGCATTCGCAACTATCGCGAATTCATCGTGCCGTTGCCGGAGCAGAATTTGCGCGACCAGGCTGCGCGCTGCATGGATTGCGGCATTCCCTTTTGCCATGACGTCAAAGGCATCAAGGGATGCCCGGTCAACAATCAGATTCCCGACTGGAACGATCTCGTCTATCGCGGCGAATGGGAACAGGCCTCGCAAAACCTGCATTCGACCAACAATTTCCCGGAGTTTACGGGTCGCATCTGCCCGGCCCCCTGCGAGGCGTCCTGCACGCTCAATCTGATTGAACAACCTGTCACGATCAAATCCATCGAATGCGCCATCGTCGACAAGGCCTGGGAAAACGGCTGGATCAAACCGCTGCCGGCCAAGCAAAAGACTGGCAAACGCGTAGCGGTGATCGGCTCCGGCCCCGCAGGCATGGCCGCATCACAACAACTGGCGCGCGCGGGTCATGACGTTCGCCTTTACGAAAAGAACCGCAAGATTGGAGGCCTGCTGCGTTACGGCATTCCCGATTTCAAGATGGAAAAGCATCATATCGACCGCCGCGTTGCACAGATGGAAGCCGAAGGCGTCACCATGCACACCGGCATTCATGTCGGACAGGATGTGACCATTGACGAATTGGTCGAAGGGCACGACGCCGTCATCCTGTCGGGTGGCGCTGAAAAGCCACGCGATTTGGACATCGAGGGACGCGATCTCGATGGCGTTCACTTGGCAATGGAATTTCTGCCGCAGCAAAACCGTCGCGTGGGCGACGAGTCCAACGACAATGTCATGCCCATTCTGGCGAGCGGCAAACATGTCGTGGTCATTGGCGGTGGCGATACCGGCTCTGACTGTATCGGGACCTCCATCCGCCAGCGCGCCCTGTCCGTTACGCAGCTGGAAATCATGCCGGTTCCGCCGGAAAAGGAAGACAAGCTGATGACATGGCCAAACTGGCCGCTGAAACTGCGCACCTCCTCGTCGCAGGAAGAAGGAGCAGACCGTGCCTTCTCCGTGCTCACGCAGAGTTTTGAAGGCCGCAACGGTCAGGTCACCGGTCTGAACTGTGTAAAGGTTGATGGGTCCTTCCAACCCATCGAAGGCAGCGAGTTCCGGTTGAAGGCTGATCTGGTTCTGCTTGCTATGGGCTTTGTTTCACCGGTTACGGAAGGCATGATAAGCGATCTTGGCGTCAGGCTTGACCCACGCGACAATGTTTTGGCCGATACTGTGTCTTACAAGACCAGCCATGAGAAGGTCTGGGTCGCGGGGGACATGCGCCGTGGCCAGTCACTCGTCGTCTGGGCTATTCGCGAGGGTCGTCAGGCTGCTCGTGCCGTCGATGAAGCCTTGATGGGTGAGACTGCACTGCCGCGCTGAAGACCGGCCCCATTCAAATAAGAGCAAGGGCGCGGCTACTTTACGACAGTTGCGACTGAGGATGGCTGTTCCGGAACCGCATAGGGTTTTGGTGGCCAGACAAATGCGTCCGCCCGAGACGACCGGCGCGGTGCCGTCGCTGGGGTGGAGTTGTTCTGGGTCGCAGACGTTTCCAGCTGTGGAACTCTCGCCGATGCCTCAATCGGCTGAAGGCTCGCCGACAGATCAATAACGTCCCCTGCAAGGGTCGATCCCCCATCATTGACTGGGTCATTCAGATTGATCACAACTGTGCGTCCCGTTTTTGCCGGATCATAGACTTCGCGCACTGGCGCAGATCGACGCGCATCTGTGTCGCCCTTGAGATTGGCAATCTGAATGCTGAGCGGATCGTCGATGGCCTTGCGAATGTCGGCTGCGATGTAAAAGGCCAAACGCTTGCGACCGGCCTTGGTCATGTTGATGCCGTCCTTGGGCCGAAGCAACACAATCTGTCCGCTGACATCCGGGCCCGAGCGTGAATAATTGCCGTCCTCGTCGGAAAAGCCGTCCCAAACATCAACAAATGTTCCGCTAGGTGATTCCGCCGCCGCTCGATACCATTCATTGAAAACGAGATAATCCTGACTCATGGATTTGAGCCGCATCGGTGGCAGGCCCACCCAATTGTACGGCAAACCGGTGCCTTTCAACGCATCGGCAAAGGCTGTCACCCGTTGCTTGTATAGCCCGTCCCATTGCGGCGTACGCTTTTGATGCCGGGTCCCTTCCTGTTTGATGAGTTGCCGATCATTTGCGCCCACCATCGCGACGATGTAGGCCGGTTTCAGTTCTTCGACGAGCTGCGGAATACGTTCTGGCCAATTGACGACATCGCTGCGCACCAGCCCGGAAAGGCCATTGCCCGCATCAACGACCTTGAGACCGGGAGCATCTGCAAGGAGATCTTCCAGACCATCCGCGAGGCCTTTGGCAAAAAAGTCACCGACGACCAGCACGAGCTTTGCATCTTCGGCCTTGGTGACCACCGCGGGCGCAGCTGTGGCCGCGCGGCGCGACTTGCGAGTGGCGTTACGCCGCTTTGCCGTCCGCCTGTTGCGAGCAGTGTTGCGTGCCCGTCTGGTTTTGCGCGCCCGTTTGCGTTGCCGCACTTTGACGCGGCTGCGGACAGCCTTTCTCTTGGCCTTGTTGCGACCGAACAGAACACTGAAAAGACTGCGCCTTTTGCGCTCCTGTGCCTGTGCCGTGGATACACCTTGCCCGATGATCGACATGCCGGGCGAGGACATCCCGGCGGGCAGAATGAAGTAGCCCGAAAGAGCAACGGCAAATGCAAAGAATGCGATGCGTGCCTTGCGCAGCATGATGTTGAAGCCTCGAAGTTGTAGGCCGACCTCTCCGACCTGCAATAGTCTTAGCTTCTTCTGCGCAGTGTTGCCAGAAATTTAGGTGATTCAACGCCGGTTGGGTTAAGGCCAAATTTGATCTGCGCTTTGCGAATGGCAGATCGCGTCCCGCCGCCAATCTTTCCGTCAATGTCGAGATCGTAGAGGCCCATTTTCTTCAGCAGCGACTGCAATTCGATGCGCTCGTCCAGCGAAAGACGGCGAAACGGGCGCGGGACAGGCTTTTTGAAGTCGCCAAAACCGGCAATCTGATCCGCCAGATGCCCCACGGCCAGAGCATATTTGTCCGAATTGTTGTAGCGCTTGATGACGAAGAAATTGCGCAGCATCAGGAAAGCCGGGCCGTTCTCCCCCGCTGGGAACATCAGCACGCCGTTCTCACCGGTTCTGCTGAAACTGCGGCCGCCCACGCGGCGAGCACCTAGATTGGCCCATGACCTGATCGTGCGCTGCTTTCCGGCCTGATTGCGCAGTCGCGCAGGAACCGTCACCTCATAACCCCAGGTGCGCCCTGTGCGCCAACCAGCCTTCTGGAGCAGGCGCGCGGCGGTGGCCAAGGCGTCTGGAACCGAGTTCCAGATATCGGCACCTGGTTTGCCGTCAATGTTCTGCGCATAGGCACGGTAGCTGGTGGGAATGAACTGCGTGTGCCCCATCGCCCCGGCCCATGAACCGCGCAATTGTTCCACACCAATGGCGCCGGATTGCAAGATCTTCATGGCCGCAATCAACTGACGGCGTGCGAACTTGCGGCGGCGCCTGTCCGCATAGGCGAGTGTCGCAAGCGATCTAATCACACTGCGTAGCGACCGAGGCCGCTTCAACGCTTCACCGTAGCCTGATTCCATGGACCAGATGGCCAGCAGAATGTGCCGGTCGATCCCATATTTGCGCTCAATGCGCGACAGCCAACTTGCCCAATTCTGTTTTTCCAACTGGCCTCTGGCGATCGTCTCTTCATTCACCCGGCTATCGAAATACATCCACAACTTCTGGCGGAATTCCGGCTGATAGCGGGCGAGTTCCAGAACCTCCGGGTCCGGCGCGGTGACACCGGCAAAGGCGCGCCGAAATGTGCTGCGCCTAATGCCATTCTTGCGCGCAACACCTTCAAACCCTTGAACCCACTTCTGGAATTTTGCGTTTGCCGATGCCGCGCCCGGCGCAAACGAGAACACACCCAATACCGCCGCAAACAGGACGGCCATGGGCAAAGCAATTGCTTTATCATACGTCATCGAGATCACTCCCTAGCGATTCGGTTACGGCGATTCTGCGGTTGGACCACTGACCATAGCGTTAACATCGCCTTTACCAAGCCGATTTGTCGCACATGCATTTGAAGGAGCCTGCCTTGGCCGCTTCCAGCCCGATTCGTCCCGTTCGCAAAGCCGTTTTTCCGGTTGCCGGGCTTGGCACGAGATTTCTTCCCGCATCAAAATCGGTGCCCAAGGAAATGCTCACCGTGGTCGACATGCCGGTGATCCAATATGCGGTGAGTGAGGCAAAAGAAGCGGGGATCGAGCATTTCGTTTTTGTAACCGGCCGCAACAAGGCCGTCATCGAAGACCATTTCGATATTCAGCCCGAGCTGCGCGACACTCTCGCCGCCCGCAACAAGCAAGACATGCTGGACGTGCTGGACCGCTATCAGCCGGAAGCGGGAACAACGAGCTTTACGCGCCAGCAGGCACCCAAAGGGCTGGGACATGCCGTCTGGTGCGCACGGGACATTGTCGGAGACGAGCCCTTCGCCCTGCTCCTGCCCGACATGGTGATGCAGGCGCCGAAGGGCTGCCTTTCAACCATGATGGATGTGTATAACAAGACCGGCGGCAACATCATCGCGGTTCAGGAATGCGACCCCGAGGAGGTATCCAGCTACGGCATCGTCGCCAAAGGTGCAGATGTGGAAGGCGGGTTTGAAATCACAGACATGGTGGAGAAGCCGAAAAAGGAAGACGCACCATCCAACCTCTACATCAATGGCCGTTACATCCTTCAACCCGATATTTTCCGACTGTTGGAAAATCAGGAAACGGGCGCTGGTGGCGAAATCCAGATTACGGATGCAATGCTGCGGCTCGCAGGTGAACAGCCCTTTTTCGGCACTGTGTTTGAAGGCAACACATTTGACTGCGGGTCAAAGGAAGGCTTCATCGCAGCCAATGTGTCATTCGCGCTTGAACGCGATGATACCGGCCCCATCATCCGCGAGATGCTGAAAAACTTGCTCTAGCGGTTTACCCGCTCAATTTCCGCGATTGAGCGCTTTCACCACATCGTCCATCGCGATTGTCCCGACAACTTCACCGTGCTGGTCTTCAACCAACAGCGGTTCTCCGGTCGCCACAAGGAGGTCCATCATGGTGGCCACCGGTGTTTCCAACGGGACGATGATATGCGCACCCGCCTTGAGAGCAGCGTCCGACAGCCGGACCGCGCCGCGCTTGCGCACTGTTTTTGCGCGTTTGACGATTTCCGCGGCCCGCAGCACGGATAGCGGATTCATATGGGCCACAAACTCGGCAACATAATCGGTGGCCGGGTCCAGGATAATCTCCTGCGCCGTGCCCACCTGAATTATGCGCCCGCCCTCCATGATCGCGATGCGATTGCCGATCTTGAGCGCCTCGTCGAGGTCGTGTGACACGAAAATGATGGTCCGCTTCATCTCGGCTTGAAGCGCCAGCAAATCGTCCTGCAACTTGTCACGGATCAGCGGGTCGAGCGCTGAAAAGGGTTCATCCATCAGGAGGATCGGCGCTTGGGTGGCGAAGGCGCGCGCGAGGCCAACGCGCTGCTGCATGCCGCCGGACAGTTCGCCGACCTGACGGTCACCCCAATCAGCGAGCCCAACCAGCGCCAATTGCTCGTCCACCCTGCGCGCTCTTTCATTAGCCGGGACGCCGGATATCTCCAGCCCGAAGCCGACATTGTCGCGCACGCTGCGCCAGGGCAGCAGGCCAAACTGCTGAAACACCATCGCGACGCGCTGCTGGCGCAGGTGGCGCAAACGTTTGGCACCGCAGGTTTGCGGGTCAGCAAAGTCACTCAACTCATCATCCATGGCGACCAGCGCTTGCCCGCGAATGACAGGGTTCAAGCCATTGACGGCGCGCAGCAGGGTCGACTTACCCGAACCGGACAAGCCCATGAGAACAACGATTTCACCCTCATGAATGTCCAGCGAGCAGCCCGCGACGCCCAGCACCTGACCGGTGTCGCGCTGAATTTCAGCACGATCCTTGCCAACATCGATGAGAGGCAAGGCGGATTCTGGCTTGTCGCCAAACACGATGTCGACATCGCGAAACTGCACGATAGCGCGCGACGCGCTCATTTTGCGTCTCCGATGCGCAGCAACCGATCAAGAAGAATTGCCACGACAACGATGACAAACCCGGCCTCAAAGCCGAGCGCCGTGTTGACCGTATTCAACGCACGCACGATCGGCACGCCGAGACCATCGGCACCCACAAGAGCGGCAATCACCACCATCGAAAGCGACAGCATGATGGTTTGCGTCAATCCGGCCATGATTTGAGGCATGGCGGACGGCAGTTCCACCTTCCAAAGCAATTGACGCGACGATGCGCCGAAGGCGTGCCCGGCCTCCAGCATGGCCTTTGGGGTTGAAGCTATGCCAAGCTGCGTGAGCCGGATTGGCGCGGGGATGACGAAGATCACCGTCGCAACGAGACCCGGCACCATTCCAAGCCCAAAGAAGATGATGGCCGGGATCAGATAAACGAAGGTTGGCAGGGTCTGCATCAGATCGAGAATCGGTCGCACCAGCGCATAAGCGCGCTTGTGATGGGCCAAAAATATGCCGATCGGCACTCCAACCGCCATGCAGACAAGGGCGGAGGCCAGCACCAGCGTCAGCGTCTCGGTTGTTTCCTCCCAATAGCCCTGATTGATGATGAACAGCAGACCAAGGGCAACAGAAACGGCTAGCGGCACCGAACGCTTCAACCAGAGCGCAAGCGCTGTCACCAGCGCCACGGTCACCAAAGCCGGAGGAAATTGCAGCACAGCCAATATGGCCGAGATCATCACATCGAGCACGGCCTCAACGGCGCGAAAGATGAAGGCCGCATTGTCGGTGAGCCAGTCAACCACGCCCTTGGCCCATTTGCCGACGGGGATCTTGTTATCCTCAAGCCACTCCATGCATGCCTCCGGTGGTTCGGTGTGAGGCGCGGCCCTGCTCAGCAAAAAGGCCGATCAGACGACCGGCCTTTGCCTCGACCTCAGGACTGTGGCCTTACAGCCCAAACGCTGATTTGACAGCAGCTTGCGCGTCTCCACCATCCACGGTTGTGACACCGTCGAGCCAAGCCATCACGGTATCCGGATTGGCTTTCATCCAAGCGGTTGCCGCATCTGCGGGGTCTTCGCCGTCATTGAGGATCGCGCCCATGATTTCGTTCTCCATGGCGAGCGAAAACTTCAGATTCTTCAGCAGAGCGCCGACATTGCTGCATTTATCGAGATATCCGGCCGTGACGTTGGTGTAGACCGTCGCGCCACCCAGATTGGGGCCAAAGAAGTCGTCTCCGCCCTCAAGGTAGCTCATCTCCAGATTGGCGTTCATGGGATGCGGTTCCCAGCCAAGAAAGACGATCGGCTCGCCGGCCTTGGACGCCTTGGTTGCCTGCGCCAGCATGCCAGCTTCGGAGGACTCCACCACTTCGAACCCTTCCAGGCCAAAAGCGTTTTTGTCGATCATGTCCTGGATCAGACGATTGCCGTCATTGCCCGGCTCAATGCCGTAAATCTTGCCGTCCAACGCGTCCTTTTTGGCGGCGATGTCGGCAAAGGTCTTGATGTCCATATCGGCAGCGGCCTTGTTGACGGCGAGCGTGTATTTGGCACCTTCGAGATTTTCACGCACAGTCTCCACAGTACCTTCCTCGCGATACTTCTTGATGTCGCCTTCCATGGTCGGCATCCAGTTGCCGAGGAAAACGTCAACATCGCCCTTGGCCAGCGAGACATAGGTGACGGGAACCGACAAAACTTTGATATCTGTCTCGTAGCCTAGCGCCTTCAGCACTTCCGTTGTCGCAGCGGTGGTGGCGGTGATATCCGTCCAGCCGACATCGGAGAAAGTCACGGTTTTGCAGCTTTCGTTCTCCGCCAGTGCGGCGCCAGCAAAGGCGAGAGTTGCAAAGGCGCTTGCTGCCAAAAGTGTTGCGATGCGTTTCAACGTTTCGTCTCCTGAATTGCAAATGGATCTTGAATTGCCAGTGGGCCAGCGCAGCGCCGCATCCAAGCCGGGCCGGACGCCGCTGCGCCTGTCGATTAACTGACGCATGCACAATTGTGGAAGTCAAGAAGTCGCACCCAGCGGCCCACCGAATCAGTGTTGCAGGCGGACACCAAGCCTTGCTGTGAAGGCATCATAGGTCGAGGCTTCATCCGTGCTGTCAAAATTCTCATAACCCAATGAGCCGACGATCGCCGCATTGCGATTGAGCCGCCATTCGCCATCCAGAGTGGCCTGATAGACGCGGTCTTCGCGGTCAGACCCCTGATAATCCCGCAAGGATGCCAGAACACGTGCGCCAAGTGTGAGATTGAGCGCGACCTCCCGTTCGATGCCCAAGGTTCCTGCATAGGTGATCGACCCGGATTCGCCATCAACAGTTGAAGGCGTAACCGTCGTCACCGCGGTCGCAGACACCGTGGTGAAACGTTGTGGTGACCAGTTGAGATTACCATCCACGGTCAGGCCGGACAGCGTGCTCAAAGAGGGATCGTCGAATGATTCCGACACGACGCCGAGCGCGATCTCGCCATTGATCTTTTCGCCCCGGTCGAAGGCGAAGCCGCCGCGCAGTGACAGAAGCACACTGTCGCGTTTCTGGCCATTGCTGTCCTGCACTTCCTCATGCAGTCGCCACCCAGCGCTGCCTTCCAAAAAAGGCTGAAAGGCGGGCGATGTCTCATAGGCTATGCGCAAAGTCGCATCGAGCAGCGTGTTGGTACGGTCTGCCTGCGAAAGAGTGGTGCCGTCGCTCAAGTCACCATCTTCGTAATCGGTGTGCGTGACGGTGCCGCGCAAGGTTGTAGTCAGGCGTCCGAAGCGGCGCTCACCCTGTGCAAAGGCACTGCCTTCCAGCACTTTTGGCCGATTGGTGACAAAGGCAGCCCCGGCGGTTTCCAGATTGTTGCTGGTGGAATTTTCCGTCGTACCGCGAAACCCGATGCCGTAAGTCATGTCGAAATCGCGCGTGTGGTCGATGCGCAATTGCGCAATGCCGTCCGCGATCGGCAAATCATCGCTGTCGTTGAAAAACTTCTGATAGCTGCCACCGACATCTGCCATGAAGGAGTGAACCGCCCAGTCCGAGGTGATCAGCAAACGCGCCGAAGTCAAAGAGAAGGCCGAGCTTTCGCCATTGGCCTCGAAATCCGCGTTGCTTGTGTGGCCAATGGTCTGGGTGAGGCTGGGAAAAAGCAGCAGGGAGCCCTTGCGAATGCCGATCGGCTCAAACGGATTGCTGCCATCGCGCTGCCCGCCGCCTTGAACTGGTCTGATACGGGCATTGGAAACAGGCGAAACCGCGCCGGTTGCATCGATGATGCCAACCTGCTGAGCCGGACGCGCACGCTGATTGCCTTCTGGTAGTGCTTCCGAATCGGCATCATCCAGTGCGCCTCTGGTCGTACGGTTTTGCCGACGATTCTGACGCGTTGAAAGTGCATTGGTGTCGCCATCGCGCGCCTCATCATCGTCTTCATCGGCAAGGTCACCAAACACGGGTTCTCGGCGCACGCCAGTCTGCTCATCAATGAATTGATCAAATGTCTGCTGCGTGCCGGAACGGGCAAATTCCTCTTCGGCATCAAGCGCCTGGCGTAGGGGTGTTTGCTGCGCATTCGCACCCGTAGCAGCAACGGCAACGGCCAGAACGCCCAGCAAGACCCAGATCGGCAGGTGTGAGACCATGAGAAAGCCAGCAAAGACGAGGACATGCGGCGCAATTGCAGCGCCGTCGCAAACGATTACCGAACCGTAAACAGGCGTGGTTAACGCTTTCTTGCCAAAGCGGTGGGTGCGGCTCGAATTTCCTTTCGCGCAATGGGTGCAATCGGTTAGAGCAGAGCCATGAGCACAAAAGACGATGCCGTTGCCTCCGCGCGGCGCACCCTGAGTACCGAATCAGCAAGCCTTGATGCGCTTGAAAAGTCCTTTGACGGGCCTTTGGGCGAGCAGTTCGAGCGCGCCGTCGAAACCATTGCCGACATAGGCGGGCGGGTTATCGTCACCGGCATGGGCAAGAGCGGTCACGTCGCCGCCAAAATCGCCGCGACTTTCGCGTCAACTGGCACGCCATCCTTCTTCGTGCATCCGTCAGAAGCCAATCATGGCGATCTGGGCATGATCGCTCGCGACGATGTGATTGTGGCCCTGTCAAAGTCCGGCGAGGCGATGGAGCTTCAGGGCACGCTCGACTATTCGCGCCGCTTTGGCATCCCGCTTATCGCTATCACCGCCGCGCCGGGTTCAACGCTGGGCCGGAATGCCGACATCGTCTTGCAATTGCCGCATGTGCCGGAGGCCTGTCCGCATAATCTGGCTCCGACAAGTTCTGCTGTGATGCAGCTCGCAATGGGCGATGCACTGGCCATTGCGCTTTTGGAGAGCCGCTCTTTCTCGGCAAGCGATTTCGGTGTCTTCCATCCGGGTGGCAAGCTTGGTGCGCAACTGTCGCTGGTGCGTGACGTCATGCATGCGGGTGACGAGGTTCCGCTCGTGCAGTCCGGCACGCAGATGACGGAAGCGATCATTCAGATTTCTGAGAAGGGTTTTGGCTGTGTCGGTGTGGTCGCAGAGGATCACCTGATCGGCATCATCACAGATGGTGATCTTCGCCGTCATTTATCGACTTCTCTGTTGGCCGAAAGCGTCGACGATATCATGACCCGCGACCCGCAGACCATTCCGCCCGACATGCTTGCTGCCTCGGCGCTCGATCTGCTGAACCGCCGCGCAATCACCACGCTCATGGTCACCGACAATGGGTGCCCCATCGGCATTGTCCATATGCATGATTTGCTGCGCATCGGCGTGGCGTGAACCGACGCCGCGTCTGTTCAAATCGCAACGACCAACAACAACCCGTCTTCGCTGCCGGTGACGCGCACGCGCTGCCCGACAGGCAAGTCATCACCCTTGACCCGCCAGACGGTATCGCCGAGCCGCACGCGGCCCCGACCATTTTCGATCGCATCGAGCAACACCGTTTCGTGTCCCACTAGCTGCCCAAGACGATCGTTGAGACCCTGCGTGCCCGGTTCGACGGCACCTGAGGGAAAAATGCGTCTGCCGATCAGCACCAACAAAAGCGACAGCACCACAAAGGCGACAAGTTGAACCTGCCACGGCCACCACGCCACATCGGTGAACGGCGCCAAAGTGAGCGTGCCAATCGTGATTGCCGCAACGCCGAACCAGATCAGAAACACGCCCGGCAGAAAAATCTCGCCGATCAGCAGCATCAGACCGACAATGAACCAGGTCCAGGGGCCGAGCTCGGTGAAGATTTGCACGATCATCGCCTCAACTCCCGCCTTTGCTTCTGCTGCGCGGCACGCTTGCAGTCGAAGGCTTCGTCTCGTCCGAACCGAACACATCCTTGGCAATCTCACCAATACCGCCCAGCGAACCTATCAGGGATGTCGCTTCCATCGGCAGCATGATCACCTTCTGGTTGGGTGCGGCGCCTATGCTTTGCAGAGCCTCGGTGTATTTTTGCGCAACGAAGTAGTTGATGGCCTGGCTGTTGCCGCTGCCGATTGCCTCGGAGACAACCTGCGTGGCCTTGGCCTCCGCCTGTGCTTCCCTTTCGCGCGCCTCCGCTTCACGGAAAGCGGCTTCCTTCATGCCTTCCGCCTCCAGAATCTGTGCTTCCTTCTCGCCCTCGGCCCGCAATACAGCCGCACGCTTCTCCCCTTCGGCCTCAAGAATCTGGGCGCGTTTGACGCGTTCGGCCTTCATCTGCTGGCCCATAGCCTGCACAAGATCGGCCGGTGGCTCGATATCCTTGATTTCGATGCGGGTCATTTTTACGCCCCAGGGCGCAACGGCGTCGTCGACGACATGCAGAATGCGGGTGTTGATTTCATCGCGCTTCGACAGCAATTCGTCCAGGTCCATCGACCCCATCACCGTGCGCAGATTGGTCATGGTGATGTTCTGGATCGCATGCTCCAGCCCGGTGATTTCATAGGCCGCTTTCGACGCATCCAGCACCTGAAAAAAGGTGACACCATCGACCGCGCAGGTCGCGTTGTCCTTGGTGATGACCTCCTGCGTCGGCACGTCCAGCACCTGTTCCATCATGTTCATTTTGTGGCCAACGCGCTCAATGAACGGCCAAAGGAGGTTCAAACCAGGATAGAGCGTGCGGTCGTAACGACCAAATCTTTCAACAGTATAATTGAACCCTTGCGGGATCATTTTTACTGTTGACAATATTGCGATAACAAAAAGAACGCCCACCAGAATAATGGCGACGTCACCAATGGAAACTATCATATCGAAAACCCTTTCTCTTGTTCACTATATAGTGATCGTGAACCTTCTCTTCAATAGAAGCGCCTCCGATTTCGACTTGCAATCAAATCCAGCCCTGTAATTCACGTCGCACAATGGTCTCGATGAGATCCATACCGATGGCCCCATCATTGAGGCAGGGAATGTGGCTGAAATGCTCGCCGCCATTTTCCAGGAATTCCTCGCAGACTTCCCCTGCAATCTCTTCCAGCGTTTCCAAACAATCGGCAGCAAAGCCCGGATTGACCACGGCGATCCGTTTCACGCCATCCTTGGCCAATTGCTCCACCGTCTTGTCTGTATAGGGTTGCAGCCATTCTTCCGGGCCGAAGCGCGACTGAAATGTGCTGATCAGGAACCCTTTCTCCCAGCCCATATGTTCGTTCAGCAAGCGAGACGTTTTCAGACACTGGCAGTGATACGGATCGCCGTTCTTGAAGTAGCTCATCGGGATTCCGTGATAGGACGCTACGATGTGCTGCGGTTCGAAGTCGAGCGTTTCCATATGCGCCGTGATCGATTTTACCAGCGCTTCGATATAGGCGGGATCGTCATGATAGGGTGGAACGCTGCGCATGGCCGGCATCCAGCGCATTTTCATGAGCGCTTCAAAGGCCTTGTCATTGACCGTCGCCGTGGTCGCCGCCGAGTATTGCGGGTAGAGCGGGAACACCAGAATGCGCTCGCAACCCTGTTCCTGAAGCACTTTGAGTTTGCTTTCGATGGACGGGTTGCCATAGCGCATGCCCCAATCGACAACGACATTGGCGTGCTGCGACAGCCTTTGCGTCATCTGGTCGCTTTGTGAGCGCGTGAAGGTGCGCAGCGGCGATTCATCCAGCTCCTCATTCCAGATGGAGGCGTACAGCGCGCCGGATTTCTTTGGCCTTGTGTTCAGGATGATCCCATTGAGCAGCGGCCACCAGATGATGCGCGGCGTTTCGATGACCCGCCTGTCCGAGAGGAACTCTTTCAGATAGCGGCGCATGTTCTTTTTGTCATGGCCATCCGGCGTGCCGAGATTGACCAGCAACACGCCAATCTTGCCGAATGCCGTTTCGGGGTGATCCGCAGGAAAGTGCTTCTGCGATATATCTCTTGCAAATGCGCCTGTCATGAATCGGGCTCAATCTGAATGCGTTGCCCTTCGAATAGTCATTGCGGCGCCACGAAACAACGCGACATGCGGACCAACACGCTGATTGGCGGCAGATCGGTGCCCACATTTCCACCGACATATAGACCTTTGCCCACGTGACGCGGCGTGCCGAACGTGACACGATGGGTGGGTCAACCGTTTCTCACCGGACAGGCCCCGGCCATGCGCACATATTTCAAGGCACCCCTCACCGCGTTTGCATTTTTCGTTTCCCTGATGGCGATCACGCTGTCTTCGGCACAGGCCGAGACGGTCAATGTCAGCTTCATTGTAGCCAGCGATATGGACACGATGGGCGGTGAGGAGCGCGGCGGACAGGCCCGTCTCGCAGCCGTGGTGAAGGCCGAACGCGCCAAGGGCGGCAACACGATCTATGTGTTCCCCGGCGATCTGCTCTCGCCATCGATCCTGGCCGGGTTCGACAAGGGCGCCCATATGGTCGATCTCATGAACATGGCCCCGCCGGATGTGCTGGTGCCGGGCAACCACGAATATGATTTCGGCACCCAGGCCTTTCTGGAACAGATCAATAAGGGCACGTTCACCAAGCTCGCCGCCAATACGCGCTACACCGATGGCTCGCAGCTTGAAGGGCTGGAAGACACCCGCATGTTCACCTTTGGTGATCTGAAAATCGGGATGCTGGGGCTGACCACGCCGACGACCAGCAACATCTCGTCGCCCGATAATGTCACCTTTTCCGACCCGATAGAGAAGGCACAGGAATTGGGTGCGCAATTGCGCGAACAGGGCGCCGATATGGTGGTCGCCGCCGTGCATACCGGCCAGCAAGTTGACTTTGATCTGCTTTATCGCGCTGGAATGGATGTCGTGCTTTCCGGTCACGACCACAATCTGCACGTTTTCTTCGATGGTCGTCGTGCGCTGATCGAATCGAAGGAAGAGGCAGAATATGTGACCATAATGGACATCGCCTTCGACATTGGCGAAAGCCGGGGCGAACGGCGTGTGCGCTGGTGGCCGAATTTCCGCATCATCGACACGGCGACAGTCACGCCTGATCCCGAGGTCGCGGCCAAGGTCGCCGAATATGAGCAGGCTCTTTCAGAAGAACTCGATGTCGTCATCGGTACGTCGGCAATCGAACTCGACACACGCCGCGCGTCCGTGCGCACTGGTGAAACGGCCTTCGGCAACATCACCGCGGACGCCATGCGCGCGGCGGTTGATGCCGATGTCGCCATCACCAATGGCGGCGGTATTCGTGGCAACAAGGTCTATGATGCCGGTCACATGATCACGCGCCGGGACATTCTCACCGAATTGCCCTTTGGCAATGTGACCGTGAAGCTTGAAGTCACGGGCGCCACCATTCTGGAAGCGCTGGAACATGGTTATTCGCAAGCGCCGGAGGCCGCCGGGCACTTCCTGCATGTCTCCAACATCACGGCGGAAATTGACACAGCGAAAGAGGCGGGAAGCCGCCTGTCCAATGTGATGATCGGCGGGGAACCTCTCGACCCGGCCAAGACCTACTCACTTGCGACCAATGATTTCATGGCCCGCGGCGGTGATGGATACGGCATGCTGCGTTCGGGCAAGAATCTGATCGATCCCGCTTCAGCCAAACTGATGGCCAATGATGTGATGGTCTATTTGCGCTCGCTTGAGACGGTAAATTCCGGCATCGACGGTCGCCTCTCCATCAAGTAGGTGAGCGCCAGTTGGGGGTGGCATGAGCCGCCCTCAAAACAGATCGCCCTGCCCTTCCGGTGCTTTGTTTTGCGATGTTTTGGATGTGCGGGCCGGTGACTTCCGCGAAACCTTTGGCAGGACAGCGACTTGCGGTGCCTCGCCAGCGCCCCGTGCTGACCCCTGAACCGAGGCATCGAGCCTGCCGTCCAGCATTTCTATGGACAGCCCATCTCCCGCAACAAAACCAGCCACCGACTTGACCGGCACGCCATCGGCATTGCGGACGACGGCGTAGCCACGCTCCAAGACGCCGGTGTAAGACAGCGATTTGAGCAGGCCGGATAAAGCACCGAGACGTTCGCGGCGTCTTGCGAGTGTGTCCGCGAAGCGTGCATCCACTTGCCCGCTTGTCGTGGCCAGGCCGCTGGCAGCACGTTGCAGGCGTTGATGCAGCGGTTCTATGCGCAGCCGCTGCGATGTCTGCAAAAGACCATCGCGTTTCTGGCGCAGCAAAAGCGGCAAAACGCGCCCATGGCGCTGCGCAACCGGTGAGAATCGTTCCCTCAGGATGCGACTTTGATCGCGCAGCCTGGTGGGCGACATTTTTGCAGCTGCACGGTCGAAACGACTGCGTGCCAATTGCACATTGCGTTCCAGCCCGCGCTCAAGACGGCCCGCCGCCTCGTCAAATTGACGGCGTGGCATGGCGAGCAGCTGGTCCGGGCTGCGCAGCCCGCGCGCTGCGGCTCGCAGCTCATTGCGACGCCTCTCGCCCAGGCGGCTCACAGCTGCGCGCAACCGCGCGCCCAGATCGGCAAGCGTTGCTTCCAGATCGGCTTTCACCGGGACGGCCCGTTCTGCCGCTGCGGTGGGCGTCGGCGCCCGCCAGTCCGCCGCATGGTCGATGAGCGTCCAGTCCGTTTCATGCCCAACGGCGGAAATCAGCGGGATATGCGAGGCCGCAGCCGCGCGCACCAACGCCTCATCGTTAAAGCCCCAAAGGTCTTCCAGCGACCCGCCGCCGCGCGCAACAATGATGAGATCTGGGCGCGGGATCGGCCCGTCCGGTGCCAGCGCGTTTAACCGATCTATGCCATTGGCGACCTCCCGGCCCGACGTCTCTCCCTGCACCCGAACGGGCCAGACCAGCACATGAACCGGAAAACGGTCGCTGATCCGGTGCAAAATGTCGCGGATGACCGCGCCGGTTGGTGAGGTGACGACGCCGATGACCCTGGGCAGAAAGGGCAGAAGCTGTTTGCGATTGTCATCAAACAGACCTTCCGCAGCCAGTTTCCTGCGACGCTCCTCCAGAAGCGCCATCAGCGCACCGGCGCCGGCTGGCTCGAGATTGTCGATGACGATCTGGTATTTCGACGACCCGGCATAGGTGGTCAGCTTGCCGGATGCGATGACCTCCAGCCCCTCCTCCGGCAGATGTTTGAGGCGCGATGCCTGACCGCGCCAGATCACGGCTTCCAGCCGCGCACGATCATCCTTCAGCGAAAAATAGGAGTGACCGGAAGAGTGCGGCCCGCGATAACCGGAAATTTCGCCGCGCACCCGCACATGGCCGAACGTGTCTTCCACCGTGCGTTTCAGCTTGGCGGAAAGTTCGGTGACGCTGACTTCAAGCGCGTTGGAGGCAAGTTCAGGTGACGATTCGGGCATAGGCGATTTGAAGCCTCAAAGGCCGCTTTATCAAGCGCCTTCCAATGTCTGCTGTGATGCAGGCCGGGGCGGACGGGCAATGTTGTCGATATCCGTCATCACCTTGTCCTCGACGCCGAACGGGTCCATCGCCTGATCGATATAGCTGCCATCGGCATTGCCCATGGAGGCAAGGCTTATCCGGATGTGACGAGCGAGAGCCTCTGTAACATCCGTTCGCGGACGGCCGCTGCGCAACAGACCGATCTGGCAATCCGGCAGAGGCGGGAATCTTTCCGAATTCGACAGTACGCGCATGCCCGGCCGCAAAGCCGATTCCGGCAGGACCGCCACCGCCAGACCGGACAAAACGGCGGCGCTGACCACCGTCGCCGAATAGGAGGAGAACAGAAGCCTGTGTTCGACACCGGCCCTGTCGAGCGCGTCAGTTGCCGCCTTGCGCCAGATGCAATGCGGCGAACCCAGCGCCAGCGGAACAGGCTTTGTCGTGTGGACGATGTGGCGGCTGGAGGTGACCCAGACCAGTGGCTCGGTGCGGATCAGTTCCGAAGACCGTGCGATCTCGTTGTGTGTGACGACGGCCATATCGAGCTCACCGGCCCCGATGCGCTTGTCGAGGCCATAGGAATTCTCACAGGTGACACTGACCTCGACCAGCGGGTTCGAGCGCGAGAAGCCGGCGAGAATGGCCGGCAGGAACCGTTCTGCATAATCGTCCGCCGTGCCGAGATAGACGCTGCCGCGCAGGGCTGCATCATCGAAGGCGGCAACGGCTTCGTTGGATTTGTCGACGATGTCGCGCGCATATCCGATCAGGCGCTCGCCATCGGCGCTGATCGATATGCCCCTTCCTTCGCGAAAGAAGAGGTTTTTGCCCAGCGTCTCCTCCAGCTTTTTCATCTGCATCGACACGGCGGATTGTGTCTTGTTCACTCGTTCCGCCGCCCGAGTGAAATTGCGCGCCTCGACGATGGCGAGAAATGTCTTGAGCTGATCGATGTCCAGGCTGTGCATGGCAATCATTCCAAATTTGAATGCAATTAATCAAATACATTCGTTTGTGTGATGTCAAGCCTGGTGCCATTTGTGCCCCATTACATCAAGCGCCAAAGCAGAGGGAGACACCCCATGGCACATTTGTCTCGGACCACCAGCGTCAGCCCCGCCATTCCAGGACCACTGGATCTTCTGCGCAAGGTACAATTGCGCTGGGTGAAGCATCGCAAGCGCCGCCAGCTCGTCAATCTGCTCGACTGTGAAGATCGTATCCTCAACGATATGGGAATTACGCGCGGGGATGTGATTGAGTCGCTTTCCAAACGTGGGCAGGAATCGCAGCATCTTCGCCTTCTGGCCGCCCGTCGCCGGTTCTGGGCGCGCAGCGGACGCCGCTATTGAACGCATCACCAAACGCACAGGACAAATCGCCGACCGCGAGAGACTACGGTCTCTTCGCGGTTGTCGTGCTGTCTTGGAGCGCGAGCTGGTATGCAATCAAACTCCAGATCGGTGATGTATCAGAGCACACATCCCTTTTTTGGCGGTTCGCCATCGCGGCCGCCTGCATGTGGCTTTGGGTGGCAATCGTTCGCGCGCGAATCCGTTTTGATGTGCAAACCCATTTCGTCTTTGCCGGCATGGGACTGTTCATCTTCTGTCTCAACTTCACACTGTTTTATTTCGGTGGCGCCTATCTGATTTCCGGCCTGTTGTCGGTTGTCTTCTCGCTCGCCTCAATCGTCAATCTCATCATGGCCGCCGCTCTGGCAAGGCAAGCCCCGCGCGGTCGTGTTGTCCTGGGTGCGCTTATGGGCGTCGCGGGCATCGCACTGATGTTCGCACCAGAAATTGCCGGACAAAGCTGGACGGGTGGCGCCGCGCTCGGGCTGGCGCTTTGCATTGCCGGAACGGTGTGCTTCTGCATCGGCAGCCAGATCTCAGCTGCCCTCCAGGCACGCTCCATTCCTGTCGTCTCAGCCAGCGCCTGGGGTATGAGCTATGGCGCGACAGCAAGCCTGATCTTCGCCCTTGTGCAGGGTCATTCAGTCGCGATCAACTGGAGCGTCAACTATGTCGGATCGCTGTTGTTTTTGGCGATCATCTCATCCGTGATGGCCTTTTGGTCCTATCTCAGTCTGGTGGGCAGCATCGGTGCGGGTCGCGCAGGTTATACAACGGTGATGTTTCCGGTGCTGGCGCTGTTCATCTCAGCGTTGTTCGAAGGATATGGCTTTCCACCGCTTGCCATTGCCGGTCTCGCTTTCGTGTTGGCGGGCAATGTGCTCGTGCTGGGCAGAAGCCGCCCGCGTCGAAGCGCTTTGCCTCAACCACCCAAAAGCTGATCGAAAACGTCTCGGGTTTTGCGTTGGTGGGTTGCGCTCACATCCGCACCAGGTTCCAGCATGTCGCCGAAGACATCCTGCGGTCGCAACTGCCGCGATGCGCGCCGCTGACGGCGTTTTGGCGGCATGACGGGGTCGCGATGACGGGCACGCTTGCTGGGGCGGTCTGCCGTGCTTGAGCGGCGCGCCGATTGCGTCTCCCCGCCACCCAGCAGATCGCCCAAGAGATCACCAAGCCCGCCACCGCTGGAGCGACGGCGTCTTGTGGTGGTGCGGCTGCGTTGCCGCCTGCGGCTTGATCCACCACCGAGCGCTGCTCCAAGCAGGTCTTCCAAACCGCTGCCGCGTCTGGAACGACGTCGAGTCGGTTCAGCGCCGGAAGCCATACCGTTAATCAATCCGTCCATGATGGTTCCAAGCAGACCGCCGCCGCCCTGCCCCGCTTGCGTGGTTGCACCGCCGCCACCAACCGAGTTTTTGAACAGAGCACCCATCACCATGGGCGCCAGCATAGGCAGCAATTCCTTCAGTATCGATGATGAGACTCCACTGGTTTCGGCGGCTTGTCGTGCAACGGCACGACTCACTTTCTTGCGCCCGAACAAATGCCCCAAAATGGCATTGCCCTCACGCCGACCCCGCTTACGCATGGCCTTGTCGGGATTGTCTGCATAGCGCGCATGGCCACCACCAGCGAGCGCGGACAGAAGGTCCACCGCACCCTGGGACGTCGATGTCTGACGTTTCAGACCTTCCGAAAAAGCCGGAAGCAGGGACTGGATCGCTTCCGCCGCTTCGTCCTGCGAAAGGTCAAACCGACTCGCGACCCGGTCCACATTGCCCTGTGTCAGCAGCATCTGTGCAAGATTCATAACCACTTCCCCTCGGTGGATTCTGGCCCTCAATGGGAACCTAATAGGCATATTCCTCGAAAATGTGGTCGATGTCGCCCTGCCAGTTGCTTTTGTATTGCTTCAGCAGCTTCTCCGCCTGCGTTTGTCCGAGCGCCACAACCTCGTCGAGCGGCGCAAGAAAATGGTTCTCATCCACTCCCATATCGTTGAGCCTGTTGCGCGCTTTCAGACCGCGATGGGCGATGGCAAGCATGTCGCGCGCCACATTCTGCACTGTTCGCCGCCCCGCCGGAGCGGCCAGCCCCTCTTTGGGCACGGCTGCCCGCATCGCGGCGACATCTTCAAACGTCAACTCATCGGCGAGCGACTTGGCTTCGTCCAACGCCGCCTCATCGTAAAGCAAACCAACCCAGAGCGCGGGAAGGGCGCAGATGCGCCGCCACGGCCCACCATCGGCGCCACGCATCTCCAGAAACTTCTTGAGCCGCACATCGGGAAAGGCCGTGCCCATATGGTTCAACCAATCCCCTTCATTGGCAACGGGATCGTCCACCACGCCCTTCATCGCGCCGTCCATAAACTGGCGAAAGGTGATGTGGGTACAATCATGATAGCGGCCATCGCGCATGATGAAATACATGGGCAGATCGAGCAGCCAGTCCGTGTAGCGTTCAAAGGAAAGCGGCCCGTGCGACATGAATTCATGCAAACCGGCGCGCTGATTGTCCGTATCGGTCCAGATCTCCCCGCGCCAGGACAAAAGCCCGTTGGGCGCACCGTCAGAAAACGGAGAATTTGCAAACAGCGCCGTGGCAACAGACTGCAACCGCGTCGACACCTGCATCTTTGTGACCATATCGGCTTCGGAGGAAAAATCGAGATTGACCTGGATCGTGCAGGTGCGGTGCATCATGTCGAGGCCATGACTGCCGACCTTCGGCATATAAGCTCGCATGATGTCATAACGCGATTTCGGCATTTGCGGCGTATTGTCAAAACGCCATTTGGGCGATCCGCCAAGACCCAGAAAGCCTATACCCAGCGGCTCGGCGACCTCTCGCAAGGTGGCCAGATGCGTGTTGGATTCGCGGCAGGTCTCGTGGATGGTCTTCAGCGGTGCGCCCGAGAGTTCAAACTGTCCGCCCGGCTCCAGCGAAATCGCGCCACCGCCCTCTACCGCAGCAAGACCGATGATGTTGCCGCCATCCATGATCGGGTCCCAGCCCGACTTCTCGCGCATACCTTCCAGCAGTGCGCGAATGCCGCGATCGCCAAAATAGGGAACCGGGCTGTAGTCTTCGCGATAGAAGCCAAATTTCTCGTGTTCTGTGCCAATGCGCCAATCCTGTTTTGGCTTGTTGCCATCAGACAGCGCGCGCACGAGTTGTTCGCGGCTTTCAATCGGGGTGGAGTTCGTCGTGTCGCGGGCCATGCAGCGGTTCCGGTGGGCAGTCTTGCCTAAACCGCTAACCGGCTGACGGTGCGCAGCGCAAGTGCGAAGTTCTTTCACGACAGTTCAAAATGTCACCGCCAGTCTCCCCGCACCACCTGCACCAGCGCGAGTGCAGCAACAGCAGCCGTATCAGCCCGCAATATTCTCGGACCGAGCGATATCGAGACAACGTTGTCCAGCGCCAACAAAGGCTCCCGCTCCTGCAGCGAAACCCCGCCCTCCGGGCCTACCAGCAAGGCGATAGGGGTGTCGGTCAAAGCGCTCAAAACGTCGATGGGATTGCGCTGCTCAACTGCCTCATCGCAGAAAATTACGGTGTGATCCGGTCCGACGACACTTTGCAAAGCGGACAGCGCAACCGGCTCGCGGACATCCGGCAAAGCCAGCACACCGCATTGCTCCGCAGCCTCAATGACATGGCTGCGCATCTTGTCGATATTGAGCTTTCTTTGCTGCGTGTATTGCGTGATCACGGGCTGCAAGGCACCGACACCCATTTCAGTGGCCTTCTGCACCATATAGTCGAGCCGCGCCTGTTTCAGCGGTGCAAAGCAGTAGATGAGTTCGGGCTGCTTAGGTTGCGCCCGCACCTGATCGATCACATGCAACGTGACATCCCTGCGGCCAGAACGTTCAAGCCGGGCATTCCATTCGCCATCATGTCCGTTGAAGACGAGCACGGTATCGCCGTCACCCATGCGAAGCACGGTCACCATATAGCTCGACCGCGCACGATCCAGCTTTAAGCGTGAGTCCGCAGACAGCGCATGGTTAACGAAAAATCGCTTGCCTCCAGAGTCGCGAACGGGCATCAGGCGGCACACAGTCCAGCTGTTGATGTGTGTCTCATACTTGCGATCCGATGGTGTGATGTTGAGCACATCAATGCACGGCTCCATGCCATAGGGTGCACCACAGAAGCGGTTTTCACCAAGCGGAGAAAGACGATGTCCATCGGCAATGCATTCATGACCTTTGCTCTTGGCCTTTCGCTCGTTATTGGCGGAGTGCTGGGCATGTCGCCCCTTGTTGATACCGACGCTGAGGCGGCCCGCAATGGCGGCGGCTATGGTATTGCAAGCACGCTTTAGCCTCCTTCAAGCGCATTCACCAACCCGGAACCGTTTGCGCTTGGACTTCCTCGCAGAACTTTCATAAAACGAGCGTCAGCACTATTTCAGGACGCTCGCATATGCCCACCATCACCTCGATTGAGGATCTGCGCAAATTGGCGGAACGCCGCGTTCCGCGCATGTTTTACGACTATGCCGATTCCGGCTCCTATACGGAATCGACCTATCGCGACAACACGGCTGCGTTTGAAAAATACAAGCTGCGCCAACGGGTTGCGGTCAATATCGACAATCGCTCCCTTGCCACATCGATGATCGGAAACGACATCTCAATGCCCGTGGCGCTCGCGCCGGTGGGTATGACCGGCATGCAGCACGCCGATGGCGAGATCGCAGCCGCGCAGGCGGCCGAAAAGGCGGGTATTCCCTACACGCTCTCCACCATGAGCGTGTGCTCCATCGAAGCCGTTGCGGCCGCCACGACCAAGCCCTTTTGGTTTCAGCTCTATGTGATGCGCGACCGCACCTATATCGAAAATCTCATCCGCCGCGCGCATGATGCGGGCTGCGAGGCGCTGGTGCTGACGCTTGATCTGCAAATCCTCGGACAACGCCACAAGGATGTGAAAAACGGGCTCTCCACCCCGCCAAATCCGACCCTGCGCAACATCATCAACCTTGCCACCAAACCGCGCTGGCTGATGGGCATGGCCAAGACGAAGAACCGCACCTTCGGGAATATTGTCGGCCACGCCCCAGGCGTAGACAATATGAACTCGCTTGCGACCTGGACGCATAGTCAGTTTGACCAGAGCCTGGACTGGTCATCCATCGATTGGGTCAAACAGCGTTGGGACAGGAAGCTCATTCTCAAGGGCATCAACGATGTCGAGGATGCCAGAATCGCAGCCGATATCGGCGCCGATGCAATCATCGTATCCAATCATGGAGGACGCCAACTCGATGGAGCAGCAGCTCCCATCGACATGCTCGCACGGATCGTCGATGCGGTTGGAGATCGCATCGAAGTGCATTTCGACAGCGGCATCCGCACTGGGCAGGACGTGTTCAAGGCGATCGCGATGGGAGCGAAATCGACCTATATCGGTCGCGCCTACATTTACGGCCTCGGTGCCATGGGTGAAGCCGGTGTGACGACCGCGCTCGATGTGATCCGCAAGGAGCTCGACACCACTATGGCGCTTTGCGGCGAAACAAGCGTAAACGACATTGGCCGTCACAATCTTCTGGATTTCGAGACGCTCTCCAATGCATGATTGTGTGAGCATCTCGACCAAAGGATTGACCCGCCCATGACCGCCATCGCCATGCCTCCCGCAGATGACGCCATCATGGCGCGTCGCGCGGAAATCGCTGCGGCGCTGCGTGAGATGGTGGGCGATGATGGCGTGGTGGCAGGCGACAACGAATTGCGCGCCTTTGAAACGGACGGATTCACCGCCTATCGCTTCGTCCCGCTGGTTGTCGTTCTGCCCCAGACTACGGAGGAAGTGTCCAAGGTTGCTGCCTATTGCAACGCAAACGGCATTCCGCTGGTGCCGCGCGGTGCGGGGACATCTTTGGCAGGTGGGGCGATTCCGCAGGAGGATTCGGTCGTCATCTGCCTGTCGCGCATGAGCGAAATCATCGATATTGACTATGCCAATCGCGCAGCAACCGTTGAAGCGGGCGTCACCAATCTGGCCATTTCCGAAGCCGTCTCAGATGACGGGTTTTTCTACGCGCCGGACCCGTCGTCGCAGCTGGCTTGCACGATTGGCGGCAATATCGCGATGAACTCCGGCGGCGCGCATTGCCTGAAATATGGCGTGACGACCAACAATCTGCTCGGCGTCACACTCGTTCTGGTCGATGGCACGGTGGTCGAACTCGGCGGCAAGCATCTGGATGCCGAAGGCTATGACCTGCTTGGGCTGATCTGTGGGTCGGAAGGGCAGTTGGGCATCGTTACGCAGACAACGGTCCGCCTGCTGGCAAAACCGGAAGGTGCGCGCCCCGTGCTGTTTGGCTTTCAAAAGTCTGAAGCTGCCGGTGCCTGCGTTGCAGACATCATCGGAACGGGCATCGTTCCGGTCGCCATCGAGTTCATGGACAAGCCGGCCATCGAAATCTGCGAGGCCTTTGCCGGTGCCGGTTACCCGATGGATGTCGAAGCGCTGCTGATCGTCGAGGTCGAAGGGTCTGAGAAGGAAATGGACGACATGCTGTCGCGCGTCGTCGATATTGCGCAGCGCCACGATGTGCATGTGGTAAAGGAATGCCAGTCGGCAACCGAGGCCGCGCTGATCTGGAAGGGCCGAAAATCTGCTTTCGGAGCGACGGGCCGCATTGCAGACTATATCTGCATGGATGGCACCGTTCCGCTCGGGCAATTGCCGCATGTGCTGAAGGAAACGGCGCGCATCGTCGATGAATTTGGCCTGCGAGTCGCCAATGTCTTCCATGCCGGTGACGGCAACATGCATCCGCTCATTCTCTACAATGTCAACGACCCCGTTGAAGCGCAGAAGGTCGAGGAATGCGGCATGGAACTGCTCAAACTGTGCGTTGACGCCGGGGGCTGCCTGACAGGTGAGCATGGCGTTGGCATCGAGAAGCGCGATTTGATGCTCTACCAATATGACAAGCGCGATCTCGACCAACAGATGGCTGTGCGCGCTGCATTTGATCCCAAATGGGTGCTGAACCCCGCCAAGGTCTTTCCGCTGGAGGCCCGCGGCTCCGGCAGTGTTCAAGCTGCATGAACGGGTCCATGCGACTTGAACCCAAATGCGAGAGCGAAGCCTGCGAGGCCGTTCGCAAAGCGGTTGAGAACCGGCAAAGCCTGCGCATCATGGGTGGCGGCACGCGTTCCACCATCGGCGCGCCGGTAGTAGCTGATGTGGAGCTTTCAAGCCGCGCTCTGACGGGCATCGTGGACTACGAACCGGCCGAGATGGTGATGATCGCACGCGCCGGAACGCCGATGAGCGAAATCGATGCCGCTCTTGAAACCGGTCGTCAGCGACTCATTTTCGAGCCGCTCGATCATCGTGCCTTGCTGGGCAGCCAGGGTGAACCAACCATCGGTGGCGTTGTCGCGACCAACGCATCCGGCCCCCGCCGTTTTGTGGCCGGTGCCTGTCGCGATGCCCTGCTGGGAGCGCGCTTCGTGAACGGCGAGGGCGAGGCGATCAAGGCGGGCGGACGTGTGATGAAGAATGTGACCGGCTTGGATCTGGTCAAGCCGCTTTGTGGATCGTGGGGAACGCTGGCTCTGCTCACCGAAGTGACGCTGAAAGTCGTGCCCTTGGTGGAAGCCGAAGCAACGCTTGTCCTGCATGGCTTGAGTGCAGGTCAAGCAGCGGAAGCCATGGCCGCCGCTATGGCCACCAGTCTGGAG
This sequence comes from Ahrensia sp., assembly GCA_028817895.1. Taxonomy (GTDB): domain Bacteria; phylum Pseudomonadota; class Alphaproteobacteria; order Rhizobiales; family Rhizobiaceae; genus Pseudahrensia. The sequence continues at coordinate 219,049 of JAPPOQ010000030.1, forward strand.
GTCTCCGGCGCGGCGCATCTGCCGCAAACGATTGCTGCGACTGTCGATGGGCTGGACGGTGCGTGCACATTGCTGCGCTTGGAGGGCTTTGCATCATCCGTTGACGCGCGCTGTGAGAAGCTGAAATCGGCGCTGCGATCCTTTGGCGAGCTTTCGACACTCCCGCCCTATGCATCTCGCGCCGTGTGGCAGTCGGTTCGTAATGTCACGCCCTTTGCCGATAGTGAATCTGATCCAGTTTGGCGTATCTCGATGGCGCCGTCACGCGCGCACGAAATGATTGCTGCGTTGAACGAAGGCGATGCCTTGTTCGACTGGCAAGGTGGACTGGTCTGGCTTCGGCTCGCCGGCGATGCGCAGGTTGAGAAAGTGCGGCGTCTTGTTGCTCAGCATGGCGGAGGACATGCGACACTGATCCGCGCAGACGACGACTTGCGGGCATCGGTGCCGGTGTTTCACCCTCAGGCCGCGCCGATCGCGGCGCTCAGCGAACGCATTGCGAGGGCCTTTGATCCAAACAACATCTTCAATCCGGGCCTGATGGGATAGATGCAGACCAATTTCACGCCAGAGCAATTGGCCGACCCGGCTGTCGCGCAATCCGAGGCGATCCTGCGCAAATGCGTGCATTGCGGCTTTTGCACCGCCACCTGCCCGACTTATGTGACGCTCGGTAACGAACTCGATTCGCCGCGCGGGCGCATCTATCTGATCAAGGACATGCTTGAGAACGGACGCGATGCGGATGAGCAGATCGTTACACATATTGACCGCTGCCTGTCCTGTCTCGCTTGCATGACGACCTGCCCATCCGGCGTCAATTACATGCATCTGGTTGACCATGCTCGCGCGCATATTGAAAAGACCTACAGGCGTCCGCTTGCCAATCGCATGATCCGCAACATGCTGGCGCTCATCCTGCCCTATCCGGGCCGGTTCCGGCTTGCGTTGCGGCTGGCGAAAATCGGGCGACCCCTTGCCGCGCTGTTTGATGCGATCAAGCCGCTGGCTCCTCTCGGCGCTATGCTGCGACTGGCCCCGTCAAAAGTGGAAGCGGCAACCGTCCACACCTCACCGGGTCAATTTGCGGTAGAAGGAACGCGTAAAGCGCGTGTTGCGCTTTTGACCGGATGCGCGCAACCGGCCCTTGATGCCGGTATCAACCGCGCCACCATTGAATTGCTGAACCGACTGGATGTCGAAGTCGTGCTGCCGAAAGGCGAAGCGTGCTGCGGCTCGCTGGTGCATCATATGGGGCGCGAGGAGCAGGCGCTTGCCGCGGCTCGCCACATGGTTGGTCTTTGGCATGAGGAGATTGAGCGCGACGGGCTCGACGCCATCATCATCACAACCTCCGGCTGCGGCACGACGGTCAAGGATTACGGCCATATGCTGCGCAACGACCCTGAATGGGCCGAGCGCGCGGAGCGCGTCTCCGGCATCGTGAAAGACATCACCGAATTTCTTGTCGAGCGCGACATGCCGGCGACCCTGCGCCCGCACAATCTGACAGTCGCCTATCACGCCGCCTGTTCACTACAACACGGGCAGCGCGTGACCACGGCACCCAAGAAACTGCTTGAAGCCGCCGGGTTCACAGTCAAACAACCGGCGGAATCGCATCTGTGCTGCGGGTCAGCGGGCACCTACAACATCTTGCAGCCGGAAATCGCGGGCAAACTGCGCGCTCGCAAGGTCACCAATATCGAAAAAACAAGGCCGGACCTCATAGCGGCCGGGAATATCGGATGCCTGACACAGATCGGCAGCGGAACGGATGTCCCGATCCTGCACACGGTCAAACTGCTGAACTGGGCCTATGGCGGCGAAGTGCCGTCGGAAATCGCTTCACTGGTGGAGCAGAACAGATCTCGCCCGGCTTGAGGCGTTTGAAAGCCGCTGATGCCCCCCAACAAAGTTGCATTATCTTGCTCACTTTCTGACAAAATTGAATTTCGAAAATGGATTACTTGAAATCAAAAACAGACCGGATGCTTAAGTGATCGCCCTCATTTCCCTTAAAAACTCCGAAAGAACTCAACTGTGAACGCAAACCCATGGAGATTTTTTGTAATAGTCTGCCATACACTTAAAACTGGACGTCACGCCTTCTGAAAATTCTCCAAAAAGCGAACACAATATTACGAGTTTGCTCGAACGGTTGTTTCGCACATCCAACGAAACGCCGGCGTTCGGATTGACCGCCAGTTGCCCAACAGTATGCCATTGACGTAATGAGCAGTTATGAATTGGCGTCCCGATCCCAAAGAAGCTCAAGAACTGCTCCATAAGCGCTTGTCTGATGAGAAGAGGTGGGGTGCTCAATCGAGCTATGATGATAGCTGGGATGCGCGCGCCGAAATGGCGGCGACTTTTATGCGTCAGTCTCGATGTGTTCTCGATCTTGGCGCAGGCAAAATGGGTTTGAGAAGGTATTTGGAACCGGGATGTGACTACCAACCGGCCGATCTGGCTCCGCTGGTCTCCAACGCTCTTAGGATAGACCTTAACACCGATCCGGTTCCAACTGGTCGGTGGGACACGGTCTCCATGTTAGGCGTGATGGAATATCTCTTTTCCCCGCAGGAAGTGCTGGTCAAGATACGCGCTGCAACAAATCACCTTGTATTCTCATATGGCGTAATGACCCACAACGTCAGTTCCGTAAAGCAATGGCGCCGAGATCACGGCTTCGCGACTAATCTGAACGAGGAAGAGCTTCGATCTATGATTTCATCAAGCTCATTTAGGATTGAAGAGGAGAAGATTTTCGCTGAGCTTTGGGGCCTCAAAGTTATCATTTTCGACTGTAAGGCCTGATTGTAAGCTAGGCGGCTTCGCTGCGCATCTTTTTCAATATGGCGTGCGGTCTTGCGACTACGATATCATAGTTGTTGTTCTCTTGTAGGAATTCCAACGTTGCTCGTCTTGCCCCTCCCCAAGCATTGAAGTCATCGACGATGATGTAGCCGCCAACAGCCATATGTGCAGCAGAAAAGCGAAGAGTCTCAATCACCGATGTGTACCAATCACAGTCGATATGAGACACAGCGATCGTCGTAATATCTGCAATTTTTGGCAGCGTCTCGGAGAATTCGCCCTTCACGAGATTTATTCGATCCCCGTCGATGGCAAGATCGTATTCATCGAATTTGCTCTTAACAAACTCGAATATATCCTCACGATAGCCGTAATAAACGTCGCCTGCGATCCCTTTGGACTTGCCCCCGCTGATCGTATCATAACGTTCATGAGATTGAGGGTCGTCATCCGGACCGGGCGGCGGAATCATTCCGAAGACATCGAAGCCATAGAATCGCCGTTTGTTTGCAAGACTGCTGGCGATGACGAGGGCCGAACCTCCCAGCGCAACGCCGAATTCACACAGGTCGCCTGGAATCTTCTTCAATTCGACATCTTCTATGCAGCGTACAATACCATTCATAGACGCTGTGCTGAGATAGGTGAGGCGGTCTTTGATGACATGATCGATGATGCCGACCAATTTTGAATTGCGGGCCGGTTTCGTGCAGTAATAGACATAATTCTTTGGGAAACCGACATTATATATCGGTGCCTTAACTTCCCGTTCGAGAAAGGCAGTGCTTAGCTTTTCAATGTCCGATTCAAGTTCATGTACAGGGTCGCTATCGGGGAGTTTTCTTAACTCCTTCAAAAGCGTTTCCATGAAATAGAAGGTCGCACATGAAAACCCCTCCAGCCAGTCCTTTTTGTCGATAACGAAACCGGACGCTTCGAACAGACTTTTTAGGCCAAACTGCGTGAATCTGAAATAGTCGTATGGTATTAAGTGCTCTTCATAGAAGAATGGCGTTGTGAGCAGAAGTCTTCCCCCTGGCTTCAAGACACGAAATATTTCGTCAATAGCTTTATGTGGCGTCTTTATGTGTTCCAATACTTGGGTACAGATGATCGCATCAAAGAAATCGTCAGGCATCGGCATAGCGCAAATATCGCACTGATACGTGACATTGCTGCCGATGTCCGATGTTTCATATCGGCAGTGGTCGAAATGACTTTTGTAAGGACCGTTTGCGCTTCCGGCGTCCAATACACGTGTGTTATCCGGCAGTGAGCGCGCAAAACCCGATATGAGCGTATCAAGATTGTCTCGCGATGGGTTAGTCATCGTTGGTGCAACTGAAATAGGGATATCGTGCAACGTTACCGCACTCAATTCGACACATCAAACGCGCCGCCACCCGACCCCGCGAGGGCATGCGTTCAGCCTTCTCCCTTGTTGCCTGCAGGCAAAGCAAGAACACGGATTGTGGCATTCGTATCTTTCTTGGCAAGGCAAGCGAAAAACATCAGTGTATTTCCACGCCATCGGAGGCATGCCGGTCGTTCGAGTCGATACATTACATCGATCGATCCATTTTCCTGTGGTATCGAACGGTTGGAAACGTGCGGCTTGGGCGCAGGACGCCATTGCGTCCAGTCATCAGTCTCCATCATTCCAATCGTCGGCCATGCAAAGCCAGATACTGTTCCGCCGATATCTCGAACCAGCGCTTTGTGTTTCGTACCATCTTGCCAGACAAACGGGTCTTCCAAATCTCCTTGAATGATCGGTTCCGCTCCGATCAAATTCCAGCGACTGGCCGGGTCGTCGGCCTGCGCGGCATAGAGTGAGCGCTGCCCCCCCACTTTTGTAGAGACGCGAAACAGCATGCGCCAGACGCCATCCGCGCAATGAACTGGCGCAGGATTGGTGGGCCCTTGACCACCTTGGGGTATGCCATCTCCAGCTATGGTCAGAGTCGAAAGCGTTCCGGCATTGTCGGCCTTAAGATCGACCAGGGCATGAGCTATTTCGTAATATATGCTATCCACAACACCGGAACAGAAAAGATGAAACTCATTGCCGCTGCGCATGATTCGCGGATTTATGAGGGAGCCATAGATGCTACCCTCGAACCGAAACTCCTTCAGCCAAATTGCCTTTGCATTGCTGTCCTCAAGAGAAGTGATCTCGAAGAGATGCAACTTTGAAGCGTTCCGCCATCCCTCAAAGTCCGCATGCGGCCAAGCTGCGACGGCCACAAAGAGCCGCTCACCACATGTGAATGGTGATGGGCACCACAGGTGCTGATCGGCGATGGAAATTGTCAGATAATGTTGGAAGTCATCAATCATCATCGTAGGCACCATCCTCGCCAACCAACAAACAGCGCGAGCAGTCAATTCGACGGAAAAATCGGAGAGAAAACGGCGACATAATGAACCTATTCATTAGTAGAACTTTTCGAAATTCAGAAATTTCAAATTGAATAGTCTAAAATTCGACCTTTCAACTTTAGACGTTCGAACGGACACCGGCCGGTTTATCTTCTGTAGTGATCGTTAAGTCAGAGATGGGACCGAATTCCCTTGAGCTCGAGAAGGCTTATGCGAGCGCTTGTTCGACAATTCTATTGGCCGGTACTGGACATTGTCCCATTGATGAATGGTGCCCCCCGCCGGAATCGAACCGGCACTCCCGAAGGAACGGGATTTTGAATCCCGCGCGTCTACCAATTCCGCCAGAGGGGCTGCCGGAGATGCGAAACTTCGCGCTGGCGCAATATCATCGCAATGGTCTCGTTTGCAATGTCAAAATGGACATCGCAGCGCAGTGTGTTAATGCGATTCCAGGCATTCATCGAGCGGAACGCCATGAACGGTTCTGACGGCATACGCGGCACCACCGCGCTTCTTGACGATGTGCTTTCGCAGTTGCAGCAAACCCATGGGATCGACGCCAAGATTTCGCTTGGGCAGTTGACCGACGCTTTGCAAGCGCGGGCCTATGGCGTCATTCTGCTGCTGATGGCTTTGCCATGCTGCCTGCCCTTTGTCTATCTGCTGCCGCAGATCGTGGCCTTTCCAATGCTGTTCCTCACCTGGCAATTGGCGAGCGGTCGAAACACGGTGTGGTTGCCGGAGAACCTTCACAAAAGGCAGTTTCGCATCTCTCTGCTCGCCGGAACGGTGTCGCGCGCGAGACCTTGGTTGAAGCGGTTTGAATTCATAGCCGGGCCGCGACTGGCATCTCTGAGCGAGGGGATCGGTTTGCGCATCGTCGGCGGGTTGCTGATGATCCCCTGCGCCTCCATCCTGGTGCCTCTGCCGCTCACCAATTCGGTTCCTGGATTGGGTGTGAGCATCGCGGCAATCGGCCTTGTGGAGCGGGACGGCGTGCTCATTCTGCTTGGCCTGATCATTGGGTTGGTCTGGGTCGCTGCGCTCGCCATTGGGGGTGGGGCCTTGCTGACCTATCTCATCGACCTGGCCACAGGTCTGGTGTCTTCGGCATGACTGCACTGAACTCGCAAAACACCATCGCCTGGATTGTCGCACTGGGCATGATCGCCGTCATTGGCGCAGCCCTGGCCTTTGAACATATTGGCGGCTATGCGCCCTGCGAATTGTGCCTGCGACAGCGGACGCCCTACTATGTCGGCATTCCGATCATTCTGGCAGGAGCGTTGCTGGCGAGTTTCAACACGTCTTTGCGTCTGGTGCAACTCGCTCTGATTGGTGCGGTTCTAAGCCTACTCGCGACGGCGGGGCTGGGGATATATCACGCGGGAGCGGAGTGGTCGTTCTGGCCGGGTCCGGCCAGTTGCGGTGCCGGAACAACGGCCACAAGCAGCGATGCCAGCACATTGCTCGACAGCCTTTCCAACGCCACTCCTCCCAGTTGCACCGACGCTGCCGGGCGCTTTTTAGGCTTGAGCTTTGCCGGATGGAATGTGATCGCGGCCCTCGGCTTGGCGCTGATTGCCGCAAGAGGCTTGTTCCTGCGTCCCGTTCAGACTGGGCGAGCGACCTGATCATCCCTTGAGGGCACATCAACGGCGACATTTTCATAAATGTCGCTTAGCGGGGGCAAGCAACGGCAAGGCTTACCCTACGGCTCCAGTTCGGCGTCCCAATAGAGATAGTCCATCCAGCTTTCATGCAGAAAATTGGGCGGGAATTTGCGGCCAGCATTGTGCAGATCAAACACGGTGGGCACCCACGGCTTTCGATTGGGCGACATTCCCGCATCCTTGGGCATCTTGCCGCCCTTGCGCAGATTGCAGGGCGAGCAGGCGGTCACGATGTTTTCCCAAGTGGTTTGCCCGCCGCGCGAACGCGGGACCAGATGATCAAAGGTCAAATCATGGGGCGAACCGCAATATTGGCACTCGAATCGATCCCGCAAAAACACGTTGAAGCGCGTGAAAGCGGGATGGCGCTGCGGTTGAATATATTGCTTCAGCGAGACAACGCTTGGCAGCTTCATTTCGAAGGACGGTGACGAGACCGCCGCTTCATATTCGGAGACGATGTTCACGCGATCGAGGAAGACGGCCTTGATGGCATCCTGCCAGGACCAAAGCGACAAAGGGTAATAGGATAGCGGCCGATAATCCGCATTGAGCACCAACGCCGGATGGAGCTCCGGGTTCACTGCAACCGTCACCGTTCGTCCCTCCTCGCCACAGCCGGTACAGATCGGCCGGAACATGGCAAAGCGCGATTCTCCTGTCGATGTTCAATGTAGGGCGGTTGTGACAGGCTTGTGAAGTCTCAACTTTGCCTCACGCGCAGGAGACGCACAGCTGTGTGAACCGACGCGTCGGCTTCCTGGTCTCTCAAACCGGTAAGGCGCTGCGCCCCTTTTGTTGCGCATAGCGCGCATAGAACAGCCGCGCGGCCACGCTGCGCACCGGTCGCCACCGCTCGCTGATTGCGCGCGCCGCTTTCTCATCGGGTCGTTCTGTAAGGCCGAGAACGTCGCCTGCAACATGCTGAAGCGCCACGTCTCCGGCCGGAAAAATGTCGGCATGGCCAGCGCAAAACATCAGAAACACTTCCGCGGTCCATGGACCTATTCCAGGCAGCGCAGTGAGCGCGCGCTGCGCTTCTTCCACCGGCTGCTCGCACAGCCCATGCAGATCGAGCCCATCCTGTTGGACTGCGGTTGCTATCGCTTTCAGCGTGTTCTGTTTGGCCCGCGACAGGCCCGTGGCGATGAGCGCTTCCTTGCTGCATTCAAGCAGAGGTTGCGGATGCAAGGGAACGACGGCGCCCATGAGACGCCCGAACACTGCGGCCGCTGACGCTTTGGAAACGTGCTGCGAAACAACAATTTCGGCCAGACCTTCAAATCCGGGCGCGCGGTTGCGCAGCGGGACGTCTTCCAGGCCATCGATAATGGGCACCAAGAGCGGGTCAATGTCTCGCAGAAGACGCAGACCCGATTGCAGGTCCGCATGTGTGAGGATCTTCAAAGGTGGATTTTGCGCCACTTTCATGGTCTCTCCCCGAAACACCACAGCCTGCCACGGTCCCGACCCAAATTCCGCAATGAACGAGCCAACCCCCATATTGCGCTTTGCGCCCAGCCCCAACGGCGCGCTGCATCTGGGGCACGCCTACTCAGCCCTTGTCAATCAGCATATGGCTCAAGCACTGGGCGGGCACTGGCTGCTGCGGTTTGAAGATATCGACACGGCGCGTTGTACACTGCGGTTTGAGGCAGACATGATCGAGGATCTGCGGTGGCTGGGGCTGGAGTGGCAGGGTGAGCCGCGGCGCCAATCGCAGCATCTTGACACCTATCGCGAAGCGCTCGACAGCCTAAAGTCCATGGGGCTTGTCTATCCAGCCTTTCTGAGCCGCTCTGAGATCAAAGCCATTGTTTCCCACCAGCCCGATTGGCCGAGAGACCCAGACGGCCAGCCGCATTATCCCGGAGATGAGCGCTCCTGGTCCGACAAACGCATCTCCGCGGCACTTGAGGAAGAGCGACGTCATGCCTGGCGGCTCAACATGCAAGCGGCGCTGGAACGGGTTGATGGCCCGTTAACTTGGCGTGAGACCGGATATGATGGCGAGGCAGACACCGCCATCATTGAAGCGGATCCATCGCGCTGGGGGGATGTCATTCTGGCTCGGTCAGACACACCGACAAGCTATCATCTTTCGGTTGTGATTGACGATGCGATACAAGGCATCACCCATGTCGTGCGCGGTGAAGACCTCTACGAGGCCACGGCCATTCACCGGCTGTTGCAGCAACTGCTCGATCTGCCGGAACCGCTCTACCATCATCACCGGCTGATCCGCGATGAACAGGGGCGAAAACTGTCCAAATCATCGCACGATACGAGTTTGCAGGCGCTGCGTGCGAGCGGATACGGCGCTGCACACATCAGGGCAAAACTCGACTTGGGTCCGTATCAGAAGAGCTTGTAGGTCAGCCCGATAAGGAACTGGTGGCTCACGACATGCGTGTCGATTGAGCCGCCATTGTCGAGGTCCGCATTCACATCTGCATAGCCAGCCTTGTATTCGCCGAAAATCGACCAGTCGTCGGTGATCTTGGCATCGACACCAATCAGACCCTGCACGGCAACGCCGGTCACCTGATAATCACGCGTGTTGGTGACACCGGGAACCGTGACTTCCACGTACGGGATTGCAAGGCCGACACCCACGCCGGCATAGGGCGTGAAACGGCTCTCCGTCTGATACCGGTAAAGCACGTTTCCAGTCAGGAAGTTGATGCCGTCGGTGAACTCAAGCGTTGTGAAGGGTGCCGGAACCGGATCGGCAGCGGCCTTTGCATGGGTGAAATCCACCATCAGGCCGATCTCAGGCATCTGCTCCAGCCACCACGTGGCACGCACACCATAGTAAGGCGGGGCCTCGAAATTTTCAGCGTCCCATTTGGAGGTCACGCGCCCCGTCGTGCCGTTGCCGAGATCATAGTCCACACCGGCATGGGGCGAGAAACTTACGCCAAGAAAGCCTGAAAGCGTTGCTTCTGCATGAGCCTTCGAGGGAACAGCGCTCGCGAGAGCCAAAGCGCAGGCCGAAGCGGCGAGACTGGTGCGCAGAAAATGAAGCTTCATGACCGGGTCAAATCGCGGTTACAGGCGGCATGCGCCGCATGGCTGCTGTCAGCTATAGCGCCTTTTGAAGCAGAGTCGAGAAATGGCGAACAGAATTTGTTGCGAAATGCGCTTCGCCGTTGCCAAAATGTAACGACGCCGCACATCGATCGGAAGCCTTAGTCCGACCCATGCGCGGCGCCGCAATTTCCAGCGATATTGTTTGACGAGAGTGCTCAGATCACCTTCACGCGGGCACCCACCGGCACACGGTCATAGAGATCCATCACATCCTCATTGCGCATACGAATGCAGCCGGAAGAGACGGCCTGGCCGATGCTCCAGGCCTGATTGGTGCCGTGAATACGATACAGCGACGAACCAAGATACAGAGCGCGTGCGCCCATGGGATTGTCGACACCACCCGGCATATAGGTTGGCAGAATGCGGCCCTTCTTGCGTTCGCGCGCAATCATGCTGGCAGGCGGACGCCAGGAAGGCCACTCCGCCTTGCGTGAGACGCGATGCGTTCCGGCCCACTCGAAGCCCGGCTTGCCAACGCCCACCGCATAGCGGCGCGCCTGGCCCGGTGCCGTGATGAGGTAAAGCCGGCGCTCAATCGTATTGACGATCACCGTGCCCGGCTTTTCGCTGCCATGCCAACGCACGGTGGCCGGCAACAAGGCTGGGTCAATGCGGTGCTTGGGACGCGTTTGCGCCCTTTGCCTGCGCGGCAGAGACGCGACGCGCGGCGCAGCCTGACGTTTGATGCGTGCACGTTGCCGTTGTGTATGGCGTTTTGTGCGAAGCTGGCGATGCGCACGCTTCTGCCTCGGGGCGGCGCGCCTTTGCGGCTTGATCTGCAGCGTCCAGGCGGAACTCAAATCAGGGCTAAGCGTGATGGGCGGCGGTGTGGCATAGCGCTGACCAGCCTGCGCATAATGCGCCACCATTGCGAAAACGCAGCACAGCGCTGCGAACTTGAAAACTCGAAACATTGATACAACCGTACTCGTGGAGGATCACGAGCCACGCTGCGCGACATTCACGACCGAAAGATGAATAGCATTGAAGCAAAACCGAAAAGACGCCGTTTACCTTTTGGTGTGGTAAATCAAGCGCTAACCGGCATGGTTAACTGCGTCTGACCGTGCCGAACCCGCCGTCTAGCGATAGATGCGGCGCTTCACGTCGCGCACCACCTCCGGCAACAGCGGAACGACGGCGCGCTTGCTGGCGCCTGCGCGAATGCGCGGATCATACAGCATGTTGAGCAGAATACGGTCGAACCGACGAAAGCTCGTAAAGTTCGTCGCATCGTTGAACATTGAGGCCTTCAACGACCGGTCATCATTGAGCGGACCGAGCCCTTGCAGAATCTCTTCCACCATGCAGCGCTGAAACAGCGCATCGCCCTCATCGGCAACAATGACAGCATCGGACCGCGAAATGCCGCGGCGAGAAAACACCGCGCGCACCATGCAGCGCCCGCGTATCGTCACGTCTCGGCCAGAAAAAACCTCGTCGCGCACCGTGCGGCCATAATCGCGTCGGCGCACGATGTGAACGACGAAATTGGCCTTCGCCGCATCGGACACGATTTCGACATCCAGCCCTTTGATGAGGCCGCTCAGGCGCCGCAAAAACCGGGTAACATCGGCCTTTCGCTTGCCAAACCCATTGGCCTTGACGTGAAATCGCACCGGTTGCTGGAATTTGCGCACATATTGGCTGGACAAAACAAAGCCCGAATATTCCGAGCCGAAGACCGTCTTTTCAAACCCGTCAATCAGGCTGGAATCGGAATGAACGGCATGAGCGGGCGCCATTGACGCCGGAACAAGGCCGACCAAAATAAGCAAGACTGCAAACAGATTGCATTTCATCAGCGTTCGATCGCTTTATCCAAGTTCTGTTCCAACAAATCGTTGACGCTGCAACACCACCTCGCCATGCTTTGTGGGACCGATAGTTTTGCGAGGCAAGGCTGAATGCCTGATAATCCCGTTGATGTGAACAAAAGCGGTCTCACAAAAAGCGAAGACGGCCTGTTTCGATGCCCCTGGCATGGCGAGAAGGATGATTATCGCGCCTATCACGACAATGAATGGGGCATGCCGGTTGATGACGACATCAAGCTGTTTGAAAAGATCTGCCTGGAAGGGTTTCAGTCTGGCCTGTCCTGGCTGACCATTCTGCGCAAGCGAGAGAATTTCCGCAAAGCCTTTGCCGGGTTCGACTTTGCGAAAGTCGCGGAATTTGGCGATGCCGATATCGAACGGCTGGTGCAGGATGAAGGCATCATCCGCCATCGCGGCAAGATTGTCTCCACCATCAACAACGCCAAACGCGCTTTGGAAATGGTGGAGAGTGAAGGCTCGCTCGGCGCCTGGTTCTGGGCCTTTGAGCCGAAGCCGGAAGACCGTCCCAAAACGCTTGACTGGGAGACGCTGCGCCAACTTGGTAAGACGGACGCTTCCACCGACATGTCCAAACAGCTAAAAAAGCGCGACTGGAGCTTTGTTGGCCCCACCACCTGCTATGCCTTCATGCAGGCCATGGGTCTGGTCAATGATCACATTGAAGGCTGCGCTTTCCGCAAGCAGGTCGAGGATGCACGCGCCGCCTTCACACGCCCGAGCTGAGCAAGCTTGCTTGCCACATTGCACCTTTCGCCCTAAACAGCCGCGCATGACCAGCAGCCTGCACCATCATTGCCACCATCGACATAGCGTCACTTGAGCTGACGGCAGGCTTTCGCACGACAAACCAAACCGCCCTGCCCCGGCTCAAGTTCATGACTTCGAGGCGGTGTTTTCGCCTGTGCGCAATCCATTTGCCTGAGACTATGTGTTTGAGAATTGATATGTCCGACCAGAACCAGCCCAAAGAGCAGAAAAAAGCCAAGCCGCAACGTGTGAAACCCCGCCAACCGCGCGGTTTTGTGGACCGTGATGCCGCCGATATTCGCGCCACTGAAGCGATGATGGCCAAGATCAAGGCGGTCTATGAAAAATACGGCTTCGACCCGGTCGAAACGCCGATGTTTGAATATACCGACGCGCTCGGCAAGTTCCTGCCGGATACGGACCGGCCCAATGCGGGCGTCTTTTCCATGCAGGATGATGATGAGCAATGGATGAGCCTGCGCTATGATCTGACCGCGCCGCTCGCCCGCCATTTCGCGCAAAACATCAACACGCTGCAAACGCCCTACCGTACCTATCGCGCCGGTTGGGTGTTCCGCAACGAAAAGCCCGGCCCGGGACGCTTCCGCCAATTCATGCAGTTTGATGCTGACACGGTCGGCGCGCCCGGCCCCGCCGCCGACGCCGAAATGGCGATAATGATGGCGGACACGATGGAGGCGCTGGGGCTGAAGGGGCAGTACGTCGTGCGGATGAACAACCGCAAGGTGTTGGATGGGGTTATGGAGGCAATCGGGCTTGGAGGCGATGAGAATGCAGAAAAGCGACTTGGAGTGCTACGAGCACTCGATAAGTTGGATAAGTTTGGCCCGTTGGGAGTCCGAGAACTGCTTGGCAATGGCCGAATGGACGAGAGTGGTGACTTCACCACGGGAGTCGAACTGCCCGAATGGCAAATACAAGCATTAGAGAGTTTTGCGTTGGCTGATCTGGTTTCATCACAATCTGCAGGAGCGGTTTATCGAGCAGCAGCCACCTCGGGCCGTGAAATCGAAGACAAAGAAGTGTTTGAGGAGAAAGCTGAAACCTACTTTGCCTACATGAATAGCCAATTCCCCGATCTCGAAGGGGTTCGAGATCTTTCAGTCATCTGGAAATTGGTCAAAGCCTCCGGCTATGATGATGGGCGTGTTCAGATTGATCCATCGGTTGTTCGCGGTCTCGAATATTACACCGGCACGGTTTTCGAATGCGAACTGACCTTCCCTGTCACCAATGAAAAGGGCGAGGAAGTCGTGTTCGGTTCCGTCGCGGGCGGGGGGCGTTATGACGGGCTGGTGAAGCGGTTCACGGGGCAGGACGTTCCGGCGACCGGCTTTTCCATCGGCGTGTCGCGCCTCATGACCGCGCTGAAAAATCTCGGCAAGCTGGACGATCACGCTTTGCCCGGCCCGGTGCTGGTGACGGTGATGGACCGCGACACGGAATCCCTCGCAGCCTATCAGCAAATGGTGCAGGAGTTACGCGGTGCCGGAATCCGCGCGGAAATGTATCAGGGCAACCCCAAACAGTTCGGCAAGCAGTTGCAATATGCCGACCGGCGCGGCTCGCCCATCGCCATCATTCAGGGGTCGGATGAACGCGAACGCGGCGTGGTGCAGATCAAGGATTTGCTGGAGGGTGCCCGCCTCGCCGAGGACATCACCGACAATGAAGAATGGCGCTCCGCCCGCGTCGCCCAGCGCGAAGTGCCTGTCGCTGACCTGGTGGCTGAAGTGCGCAAGACGCTTGATGCGCAAAATGGCTGAGTTGGGTTTAATGGGTGTTCAGGGCCTGCCCCCCACCCGACCCTGCTGCGCAGGGCCACCCTCCCCACAAGGGGGAGGGGAAGGCTGGCTCGACATCACGGGCCAGAGAGCGAATCTGTTGCTGGATTCCGGGCACAAGGCCCGGAATGACGGCAGGGTGCGCAGCACCCCCTCCTCCCCCTTGGAGGGGGAGGATAGACCAACCCCGCAAGGCGAAGCCGAGGGGCTGGTTGGTCTTGGAGAGGGGGAAGCCAACACGCATCAGCCTGCAATCATTTCGGTCAGGGCGAGAACAGTAACCCATGCCTGATCTGCTCGCTCATCTGCGCAAGCGCGCGCCCGATGTGATCGACGTGCCGATCCTGCAACCGGCGGACCCGTTTCTTGAAATGGCCGGAGAGGATTTGCGGCGCCGCATCTTCATCACCGAAAGCGGCGACGGGCGCCTCAACTGCCTGCGGCCGGATTTCACAATTCCCATCTGTCGCGGCGTGATCGAAAAAAAACGTACTGGTCGTTACGCATATTGCGGAACCGTCTTCCGCCAGAACCGGGATGGCAGCGAAGAATTCCTTCAACTCGGTCTTGAGGACATTGGGCATGATGATCGCATTGCTGCCGATGCGACTTGCCTGTCGGATATGCTCGATTGTCTCAACGCAGCGGGCATTATCGAACCAAAAATTACGCTTGGTGATGATTTGTTCTGCGCGCTGATCGACTCGCTTGCCCTGCCCGAAACGATCGCGCAGCGCCTCCAGCGCGCTTTCGGCCAGAATGAGCGGCTCGACGCGCTGCTCGACCAGTTCAGCAGCGAGCCGATTGGTGAGCCGATATCGCAACACGCCGACATCCCCGCGCTGACCATGCGCGTCGAAGTGATGATGCAGGAGGCGGCCCTGCCTCCCATGGCCGGACGTTCGCCCGCCGATATTGCCGAACGCATGGTGCAAAAATCCTCGATCCAGAGTTTTCGGCTCGAGGATCATCAGTTGCGAATCATTCGCAACTATCTCGCCATCAAAGCGCCGCTGACAGAAGCTGGCGCTGCGGTGAGAGCCTTTTTTGACACCCACCAGCTTGGTTCTGACCACCTTTTGGCCGCCTTTGACGCTCGTGTGGAGGCCATCCGCGCGCGTGGGATCAGGCTGGACGGCATCACATTCGACGCCTCCTTCGGTCGCAAGCTCGAATATTACACCGGAATGCAGTTTGAAGTGTTCGCCAATGGCGTCGCGATTGGCGGTGGTGGGCGATATGATTCACTGCTGACTTTGCTCGGAAGCCCAACACCAAAAACCGGGGTGGGCTTCTCGATAGCACTCGACCGGGTGGCGGAGGCGCTGGCATGAGCATCACCATCGCAGTGCCCTCCAAGGGGCGCTTGAAAGACAAGACTTTACAATTGCTTGAGCGAGCCGGGCTGCCTGTCGCCCCGCCTGCAGAGCGCAGCTATCAGACGATTGTCGATGGCCGAAGCGACATCGAGATCGCGTTTCTTTCAGCGTCGGAAATCGCCCGCGAACTGGCGAGAGGCACGGTTCAGATGGGCGTCACCGGCGAGGACTTAGCCCGCGAAACCGTCGCCAAGCCCGATGATATGTTTGATTTTCCTGTGAAACTTGGCTTTGGCGGGGCCGATGTTGTGGTCGCGGTGCCGCAGTCCTGGATCGACGTCTCCACCATGGCCGATCTTGATGATGTCGCCGCATCTTTTCGCGCGCGTTACGGGCGGAGGCTGCGCGTTGCGACGAAATATTGGCAATTGACCCAGACCTGGTTTGGCGAGCACGGTATCGGTGTTTACCGCATTGTCGAGAGCCTAGGAGCGACCGAAGGTGCGCCCGCCGCCGGGACGGCAGATGCGATTGTCGACATCACATCGACCGGTTCGACAATCCGCGCCAACCACCTCAAAATTCTCGATGACGGGATCATTCTACGCAGTCAGGCCAATCTCATCGTGTCCCAGACAGCGCCGTGGGACCGGGACATGCAGAAGCTTCGCGACGAGGTGATTGTAGCGTTGAATCAGGCAGTTGAAAGCACCGCACCGTGATTTGGACCCGCACGATTGTTCTCACAATTGCGGCACTTTCGTGCGCCCAAATAGCCATCGCAGCTTCGTCGGATGTGAGCTTGGGCCCGCGCCCTTTCGTGCTGGTCGATGGCCTGAAGGACGGTTCGCTAAAGACAAAATTGGCCGCATGCACCGGCCCATTCCGCGAGGCCGATTGGTCGATTGCGCATCGCGGGGCGCCGCTGCAATTTCCCGAACACAGCCGGGAGGGCTACATCGCGGCCGCGCGCATGGGTACTGGTTTCGTGGAATGCGACGTTACCTTCACCAAAGACAAACAGCTTGTTTGCCGCCATTCGCAGGCCGATCTGCATCGTACGACAAACATTCTCGCCACCGATCTTGCCGCCAAATGCACAAAACCGTTCAGCCCGGCCAAAGATGACAAGCCCGCAGACGCGCAATGCCTCACTTCCGATCTGACGCTTTCAGAGTTCAAGAGCCTGCGCGCAAAGCATGATTTCGCCAATCCGGCAGCGGCCAGTGTTGAAGACTATATGTACGGCGCGAAACCGCGCTCTGATCGTTCCTTCGCGGCTGATGGAACTGTGATGAGCCATGCCGAAACGCTCGCATTGTTTGCCGATCTTGGTGTTAAATTCGCGCCGGAACTGAAACGTCCTGCTGTCGACATGCCGTTTGATGGCTTCAGCCAACGCGACTATACGCAGGCTCTTGTTGACGCCTATAAGGCCGCGCGCATCCCGCCTTCCCAAGTCATGCTGCAAAGCTTCAGCCTCGAGGATGTTCGCTACTGGATTGAAAACGAACCGGAATTCGGCCGGAACGCCATCTATCTGGAATCAGGATATCGCAACCCGGACTGGTCACCGGAAAAGCCGCAGAGCTGGGCGCACTCCATGGAGGCGCTCGTAGAGATGGGGGTTACGGCTCTCGGTCCGCCGATATGGGTTCTGCTGCGAAACGACAATGGCAAGATCGTGCCCTCCACTTACGCCAAACAGGCCCGCGCCGCCGGATTGAAGCTCATCGCTTGGTCGCTTGAACGGTCGGGGTCTCTGAGCACCGGCGGAGGGTGGTACTACCAGTCAGTTGCAGACCTGATCACGTCTGACAGCGACATGCTCAAAGTGCTCGATGTTCTCGCCAATGATGTTGGCGTCGCGGGTGTTTTTTCCGATTGGCCGGCCACAACGACCTTCTTTGCCAACTGTTTTGATCTGCCGTGATTTTGTTGGGTTGACGCCGCATCATCGTTAACCACGGCTTAAGAAAACGCTCGCCAACGGAGGTTTGACCTGTCGTAATTCTCACCCGCTGCGCTAGGCTGATTATGCGGTACCGGTCCGGCGCTTTGCGGAGACTTTTGTCATATGAGTAACATCTCTTACCTGCACGATCACTTGCCCAAGGAAACCGCACAGCTTGCCGTCAGAGAACGTGCCATTCTGGATGCCCTGAGCGAGGGGATACTCGTGCTCAGCGGCGGCGAGTCGGACCGTTTCGGCGAGATTGCCTTTTATATTTCTTACGCCAACAAGCGTGCCGGTGTCCTTCTCGACCACGAACCCGATGATCTTGACGATCTGGTCTTCGAAAACCTGCTGCCGCGCGGAAGACATGCAAGGCTGCATGATGCAATTTCCAGCGTCTATGCGACCGGGGAAAGCGAACGCCACACGATCAGCCTGTCCAGAGGCAAGGCAGCGAGTTCCCGTGTGATCGCTGATATCGTTGCGGATACGCGCGAAGATGGCGAGCGGCGCATCATTATCACGCTGCAACCTGCTCGCGAGGTCAGCGCGTGGATGGACGGGCCGGATGTGCTTGATTCAAGCCGTGAGGAGTTGCAGCGCGAAGTTCTGCGTCTGCGCCGTGAGCTCGATACGATCAAGCGTGTTGCCGCGCACAACACCGACACCGGGCTTGCCAATCGCGCCTTCTTTCTGGAGCGCGGGGCCGCAGAGTTTCAAAGAAGCAGACGCTACGACCATCACCTGGCATTGGCGATCGTTCGTCTGGATGGCGCGGAACGGCGTCCCGATGCGGTTGATGTGCGCAACCTGGCCAGCCTGGCTCAGGTCTGCGAAAGCGTCAGCCGACACGGCATCGACGTTGTGGGAAGAACAGGTCAGCGCGAATTGGCCATCTTGATGCCGGAGACCAACACTTCCGGTGCCCTGAGGCTGGCCGACCGACTTCAGTCAGCCATTGAAAAAACCACATTGGAGCCGGGCGACAATGGGCGCGACACACATATTCGCATCGCAGCCGACGCTTTGGAAAAGGATGATCTGTCTTTCGGCCAACTGTTTGACCGTACACGCATATCTGCAAAATAAGGTGGGTCAGCACCGCAGGAAATCCTAGGTCCGGCACCGCAAAAAAGCGATGCAAATGGTACGGCTGGAGGGATTTGAACCTTCGACCTCTGGATCCACAATCCAGCGCTCTAACCAACTGAGCTACAGCCGCGCAGTGACGCGTCACCGTAGAATGGGTGACGAGCGGGGCCTGCATAATGCCAATGCGGAACAGGGGCAAGCGGCAATCTGCACTGGAGTTCCGATTGTTCGGACCTTAACCCTGTATGGCGAAACTAAGCGCGGCTGCGTCCAGATTATGGATTGCAAGCCCGAATGGCTGTATTTACCATTTGGAAGGAAAAGCCCGCCTCGGGCAGACTTCGGCGACTGAGGCTAAGTGAGGTTGCCCCTCACCAGTCGTCTGCAACACTTGACCGACGGGACCATGGCGCTGGCGCATTATCCCTATCTCGATTTGACTGTGCTGCCGCAATTGCGTGGTCAGATTGTCTCTGCGCAAGCCGCGATCGTGTTCACACCAAATCTGTCCGACATCCTCTGGCTGAATGCGGATGGGGTGCATCTCGCCGGCGCTGAGTCCATCAGCGCGGCTCTGTCGGGGGACTATCGCCTCGACCCTGTCGTCAAACGCCAATTGCAGGCTGCGGCCGAGTCTTTGACGGACGCAGAACGCACTCGCACCAGCCTTCGCCTGCGCCGGGGATTCAAGACCCAGGTCCTGGGATGCCAATTGCAAAAGCTGACACTGCCAGATGGCAAGACAGCAGTGCTGGTTCTCTCGGATCGGATGCACAAACGCAGCTATGGCGAAGCAGACATGGCCAAGGCTGCCGTCGATGCCTTGGGCAGCTACAGCAAGGCAAGCGCGGTGCTCGGATGGGACGCTCTGATCCTTGCAAGCGACACCGCTTTTGACGCGATGGCAGTGAGCGCGGACCAACTTCGGCTGCTGATCAAAGACGTGGCTGACGAAGAAGATCGTCTGATCAAGCGTCCGCTGGAAACGTCTAAGGGCGTCGTTGCGATGGGCCTGGCACGGCTCGATGATGACCCTGCCTTGCATTTGCTGGTCACGGCGGACGCTCAGTCCGCGACGGCGAGCGCGCTTGCATCTTCCACTTCAACATCGTCACAACCGGGTACATCTGGCACAGCATTGCAAGCCGCAGAGCCATCCACCTCGGACACTGAGCCTCGATCCGTCGGCAGTTTTTCGAACCGAAGAAGCGGGCAAGCAAAGGGCGGCATCAGCCGCTGGTACTACAAACAGGAGCCCGCCGACCCAGTCTTGCCGGAGGTTGAGCCTGTCACACCCTCTGAGTTGCCCCCGAATATGGAGAAAATCTCAACGCCAGGCGGTGAGGACGGCCTCCGCGAAGCCGGTGCGACAGACGTAACGTTGTCAGCATCTGCCGGAGAAGATGGCCGCTCCCAGATCACGAGCGGGGATGAGTCTGGCTTTCGTTTCAAGGCTTCTGCCAAGCCGGTGCGGTTCGTGTGGCAGATGGACACCGATGGCGTATTCGAAGAGGTTTCTGATGAACTGGGAGCCACGGTTGGGCCACAGGCCTCCAATTTGGAGGGTCGCAAATGGGACGAAGTTGTCGAAACGCTTGGGTTCAGCAATGGCGAGACGATCAGCAAATTGCTGTCAACCGGCGATACATGGTCGGGCAAAACCGTGATGTGGCCAGTGGAGCGGGCCGATTTGCGTGTGCCGGTAGACTTGGCCGGCATTCCAATGTTCGACGCTGGCCGCAACTTTGAGGGCTATTCCGGATTCGGCATCATCCGCACCGCAGACGCGGTGGTGGATCCTGATGGGGGCGGATTGAACCTCTTCAGCGAGACGACTTCCCCGAGCGATGGAGACGATACGGTAAAGGACGTTGTCGATACGAGCGGTGACGAAAAGGTCGTCGATTTCGAAACCCGCAAGTCGGGCCGGCCGGATCGTGAACTGTCATCTGGCGAGCAGACCGCATTCAAGGAGATCGCTCAGAAGCTGACGGACGCAAAGCTTGAAACCCGGTCGCGCGGTACAGAGAGAAACCAGTCGACGTCAAGCGAAGGCGTTTCGGACTTCACGCCATCCGCATTTGCGAAACAACGCGATGCCAATGGCCAAAGCGGGGCGGACACGACCTTTGAAGTGGAAGCCAATCCCGTCGACACATCCATACTCGCGCGGTTGCCGATCCCGGTCTTGGTCTACCGCGAAAACGACATGCTGTTCGGCAACCGTGAGTTCTTTGACCTGACCGGCTACGCTGATCTGAGCGAGTTGACCCGGCGCGGCGGTGTCTCCGCCCTTTTCAAGTTGCAGATGGGCGAGGCGGAGAGCGATGGAGCGATGATCTATCATCGCGACGGCCATCCTCTGGATGTGCGCGCCCAGTTGCAACACGTGCCATGGGATACGAGTCGCGCCATGCTGCTCACTTTGAGGCGCGGTGGCGGTGGTGGAAAGAAACAGCGTCAACCCGTTTCACCCGCCGATACCGTTTCTGGAAGCGCCACACAGGCCGCAAACGGCTCACCGCTGCCCTCCGCATTGGGCCCGAAGGCAGGCGATAGACGCGCAGCGCCGTCCAGCACTGCAGCTGCGTCAGCAAAGTCGAGCCGTCGCCGCAGTGATAATGTCGTGACCGCACCGATACGGCAAAGAGTCGAGAAAACACCGGACAATGTGACCCCGTTGCGGCCCACCGAGAGCCGCTCAGCAACACAAAATGACAACAAGGCAACTTCAACTTCCGGCACCCCAAAGAAAAAAGGGGCAAGCCAGGCTCTGTCAGCCGCAAAGCAGGCTCCCGAACGCACTGCCGAGAAAGCCGCTTCCAAACACTCATCCGCGAAGGCGTCAAAAGACGAAACTTCAACCGAAGCGAAATCTGACAAGGATGCTGCCAAGGCCAAATCGACAAAGGTAAAGTCGGGTGACGCTGCCAAGGCGGTCACGCCGCGCTCTTTTGGCGGGCTGTCCGGTGATGACATGCGCGGTATTCTCGACGTTGCAACAGACGGCATCGTTATCCTGTCGTCCCAAGGCACCGTGCTCGGGCTCAACAGGTCTGCGGAAGCGTTGTTCGATGTCGCACCGAACCGTGTGGAAGGCGCGACGTTTACGGAGCTTCTCGCGCCCGAAAGCCACCGCATCGCGACAGACTATATTTTGAGCGTGACAAGCCCTGGTGTTGCCAGCCTTCTGAATGACGGGCGCGAAATCATCGGCAAAAACAGCCAAGGCGGTTTGATTCCGATCTTCATGACAATCGGTAAGCTCGACACCCCTGACACGTGCTGCGCAGTGTTGCGCGACATCACACACTTCAAAAAAGCCGAAGAAGAACTGCTGGCTGCAAAGGGTGAAGCGGAAAGCGCCAACGCGCTCAAATCAGACTTTCTGGCGAAGATCAGCCACGAATTACGCACTCCGCTCAATGCCGTGATCGGGTTTTCCGATGTGATGATAGCGGAGCGGTTCGGTCGTATCGAGAATGACCGCTATCGGGGTTATCTGCGCGATATTCGAAGATCGGGCATGCATTTGCTCGAACTTGTGAATGACCTGCTCGATATTTCCAAGATCGAGGCAGGCAAGGTCGAGCTGGAATTTGATGCCTGCTCGCTGAACCTGATCATCTCCGACGCCGTGTCGATGATGCAGCCGGTCGCGAATGAAGATCAGGTAATCATTCGCACAAGCCTTTCGGCGATGGTGCCGAAGGTGGTGGCCGATCCCCGCAGCATTCGGCAGGTCGTGCTCAACATCGTGTCAAACGCCATCAAGTTCACGAAGGAAGGCGGTCAGGTGATCATTTCCACCGTGTATGATGAAAATGGTGAGGTAGTCCTGCGTATTCGTGACGATGGCATTGGTATGAGCGAAAAACAGCTTGCCAGCGCCATGAAGCCCTTTCAGCAAGTCGAGCCGCCGTCACGCTCACAAAAATCTGGAACCGGTCTGGGACTTCCGCTGACAAAGGCACTCGTCGAAGCCAACCGAGCGAGATTCAGCATCGAAAGCGAACCCGGCCACGGCACGATGGTTGAGATCCACTTTCCCATGCAGCGCGTCCTGGCCGACAGTTAGAGCGGCTCTTACGGACCCATCAAAAGCCAAAAAAAAAGAGCGCCGATCCGGCTGGATCAGCGCTAGAGAAGAGTTAATGGCTGTGAGGAATGCAGAAGACCAGTGTCGAAACTCTTGAGGGTGTTGCGCGCCATACTGGGCATTTGACGCGTTGAAGCCTCAATATGCCCGTATTCTGTAACCGAAATCTTTCGGCCATCGGGCAAATCGTCTCGAATGGACGCTTGTTAACGCCAGGGTAAAGATCGCGGTGAGGTTCTGCTAACCACGCCGATTCACCATCAAGGAGCATCTACTCGGACAGCTCCTCAAAACCAGCAAAAAGCTCAAGCGCTTCCGGGTTCGCCAAGGCTTCCTTATTCTTCACCGGTCGGCCATGCACGATGTCCCGAACAGCAAGTTCCACGATCTTGCCAGACTTGGTGCGCGGAATGTCGGCAACTTGCAGAATGATCGCTGGCACGTGGCGCGGCGAAGCTCCCGTTCTGATCTTGCTCTTGATTGAATTGCGCAGATCATCGTCCAGTGCCAAGCCTTCCGCCAATTTCACGAACAGGACAATGCGCGTGTCGTTGTCCCACTCCTGACCGATGCAGAGCGCCTCCAGAACCTGCGGCATCTGCTCAACCTGGTTGTAGATCTCAGCGGTGCCAATGCGCACCCCGCCGGGGTTGAGCGTGGCGTCTGATCGCCCATAGATGATGTAACCACCATTTTCTGTGATTTCAGCGAAATCACCATGGCACCACACCCCTTCAAACCGCTCGAAATAGGCGTGATGGTATTTCAGCCCGTCATCGTCGTTCCAAAAGCCCAGAGGCATGGACGGAAATGGCTGCGTGCAGACAAGTTCCCCCTTTTCCGCGCGGACGGACCGACCGTCATCGTCCCAAACATCACTCGCCATACCCAAAGCTGGCCCCTGGATTTCGCCAACGCGCACAGGTTCCCAGGGGATTGCGCAAACAAAACAGGCGGCAAGATCTGTGCCCCCGGAAACGGATGCCAAATGGGTGTTGGATTTGATCGCATCATAAACAAAGCGAAAGTTCTCGGGCGCAAGCGGCGAACCGGTCGAAGCAATGGTGTGAACACTCGACAGATCATGAGTTTCAATAGGACGCAGCCCAGCCTTGCGCGTTGCATCGATGAATTTTGGCGAGGTGCCAAGCAAATTGAATTTTTCCTGCTCGGCATAGTCAAACACGGTGCTTGGTGTGGGATGAAAAGGGGAGCCATCATACAGCATGACGGACGCATCCGCCGCCAAAGCACTGACCAGCCAATTCCACATCATCCAGCCGCAAGTGGTGAACCAGAAGACGCGTTGCCCAGGGGAGATGTTGCAGTGCAACTTATGCTCCTTGAGGTGCTGAAGCAGAATGCCGCCCTGTCGGTGGATGATGCATTTGGGAACGCCGGTGGTGCCGGACGAAAACAAGATGTACAGCGGGTGATCAAATGGCAGCCGCTCGAACTGAACGTCTCGCGCCTCGTATGGAGCCACGAAATCGGCGAGCGGAATGCCAGTTGCCGTTTCGATATCGTCGTCTCCCGTCCAGGCGAGATAGGGCAGGATGACCGTGGTTTCGACGCCAAGTTCACAACTGATCTGCGCTACTTTCTCACCAATGTCGATTTTCTTTCCGTTGTACCAATAGCCGTCACATGCAACGAAAATGGTTGGTTTGATCTGACCAAAGCGATCAAGCACGCCCTGGGTGCCGAAATCCGGCGAACATGACGACCAGATGGCACCGATGGAATTGGCCGCCAGCATGCAGGCGACGGTTTCGGGGATATTGGGCACCATGCCGGCTATCCGGTCCCCTGCCCTCACTCCCTTGGCACGAAAGGCCTGCTGCAGCAGCGAAACCAGCGCGTGAAGAGCGTCCCAGCTCATATCCAGCGCAATCTTGTCTTCACCGCGAAACACGATGGCAGTATCTTCCCCGCGCCGCTTGAGCATGTTTTCGGCAAAGCTCAGCTGTGCCTCGGGAAAGAAGGTCGCCCCCGGCATCGCATTCGGTGCCTTTATCGCAACGTCGCCCTTGTCGCCGATTACACCGCAGTAATCCCAAGCGGCGTCCCAAAACTCCGCCATGTTGGACACCGACCAGGCATGCAGCGATTGATAGCTGGAGAAATCCAGCCCGGTGATTGAAGAGCAGAAATCAGCGAAATCCCGCATCTGGCTGGCGTGAATGCGAGCCGGCGAGGGTGTCCACAAGATGTTGTCCGGCATGGCAAGCTCCGTCCGCATGGAAGCACTGGGGTCAGGACCCATTGATTGTGTTCAAAGAGGCCCGACCCCTGGATTTCTGTCACGTTAACCAGCATTCGACAACACGTTTTGATCGCCCGATTGCATGCGGAAAACTGCCATAATGCAGTTCTCAAAGGTGCTGAGACAGCTTAGGCTTGTCGCCGTACAGGGCACGGCGGGCAGTTTGGTCATCCTGTACAGGGCAAGCGATCCCTTCGGTTCGCGGTTGGGCAGTGCGTATGAAAAGAGTAGCCAATTGGCTGGCAGGCATCGCGGTATGCATCGCGCTGGTTTTGCTCGCCCTGCCAATGTTCCTTTCAAGCAGCGCGGTGAAGGAACGCGTTGAAACCCAGCTGACATTGCTGACAGGCAAGCAAGTGCACTTGCGCGGCGAAAGCAGCGTGTCGCTGTGGCCATTTCTTCAGGTGTCTTACGATGATGTGACCATCAGGTCGGGCGATGATGAAGGCGGCCTTCTGGTTCAGATGGATGGGCTGGAAGCTCAACTGAGTTTTACAAGCGCCTTTTGGGGAGATGCAGACCTTTCTCACGTCACGATCGTGCGGCCTCGTTTCACATTGTTGCGTGATCAAGACGGAAGCGCCAACTGGTCCAATGGCGATGGGCTTCTCGCACGCCGGTTCGGTGAGCGGTCGCAGGCCGACAGAGCCGTATCGCTCGGCTCGGTGCGGGTGATCGATGGAATTGCCGATTATGAAGATCGCCAGGCCGAACGCACCGCTCAGCTTACGGCGATCAATGCCACGCTGAACTGGCCGAGCCTACGGGGCGCTGCGACCCTGCGTCTCGATGCAGTCTGGCAAGGCGAGGTTTTCGAACTGATCGTCAATTCAGCGTCTCCAGTACCGCTATTGCGTGGTGAAATCAGCGAAACGTCCTTTGAATTTTCCTCCAATCCTGTTCGCTTGTCTTATTCGGGCCAGTTGGGACTATCATCGTCTCCTGATGCTGCGGGACAAGTATCATTGCTGATCCCATCCCCCCGTCGTTTGTTGGAATGGATCGGTCATCCTATCCCCGTCGCAACTGTCATTGCTGAAACCCAGTTGGAAGGAGCGATCACGGCTTCCGACGGGTTGATGGAATTTGCAGAAGCCCAAATTCGTGTTGGTGAGCACTCGGGAACCGGGCAGTTGGAACTGCAAACCAGTGACGGCGAGCCATCGCTGATCGGAACGCTTGCATTCCAAAGTCTTTGGTTGCCCAATCCGATGAGCCTTGCGCAGACGAGCGCGGAGCCGCAGCCCAGCGGCAAGCTTGATCTGTCCTTTCTGGAAGGGTTTGGTCTTGATCTTCGCTTGTCCGCTGTTGGCGCGACGATTGGACCTCTCAACATGGCAAATCTCGCGGCGGCGGCGATCGTTCGGGATGGAGCAGCAAGCTTCGAGGTGGGCGAGGCAGAAGCCCTCAGCGGCTCCATTGCGGGCTCGATCTCCGTTTCCAAGGGACCGGGGGTGGGCCTTTTTGAGACGGACCTTTCTTTCAATGGCGTTGATCTCGACGCGCTGACCACACTTTACGGTCAGGGGCCCCTTGCCCTTTCCGGCCAGGGAGATGCCAGCCTGAGGTTCCGGTCAACCGGCACGAGCGCGCAGGGTTTGTTGATCAATCTGGAAGGGGACGGAGCTATTGACGCAACGGAAGGGACTTTGCGCGGATTCGACTTGGCTCGCATACCATTGGACGGTTCAGGCAACGCCGCATCAGTGTTTGAAGGCAACACACCATTCGACGGACTGTCTGCCAGATTCACCATTGATGACGGGTTTGTCGCGCTCGACGGAACATCCATGTCCTCAGAGGCAATAGCCATTCTGCTGGGCGGGCAAATCGATCTCATCCGCCGCAGCATCGCCCTGCGCGGCGAAGTTGCGCAGACCCAGACAGAACCACTCCTTCCGTCCGTACCGTTCTTTGTCGGCGGCAGCATGTCCGCCCCGTTGTTCATTGTGTTGCCACCAGCGACACGCCAGCCCGTGGTAACGGAATAGGCTGACGATAGAGTTTGTAAAGCCAAGCGATGGGCCTTCATCTTGCAGCACTCGACAGGCTGCTCTTAGCGGCAATCGTCCAACTTGAATCGTGCTGCCCCGCCACACCTGCAGCAATGCTTCTCTTGTGACTGGGAAGCCAATTCCGACCGGGACAAAGCTATGGGTGCAAAGTCCAGGGCACTCTTGCCGGACCAGATGGCCGTCGAGAAGACAAAGCTGATCGGCTTTCCTCTGCCCTGTCCGGGTATTGGTTATGTGGAAAGGACCGACATTGGCTTTCGGTTTGTGGCAGCATGAGTTGAAACTGATCGCGAACTTGTCGAACCGTTTTTGCTCCTGGGACAAAAATTTTCAAATCTCTAGATCAGTCTTGCAAGGCAATCCTGATTCAGGAAAAGAAATTCCTCTTGACCTCTTCACATTGGAGTTGTGATCCTTAGTCCGATTCACCTGCACACCTATGTTCTTCCCGACCGTGAACCGTTGGGAAACTCGCAATGCTGGAATGGGCGGAAGTTTTGCGCGAGACCTATGACGTCGCAGTTGTGGTGTCCGTTGGTGCCTTCATTGTCGGCGTGTTATTTGGTGTCGCGACCGAGATCAGCGCCTATTGTACCCGCTCCGCTGTAGCAGAATGGGTTTCGCCAAAAGGCGGGCACGGCCTGCGTAGCAAAACACTGATGATCGCAGCCGCGATGCTAACGGCGCTGGGCGGGACGCTTGCGTTGCAAATGTCTAGCCTGATTGACTTGAGCGAGGCGATCTTCTGGTCAAACAGCATCAAGCCGGTTGGTCTCGTCGTTGGTGGCCTGCTGTTTGGTGTTGGCATGGTGCTGGCACGAGGCTGTATCAGTCGATTGCTGGTGCTTTCCGCCTCCGGAAACATGCGTGCGCTGGTCACCATGCTGGTCATCGCCATTGCCTCATACGCAACCATGCGCGGCGTGCTTTCCTATCCGCGCGTTGCGCTAGAGGAAACTTGGGACACGTTCGTGCACCCTGCCGATCTGTTTGCGGATGAGTCTAACCTGGTCATCGCGGCCGCCCTCATCGCGATGCTTCTCTTCGCGCTGATGTGGCGATCCGTTCCCAGTCAATCATTGAAAACCTCGGTCTTGCCGGCGCTGAAACCCGCGACTGCCGGTCTCGCCATCGGCTCGCTTGTTGTCGCTGGCTGGATCGTCACAGGCATTGTCGGCGCCGACGATTTTGAGCCTGTGCCACTTGCGGCGTTGAGCTTCACAGCACCGGTCGCGGAAACCGTTCAATATGCGATGATCTTCACCGGCGACAGCATGCGCTTCGGTATCGCGCTTGTTCTGGGAACCCTTGTTGGAGCCTTTGCAAGCAGTGTGGTTTCCGGTCGATTTGGGTATCAAGAGTTTACTGCTGACACGCCACCCGTCTGGCAGTATGTGATTGGTGGCATGCTGATGGGATTTGGTGGCGTGACAGCACTTGGTTGCACCGTTGGACAAGGCCTTTCGGGGGTGGCAACAGCGTCGCCTGCTTCTGTGATTGCCATGGTTTCGATTGTTGCAGGTGCGGCTGGGGCTATGAAGCTTCTTGCCCCACGCGCGGCAGGCGCAGGACAAAACGCACCCAGCCGAACTAGCAAGAAATCAGCGCCTTTTGTGACCGGCGCCAGCCAGTTGCAGGCATAGTCATCACATGGTGAAGCCGGCGGGTTAGTCCCGCCAGCTTCCATTCTCTGTCAGTTCACCGAAGAAAACGCGCCTAGCTGAACATGTCCGCGACGATAGCAGA
The DNA here is from genome assembly GCA_028817895.1 of Ahrensia sp. GTDB lineage: Bacteria > Pseudomonadota > Alphaproteobacteria > Rhizobiales > Rhizobiaceae > Pseudahrensia. Next base: position 247,907 of record JAPPOQ010000030.1, read on the forward strand.
GTACCAGGCTTCGGACTCCTCGTAGGTCGCCTTGCGCAGGTCAGCATCTTCGCCTGTGGCAGAGATGAATTTATCGACCACCTCAATGCTCTCTTCGCCGGCCTTGTAGTTAGCGCCGACCTTAACACCGTCATTGGTGTCGATCAGGCTCCAACAAGTATTGGCGAAACGCGGCTCAAAGACCCGAGAGCCGGTCAAGGCGCCACGCACAGCCATTGCGGCGACCTTGGCCTGGCTGTTGGCCGAGAAACCGGATTTCGGCATGGCAGACGCAACAGATGCATCGCCCAAAACATGGATGTTCTCATCCTTGGTGGACTGCATCGTGGCCGGCTTGATCGGGCACCAGTCTCCTTCTGTGAGTCCGGCGGCATGGCAAATTTGGCCAGCTTTCTGCGCCGGGACGACAGATGCCGCGGACGCCTTGAACGTGTCGATATCGGTTTCGATCTCCATCGTATCGGGATTGACGTTTTGAACGCCGCCGGAAATCGAAGCCGGGATCCATTCGACCATGCCCGAATAGTGCTTCTCCCAGCCTTCTGTGAAGAGCGCCTGCTTTGAGAACTTCTCCTTCGGATCAAGCACGATTATCTTAGCTGTCGGGTTCTTCGCCTTCAGGATATGGGCGATCATCGAGATACGCTCATAAGGTCCCGGCGGGCAGCGATAGGGATTTGGCGGCGGCACCATGACGAAAGTTCCGCCCTCTTCCATTGCTTCAACCTGTGCCTTCAGCAACGCGACTTGCGTGCCGGACTTCCAGGCATGGGGCATGGCGTCCTGCGCGGACAATGAGTAGCCGGGCACGCTGTCATATTTCAGATCAATGCCGGGCGACAGGATCAGGCGGTCGTAGGCAAGCGTTTCGCCTGATGCGAGTGCAACCGTCTTGGCATCGCGATCGACGCCCGTGGCCCAGTCATGCACAACGTTGACGCCGTGAGCCCGTGCCAGAGTATCGTAGCTGTGACCGATGGAGGCATACTCGCGCAATCCACCAAGATACAGATTTGAGAAGAAGCAGGTGTAATATTGCTTTGACGGCTCAACGAGCGTCACATCGATCGCGCCTTCGGAATCCTTGGCGATGTAGCGTGCTGCTGTTGCACCCCCGGCACCGCCGCCAATCACAACGACTTTCGGTTTGGCTCCCTGAGCGTAGGCAGGCAGACCGAGACTGGCGGCTACGGCTCCTGCGCCCAAGAGGCCGGTAAACTTTCTTCGGTTGATTTCGGTCATCATGTCCTCCCGTCTGACCTGGTCATTCAGTTTATTGCGGTTCCGGCAGCGATGAAAAATAAGCCGCAAGCGCAGCAATGTCTTCATCAGTCAATCGCTTGGCAACAGTCTGCATTGCCGGATTTTCGAGCACCTGTCCGCGATATGCCTTCATAATATCGGCAAACCCCTGCGCATCCATACCCGCAATCGATGGAATCTGTCCTGCCGTTGCCCCGATCTGATGACAGGTGACACATTCGGAAGACAGATATTCGCCATATTCTTTATCGCCATCGGCACGGGCGGTGTCGGCAAAGGCCAAAACCAACAGCGCCGCAAAAGTGTGCGCGGAGAAACGTGGAAACAAAATCATGTTCTTGAATGTATCTCAGGCCCGGGTGACGTCAAGCGGTCTGGCGAACTGAACCGCCATACAGTGTTGGTCAGCAATTCTGACCAGCATTGCACACGCGAAATTGGTTTCATGGAAATCTCCCGAGTCGAGTGGTTTGAGGTCTATTGGCGAACGCTCAACAGACTGCGTATGGGCCCCATCAGCGACCCGCCAACAAGGTAATGAAGCCCGAGCCATGCGCCGACATAGATCGACACAAGCGCCGCCGGTGCTGACCAGGCAAGCATCGACGCTGCCGAAAGACCCTGGCCCACCGTGCAGCCAAGTGCGACCACACCTCCAAAGCCCATGAATACACCGCCGAGTATCTGGCGACGCATCTCTCTCGCATCATCACAGGCTTCCCACCGGAATTGACCTTGGGACAGGCTGGTCAATGCAGCGCCGATAACAACGCCTGCGACCGCCCCGATACCGAATTTGAGATAGGAACCCGACATCGTCATCGCATAGATGATGGTCTCACCCAGTGGTGCGGAAAAAGTGAAGCTTTCAAGCGGATAAGGTTCGAACTCATCGGCGGCGATGATGCCCGTGCTGACCCATCCCCAGACGATAGTCAGCCCGACCAGACATCCCACAACAATCTTCTTGCGATCCTGGCGGAACGATGACGACAGCAAGCACACAAAAGCGATAAGAACGGCAATCGCATATGCGGCAACATGTGGAGAGAGCGCCGCATAGGATGCTAATGAATACGCCATGGAAGCCGGAGCCTCCACCCGTTGCGGGGTGTCGAACAGAGCCAGCCGCAAATAAGCGGTCGCACCGCGCAGTGTGGCATAGGCGGTGATGCCCATAACAAGAAAGGTGACAACTGACTTCAGATCGCCACCGCCGACACGGGCCAGTGTGCCGAACCCACAGGTACCGACCAGCGCCATACCAAGACCGAAGATCGCACCACCGGCGATCGTCGCCATGATGGTTGCAGGTGACATCAGATAAAAGGAATTGGCAATGTTGATAAGACCGGCGTGGTCAAGGGCGTAGGTGCCTGCTGCCGCAACCGCGATCGCCAGCCCCCACATGCGCAGCCCGGACGAGTCGGCGCCAAGCGCGGAGTCTTCGATCGCTTTCAATGTGCAGAAGCGGCCCCAGCGCGCAGCAAAGCCGAGCCAGACACCACCCAGCAACCCTCCCAGCGCGGCCACCGTGCCCGCAGCCAACTCCTCCATGTTGCGCTCCCCAGCAACATATATGATTTCTTGAATGTTAAATCAGCACGCCATGCGAAGCAAGTGGCCGGTTGAGCGCGCGTCGGGTCCCTCCATCCCATCAAGCCGATCAAAGCAAATTGCCTGGTGCTTTAAGCGGCAGCGGTCCAGGCGAGCGTTTTGTTCACTCGCTGGCGCAGAACATGCGATGAATGACGGGAATGATCGTCTTCACCCGGTCGTCGGCCAGAAAGTAGTAAATCGATTTGCCTTCGCGCCTCGTTCCAACCAGGCCTTCCAACCGCAAACGGGCCAATTGCTGCGAGACAGCGGCCTGCCGAGCGGACAGCAGATTTTCCAACTCCGTCACGGTGCATTCGCCTTCAACGAGGCGGCAAAGAATCATCAAACGACCTTCATGCGCGATGGCTTTCAGAAAGTCGGTTGCCATCTCGGCATTGTCGGCCATGTCCTCGGCATTGAAGTCGATGACGTCGTTATCAGGCGTCCGCTCATCGACTTTGAGATCCGAAGTGACGTCGCGCGTCGTTTTCGCGGTCATGAGGAGACCCTGTTTGTGTACAAGCAAGCCCTCTAAAGTGTCCTCAACCATCAACGGCTTTGGTGCCGGGAAGCTTGTCGAGCATCTGGCCGAGCAGACCCCAGAAAAAATCGTTCCCACCATAGCCGCGTATTCTGCCGATTTCCACACCGCCTTCGATCAGAACGAATGTGGGCGTAAAGCGCCCGGTCGGAATATGTGCGATGTCTTCTGGCAGCGTTTCGTGAATGTCGACACGACGCAACGGCGCCCGCTTGCCCTCCGGAGTCTTGTGATAAATTCCGCCAACCTCATCCTCCCAAAGATCGCAATATTCGCAGTATTTCTGTTCAAACATGATGAGTTCAGCCGCGGCGACCGAACTTCCCAAGACCATCCACATTGAAAAGCACAAAATCAGAATCTGGCGCATGGGGGCGGAACTCAGGGCATGTGGTAATGCAATCATCAGCGGCGGAGCGATGAGGGCGATCCAAGATTGTGTTTGGCATCGCCATGATACATTATGAAACATGAATATGTAACCGCTCCCCGGGGCGATCAATGAATCTTGATATTGGCTTCACCGGCGCGTTTTTGGCGGGGCTGATTTCGTTCATATCGCCCTGCGTTCTGCCGCTGGTGCCTCCCTATCTCTCTTTTCTGGCAGGGGTGAGCCTTGATCAGTTCAGCGACGATGAGCGGCCCGTTGATGTAACTCGACGGGTTGTTTTGACGGCAGCGGTGTTCGTCCTTGGCTTTTCCACCGTGTTCGTTGCTTTGGGTGCGAGCGCGTCGCTCATCGGCAGTTTCGTCACCGAGCACCTGACCGTACTTGGATACATAGCTGGCGCGATCATTCTGCTGCTCGGCCTGCACTTTCTGGGCGTCTTTCGCATCGGCTTGCTCTATCGTGAAGCACGTTTTCAAGGACCGTCCAAACCACTTGGCCTGGCCGGCGCCTATGTGATCGGTCTTGCTTTCGCCTTCGGCTGGACGCCCTGTGTCGGGCCGGTCCTGGCGGCGATATTGCTTTATGCGGGCAGCGAAGCAGACGTGGCTCGTGGAGCGGCGTTGCTGTTCGCCTATTCGCTGGGGATCGGTCTGCCTTTCATTATCGCCGCCTTTTTTGCCGGTCCCTTCATGCGGTTGATGCAACGATTTCGGCAGCACATGGGGACGGTCGAAAAGACAATGGGCTTCATGCTCGTCATCACCGGGATTTTGTTCCTGACAAATTCCATGTCCACAATCGCCTTTTTCATGCTTGATCTGTTCCCGTCTCTGGGAACATTCGGCTGAACCGCGGAGCAAAATGATGAAAAGACTGATTCTTTCAATCGTAACGATCCTGGCCATCGCGACCTCGCATGGAGCCGCTGAAATCGGCGAGGACGGCCTGCACAAACAACCCTGGTTCACGACAAGCTTCAAAGATATCGCGGAGGATATCGAAACGGCGCAGGCGGAAGGCAAAAGGCTGGCCATAATCTTTGAGCAACGCGGCTGCATCTATTGTCGGAAGCTGCATGAAGAGGTTTTGAGCGATGAGGCCATCGCATCTTACATCTCCGACAACTTCGTGATCGTGCAATACAATATGTTCGGTGATGAGGAAGTCACCGACCTCGACGGCGAAACGCTCAGCGAAAAAACGGCGGCCCGCAAATGGCGCGTTGTCTACACGCCCACCATCATGTTCCTGCCTGAAACCGCCTCAGCCGAGGGCGATGCGAGCAAGGCAGCGGTTTCCGTCATGCCCGGTGCCTTCGGCAAGGGAACCACACTCAACATGTTCCGCTGGGTCAGAGAAAAGGGCTATGAAGGCGAAGAGCACTTCCAGAAATACCACGCCCGCATGCTGCAAGAGGGAAAGGTGACCGACGACTGACGCAGTCTGCGTCACCGGATTGCATTCAAGTTTTTGCATCTGTTATTGCCAATTGCGGCATCATCCGCTACGAGAACACGACCGGCTGGGGAGAGTCGGATTTTGGGAGGAATGGAGTATGAGGCGTAGCGTAGCCCTGACCGCGATCGCGACGATCGGTCTGACGGGGTCGGTGTTCGCTTCTCAAATTGCGCCGGAGAATGTGACTTTCGTGGACGACATCGAAGTTCCGATATCACTTACCGGGCAAGCGGGGGACGCGGCCAAAGGCCGTGAATGGTATGCCGGGCGCAAGTTGGGCAACTGCCTGGCGTGTCACGCGACGACCGATCTGAACGAATTGCCCTTCCACGGCGAAGTCGGTCCTGCGATGGATGGCGTAGCGGATCGCTATGAAGAGGCTCAGCTGCGGGCCATTCTGGTCAACTCCAAAAAGGTCTTTGGCGATCAGACCATCATGCCGGGCTTTTATGTCGTCAATCCCGGTGCGCGGACGGCAGGGGACTTCCAGGGGCAAACCATCATGTCCGCACAGCAGATCGAAGACGTGATCGCTTATCTGAAAACTCTCACGGAATAAGCTGCCCGAGCGCAGCTTTGTTAGGAGATTCAAACATGTTGAACAGACGTGACCTAATCAAATACGGCTCAGCAGGTGCCGCCGTAGCGGTCTTGGGCGTGCCACAATTGGCCCTGGCAGAAACCGTGCCGACCACAGATGACCGCATCAAAGAGTTTACCGGCGGCGCGCAGATCGGCGAGGGCAAGGTTTCTCTGAGCACACCGGAAATCGCTGAGAACGGCAATACCGTACCGGTGGAAGTGTCGGTGGAAAGCCCGATGACAGCCGAGGATCACGTTGCGGAGGTGCTGATCCTCGCTGACGGAAATCCGCGCCCCGGCGTCGCCACCTTCAAGTTTACCGAAATGTCGGGGGAAGCATTCGCATCCACCCGTATTCGCCTGGCGATGACCCAGGATGTCGTGGCGGTTGCCAAAATGTCTGACGGTACATTCCAGATGGCGCGCAACACCGTAAAAGTCACCATCGGCGGCTGCGGCGGCTGATCAGTTTAAGGGAGCACGAATATGGCGAAACCAAAACCACGCGTGAAAGTCCCCAAAAAGGCGAAAGCCGGCGAGGTCATCACGATCAAGACGCTGATCAGCCACAAGATGGAATCGGGTCAGCGTAAGGACAAGAAAACCGGGGAGCTCATCCCTCGGCAGATCATCAACAACTTCAAGGCTGAGTTCAACGGGCAGCTTGTGTTCGAAACGGATCTGGAGCCGGCGGTGTCGTCCAATCCCTATATTCAGTTCAGCATGAAAGTGCCCGAGTCTGGTGAGGTTGTCTTCACCTGGACCGACGATGATGGCTCTGTCTACACGACGTCTAAGAAGATTGCGGTCGGCTGATCAAGCAGAACGGCGCTTGAGCAGCCCATCGCATGGGCCATTGGCCAATGATGCGGGTGTAAGGGCCCGTATCTCACGGGGAGGAAAGTTGGCATGAAATGTGGAGGAAAGGGCTCGCTCCGGTGGGGAGCCGGGCTGGCTCTCGCATCGCTCTTGGTGGGGGCTGGTGCGGCTTACGGAGAACCCAATGACAACAAGCTTGTGATCGATGGGCAAACCCTGACGACCGAGGCGGCAGCCCCGGAAGGAGTTGAACTCGACAAACTCTATTCGGGTTGGCGCTTTCGCAGCCCCGAAACCCAAGAGCTTCAGACTGATGATTTTGAAAACCCGGCCATGGTCGCCGTCGATCAGGGTGCCGAATTGTGGGGAACAGTTGACGGCAGCGCCGGGAAATCCTGCATGTCCTGTCACGGAGAGGCCGAGGCGTCGATGAAGGGCGTCCGTGCTGGTTACCCGAAATGGAGTGACAAGCGCGGCAAACCTCACACGCTGGAGACGCAGATCAACGAGTGTCGCACCGATCGCATGGAAGCGGATGCCTGGAAGTGGGAATCCTCTAACATGCTCGGCATGACGGCTTTTGTGGGGCTTCAGTCGCGCGGCATGCCGGTGAAGGTGCAGACTGATGGCCCTATGGCGCAGTGGCATGCCAAAGGCAAAGAGTTGTATTTCACCCGTGTGGGCCAGCTAAACATGTCCTGCGCCAACTGCCACCAGGAAAATTACGGCAAAATGATCCGAGCAGATCATCTCAGCCAGGGGCACATCAATGGATTTCCAGTCTATCGATTGAAATGGGGTGGCCTCGGTTCAAGCCATCGCCGCTTCAAGGGCTGCATGGAGAACATTCGCGCAACGCCATTCAAGCGCGGATCTGACGAGTTCGTCGCTCTCGAGCTTTATCTTGCCTCGCGAGGCGCTGGTCTGTCCGTGGAAACACCATCCGTCAGGAACTGAGGCTGGCCACTATTGCCTGAATTCGACCCTTCTGTCGGTTCCTGCAAAAGAGACTTGCGCTAGCAAAAAAGGGCGGACTTCTTCCGGAAGCCCGCCCTTTTTGTATCCGACCTTCTCTCACTGGGAGACTTACGCATGATTTCAAGACGCGACTTTTTACAATGGACCGCCGTCGCGGGCGCTTTTGCAACCGGCTATTCGGGCGGACTGACACGCGCCGCCGCCCAGCAAAAGATCACTCAGAATGATCTGCTGCGTTTCGATTCCAAAGGCACGATCACACTGCTGCACCTGACCGACATCCACGCGCAGCTAAAGCCGATTTACTTCCGCCCACCCGACACCAATATCGGCGTGGGGGCGTTTGAAGGCATCCCGCCGCATCTCGTTGGCCAGACCTTCCTTGATCACTTTGGCATCGAGAATGGCACGATGCTCGCTTACGCGCACACCATGGTCGACTATGTCAACCTGGCACGCAGCTATGGGAAACTGGGTGGACTGGACCGCACGGCAACGCTTGTCAAAGCCATCCGCGCGGATCGAGGCGAGGACAAGGTATTGCTGCTGGATGGCGGCGACACGTGGCAGGGCTCTTACACATCGCTGCAAACAAACGGCCAGGACATGGTCGATTGCATGAAACTGCTGAAGCCCGACGCCATGGTCGGACATTGGGAGTTTACCTTCGGTGCTGACCGTGTGGAAGAGATCATTGAGAACATGGGCTATCCGTTCCTCGCCAGCAACATTTTCGACAATGAATGGGACGAACCCGTTTTCGAGCACACCGCTTTCTATGAAAAGGGTGGGCACAAGGTGGCCGTAATCGGCCAGGCCATGCCCTACACGCCGATTGCCAATCCGCGATGGATGTTTCCACAATGGTCGTTTGGCATACGCGCGGATGTGCTTCAGGCGAATGTCGATGCTGCGCGGGAAGCTGGGGCAGAAGTGGTGGTCCTGCTGTCTCACAATGGCTTCGATGTGGACCAGAAGCTCCCAACGGTGGTCAATGGTGTCGATGTCATATTGACGGGGCACACGCATGACGCCGTGCCCAAGGCCATCGAGATCGGTTCAACCCTTGTTCTGTCCTCGGGGTCGCATGGCAAGTATCTCGGGCGTGTCGATCTTGAGGTCAAAGGCGGTAAAGTGGTGGGGCACAATTCCCATCTCATTCCTGTTCTGTCAGATGCGATCAAGCCCGACCAGGAGATGTCAACCAAGATCGACGAAGTGCGTGCGCCATATGAAGAGGAGTGCAGCCGGGTGATCGGCAAGACCGAAAGCCTGCTCTACCGCCGCGGAAACTTCAACGGAACATGGGATGATGTCATTTGCGATGCGCTGATCGAGCAGCGCGATGCCGAACTTTCCTTCAGTCCAGGCTTCCGTTGGGGAACAACCAATTTGCCGGGGTCCGACATCACGGTCGATGATCTCTACAACCAAACGTCGATGAGCTACCCGTCGGTCTACCGCCTGGAATTTTCGGGCAGTCAGATCAAGGAGATTCTCGAAGATGTATGCGACAATCTCTTCAACAAGGACCCGTTCTTCCAGCAAGGCGGGGACATGGTTCGTGTTGGCGGCATGGGATACACATGCGCCCCCAAGGAAAGCATCGGCAATCGCATCTCCGACATGACTTTCCTGAAAACAGGCGAACCGATCGACCCCAACCGCAACTACGTGGTTGCGGGTTGGGCTTCCGTCAATGAAGGCGTAGAAGGGCCGGCGGTCTGGGATCTTGTCGAGGCGCATATCAAGGCGCGTGGGGCACTCAAAACCCAACCCAATCAATCCGTAAAAGTACTGCTTTGAACCGTCGACGTTGCGCTTCGGAATTTACATTCATGAATTAGAATATATAATGATCGTCGTGGAGGAGATTTGACCTATGAGCGATCTTGACAAGCCTATTTCATCCCGTCGGCTTTTTCTGAAGTCGGGGCTTGCACTGGGCGGCGCCGCGGCCGCGGGGACGGCTGCCCTGGCCAATGGCGACCCCGCCATTCTGGAGAAGAAAGACTGGAATCAGTATCCGGGCGACGGTGTTGATGCGCGTCCCTATGGCACGCCATCGGAGTTTGAAAGCCGGGTTGTCCGGCGCAGCGTTCCATGGCTGACGGCTGACCCCATCTCATCGGTGAACTTCACTCCGCTGCATGAACTTGACGGCATCATCACACCCAACGGGCTGTGTTTCGAGCGTCACCATTCAGGCATCGCCGAGATTGATCCGGCCGAACATCGGTTGATGATCAATGGTCTGGTCGACGATGAGCTGGTTTTCACCATGGACGATCTGACGCGCTTTCCGCGCAAGAACCAGGTTAACTTTTTGGAATGCGCAGCCAATTCCGGCATGGAATGGCGCGGGGCGCAGCTCAATGGCTGTCAGTTCACACACGGCATGATCCACAATGTCATGTATACCGGCGTACCGTTGAAAACACTGCTGGAGGAAGCCGGCCTGAAGGGCAATGCCAAATGGCTGTTGCCGGAAGGTGCGGACGCATCCGGCATGACGCGGTCCGTCCCGCTTGAAAAAGCGATGGATGACTGCCTGGTTGCCTGGAAAATGAACGGCGAGGCTCTGCGACCTGAACAAGGCTATCCGTTGCGTCTGGTCGTTCCGGGCTGGGAAGGCAATATGTGGGTCAAATGGCTGCGCCGTATCGAAGTTGGCGACATGCCCTGGCACCACAGAGAAGAGACGTCGAAATATACCGATCTCATGGCCAATGGTAAGGCGCGCCGCTTTACCTGGGAGATGGACGTAAAGTCGGTCATCACGAACCCTTCACCTCAGGCCACGCTCAAGCACGATAAGGGCTTCACGGTTCTGACCGGCGTGGCATGGTCGGGACGGGGAACCGTTAAGCGAGTCGATGTCTCCCTTGACGGCGGCATGAACTGGCAGGCGGCGAGGATTGATGGACCGTCGCTCGATAAGTCCATGCACCGTTTCTACTATGAGTTTGATTGGGACGGCTCACCGCTCTTGCTGCAGTCGAGAGCCATCGATTCGGAAGGCTTTGTCCAACCGACGAAGGATGCACTTCGAGCAGTGCGCGGGGAAAACTCGATCTATCACAACAACGGCATCCAGACCTGGCATGTCAAGAATAACGGGACGGTTGAAAATGTCGAAGTTTCCTAAGCTGGTGGCGCTTGGCCTACTGGCCTCTTTTGCAGCAACCACCGCGCTGGCTGACAAATATGATCTTGGTCGCAAGGCTACCCCGGAAGAGGTGGCGGCGTGGAATATCGATATCCGGCCTGACGGTCAGGGCCTTCCTGAAGGGCGCGGCACCGTTGAGCAGGGTGAAGAAATTTGGGCGGACCAGTGCGCCTCCTGTCATGGCGATTTCGGTGAAGCGGTTGACCGTTGGCCGGTCATTGCAGGCGGCTTCGACACGCTGGCCAGCGATGACCCAATCAAAACTGTCGGTTCCTACTGGCCTTACCTTTCAACCGTGTGGGACTATGTAAATCGTGCCATGCCGTTTACTGAGGCCCGCTCGCTCGAACCTGATCAGGTTTATGCCCTGACGGCCTATATCATGAGCATCAACGATCTGGTCGACAGCGACTTTGAGCTGTCGCATGAAAACTTCGCCGAACAAAAACTCCCCAATGAGAGCGGGTTTTTCGACGATGATCGACTGTCATCGCCGATCTTCGACAAGTCTGAACCTTGCATGAGCAACTGCAAGCCCAAGGCCGAAGTGGTGATGCGCGCGCGCATCCTCGATGTGACCCCGGATGACGAAACGGACAATTAGGCCAATTCCATTGATCGGCCTGCGATGCCGCTTCCACGTTCGATAAGGCGACCGGTGCTCAGTTCAGCAGGACCGGCATGTTTATCGGTCCCCGAAAGCCGAATCCGCGCCAGATCACGGCATCTGGATCGGGAAGGCTCATTTTCGGAAATCGGTCGAACAGGATTGGCAGCATGACGTCGCCAACCGCGCGTCGTGCCATATGTGTGCCCTGACAAAAATGCGGCCCATTGCCAAAGCTCTGATGGGCCACCTTTTCGCGATAGACATTGAAGACTTCTCCATCCTCGACGAGATCTTCATCGCGGTTGGCGCTGGCTTGAATCGTCATCACCGTGTCGCCCTTGGGAATGCGGCATCCCCGAATTTCCGTGTCCTCGGTCGCACGTCGGGACGAAGCTGAAATTGGCGCAACCCATCGCACGCCTTCTTCAAAAGCCTTGTCCCAATCGCCATTGCGCTTCACCTCTTCAAGCTGGTCGGGGTTCGTCAAAAGACCGAACAGGATCGTGTTCAAGGCATCGCGTGGCTCATTAATGCCACCCCCGATGGCAATTTTGATGTTGGCGTAGATCTGCTTTTCAGGAATGGGATCGGGTGCGTTCAGCATAACGGAGAGTGCAGAATGGCCCGGCTCGGTCCTGTGTCGGTCCTGAAGGCGGTCGAACAGCGCGTGCTTCTCTTTGTTCGCCTTGTCAGCACGGGCGAAAGGCTCGTCGCGCCAGCCAAAATTTCCCGCACCATCGATCAGCGCTTGTGACCAGCGCTGCATGTCTTCGTCGCTCGCCTCATCAATTCCCAGCATGATTGCGAGTCCGCGCGCGCAATAGGGCCCGTTGAGCGCGGGGAACAGATCAACGACTTCACCACGCGGCAACCGCGCGACATAGCCTTCGGCGACCCGCATATAGGCCGGCACCCATTCGTCTCGGATGACACGTGGGGCGAATGCTGGAGCCATGGCATTGCGTTCGCGCAAGTGCTCCTCACCGTCCTTGCGCATCAGCGTATGCGCCCAAAACGCCCGCTTCATCGGTGTGTTTGGATCGTCCGAACTGAACAGTTGCGGATTGTTTTTGACGTATCTGGTATCTTCAGCCTTGGTTAGAAACGTCCGACCTGCAGCCTTGACCCGGCAGACCGGGGCTTGCGCGCGCAATTGACGATAGATCGGAAACGGTGACTGATCGAGCTGCTCAAGCGTGATGGACTCGTTGAGGGGAGCGAGGTCAGCCATCGGTTTCGCCAAGCAGCCTTAATGCGTTCTCCTTCAGAATAAGCGGACGCACCTCATCCTTGAAGGGAGCGTTTTCAAAATCTGCAAGCCAGCGATCCGGCGTTATTGCGGGCCAGTCGGAGCCAAACAGCATTTTTTTCTTCAAGATTGAATTGGCGTAGCGGATAAAGGCGTCCGGGAAATATTTTGGGCTCCAACCGCTCATGTCATAGTAGACGTTCGGCTTATGCTGGCACACGGCCAGACCCTCCTCCGTCCAGGGAAAACTCGGATGGGCAAGTATTATCGGCATGTCAGGAAAGTCGACCGCCACATCGTCCAGGTGCATGGGATTGGAGTATTTCAACCGCATCCCCATTCCGCCGCGCATGCCCGATCCAACGCCCGTCTGGCCCGTGTGAAACAGTGTGATCACACTCTCTTGCGCGCAGGCTTCCAGCACGGTGTAGCAGGCGTCGCGATCATTTGGGAAGAAACCCTGCATCGTTGGGTGAAACTTGAACCCCCGAACACCGAAATCGCGAACCAGTCTCTTGACTTCGCGCGCTCCGGCCTTGCCCTTGTGTGGATCGATGGAAGCGAACGGAATGAGGATGTCATCATTCTCGGCGCAAAGCCCGGCGACTTCTTCATTGGAATAGCGCTTGAAACCGGTTTCGCGCTCAGCATCAACCGGGAATATCACAGCCGCAATGTTACGCTCGCGATAATAGGTTGCCGTGTCCTGCACGGTTGGCAACATACCTTTCGCCTCGGCGGGATTCTTGAAATAGGCTGCCATACCAGCCTGAAACTCATTGTAGCCGTCATCTCGACCGTGATTGCACGGTTCTTCAGCATGAGTGTGGAAATCAATCGCCCTGACTGAACTGAAATCTACCATTGCATCCTCCCGGGTCGATCCAACGAGTTGTGCCGAACGGCAATCCCAAATTTGCTATACAGGAAAACCGTTATCCTATACAACAATATTGCAGACCGAGACGAGGCGAGCTTATGGCAGACGAGTCAGTTCACACCGACGTGACGCGGGTCGAGATAGACGGCGACATCGCCACCTTGATCTTCGACCGTCCTGAAAAGCGCAACGCCATGAATGATCAGCTTATCGCGGAACTGGATGCGTTTTTCTCAGAGCCACCCGAAGGTGTCAGCAGCGTTGTCCTCCGCGGAGAAGGCGGGCATTTCTGCTCGGGCCTTGATCTGGCCGAACATGAGCATCGTGACCCCATTGACGGCGTTTATCATTCTCGCAACTGGCATCGCGTCGCCGATTTGATCGAGTTTGGCAGACTGCCTGTCGTGTCCGTGCTGACCGGTGCGGTTATTGGCGGTGGTCTGGAAATCGCCGCGGCGACGCATGTGCGCATCGCTGAACCGGATGTGCGGTTTCAACTGCCCGAAGGGCGACGTGGCATTTTTGTGGGCGGCGGCGCGACGGTGCGGGTTGGCAAGGTTCTTGGCGCGGATCGCATGCGGGAGATGATGCTCACCGGGCGCAGCTATGGCGCGGAGGACGGCCTCGCGATGGGATTGGCTCATTACAGCGTGGCAGCCGGTGAAGGGCTGGCACTGGCAAAGAAGCTGGCACGCAAAATGGCCGACAACGCGCCTTTCTCGAATTATCTTATGATGCAGGCGATCCCGCGTATCGCGGACATGTCCCCATCAGAAGGTCTGTTCACCGAAAGCCTTGCTGCGGCAATGTCGCAAACATCCGACGGAGCCAAGGAAGGCTTGCGCGCCTTTCTCGAAAAGAGGCCGCCCAAGTTCAGGACCCGTTGATTTTGGCTGGAATACGCCCATGCAGTTTCACGATAAAGGTTTTCGCGCCGGTGACCCCGAGCTGAAAGCGATTGCGCCGGACCTTTCGGGCGATCTGGATGTTCTCATTGTCGGAGCCGGGCCAGCAGGTCTCACGCTTGCAGCCTATCTTTCGCACTTCCCGAACATCAAAACGGCGATCCTGGAGCGCAGATCAGGACCTCTGGAAAAGGGACAGGCCGACGGCGTGTCTTGTCGCTCGATGGAGATGTTTCAGAAGTTTGGGTTTGCGGACCGCGTGCGGCTTGGACTTGCCCAGAATTAGTGGAGAGGCTTTCACTCTGTGATGGCCGTATCGGCCTCGCACAATGCCGGCGTTGCGTCGGGCAACGCAGCTGTCGATATGAAGAACCGGGATACATTCGCGTCTACAATCGGCCACATCACCTGGTTGGCTTCGATGTCAACCCCGCACAAGGATAAGCCGATCTCGTGGTTGGAAGAGGTTGTGTTTCCGGCACTGCTGCTGCGGCAGTTCAAACTCTATTTCAAAGAAAAGCAGCCGGTGGCGCTGATTGTCTACGGCCTCCTGTCGGAAGAGCAAAAGGCAGCTTTCGAAGCGAGCGGGGAACTGCCGCATCTCGACCGCTGGCGAAGCGGAGAGAATGTTGTTGTGTTTGAGTGTATCAGCCCGTTTGCGGAGCGAGAGAGCATGATTGCGGAGTTTCTGCGGGATACGAAAAGTAGAGTGAAAAAGTCGGGTAACGGCGGTGAGTGACAGCCCGCCTGAGTTGAAGACTCCGCGGCAAATTGCATGAACGCGGTTGTTGTATTCCGGACACGGTGAGCGGTGTTCCGTCTTTTGACACGGACTCCGGTTGGACGGACGCGGGAAATATGGTTAACGGGGCACGAGGGTGTCAGCAGACAGAGTGGGTACCTGATCGCGGCAGCGGTCTTCGCTCTGTTGTCTGATAAACATTGAGCAACTTGGGAGATGACTAGCGAGTTGCCGCATCTCGACCAATGGAGAAACGGAGAAGAGGTGGTGTTATTCGAGTGTTTCGGCGTTAGGGACGAGAATTTGACTGTCGCCGGATTTATGAAATCTGTGATTTCCAGGTAATTTTAAGAGCGGAGTATGACGAAAACTATTGGCAGAACCGATTTTGGGAGATTTTTGATACTCTTGGTTTCCGTCCTGGCATCTTGCGCTGTTGCCCCCTCAGACGGTGGTCAAGGCCAACTCCAAACCCGCGAGGAAACCAAAGCGCTCGCGTTCAAGGCATGGAGCGAAGCAAATAAGTCAGGCAGACGGGCGGCAAGTATTCTTTCCAAAAAAGGATATAGATGTGGAACACACAAGAGCGAGCCTAGTGTAAGATGTATTAAGGTGGATTGCCCAATCAATCTGAGAGATGAATATGCAGCGTACTACATTTTTTTTAGGAGAGATCAAATATTTTCTGCTGAAACTATAATAACTCGAGGGAAATGCCCTGGCAAAAATGACAAATATGGAATTGAAATTCGATCTTCTGTTCCGAATGAATCCTATCAAGAGGTAGAATAACTTGTCTGAAGCCAACATATTTGTAAGAGAATACGATATCGTCGGCCTTTCGGCCAATCTTCCTGGAAGTTATTCTCATCTCGGAATTGTCGTGCAAAAATCCTCAGGTGAGATTGCTGAGTTCAATTTCGGGTCTTTTACAAGCCAAGGGTTTCGGTCAGTTGGTCTACCTTTCGATCCATCGGATTGGCTTGGTGGTTTGGAGGGGCCTTTGCCGGTGGATCCCGGTTATCAGCCTCTGCCCTCTCGATATATTTTGGCCGGTACCGTTACTGACTTGTTTGCAGAGCAGGTCATTGTGCAGGCTAATTCCCTAATCGATGAGCTGGAGAGCGGTGGAGTGGGCTACGCTCCCGTTCCAGGGTGGCCAATATTTGCGAATGCTAATTCAAACTCAGCGGCTGCGCACCTGTTGCGAATTGCAGGCATTGATCCGACTGCTCTGGATTATGCTGGAAACCCAGTCGGTTTCTACGCCGATCTGAATGCATCTAGGTTCAATCTGAAAGGATCGACCGAACGATTCGTCGAAATTAAGAAAGCACTTGGGCAAGAATGCTTCCCTGCTGGGACCTCGGTTCTCACCTCTACTGGTGAGGTTCCTATTGAGTCGATCACACCGGGCCAGATGGTTCTTGGCCCCGATCCAGCCGTTCTTGGCGGGTTCGGACCGCTGGTGGAGTCGCGGGTGGTGCGGTTGTTGCCTTCGGTGACACAGGAATGGCTGGAGGTGACGGCGAAGCCGGTTGCGGGTGGTGCGGAGCAGGCGTTTACGGTGACGCCGGGGCATCATTATCTCAACGAGCTTCGGCAATTCGAGGAGATCCACTCGATCATCGCGCGTGGCGGACAGATCGTCACATGGGACGGCAAGTTATGCGAGGCCACCGCTGAGCGCGTCGTCTACGGAGCCGATACCGCGCATCTGTTCGAAGAAACCGAGATCGTGCGCTACACCACACAGGGCGGGCTGGCGTGCGAACCCTATGTCGAGCGCGGCTGGAAGACGTATAACTTCGAGGTTGAGGGCATCCACACCTATGTGGCCGCCGGCATGCGGGTGCACAACGAATCCGCCTGGAGCTTTGTCAAACCGGGCGACGGAATTCCGGTGTCGTGGGAAGACACCAACGGCGACGGCAGGGACGATGTCGTCGTGCTGGTGACAGACACCAGGGCTACGCGGATCATGTTCGCGGACAATGGCGACCACAGCACCGCCATCCGCCAGATCACGACGCAGGAGAACGATCAGTTCGGCAGCGACGAGTATTACGTCTACACCGAAAAGGTTGATATCGGCGCTGACGGTGTTCCACTGGGACCAGTGCAACATCTATTCGGCCGCGGTGTGGGCGAGGCTGCGGCCAAGGCGCTGACGCCGTTTCTTTCCCAGGCGATCATTGGCGACGATGCGAGTGTTTTCGAACAGATCGCAACCGAAACCGTGATCGACACGATCACCGGTAATATCGGCGAGTTTATTGGATTGTCTCTTCACCACTCGATCCTCGCCAAAACCGGTGCAGGCGAGGTGTCGGTCCTCAACAATGTGTTCGACGATTTCGGCACGGATTTCGGCGTCAATCTGGCGCAGAATTCCGTCTCCGTCAGACGAACCGCTTCCTGCTTGAAATCGTCGGTGAATGTTCTGCGTTCTCGTTTGCCCATCGGGTCCTCCTGTTGCGTTCAACGCTATCAGACAGTCCCTCCACTTTTCACGGACAAGCCCAATAGTCCAAATAGTCGGCAAGGGTTGGCAGGTGGTCCGGCAAAGGCTCAGTCTGCATCATGAGGATCGACCCATCCTCGCGTGTCTCGATGTCAAAATCGGGCGACCAGAAATCTGTTGGGTCAAGCTGGCTCATGGCGAACCCCTCTCTTGCGACCGAAAGACTGCGCGCTCAAATCGGGCCCCGCTTGCGATGCTGTTACGCATGGCGGTTATCCTTCACCGCGCATTCGTATTTTCTTGAGCAGCTTCAATAGCGTCTCCTTTTCCTTTGCCGTCATGACATCAAGGAGCGCATCTTCATGCGCACGCACGGCTTTCAGCGCTTCGACACAGGCAAACCGGCCTTCTTGGGTCGGGACAAGAGCCTGGACGCGCCTGTCTCCGGGAACAGCCACTCGATTCAGAAATCCGCGCTGCTCCAACTCGTCGACGATCGAAACCAGACCGGATCGCTCGATCCCCATCATGCGAGCCAACTCGCTTTGGGTGATGTTGGGAAACTCCACCGCCAGGGACAGGGCGGAAAACACTCGCGCAGACATGCCATCATCACCCAACGCCTCCCGAAAATCGGCGCGCACGATGACATAGGCGCGCTTGAGATTGTAGCCGATCAGATCTTCAAGATCCGATGCCACCAACTTCCAATTCTGATTTTCGGCATGTCGGGCCATATCAACCTCCGGCTTGACGCCTCCATCTTATCCGCAGATTGTTATGCTGGTAAACAATCAGAGCAAGCATCGCCGTGGATTTGCCCATCCCGCAACTCGACCATGTCTGCACCCTTTTTGTCGAGCTTGCCCCCATTCGTGAAATGGGCATCGGTCGCGCTGGTCAAAGACGCATCATCCCGATCACGGGTGGCCAGGTGGAAGGTTCGCGAATCGCTGGACGCATTCTCAATCTTGGTGCTGACTGGCAGACGGTGTTTGAGAGCGGTATGGCGGAGTTGAACACGCGCTACGCTATGGAAACGCATGATGGCGCGGTAATCGAGGTCGTCAACTTTGGATATCGTCATGGGCCGTCAGATGTCATGGAAGCCGTCGCGCGGGGTGAGGATGTTGACCCATCGCGCTACTACATGCGCACCCATGCCCGTTTGGAAACCGGCGACACACGTTATGAGTGGGTGAACCGCACTTTGTTTGTGGGTGTCGGCGCCAGACAGAAACAATCCGTCAAGATCGACCTCTACGCTATTGGGTGAGGGACAGCAGAATAGTCTTTTGGGTGCCGACTTTCGAGCAAGTTTGGCCCAGCCATCATCGAACTCTGGTCCGCCCCGAAAATGTGTAAGCAACCGCCGCGATTGGCTTCAATTCACGCTCACGCGGGGTAAGTCGGATTGATGAGGGACCTTCATTGCATCGGCCTTACCGCGCGGCACGAAAAGTTCACATTCATGCGCGACCCCGTTCAGCCGGAAGAGGCCCGCCGATGTCCAACGTTCCGGTTCCGTCTCGGTAATTTCGCGCGAGACCAGTGCTTTTGAATCGACCGATTTGGTGAGTGCTTCTATGCGTGTTGCTTCATTGATCGTCGGGCCGATCACAGAGAAGGATAGCCGCTGATCAACGCCAATATTGCCGAATGTGAGAACGCCCGCATTGATCGCAATTCCGAAATCAAAAGGTTGCAAGCCTTCCGACTTGCGCCGCTCATCGGATCTTTCCAGACAATCGAGGGCCATCTCCATGGCCATCGTGGCGCAGCGGATCGCCTGATGCTTTCCGTCCTCGCCTTCATAAGGAAAGATCGCCAACACGGCATCACCAATGAAGTCCAGAACCTCGCCGCCCAACTCTATCGCAGGCGCGGCCGTGCATGAAAAATACTCATTGAGCAGCTTGATGAAGTCTTCCGCCGCCATTGTATCAGCCAATGCGGTGGAATTGCGCATGTCGGAATACCAGACCACCGCTTCGGTCTGTTGGCCGTCACCGAGCTTTATTTTGCCGTCCAAGACCTGCAAGCCGGCCTGACGGCCCAGATAGGTCTCGGTAATGTTTGCGGAGATACGCCGTTGAATGACGGTTTTCACCGCGACAGCAAAACGACGCTGGATCTGCTTGAGCGCTACGATGTCATCGTCGGTGAAGCCTCCGGGACGGTCACAAGCCCATGTCAGAATGAGCCCGCTGACCCGCCTCGAATATTTCGTTTCCGGCAGCCCTCGCTCCAGCTTCTTGCCATCGAAGCTCGTGATGACGATGAGGTAATCAGTCATCCCTTCATCGATCATGTCCTGGAGAATATCGAAGTCGACCATCTTGTTTGGGCCGTCGAGATTGCGGCGCATCTCGGCGACACCGTTCTCAAACATGTAAGCCATCGGGCTTCTCTGCCAGGATTCAGAAACATCATCCTGATGGCGAAATTGCTCAAATTCGATCTCCTTGCCGCTCTTCCAGAGGATGGTCTCAGCGCCAAACAGAGGGTGCAAAGTCGGCCAAGTCAGGCGTGCACGCGCGATAGGAACTCCGATCCCGTAAAGTCGGTGACAAAGATTCTCGAACATTTCCACGATATCGGGTTCGGACAAGGCCTGATCGACCAGCCATTCACCGACATCATTGACAAGCGTTGCACGACTCATGGGTGACCTTCGCCCTCATCCTCGACATCTGTTCATGTCGGTTGGCGGATGGGACGATTCAAGGGCTGGTGTCAGTGGCCACTTCAGGCGCGCGCGGCCATCTGCTCAGCTCGCAACCGGCCTACCTCCCGTCGCTTTGCTGCAAGAGATGCTATGATGACCCCCGTCGCGACAATGCCCACGAGGATCGTGCAAACAGCGTTGATCTCCGGTGTCACGCCAAGACGCACCTGCGAGAATATCTTCATGGGTAAAGTGTTGGCGCCGGGGCCGGAGGTGAACTGCGCAATCACCAGATCATCCAGAGACAATGTGAAAGCCAGCATCCAGCCGGCCAGCACTGCTGGGGCTATGATGGGCAAGGTGACGCTGAAGAAGGCCCGAGCCGGAGTGGCACCGAGATCAAGCGCCGCCTCTTCCAATGACCGGTCGAAATTCAACAGGCGCGACTGAACAACGACGGCGACGAAACACATGGAAAAGGTGATATGCGCGAGCACCACCGTGGTCATGCCGCGATCAAAACCGATGGCTACAAACAGCAGAAGCAGCGACAGGCCGGTGATGACTTCCGGCATGACGAGCGGAGCATAGATCATGCCGGAGAACAAAAACCGTCCGCGAAAGCGGGTGTGGCGAACCAGCGCCGTGGCCGCCATCGTGCCAAGCACCGTTGCGATGGATGCGGAAATGATCGCCACCCGAAACGTCACCCAGGCAGCATCCATGAGGCTGCGATTGGCGAACGCCTCCGCATACCATTTGGCAGAAAACCCGGCCCAGACCGTGACCAGCCGCGATTCATTGAACGAATAGATGATCAACAGCAGGATCGGGATGTAGAGAAAAGCGAAGCCAAACGTCACCGAGATGATGTTGAAGGCAGTCCATTTGCGGTTCATCGGCCCGCCTCCCGGCCCCGAGCCTCGCTGCGCTGAAACAGCATGATCGGTACGATAAGGATGAGCAGTAGGATGACCGCAACCGCTGACGACACGGGCCAGTCACGGTTCTGGAAGAATTCGTCAAAGAGCACGCGCCCGATCATCAGCGTGTCCGAGCCGCCGAGCAGAGATGGAATGACGAACTCGCCAACTGCCGGAATGAAGACGAGTAGACTTCCGGCAACAATGCCGCTGAACGACAGCGGAACCGTAATCTTCCAGAAGGCCGCCATACGCGTGCAGCCAAGATCATTAGCCGCTTCCAACAATGTCGGGTCCTGCCGCTCAAGATTCGCGTAAAGCGGCAAAACCATGAAAGGCAGGTAAGAATAGACGATGCCGACATAGACGGCGGTACTGGTGTTCAAAATGGTCAAAGGCTCGCCGATCACACCCAGCCAAAGCAGAAACTGATTGAGCAGACCTTCCTTCTTCAGGATCCCGATCCAGGCATAGACCCGGATCAAAAAAGACGTCCAGAATGGCAGGACGACAAGCATGAGCAGCGTCGGCCGCCAGTTTCGTGGCACCCGTGCCATGCCGTAGGCCAGAGGATAGCCCACCAATAGGCACAGAAATGTCGAAATTACCGCGATTTGCAGGCTCGAAAGATAAGCCTTCCAGTAAAGCGAATCCTGCGTAATGAAGACGTAGTTTGCGAAAGAGAATTGCTGGAGTTTAGCCCAGATATCCGCCAATCCATCAGAGAAGAAAAAGGCCGGAATATAGGGCGGCTGCGCGATGGCCGGTTCAGACAGGGAGAGCTTTGCTACCATGGCAAAGGGCGCCAGAAACAGCAGCAAGAG
Source organism: Ahrensia sp. (assembly GCA_028817895.1). GTDB lineage: Bacteria > Pseudomonadota > Alphaproteobacteria > Rhizobiales > Rhizobiaceae > Pseudahrensia. The sequence goes on from JAPPOQ010000030.1 coordinate 269,972, forward strand.
CCAGAGATAAGGCACCCAGATGGTGGCGCGTGAAACGATGCGTTGCAGCGGAGTTGGCGCCCCGGTCATGAGGTCAGCAAACGCGCAGCGTCACGAGAACAACTCAACCAGACACGATCCTCCCAGGTGATCCGGCTGCCGGACGTGAGGTCTCGATTCATCACCATCGCCTTGGCGAAATCACCATCGTCAAGCTTCACCTTGTAGATGGTCATGCCGCCCATATAGGCGATGTCCCAGACTTCGCCGGAAAGCAGATTGTCCGCCGATTTTGGCTTGGCCTTTGTGATCGCAAATTTCTCCGGCCTGATGGCAAACCATGCCGTGCTGCCGACCGACGGAACATCCTCGCTTGCAACTTTCAGCGAAACTCCACCTGCGGTTTCAAGTTGCACGAAACCTTTGGCGTGTTTGGCGACCGTGGTTTCGATCAAATCGATATCACCAAGAAAATCCGCGACATAGCGGTTAGTCGGGCGCTCATAGATTTCCATCGGCGGCGCGACCTGAACGATCTTACCCCGCTCCATAACGGCAATGCGATCAGCAACTGTCATGGCCTCTTCCTGATCATGCGTGACGATCAGGAAGGTGATGCCGAGCTGTTCCTGCAGTTCCATCAATTCGAACTGGGTTTCCTCGCGCAACTTGCGGTCGAGCGCACCGAGCGGTTCATCCAGCAGCAAAACCTTAGGCTGCTTGGCAAGCGAACGTGCCAGCGCCACGCGTTGTTTCTGCCCGCCGGAAAGCTGATCAGGCTTGCGACGCGCAAAGTCTTCCATCTTAACGAGCGCGAGCATGCGCCCAACCCGCTCTGCAATATCGGCCTTGGCCATACCCTCCTGCTTGAGGCCAAAGGCGATATTGGCCTCGACATTCATATGCGGGAACAACGCATAGGACTGGAACATCATGTTGACCGGGCGCCGGTAGGGCGCGACACCGGCCAAGTCTTCGCCCGCCAGATGCAGCGAGCCTTCGGAGAGTTCCTCAAAGCCCGCCAGCATGCGCATCAGCGTCGTCTTCCCACAGCCGGATGGCCCGAGCAGAGCAAAAAACTCACGCTCGTAAATGTTGAGCGTGAGGTTATCAACGGCGACAACATCGCCGTAGCGTTTCGTTACATTTTGAAACGTGATGAAGGGCTGCGCGTTCGGGTCGGTCCAGGGATGAAAACTGGACCGCTCAGGAAGCTGCGCAGCGCTCATAGTGTGTTCTGGGCGTGTTCGGGGCGATCGATTACTGGCCCGTCTTCACCTTTGTCCATGCCCGGGTGACCGCACGCTGAACGCGCGCATTGTAAGGCGTGGTGATGTAGGTTTTGGCAAGTGTCGCATCGTCCGGATAGATCGCCGGATCTTCCAGCACTTCCTTGTCGAGCAACTCTTTGGACGCTGCATTGCCGTTGGCGTAGAACACGTAGTTCGAAGCCTTGGCGATCACCTCGGGGCGCATGATGTAGTTGATGAATTCATGCGCTTCCTCAACATTGTTGGCGTCCTTCGGGATCGCCATCATGTCGAACCACATCAACGCACCTTCCTTGGGAATGGCATAGCCAACCTCGACCCCCTTATCGGCTTCGGCGGCACGGTCGCGGGCCTGAAAAATGTCACCCGACCAGCCAACAGCCAGGCAGATGTCACCATTGGCCAGCGCGTTGATGTATTCCGACGAATGGAATTTCTGAACGTTTGGCGTCATTTTTTCCAGCAGCGCTTCGGCTTCCTTAATCTCATCAAGGTCCTTGCTGTCAGGATTTTTGCCCAGATAGTTCAGCGCGGCCGGAATAAGCTCTTCCGGGGCATCCAGAACATGCACGCCGCAGTCCTTATATTTGGCAAGTTGGTCGGGCTCGAAAACAGTTGACCACGAAACCACTTCGCCGCCACGTTCTTTCGCCGCGCCAACATTGTAGCCAATGCCCGTCGTGCCCCACATATAGTTGATAGCGTGCTGCCCGCCCGGATCGTACTTGTCCGTACGCGCGGAGATCACATCCCACATGTTGGAAAGATTGGGCAGTTTGGATTTGTCGAGCGGCTGGAACACACCGGCCTGAATCTGGCGAGCGAGGAATGTGCCTGACGGGACAACGATATCGTAGCCAGTTCCACCAGCCAGAAGTTTGGTTTCCAGAATCTCATTTGAATCAAACGTGTCGTAGACGACCTTGACACCGGTTTCTTTTTCAAAGTCCTTCAGGATCGATTCATCAATATAGTCGGACCAGTTGTAGACATTCACGATCCGGTCTTCGGCCTGCGCCATGCCAGCGATAGCAATGATGGCGGATGTTGCTGCGAGGGTTCTCAGCACGGATTTCATAGACAAGCTCCCATGGATACCGGCGAGCGACTGCCCGCCTTTGACCGTCAAACTAGGTCACTGTCTCCCGCCAATGCAACAAAAAAGCCGCCCCGGAGGAGCGGCTTTCAATTCGTAATGAATGGAAGGACTTGTTACAGTGATGCGGCAAATTTCGCGATGGTGCGCTGATAAGCCGAAGAGGCGTTCCATTCGTGCAATACGTTGAAGTTACGTGTGCCCGGTTGGTAGCTGCCCATGGGTTGCCACCCTTTTTGACGCAGATAGTTGGCCGTTGAGGCCAGAACGTCTGCGGTGGAGCGGATCAGGTCGCGGCGTCCATTGCCATCATAATCCACGCCATAACGGATATAGTTTGCTGCCATGAACTGGGTCTGGCCGATCTCACCATGCCGCGCGCCGCGCATATTCTTGCGGGACACCCAGCCATTGTCGATGATCTTCAGCGCCGCCAAAAGATTGGGCCGGAAAAAACCGGACCGGCGGCAGTCATGGGTCAAGGTGGCCAAAGAGGTCACAATGTCATGCTTGCCGGTAAAGCGGCCAAAGCCGGTTTCCATACCCCAGATCGAAGCGAGCACTTCGCGCTGAACACCATAGTTGCGCTCGATGGAGTCAAACAGCCGCTTGTGCTGACGCAATTTGCGCTTGGTGATGGGCGCCAAGCCCTTCGTCTTCTTTGCATAGAAGCGCTGGAACGAGCCAGAAGAACTGGCGGCTTTCCGGAAAGCGCGATTGACCCGGCGGTCAAACTTGATCACGCCGGGCGAGTATTTCGTGCTCATCAGCGCATTGATGCCGCGCTTGCCCACGCCCTGTGAGCGAGCATATTGGGCGAAGTCCTTTTTGAACGCTTCAAATCCTGAACCTGAATTGCTGCACTTTGCAGCATAGGCAGGACCGGCCAGCAGAGCGAAGGCTGCGGCGAAGAGAATGGATTTTTTGATCATGCGTTCCTCGTCGGTCGGTTCCGTGCGTGATGCGGAACCGTCCTTGGCTCGCATGAACTGCATCGGAGAATCAATGTCGTCCGCCCCAAGGCGTTATGTCAGGCCTTGCCCGTCTCAAGCAATGGCTCATCTCAACGCATTGTCTGGTGTCTGCGACGAACATGACGACATTATGCCCGAACACTCTTAACGTTCAGGTAAGACCGTAGGCGCCGAAGCCCTGCACGAGATCATCAAGACCCAGCGGGCGTGTGATGGGCGGGGCAGAGCGGGCCACACAGTCTTGTCGTTCACACAGCCGGCAGGCCGGTCCGATCGCAATCGGGCTTTGCAGTTGCGGGTCGGGCAACAGCCTGGCATGCGAAATCATCCTCGTATGCACATCGCCGGAAGCTATGATGGCCCCACGCTTCGAAGCGCCGGAAGCTGCCTGCAAGACTTCCCGCGCATGCGTATCTTCAATACCCAACAAAACGGCCATGCGGCGCGGTCTCTCCCCCGCTCCCGCCAACGGCCCATCAACCGTTCGCGCCATTGTCAGATAGACATCACCGTCCGGGTTCGCGACGCGCTCGGCAACCACCTCATCGGGCCTTGCGAAAACCGCATGCACGGCGAGTTTCGGGCAGTGACCTCCGAAACGGGACAACGGAAATCCCTTCGCGCCCACGCGCCGCATGATCGTGCCGGACTGGTCGACTTCCATGGCGAAAAAGGGCAGCCCGGCGCGTCGGCCCGCGCTTTTGTCCTGCAATGACACAAGGCGATGCGCGACCTGAGCGAAATTCGTCTCAAACCGCCCCGCCAGAATCATCGGATCATAATGCACGCGCTCCGCCGTACGCAGCATGCGCTCATAGGGCATGAGCACCGCCAGCGCGGCATAGCGCGCCAGTTCCATACGAGCGAGGCGCCGCGCTTCATCCCCCTCTATCGACAATAGATCGACTTCCTCATCGACGATACTGGATTCGCGCCTCAGGATCAGTTCTTGCGCCAGAAGCTCCGCCCGTTCCGTTCTCGGCAGCCGTTCCGATACAAGCAGGCGATTGGAATGACGGTCAAACCGTTTGCGCCAAACCGGCATTGTTTCGACCGGCAAAACCTGAACCGAAATACCGTGATCCGCGCGCAGCAAATGACAGAGCGCCGCCATCTTTCCGCGCTGACCATCCAAAGCCGAAGCGACCCGCGCTGCCGCATTCTCCAGCGCCGGAAAGCACCAGGGCTGCGCCTCAAGCGCTGAACGCACCACGTCAAGCGGCAGCCTGTTGGTTTCACCGGGCGAAGACGAACCAGACACCATACCGCCCTCACCCATGAGCCGCGACAGGTCGGACAAACGCTCCTGCTGTTCACGATAGGCGCGATAGAGCTTGACGATCCCAATGGCGGCATTTGGTGCGCCTTCGGAAATTTCCAGAAGCTCCGTGTCGCCAGGAAGTTCACCCGAAAGCAGCGGGTCGACAAACACTTCTTTGAGCGCTGCAACCGAGCCACCCTCCCCCGATGGCTGAAGCGCAGCGACATCGATCTCGTAGGTCGAGACCAGTTTGAGCACGAGTTGCGCGGTGAGTGGCCGTTGATTGCGCTCAATCAGATTGAGGTAGCTTGGCGAAATGGCAAGTTCTTCCGCCATGGCTGTCTGAGTTAGGCCGCGTTCCATGCGCAATCGGCGAATGCGTGGCCCGGCGAAGATCTTGGCATCAGCCATGTCCAGATTTTTACAAATGTGACAATTTTACAAACGCATACGCCTCATTCTTTGACAAAACAACACTAATTCGGGCAATTCCGGCATGATTTGCCCGCACGCAAGGCGGATGACGTGTTAATTGTCCCCTCACCAACAGTCACACAGGCCATTTTAAGGCCATTGTGACAAAATCAACAGGCTTTGCATCGCGCGGGGCCGCTCCAAGGAAAGGGCTTAGCCATGACCGAGACCGTCACCCCCATCAAGAAAGCCAAGCAGCGCGCTGCTGACATTTCCAACGAGCGTGAGTCGGCCGTATCCGGCGATCAGGAAATGGCGATCCGTCAATTGGCCAATGATCTTCACCGCCTCAACCATGCCGTCATGAAGGCCGTTGATGCGGGCGTTTCCGTCGAACTGGTGCGCTCCGCCCGCCATCACGGCGGCAACGGCAACTGGGGTGACATGATGGTGCCCGTGATCGTCAAGGGCTGACGCTACCAAGGCCGCAATCGAACCAACAGCGCGATCGGTCGAAGCAGCCGATCACGGGCCAACCACACCAAACCAACGATATGTGAAGCCGCCCGGCGCGACGTAGACCTCAATGCGCGGGCGCGCTGATCCTGAGAGGGGAAGACAATGACCTACACACAACAAATTGCGCAGGCTAAGGGCCTGATTGAGAAAAACGGGACGCCCTGGAGCGGTATCGACGGTGAATCCGTCGCCCGCATGCGCCTGCAAAATCGCTTCAACACCGGCCTCGACATCGCCAAATACACCGCCGGTGTGATGCGCCGCGACATGGCCGCCTATGACGCTGACCCGGCCGATTACACCCAATCGCTGGGGTGCTGGCACGGCTTCATTGGCCAGCAGAAGCTGATCTCCATCAAAAAGCATTTTGGCAGCACAAAGGGCCGCTACCTTTATCTTTCCGGCTGGATGGTCGCCGCCCTGCGCTCTGAGTTCGGCCCCCTGCCCGACCAGTCCATGCATGAGAAAACCTCCGTGCCGGCGCTGATCGAAGAGCTATACACCTTCCTGAAACAGGCCGATGCCCGCGAGCTTGGCGGCATGTTCCGCGACCTCGACAAGGCCCGCGCCGCCGGAAACGAGCTGGAAGCCAAGCGCATCGAGCGCGACATCGACAATTACGAAACCCATGTCGTGCCGATCATCGCCGATATCGATGCCGGTTTCGGCAATGCGGAAGCGACCTATCTGCTCGCCAAGAAGATGATAGAAGCCGGTGCCTGCGCGCTGCAAATCGAAAACCAGGTGTCGGATGAAAAGCAGTGCGGCCACCAGGACGGCAAGGTGACCGTTCCGCATGAGGATTTCATCGCCAAAATCCGCGCCTGTCGCTACGCCTTCCTGGAACTGGGCGTGGATGACGGTGTCATCGTCACACGCACCGATTCCCTCGGCGCCGGTCTCACCAAGCAGATCGCTGTGAGCCACGAGCCGGGCGATCTGGGCGACCAGTACAATTCCTTCCTCGACTGCGAGGAGATTTCGGCAGACGACCTCGGCACCAATGATGTCGTCATCAAGCGCGACGGCAAATTGCTGCGCCCCAAGCGTCTGCCGTCGAACCTGTTCCAGTTCCGCGAAGGCACGGGCGCTGACCGCGTTGTCATGGACTGTATCGCATCGCTGGAAAACGGTGCTGACCTGCTGTGGATCGAGACCGAGAAGCCGCATGTCGAGCAAATCGCATCCATGGTGGACCGGGTTCGCGAAGTGCACCCCAATGCCAAGCTCGTCTACAACAATTCGCCGAGCTTCAACTGGACGCTGAATTTCCGCCAGCAGGTCTATGATGCCTGGGAAGCGGAAGGCCGCGACCTCACCGGCTATGAGCGCGACCAGCTTATGGGCGTGCAATATGACGACACGGAACTTGCCGCCGAGGCTGACGAGAAAATCCGCACCTTCCAGCGCGACGGTTCGGCCCGGGCCGGGATTTTCCACCACCTCATCACGCTGCCGACCTATCACACGGCTGCTTTGTCGACCGACAATCTCGCCAAGGAATATTTCGGCGACCAGGCGATGCTTGGTTACGTCGCTGGGGTCCAGCGTCAGGAAATTCGCCAGGGCATTGCCTGCGTGAAGCACCAGAACATGGCCGGTTCCGACATGGGCGACGACCACAAGGAATATTTCGCCGGAGACGCTGCGCTGAAAGCGGCTGGCGAAGACAACACGATGAATCAATTCGCCTGACGGCAGCAGGGCTGAACTCCCCGAACAGAACACCTTCATCGCTTTGGCTGGCGGGTCGGCACCTCCTCCCAACCGCCACCACCCGCCGAAGACTACAAGCCGCCCGGAAAACCGGGCGGTTTTTTGCCGTCAGCGCGGCACAAAATAGCGCACTTCTCCCTCTATCTGCCCGGTGCGCGCCGCGCCGGTGGCTACCAATGTTTCAAGCACAGCCGCGACCCGTTTCTTGCGCGCCGCGCTGTTGTTGCCCGCAAAGGACGCGGAAATCTCGAAAGCTATGGCGGGCTCGGGCGCCTTCGCCAGCACGTCTTTCACCAGCCTGATCTGGTCGAGCCCGTCCTTCGGCCATTTTGGCTGCTCGGCGGCGGAGACGATAGCGAGATCGGCTTCGGCCTGTTCCTCGCCCGTCACCTTGTGGCCGAGTTTGGGGATCTGATAGTCTGGCCGCAGCCAGCGCACATGGCCGCGTTTCTCCTCCTCGCGGCGTTCGATATTGAGCGCGACGAGCCGCGCCAGCAATTCTTCCTCCGCCTGTTCCTGGTCTTCGCTTTTGTGCGGCGAAGGCATTGTCGCCCCCGGCCGGCCCACCAACCGCGCGCCAAGGTCTCCCCAACCATAGGCTTCAAAGGTGGCCCGATCGATCTCGTCATGGATTTCCTTCAGAACTCCGATCAGCCCGGCCTCGTAGATGTCGCGTTCCTTGTCGGTGAGCGGCGGGATCAGCGGTTCTTGCTGAGAACCCTCAGCACTCTCCCCGCCTCCCCCTTGTGGGGGTCCAGAGGACGGGTCGAGGCCCGTGGCTCGACCCTGAGAAACGGCACTGCCGTTTCGGTTGGGGGTATCGCAGTCAGCGTCGCCTTCAGTGTTTGCAGCCAGTTCGGCACCCCCACCCGCATCAGCTTCGCTTCTGCGGCCTCCCCTCAAGGGGTAGGCGGGAGTTTGCCGCCCCACCCACTCCAGTTCCCGCACCCGCTCCAGCACATTGTACATGCCCGTCATGGTCAGAAACTCATGACGCTCCAGCCGGTCCTTGCGATGCGCATCCAGCCGCTCGCCGAGCTCCGCGAGGCCGTCGCGGAGATCGGGGTTGGAGTCGTCGGTCAGGCAGGCGGGGAAGGGGAAGGGGTCGAAGGTGGAAGTCTTTGTATAAATTGGTCGGTCTTCCAACACACCGCCGACAGATAATGTCCATTGAACGTGCGGACGAGATGTAAGTATCGTCAGAAGGTCTGCTCTCTCAACCCCAATATTCACTAACCTGTTGTCAGGCCTGATGCTGGCATCGAGAAACTGAAAGAAGCGATGCTTGGAAGTTTCGACAGTCGTGATGTAGCGGGGTAAGGTCTCCAATGCGGGCCGCATCTCGGCTCGGGGTTCACCAAACACCCACCAATTTTCGCGATAACTCTTGCGATTGTTCTGATCGCGTTCTGGTTTCACATGATCGAGAACGTGCTGATGAATTGCTGGGTATTTTCGCGACACCTGCTCTGGTTTCAAGCCAAAAAGATCGATGACCTTCACGCCTCTTGGCCTCTGAGTGATATCGCGGCCATTTCGGTATTCATAGATTACATCGGACACTTCTGGATCGATCCCGTATCCGAGTACCTTAGCTTTGTTGGGGTCCACGATAAATCCAGCGCCGTGAAGCTTTACGCCTGCGCTTGAGATTTCCTCATTCGCCAGCAGCGGCTCCACCTTCGACAAATCAGCCCCAAGCGTCAGCTTCGCCGTGACCTTCCCTTCCCGCCGGTCCAGCCGCACCTCCGGCGTGTCGGTGTTCAGCCCTTCCTCCTTCGCCACAGTGCCAAGCACACCGTCATGCTCGCCCTTCTCCACCACCGTCATGGCGATGCGCACGGCGGCCTTGTCGCTGGCCTTCAGCCAGGGATGGTCCGGCACGGCAAAGACGAGGCTGACGGGCTGCTTGCCAGACAGCGCTTTCTCCACTACGCGGCGCGAGAAGGTCTGGGTGATGGAATTGGTGGTGATGAAACCGAAGCGACGCAGCGGGTTCGGCTCTTTCTTGGTGACTTTTCGCGCCAGCCGCACCGCCGCTTCATCCCAGAAATGCATCACGAAATCGGCGCCACCCGGCATGTGCTTGCGCGCTTTCCAGCAGGCTTCCGCATAGCCGTCGCCAAGCTCCGCGCGCATATCTTTGCCGCCAATAAAGGGCGGATTACCGACGATAAATTCCACTTCCGGCCACTTTGCCGGACGTGGGTTTGAGTATGAATAAAGCGGCAGCGTGGCATCAGGGTCGGGAATTTCCTCGCCGGTGATCGGATGCAGCTTTTTCGTTACGCCGTCCCACCGCGAAAGCGGCTTGCCATTCTCGTCCCGCAGCATCTCCTGCTTGTCGTAAGCCAGAATGGCGTCCCGCTTCTTGATCGTCCCATAGGCGTCCAGCACCGGCTCGGTGATCGACTCCGCTCCTACCGTTTTCAACTGCCATTTCAGATAGCCGATCCACAGCACAAGATCGGCAATCGGCTCGGCGCGAGGGTTGATTTCGAGGCCGTAGAACTGGCGTGGACCGACCGTTTCGCCTTCCATCGCGAATTTCGGCGCGTCCTCACCGAGCGCGTCAAGCGCGTCGAGCACATCGCCTTCCAGTCGCTTCATCAGTTCCAGCGAGACGTATAGAAAATTGCCCGTGCCGCAGGCCGGGTCGAGCACGCGGGTGATGCAGAGCGTGTGGTGAAACGCCTTCACGGCCTTGATCGCGTCTTTCATCTTGCCCGCCTCCCGCAATTCGGCGGCGCGCGCCTGCACATCCTCCCAATCCTCACGTAGCGGCTCGATGATAGTCGGAATGACCAGCCGCTCAACATAGGCGCGCGGCGTGTAATGCGCGCCGAGCTTGGAGCGCTCGCGCGGGTCGAGCGCGCGTTCCAGCAGCGTGCCGAAGATCGCCGGTTCGACATCGCGCCAGTCCTGCTTCGCCGCGACCCACAATTCGTGGATGCCATCGGCATCGAGCGGTAGCGCCTTGCGAGTTTTGAACAGCAAGCCGTTGAAGCGCTTCACCGCGATACCCATGCGCGGTTCGAACCCGCCCTCATCCATCGTTTTCCACAGATGCTCGAGCTGTGGCACGAAGGTGTCCGGCTTCTTATGCAGCTCTTCGAGCAGATCGGCGAATGACGCTTTCGGCAGCAGGCCGACATCCTCCGCGAACATCGTGAACAAGCAACGCATCAGGAACTCGGCGACGTCACGCGGGTCGTGCTTTCCTTCCAGACGCTTGGCGATCTTCGCCAGCCGCGCCGCGATGTCGCGTGTCACCTTGGCGGAGATGGCGGCGGGGTTGAGCGATTGCGGGTCGGTCCAGATCTTGGTGAGCCGCTCCTGAATGTCGGCCTCGCGCAAATCCTCCATCGCAATGCGGAAGCTCTTGCGGTCGGGGAAATGCGCGTAGTTCTTTCCCTGTCCGGAGAAGTCGGCAAAGACCTCAATGACATTGCCGACATCGACCACCAGCAGGAAGGGCGGGTAACCGTGTTCTACCGGCAAGGCCTTGGCATAGTCTTCCGCCTGCTTCCGCGCGGCTCGCATCACCACGTCCCACTGCTTGGTGCCGCGTTTGGCGTGGCCGGATTTTTGCTGTCGGGCGTCTTCGCCGAGCATTTCCAGTTGGTTCGGGTTGGTTGTCTTGCGCTTGGCTGACTGCTTGGCTTCCAGAATGAAGCAGTCGCGCTTGTAGCAGTCGATACGGCCGCTGGTCGTGGAACCGTCAGGATGTTTGAAATCGACGCGGCGCTCGAAAACGTAGTCGTTGTACTGGTTTTCCTCACCGGCAAAGTTCGGCTGCGGCAGGCCAAGTGCATCGGTCAGCCGTTCGATAAAAAGCTGGGCATTGGCCATTTCCGACCCGCCGGACGCCTGTGCCGTTTCAATCAGATCGTCAAGCTTCAAGACCGGCTGTTCCTTGGTTCAGACATGCCGGGCCAGCGTAGCGGCGTGCCGGGCGGGTGGGCAAGTTTCCTCACCTCTCCAAATGGTGGGTCAGGCGCGTCTCTAATGCGTCCCAGATGCGGCGCAGGGTTTCCACCAGCGCCAGATACATCAGCGCCGCCCACAGATAGACCTGAAAATCAAAGCTGCGGGAGAAGGCCAGACGCGTTTCGCCCATCAGGTCAAACACGGTGATGACGCTGGCAATCGCCGAGCCCTTGATCATGATGATGATCTCATTGCCGAGCGGGCGCAGCGCAATCGTCATTGCCTGCGGTGCGATGATCTGGCGGAAGATCACCTTGCGCGGAAGCCCGAGCGCCCAGCCAGCCTCGCGCTGCGTATCGGGCACGGACTGGATTGCCCCGCGATAGATTTCGGCTTGATAGGCGGCGGTGTTGAGCGTGAAGGTGAACAAAGCGCAGTAAATCGCCTCGCGGAAGAACCACCACAGGCCGATGGCTTCAAAGAAGGCGCGGAATTCGCCCGACCCGTAATAGACCAGAAAGACCTGCGCCAGAAGCGGCGTGCCACGAAAGAACGTCACATAGGCGAAACCGATGCCGGCGACCGCCCTGTTTTGCGACAGCCGAGCCGCCGTGATGAGCATGGACAGCAACGCGCCCAGCACCAGCGATACGGCCACGATCCACACCGTCGTCCACAAGCCGCCCAGCATGCGCGGCGCATAGCGGGCGACGAAATCGTGATCATAGCCGATGATGAAATTCACCAGGATGGCGAGGCCGATCAGCGCCCAGAAAGCCGTGCCGAGCGTGCCGCCAATGCGCGCAGCGCCCCAGCCGCGCGCTTTCTGGAGAGGTGCGGGCTGCGGCTTCAACATGCGCTCGCTCACATAGGCCGTGCGCATCAGCGTGCCTCCCCGCGCCGGGTCCAGCGTTCCACCTTGCCAAGGCCGAAGGCGGAGATCAGCGAGAAAGCCAGATAAATGAGGCAGGCCACCATGTAGAACAGAAACGGCTCTTTCGTGTTGCCAACCGCAACGGAGGTGCGCCGCAACAGATCATCCAACGCGATGACGGAAACAAGCGCCGTTTCTTTCAGCAGGATCAGCCAGAGATTGGAAAGGCCCGGCAAGGCAAGGCGGATGAGCTGCGGCAGGATCACGCTTTGCAACGTCGCGCGGCGCGACATGCCGAGCGCCCAGGCCGCCTCGCCCTGCCCTTTGGGAATGGCCTTGAGCGCCGCGACGAAGACTTCGCTGGAAAAGGCGGAAAAAACCAGCGCCAGCGCGATCATGCCCGCGACAAAGCCCGAAACCTCGACATAGGTATCGGTAAAAAGTCCGATGAAGGCTTGCAGCGCGATCTGACCACCATAATAGACGATGAACAGCGTCAACAATTCCGGCACGCCACGAAAAATAGTGGTGTAGATGTTGGCCCCGCGGCGCAGCGCCGGTTCGCCGGAAACCTTGGCCAGCGCGATCAGAAAGCCAAGCACAAGGCCGAATGGCAGCGTCGCCAGCGCAAGCCTGATTGTGAGCCATGCGCCTGCGGCGAGTTCATCGCCCCAGCCGGTCTCACCGAAGGATAAAAGGGCCAGGCTCTCTGCCATTGTCAGTTTCGGCGCGTGGTCAAGTCAGACGGTGCGTCCGTTGACTGCCCGCGCGAAGTTGCGGGCCGGATGGCTTAGATCGCCACCCGGCCCGTCAAACTGTGATCAATAGACGGAGAAGTCGAAATATTTGTCGTTGATCTCTTTGTATTTGCCGTTGGCAAGGATCGCGGCAATGGCGGCGTTGAACTTCTCGCGAAGCTCATCCTCGCCCTTGCGCACCGCAATGCCGGCACCATCGCCAAAATATTTGGGATCATTTTCCATCATCCCAACCATCTTGGCGCCGCTTCCGGCTTCAGTCTTCAGATATTCGCCGAGCACCACAGAATCAGCCGCCACAGCATCGAGACGACCGGCCGCAAGGTCTGCATTGGCCTCATCCTGCGTCGGGTAAAGCTTGATGGTCGAGCCGGTATATTTGTCCTCCAGGAAGGTCGCATGCGTGGTGGAGGACTGGGTGCCGATCGTCTTACCTTCAAGCGCGGCGGGCGTGGTTTCGATCAGATCAGTGTCCTTCGGCGCGATCAAGGCCGGTGGTGTGGAGTAGTATTTGTCGGAAAAATCGACTGTCTTCTTACGTTCTTCGGTGATCGACATAGATGCGATGATCGCATCATATTTGTTGGCCAGAAGCGCAGGGATGATGCCATCCCAATCCTGCGCCACGAAGGTGCATTCCACTTTCATTTCCTCGCAAAGTGCATTGGCAATGTCAATGTCGAAACCCTTCAGCTCACCCGATGCATCTTTAAAGTTGAAGGGAGGGTAAGCGCCCTCCGTGCCGATGCGAACCTTGTCCATTGAAAAAGCGCTGCCCGCCATAGCCGAGACAGCCACCGCAACGGCGGCAAGTTTGATTGCAAAACGCATGTGAACCCCTTGTATGTTGAACCGGCCCCACCCTAAATTCAGGGACCGCTGGAGTTCAATGTGCAACCGATCAACAATCGAATGCAAGCGGCTTGTTGCGGTCAGGGTCGACAAGTCCTGCATCGACAAAGGCGATCCAGCTTAAGCGTCGCGCCCGCGCCAGCGTTTGATAAGATCGCTGCCCTTTCGGGCTGTATCGATGGCGTTTGAATTGCGGAAGACATCCACATCGGCACCGGGAAGCCAGGCGTCCGGCAGTTTGCGGAAGCGTAATCGCATAGGCGTGGACATACCTTCACCAAAGGCAATGGCTTCTCGATTGGCCAGCGACGAGAGGAATTTCACTGCACTGGCCGACGAGGCCGAGATGGCGCCGCGAATGATGTCCTGATCGAAATCATTGGTCAGCCGAAGGGCGAACACAGTCGAGCATTGCGACAAAATCGTCGCGTCTAGCTCGGAAGGCCGCTGCGACACGATCGCTAGAAAAGCACCGTATTTGCGGCCCTCTTTTGCGATGCGAGAGATTGCGCGACGGGTCGGCTCAAACCCGCCCTTGTGGGTCGGAATGTAGCGATGTGCCTCCTCGCAAACGACCAGCACCTTCAGATTGCCCTGCGCTGCCACCGCAAGGTCGAACGACAAGCGGCAAAGAACCGAAGCAACGGCATCGACAACTTCGCCCGGCATTCCGGCCATTTTAACAAGTGTTATCAATGAATTAGGTGAGTTTCCGAAGCAGAAAAGCTTTGAAACGATGCTGTCGGCGATATCAGAAATTGTCGAATGGCGGAACATGAACGCATAGCGCTTGTCGTTGCAATGGGCGACGATCCGTGCACGCAACGTTTTCAAAGTGGGTTTGCGGAAATTCGATTCCAGCATTCCGAGTTCTTCATCGATCAATGCCAGCACATCGCCGATCCTGTATGGCACAGCGGTGTCGGCGGTGAAGGAGTTGGTTGTCGCACGTGAACGCAGGCTTATGCGCTCATCGCCACCATGAAACTTGACTTTCGCTTCGGGGATAAATTCGCGCAGAATGTCCACTTCTTCAACGACCACCGGCTTCCCGCGGAACAGGACTTCAACATATTCCTCCAGTTGCAACATCCAGAACGGCAGATCGAACTCAGACTGCTCAATGATGTTGGCCTCCGGAAAGGCGCGGGCATATTCGTCGTGAGGATCGAGTATGACTGTGCGCAAGTCTGGCACAAACTCCTGCGCAGCATGCAGCAAGAGCGAAACCGACGCTGACTTTCCCGAGCCCGTCGAGCCCAAAATTGCGAAGTGTTTCGATAGCATCTCTGCGATGTCGACGATGGCCGGAATCGACTCATCCTGCGACACGCTGCCAATGTGGGCTTTCAGCGTCCCGCTGGCAGCGTAGATGGCCGCCAGATCTTGAGCTCGAATTTGGTGCACCACGGCTCCGACACCCGGATATGAAGAAATGCCTTTTCTGAATATCGGCATTCCATCCACCGGAGACTCGGTGAGTTCCCCCTGCAGTTCCACCTGAAAGCGCAGCATGGCGTGCCCTTCTGGCGAGAACTCGCCATTCGGCAAGTCGATGTCGCAGATGGATCCGACGACGCGGTTTTCACCCACGGTGATGGACAGCATGCGACCGACGGCCCAGGTCCGCTTGGTCAGTGTGTCAACGCATGACGTGTCACCCTGCACGACGGCCATTGAGCCGTTACAGGAAACGACGAAAGCTTCAGGCCGTTCGTCGCGCTTCATACGATTGTAAAAGGGGACTTCTCGGTTGTTGCTTTGTTGCGGAGGTCTGAAGCTGATCAGAGGCTCTGCCCGTGGTGGTGGAGGCGCAGCTTTCTTGGTGTCGATGCCGAATTTCTGTGACGTCTGCTGGCGCAATTGCTCAAAGGGATCTTTGCGCTCGCCCT
This sequence comes from Ahrensia sp., assembly GCA_028817895.1. Lineage (GTDB taxonomy): Bacteria > Pseudomonadota > Alphaproteobacteria > Rhizobiales > Rhizobiaceae > Pseudahrensia. Next base: position 285,508 of record JAPPOQ010000030.1, read on the forward strand.
TTTCTTCCTCCTCTCCGCCGAAATTGGCAAAGCCGCGTGCGCGAATGTCGGCACCATCGGCCGACAGGGGCAACTTTGACGCAGCCTCATCCTCAGTATCAAACGTCGAAGCGTATGTTTGACCCGTATGTTCAGCAGAAGGTCTTGGAGCTGGTTGGAGGTCGGCACTTTGTGGAGCAGCCTGAGCGTATCTCTGGACAGCCGCCACCGAAACCGCGGAAGCGTTGCTGCTGGAAGCTCTGGAGCCCGTGGTTGCGTAAATGCGGCGCATCAGCGCTTCATTATCCATACCATCCCCTTGATTGCTATTTGTGACGACTGTCACCCTTCGCAGACGCTACACCCACACTGTTAAGATAAGGTGATGGTGGCAGACCCGCCCTCCAAACCCCAACGTCTCGTCAAGCGTTGGGTATGGCTGTTCCCGTTGCCGCTGATCTGATACCGCAGCAGCAACAGTTTTCCTTTGGAACGCCCAATGTCTTCCAGTTCGCGCACACCTCCGTCGTCATCGCCTCAAAAGAACGGCGGTCACGCAGTTCGTGGCGTTACTTCAACGCAGGAAGCAGCGTCATGGCTGCTTGCACGCGGTATTGAAGACATCGAGTGCATCACGCCGGATATGGCGGGCGTTGCACGCGGCAAGATGATGCCATCCTCGAAGTTTCTGTCGGCAGCATCGCTCGCTTTGCCATCTTCTATCTTCATGCAGACCATTTCCGGCGATTATCCGGAAGAAAATGAGACGTTTCACTATCCACCGCATGACGGCGATTTGCGGTTGATGGCTGATCTTTCGACGCTGTCGGCTGTACCGTGGGAAAGCGATCCGACCGCGCAAGTGATCTGCGATATGGCGACGCATAGCGGCGATGTGGTTCCCTACACACCGCGCAATGTGTTGCGGCGCGTGGTCGATGCCTATGACAAGCGGGGATGGCAGCCGGTCGTCGCCCCGGAGATCGAGTTTTATCTCGTCAAAACCAATGAAGACCCGGATTTTCCGCTCGAACCGCCGATTGGTCGATCCGGTCGCCAAATTGCAGGGGGAAGCTCTTATTCCATCGCGGGTGTCAATGAATTCGATGATTTCATTGACGATGTTTACGACTACTCGTCGGCCCAGGGCTTGGAAATCGAAACTCTAATTCACGAGGAAGGCGCCGCCCAGCTTGAGATCAACCTCAATCACGGACCGCCGCTGGAGCTTGCTGATCAGGTATTTCTGTTCAAACGCACCATTCGTGAGGCCGCGTTGAAACACTCCATGTACGCGACCTTCATGGCCAAGCCGATTCAGGGGCAACCTGGTTCCGCCATGCATATCCACCAATCCGTTATAGACAAGGACAGCGGAGCCAACATTTTCTCCAATCAGGATGGATCAGAAAGCGAGAACTTTCGCGCCTTTATCGGTGGCATGCAGCATTATCTTCCCAAGGCCCTCGTGATGATGGCGCCATATGTCAATTCCTACCGCAGACTTGCCACCCACACATCAGCACCGGTGAACACGCGCTGGGGCTATGACAATCGCACGACGGGCCTGCGCGTTCCGCATTCAGGGCCTGAAGCCCGTCGCGTTGAAAATCGTATCCCCTCCTCGGACGCCAATCCCTATTTGGCTCTCGCGGCTTCACTGGCCTGCGGCCTGTTGGGCATTGAACATGGTCTGGTGCCGGATTCCGCAGTTTCCGATACTGCCAATGAGGGCAGTAACGATCTGCCGCGCAGCTTGCTGGATGGCCTGGCTCTGTTTGAAAGTGACGATGCTCTCAAGAGTGTTTTCGGTGAAGAATTCACCGGCATTTATGCGGCGCTGAAACGTGAGGAATTTGAAACCTTTATGCGCGTCATCTCACCATGGGAACGCGAATATCTGTTGCTGAATGTCTAAGGAAAATTACCAATCCCCCATTTCGCCCGGTCGCTCCTGGTACGAAGACAGTTGCGGCGAGCGCCCGACCTATGCGCCGCTCGATGGAGAGACATCCTGCGATGTCGCCATCATCGGGGGCGGCTTTTGCGGATTGTCCGCAGCTCTTCATTTGGCAGAAGGCGGAACGAATGTGGTGCTGCTTGAGGCGCACAGGATCGGCGATGGCGCGTCAGGGCGCAATGGCGGACAGATGGGCAGCGGCCAGCGCGCCGACATTCTTGAACTTGAAGAAGAACTCGGTTTCCAACGTGCCAAAGCGCTTTGGGACCTGGCAGAAGACGCAAAGCACTCTCTGCTTCAAACGGCCTACCGACATAACTTTACGTGCGATTTTGCGCCGGGCCAGCTCACCCCGGTGCACAAATCCAAATATGAAGATGATTGCAGGCGTGAGGTCGAGGCCCTTGCCACGCGTTTCGGCTATGATGAGATGTCCTATCTCGACCAGCAGGCCATGGCCGAAGCGCTGGGAAGCGGCGCCTATTTCGGCGGGACCAACGATGTTGGAACCGGCCACATTCACCCGATGAAATATCTTATCGGGCTGGCTTCTGCCGCACATCACGCCGGGGCCCAGCTGCATGAACAGACTGCGGCAACGGCAATCGAAGGGTCGTCGAAATCCGGTTCCAGATTCAGGATCAAGACCAAGCATGGGACGATATCGGCAAATGCGTGTCTGCTAGCGATGAACGGGCATCATGGCGACCTGCGAGATGAACTCGCCGCGCATGTACTGCCCCTGCAAAGCTTCATCGGCGCGACCGAGCCACTGCCTGATGACACACCGGTGCTGCCCGGAGGGCAGGCTGTCGACGACAGCCGTTTCGTCGTTCGATATTTCCGAAAGTCTGCGGACAATCGCCTGCTTTTCGGCGGAAGAGAGGCCTATGGTGCCGCCACACCCAAAGACATCGAAAAGGTGATCCGAAGGCAGATCACCGAGATTTACCCGTATCTACACGACGTTGCGATCACGCATGCCTGGGGTGGCAGTGTCGCAATTACCATGCCGCGCATGCCCTATGTGCGTGAATTGGAACCCGGCTTGTGGACGGCAGGCGGGTTTTCCGGTCACGGCGTGATGATGTCGAATTATGCAGGTCGGCTGCTCGCGGAGCATCTGCTGGATGGAAGCGAGCAACTCAAGCTCTTGTTGGACCTCAAGATTCCCGCCTTCCCCGGCGGCAAACTGCTGCGACACCCGCTCAAGGTGCTGGCTTTGACCTGGTATTCCCTGCTCGACAGGCTTTGATTCGACGGAAGTCAGTGTGCGAATCTGCACAGACTCCGTCGTACAGACGGTCGACCCTGCAAGAAGCGGCTCGGATGTGTTACGATCACCAAGGCGTCGCCCATCTCGCCCGGGTCGCAAGAGGGGACGCGGCGGTAGGGGAGCGTTGCCATGACACAGACAGTGAAACCAGACAGCCAGTCGCCAGCGGACATGCAAGGGCCGCCACCCCCGCCAAATGACAATCCGGGGCGTCTCGTCGATGCCTTCATGATCATATCCCTGGTCATCGGGCTTTCCCTGATGGCCGGTTCCAAGATGCTGGGCTTCTACACGGCGGCGGAGAGCCGTCTCATTCTTGTCATGGGACTGGGCATCGTTCTGGGTGCGCTCGGCTCGGCGGCGATGATCCAGTATCGCACCTGGGTGATCACGGGTGGCGCGGCCATCGGGCTTATACTGGGCTGGTTTCTTTCTCACACCTCCGGCAGCAACTACGCGATTGTGCAGCTCAAAAAGCTCCCACCGGAAGCGACCGCGACCTTGTTCGACACGGAGGAGTTTTATAGGGCCCAAACCACGCGAGCGCACGAGTTCATCGTGTTGCCGGATCAGGTGAAAGCCAAGACTTTTCAAGCCGAGATCGCGATTGGAGATGACAATCCCATGATGTTCGGCTGCATTCCCTCTGAAGCTGTTCATGATGCGATGGGCACAGGCGAACCCGTTAGCTGGAACTACCACCTGGCAGAAGCGGGCCAGCGAGCGCGGTTGCTAGATGACGATACGAAAGTCATTGCAGAAGAAGGCCCGTGCACGGTTGCATCCTTGTCAGAACCGCCAAAGTCATCCTGGCGAGATGTCTTTGCAATGGTTGCATTCGCGGCCGACCAATCGACCGGCGAACTTCTTGATGCGCTTCGGTCGAAATCGAGCTTTGTGAGGCGCAGCGCCCGCTCCGGTCTGGCCCAGAGGGGACCCGCAGCGATCCCCGAGATGATGCAGGCGCTGACCTCGCGCTCCGATTACCGCACGCAGCTTGGCGTGCTCGTGGCCGCCTCGGACATGCTGAATGCCGATCCGTCCTTGCGAAATTCTATCGGCCAATCAATGGACGACGTTCAGCTTCAGCGTCTTGCAGACTTGGCGGGACATCGTGATGCGACCATGCGCTCCTACGCGGTCAGCATTCTCAATCAAATGGAAGATCCGAGGGTGGCCGAAGCCGTGGCCGGATCGCTGGCCCGGGCTGCACCTGAGGCGGAGGCTGACTTGCTTGTTTCACTGAAGGAGCAACTCAGCGATTCACAATCGCCACAGGGCAATTCTGCCGTCACACAGGCGGTGCGCAGCTTTCAGGTGACCCGAGCCAGCCGACCACAATCTGAGACGCAGACAGCCTTGATCGAGCAGATCGAACAGGCCGCTACAGGCAACAAGGCCGCTGCCGATATGGTCTTTGTTCAACTCGGAGCTTTCACAGATGAAGATAAAGCACGCGCTTTCGCTGCGAAACTCAATGAGAGCCAATCCCTGGCCAAGATCAGCGTGACGCAGAAACGTCCCAATGACCCGCTGGTTCGGGTGGTTGCCGGACACTACCAACCGCGCAGCGAGGCAGAGGCGCTTCGAAACCGGTTGGTTGAAGAACGCATTGTTGAAGATGCATTCTTGTCGAGCTTCCCGGATGTGATCGCTCAATGAACCGGCGACCTCAACCCGTATTGACCTGATCCATGTCGCCATCCGCCCAGTGAAGCACCTTCGGGTTCATGATGCGGAACCAGAGCGGCGGAAAAGCCGCAAGCGCGAAGCTTCCGGGATAACCCGAAGGCAGATGCGGCAGGTCGTCAAAGTTACGCAAGGCCTGATAGGGCCGCATCGGATTAGCATGATGGTCGCTATGCCGTTGCAGGTGAAACAGCATCAGGTTCGAGACAATGTGATTGGTGTTCCATGAATGATGTGGCTGGCAGGGTTCGTAGCGACCATTTTCCTTCCTGCGCCGCTTCAGACCGTAATGCTCGACATAATTGGCCTGGGTGAGCATCAGCCAGCCCACCCCGTTATGGATGATCAGGAAAGGGATCATAATCCAACCGAACGCAAGAATAAGAAGCACATCCGCCATCAACGTGACGGTATAGCCTTGCAGAGTTTCGTTGCGCCAATGCCAGAATGGCAACCCGCGCCGCGCAAGGCGCTCACGCTCGTGCACCCATCCGCGCCGCAATGTGCCAGGAATTTCGCGCGCCGCAAATGCGTAAACGCTCTCATTAAAGCGGGCGGAGGCGGGATCTTCTGGCGTCGCAACGGCGCTGTGATGCCCGCGATTGTGCTCCACGCAGAAATGACCGTAGCCGGTTATCGCGTTGGCCAACATCGCCATGAACTGGTCGAACCGCGACTGTTTGTGGCCCAGTTCATGCCCAATCGTAATGCCGGTGCCCGATGAGACGGCGGCGGAAAGGGCGATCGCCACAACGCCCCACCAGGGTAGATCCTGAGTTCCAACGAACCAGGCGGACACAAGGAATCCGGCCCAGTAGATTGGCACCGAAAGGTGCAGCAGAACGCGGTAGTAATTGTCCTGCGACATGGCCTCCACGATTTCAGAAGGCGGATTGGTGGTATCCTTGCCCACCAGCATGTCCAGCAACGGGAGAAGCGCGAAAGCATAGACGAGTGGTGCGATGGTCCACAGCGCCTGCCCGCCGGACCAGAAATAGCCGATGATGGCAATCAGCGGCATCAGCGGAGGAGTGAAAGACAGCACCCAAAGGTAGCGTTTGGTGTCGCGATAGCGGATTTCTTCGCCTGACGCGTCTTTTGCAACGAAAATCATGGCCCAACCTCGCGAAATTCTTGAGCCAGTTCAAAGGGCTCTGAACGCAACTACAGGACAAACACTGGCATCAGCATGCGGTGTCTTGCCGCGCAAGGCAATCTTAAGTCAGGTTGATCACCGCATGCGGCTCGTTGTCAATGCCCTGTTCGTCACCCTCATAGCTGACGGCCGTTCTGACGAGCTCCGGCGCCGCTACGGAAAGGGCGGAAGCTGTTTGGCAACTTTCGGGTCGCTTGATGCGGCGCTCAGTTGCAGATCGCGCTGCAAGCGGATCATTACTTCAACCTGCCCGCCGCCATCTTCGATCAGATCATTGATGGTCAACGATGGATGGGTGATTGCGTGGCATTCAATTTTGTCGGCTTGTTCTTCCCTTTTGTCGCGCTCCTTTTCGCATTCGCGCACTCAATGTAGAAGCAGCCGCGTTGCGGCGCCCAGCACATCGATCACGGTGCCGCATCATTGACGCCGGGAGAAAGGGCCCAACTGTCATCTGAGCCAGTACGACCAGCCCAAAGCGCATATTGGCTTCAAAAGGTGGCTTGCCGCCGATCAGGAATACTCACTCACGAACAGCTCGCTGGATCAGGCTGCCTTGCGCACAATGACGTTGCCCACCGAATAACCGGCACCGAACGAGCAGATGATGCCGAGAGACCCCGGCGGCATGTCGGCGCTGTTTTGGGCAAACGCAATGATGGACCCGGCGGAGGATGTATTTGCGTATTCTTGAAGAATGTTTGGCTGTTCCACCGGTTTCGGCGCACGACCAAGAACCTTGCGTCCAATGAAGTCGTTCATCGACTTGTTGGCTTGGTGCAGCCACATGCGGTCCAACTTGTCCGCCTCGATGTTTTCGTCGCGGCAATGTTCGAGAACGAAGTCCGAAACGATGGTGACGACCTCCTTGAAGACCTGCCGACCATTTTGCATGAACTGCATATCGCGCTGATCACTCAGCCCCGCAGGCAAGGAGCGGCGCAGAAATCCATTATTGTTGCGGATATTGTTCGAAAATTGCGTCAAGCAACGCGTGGAGACAATCTCGAAAGCACCTTCTGCCTGCGCGGCGTCCTTTTTCTCGAGAACCACCGCCGTGCACACATCACCAAAAATGAAGTGACAATCGCGGTCGCGCCACTCCAGATGGCCGGAACAGATTTCGGGATTGACCATGAGGATGCAGTCGGCAGAGCCGGAGCGGATCATGTCAGCTGCGGCTTGAATTCCGAACGTCGCCGATGAACAGGCGACGTTCATGTCAAAGCCGAAGCCGTCAATGCCCAGCGCTTCCTGAATCTCGATTGCGATGGCAGGATAGGCTCGTTCATGATTGGAGGCAGCGCAGATGACCGCGTCGACATCAGCGCCCGTTTTGCCAGCAGCGACGAGCGCTTCTCGCGCTGCTTTCAGCGCCATCTCGGCCATGATACCAAGCTCGCTGTCTTTGCGCTTGCGGAGTTTTGGATACATTCGGTCCGGGTCCAGAACGCCGGATTTGTCCATCACGTGGCGTCGCTCAATGCCGGACGCCTTGAAGATAAACTCTTCACTGGAATGCTGCATGGGCTCAATGGCGCCAGCCGCAATCTCGTCGGCATGATTCTCATTGTGGCGATCGGCATAGGCGTTGAACGCTTCGACCAATTCGGCATTGGTGATCACCTCTTGCGGCGTGAAGACACCTGTACCGCTGATGACGACCTGTCGCATAATGCACAACCCTTAACGCTGGACCCCAACGTGAAAGTAGTGTCACAACGACATCACCTCAAGCTGCCTGTCTCCACACCCACCGATTGATTCCATGCTGAACGCCAATCCAACCGCCCAAGACTGTATCGACGCGCTTGGGCATCTGGTGTCTTTCGATACCGTATCCCACAACTCCAATCTCGCCCTGATCGAGTCGGTGGCGAACGCTCTTTCCGATATCGGCGTGGAAAGCCGGTTGACCCACAATGAGGAGGGAACCAAGGCCAATCTGTGGGCAACAATCGGGCCTGCCGACCGCGGAGGCATCGTGCTTTCCGGGCACACAGACGTTGTACCGGTTGAAAACCAGGACTGGTCGTCCGACCCGTTCGTGATGGAGGAACGTGACGGGCTGCTCTATGGTCGCGGCACCTCAGACATGAAGGGGTTTGTTGCCTGCGCCTTTGCCCATGCCGCGCAGATGGCAAAGACTGATCTGAAAGTGCCGATCCATCTCGCCTTTTCCTATGACGAGGAAGTTGGCTGCACGGGTGTTATCGATCTCGTCGAAGATGTGAGCGCCAATTTTCCCAAGCCACTGGCGGTGATCGTTGGAGAGCCAACCATGATGCAGATTGTCGGTGGCCATAAGGGCGGGCGCAGCTACACGACCACCGTGCGCGGGGTCGATGGCCATTCCAGTGCGCCGGATCTCGGAGCAAATGCTATTTTTGCGGCGGCCAGAATCGTCTCCTATCTGCAAGAGGTCCAGGCAAGGCTGAAGGAACAGGCCGATCGAGAAAGCGGCTTCTCGCCACCCTATACCACCGTGGATTGCGGGTTGATAACGGGCGGAACGGCCTTCAACATCATCCCGGCGGAATGCAGTTTTGGATGGGGTCTGCGCAGCGTGCCCGGGGAAGACACGGATGCGATCGTCGCTGACATCTTCAACTTCATTGAAACGCAGGTTGAACCCGGCCTGAAAGCGATCTCACCACAGGCCGGGGTATCGCATGTGCAACGCAATGACCTGCCGCCTTTTGCGCCCGATGAATCATCTCCAGCGGAATCGCTGTTGCGTCACATGATCGGGCAGAACCGCTCGGGCCGAGTGGCTTATGGTACAGAGGCATCGCGCTTTCAGGAAGTCGGCATTCCTGCCGTCGTATTTGGCCCCGGTTCAATTGAACAGGCGCATATCCCTGACGAGTTCATCGCCATCGAGCAGATCCACAAATGCCATGATTTTCTCAACGATCTGACGCGTTGGGCCGCCAGCCATGACCGGATAGCCTGACACTATGGCAAAATCCAACGTGGACGATCTCGCAACCCTGTTTGCGCAGGCTGATGGCGCGATCGATGCCGCGACCGGCGGTGTGGTGCCCCCGTTGCAGGGCGCGACCACTTTCGTGCGCGATGAGAATTACGATCTGATGAGCGCAGACCACACCTATGCGCGCGATGACAATGATCTCTACCGCCTGGCTGAGAGCATTCTTGCCAAGGCCGAACATGCGCAGGCCGGCCTTCTGCTACCATCGGGCATGGCGGCGGTGGCGACGCTGGTGCGCAGCGTTCCGAATGGCGGACGCATCGTGCTGCAATCCGGCATCTATTGGGGTGCAACGCGGTTCATTCGGGAGTTTTGCGTACGACGGCAAGTCGATCTTATCGAAGTCGATTGTGCTAACCTCGACGCGCTCAACACAGCGACCGCCGACCTCGAAGCCGATCTGCTTTGGATCGAAACGCCATCAAATCCCTATTTGAAGTCGGTTGATGTCGCCGTTTGCGCGAGCATTGCAGAACGACTGGGCGCGTCGCTCATTGTCGATTCCACGGCAGCGACACCGATCCTTTCTCAACCACTGGATCATGGCGCTGATGTCGTGATGCATTCGGCAACCAAGGCGATCAATGGCCACAGCGACGTGCTGGCCGGATTTCTAGCAACAGGGGATGAAAACAGCCCGCTTTGGCAATGGGTGCTCACCGACCGCGCCACCGCCGGTGCGGTGATGGGGTCGTTTGAGGCCTGGTTGCTGATCCGTGGCATGCGCACACTGCCCTTGCGTGTGGAGCGCATGAGCGAAAACGCGCTGGCGATGGCACACTTTCTTGAGAGCCATGATGCCGTTGACCGCGTGCTTTACCCCGGCCTTGATAGCGACCCCGGCCATGAAATCGCATGCCGACAGATGCAAGGCGGTTTCGGCAGCCTCCTATCGTTCCTCGTGAAGGGTGACCGCGCGACGGCTTTGCGCGCTGTTGGACGACTAAAACTGTTCAAACGCGCGACATCGCTTGGTGGCGTTGAAAGCCTCGTGGAGCACCGCCACACGATTGAGGATACAGTGCCCGACACCTTGCTGCGCCTGAGCGTGGGCATTGAAAGCGCCCAGGCGCTGATCGACGATCTGGACCAGGCGTTGCGTTAGAACTGCCGATTACACGGAGCGCCCTCCGTCCACTTCAAGCGCGACCCCGGTGATGAAATCGGCTTCATCGCTCACCAGATACAAGGCGGCATTGGCCATATCACGGGGTTGGCAGAACCGGCCAAGCGGGATGACGGACTGGAATTTTGCGCGCACTTCCGGCGTGTCCTGCCCCATGAAATCAGCCAGCATGCCGGTTTCCCCCGCCACGGGGCACAGCGCATTGACGCGGATATTTTTGGGGGCGAGTTCCACCGCCATGCATTTGCAGGCATTGATGACCCAGGCTTTCGACGCATTGTACCATAACAGGCCGGGGCGAGGCCTCAGACCCGCCGTTGAAGCCGTGGCGAGAATGTTGCCGCCACCTTGCGTGTCCATAATAGGGATGACCACTTTGGATGCGTGAAACAATGCCTTCATGTTGACGTCGCAAATGCGGTCGAAGCTTTGCTCATCGACGTCCAGGAGCGGCTGGTTGCGATGGGTGTAGCCGGCATTGAAGACAAAGATATCAAGCGCGCCAAAATGCGACATCGCAGCTGCCGCCATGGCCTGATTATCCTGCGCTCGCGTCACGTCAACTTCCATCGCGACCGCCCTGTCGCCGATTTCGTCAGCGACCCGCCGCGCCTCATCGCCCTTCAAATCGGCGATCACCACATTGGCGCCTTCCTGCGCGAAGCGTTTGGCCATACCCTCGCCAAATCCACCCGCTGCGCCCGTGATGACGGCCGTTTTCCCCTCAAGTCGCATCCAATCCTCCCAAAAGTGCACATGTTCTGAAGCCTTCGAAAAGGCTATTGTGCGGGGCAATCAACCGCAAGCACGGTGACGATCTTGCCAGCATGCTTTCGCATCCGCCCAGCCATTCGCGGCGACATCTCCTTTTTGGAGCGCTGCGCGCATGAAGCCTATGAGCAGTATGTAAAGGCCATCGGGCGCAAACCGGCTCCGATGGTCTTTGATTTCAAAGCGCGCCTTGATCGTTCCAACATCGACGTGTTCGAGGACGAGACCGGCCCTTTTGGCTATATGGTCTGGAAAACAGGCCGCGATCACATCTTTTTGGAAAGCATAGCCATTTTGCCTGGCAGACAGGGCGAAGGTTGCGCCCGTCGTGCCATCAGCCATTTGGAGGTCCTGGCGCGATCCGAGGAATTGGCTGCTATTGAACTTTACACCAACGAAAAAATGACGGGTAACCTCACGCTCTATCCCCATCTTGGGTTCCACGAAACAAACCGGGTCCGCGAGGATGGCTTCAATCGGGTCTACTTTCGCAAGGTCATAGAAGTGCAAAACTGACGCGTTTACAGCTTGAATTAAATCGATTAGATCACCGCCATGTCACGACAGATTATCCCCGTCGACCCGTTCGACTACATCATTTTTGGGGGCACAGGAGACCTTGCACAACGCAAGCTCCTGCCTGCCCTGTTCCAACGCGACCTCGATCGCCAATTGCCGGATGAGTGTCGGCTGATCGGGGCGGCCCGTTCGCAGCATGATGATGCCAGCTATCGCCATTTCGCTCGCGCCGCACTTGAGGAATTCGTTCCACAAGAGGAGCGGGAGACGGAGTGTGTTGAACGATTTCTGCAAAGACTGTGTTACGTGGTTGTCGACGCCACGGCGGAAGATGGCTGGCACCGCCTCAAATCCCTGCTCGACGAGGCCGATGACGGGCGCATAAGAGCCTTCTACCTCGCTGTCGGCCCGGCTCTGTTTGACGATATCGCGGAGCGGCTGGAAAGCGTCGGACTGATTGATGAGCGTGCGAGGCTGGTGATCGAAAAGCCGTTCGGGCGCGATCTTGCAACCGCACAAGAGCTGAACCGCGCCATCGGACAACACTTTGGTGAAGAGCAAGTCTTTCGCATTGATCACTATCTGGGCAAGGAAACCGTCCAGAACCTTCTCGCCCTTCGCTTCGCAAACACGTTGTTTGAGCCTCTTTGGAACTCGGCACATATCGATCATGTGCAGATCACGGTCGCCGAGACCGTCGGTGTGGGGGATCGGGCAAGCTATTATGATCGTGCCGGCGCTCTGCGCGACATGATCCAGAACCATCTGCTGCAACTGCTGTGTCTCGTTGCCATGGAACCGCCCGCCAGCGGGAGCGCTGACGCCATCCGCGATGAAAAACTCAAGGTTTTGCGCTCGCTCATGCCGATCTCGGTCGACAATGCCGATGCCAATACGGTGCGGGCACAATACAATGCCGGGGCCGGTCCTGACGGAAAAGTGGATGGCTATCTCGACGAGCTGGGTGAGGAGAGCGACACCGAAACTTTCGTCGCGCTGAAGGCAGAAATTGGCAATTGGCGCTGGGCTGGCGTGCCCTTCTACATGCGAACCGGAAAACGCATGGCCATGAAGATGTCGGAGATCGTGATCCAGTTCAAACCAATCCCTCATGCGCTTTTCAGCGAATCTTCCGGGAAAACCGTTGCAAACAGACTGGTGCTGCGCCTGCAACCGGATGAGAGCGTGAAGCAATGGATCATGATCAAGGATCCGGGACCGGGCGGAATGCGCCTGAAACATGTGCCACTTGATATCTCATTTGCCGACGCATTCGAGGAACGCACGCCTGAAGCCTATGAGCGCCTGCTCCTTGATGTAATCCGCGGGAACCAAACCCTTTTCATGCGCCGCGACGAGGTTGAAGCGGCGTGGCAATGGATCGACCCGATTTACAACGCCTGGAGCGACACGTCCCAGCCTGTCCGCAAATATACGGCAGGAACATGGGGGCCGAGCCAGTCCGTTGCCATGATCGAACGGGATGGGCGAACCTGGCATGATGGTGACTGATGGCAGTCGAAGCGTTTCACAATTTTGAAGACCGAGAGTCGCTGGCTGCGGCACTGACCTCAACCGTTGCAGGTAAGTTGCGGCAGTCACTTGAGCAAACAGGCGTTGCCTCGCTCGCTGTGTCGGGCGGCTCGACGCCGGGTCTCTTCTTCGAGAGGCTCTCCACTCTGGCGCTTGACTGGAGAAACGTTACGGTTGCGTTGGTCGACGAGCGCGATGTGCCACTCGACCATGAGCGCAGCAATGAACGGTTGGTGCGCCAAACGCTTCTCACAAACGCTGCGGCGGAGGCGCAATTTCTCCCAATCCGAGATGCACAGGCGCTTGCCGGACTTCCTGACCAGTTCACTGTGCTCATTCTGGGCATGGGCACCGACGGTCACACAGCGTCGTGGTTTCCGAATGGCGACACGCTTGAGGCCGTGACCGACCCGGACTGCCTGGAACGGGTCATGGCGCTAGAGGCCCCCTGTGCTGGCGAGAAACGCTACACGCTCACTATGCCCGCCGTCGCCCAAGCCAGATTCCTTGCGCTGCACATTGAGGGCGACAAGAAACGTGAGACCTTCGATGCGGCAATGGATGTCCGCGAGCCAGAGTCCATGCCCGTCGCCCTTCTTCTTCGCGATGAAGCTGTGAAACTGCATGTATTTTGGGCGCCGTGACCTGACGCTTTGACAGCGGTTTGCGGCAGCGAACGACCCTACGGAGACAGATATGACCATTGCCGCCATCACTGATGTGACCGAACGGATTATCGAACGCTCCAAGCCAACCCGCGAGCCCTATCTGGACAGAATGCGGGCAGCTGCCGAAAGCGGGCCTCATCGCGGCTCCTTGTCCTGCGCTAATCTCGCTCATGGTTTTGCCGCCTGCCCCGCTTCCGACAAGGAAAAGCTCGCCGGTGAAGTTGTCCCCAATCTGGCAATCATCACGTCTTACAACGACATGCTGTCAGCGCATGAGCCTTATCAGCGCTTTCCGCCGATCATCAAACAGGCTGCCCGGGATGCAGGAGCGGTTGCCCAGGTGGCGTCCGGCGTGCCCGCCATGTGTGATGGCGTGACACAGGGCAATAAAGGCATGGAGTTGTCGCTGTTTTCACGCGATGTCATCGCGATGGCGACGGCGGTGGGTCTGTCCCACAACATGTTCGACGCGGCGCTGTATCTTGGCATTTGTGACAAAATCGTGCCCGGCCTGATGATCGGTGCGCTGACCTTCTCGCATCTCCCCGCGATTTTTGTGCCAGCCGGGCCGATGCCGTCTGGGCAGCCCAATGACGAGAAGGTGCGCATTCGCCAGCTCTACGCAGAAGGCAAGGTTGGCCGCGACGAGTTGCTGAAATCAGAAAGCGCGTCTTATCATTCACCCGGCACATGCACCTTTTATGGAACGGCCAATTCCAATCAGATGCTGATGGAATTCATGGGACTTCATCTGCCGGGCGCGAGTTTCATTAATCCTGACACGCCTTTGCGCGACGCCCTCACGCGAGAGGCCACCAAGCGCGCTTTGGCAATCACCGCGAGCGGAAACGCATTCACCCCCATTGGTGAGGTGATCGATGAGAAGGCGATCGTCAACGGTGTCATCGGCCTGCATGCGACGGGCGGTTCCACCAACCATGTGCTGCATCTCGTGGCCATCGCAAAGGCAGCCGGAATCGTGCTCACGCTTGAGGATATGTCCGATCTGGCCGCATGCACGCCATTGCTGGCGCGGGTCTATCCAAACGGAATGGCCGATGTGAACCACTTCCATGCGGCGGGCGGCCTGCCCTATCTGATCGGCGAGATGGTGCGTGAAGGCCATCTGCACGAGGACGTGAAAACGGTCAATGGCGAGGGCCTTGGCTCAATGGCTCGCGAGCCCAAGCTGGATGGCAACGATGTCGTTTGGGTCGACGCGCCAAAAAAAGCGGCCAACGACAAGATCCTCGCAACCGTATCCAAACCCTTCTCAACGGAGGGTGGCCTGCACATGCTGGATGGCAATATTGGTCGCGCCGTCATCAAGATTTCGGCGGTCAAAGAGCAGTTTCACGTCACCGAAGCACCGGTGCGGGTGTTTGCTGATCAGGAAAGCGTTCAGGCCGCCTTTAAGGCGGGCGAGCTTGATCGCGATGTGATCGTGGTCTGCCGTTTCCAGGGACCGAAGGCGAACGGCATGCCGGAGCTGCATCGTTTTGCATCGCCCCTCGGCGTGTTGCAGGATCGCGGCCACAAGGTTGCCCTCATCACGGATGGGCGCATGTCCGGCGCATCGGGCAAAGTTCCGGCGGCCATTCACTGTACTCCGGAAGCCGCTGATGGCGGTGGCATCGCAAAACTGCGCGACGGCGATATCGTGCGTCTCGATGCCCGCAATGGCACTTTGCAAGCCTTAGTCGATGAAGAGGAATGGGCAGCGCGTGAGGCGGTGACAGCCGATCTCAGTCACCACGACCATGGCATGGGAACGGAGCTCTTCCGTTGTTTCCGCAAGATGGTCTGCGGCTCCGATGCTGGCGCCAGCCCTCTGTGACGCCTTGCGGTGGCCCCTTTGAAAGCGCGTCAAGAGACGGTGTAACCAACTTCGGCGCTGGCCCGCGCAATCCAGCCCCAGAACGATCGCACCATGCTGGTGACCACATAAAGGTCAAAAGCCTGATCGCCGGTGCGGTGAATGGTCAGCCCGATCTCGTGATGATGGCTGAGCTTAGCCGTACCGACCGGAAAGGCATCCGCCGAGAAGTCGAGCGCGATGCCGGATGCCAGCACCCATTCGCAGCGCTCACCGGAAATCGAAACGACCGTTCTGGCATGCGTGAGAGCCGTCACGGCGCCGATATCGGCGCCGATGGCCTTGCGCAGACGCACTTCCAGATCATCAGTTTCGTCCTCGACAAGCCAACGTCCCGGTCCGGTCGACATAAGGACGACATCGCCTTTCGTGGCGACGGCGTTGCCCGGCTTGATGGACGCGCCGGTGACGGATTTCACCGCTTTCTTCAGCGCGGAAATCGAGTCCGGCCAGGCTTGAACCTGAACGAGAGAGTCACACAGGCGTTCCGACAGACCGACGCCCGGCTCTCCGCTTGTGTCTCCGAAACGGCCTGGCTCTGCCAAGGCGTGAAGCGGCGAGACTTTCTCGATTGCATCAGCCATGCATCCGCTCCCCCTTGGGATCGACCATATGTGGGCTGACAACTTCCACCGCGACATGGGCGCTGCGCACCGGGTTGGTGGCAAACATCTTTTCGCCGTGCCGTATCTTTCCACGTTCCAACAAGGCGAGCGATACGTAGCAATTCAGTTCGGGCGAGAAGCAGGTTGATGTTGTGTGGCCCTGACTGATACCCGGCTCGTCGCGGTTGCCAGCAACAAGATGGCTGCCACCGCGAATGCGCTGACCGTCGACTGACTTGATGGCCACGAGTTGCAGCCGATCCTCGCTTTGCAAGGCCTCCCGTTGCAATAAGGCCTTTCCGATGAAGTTTTTCTTTGTGGACACCATGCCAGAGAGGCCAAGATCATGCGGCGTCGTGCGCCCGTTCAGTTCAGGCCCGGCAACGTGACCCTTCTCGATGCGCAGGGTGGAGAGCGCTTCCAGGCCGTATGGCGTGATGCGATGAGGCCTTCCTGCTTCCATAAGCGCATCCCACAAACCCTGGCCGCAATGCGCTCCGCAATACAACTCGTAAGCCAGTTCTCCTGAAAAGGAGAGACGGGCAATCAGCACATCAATACCGCCCAGTTTAAGTTCACGCACGCCCATAAAGGGCAACTGGTCATTGGATATGGGCTTGGCCCCAAACAGGTTTTCCAGAACGGCTCGAGATTTCGGGCCGGCAAGCGCGACCCCCGCCCATTCATCGGAAACGGAGGTCAGCGCAACTTTCAGGTCTGGCCACACCACGTCTCGATGATATTCCAGATGCTCCATGACACGCCCAGCACCGGCAGTGGTGGTCGTCATCAAGAACCGATGCTCGTCAAGCCGCCACGTCGTGCCATCGTCGAACAGAAAGCCGTCCTCGCGCAGCATCAGGCCATAGCGCGCCTTGCCGACAGGAAGCTTGGCAAAGCCATTGGAGTAAACCCGGTTGAGAAACTCCACCGCATCCGGGCCCTGCACATCGATCTTGCCGAGCGTGGAGACATCCACAATGCCGACGCTTTCCCGCACGGCTCTGGCTTCGCGAATATAGGCCTGCTCAACCGTTTCGCCCGGACCGTTATAGCTTTCCGGTCTCAACCAGGGGCCATTGGCATACATGCCGGCCCGGTTGGCGACGTGCCAGTCATGCATCGGGGTGAGCCGTTCAGCGGCGAGATGGCCAAACTTTTCGCCAGCCACTGCGCCTAACGCAACTGGGGTGTAGGGCGGGCGAAACCGCGTCGTCCCAACCTCGGGAATGGGCAGGTCACGGGCCTCCGCCATGATGGCAAGACCGGTGACGTTGGACGTCTTGCCCTGGTCGGTTGCCATGCCAAGCGTTGTGTAGCGTTTCAAATGCTCAACAGAAACGAACCCTTCCCGATGCGCCAGCCGAACATCGTCGGCCGTTACATCATGTTGCAGATCGACGAACGCCTTGTGCTTTGACCTGACTTCAAACACCGGTGCTGGCGCATAATCGATGCTGTCACCCTCAATTTCGGGGACGCTGCTTTCTCCTTCGCCCAGACCGCAATCGGCGAGGGCGAGAACCGCAGCCTCCTCACCGGAGCGAAACGCCTGCCGCAGCCCGAATTTCCCCGCCATCGCTCCGGCACCATGCCAGTTCGATGTCGCTTCTCCCGGCAGGAAGGCCTGCAATTCGCTGTCCCAGACCGGCTTGCCACCCTGTTGCGAGGTGAGATGCTTGCCACCCTGTTGCGAGGTGAGATGGAAGGCGGGCGACCATCCGCCCGAAACCGCCAGCGCATCGCAGGCGACGATCTGACGATTGCTACCGACGGTGTTCGTTGTTTCATTGAAGTCGGCGACCTCAACGGCACTCAGCGTCTGAAAACCCTTTGCCCGCAATACGGCAGACCCAGTGTGTATGGTTGCGCGCGTTTCTGCACCCGCTTCCCGAATTGCATCGCCCACATCGCTGCGCGTATCGATGATTGCGGTTATGATGACGCCGCATCGCGCCATATCGCGGGCGGCGAGCCAACCCGTATCGTTGTTGGTGAACACCGCAACGGAACGACCCGGCGAAACGCCAAACTCACGGGCATAGCGACGCGCCGCATCCGCCAAGATGACGCCCGGCTTGTCATTGCCACCAAAAACCATGGGACGCTCTATCGCACCCGTGGCAATGACGGCGGATGTGGTGCGGATCGTCCAGGCTCGCTGACGTGGCTCATGCGGGGCAGGTCGCAATTTGTGGTCGGCCACACGCTCGATGGCGAGATAGGTTTCGCCGTCAAACATGCTTTGTACCGTGCAACGCGACAGCACACGGACATTCTCATGTTCTGCAAGCGCAGCAAGCTCTCGCTTCACCCAATCCTGCGCCGCCTCTCCATCGAGATACTCGCAGGCACTGCGCAGCGAGCCGCCAGCTTCCGCGCTTTCGTCGCAAAGGATGACCCTTGCACCCGCACTTGCCGCCCGTTTGGCCGCGGCAATGCCAGCAGCGCCGCTGCCGACGACAAGGACATCGCAATAGGCATTCATACGAGCATAATGGTCGGGGTCGGGATCAACCGTCGGTTTGCCCAGCCCGGCAGCCCTGCGGATGAACTGCTCGCAAAACCACCAGAACTTGGTGCCCATGCCGGGCGTGCCCATGAATGTCTTGTAATAAAACCCTGCCGCAAACGCCTTGCCCGGGAGCTGGTTTATGGCCATCAGGTCGAACTTCGCCGAGGGCCAACGGTTTTGCGAACGCGCCTCCAGACCTTCGTAAAGCTCGATCTCGGTGGCCCGAATATTGGGTTCTTGCCGCGCACCGGACCGCAATGTGACCAGGGCTGACGGTTCCTCAGAACCAGCCGAAAAGATGCCGCGCGGGCGGTGATACTTGAATGACCGCGCGACAATGTCGACGCCATTGGCAAGCAAGGCGGAAGCGAGTGTGTCGCCAACATGCCCTTCATAAGACTTGCCATCAAAGCTGAAGGTCAGCGTCTTGTCGGTATCGATGCTTGTGCCGACGCCGGGTCGCAAAGTGAGCCGTACCCCGCTCATGTCGCTCGGCCCCGCTTCAATGCCTTGGCGAAGGGCCCGACCGGTTCGCAGGAAACGACCTCATGGGTCGTGACATTGCGCACTACCTTTATGTGGTTGCGGCAACCGGATGTGTGATTCCAGATCTCCTCATGCAATCCAGACGGGTTTTCGCGGTCAAAAACATAAGCCGCATGGGCCTCAATGCTTTCATCAGCGAAAGACGGACGACGCGCATTCGCATCCCCACGATAGGTGAATTCGGATTGATCACGCAGACCGCAATAGGGGCAAGTCAACAGCATCAGTGATACCACGGTGTCGGGCCCGCACCCAACTCATCAATGGGTCGGCCTTGCTTGAACCGCTCCAACGTGAAGGCCGAATTCAGCGCGTGCGGCTTGTCGTTTGCAATGGTGTGCGCAAAACACCAGCCGGATGCCGGGGTCGCCTTGAACCCGCCATAACACCAGCCCGCATTGAGATACATGCCAGGCAACGGGCCTGTGGTGATGATGGGAGACCCGTCCATCGACATATCCATGATGCCGCCCCACGAGCGCAAAAGCCGCAAGCGTGCGAAATTTGGGAACATTGCGACGAGTTCACTCATCACCTCTTCCCAAACCGGCAAATTGCCGCGCTGCGCATAGGAATTGTAGTAGTCGATATTTCCGCCAAAGACCAAACCGCCCTTGTCGGATTGCGACACGTAAAGATGGCCGGCTCCAAAAGTCGTGACCGAAGGGAGAATCGGCTTGATGCTTTCGGACACGAAAGCCTGCAACACTGTTGACTCAATCGGCAGACGATCTACGCCTGCGAGCTTCATCACCCGGCTGGTGCTCCCCGCCACCGCAACTCCGGTTTTTCCAGCGCGGATTTCGCTGCGTTCGCCTGCCCGTTCCACTTCCACACCGACAATGGTGTCGCCCTCCTTGAGAAAGCCAACAACCTCAGTGTTCTCAAGCAGGTCCACACCCAGCTGGTCCGCCCCTCGTGCATAGCCCCAGGCAACAGCATCATGGCGTGCATTGCCAGCATCCGGTTGCAAGAGCGCCCCTTCAATCGGGAAGCGCGCAGAGCCCGACACATCCATGCCGGGATTGAGCTTCGCCACCTGGCCACGGTCCAGCAATTCAGACCGAACACCCATGAGACGCATCTGATTTCCGCGTTCTGCATAGGCATCCATCTGGCCCGGCGTATGAGCCAGGTTCATGACACCGCGCGGCGAAAACATCACATTGTAGTTCAGTTCATGGCTGAGGCCGCGCCACAATTCCATGGATTTTTCGTAGAAGGCGCTGTTCGGAGGCAGGCGATAGTTCGACCGGACGATTGTTGTGTTACGGCCAACGTTGCCAGAGCCGAGATATCCCTTCTCGACCACCGCGACGTTGGCGATGCCGTGCACCCTGGCCAGATAGAAGGCCGTAGAAAGACCATGACCGCCGCCACCGATAATCACGACATCGTATTGCGCCTTGGGCTGCGGCTTGCGCCAGGCCGGCGTCCAATGGCGATTGCCGGTAAAGGCGTTGCGCAAAATGGCCAGTGCGGAATATCGAGACATACGAGGCCTTGTGGCGCGCCCTTCAGGGCTTTGCAAGCGCCATATGTTTAGCGTCAGTCACAAGCGAAATTTCGCTTGCGCTTTGGCGTGATTTCGCCGCAGATACGGATTAAGCGTTTTAGAAAATACGACTCGAAACATGAGCGATCCCAAAATTGATGGCAAAGCCGTCGCTGACGAGGTGATGGCCAATGTCAAGCGCAGCGCGGACCTGCTGATCGCGGAAACCGGCATTACGCCGGGTCTCGCGGTGATCATCGTCGGCGAAGACCCCGCCAGCCAGGTATACGTCGCCTCGAAGGGCAAGCGCGCCAAGGAATGCGGCTTCCATTCAGTGCAGCACACGCTTCCCGCACAGACCAGCGAAGAAGACTTGCTGGACCATGTATGCGCCCTCAACGATGACGCCTCGATTCACGGCATCTTGGTGCAACTGCCCCTGCCCGCCCACATCGATGAAAATCGGGTGATCCAGATCATATCACCAGCAAAGGATGTTGATGGTTTTCACCTCACCAATGTCGGAATGCTGACGGTTGGCGATGTATCGAACGCCTTTGTGCCCTGCACGCCGGCCGGATCGATGATTCTGCTGCGCCGGGCTCTGGGAGATGATCTTTCCGGCAGAAACGCGGTTGTTGTCGGTCGCTCCAACATCGTTGGCAAACCGATGGCGAGCCTCTTGCTGGCCGCAAATTGCACGGTGACGATTGCCCATAGCCGCACTAAAGACCTGGCCGATGTCGTTCGCGGTGCCGACATCGTGGTCGCAGCTGTCGGACGCCCGGAAATGGTGAAGGGCGACTGGATCGCCCCCGGTGCGACCGTGATTGATGTCGGCATCAACCGCATAGACGCACCCGAACGAGGCGAGGGCAAAACGCGGCTCGTGGGCGATGTCGATTACAATGAGGCGGCACAGCACGCAGCTCATATCACGCCTGTGCCCGGGGGTGTGGGACCGATGACCATCGCTTTGCTGATGGCCAACACCCTCACCTCTGCCTATCGCAGCGCCGGGCGTGAACCTCCTCAGTTTTGAGATCAAGAGCCATGGCCGGAAACGATCTCGATAAGACGCATCGCCATCTGGCTTTTTTGGTTGTCGACGCTTTCTCAATGCTGTGTCTGGCGGCGGCGATTGATCCGCTGCGTGCGGCCAACAGACTCACCGGATCGGACTATTATCAATGGAGCCTAGTCTCTATCGACGGTGAACCGGTCGAAGCGTCCAATGGCATGGTGGTTGAAGTCAATCAATCGCTTGAAGACCCGCTCTCCTGTGATGTCCTGTTCGCTTGCGCTGGATATCGCACCGAAGTACCGGGGCAGACACGCCTCCTTGGAAAGCTTCGCGAACGAGCCCGCCGCGGAGGGGCATTGGGCGCTTTGTCGATTGGCAGCCACATTCTTGGGCAAGCG
This sequence comes from Ahrensia sp., assembly GCA_028817895.1. Taxonomy (GTDB): domain Bacteria; phylum Pseudomonadota; class Alphaproteobacteria; order Rhizobiales; family Rhizobiaceae; genus Pseudahrensia. The sequence continues at coordinate 307,639 of JAPPOQ010000030.1, forward strand.
GGACTCCTGAACGGTTATGATTGCACCATTCACTGGGAAAATCGGGCAAGTTTCCAGGAAGCCTTTCCGGCGGTGAACTGCACCGGCCATGTGTTTGAGGTTGATCGCGACCGCTACACCTCTGCCGGAGGAACCACCTCAATCGATTTGATGCTGTATCTGATCGGCGAGGATTTTGGTGCGCAGGTCGCCAATGAGGTGGCCAACCAGTTTCAGCACGAGCGCATTCGAACCAATCAGGATCGTCAGCGCATCGGCCCGGAACGAGACCTCGGCGGCAAATCGGAAAAACTTCAGCGCGCGGTTGAGCTGATGGCGGAAAATCTTGAAGAACCGCTGACCGCGCTGGAAGTGGCGCGGCGGGTTGATCTGTCTCTGCGGCAAGTTGAACGGCTCTTTCTGCGCCATCTCAACTCGACACCCGGGCGCTACTATATGAGCGTTCGGCTGGAGCGAGCGCGCGAACTGTTGCGCCACACCAATGCCTCCATACTCGATGTGGCGCTTTCGACCGGCTTTACGTCGCACAGCTATTTTGCCCAAAGCTATCGCAACCATTTTCGCTGCTCTCCATCAGAAGAGCGGCGCGGGAGGCTTTGAATGTCCAAACCGTTGAGCGGTGTGCGGGTCGTCGAGCTCGCCTCGATCGGCCCCGGCCCGTTTGCCGCGATGATGCTGGCTGATCACGGCGCCGACGTCATCCGCATCGAAAAGCCGGGAGGTCGCAATGTCGGCACCAGCCGGTCGGACAAGGACATATTATTGCGTGGCAGACGCAAGGTCGAACTCGATCTGAAGAGGCCAAACGATGTTGCGAAAACCTTGGCTCTTATCGCCAAGGCAGATGCTTTGGTTGAGGGCTTCCGCCCCGGCGTGACGGAACGTCTCGGATTGGGTCCGCAAGACTGTCATTCCGTTAATCCTGCGCTCGTTTATGGCCGCATGACGGGCTGGGGCCAGGATGGACCTTTGGCGGAGCGAGCCGGGCATGACATCGACTATATCGCGATAACCGGTGCGCTCGCCGCTATTGGAACCAAGACGTCTGGCCCGGTGCCGCCACTCAATCTGGTTGGTGATTTTGGTGGCGGCGGCATGCTGATGGCATTCGGTATTGCGGCAGCTTTGTTGCCAGCAAAGCTGAGCGGCAGAGGAACGGTGATCGACGCAGCCATGGCAGAAGGCGCAGCCATGCTGATGGCCATGCCGTTTTCCCTGAAAGCGCAGGGTCTTTGGCCCGCCGGTCGAAGCAGCAATCTGCTGGATGGCGGCGCGCCCTTCTATGGCACCTATGAAACCAAGGATGGCGAGTGGATGGCTGTCGGCGCAATTGAGGAACCGTTCTGGCAGGAGTTGATCGCAAAGCTGGGACTGGACGATCCGCTGCTTGAAAGGCGCATGGATCCGTCAAGCTGGCCGCAACTTCGCGAGGTGATCGCAGAGCGCATTGCGAGCGAAACGCGCGATCACTGGACAACGGTATTCGAAGGCAGCGACGCATGCGTGGCGCCCATCCTTTCCATGGAAGAGGCGCCGCAGCATCCGCACAATGCGGCTCGCAACGTGTTCGGTGAAAGCGATGGGGTCATGCAGCCAGCCCCTGCCCCACGGTTCGACGGCGACGTGCCACAAATCCCGCAAACCGATATGAGCGCCTGCGACTATGACGCATTGCTGGCCGAATGGAGCGAGCCGGTCGCGCGAAGCTGAGGCTTCAAGCCTATCCAGGGGAGAGTCCGCGCAACCTTTCGGAACGGCGGCGCAGCAGTTCCACCGTGGTCAGCAGCAGGATCGACATGATCACAAGAATGGTCGCGACGGCGAGAATCGTCGGGCTGATCTGCTCGCGCAGGCCGGAGAACATCTGGCGGGGAATGGTGCGCTGATCGACATCGGCGAGGAAAATCACGGCCACCACTTCATCAAGCGACGTGATGAAGGCGAAGAGAGCGCCCGAGATCATGCCCGGAATGATGAGCGGCATGATCACCTTGGTGAAGGTCGTCCAGCCATTGGCACCCAGGCCCTGGCTCGCGCGAATGAGTGACTGATCAAAACCCGTCAGCGTCGCGGTGACGGTTATGATGACAAAGGGCACGCCCAGCGTCGCATGGGCCAGAACGAGCCCAAGATAGGTGTTGGCGAGACCATTCTCATAGCCGGGAATGATGCCCTGCATCGTACCGCCATAGAAGAAGAACATGCCGGTTGCTGTGATCACGAGTGGCACGATCATCGGCGAAATCAACAGGCTCGTGATGGCCGTGCGAAACGGCATTTCCGGTCGCGACAGGCCGAGTGCCGCAAGGGTGCCAAACCCGGTGGCCAGAGCGGTTGAGACTATCGCGATGAAGAAGGAATTTCTGGCGGCGCGAATCCAGGTCGCGTTGGCCCACATATCGGCCCACCACCCTTCGATCGCGTCCGGCGCCGTCATGCCAAAGCGGAAGATATCGGCATACCACCGCAGCGAATAGGCTGCCGAGTCGAGCGCCAGCATGCCGTCCGTGAAGGAGAAATAGGGTTCCGCATTGAAGGAAAGCGGGATGATGACAAGGATCGGCAGGACGAGAAAAATGAAGATCATCGTGCAGATCGTCAGATAGGCGTATTTCCCGATCTTCTGCGCGCGCGTCGCGTAAGGGGGGAGTTCGCCCATGGCGAAAAGCGGAATACCGAAAATGATCGCAAAACCGAGCGTTCCCGCCCATGAGCGAGTGTACAGCGCAAACAGCACAACCGCGGCTGCGAAAACGTAGAAGCCATTGCTTTGAATGCGTTGGGAAAGCTTCATCGCCCTATCCGAACTTCAGATTGTCGACGCCGACCAGCTTGTTGTAGAGCCAGTAAAACACGAGAACGACGACCAGCAGGATGGTGCCGAGTGCTGCGCCAAGCGACCAGTTGAGCGTTTTCTTGATATGGTCAGCGATGAGATTGGAAATCAGCAGGCCATCATTGCCGCCAACCAATGCCGGCGTAATGTAGTAGCCAATCGCCAAGATAAAGACGAGCAAGGTTCCCGCCGCGATGCCCGGCACAGTCTGCGGGAAGTAAACCCGCATGAAAGCATAGGTGCCGCTGGCTCCCATGGATCGCGCCGCGCGCATGTAGCTTGGCGGGATGGTTTTCATCACGGAATAGAGCGGTAGGATCATGAAGGGCAGCAGGATATGCACCATGGCGATGATCGTGCCCTGCAAATTGTAAATCATCTGGATGCGCGACTCATCCGTGATGATCCCCAGATAGACGAAGATGTTGTTGACCACCCCTTCCGTCTGCAACATCGCGATCCACGCTGATGTGCGCACAAGCAACGATGTCCAAAACGGCAGCAAGACCAAAATCATCAACAGATTGGAGATGCGCAACGGCAGCGTTGAGAGCAGATAGGAGACCGGATAGGCGATAATGAAACAAAGAGCAGTGATCAGCGCAGACACCCAAATGGTCTTCCAAAGAATGGGCACGTAGATGCGGTAAAGTTCATCCGCCTGCACGATGCTGCCATCGGCGTCGTATTTTCGATCCGTCGCCGCCAAATAGAAGGCGAGCGTGTAGTCCTTGGTGATGCGCTGAAGGGTTGTCCAGACAATGCGCTCTTCCCAGCGCTTGTCGATTGCAAACAGAGCTTCCTTGTAGGGGCCTTCCGTGATCCGCGCCGCGCGCCGAGCGGTCTTTGTGACCAGGCTGCGATAACCCGGCAATTCATAGTTCAATCGCGTCGCCAGATTGCCAACAGTACGCCCGATTTCGCGACTTCTGCGCGCCTTCGCCAAGTCCTCAACGAATATTTTAACCGTCTCTTCCGATGGAAGGTCCTGCCCATCCCATTGCTGAATGGCTTCGGCGAAAGCAGGCACAACATTGGAGCCAGTTGGATTGTAGAGAGACCGAAACAACATGTCGCCAATCGGTGCGACGAAGGCGATGAGCACGAACAGCACCAGCGGCATGGTGAGCATGAGCGCCCGCAGTTTCATGCGTCGTGTGGTCTGCGCCAGCTTTTGCTTGAGCGGCGTACCGTCAGCAGCAACGAGGGGTTCGTTACCCGCGCGCTGTGCCGTTCCGCCAACAGGCATGTCCAAGGTGGCGTCGCTCATGAACGCACAACTCCCCAACCAAAGCGTCCAAAGCTTCGGCAAAACCATTCCTCATTGAACCGGCCGTGACGATGCCGCGCAAAGCCCGTTGAACCAGAGCCGGTTGAATGAGGAATGGGGCGCGGCTTGCGCGCCCCAAACCATGTGATTGACTTAAACCGTCAGATTAGCCAGCGAGCCAAGCGTTGAAACGCTCGTTCAGCTGGTCGGCATTGTCTGCCCAGAACTCAAAGTTGTTCTGCACGGCATTGGTCAGGTTCTCAGGTGCGGTTGGCATCTGCGGCCCCATGTCGATATCGGCATTGTGGAACTTGCCAACCAACGGCGCTGAAGATTTACGAGCCGGACCATAGGAAATGTAGGAGGCCTGCGCCGCAAGCTGCTCGGTAGCGGTGGAGAACTTCAGGAACTCCATTGCGGCTTCCTTGTTCTTGGCACCCTTGGGGATGACCCACAGGTCAAGGTCCCAAACCTGGCCGTCCCAGACGATTTCAAACGGCTTACCTTCACCAGCAACAGCATTGAAGATACGGCCATTGTAAGCGGTAGTCATCAACACTTCGCCGTCGGCCAGAAGCTGCGGGGGCTGAGCGCCGGCTTCCCACCACACGACATCATCCTTAATGGTGTCGAGCTTGGCGAAAGCGCGGTCAACACCTTCCGGAGTAGCCAGAACATCATAGACTTCAGCAGCTGGAACGCCATCCGCGATCAGCGCAAATTCGAGGTTCACTTTCGCGCCCTTGCGGAGGCCACGCTTGCCCGGCCATTTTTCGGTGTTGAAGAAATCGGCCATTGTGGTGGGCACATCGCCGGTGATCTTGGTCGTGTCGTAGGAAAAAATGGTTGACCACACGATGTTGGCAACAGCGCATTCGTGCAGCGTACCTTCCAGGAAATCCTCCTGAGCAGGTGTACCATCGGCACCGGCAGGCAAGATCGATGGGTCAAGCGGCTCGATAAGGCCTTCGTCGCAAGCGCGAACGGCGTCGGACAGTTCAACGTCGACGATGTCCCATGTCACATTGCCAGCTTCTACCTGTGCTTTGATCTCGGCAATACCACCATTGTAGTCCTCAGACTTGATCTGGATGCCGGTCTCTTCGATGAACGGCTTGTGGTAAGCCTCCACCTGAGATTTCGTGTAGGCACCACCCCACGACACCACCGTCAATTCCTTTGCGTGGCCATCTGCCATAGCAGCGGTCGCACCAAAAGCGACGGCGGCACCGAACACGGTGCCAAGAAGCATGTTCTTCAACTTCATGAATGTAGTCTCCCTGTTGATATCCGATCGGACGGCTTCGTCGACCGGGCTCCGCGAAAGAGGGTTTTCGCGAAATGCTCGTGCGGCTGTCACTCTACAGCGGATCAAGTGCTCTGCAATCCTCCGTCTTCCAGCCAACATTGACTTTAGCACCCTCGGCGAGCGGAACATGGTCCGCGCTGTTGGGCACCTTGACGATGAACTCTTCGTTTCCCGCGACCCGCATACGTGTGCGAATGTGATCGCCAAGATAGATGAGTTCGATGATCTCGCCGGTCAGGACATTGGGCAAGGCCCCATTCTTGGGCGCGATCTCGACCCGTTCGGGTCTCAAAGATAGCGTGGTTCGGTCGCCCTGCCCCACAAGATCGCCAACGCGGGCGGCCTGCACTGTGCCGCCGCCGTTCAGTTCGACCGTGCAGCTATCATTGGAAATTGCCGAAACTGTGCCGTCGAACTTGTTGTTCTCGCCAATAAACTGCGCAACGAATGAATTCTGCGGCCGCTCATAAAGCTCATCAGGCGCGGAAAGCTGCTGGATCACACCATCTTCAAACACCGCAACACGGTCTGACATGGTCAGAGCCTCGGTCTGGTCATGCGTGACGTAAACAACAGTGACGCCAAGGTTTTCGTGTATGTGCTTGATTTCATATTGCATCTGCTCGCGCAGTTGCTTGTCCAGCGCACCGAGTGGTTCATCCATCAGGACCAGCTTTGGCTCAAAGACCAACGCACGGGCCACCGCAACACGCTGCTGCTGCCCGCCAGACAATTGCGCCGGGCGGCGGCCTCCCATCTGCGGCAATTCGACCATGTCGAGCGCTCGCTGCACGCGCTCCTCAATGTCTGCACGCCCCATGCGACGCACTTTCAACGGAAAGGCCAGATTTTCCGCCACCGTCATATGGGGAAACAGCGCATAGTTCTGAAAGACCATGCCAATGCCGCGCTTGTTGGGCGGCACATTGTTGATCGATTCTCCAGCCAGGTAAATTTCGCCATGTGTGGCAGGTTCAAAACCGGCCAACATCATCAAGGACGTGGTTTTGCCCGAACCGGACGGGCCGAGCATCGTTAGGAATTCGCCTTCGGCAATGTCCACATTAAGATCTTTGACGACGAGAACTTCACCGTCATAGCTCTTCTGAACATTCTCAAAGCGAACGAAAGCGTCGTCTCGCGCCTGACTTTGCGAAGCGCTCTTGTTCACCAGCAAGACGCTCGCAGATTTGACACCACAAAATCAATATAACCAACTGAAAACACTCAACTCTCCAGTTTTTCAATCGGCCATTCGACCGGTCATCGCTCGATTCGCGACACAAAACAATGCTGCGGGCGCAAAATCAACCGTGGATCGCAGTTTTGCGCGCTCTTCATTGGTGGTGAAAAATGAATCCCAGAAAATTCAACAGGATCTGAGCCGCCAGAATCTGTGTGGAGTCGCTTGGATCGTAGTCCGGCGCGACCTCCACGAGATCAATTCCCACAATCGTATTGCGCTGTGCCAAGGCCTGCAGAAATTCGAGAACTTCATAATAGAGAAATCCGCCATGACTGGGCGTTCCTGTACCCGGTGCTATGGAGGGGTCAAAGCCGTCAATGTCGATGGTGACGTAAACTCTCTCGCCGTTCGGTACGCGCTGCGCCATGGCCAGCGGCCCAAGCTCACGAAATTGGCGTACGGAACAAATGTCGCTGCCGCGCCGGCGGGCATCATCGTAACCCTCTTTCGCGGTGGAAGAGACGTTGCGAATGCCGAACTGCGAAAGCCCGCTCACATAGGGCTTCTCAGAAGCGCGCCGCATCGGATTGCCATGCCCGTTGCGCACACCATGACGTTCATCGACGAAATCAAGATGCGCATCCAGTTGCACCAGGTGAAACGGTTCTTCCCCGTCAAAAGCGTTGATGGCCGGAATGTTGACGGAATGGTCGCCACCCAGCACTACCGGCAACGCCCCCGCCGCCAGCGCCTTGCGCACCGCGAACTCGATATTGGCGTGGCTCTTCTCAGTATCGGTGTGAACGATATCAGCATCGCCCATGTCAACAATACTTACAGAACCGGGCAGATAGGTTGCATCATCCTCATGATCATAAGCGCCGGCATGGCCGAATGAGAACAGCGTTGACGCCTCCCGAATGGAACGCGGACCAAAACGCGCACCGGCGCGAAACTGCGTCCCGGCATCAAAAGGTGCGCCGATGATCGCGACATCCGCTGCAAGCCGATCCCAATCGGTGCAAATCGGACGCTTGGCAAAACTTGCGATGCCAACAAAGGGCAGATCGAGTCGCCCCGTGGCGTAGCCGTGTTGGTCTGTCATATGGATCGAAGGCCGTTATGTCAGCGTAATCCGGTCACACTGGCCCGGCTTGGTCTGCCGTTCAAGTCGCCTTTGCTTGGGCTGAAACGGCTCAGTAACTCGAGCGCAGTTCCCATTGCGAAGTGATCAGGCCTTCATAGTCGGCATCACGCCGTTCCTCGCTTGCCACCTGCTTTGCTTCGCCCTCCGGTGCACCAAGAACGATCATGGATTTGCTGACTTCGCGAACGCGAACAACACCGTCTTCATCGGTCTGAAGATCAGGTGTCAGCGCTACGATACTATCGGACTGAGCCGGCGGAGGTGAAACATCACGCGCAGCCGCAACAATCGCAGAAGGCCGGACCTGTTTGCTGCCCTTCGCAGAATTGAGGCCCGCTGAATCTGTGCGCAGCAAATCGAACTCGAAGGCCGATTTCGCTTCGTCCAGAGAACGTATCGACGCAAGAGGACCGACCGGTCTGTATTTCGGCAAGGTGGTGGTAGCCGCAACCAGAACCGGCACTTGCGGCACAGGCGTTCCGTCATAGCCCCGCGGCACCATATGGACGATCTTGTAGCCTTCCTTTTTGAGCGTGCGCAGCAAGCGTGGCAGCATCTTCGCGGTACGATTCTGGATATCATGCATCAAAATGATGCCTCGGCCCTGTCGGCGCAGGCGCTTCATGATGCGATTATGCACCCGATTGGCACTGGAGCGCTTCCAATCCTGCGCATCGATATTCGCGCCAAACGCGACAAAGCCCCGGTCGCGCGTAATGCGACGAACACCCTTGTTGGAGGCGAGATATGGAAAGCGCATGAAGGGAACGCGCGGCTTTCCGTCGAAGCTGCCATAGGCAATCTTCTCGACTTCCGCCACGCCCTTGTCAATCAACTGACCAGCGCGACGCTTGCCGTATTTCGTCAACCAGTTGTGGGCCCAAGTGTGATGGCCGATGATGTGCCCCTCTGCCACGACCCGGCGAACCAGATCGGGATAGGCGCGAGCCATGCGACCGACATAAAAGAAGGTGGCCTTGACGCATTCTTTTTTCAACGCGTCGAGAATTTTGGGCGTTTTGCGCGCGATTGGGCCGTCGTCAAACGTCAGAATGACTTCTTTTGGACCAAGACCAAGGGTTTCCTCGGTGCCTTGAACAATGCGCGGGAAGTCTTCCGCGTTGATTTCGATGATGCGCGCCGTGCCCAGCGCGCCGGGCCGACATTGGCTCGCTGCATCGAGCACAGGCTCTGTGGAGGCTTCAGGTGCGGCCAGAGCCGCGAAAGACGAAGACAACAAGCAGACCGCAACGGCCAACGACACTCTGGTGATACGCAACTGACTACCCTACGCAAAACTGATGGGTGGCAATCGGCCGCGACAAATTGACCGACGCCGACACCGTGGACGAGAGAGGTTAAGACCGCATGAAACAGCCTCGCATTGAGACAGATTGAGCAGGAGCGGGCACAACGGCCATCACCGCCGCACCAAAACTATTGGAATGCCTAAACACCACCATGCTTCAAACGGCCCTTTCCGTGTCTTGACTGATGAAAGCCAAGCACATTTCACGACCGTGAAGTGGAGCCAAGATTATGGTTAACGAAATGAAGACATCACAAATGCGCTAAGCGCTGCGCGGCGTCCTGATCCGTAAGCCATCTGGCCTCTGGTCACAATCGATACTTCGCCGCTCAATCTACTCACCATGATTTTTGGAACCAAGCAAGTATAATCTTCGGCCGCCGCGAGCACGTACGATGTTGCAACATGCCGCGGCGGCGTTGCATCACTGCGGATCGCGGTGTCAAGGAGAACAAAACTCTCCAACGAGCACAAGTCCAACCTCAGAAACGAATAAGCGCCAAGGCCGCGTCGGCTTCGGCGCTTCTCGATTATCATCACTCAAGACCCGGTGGCTCCCAGCCTCCGGAATCGTTGGAAGCTTTGTGTCTTATTCGGCTTCCGAGAAGGTTTTCAGATAGGCGATGACGTTGCGGCGCTCGTCTTCCTTGCGCAGCTTGAAGGCCATACGGCTGCGTGCCTTGCTGTCATCCAGCTTCGCGCGAAGGTATTTGCGCGGGTCTGCAAGATACTCGAACATCTCTTCCTCGTTCCAGACCAGGCCAGCCTCGCCAGCCGCAACCAGACTGTCGCCATAGCGGAAGCCTTCTACTGAGCCGGCAGTCCGCCCGATGATGCCGTTCAGCTGGGGGCCGACTTTGTTCTTGGCGCCTTCACCAACATTGTGGCAGCTGGCGCATTTGCGAAAAACCTTTTCGCCCGCAGCGGCGTCGCCCTCTTCAGCCCAAACCGGCGAAACGGAAGCAAAACCAATGCCAAGAGCCACTGCCAGGCCCGCCAATTTCGAAGTGTAGTCAGTCACGATGATATCCTTCCAAGAGTTCAGGGCTTTGGCCCCTTGTTATGATGATTTGCAGATTAACCGCTGCAAGCTGAACGGCAGCTAAATCCCATCTCGCCCGCAAAAACAACCAAGCGAGCGACCGGAGATGATTAAAAGCCTCAACTCCATCTCAGCCAAAGATCGCACAAATGAAACAAAAAAGCCCCAGTCAGTGCAAGGCCGACCAAAGTCGCTGGTGCCCCGGAAAGAACTGTTAATAGAGCAACAGCAAACGACCACACAGCTCATTGGGCTATCGACCACCAGCACCCGAGGCCATCGCCTCATTGCACGAAAGGATCGCTATCAACTAACAGTCAAACTGGACCAATCAGATCGGGCTGGTCACCCGGATCACCACTTCCACCCGATCTTCAAGTGGTTTGAGAAATGGTGCAATCACGAGTTTCGACACGGAGAGGCTTTCTCGCTTCTGATGCGCGCTGACCCCAAACTGCGTTCGGGTCACAACAAGCTTTGGATCCGTTTCCTTCTGTGCGCGGTTTACGCAGCCATGTAAGTGCGCGATCGGGCGAGACCGCATTTTCACAAAGCGGTGGGGATCGATATCGACGACTATGATTATCGGGTCTTCTCCATCACCAATGAAATCAGCCGTCAGTGCTTTCCATTCGTGCTGGACATCGATAATCCAAAGTTCCGTGAGCGCCTGACGAAGCTCAACGACATCTCCGTTGCGATGGGCAAAGCACACAAGCGCGGCGGACTCTTGGGCAGACTGGCCAAGGCACGCTTGGGCGCAGCAGCGGCTCACAACTTTATTCGCCTATGCGCCTTGCCGGTTATCGATAATGAAATCCCGGCAACGAGTCGGCTCATGCCCGCCTGGTGAGACTTGTGGGCAGAGGTCGGAACTCATGAACGCGTTCATCACGCCTGTTCTGGTTGTGATTTTCGTTTGGTGGTTGTCCACCGGCGCTGTGCCGTGGTCGGCGCAGCGCAGCGACATGAGCGGTCGTCTGGCCTCTTTGTTGATCATCGCAATGATCGGCTGCGGTGTTGCAGGAGCCTTTCTGGCGTCTGCCCTGGAACAACCGACCGCACCCTACGCAGCTTTCATCAGCGCCGTTCTCGTTTGGGGTGGTCTGGGGTTCTCCTTGTTGATGGGACGAATTGTCGGGCCGACAACTGCGGCGGCCGGGGTGGAGGCGTCGAACACCGAGCGCTTTCTTCGCGCATTTCGCAGCATATGTGATCACAAGATCGCTCCGCTCGCAGCGCTGTTGGTTCTGGCTGCATCGTGGCTCGCACGGGCGCATATTTTGGCCCTGGTAACCTTTGCAGTGCTTTGGCTCATGCGGATCAGCGCGAAGCTTTGCCTGTTCTTCGGTGTGCCCTATATCGTCCTCGACATGGTTCCAAAGCACCTTCGACATATCACCGACCACTTCGGGCGCGTGCACCGCAGCACCGCTTTTGTGAGCATGCTCGCTTTACTAACACTTGGTGCCTTCTGCACCGCAGCGGCGATGTGGACTGGGGCGATACCGAAGACAACGGCAAGTCTCATCGTCGCTACGCTTTTCGCGCTGGCTGTCCTTGAACATTGGTTCATGGCGCTGCCGGTCAGCGACAGCAAGCTGTGGCGATGGGCCATATCGACATCAACACCATCATCGCCCAAACTGGCCAAACAACACCTTGCTGCAGATGCGGCGAAGTGGCAGGCCCACAGAGACCTTCAACAGGAAACTGGTCATGAATTTTGAAGCCTATTTTCAACATGAGCTCGACGCATTGCGCGAAGCGGGAAACTATCGCGTTTTTGCAGATCTGAAGCGTCAGCAGGGTGCGTTTCCGAAAGCCGCTTGGCACAAGGAAGATGACGTTAAGGACGTGACCGTTTGGTGCTCCAACGACTATCTCGGCATGGGTCAGCATCCTGCGACCCTGGCCGCGATGAAAGAGGCAATCGACACATGCGGAGCCGGCGCCGGAGGAACACGCAACATTTCCGGCACCAATCATTATCATGTCTTGCTTGAGCTGGAATTGGCCGACTTGCACGGCAAGGAAGCGGCGCTGTTGTTTACATCCGGCTATGTGTCCAACTGGGCCGCGTTGGGCACGCTCGCCTCACGCATTCCCAATCTGGAAGTATTTTCGGATGCGGACAATCATGCCTCGATGATTGAAGGCATCCGCCATTCCCGTGCGCCGAAACGAATTTGGAAACACAATGACGTGGAAGATTTGGATCGCAGACTGTCCATGTCGGATCCGGATACACCGAAACTGATCGCCTTTGAGAGCGTCTACTCCATGGATGGCGACATCGCACCCATCGCTGAGATCTGTGATGTTGCGGACAAGCATGGTGCTATGACCTATCTTGACGAAGTGCATGCTGTCGGCCTTTACGGCCCGCGTGGAGGCGGCATTGCCGAGCGCGAAGGTCTGATGGACCGTCTGACAGTGATCGAAGGCACGCTTGGCAAGGCATTCGGCGTGATGGGCGGTTACATTTCAGCTTCCGAACGGCTATGCGATTTCGTTCGCTCTTTCGCGTCCGGCTTTATCTTTACCACCGCTCTGCCACCCGCAGTTGCGGCCGGGGCGGCAGCTTCAATTCGTCACTTGAAGGAAAGCGAATTGGAACGGCATCACCAGCGCCGCAATGTTGCAGCCTTGCGCGAACGGCTTGATGCGATGGGCATTCCGCATCTGCATAATGAGAGCCACATCGTGCCCGTCATGGTGGGTGATGCCAAGAAGTGCAAATTCATCTCAGACCTGCTGCTTGAAAATTACGGCATCTATGTTCAGCCCATCAACTATCCGACCGTTCCGAAGGGCACCGAGAGGCTGCGCATAACGCCTTCGCCTCTGCACACAGGTGCTGATCTCGATGCATTGACGGCGGCGCTGAGCGAGCTTTGGTCGCAATGTGCGCTATCGCGCGCTGTTGCCTAGGGGTCACAGCCGAGGATCAGTAATGCTGGATGAAGCGCTCTTTCTGGAACCCTACGAGGAGCCTCGCGGCGATACACGCCATATGCATAAGGTTGCGATACCGGCCAATGAACCGAAGATTCTCATTCCAGCCATCGCGGCCGACGGCAGCCTCTATCCGATCGAAAAAATCGAAGCCCATCGCCGGGGGGTGCATCATCTCGCCATCTCAGTTTTCGTTTTTGACGGAGCTGCGCTGCTGATCCAACAGAGAGCGAAGGGCAAGTATCATTGCGGTGGCCAGTGGGCCAATACGTGCTGCACCCATCCTCATTGGGGCGAAGATGCGGCTGCGGCGGCAGCGCGGCGCGTGCCTGAAGAACTGGGCTTCGAACTCCGTGTCGAAGAGCGGCACATTGTTGAATATTCCGCCGATGTCGGCAACGGGCTTTGGGAAAAAGAGCGCGTGCATATGTATCGCGCCGAAGCCGCCCGCACCCGTCTGGCCATCGTGCCGAACCCAGCTGAGGTGGAAGCCACGCGCTGGATAACAGCTGATGAGCTGCGAGCCGATATGCGAGCAAACCCGCACGACTACACGCCCTGGTTTCGCATCTATGTGAACAGGTTTCCTGACTTGGCGTTTTGATCAACGCCCCCATCTTGGTGATGATCGGCCATTTTACTCTTGCGTTTTGGCGGCCCAAAGCAAAATTGAAGCTTATCCCGTTCCAGAACAGAACTGGTTCTGATCGCATCCATCAGCGCTGGCGGATTGCCGCTGCGGTCCACGCCTGAGATTTTCCGGCCTCTCATGGCCTGGTTGATGCCGAAAATCGGTCCGCGCGGGCAGAAATTTGCGAGAGCACGCGTGGAGATGAAGGCGATCGAGACCATCCTTCATCTGCGCCATCGTGCCCCACGCAAACTTTCGCAAATGCTCCCACATCATGTCTGGAAACTGACCGAGGTCTATGGCATCCGACGCGGCGATTGACGTCACAGCCGCTTGCCCAGGCACTCGCAACTGGCATACGTTGAAACTGTCAAGATTTCTTGACAGTTTGGTTTGAAAGGGAAAAGGCCCCACAATGTCGCAAGACAATCCGCATCCGACACCTCTTCTCGATACCATTCAAAGCCCGGCTGATCTTCGCAACTTATCGGACGAGGATTTGCGGCAGGTGGCGGATGAACTTCGATCAGAGACGATCGATGCGGTTTCCTTCACCGGCGGGCACCTTGGCGCTGGTCTTGGCGTGGTTGAACTCACCGTTGCACTGCATGCCGTTTTCGACACGCCCGAGGATCGGGTGCTGTGGGATGTCGGGCACCAGTGTTACCCGCACAAAATTCTCACAGGTCGCCGCGACCGTATCCGCACCTTGCGCAAGGAAGGTGGGCTGTCCGGCTTCACCAAACGGGCTGAAAGCATCTACGACCCCTTTGGCGCCGCGCACTCGTCCACATCGATTTCAGCAGGTCTTGGCATGGTGGAGGCGTCGCGCCTGGATGGGAAGCAGCGCAATGTCGTCTCGGTGATCGGCGATGGAGCCATCACGGCAGGCATGGCCTATGAAGCCATGAACAATGCCGGCGGAATGGATGCGCGTCAGATCGTCATTCTCAACGACAACGACATGTCCATCGCGCCGCCAACCGGGGCGATGAGCCATTATCTGGCCCGTCTGGTTTCGGGCAAGACTTACCGTTCCCTGCGGGAAACAGCCAAGCAGATAAATGCCAAGCTACCCAAGGTGTTTGCCGAGACGGCTCGCAAGACCGAGGAGTATGCACGCGGTTTTCTCTCCGGCGGAACTATGTTCGAGGAGTTAGGCTTCTACTATGTCGGGCCTATTGACGGGCACGACCTTTCCGTTCTGCTTCCAGTGCTGCGCAATGTGCGCAACAGCCCGCATGGACCGATCCTCATTCACATCGTCACGGAAAAGGGCAAGGGCTACGAACCCGCCGAGCAGGCAGCTGACAAACTCCACGCAGTTTCAACCTTCAATGTCGTCACCGGAAAACAAAACAAGTCGGCGTCCAACATTCCAAGCTATACAAAGGTGTTCGGCCAATCGCTCGTGCAGGAAGCGCAGGAGGATGAGCACATCGTCGGCATCACCGCTGCCATGCCAAGCGGCACCGGCATTGATCTGTTCCAGAACGTCTTTCCACAACGGACCTATGATGTTGGCATCGCCGAGCAGCATGCCGTGACTTTTGCAGCCGGAATGGCGACGGAGGGCTACAAGCCGTTTTGCGCCATCTATTCGACCTTCCTGCAACGCGCCTATGATCAGGTGGTGCATGATGTTTCGATACAGAACCTGCCGGTGCGGTTCGCGATCGATCGGGCGGGCTTTGTTGGCGCTGATGGCGCAACGCATTGCGGCGCATTTGATCTCGCCTACCTCACCTGCCTGCCCGGCTTCGTGGTGATGGCACCCGGCGATGAAGCTGAACTCAAACATATGGTTGCAACTGCAGCCGCTTACGACCAGGGCCCGATCGCGTTTCGTTATCCGCGTGGGGAAGGCGTTGGCGTGGAGCTTCCCGAGCGTGGCGAGGTCCTCGAGATCGGAAAGGGGCGCATTCTGCGAGAAGGAACCAAGGTCGCGCTTGTCTCCATCGGTTCACGGCTGGCCGATTGTCTTGCTGCCGCGGACGAGTTGGAAGGCATGGGCCTTTCCACCACAGTTGCCGATGCCCGCTTTGCAAAGCCATTGGACACCGCTTTGATTGAACGGCTTGCCGCGGAACACGAGGCACTCATCACTGTTGAAGAAGGGTCTTCAGGCGGCTTCGGCGCCATGGTGCTCACCCATCTTGCCAAGGCGGGATCGTTGGATCGCGGTCTGAAAATTCGGTCTATGACGATGCCGGACGCTTATATTGACCAGATGAGCCCGGATCGCATGATAGAGACCGCAGGCCTTGATCAGGCGGGCATTGTCGCCATGGTCAAATCGACGCTTGAAACATCCGACACGGTGCGTGCCATCGCTTGATCCGTGTCTACGACCAACGGCTACGCCATCGCATCCTGTAGCGCGCGAAGTTGCACGATCTTTGACTGCGCGTCAGGTTTGCAGTTGCCATAAGTGATCAAGTCACCCTTTTTGATGGGCTGAGTCACCTTTGCGTTCTCAAGCAGACCAACGGGAATGGCGCTAGAGTCATGCGCCCGCTGAGCTTCCATGATCCACGAGCGGTAGCAATATTGCCCGATCTTATCGAGCGTTTCGCCCGGAGCGAGATCCTTCTTTGCCAAAGCGCAGACCTCCGCCACACGCCGGTCAAGAGGCACCATGTCGGCCTTGCCATAGAGAACCGCACGGGCACAGCTCAACGGCACTTCCAAAGATGTGAGATGGAAGGGGCGAATAAAGGTGAAGTATGGCCCCTCGCCGAGTTTGAGGTCTTCCATCCGCTCCTGAATGCGTGGATTGGCCATCTCTGCAATCACAAAAACGCCCGGCGCAACGCCTTTGCCAACCGAAAAATCAACACGCCCCGGTGCTGACAACACGCCACCATCGGCCTGCGGAATCAGCACCTTCGCCAATTCGTCTTCCGTTGCGGACGGGCCATGCATGCCGTCTTTGTCCGGCACGAGGCCTGTCGCATTGGCGATGGCCGCCATCTCGACCATCGTCTTGGAGCCATCGACAAATTCGACCAGCATGCGCGGATTCATGTTGCGACGACTCGCTTCCTCCTCATATTGATCCGGCGTTGCGTCGATATTGAGCGGGTTGTTCTTGCCCTTCCCGGCACAAACGATCCTGTGCCCCATGGCAGAAACGAATTCGACAAGCTCCATACAGGAAGATGGCTCGTCACCTGCGCCGAGCGAATAGACAACGCCAAGCCGGTCCGCCTGCCGTTTCAGATAGGAACCGACGGTGACATCGGCTTCGACATTCATCATCACCACATGTTTGCCGCGTTCAATAGCGGCGAGACCCAATTCACCGCCAACACCGGGAAGCCCCGTTGCTTCCACGACCACATCAACAAGCCCGTTCTCCAGCACTTTGTGGGCATCGTCGACGATACCGATCTTGCCGGCTTCGATAGCGCAGGTGAGTTCGTCATTGGAATGCGCGCGGCGGGTGTGGCCGCCTTCGCCATAGGCCAATTTGGCAGCAGCTTCTGCACGAGTGAAACGACTGTCGCAGACGGCAGCGACGTCCACGCCGGGCATCAGAGCTGTCTGGGTGACAATGTCGGTGCCCATTTCACCGCAGCCGATCAGACCGATTCGAACGGGCCTGCCTTCGTCGCGCGCCCGCAAGAGATCACGGGTTAAACCCGTTGGGGCAACGTTGGTCGCCATATAAGCTCGTCTCCACTTTTCCGACTTCAATCAGACGCGGCTTGAGCGGGCAAAACAAGAGCGCATGTCGGATTGGTGCAGGTTTTTTGTGCAATCTTTCCGCAGTTTGCTCTATCGTTTCAGCACGATGACAACACTGCCTTCCTCCGCACCCGATTCCACCGTGACCAAGAAACCGACAAGAGACGTGCTGCTTGTCTCCATCTGGCGTGGCGAGGCGGATGAGGGCGACTTCGAGGCCCACTCCGTTCCCGCCCATGACAATCAGACCGTGCTCGACGTCGTGTCCTGGGTCCAGCAGCATGCAGATCCGACGCTGAGCTATCGGTTTGCCTGTCGTGTTGGGATGTGTGGCTCTTGCGCCATGATGGTGAATGGCGAGCCGCGCTGGACATGCCGCACCCATGTTTCCAAAGTCGCGGATGATGGCGCTCTGACAGTCGCCCCCTTGCGGAACTTACCGGTCATCAAGGATCTGGTGGTCGATATGGACCCGTTCTTCGACAAATGGGTTGCGGCGCAAGCGGTGCATCACCCCTCACACAGCCGCGCGGATCCGATGCAACCTGTCTCGACGCAAACACCCGAACGCATCTCCGCAAACGAGGCCATTGAGTGCATCAATTGCGCAGTCTGCTATGCGGCCTGCGATACCGTCGCGAATCAGCCCGACTATCTGGGACCGGCTGCGCTCAACCGGGCCTGGGCGTTGATCAATGACGAAAAGGACGCGGCTCGCCAAGAAATTCTTGATGCGGTCTCCGGCACCGGCGGCTGTCACAATTGCCACAGCCAGGGTGGATGCGCCCACTACTGCCCCAATGAGTTGAACCCGATGGCATCGGTTGCCGGACTGAAACGTGCAACAGCGATGCGATTCTTCAAGGGCAGATGATGGAACGCGCATCATCATGCTGACCCTGCGCCTCTACATGCTGCAACGGCTTTCGGCCCTCGTCATGGTTCCGTTGGTGATCGGCCATATCGCAGTGATGATCTATGCCGTGCAGGGCGGACTGACGGCTGAAGAGATTCTTGCGCGAACCAAAGGCAGTTTGGCTTGGGCAGCCTTCTACGGATGTTTCGTACTGGCGGCAGCTTTGCATGCGAGCATCGGGTTGCGAACCGTGGTCGCGGAAACATTCGGCTGGACGAGCAAGGGGCTCGACATCTTCAGCCTCGCCGTCGGGCTGTTCTTATCGGTGCTCGGACTAACCGCCGTGACCGCGGTGACCCTGTGATGCAGCGCCACCGTCGCCACGGCCTCTGGCTCTCCTTCGCCCTACATCGACTCTCCGGTCTCGGCCTTGCGTTTTTCCTGCCGCTACATTTCCTGATGTTGTCCCAGGCCCTTGGCGGCGCTGAAGCGCTTGATACGGCTCTGCGCTGGACGGACAATCCGCTGTTCAAACTCGCTGAATGGGGGCTGGTCTTTCTGTTGTCCGTACATCTGTTTGGCGGGCTTCGGCTGATCGCGCTGGAATGGCTGCCATGGACACCCGGCCAAAGGAGCCTCGCAGCCGCTGCGGTGGCGGCCGCATTCGCTTTGTCGACCGGCTTCGTCCTGACCGCTGTTGTCACATGATGATTGAACGCCACGACACGGATATCTTGATCATCGGGTCGGGCGGCGCCGGACTGTTTGCCGCCCTGCACGCTCAACAATCCGCCGCTCCGGGCACAAAGATCACCATCGCGGTGAAGGGCCTGCTCGGCAAATGCGGCTGCACGCGCATGGTTCAGGGCGGCTACAATGTTGCACTTGGCGGCGGTGATACGGTGGAGCGCCATTTCATGGACACGATTCAGGGCGGCAAATGGTTGCCCGATCAGGACATGGCCTGGAAGCTGTGCACTCTGGCCGTCGAACGCATCCACGAATTGGAGAACGAAGTCGGCTGCTTTTTTGATCGAAATCCAGACGGTTCGCTGCATCAAAAGGCGTTTGCCGGTCAGACCGCTGATCGCACCGTGCACAAGGGCGACCTGACCGGCATCGAGATCATCAACCGGCTCATGGAGCAGGTGCTCACGCAACCGGTCGAAAAGCTGCAAGAGCACCGCGCAATCGGCCTGATCCCAACGAGGGATGGCGCAGCGCTTTCCGGCGTTCTGTTCATCGATATGCGGACCGGTGGCTTTCGCTTTGTGTGCGCCAAGGCCGTGCTGATGGCGACGGGTGGCGGGCCGACCATGTACAAATACCACACGCCGTCCGGCGACAAGACGATGGACGGCCTCGCAATGGCGCTGCGCGTGGGTCTGCCGCTGCGTGACATGGAGATGGTGCAGTTCCACCCGACCGGCCTGCTCGCGGGTGACCATACGAGAATAACCGGTACCGTGCTCGAAGAAGGCCTGCGCGGTGCCGGTGGGCATCTGCTCAACCATGCGGGCGACCGCTTCATGTTTGACTTTGACGCCAAGGGTGAACGCGCCACACGTGATATCGTCAGCCGCGGCATCTATGCACAGATGAGAGCCAGCAATGACCCGCAACAGGTTGGTGTCTTCATCTCCATGTCGCATCTGGGGCCGGACAATGTCCGCGAGAAGTTCAAGGGCATGGTGAAACGCTGCGCCGATAGCGGATTCGATCTCGCCGCCGGGAAGGTCGAGGTGGTGCCGACCGCGCATTACTTCATGGGCGGCGTTGTTGTTGATCCCGACACGCGCACCGCTCTGGAAGGCTTTTACGTGGCCGGCGAAGATGCAGGCGGCGCGCATGGGTCCAACCGTCTCGGGGGGAATGGTGTTGCCAACTCCACCGTCTTCGGCGGAGTGGCCGGTGATGTCATGGCGCGCCATGTTGCAGCAATGAACACCCAGCGCGAGCCGGATGAAGCCGTGCTCGAAGCAGAGATTGCGCGCGCACTCCACCCGTTTTCAAAGCCTGCGGGCGCCGTGATCGAATTGCGTCAGACCTTGCAAAACGCGATGTGGGACGATATCGGCGTCATGCGAACCAAAGCAGGCCTTAAGCGCGGATTGCGGGCGGTGGAAGACGTGCGCGCGGCACTGATGGAAACCGGTGTCCAAGATGGCAGCCGCGCCTTCAACCTAACCTGGCATGACTGGCTGAACCTCTCCAGCCTGTGTGACATTTCAAAGGCCATCGCAGAGGCGGCGCTCGCGCGGGAGAACTCTCGCGGCGCTCATTTCCGCGAGGACTTTCCTGAAGATGGCGGGTTGGAGAACAGCGACTTCACCGTCATCCGCCGAGCCGGTGATAGGCTGGATGTGACACGCGAGCCGGTGCGGTTTACAATCGTCAGGCCCGGCGAGACAATTCTGCCGGAGGGTGAGCCGGAGAGCCTGGTTGGATAGAGCGCGACAACGATGAACGAGATGATTAGAATTGAGGGGCAAGACCTGGAGATCGCGCGCCTCGATAGTCAAGCCTATTATACGTTGATGGAGGCAGATGCGCTTCCCAACCATGGCCGCACGGAATTGATCGAGGGAGTTCTCGTTCCAATGTCACCTTCGAGCAACCCCCATGGTTTCATTCTCGTTGATCTGACCGCAGCACTCGCACCGCTTGCTCCGTCGGGTCTGAAAGGTTGCATCGATGTCGCGATCAGCTTCTCGGAGGGCTTGGTACTTGCTCCCGACCTCGCCTTTGTGCCGAAGCAATACAAAACCGAGGTGATTCCGGGCCGCGAGATCGCGCTGATCATTGAAGTTTCGGTGTCGAGCATAGGTCACGATCTGAACCTGAAATCGCAGATCTATGGCGCTCAGGGCGTCCCGCATTACTGGGTTGTAGATGTCGACAGCCGGGTAACGCATGTCCACACGTCTCCCGGAGCGGAAGGGTATGGCAGTGCACAGCAGGTTTCATGGGATGAGCCGATCGCACCAACCTTCGCGCCGGACGCGAAGCTGGTCTTTTCGGAAACCTTTGAGAACTGACGCTCGCGGGCTGGAACCGGCAATCATGATCCCCATCTCCACAATCCAGTCCACGGCGGAAGTCCTGATGGACAAGGCGGCGATCGAAATCCCGCAGGATTATCTCGACGGGCTACAGGCGGCGGCGGATGTCGAGGACGGCGATCTGTCGTCCTTCGTCTTGCAGGCCATGCTGGAAAACTACGAAGCAGCGAAGGAAGACCGGCGAGCCATGTGCGGCGATACGGGCTGCCCGCGTTGGTATGTCAAAATGGGCAATGATGCCGCCGTCGAAGGCGGGATGGTGGCGCTTGAGGCGGCGCTGCGGCGTGCCACGGCCAATGCCACCAATGGCGTGCCTTTGCGGCCCAATCGCGTGCACCCGCTCTGGCGCACCGATCATGACAACAATGTCGGCATCGGCGCACCGGAAATTGAGTATGGCTTTGAACCTATTGGCCCCGGCGAGGAGAAAGCCGATTGGATCGATCTGATCACCGTGCACAAGGGCGGGCTGTTCGGTACGGATTATCGTATGCTGTTCCCCTCTGACGGGATTGAAGGCATCAAGCGCTTTTATCTCGACAGTCTCGTCGCTTTCGGCAAGCGCGGACTTGCCTGCCAGCCCGCGATCATCGGCATCGGGCTGGGCGGATCGAAAGACACCTGCATGGTGCTTGGCAAACGCGCCGCCTGCCTGCGCGTTGTCGGTTCAAAAAACAGCGATCCGAAAATTGCGGCGCTCGAAGAGGAGTTCAAGGAATTGGGCAATTCCATCGGCATGGGGGCGATGGGCTTTGTTGGCAAATCCATGGTGGTGGATTGCAATATCGAGGTCGGATATTGCCACACCGGCGGCATGCAAATGTCGGTGCACGCGTTCTGCCTGTCATCGCGCAGAGCAGTCGCCCGCATCCACGGCGATGGCCAAGTCGAATATCGCACCGACCCGGACTGGTTCACCGACTATCAGCGCCGCGAAACCGTAGAGTGGGAAGGGCACGCTGTCTTGGAGGCAGCGGAATGAGCGGGCCGCGCAAAGTTCGCCTGTCCACCACGCCGACGCCGGAAGCGCTGGCTGATTTGCGCCTTGGCGACATCGTCTATCTCGACGGGCTGATCTATACCGCACGCGAAGGCGTCTATATGCGCGCGCTTGAAGAGCGGGCCAATATCCCCATGGATTTGCCCGGCGAAAGCGCCGCCAATTTTCATTGTTCGCCCGCCGCGCGCATCAATGAAGACGGCAGCTATGATCTCGGTGCGGTCACCGCCACGGCCTCCTTTCGCTTTTCAAAATGGATTGGCGAGTGGATGGCGAAATCAGGCGCCAAGCTGATCATCGGCAAGGGCGGCATGAGCGCTGCCGACTACAAGCAGCATTTCGTGCCCAATGGCGCCATCTATCTCACAACCGTGGGATATGGCACCGGTGCTCTTCTCGGCCGCGGGGTTAAGGGCGTCCGGGACGTCCATTGGCACAAGGAACTTGGGTTAGCGCAGGCCATGTGGGTTCTGGAGGCGGAAAATATGGGTCCCTTCATCGTTGAAAGCGATTTGGCGGGAAACAGCCTGTTTGAACGCGAGAACGACAAAATCTCGGCCAATCTCGACAAGGTCTATGAGGGCACTCGCCCTGCCACGCTGAAACGCTTCGGT
Organism: Ahrensia sp.; assembly: GCA_028817895.1. Lineage (GTDB taxonomy): Bacteria > Pseudomonadota > Alphaproteobacteria > Rhizobiales > Rhizobiaceae > Pseudahrensia. The sequence continues at coordinate 330,549 of JAPPOQ010000030.1, forward strand.
GAAACGGATGATCGGTCAGACGAACTGATCGGGTAGCTGCTCAGAGCAAGTCTCGCCCAGATTGGAGCAGTTTGATGGGATGGATTTTTCGATCTGGCAAGGAGAACACCGCAGAGCGATGCCGGGCATCGCGCGAGGATTTCGACGCCGCAAGAGCGTAAAAGACACCCAAGCAAATGATGTGCAAGGCAATGAAAAGTAATCTGCAATCGTTTGAACTTGGTTCTTTGTACCCTGACTGTGTTGCGCCCAAATCCACTGAATGCCTTGTGGTGCCCGCACCACCGCGTCGCACGCGCACCGCTGGATCAAGGAGTGTCAGGTCCCAAATCCCCTGCGCTCAAACGATTCAATCTGGGCGAGATTTGCTCTAATCGGGCAAACAGCCGCTGACTTGCTCGATCTTGGTAATCACGCAGGCGCCTTCAATGGCGTTGACATCCGGCGAGACGATGACTTTGAGCATGTCGTCGAAGGGCGGGAAGTTTTCGGCGATGAAGGCATTTACATCAGAGCGCGATGTGTCGTCCAAACGCGTCAACATCGTGTCGATGTGATCGTCAGGTTCACCATCCAAACGCGATTCCATCATCAGATAGGCGAGGTTCTCCGGCTTCTTGAATGACTCTTCCAAGCGCCCGCGATAGAAATTCTTGGCGAAGGGAAATTCGAGAAATCCGATGCCGCCCTTGCGAAATTCCTCATAGCTGGCTTCCACCGTATCGAGTGCTTGCCGAAGCAATTTCGTATCGACCTCCCCATTGAGGCGCAGAGTTCGGTGGTGACGTGTGAATGTGTCCAACCCCGTTCCAAACCGATAGGCAGCGCGCAGTTCAGTCCTGATCGCCTTGAACAGCCGAGACTGCTCTCCATATCCCAACACACCGACACCCAGATTGATTGCAAAGTCCTGTCCTGCCTTGCTGGGCGGCACCTGCCCGAACACCACAAGCGCAGACTTTTCAGCGTCAGGCATGTGAAACAGGATCGTGGCACTCGGAATTATTGGCCCGTCAAACGCGATCTCACGCGGCGCCTCGCCTCCCGGCAAACCAGCCAAGGCCGTATCGATCGCCCGGCCAATCGCAGCAAAATCTGACGAACCGGCAACAGTTATGGTGATGTCATTGGTAGAAAGAGCCGACGCATGCCAGGCTTTGATCGTGTCGAGATTGATGTTCTCTATGTTTTCCGTCGGTCGCAAAGACCAGAAGCGCTCGAACGGATGGTCCTTGAACGTCGCTCGCCGAAGCAAAGTCCAGGCGATCCCCCAAATGTGTTTTTCCCGACCCCGGCCTTCCTGAAGCAGTTTGTTGCGCTCACGTTTGAACCAGCGTTCATCCAAATTTGGCTGAGTGAGAACATCATTGGCGATTTGAGCCGCTTCGTCGGCAGCGTCCGTTGGGGTGACGATGAAGCCACGAAACTCCCCCGGCTGAATGAACAATTGCGACCCGGCATCGAGATCATTGAACTCTTCGACAACTTCTTCAGGCGAACGATTTTCGGTTCCGGCGTTCAACATCATGGAGAGGCCGACGCGAGCGGCCATCTCCTGCCCTTGGGGGAGTTGCGAAAGCCCGGATGGCCAGCTTATTGCAACCGCTGTGCGCTTTGAATCCGCAATCGGATGGTGCCAATAGACATGTCCGTTGGGTGTGGTCTGCTTGGTCGTTTCCGTCGCGAATGCCGGGCTAACCCAAACCAGCGCGCAGACACACATGAAGGCAATCAAGCGCATCAATTGTTCTCCAAGGGATTCAGTTTGGTCGAAATCCGATGCGGCGATGCAGCAATCGCGGACAGCAGCGTATCGATATTCGCCTTTTCAACCGCCTCGATAGCGGCAACATGCTCATCATGTGTGATTGGTGAATGACCGAAGGCCAACATGTTTGTCGCTCGGTTGAGGCCAAAAGTTCTGTCATCTGCATTTCGTACAGCCTGTTTGACCAATCTGCGCTTCAACCGGTCGAGGCTCTTTTGGGGAACGCCCGCCTCCCCAACGCTGGCTAGTGTCCGTTGAACAGCGTCAAGTGCGGTTTCGCTCGTTACACCCTCATCGGGTCGCCCCTGGAGGAAGAAATGCGTGCGCTCCTCCATCACCGTCCAGGCCCAAACACCGTAGTTGGCGAGGATGAAGTCATCGGTGCGCAGCGGTCTGGAGAGACTGCCAGGCAGCGCTGACTGCAGAAAAGCCTCCAGCAGCATTGAGGTGTAGATG
>JAPPOQ010000046.1 GCA_028817895.1 Ahrensia sp.
TGTCAGGCCACAAACTCCCTGCGCTCAAACGATTCAATCTGGGCGAGATTTGCTCTAGATGCTCGACACCCTTGATCCTGACCGGCCAACTGAAAGTGCGGCTCAAACAGAGCCGAGTGAAGTCGAGAAATTCGATGCAGAAGCGGTCAACGCCAAGCAGAACCGGTCGCTTTATGAGGCGCGCAAGAAAATCCACCCCAAGCGTGCGGAGGGCTTCTATCGCCGCCTGAAGTGGTGGGTCATGCTTGTGACCCTTGGCATCTACTACCTCACACCCTGGCTGCGCTGGGATCGCGGTCCCGGCGCGCCCGATCAGGCAGTGCTGGTCGACCTCGACAATCGCCGTTTCTACTTCTTCTTCATAGAAATCTGGCCGCACGAGTTTTTCTACGTTGCTGGCATGCTTGTCATGGCTGGGATTGGCCTGTTTCTGGTCACTTCCATCCTCGGTCGGGCCTGGTGTGGCTATACATGCCCGCAGACCGTCTGGGTTGATCTGTTTCTGGTGGTTGAACGGTTCTTTGAAGGCGAACGCAACGCGCGCATCAAACTGGATGCCGAGCCGTGGACCGTTTCCAAGATCACCAAGCGCACAGCCAAGCACACGGTCTGGCTTTTGATTGGTGTTGCGACAGGAGGGGCCTGGATCTTTTATTTTGCCGACGCGCCGAGCCTCGCCGTCGACTTTGTGACCGGCGGAGCCCCCGCCGTCGCCTATATCACCGTGGCGATCTTGACCGCGACCACGTACACTTTTGGTGGGCTGATGCGCGAGCAGGTCTGCACCTATATGTGCCCGTGGCCTCGCGTTCAGGCGGCGATGCTCGATGAGCATTCCTTGACCGTGACCTATAATGGCTGGCGCGGAGAGCCGCGCTCGCGCCACATGAAACGCATGCGCAAGGAAGGCCAGGCGGTCGGAGATTGTGTGGACTGCAATGCATGTGTTGCGGTGTGCCCGATGGGCATCGACATCCGAGACGGGCAACAGCTCGAATGCATCACCTGCGCATTATGCATCGATGCTTGCGATGGTGTGATGTCAAAGCTTGGGCTTGAGAAGGGCCTCATTTCCTACAGCACGCTGGATGACTACGCCCACAATATGCAACTCGCCGGGGCAGGGGGGAGTTTTGCGGAAATTACGGGCGAGAATGCCTTCACCAATGTCGATCCCGCCAGGATGAGGGGCGTGTCCGGCAAGCTCGTGGATGGCGTGCGCGAAACGGGCTGGCACTCCATCCTGCGTCTGCGCACTTACCTTTATGTAGTGATCTTTGGCGGCATCGGACTGGCATTGTTGGCAGTGCTCGCCATGCGCGACACGCTTGACGTCAACGTGCTGCGCGATCGAAACCCGATATTCGTGACGCTGAGCGACGGCTCCATCCGCAATGGATATGAGATCAAGATCTTAAACAAACGCGGTGAGACACGCCAGTTCTGGATCGAGACTGTTGGCTTGCCCGAAGCACTCATGAAGGTGGCGTCCACCGCCAACAGAGCGACGGAGTCTTTGCTGGTCGAAGTGGATGCGGACGAATCGCGAGGCGTGAAGGTGTTCGTGACGGTGCCCCCCAAGACACTGCAAGATGAGCGCACCAGTTTCGATTTTCGCGTCACCTCTTTGCGGGGCGCGGAAGCGACGATCACCGCCACCGCATTCGATGCACCGCAGGAGGCTCTGAAATGAACCCGACGCCAGAAACAGTTTCGACTTTCCGCTTCACCGGATGGCACATGCTGGCCTGCATGCTGAGCTTCTTTGGTGTGATCATCGCCGTGAATTTCACCATGGCCTTCATGGCATCTGGCACATGGACGGGTCTGGTGGTGAAAAACTCCTATGTCGCCAGCCAGAATTTTAACGGCGAACTGCTGCGCGCGCAGGAACAGGCAAAGAGCGGCCTGCGCTCACACATGTCCTATTTGGATGACGAACTCGCCTTTCAGATCACCGACCGCGACGGCGAGACGATCTTTCCAACACGGGCGCAAATTTGGATCGGACGGCCTGCATTTGAACAGCAGGATCAAACGCTTACTGCAAAATGTAGCGCGGTGGGCAAATGCACGGCTCCTGTGGAGCTTGCTGGCGGGAACTGGCAGATTCGCCTGGAAGCGGTTTTGCAAGACATGACATATCGGCGCGATGCACGGCTTTTCGTGAACGCCAGCGGCAATGTGCAGGTGGATTAGCGATATGGCCTGCTGCGCAACTTCGACGCCTGACAGATTGGACCACTCGGCGTCGGTTGATCCGGTTGCTGATGTTCGTTCAATCTCTTTCATGGTGCCTTCGATGCATTGCGCAGGATGCATCCGCACACTTGAGAAAGGCCTTGCGGCGCATAGCGATGTTGTGCGTGTGCGCGCCAATCTCTCGCTCAAGCAGATCGACGTCGTTTGGACCGGTGATGCCGCCGATGCCGACGAGATGGCGCGGCGTATCGCTGATCTGGGCTTTGATGCGATGCCTGTTGAGAAACAGGACGATGCCGATGCAAAGATGCGACGACAGGGCCGCCACCTCATGCTGTGCCTGGCAGTGGCCGGCTTCGCATCGGCCAATATCATGCTGCTTTCGGTCTCCGTTTGGTCCGGCGCGCAGGCAGAAACGGCAAAGCTCTTTGCGCTCCTTTCCGGAGTGATCGCCGTTCCTGCGATCATTTTTGCCGGGTCGCCTTTCTTTTCATCGGCGATTGCGGCTCTACGCAAACGACAACTCAATATGGATGTGCCGATCTCGCTTGCCGTGCTTCTGTCGCTGTTGATGAGTCTGTACGAAGCATTGATCGGCGGCGGCGAAACCTTCTTTGATGCCGGTGTGATGCTGCTGTTCTTCCTGCTGATTGGCCGCACACTGGACCAGTTGATGCGGGAGAAGGCGGCTGGGGGAGTGCGCAGTCTCGCCCGGCTCATCCCCCAGCGTGCAACTCGCGTCGCACAGGACGGTTCACTGTCTCAGATCAATCTTGATGAGGTTGAAACCGGCATGGTTCTGCGCTTGTCACCGGGTGATCGGTTTCCCGTCAACGCGAAGATATTGGCCGGTTCTTCTGCGGTCGACCGCTCGGTCGTGACCGGCGAGGCGGATCAAATGCCGATCAGTGAGGGCCAGGTTTTTGAGGCGGGAACGCTCAACCTGAACGGTTCGCTCGATGTTGAGGCGGTGAGCGACGCGCAGTCCTCGTTCCTGGCCGAAGTGATGGACATGATGAGAGCAGCGGAGACCAGCAAGGGCCGCTATCGCCGCATTGCTGACAGAATGGCTTCGATCTACGCCCCGGCGGTCCATCTTCTAGCTCTGATTACTCTGGCCGTTTGGATGTTGGCGACGGGCGATTTCAAATCGTCACTCACCGCTGCGATCGCGGTTTTGATCATTACCTGCCCCTGCGCGCTTGGGTTGGCTGTTCCCGTGACGCATGTCGTTGCGGCAAACCGGCTGTTTCGGGAAGGTATACTGATGCGGGACGGATCGGCGCTGGAACGCCTGGCCGAGGCCGACACGGTGTTCTTCGACAAAACCGGAACTCTCACCAGCGATCGCTTGCGTCTTGATGCCAAGCCCAGCCTTTCAATTGATCACGCTTCAGTTTTGGCGTCGCTTGCCGCGCGATCAAACCATCCCGCGGCGCGCGCAATTGCGGACGCCTATTCCCATGAGCCCCTCTGCTCGCTTGATGACGTCCAGGAGGTTGCCGGCTCCGGTATCGAAGCGACTTGGCATGCCAGGCGTATCCGGCTCGGCAGAGCGACATGGGTTCGCGAATTGGCCAGCGGGTCAAGCGGGAACGATAGCGCGCCAACTTGTTTTGCAATTGAAGGGGAGGCGAGTTTCGGCTTTCGTCTTTCCGCTGACCTCAACCCCGGTGCTGCTGCGGCGGTACAACGGGTGACCAAACTTGGACGCAACACCGCCATTCTGTCGGGGGATCACCAAGCCAATGTCCGCGCTGTTGCGGACAGGCTTGGGATCGCGTGCTTTTATGCGGGCCTCATGCCTCGCGGCAAAATCGCGAAAATCGAAGAGGCGGCAGCCAGCGACAAGGTGCTAATGGTGGGAGACGGGTTGAACGACGCGCCGTCGCTTGCGGCAGCGCATGTGTCCATGGCCCCTGCAAACGCAACCGATGTGAGCCGAGCGAGCGCAGATTTCATCTACACGCGACCTTCGCTATTGGCCGTCCCTTTTGCGATGAGGCTCGCGCGCGCAGCCAACCGTGTGGTGCGACAGAATTTCGGCATCGCCATTGTCTATAATTGCATCGCGGTTCCAATGGCCATGTTGGGGCACGTCACGCCCTTGGTGGCGGCGATAGCCATGTCGCTGTCGTCGATCATCGTCGTGTCAAACAGCTTGCGGCTCGCCTTCTTCGACAGACTGGCCAACGCGCCGAAACGGCACCTTCAGCCAGCACAGGAAGGGTCCGCATCGATTTTCTCCCCGGCCGAGGTATCGCCATGAATACGCTGGTCATTCTGGTCCCAATCGCGCTGGGGCTTGGTCTGCTTGGTCTTTGTGCCTTCGTGTGGAGCCTGAAAGCCGGGCAGTTCGATGATCTCGACGGCGCCGCTCACCGCATTCTGGATGAGGATGATGCGTTGTGAGCGAAGAATCGGTCAATTCACCCGCCCCGATAACCATCCGCCCGGCGCGGTTGGACGACTTGAAGCACGCTCTCGCCCATGGCTGGGCTGACTTTCTCAAAGCCCCGCAGTTTGGCCTGTTTTTTGGAGCCATCTATGCAATTGGCGGGGTTTTGCTCGTCTGGCTGGCCTTCATTCTTGGCATCAGCTGGATGGTTTATCCGCTCGTCATCGGCTTCGCGCTGGTCGGGCCCTTCATTGCAACCGGCCTTTATGAGGTCAGCAGACGCCTCGAACTCGATCAGTCGCTTGGCTGGAAAGGCATTCTGCTGGTCATCGTCGAGCAGCACCGCCGAGAGCTGGGCTGGATGGCCTTTGTCATGCTCTTCGTCTTCTGGGTTTGGATGTATCAGGCTCGAACCATTTTCGTTGTCTTTTTCGGCTCGCGTGGTTTCGCGTCGATGGATGGTTTCGTCACAGCCGTTCTGGGCAGCAGTACTGGGTGGTGGTTTTTGCTGACCGGCCATGCAGTCGGCGCTGTCATTTCGCTCGTGCTTTATGCTGTAACGGTAATTTCGTGTCCACTGCTCCTGGACCGCGATGTCGATTTCGTTACCGCCATGCTGACCAGCATCCGCACGATTCTGGCTTCTCCCGTTATCATGGTCTTCTGGGGTGTGTTTGTCATTCTGGCGGTGATCTTGAGCGCTGTGCCTGCGTTTCTGGGTCTTCTCGTCGTCCTGCCAATTCTGGGGCACGCCACCTGGCATTTGTACAGGCGTTTGATCAGCTGAAAAGCGAATCTCGAAGGCTCTGATCGAGCTCGGGCGTGCAGAGCGAGTGTAAATAGGTTAGAGCAAGTCTCGTCCAGATTGGAGCAGTTTGATGGGATGGATTTTTCGATCTGGCAAGGAGAACACCGCAGAGCGATGCTGAGCATCGCACGAGGATTTCGACGCCGCCAGAGCGGAAAAGGCTCCCAAGCAAATCATTTGCAAAGCAATGAAAATGAAAGGTAGTCTGCAATCGTTTGAACTTGGTCCTTTGCGCCCCGACTGTGTTGCGCACGAACTTGTGGTACCCGCACCACGGCGTCGCACGCGCCTCGTCAGGTCCCAAATTTCCTGCGCTCAAACGATTCAATCTGGGCGAGATTTGCTCTAGACGGTCAATCGCACTGTCCGTTCAATCGGCCCGAAACCTGTACTCGTTCTACGCATGTACCTCAAGCAACTGGATAATAAAGCGAAAATCCTCGCCGTCGCCCCGATGATGGACTGGACGGATCGTCATTGCCGTTACTTCCATCGCCATCTTTCGCACGACGCCTTGTTGTACACTGAGATGGTTGTTGCCGATGCGCTCATTCATGGTGATCCGGCACGGCACCTCGATTTTGATGCCACAGAACATCCGATCGCGCTGCAACTGGGCGGAAACGAACCCGAGAAGCTCGCTCGCGCCGTAAAGATCGCGGCGCCCTGGAGCTATGATGAGATCAATCTGAATGTCGGTTGCCCGTCAGATCGCGTACAATCCGGCACGTTCGGCGCTTGTCTGATGCGGGAGCCGATCCTGGTGGCCGATATCGTAAAGGCCATGAAGGATGTCAGCGAGGTGCCGGTAACGGTCAAATGCCGTTTGGGTGTGGATGATCAGGATGCGCAGGCAGCGCTTGATGATGTTGCGGGAGTGTGTTTTGAGGCGGGTGTCGATGGCTTGTGGGTGCATGCGAGAAAAGCATGGTTGCAGGGCCTGTCTCCGAAACAGAACCGCGAGGTGCCCCCGCTTGATTATGACCGAGTTTCGCGACTGAAGCGCGACTGGCCAGACCGCTTTATCGGTCTCAACGGGGGACTGACGACAGTCGAGGCCGCCCAAGAGGCTTTGCTTTGGGCAGATGGAGTGATGATTGGCCGTGCGGCCTACCAAACCCCGCGATTTCTGGCGCAACTCCAGCGCAGCATGTTTCCCCGCCTGGCCGAGCCGCTCGACGATGCTCAATTGCGCGACGTGATGATGGAGTACAGCAGGCGCCATTTGGCGGACGATGGACGCTTGCATCATGTGACCCGGCACATGATCGGCCTGTTTGCCGGAGAGCCTGGAGCGCGGCAGTTTCGGCGCATTCTTTCCGTTGACGCCAGTTCTGCCCAGGCTGATGAGACTGTCATCGCCGATGCCTTTGACGCCATTCAGTCGCTCGCTGCTTGATGTTTCTGCGTGAAAGGCGGAGCGGATTGCCATATGGCTGAATTGGCGCAGAATATGTCCCGTTGCGAAACAGTTTGAAGCGGTGCACAGTGTCGCGACGGGAATTAACCATGCGTGGCAATAGTTGCTTAAGGAGTTTTGCCACCGCTTGCCAACGGCGCCAGCGGCTGCCAAATTTGCGTAACAACGGCGACATTGGGTGTGTCGGGACGGCCTAAGTCCACCGACTCATTGTCATTTCAATTCCTGAACCGGCGGACCACGTCTGCCCAGAGGCGATGTCATGACCCAACGTGCCCGTATCGGCCTTTCTCCTCTTATTCTCTCCGCGGCACTGCTTTCAGCCAGTGCGGGCTCAGTGTCTGCCGACAATGCGGCGACCCCGTTCCTGACACCGGGCGATCTGCGCATTTCCACGCATGATGCTGTGACCCCGTATCGCCCGCGCGTGCGGATTCCTGACCATCCGCGCAATCGCAACATTTCAAGCGACACCTACACGCGCGATGGTCGCCGTGTGCGCGTTATCGATACCGGAAATGCAAGCTATATTGCTGCGCCTTCCCCCTTCAACGCTTCGCGGTTTGGTTTCACCGGCGTTCCGGCCGGCTTTGAGTCCTTGTTGGTCAAACATCTTCGCGAGGGGTTGAATGCGGATGAGTTCGAACGTTTTCTGCGTCTTGCTCAAAAGCACTATGATGAGCGCTATGGAACCTTCGATCGCCGCGGCTACGTCACGCCAGCCTCGGTTCCCGCTGATTTCCTCTTTGATCGTCCGTCAACCGGATTGACCGAGCAAGCGACCGTTTCGCCGCGCAGGCCGGGTGCGAAAATCATCGATGTGACCGAAGAGCAAAGAGAGCTTGGCGAGCGCCGTTCGAGTGGCAGAGAGGCCCGTTTTCTTCGTGAGAATGGCGGCAAGCATATCCGCTCCTATCGCGAACACGAGCTTTATGACGAACGCTTTCCCAGTGTCGTCTACCTTATCAGTCGGTAACGGACGGGGGCTTTTGCCTCCGACTTGAGGCCAAATAAAGGGCCAGCGCAGCAGCGTTTGAAACGTTGAGAGATCGAATGCGGCCTGGCATGTCGAGCCTCGCCAATGCGACGCAGCTTTCACGTGTCTTTTCGCGCAGGCCACGCCCTTCGGCCCCGAGCACCAAAGCAATCGGCGCATTGTTCGTTTCGGCAAGAGTGGCTTCCAGGGATTGCGGACCTTCGCTGTCCAGACCGATTGAGACAAATCCTATCTCGTTGAGTGTCTCAATGCTTTTGCCCATGTTGCGCACACTGCTGGTCGCGATCATATCAAGTGCGCCGCTGGCCGATTTGGCGAGCGCGGAGGTTTCAGCAGCCGAATTGCGGTGCGTCGTGATCACGGCGTCGGCTGCGAAAGCCACAGCAGACCGCATGATCGCGCCAACATTGTGCGGATCGGTGATCTGATCGAGCAACAGCAGCAATCGAGCATCTGCAAGGTCAAACAAATCGGCCCGGTCCGTACCGGGGAGGGGGTCGCAATGCGCGACGACCCCTTGATGAACCGCATCTGCAGCAACGAGCGCGTCCAGAGCCGCCGTTTCTACGATGTCAGGCCCGTCAAATCTTGTCGTCTTCCCTTCGCCAGAAATCAGCCGTCGCCGCGCTTCAAATGCGCTTTCAAGGCGCTGAGCTGCGTTTCTCGTGCATTGCACCCAATGAATATGTCGGTGCGGATTCTCAAGCGCAGCGCGAACCGTATGAATGCCGTATAGCAGCAGTGCATCTGTTGCTGCGGAGTTGCCAGACACGCGTCCGCTTTTGCTCGGCGCAGACCTGCGATGCCATGAAGGCCTGCCGCCTTTGCCTCTGTCTTTGCCGGATCTGCTCATGACCGTTGTTTCGTCGCGCTCAATCTCGCGAATTCCCACGCCGCATTCCCATTCTTCAAAGCTCAATCGTCTCCGCAGGTCTTTGTCAAACAGGGATCGGCTTTACGCTTTGTCGATGTCATCGCAAGGATGGTGGGATCGCGTGTTGACAGTCAAAATGGCAATCGCCATAAGGCGCCGTGCCGGTTCGGAGGAGTGTCCGAGTGGTTAAAGGAGACGGACTGTAAATCCGTTCGCTTAGCGTACGCTGGTTCGAATCCAGCCTCCTCCACCAACCGGCTCGCACAAGGCAGGCGGCGCATGCCTTCTTGTGATGCGGGTATAGCTCAATGGTAGAGCAGTAGCCTTCCAAGCTAAATATGCGGGTTCGATTCCCGCTACCCGCTCCAAGGCTCTCTTCGACGAGCCGAAGCAGCAATTTTCTTCAGGTTTTGAATGAGAGTTAGAGCGTAAGCCTAAGCTTTGCTTCCTTTTCTTCATATTCGCGTTGGGTGTCTGTAATATAGTCTCTTTGGATTGGGGCCGCATCGCGCTGGCGCGACAACTGCATATGAAAAACGAGCTGTGAGCCGGTGCGGAACATGGCTTCCGCGCTAATCAGATAGAACTCCCACATGCGCGCAAAGCGTTCATCATACATCTCCTCGACCTTCGCCCGATTGGCTTGAAAGCGCTGCTCCCAATGTTTGAGCGTCTCGGCATAGTGAAGCCGCAGGAACTCAAGATCGAGGCACCACAGTGAGTTGCGCTCGACGCTTTCAAATACTTCCGACAAGGCCGGGGAATAGGCGCCGGGGAAGATGTATTTGCGCATGAACTTCGAGGCCATGCCGGGTGGCGACATGTGGCCGATGGAATGAATGACGGCCAGACCATCATCTGGCATGAGGTCGTTCAATTTGGAAAAAAACTCATCATAGTGGGTGACGCCGACATGTTCGAACATGCCCACGGATACGATGCGGTCGAACCGCTCCGGCACTTCGCGATAGTCCTGCAACCTGAACTCCACCCGGTCTGCGAGGCCCATATCCGTTGCTCGTTGCGAGGCCAGGGCCTGCTGTTCCTTTGACAGGGTGACGCCCGTAACATGAACGTCTTCCATACTGGCGAGATACAAAGCGAGATCGCCCCAACCACAACCAATGTCGAGAACACGCTGTCCGGGTTTGAGATCAAGCTTCGACGCTAGCAAGCGCAACTTGTTGCGCTGCGCCTGCTCCAGACTTTCATTGTCATTTCGGAAATAAGCACATGAATACAACATGTTCTTGTCGAGAAACAGCTTGTAGAATTCGTTGCCCAGGTCATAGTGATGAGCGACATTCTGCTGGGCCTCGCCGCGTTTGTTGGATTGCTGCTTGCGCCGCGTCAGCATGGTGACCTTGCGGACGATTTTCTGCAGCGGGTAGTCCGCCAGCGCCAACCGGTTGATGGAAAAGAGGCGAAGAAAGTCGCGCAGCGTGCTTCCTTCCTCAAATGTCATGCGCGCATCCATGTAGGCTTCCGCTGCCGCTATTTCCGATTTGAAAACCAAATCCCGATACAGCTTCTTGTCATGGAGTTTCATCACCACGTTCGGGCCTTCCTGCCGACCTCCAAAAACATGGCGATTGCCGTCGACATCAATGACGTCGAGTTGTCCCTTTTGAACGAAAGTCTTCATCATATGAGAGAGTGGAAACATCACGCTGAACTCGTGGGTCGGGGTCGGACGCGCGGTGTTTAGCATGAAGCGCGGTTTGGTGAAGCCGCAAATGTGGAGATTGCCTCCTGGTTGAAAGGTAGAATTGAATGTCAGTAAAAGTTGTTGATTTATTTAGAGTGCTAATGTAGTGGGAAAATCAATTAGAGTAACGGGCGGAAGTTTCTACGGTGGCAGAGTGCCGTCAAAGGAGTCCGCCAGTATGCAAGAATCTGCGATCCAAGAGTTGTCAGGTCAGCCTGCGCTGCAGGCGGATGCGCTTTACTGGGTTCTTGACCACCTTCCGATGCCCGTCTTCGTTGTCAGTTGTGCGGATGGTGTCCCTCCTACATTCAACAAAATGAACCGCGCGATGAAGTCTTTGCTGCGGCTTGATAATCTCGAAGAGGTGCATCGACCGCTTTCGCAGCTTCTTCCGCAGCGGCAGGCCGATACTATCGGGTCTGCCATTGAGCGCTGCATTGCCTCCGCTGCGTCGCACAATTTTGAAGACAATCGCTATCATGAAGGTGTGCTTCGACAGTTTCACTGTCTCGTTTCGCCTGTCGTTGACGAGGATGGACGCGTTGGTGCTGTGGTGGGCATGATGCGGGAGGTTTCACATACGCGTCGTGCAGAAGACCGACAAAAAGCCGTCACGCCAGACACGAAGCGTCCGCCGCGGGCCGGGTCCCAGACTACGCCACTGGTGTTTGCTGAGAAGCTTCGCTCCCAGCTTGACCAGTTGGACATGATGATGAGCATGGTGATGGATGATTTTGAGGACCTTGGCGACGGCAAGGTCCAGATGCTGAAGACATCCCGGCGCGCCATCGCCGCTGGCATAACCCAACTTGATGATGCCATGACGCGGTTTCACAAACAGGTTGCTGCCTTGGGCGAACGCGATGGTGGCGTTATGCCCATCAGTTTCAAGGATCTGTGCGACCGGCTTGAACGCCGCATCGCAGCGAGAGTGGGCTTAAGCATTGACTGCGATGAAGCGCTGTTTGTCACCGATACAACGGCCTTGCAGGTCGCGTTGCGGCGGCTTCTGACTGTGTCAGCCGAACAGTCGCGGGGCAGGTCACGCTATATCCGATTGTCAGTCGAGCAATATGGTGAGGACATGTTGTGTTTTCGCTTCGCAGAGCCCGATGGGCCTCCGTCTGGAGACGTGATGGCGGCCACAGCTCGCGGCGCAAGTGAGGAAATGCAGGCCATACGCGCCGTTCTTTCTGCAAGTGGTGGCCAGTTTCTGCCGGGGCAGGACAAGGGGGGGCAAGACAAGGGAGGTCAGGGCGAGGGTGCGTCGATGGATTTGGCGTTTCTTCTGCCAGGCCGCCTGTTGCCAGCGGGCGAGGTCGCAACGATCCGCCGACTGACGAAACACTGAAGCCTTTCATCGCTGCTCGGGGTCTCGTTCGCCAATATGTCAACCTGTTGTGGCGATGAGACCATACTTGCGGCGCGTGAAGCGCCACTCTATATGCCCGCCAAACGGCGTTTTGCCGTCTTCACCCCACTTCCCACGCATATGAGGACATGATGGCAAAGGAAAAGTTTGAGCGCACGAAGCCGCATTGCAACATTGGTACGATTG
>JAPPOQ010000022.1 GCA_028817895.1 Ahrensia sp.
TCTTGTAACGTATATGTATCAATACCTGCAAGAGATTTTTTTTTTTTAAATATAACAAATTCCCTGTTAAGTATAACAAATTCCCTGTTTAAATATAACAAATTCCCTGTTTTATATACCATTGTTATCATTGTTATATATAATGGTAAATATAACAATGATATAGAGGTTATAAAATGTCTGATCTGAAGGTGACAAAACACAATGATTTAATTACCAGTAAAGTTAATTTTACGCTCAATGAATATCGGATTTTTCTATACGGAATTGCACTAATGAATCCGTTCGATAAAGAGTTCCCGCTTAAATACGAAATCAACATCCAGCGATTCTCTGAAATGTTTAAGTGTGACTTAAACGGCCTATACACCGAATTAAAAAGCGAAGTAGTTAGGCGAATGTACAAGCGCACCATGACGGTCGACAAAGAAGGCGGATGGAAGCGTCATTTTGGTTTAATCCATTACGTCGATTACTGTGATAAGCAGGGTGTTATTAAAATCACTTTTGATGAAGAATTAAAGCCATTTGTGAACCAACTGAAAGACCACTTCACCAGTTACTACATTGAAAGAATCGCCAACTTTAAAAGCACTTATTCAATTCGATTTTATGAGTGGTGCGTGATGCGCTTAAAGCAAAATGACGGCAAGCCAGCACAATTTTTCTTGGAAATAAAAGAGATTAGGGAGCGTCTGGAGATACAAAAGAAATACCCGCTTTACGCAAACTTAAAGCAGCGTGTCATTCAAAAAGCGTTTGATGAGATCAATGCTTTCAGCGACCTTTCGGTACGCTACGATGAGATCAAAAAAGGAAGATCGGTACATCAACTGAGAGTTATCGTGAAGTATAAAAAATGGGAGAAAAAGGAAGAACAATTTGAGTTTCCATTCGATCCGAGCCTGAAAGTTTAAAACCCTTTTAAACGCCCTGTAAGCAGTTTTTTTGCCTTCAAAGCAAAATCCCCCGCAAAAATATTAAAAACCCCGTAGAGGCGATTTATGGCCATCTAGCGTTAGCGTTTTTCTTGTTTTACACAGAACAAACTTTCACACATTAGGCTAAAACGAGTTTTTTTAAAAAAGTCCGTTTTCACTAATGCGCACTTATGCATTGCCTTCGACAATGCGTGCGATCTGCGATTTTTAGATCTCGAATTTCTTTTATTGATAAGGGTTTTAGGTATGAAATTGTTATGCGCTAACGGATAAATATTTTCTAAGCATATTCGTTAAAATCTTCGATTGATTTAGCTTGATTCGATATTTTTTCAGGTGTTCTTTCTGTTCCCGTTTTATCAAATCAATCATTTCTTCGGATAACCAGAATGAGATCTTTCTCAATCCATCTTCTTCTTGCTTTCGCTCAAACTCTTTCTGTCTTTCAGCATTGGTTAATCGTCTTTTAACACCTGTTTCTTGCTTTCTGTATTCAATTGTTTTGATCGATTCTTCAAACTCTGCTGCTGCCAATTTTTGCTTTTCCAGTATCCTCTGTTCTCGTCTTTGCGTTCTAATCTTGTTTGCTTTTGTTTTCTTTCTTGCCATTAAATTAATCCTAGGTTAGTGCCTAACAATTTTACATCTCAAAGCCTTGGCTTTTAACAATATCGTTATACGCAATTCCGCTTTGAGCCTGCTCAATGCATATTGCGCCTTTGGAAAAGACGCAGAATAAATCGCAAGTAAGTCTCCAGACTCACACAAGTGCGCATAACAGAAATTTCATAAATTCGATTTCTGTTATGGCTATACCCTCGACTCTTGGGATGACTTACCGAGAACCTAAATCACCCTTAAACAAATTCTGAAAAACTTAAAATTTACATTTCGATGTAAAGCGATAGCTTAAACATCAAAACCAAAAATTATGAGCGTAGCGAATCCATTATCAAAACTTGAAGCCGACTTTGGATGTTTCACATATGCAAAATTTCAATAAGAAATTTTCGCCTAGTTGGCGCAGCCCTCTCATGCGCATGACGCTCGCATGTACATGCCTGGGCGCATCATGACATGCGCGCATGTGATGTATTTTTCTTTAACTTGTTTTTATCTTGTTTCACTCTGGTTTTCAAAATCTCTTGTAACGTATATGTATCAATACCTGCAAGAGATTTTTTTTTTTTTAAATATAACAAATTCCCTGTTAAGTATAACAAATTCCCTGTT
>JAPPOQ010000009.1 GCA_028817895.1 Ahrensia sp.
GGGTCGTTTTTGGTAACACCGGTGCGAACCGACCCTTTCGCGATCTTGGCGACGGGAACGATGATCGCGAGCAGCAAAGGCTGGTGAACAAGGTAGATCACCAAACTGTGTCGTCCCATCCAGACCAACGCCTTCATGAAAGGTCCGTCGCCAAGATCGCGAAAGGGTCGGTTCGCACCGGTGTTACCAAAAACGACCCTGGCGGCCACGATTCCCAACAGTGTCAGTCCTGTCCAGGGAAAGACAGGTACAAAGTCGTTGCTCGGTGGCGGATTTGTGAACAGCCCGATCCATGCCAATGCGCGGGGATTGAAGAAATCCGACGTCACAAAAAACGGCAGGATCAGAAAGCCGATGGCTACAACAAGCGCAAGACTGGTCGGCAACCCGAGAACCAGGATTCCGATCAAGGAGGCGACGGTGATGGCGTGCAATATGCCAAAGAAGATAAAGCTTTGCGGGAATACGAACCAGGTCACGATGGAAATAATCACAGCGGCGAGTGCGATTACCCCCAGCCGTCTTGCAAACACCTTGGCTCTGAGACCTCGCCCATGGGCCAGTACAAGGCTCACACCCACGAGGAACATGAACGTCCCGGCGAGCAACCGACCGAAGGCGAGCCATACGGGATGAGACGCGATGCCGGACACCAGACCGGTGAATTCAACGTCCCACACAATGTGAAACAGTACCACGCCGGCAATGGCAAGACCGCGTACCGCATCAACCAGGAAGACACGCTGGTTTCGTATGGCGCCGGCATCCGTTGCCGCGCTTGTATCCGTTTTCGGTCCCGACACCTGCAGATTTTCGGACTTCACTGCGCGGCAGCTTCGTAAGATGCAAATACTTCCTGGGAACCGTCCTCCTTGAACGAGACAACCTCATAGGCCTCCCTGTCATTCTGCGGTCCCATTCCCGGCGATCCGTATGGCATCCCAGCCACTGCCAAGCCCAATATCTTTGGCTTTTCTCTGATCAAGCGCTTGATCTCTTTTGGTGGAACATGTCCTTCGATCACGTATCCTTCGACCATCGCCGTGTGGCACGAAACCAGTTTCGTCGGAACACCGAGTTTGGTTTTCAACATTATCAAATCGGCGGGAAGAAGGTTGTCTTCGGTTATTGGAAAACCGGCGCGCACAAGAATTTTGGTCCACGCTGCGCAACATCCGCAACCCCGTCCCTGAGTCACGTGAATACCTGGGAGGGGTTTGGCAGAAGAAAATCTCGTCGACGCAATCAATGTCGTTGCAAGAATCCCGACTATCGCGCCGCGTCTGTTCACCGTCATGGCAATTATTCCTGTTACCGCCTGAAATTCCGCAAAATCGATATTGATCGAGCCGACGATTTCTTTGTCCCTATTGGGAGCCGGATTAGCATACGACACTATCCGACAATTGATTAAATCACATAGGGCAATATCACGCATCGGCGGCTCAATCGACGACACCCTTCACATCATGGCAGCTTGGCAATCCGATCCGCAGAAAGCAGCAATCAAATCGATGCGGATGTCAGGAACGATAATAAATATTTTGGTACCCCTACTGTGCGGCCATGTCCTACTTCCGAATTGAACCGGTGGTGGGTCCGCATCTGACAAATGCCACGGTTTAGACACAGAACGGCTATGAACTGCGAAGACTATACGCCGATCTCGTCATGTTGCGTCAGGCATTCGGAATGATCGCGCAGCACCTCGAGCACCCGGCACTCGGCGGATCGTCCACCGCTGCATTCTTGCACCATCCGTTTTAGTTCCGTGCGAAGCGCCTTAAGGCGTGCCAAACGCTGCTCCACCTGCCAGAGATGACGGCGTGCGATCGTATCTGCCTCTTCGCAGGACCTATTGGGATGGTCGCCGAGGTCGAGAAGTTCGCGGATCGCATCAAGACCAAAACCCAGCTGCCGGGAGTGCCGAATAAACGAAAGCCGATCCAAATCCGCATTGACGTAACGGCGCTGCCCGCCCTCGGTACGCTCTGCTGTAGGCATCAGTCCTATCTGTTCGTAATATCGGATGGTCTGAACTTTGGTTCCTGTTTTTCTCCCAAGACTACCGATTGTAAGCATTTCCACCATCCCATTCCTTCAGTTCCAGCAGCTAGTCATGCCTGGAACGACAAGACCGGTAGCCGCTTCGTTTCCGCGCGACATTCGTGCGCACCTGTCAGAAAAGTCTTGAACCTTCAGTGGCTAGAGGTTGTATCTATGTACAAAAATTCGAATCGAGACAGGACGTAATGACGTGCAGCTTTCCGGTTTGCGAAAGTTTTTGTGGGTGCTTGTCTGCATCGTTGCGCTCGGATTTGCGGGACTTCTGCTCATGCCGGATGGTGCCAATGACCGAGTCTCCGATGCGAAAGGGCCAGCCTTTCACGCCACTTTCAAACTGACCGATCATCGCGGTGAAGTCCGGACGGAAAAAGACTTCGCGGGGCGATGGATGCTGGTCTTCTTTGGATTTACAAACTGCCCCGATGTCTGCCCAACGACCCTGGCCGAGGTAGCTGCGGTTTTGGAGGGCCTGGGCAAACAGTCGGTCAAAGTGCAGCCGATCTTTGTCTCGGTCGATCCCGAGCGGGATACGCCTGCGATTTTGGCGGACTATGTGCTGCGTTTCAACTCGGAGATCATTGGGCTCACAGGTACCCCAGAACAAATCGCAGAAACGGGCAAGACCTTCCCAATCTACTATGAGCGGATTGAGGAAGCCGCCGCAATCGATGGCTACACGATGGGTCACACCTCGCATCTTTTTCTATTCGATACCAAGGCAGGCCTTGCTGACTCCTGGGCCTACGGCACGCCGGCGGAAGAGATCCTTGCCGATCTGAAGAAAAGGATTGGACTGAAATGACCCGGTTTTCGGGCGAAACTGCCCTCGGCCTAGCTTGGGCGACCGCATTTATTTCTTCGCTTGTCGTGCTGTTTGTCGGTGAGGTGCTGGGCCAGGCACCCTGTATGCTATGCTGGTTCCAGCGGGCATTCATGTTCCCCCTGGCTGTCGTCCTCGGACTCGGCTTCTGGTGGCAAGACCGGCGTGTGGGCCGCTACGGAATCGCGTTGGCGCTCGGCGGTGCGGCTTTCGCGTTCTGGCATATGGGTCTTTATGTTGGCCTGATACCGCAGCAGATCCAGCCCTGCACGGCAAGCGGGCCGTCCTGCACTGATGCAAACCAGGTGATTCTGGGTATTCCCATTCCGTTGATGGCGCTCACTGCCTTCACCCTCATCGCCATTCTTTCTGCCCTCTCACTCAAGGAAATACAAAAATGAACCGTCGCAACTTGATCCTTTCTGTCCTGGCGCTTAGCGCTGTAGGATTTGGCGGCGCGGTCTTGTACGTTACCCGCTCAGCGCCAACTCCTGAAGTCGAGCCGGTTGCGCCAGAAAAGGCCGAGGCACTTACCCGCCCGTATTCGCCAGTGCTTGGCCCGGACAACGCGGCTGTCACCATCGTCGAATTCTTCGACCCTGCATGCGAGGCATGCCGCGCCTTCCATCCGATCGTCAAGGATATCATGTCGGAACACGGGAACTCGGTGCGCGTCGTGATCCGTTACACGGCGTTTCATGGCAACGGTTCCGATACTGCAATCCGGGTTCTGGAAGCAGCACGTATGCAAGGGATTTTTGAGCCGGTTCTAAATGCCATTCTTCGAGAACAACCGCGATGGGCAGCTCATGGTAGTATGCGGCCGAACCTCGTACTCGACATCGCGGCGAAAGCCGGACTCGACCGGGCGGCGGCGCGAGGTCAGATGCTGGCACCGCAAACAACTGCAATTATCAATCAGGACCGCGCCGATGTCGAAACCATGGGTGTTCGGCAGACGCCAACCTTCTTTGTGAACGGTCAACCGCTCGATCCGTTCAGCGAGGCAGAGTTAAGGCGCGTTGTCGCAGCGGAAGTCGCGGCGAAGCAAAGCTGATGACCGGATAATGATCAGGAGGGTAAAACCAGCTATGATAGGAAAGCTGACAGTTTTTCTGACTGTTCTCGCACTTGCGTGGGGAATTTCCATTTCGGTTCTGGCTGAAGCTGACGACATTGTCGTGGAAGGCGCATGGTCACGTGCCTCGATCGGTACCAGTCGCCCGGGCGCAGCCTATCTGACGATCCGGAACACTGGCCCGGAATACGTTACGCTGACCGGGATTCGAACCGATATCGCCACGAGATCGGAAATCCACCGATCATCGACCGATGATCAGGGTGTAACTTCGATGGCACCCGCTGGCGAAATCAAGATCGCGCCCACCGACACAGTATCGTTGGAACCGGGCGGGCTCCACGTGATGCTCATGGGATTGCAGCGTCCCATGACCGAGGGCGAGGCGTTCTGGCTAACGCTTGTCTTTTCCGATGGCAGCGAGGTATCGGTTGAGGTGTCGATCCTTGGCTTCGCAGCACGCGGCCCCGATATCTGATGCAACGGCGCCAACTGATCGGATACAGCGCTGCTGTTGTTGGTGCCCTTTGCCTGGCGCTTTTTGCCGGCTGGTGGCGAGTGGATGGTCCTGGCGCGCCGGCACCTGCCGGTCAGCGCCCGCTCGCCATGTCGGAGATGGACTTCCGCCTGACCGATCACCAGGGGAAAGAGGTTGACGCCGTAACACTGATTGGGCGCCCGTCACTCGTTTTCTTCGGCTTTACCTATTGTCCGGATATCTGTCCAACAACGTTGTCCGACATCTCTGTCTGGCTCAGTGATCTGGGCGATGATGCTGGCCGGTTGAATGTGATCTTCATCACCGTCGACCCTGAGCGTGATACCGTTGCGGCGATGGCCGCATATATCAGCAATTTTCATCCGATCATCCAGGGTTGGACCGGCAGTTCGGAGCAGATAGCCCGTGCAGTTGAAGGTTTCCGCGCGAATTCTGAGAAGGTCCCGACCGGGAGTGGGGATTATACTATGAACCATACAGCAAGCGTCTTCCTGTTCGATGCGAACGGCCGCTTCGTCAGCACGATCGACTATCACGAACCGCGCGAATACGCAGTTCCGAAGATACGCCGTGCGATTGACAAAACGGAGACAGGATAATGACGGCGAGATATCTGGTGGCAGGACAAACGGTCACCGATACTAATTTAGTGATGACCGCGGTGCCGAGGCGGCCGGTGCGCGACTCTATGACGGCTTACCCATCAATGAGCGCAGGTGGACTGAGAGTTAAGCCCGCTATTCTGGCATCTGACTATCAAAGAAAAGGATTCTGAATTGGAACAACTGTCCCCCATTGAACATGGCTTTTTGAAATGCCTGGCTGCCGGGTCGATCTCCGCGGTTCATGAAGTCAATCCAGAGACGCACCGTTGCGCCACCGGAACAAGACACCTCCCGGCCTGGCGCTCGGCCTCGTGATCATGCTTTTCTTCGATGTTTGGCTAGGGTGAAGTGATGTCTCAGTCGAATTCCATCCGAGTTGCGGGTGCGCTCGCGGCTCTGGCGGCCCTTGTCGTCGATCAAAGCACAAAGGCGATCGTTGTGGCCAATACGACTGCCCTGAACTCAGGAGTCGCTATCTTTCCCGGCTTCAACCTCGTCTTCCTGCAAAATGATGGAGTCAGTTTCGGTTTTCTGGGCGGTATGCCTTGGTGGAGCCTTGTCGCACTGGCACTCGCCATTTGCGGATGGCTGGCGGTTCTTCTGTTTCAGGCCAACAGTTCGATTGAGGCCGTCGCTTGTGGCGTAATTATCGGCGGCGCCCTTGGGAATGTGGTGGATCGTGTGCGTTATCGCGCAGTGACCGACTTCCTCGACTTCTACATCGGTTCGGCGCATTGGCCGGCCTTTAACATGGCGGATGTTTTCGTAGTCTGCGGGGCTGTCGGGCTGCTAATCTCACCAGCGATGAGGACGCAACACAGGTGATGAAAGTGCGCCGCTGGGTGGATCGCAGGCTGGCACACGATGCATAGTCAATAATTGCTGGTGCAACAACTGCAGCGTTCGGGCTTGTTTGGGCGTTTCGGCGCATTCCCAGGCGTTCGATTACGCGTTATCGAGTTTCCTTTCGAAGGCCGCTAGCGTCACATTGCTCACGTGGTGCTCAATGCCTTCCGCATCGCGCTCTGCCGTGTTCTCGTCTATGCCAAGGCTCCGCAGGAACGCAACGACAATTCTGTGTCTGCGCCGACAATTCTCCGCCAGCGCCCGTCCTTTATCCGTGAGAAAAATAGCGCGATAGGGTACTCGGCGCACCAGACCCGCGGCCTTGAGCCGGGAAATGTTCTTGGTGACTGTGGGCGGCTTCACTCCGAGACGTTCGGCAATGTCCACCGGACGGGCCTCACCGACGGTTTCGATCAACTCGGCGATCAACTCCACGTAGTCTTCCGCCATCTCACTCTCATGCGCCTGACGCACGGTAGCAAATCCCTCTGCCTGAGCTTCCGGACAGCGATTAACGGTCTCGAGTGCGTCACGCAGATGTGTTTGTGGCTTGGTCATTTCCCGAGTGTGCAGTGTCGAGAGGTGATTGACAATGTATTTCCTTTGGGTAGATAATTTAGCCACGTCTAACTTCAGCGGTAGGGACGGCTTTGTTACGAAGATTCCTTGGACTGGTTACAGCTTTGGTTCTCGGTTCGCTCGTTTTGACCGGACCGGTTTCTGCGACGCCGGCCAAGGAAGCGCCCTGGCTTCCTGAAGCGGCTGCTTATCGGCTGACACTGTTTCTCGGAAATCTTGAACCGATCCCTTGGGGCGAAGTAATGCGGGCGTGGTCGCAACCCTATAGGGGATCCGATTTCTCTGTAGGCGCAGTGGACTGGTTGAAAGCTGAGAGCGCAGTCGAAACTGCACCCTTGTTGGATGCTATCGCGCGCAAACAACGGCAGATGGTTTTCGCCGAGGCCACGCGGCTGATTGGTCTGCGGATCGGCGAACTATTGGATACTGCTCTGGCGGCTAATGACACCGCTGCCGCGCAACAGGCAATACGCACGGCGCGTGAACTATTCCGTGCTTTCGCCGACGGAATTGCGGCTGCAGACCCGGACGCCTCACGACGCATTGGCATCGCCTGGCTCGAACTCGCCAGCAGCAGCGGATCGTCGGGATTCTTGGGGGTCGGAGCGGCGCCTGCTGATAAAGCGTCGATGACCGCCGCACGCGAGATCATCTCCGGCTACCTCGCGGAGAACTATGTTGTCGACAGCTTTGCTTCACGGGACAAACTTACCACCGTGCCCGAGACAGCGGCGCGAAGCGGTCGCGCTTTTGAGGTGCCACCGAGCCTGCCGCCGGGCTCAGATATTTTCGATCAGAATCCCCTGCCACGCCTAGTGCTGAATTTCGAAGAACGAGGAATTGACGAGACCGACCTGCCGCTCGTCGCCTATGGCGACATGTTGTTTGACAGTACACAGATCTTCGGCAGCCCGGCACGCGATCTGGGAATTACCTGTTCGACTTGCCACAACCGTTCCGACGTCAACCAGCGGCTTTTCATCCCCGGTGCGAGCCATCAGCCAGGCTCGATAGATGTGGACGGTGCCTTCTTCAATCCGATCTTCAATGACCGCCGCGATGACCCGATCGATATTCCAAGTCTCCGGGGTTTGCGCTTCACCGGGCCTTACGGTCGAGACGGTCGCCTTGCGTCTCTTCGCGACTTCACTCGCAACGTGATCGTCAACGAATTCGGGGGTGATGAACCGACTCCGTTCATGCTCGACGCGCTGATTGCCTATATGCTCGAGTTCGATTTCCTGCCCAATTCAATGCTGATGGCGGATGGTCGATTGACTGAGGCAGCGCCGAAAGCGGCGCTGCGCGGTGAGGCGATCTTCAACCGGCCCTTCGAAGGTCTGGGCAACCGCTCTTGCGCAAGTTGTCACCTCCCGGACGCAAACTTCCTTGATCGTCAGGCACACGATATTGGCTCTGTCGCACAGTCATACAAAGGCTCGCGCGCTGGTGCTCTCGACACGCCAACACTGCTGGGCACTGCGTACACGGCTCCGTATTTTCACGACGGATCTTTGCCGACTCTCGCCGCGGTGGTGAACTGGTTCGACAAGACGAACAAGCTCGGGCTGACGGATGCGGATCGCGCGGATCTCACTGCTTATCTCGAAACCGTCGGTGCGGCGGACAAACCCTTCGAAGCCTTTGATGCCGAGAATACCGTCTTCCGGCTGGCTTTCTCGGAATTGACCACTTTCGCCTCGACACTTGAAACCTTGCTGCCGCGCCGGGACGCCAAGCATGTCCTGCTATTGACCGATACTGTCGCCGCCGATCTAGCTGCTGATGCGAGTACGATGTCGAACCTTGCCACGCGTCCGAAAGTCTACGCGCTTGCCAACCGGCTATCTGAGGTTGGTGCGGCTGTGCGCGAAAAAAACTGGTCTGCGGCAGAGAAAAGTTGGGCTACGTTCAAGACAGAGGCCGCCGCGATCAATGAAGGGGCGTATTGATGCCGAGCCCGCTTTCGCGTCGCAGATTTATGATCCTCCTCGGCGCAAATGTGTGCGCCCTGGTTGCTCCCGTGACGGCCCAAAGCCGTCGGCTACGTCTTGCCTTCATTCCACAAGAGAATCCTGACAAGCTATTGGGGGACATCAATGCGATCACCACTTGGCTTTCCAACGAAGTCGGCGTTCCGGTCGAGGGGTTTGTAACAAACGACCATGCCGCGGCGGTCGAAGCGCTCCGGAACGGCGATGCCGACATATCGTTCATGGGAGCGTTGCCTTTCGTACTGGCTAACGCCGAGATCGGTGCGGTGCCTCTTCTGTCCGAGATTTACCGAGGCACGCCGGCATATACCGGGCGCATTTTTGTACGCCGCGACAGCGGTATCAAAACACTTTCGGACCTTCGCGGGCGCGACATCGCATTCGCCGATCCGATCTCGGAATCAGGCTATCTCTATCCGCTCTTCGAATTCGTGAAGGCCGGGCTGATCCAGAGCCCTAAAACGGCAGATGATTTCTTCGGCCGCGTCTTCTTTGCCGGCGGCTACCAGCAGGCAATGCAGGCGATGGCCGAGGGCTTGGTCGATGCTGCTGGCGCAAGCCAATACGCGGATCTCCTTCTCACTCCGGAACAGCAGGCGCAGGTGACTTGGATCGCCGAAAGCGATGCGATACCGAGCCATGTCGTCATCGCGCGCCCGGGGCTTGACCAAAAACTTGCAGCGCAATTCGTGCATGCAATGTTGAAGCTGAACGAAGCGGAACATCGCGACAAGCTCCGCTACCTCTATGGACCGGACGGCTACATCAAGGCCGATCCGTCAGCCTATGACGCGGTGCGCGACATGGCACGGCGCTATGGATTCCTGAAATGAGCGCGGTCGCCCAGATTGACGACGTGAGTTTTGCTCATCCGGGCTCGGAGCTCAGAGCGTTGCAACGACTGTCGTTTCGGGTTGCCGCAGGCGAGACCGTAGCCGTCCTTGGGCCATCCGGAGCAGGCAAAACGACGCTCTTGACTCTACTTGACGGACGGCTACACGGGTGGCGGGGACTCGTTTCGGTTCTGGACGCGCCACTTGATCCGGATCAGCCACAGCCCCGCGCCCGACGCGCGGACACCGGTTTCATTTTCCAGGAATTCGCCCTGGTCGAACGGTCGACTGTTTTGCGCAACGTTATCAACGGCCGACTAGGCCGCATGCCGCCATTGCGAGCATTCCTCGGAAATTCATCCCCGCGCGATCTGAAGATCGCTCGCGATGCACTGATCGATTGCGGGATCGCCGATCTTGCAGAACGCAGGGTCGACAGCCTTAGCGGCGGGCAGCGTCAGCGCGTGGCCATCGCCAGGTGCCTCGCTCAAGAACCGCTGCTAATTCTGGCCGACGAGCCAGTGAGCAACCTTGATCCCGCTCGTGCTGCCGAGATCCTGGCCTTGCTGACTGGGGCTGCACGATCGCGCAATGCGACCGTTCTGTTTTCGTCGCACCAGCCAGAACTCGCGTGCCGCTTCGCTGAACGTGTTGTGGGCATGCGTGACGGGCGGATCGTCTTCGACGCACCCGCAGCGAACCTCACTAATGACACTACGGCAGAGCTCTATCGTGAAACCGCGCCATTCTCCCGTCCTAGCCTCCGGGCGGTAGGATAATGCGATCCCGAGGGCTCGGCGGATTCGCGGCAGGTTCGTTTGTCGCGGTCGCTGTACTCTGGTCCTTTGCGACAACCGATGTCGATTTCTCCCGCATCATGTCAGCTGGTCCGCGAATTGCAGATTTCCTCGGACGAATGATCCCCCCCGATCCGACGGTGATGGATGAAATCATAAAAGGCAGTGCTGAGACACTGAGAATTGCGATACTAGGCACGTTAGGCGCGGTGGTTCTTTCAGTACCATTCGGTGTTCTCGCGTCAGACACCATGGCGCCCCCCGCGCTTTACCAACCAGTGCGGACACTGCTCGCGTTCATCCGCGCCATCCCGTTGATCTTAGTGGCTATGCTCTTGGTTGGTGCGGTCGGGTTAGGGCCGCTGCCAGGTATGATCGCGATCGCATTCCATGCGACCGGCATGCTGGCCAAATTTTATGCCGAGGCAATAGACGGAGTGTCCCGCGCACCCATCTCCGCATTGGAAAGCGCAGGCGCCGGTTCTCTCGCGCGTCTCAGATATGCGATCTGGCCCCAGATGGCGCCGGTCGTGGTCCGCGACACGATATTTCGGTTCGAACTGAACTTGCGTGAGTCGCTCATTCTCGGCATCGTCGGTGCGGGTGGAATCGGCTTTTACATTCAGACCTATGTGCGTTCTTTTCAGTATGAAAAGGCGGCGAGTGTCTCGCTCGCAGTGATCGCTTTGGTCATCGCTATCGAAGCCTTCAACGTTGCGCTCCGCAGACGGTTCGCTTAAGTTTGCGTAGCGTGGGTCAAAGAGGACCGAGCCTGGCGTTCGTTTCCCGCGGATGGGGTCTCGTTACGGTGTCCGCCCAAGAGCCGAAGGGCATTCGCAACCACCAGTAGCGAAATCCCCACGTCCGCCGCGATGGCGCCCCACATCGACGCCATGCCGAATGCCGTGAGCCCGACGAAAATGGCCTTCGTCGCCAGCGAAATTCCGATATTCTGGCGGATGATCGCAATCGCACGGCGCGAGTGGCCGATCAGCCACGGCACCTTGCCGATGTCGTCGGTCATGAGGGCGATGTCAGCAGTCTCGATCGCGGCGTCCGATCCCACCGCGCCCATGGCAATGGCGTAGTGCGCCCGCGCCATGGCCGGGGCATCGTTCACACCATCGCCGATCATGGCCACCATGTCATGGCTTTCGACCAGTTCCTCGATAGCCGTCACCTTGTCCTCCGGCAGAAGTTCGGCGCGCACCTCGTCGATGCCGACTTCAGCCGCGACGGCACGTGCGGTACGTTCGTTGTCACCCGTCAACATGATGATGGTATTGACGCCCTGTGCGTGGAGTCGGGCCACAACGCTTTTTGCATCGGTTCGGATTTGATCGCGCAGTTCCAGGACACCGGTGACGCCGGCTTCGTCGCCAACGGCGACCAGGGTACTTCCGGCCCCTTCGATAGCGTCACGAATGTCTTTCGGTATGATACTGCCAAAGCCCTTCTCCTCGGCAAAACGATCGGAACCGAGCCAGATGGTCCGTCCGTCTGTGCGGCCTTCCAAACCCCGCCCGGGCACAGTGCGCGTGTCCTCTGCGGCGGTCACCTGAATGCCGTCGGCTTCTGCTCGCGCAAGAATGGCACGCGCCAAGGGATGCGAGGATCGTGCTTCGAGGCCAGCTGCCAGCTTTATGAGATCGTGTTCGGACGCAGCGGCTAGCGGATACACTGCAGCGACTTCGGGTTCGCCCAGTGTGATCGTCCCGGTCTTGTCCATTGCCAGAGCAGTCGTGCGGCCGGGAGCCTCCACATAGGCCCCGCCCTTGATAAGAACGCCTGCCCGCGCCGAAGCGGTCAGAGCTGCAACAATGGAGACCGGCGTCGAAATGACCAGTGCGCAGGGGCAGGCGATAACGAGAAGCACCAGTGCGTTATAGAACCAATAACCCCAGGCCCCGCCAAGAACCAGAGGTGGAACAAGCGCGATGGCGATCGCAAGCAGCATCACGATTGGCGTATAAATGCGCGCAAACTTCGCCACCCACTGCTCAACAGGCGCGCGGCTGGCATGGGCATCGCCAACCATTCGGATGATTTTCGCGAGCACCGTATCTGACGAAACTCTTAGTGCCCGAACCGTTAGTGTGCCCTCCCCGTTGATCGTACCCGCATAGACCTCATCACCGGCTTCTTTTGGCACCAAGGCGCTTTCGCCCGTGATCGGTGCCTGATCGACGGCGCCTGCGCCGTTCGTCACCTCTCCGTCGAGCGGTATGCGATCCCCGCCGCGGACGACAAATCGGTCGCCGATGGTCACCTTGGCGGCGGCAACGATTTCTTCGCTGCCATCCGGTCGAATTACCCGGGCAGTGGGTGGTGTGAGGTCGAGCAGGGCTGAAACCGCGTTGCGTGCGCGGCCAACGCTCCAGCTTTCGAGGTAAAGTGACAGCGAGAAGAAAAAAGCGACGGTCGCCGCTTCGAAAAACTCACCAAGCCCAATGGCACCGGCTACTGCGACCACCATCAGAAGGTTCATGTCGGGCGAAAGCCGCTGGGCAGAGGACCAGGCTTTCGGTGCCACCAACCAAACCCCAAACAGGATCGCAACAGCGAAAAGTCCGGCTTCCCCCAAGGGCATTGATGTTTCGCCGTGACCTGAAAAGAGGCCCAGCGCTCCGCTCATGCCTGTTTCGATAACATGCCAAAAAAATCCCGCGGCCCAGAATCCGCCACTGAGTGCCGTAAAGCGCCACTGGCGTGCAACATACGCGGCCTGATCCACGGCAGCCCTGCTTGCATCCCAAGGCTTGGCGCTCATCCCGGTGTCTGCAACAAGCTCTACGACTTCCTCGTCGCGCAACTGATTTCCTGTGTCTAGGATCGTCATCCGGCCGTTGATGACATCGAAAGCCAGATGCTCTTCTCCGCCGACTTTCGGTCCCACAACCCGATTCAGAATCGCCACTTCTTCAGCGCAATCAAGACCAGAGACCTGGAAACTTCGGCCGCTGGTAGTGGACATGTCGGTCGCAGCAACGTCGCCTTGTTGTTCTGAGCCGCAACAAGCGGCTTCGGATTCCTGGCCGTGCTCCGCGTCCTGATTGTCGCTGCGTATATGAGACTTTTCAATTGTCATGTGTTGCACTGATGGTCATTGCGATTGTCAATTCGGTCAGAGTTGTAATCCCTAAAGCCACTAGAGGTTCAAGGGGTATCTGGCTTCTTTCGAAAGCGTGGAGTAAAGGCGGCAATTTTTCGAGGCCGGCACGAACCCATAAGCGGGATAAAATCGAATAGAGCCTATCTGCACCGCCAGAGCGCGACCAAAGAACGATGGAGCGAGTCCCTCGGCCCTCGAAGGATGCAATCCAATGCAAACACCGCCGTCTTGGTGACCAAGGCTGGAAGCGTCGAGGTGGTGAAGCTAGCCGCAACAAGGACTTCATCAATCTGCCTTCCGCGCTTGCCATTCAGTGCTGCAACGGCGAGACGAATGTCGGAGACCGCGTCAACTATTCCGGCTGCACAGGCACAAGAATTACGCCCCGGCAAGTATGTTTGAGACGGCAAACTGGTTGCCATCAGCACCCACGCAATCTGCGACGGATATGCACCGAAGATCTGAGATTGGAGCGCACGTGCTCTCGGCATTCTAGTTGGCGGAACCATCATCCGCCGCGCGCTTGAATACGTCAGACGAGGTAATCAGTCTGCGCTGCGGATTCCGTCGGCGCCTAGATCTTCGGATGTTTCCCGTTCAATCGCTTCAAGCTGTTGACGAAACCGGTTGGAAGATGCGGCCGCTTGGGAGTCCTCAAACCCACGTCGTTGGCAACGCCCCGGATGAAGGTGACACAGCTGGCCGTTATAGCATGCCAGACCTTGGATTCTTCCTTGCGCTTGCGGACCTTTGCGGCAACGCGTTTGAACTGTCTTTCATTGAGTTTGATCGTATAGCGCGCGGTGACATAGGCGTCCTCCGAATCGCCATCGCTCCAGCCTGTTTCGGCCGGGACGGGAAGAACGTGACCGACGGAGAACGGGACGGTGCTTCGCGTGCGGGGATGCAACCCGGCCACTTCGGTCTTTCCCTTGATCAGGACACCCTTCGCGTTGACTGGAACCCGGCCTTTTGCGTCCAGCGTTCCCAACACCACGGAAGCATGACCATAACTCAACGCGTTGCGCGCGCGGAACTCCATGAAATAGCGCGTACGGCCATTCGAATTTTGCTTTCTTGACGGGGCGTATGATCCATCGGACTTTTTCGATACGTAGTTCGGCGAATAGGTGAACACATCATTGTAGGGAGAAGATGATTTCTGGCAGCCCGCGAGGCCAATAGCCATCAAAGCAAGGAAAATGAGTTTCGGCTGGATCATGAAATTTGGACTCCGGCGGGTTTCAGAGGTTCAGGAAACGCCCGATGGGACGCTTCGACGATCGGCATTGGGGATTTAGGGCGTCACTTGACCTCAAAACGCTTATTGAAGCGCGTTCTAATAAATAAACCGGCTTCTATTGCAACACCACTTTTCCTTAATTGCTCACAATCGGTTGAACTGCCGGAGCGATAAGCTCCTGTGCCAGGAAATGTGAATTGACGCCTTTCAAAATCACTTTCACAACCCGGAAGCAACCAATCGGATGAACCGAAACGGGGCTTAGAGCATAGGATGAAACTTTTGAGTATTCGTGTCGTACTGACTATCTTGATTCTTGCAGTCGTAACCGTCGGGGAAAGGATTAACAGCGCGGCTTTCGCTGCGACGGTCGTTAATGCCAAGGGCGTGCCTTCAGGTACGATACTGATCCGCACCAAACAGCGGCGGCTCTATTATGGTTTGGGTGACGGGAAGGCGCTGGTGTATCGCGTCGGTGTCGGCCGCGCGGGCAAGCAATGGTCAGGATCAACCCGAATCTGGAGGAAAGCCAGAAATCCGGCATGGGCCCCAACCAGACAAATCATTCGCGAGAACCCCAACGTACCACGCCTTGTTCCGGGAGGATCGCCACGCAATCCGCTTGGCGTCGCGGCATTGGTATTGGCGGAAGCCAACTACGCCATCCACGGTACAAACAATCCCGGATCGATCGGCGGATTTGTTTCTTATGGATGCATCAGAATGTACAACCGTGACATTCTGGATCTCTACGATCGTGTGGGCTGGGGTACCAGGGTAATAGTCACGCGCTAGATGAACCGGGCAGTGAAAACATTTTGCTCGCTGCCCAGCGAATCTGGCCAGTCCTACTAAGGTTGGTACGATGCTTGATTATACGCAGCTTGCCGCCTTGCATGCGATAGACAGGGAAGGGTCGTTCGAAGGCGCGGGGCGGTCTCTCAGGATCAGTTCGTTTGCGGTGTCTCAACGGGTCAAACAACTGGAAAAATCGCTCGGTGTTACTCTCGTCGAACGGGCCCCGACGCGGACGTCAGATTTCGGCAAGATCCTTTGCCGACATACAAGCGCGGTCGCGACTCTGGAAGATGCAGTTATCGATGACCATCGGATCGCCTGCAACTCTCTCGGTAATGCCGAGGTAGCCATTTACAGGATTGCGCTTCCGGAGGAATGTATTTCGGGCTGGTTCGGACGAGTGTTCAGAAAACGCACCGAGGCCGGCGACCCTTCCTGCTTCGACGTAGCGATTGCAAACCCCAGTCAGACGCTGGAACTGATGCAAGCGGGAACTGTGGTCGCCGCCATCTCGTCATTGAAGGAGCCGATCCACGGCTTCAAGGCCTATCGTCTGGGCGAGATGCGATTTGCCGCCGTGGCGAGTCCTTCGTTTGTCGAACGGTATTTTGGGGACGGCGTCACGTTAGACACTCTCCGGCGGGCGCCGTGCCTGCGTTCATGTCAGCACGACGGTCTGGCAACGGAATGGGCAGAATCCCAATTTGGCAAGCGCCCTGCCCTGTCGCTCTACAATTTTCCAGGCTCCCGAGGTTCATTGGCTTCCGTTTTGTCCGACCATGCGTGGACGATGATGCCTGCAACCGATGCGAAACCCTGCCTTGCTGACTCATCCCTAGTTGAACTTCGATCCGAAACTCCGCTCATCCGTCCTCTTTATTGGCACGTCTCAGGCGCCATGGTTCCAGCGATGACCGAGATCACCAAGACAGTCAGAAGGGTGGCATTCGAGAGCCGTGAGTTGACCTTTTCGGACAAGTGAAGGCTTTCTCGAAACACAATTTGCCGGGGACCCTCGCTCGATAGTCACGGCTGTTGATGCGTGCGCCAAATCAGCGAATTCTGACCGTCGCCAACGCCATTCGATTCCACTCGATCAGACCGGGAAAGCGGGTGTTTGTCTCGGGCAGGTCTCACCGGAAACGAATTACACTTGAACCCCATAAAATCATGAACACCGTTAAGCAGTTCATGTTCAATCAGAAATTTCTTCCCGTGCATGTCTTTCGGTTCCCGAAGGAGATGCGCGCATGTTCGACTATCCGCTGTTGGAGGCCCTCCTCGCCATCGAGCGGGAAGGGTCGTTCGAGAATGCGGCGCAGGCGATGGGAATATCGAAGTCTGCAATCTCGCAAAAGATCGGATTGCTGGAACAGCGCCTTGGAGCGCCGGTCCTGGAGCGCAATCCGGCACGTCCGACGGCGTTTGGAAGGAGCCTTTGCAGACATTTTGAGCGGGTACGGTTGCTGGAGTCCGTCCTTTCCATCGAACATGGACATCACTTCGATACGAAACGGATTGAGACCGCATCCTTGAAGGTTGCGGTCGATGACGACATGCCAACGCGCTGTCTGCTGAATACCCTCGAACCCGTTGCGGACGATCACCGGAACCTTCTCTTCGATATCTCAATCCGGAAGAACGGAGACACGATCGACAGTCTGCAAAACGGAGACGCTGCCGCAGCGATTTCGACAGCAAACACAAGCTCCATCTTATCTCCACAGACGAGGGACATTCAGACCCATGAGCTCGGCTCACTGACATTCATCGCAGTTGCAAGTCCCGAATTTGCCGCAAACGCGTTACTGGACGGAATTAGGCAGGAAGCCCTGATACAGGCACGCTGTGCCTCCTACGACGCGGATAATGACCTCAATGTCCGGTTCGCCTCGGAACTGCTCGGGATGTCGATCGGCAAGCCAACCTACACGATCCCCTCAACGCACGGACTCCGGACTCTTGTCCTCGATGGATGTGCCTGGGCGGTGTTACCCTCCCACCTTGTACGGCAGCATCTCGTAACCGGCCGGCTGGTCGATCTTTGCCCCGGCCAATCGCTACAGATCGAGCTGTTCTGGCACATCTCGACATATCTGGACGAGTTGCCACTTAACATTACGGATACGGTTAAACGTGCGGTGGAGCGGCTTGGTTCAGTCGGCAAACCTGGCAATCCGGCTGCATGACATGAGTTGAGTAGTACTAAACACGGTTCAGGAATTGGCTGCTTTCGCGGCGCATTATTGGCGGGACTGTGCATTCAACACTGATAGTCTGACGAGAATCCCGTCATCCGCCTTCAGGCGTTTGGATGGGGATATCGCCGGCCCAAGCATAATCCCGATGCCGGTTTCTGTGCGGAAGTCTGGAACGATCGATGAAGAAACTGCTCACTAACCTCATCGCTCTCAGGACGAATCTTGTTGGTACGGTTCTGGTGTCGTTGCTGGTTTCGTCCGCAACTTTGATCGGGTCACATCTTCTGACGACAGGATCGGCGAGTCATACCGATCAACATGCCGGGCCTGTTTCGAATGTTCCTTCGGGGTCATCTCTCCTGGATTGCGATGAAGGAATCTATTCGCCCGTGCAGAGGGCATGTGTGTCGCAAGAGGTGTTCGACGGTGAAATGGAGCGGCTGTTCGCGGCCCTTGGAATCGACACTACGCTCTATCGGACAGTATCGAACAGGTCTCCCGATGCAGCCGACCACTAACGGAAAGGAATGACAGTGACGAAACGGATGTTGAAAACACGACTAGCAGCCCTTTCCCTGTTGGGTGTCGGTGCTGCGCTCTCGCAGCCGGACGAAGCGCGGGCCTACGACATGGACTGCAAGGTGATCCTGTGTATCGCCGGCGGCTTTCCGCCGGGTTGCGCCGATGCCTACCGCTACATGATCAAGCGCATTACCCGTTTCCCGAAACCGCTTCCGCCCTTCGGCTTCTGTCCGATGTCGGACGGGACGGAATACTCCGCCCACAAGGTCAGCTACCGCTATCTCGGCACAGGCCCGGAAGCATATGATTGTCCGGCCGGCACGAAGCTCTATTTCCATCGAAACGACACCGATCGCGGTGGTCCGGGCAACGCAACCGCCATCTGCTATACCCACACGACGCGCGAGCGCATCGGATGGGGCCGCGACACGGAATGGCGGACAGTCTATCACGGTCAGTCTCCCGCGAAGCGTGTCGATTTCGAACTGCGGATCACGATCGAACCGGGTACCGCGCAGGAATTCCGTTCACCGCTGTTCCGCATCAACTGGCGCACCGGCCATCGGTCGCAACGGCCTGTCTGATGGTCCGATGGATGGTGTTTTTTCTGATTGCCGCATTTGCAAGTCAGGCACTTGCCGAAGACCGGCTGCGCACCATCAATCTCTCGGCGGGTCTTAAGAGCTGTCTGGCTCCGATCGAGACCTATCCTTACAGACTCGACAAAAGCGATCCTCTCTACGAGACGGCGCGAGAGGATCATCAGCGGCATCTCGACGAAATGGAAGACTATGTGAACTGTCTCGACCGTGAGAGAGGTGCGGCTCTTGACCAGCTCCGGGCATCCTTCGATCTCTTCCTTGAGAATTTTGGCGAGGATGCCGTGCTGGATTATGCCGCCGAAAGAGGTGTGGACGGCGAGTGAAACTCCCCTACCTGCTTGCCGTCATTATCACGTCGAGACATGAGGTTGGCGCCGTGGTCGAGATCAAGGGTGGAGCGACCAGTCGCGACCAGATTCGCATTGGCGATAAAGCCAAGGTCGAAATGGATCTTTTCGACACTTGTTCCAAACTTTCAGAAGACAGTTGGTTCTGAACGAAGAGATAAACGGAGACCCAAAACCCGGCTCACACTTTCCCGCGCCTGCCGCCCGGCGGAAAGCGGACGCCACCGCCATGCTGGCGCTCCCTAGAGTTCGCATTCCGCGTTTTGAGCCAGGCAGTCGGTCCCGGGTCTGCGGCCGGCGGTGATACCGCCGCCCGCACCGCATACCTGACCCTCCTACGGCTGCCCATTTTTTTTGGGGGCGGTCCCGAATGACGTTTGGTTCGCCGATGGCCCTCATCACGAAGGCCATGAACGGATCCCGCGAGACCAACAATGGTATCGAGTGTCCGGAAGGCAACCGTCACAGAGAAAGAGGTGGGAAAGCCCGGGGTGACCGGGCTTGGAAGGGAAGAGAGAGTTTTCCCGGGCCCGGGATTGCCAGAAGGAGCAAACCCATGACGGCCTCAAAAACTGCATCCAGAACATCGAAATCGTCCACCAAGGCGAAACCACGCCGCAGCCGCAAATCATCGAAAGCGAGCCAAGCGGAGGGCGCCGCGAAAATCGCAGACATCCGCATGATCCCGCTAAGCCAGCTCGTCCTGTCGCCGAAAAACGTGCGCAAAGTGGCTGCCGGCGCGACCGACGATGCCGAACTTCTTGCCTCCATCCGCGAGGAGGGCGTCAAGCAGAACCTCGTCGTCTATGCCGGCGACAAGGACACGTTTCTCGTCGACGCCGGCGGACGGCGTCTGAAAGCCCTGCAAACGCTGGCCGATGAAGGCGCGATCCCCGAGGATCATCCCGTCGCCTGTCTCGTCGAGGATGAGTGCGATGCGACGATGTCGTCGACCATCGAGAACACGCAGCGGGCCGCCATGCATCCAGCCGACGAATATGAGGCCTATGCCAGCCTCATCGACGAAGGGAGGAGCGAGGAGGACATCGCGCGCAAGTTCGGCGTGACGGTCGCCAAGGTCCAGCGCCGCCTGAAACTCGCCCGCGTCGCTCCGGAAATCCTCGAGGCCTTCCGTACCGGCGACATCACTCTCGAATGCGTCATGGCCTTTACGCTCACCGATCATCACGACCGACAGATGACGGTCTGGCAGTCTGTCAAGGACAGTCACTACGTCCATGCGCAAGCCATCAAGAACAGGCTGACGGAGACGTCCTACTCCGCCGGTTCGACACTCGGCAAATTCGTCGGTGTCGAGGCTTATGAGGCGGCGGGTGGCACGGTGATGAGCGATCTGTTTTCAGACCGCGACACGACCTATTTCGAGAACCCCGAACTGGTCGAGCGGCTCGCCCTCGAAAAGCTGCAAAAGGCGTCCGAGACCTATCTTGGCGACTGGAAGTGGGTCGATACGCATCTGGAGCTCGATCACGGTGCCCTGCGCTCCTTCGGGCGGGTGCAGCCGCAGGAGTTGCCGGACGATCACGAGCTGCTCCAGGAGCTGAAGACGCTCACCGCACGCGAGGAGGAACTGGCGCGTATCGGAGACGAGCGTGATGCGACGGACGAAGAAATCGCCGAGTATGAGGCCATCGAGGCCCGCCTGACCGAAATCGATGACGAGATCGAAGCGGCTAGACCGTTTGCCGAGGAGAATCGCGCCATTGCCGGCGTTGTGCTGACGATCGGCTGGCACGGCGAACTCCAGGTCACAAGAGGGCTTGTACGACCCGAGGACATCCCTGCGCAGGAGACGCAAGCGGATGACGACGGTGGAGCGGATACGCGTGTCTCCTCGCCGACCTCCTCCACTCCGGTGCCCGTGGCCGATCCGGCTGCCGCGATGCGCAAGGCGGAAGGCATGCCGAATTCTCTGGCCGACGATCTGCGCACTGCCCGCCACCACATTCTGCGGGCCCATCTGTCGGGGGACTACGATGTTGCGTTCGACGCCCTGCTCTACACGATGTGCAAGCGCGCTTTTTCCCCGGGTTATGTGAGCGGTCTGCCGATGGACGTCTCGCTGACGCGGTACCACGCACCCAATGGCGGCAAGCTCGTTTCAGGATCGGTCGCCGATCGCATGATCGAGGGGATCAGAAAGGGTCTCAATCTCGACTGGATGGAGCTGGAGCAGCCGGAGGACTTCAAGGCTCTCTGCGCCCTTTCCATCGACGACAAGCAGGCGCTTTTCGCCTTTGCGGTGGCCACCGCACTGAAAGCGCAACTGGCGACCGACAATGGCCCCTCCCCGGTTATCGAGGAACTGGGAGCGCGCCTGGATGTCGATGTCGCGGCCTGCTGGCGGCCGACAGCCGCCAATTACTGGAGCTCGGTCACCAAGGCTCACATTGCCTCGGTCGCACAAGAGGTCATCGACGGCGAGTTTGCCGAAGAGCGCACATCGGAGAAGAAGGGCGAAGCGGCTGCCGCCATGGAGCAGGCCTTTGCCGAAACCGCGATGGAGGCAGCAGGATTCGACAAGGAGACTGCCGCCAGGACCACCCGCTGGCTGCCCAAGGGTATGGCCTTCGCCGGGGCCGACTTTGCCGACGAGCCGCTCGACGCGGTCGATGTCGGTTCCAGCGAAGAGGGCGAGCTTCCCGCCTTCATGACGGATGGTGAGGCCGCATAAGGCCCCTCCCCTGGCCTTGGACTACGGATCGCCCTCGCGTCAGAGGGCGGTCCTTTCTCCCTGACGGGTTGTGACGGCCGAGCGGTTTCGGCCGGCCCGTCAGGGAGAAGACCATGCCAAAATCATACGACTACACCGTCAAGCTGTATCGCGCGCGCCGCGATAGGGGTTTCGTGGTTACCGAATACGACTTCGGAGACTCGCAGCCCTCGAAACAGATCACCGCCGCGGGAATGGACGATCTCGTCAGCCAGATCGAGGATTTCGCGATGGAGCATGGCGAAGGATGCCGCGCCTCGGTGAAATGCCATGCGGCGCGAAAGCCGCCCGGGTTCGGGAAGGCCACAGAGGATCTTTACTTCAATCTCGAAGCGGCATCAGCGGCCTGAATACCCGCGCATCAAACACCGACTAGAGCCAGCCTCAGGTGCGAACCACCGCGGCTGGCTTTCTTTCGTTCGGAGGACAATATAATGACCGACCCCGTTCACGAAGAAGAGCATCGCGGCTCGACCATCAGGATCTATCACGACCCGGACGCCGAAAGCCCGCGCGACTGGGACAATCTCGGCACCATGGTCTGCGGTCACCCCCGCTACACTCTGGGTGACATGCACGATTTCGGCTGTGCGGCGGAGTTTCTCGTCGATCTTCTCGGTCTGGATCGGGACCGCGACCTCAGCGTCGATCAGCTCCTGGCCCGGGCCGAGAAGGTCGCCGTGATTCTGCCCGTCTATCTCTACGATCACTCGGGCCTGGCCATGAACACCATCGGCTTTCACTGTCCCTGGGACAGCGGTCAGGTCGGCTTCATCTACGTTACGCTCGAAGACATCCGGCGCGAATACGGAATATCGCGTGTTTCCGCGAAACGGCGTGCCGCAGTGGTCGACCGTCTCCGTCAGGAGGTTGATACCTATTCCGACTATCTCGGCGGATTCGTCTATGGCTACACCGTCGAACGCGGCGGCGAGGAAATCGACAGCTGCTGGGGCTTCATCGGCGACTATGACGGGTACTGCCTGGAAGAAGCGCGATCGAACGTGCCTGCCGGTGTGGTGGCATGACCCGGCAAGAGCAGATGGCGCAGCTCGACTCGATGATTGCCGCCTACCATCACAATCACAACCGTCTGGAATGCATCGCGCATGATATGCGCAAGAAAGCGGAAGCGATCACACGCCGCGACCGGCCCAAGAAGCGTCAATATGGGCGCAACAGTGCGACCTGGACCGGTGCCGATGAGGCCTATTTTCTCGAGCGCTTTTTCGATCTCGAAGACGAGCGGCGCATCGAGATCGTAACCCTCTCCGCAAAGATGACCAGGCAGGCCGCCGCCATCGAAGCACTCGTCTCGAAGCTGGGTCTCAACGATCCGCCCGGCTTGCCGGGAGTGCCACTCGTTTACCCCGGATCGGGTATCCGCTGATCGGCAGGCCAGAGAAAGAGTCCCGGAAGGGAGGGTGAACCCTCCGGGATGAAGAGAGAGCTCTCCGGTTGGGTTCGTTGAACCCAAACCAGGAGAGATCCGCATGACCGCACACCCTGCCGCGCACCCTGACTCGCATCCCGCCACCCACACTGACTCATTGGCAAAGCCCGAACCTTTCAACGCAAACAAACTGCTTCCCGACACTTCCAAGGCATCCGGCATCCTTGCCGCAGCCCACACCCTTTTGGCACATCTCGAGGCGGGCGAGGTGCTCACGGCCCCCCTCCTCCGCTCGGTCATGGAATCGGCTTTCGATGCAACGGATGCCGAGGGCCTGTGGATCTGGAAGGATGCCTATGAGGCGGCAGAAGCCGCACAGGTGCTGATGATGCAGAAATTCGGCGCCGCCATGCAGCGCCTTGCCGGGTCGGATGTGGCATTTCTGTCGATGATCGAAAAACTCGTGTCACTTGTGCCGGCGCAGACGCGGCGGTCCGAGGACATGGTTGCCCTGCAGCAGTTCTCGACGCCGCTACCGCTTGCCGCGGTCGCTGCACTGGCCGCAAAAATGATGACCAATGACGTGGTTCTCGAACCGTCGGCCGGAACGGGTCTTCTTGCCGTCTTCGCACGGTTGTCCGGTGCCCGGCTTCACCTCAATGAGATCGCAAAATTGCGTGGCACACTCCTTCGCGGGTTGTTTCCCGATTCCTCCGTCACGTCCCATGATGCAGCATCGATCGACGACCGTCTCGACCGAAGCATCACGCCAAGCGTCGTGCTCATGAACCCGCCTTTCTCGGTTGCGCAGCATGTGGAGGGAAGGTTCAGGACGGCGACGGCGCAGCATGTTCTTTCATCGCTTGCGCGGCTTCGAACCGGCGGGCGTCTTGTGGCGATCACGGGTTCGAGTTTCAGCCCTGCGACCAAGCAGTTCCGCTCCGCCTTTGAGAGGATTGCAGCGCAGGGCCGGATCGTTCTGTCCGTGCCCATCGCGGGCAAGGTCTTCGCCAAACACGGTACGAGTGTCGAAACGCGCCTGACCGTCATCGACAAGTCGCCCGTCGGCAGCGCACCGAACGAGCTGGGTCCGTCGGTCTTTCACCCGCTAACCGATGATGTTGATGACCTGCTGAAGTTCGTTCACAGCGAACTGCCTCCCCGCCTTGGGATCGCCGACAGTGCACCCGCCGAGAAAGGCACAAGAAGCGCCCTACTCTCGCTGCGTGATGCCGCCCGTGCCGAAACACGGGCGATCGAAGCCAGGCGCGCCGAACATCCCTTCGACAGTGCCGAGACGGTCGACCTTGCCTATCAGATCAGGGAAAGCGGCGAGACGGCAACGAGGCTCTCCGACACGATCTATGAGCCCTACGTCCTGCAGGCGATCGCGATCGACAATGCTGCGGAGCATCCGACAAGGCTTGTCCAGTCGGCGGCCATGGCCTCGGTCGCGCCCCCTGCCCCGAAGCACATCCCGAAGCTTCCTGCGACCGTCATGAAAGACTGCTTGCTGTCGGGGCCGCAGCTGGAAAGCGTAATCTATGCCGGCGATGCGCATGCCACGCATCTGAAAGGGTGGTTCAAACCCTCCGAGGTCGAAGGATCGCTTGTCGCCGCCAATGAGGACGACGAAGACGCGTTCCGGCTACGCAAGGGCTGGTTCCTCGGGGACGGCACCGGCTGCGGCAAGGGCCGGCAGGTCGCCGGGATCATTCTCGACAACTGGCTGAACGGGCGGCGCCGCGCCGTCTGGGTCTCCAAATCCGACAAGCTCCTGGAAGACGCGAGGCGCGACTGGATGGCGCTTGGCGGCCGCGAAAGCGACATCGTTCCGCTGGCGAGGTTCCGGCAGGGCAAGGAGATCAGACTGGCCGAGGGCATTCTGTTCGTGACCTATGCGGCGCTGCGCTCGCCGGAACGCCAGATCGGTGGCGCGGTCAAGCCGTCGCGCCTGGACCAGATCGTCGATTGGCTGGGATCTGATTTCGACGGCGTGATCGCCTTCGACGAGGGCCATGCCATGGCCAATGCGGCGGCGCAGTCGACCGAGCGCGGTGATAGTAAGGCCTCGCAGCAGGGCATGGCGGGACTTGCCTTACAGAACCGCGTTCCGGATGCTCGTGTTCTCTACGTATCCGCCACGGGTGCCACGGTCGTCTCGAACCTCGCCTATGCCTCGCGCCTTGGCCTTTGGGGCACAGGCGACTTTCCCTTTACCACGCGTGCCGAATTCGTGTCGGCCATGGAGTCGGGCGGGATCGCCGCCATGGAGATCATCTCACGCGACCTGAAGGTGCTCGGCCTCTATCTGGCGCGGTCGCTCTCCTATGAAGGCGTCGAATACGAGATGCTGATCCACGATCTGAGCCCCGCGCAGATCGCGATCTACGATTCCTACGCCGAGGCGTTTCAGGTCATTCACAACAATCTCGACAAGGCGCTCGAGGCCTCCGGCATCACATCGGAATGCGGGACGCTCAACCCGCAGGCGAAATCCGCGGCGCGCTCCGCCTTCGAGAGCAACAAGCAGCGCTTCTTCAACCACCTCATTACAGCAATGAAATGCCCTTCGCTCATCAAGGCGATCGAGGCGGATCTCGCGGCGGGGCATGCGGCGGTGATCCAGGTCGTCTCGACGTCCGAAGCGCTGATGGAACGGCGCCTGGCCGCTATCCCGGCTTGCGAATGGCACGACCTGCATGTCGACATCACGCCGCGCGAATATGTGATGGACTATCTCACCCATTCCTTCCCGGTTCAGCTCTTCGAACCCTACACCGACGAGGACGGGAACCTGCGCTCACGGCCGGCCATGGACGAAGACGGCAACCGAATCGTCTGCCGCGAGGCGGAACGCCGCCGCGACGCGCTGATCGAACGGCTCGGCATGCTGGCACCCGTCCAGGGCGCGCTCGACCAGTTGCTGTGGCATTTCGGGACGGGTCGGGTGGCCGAGGTCACGGGCCGAAAGCGCCGCATCGTCAGGACGGCCGACGGGCGCCTGAAGGTCGAGAACCGGCCCGCCTCGTCCAACATCGGCGAGGCCCATGCCTTCATGGACGATGAGAAGCGAATTCTCGTCTTCTCCGATGCCGGGGGAACGGGGCGCTCCTACCATGCCGATCTCGGGGTGAAGAACAGGCGCTTGCGGGTTCACTATCTGCTCGAACCGGGCTGGAAGGCGGACAATGCCATCCAGGGGCTGGGCCGGACGAACCGCACCAATCAGGCCCAGCCGCCGCTGTTCAGGCCGACGGCGACCGAAGTGAAGGGCGAGAAACGGTTCCTGTCCACCATTGCACGCCGTCTCGACACGCTCGGCGCCATCACCAAGGGTCAGCGCGAGACCGGCGGACAGAACATGTTCCGCGCCGAGGACAATCTTGAATCGGTCTATGCGCGCAAGGCGCTGCGGCAATTCTTCCATAAGCTTCGGGCCGGGGAGATCGAGGCGTGCTCCTACGAGAAGTTTCAGGCGATGACCGGACTGACGCTCGACGATGCGGACGGGTCGATGAAGGAAAACATGCCGCCGATTCAGCAATTCCTCAACCGGTGCCTGGCGCTGACGATTACCATGCAGGATGCGATCTTCGAAGCCTTTACCGGCTTTCTCGACGCGATCGTCGAAGGTGCGAGGAAGGCGGGGACACTCGATGTGGGGTTGGAGACGCTGCGAGCGGAGAGGTTCAAGATCCTCGACCGCCGCGTGATCCATGAGGATCCCGTGACCTTGTCGCAGACCACGGCTCTGACCATCGAGCGCACGGACCGCAACCGTCCGATGACGCTGGACCAGGCGCGCCGGCTCGTGACCGGCTGCGGGGACGCCAGGCTCTGCTGGAACAGAAAATCGAAACGGGCGGCGATCCTCGTCAAGGCACCGGCCTTCATGGATGAGGACGGTGTGCCGATCCTGCGCATCGAACTCATCCGTCCGATGGGGACCGAGCTGTTCGAAGCGGCGGAGTTCGCCAAATCCAACTGGGAGGAATGTGCCGACACATGTTTCGAGGCGTCGTGGCAGGAGGAAGTGACATCCATCCCGGAGTTCTCGACAACCACCATCACCATGATCTGCGGATTGCTTCTGCCGATCTGGGACCGGTTACCGACGGAGAACATGCGCATCTACCGGCTCGAGACGGAAGGTGGCGAGCGCGTGCTGGGGCGACTGGTCACCCAAGAGGAACTCGTCGGCGTCTACAACCGCCTCGGTCTAGACAGCACGGTCGAGTTTTCCGCCGAAGACGTTCGTAAGGCGGTGATGGAACGGCGGTCTGCCTTAACGCTGGTAAGCGGATTTGGATTGCGGCGCTCCCTCGTCATGGGTCAGCCTCGCCTCGAACTGACGGATGTGCCGCCAACGGCCCTGCCGGAGCTGAAACGCATGGGCTGCTTCACCGAAATCATCCAATGGAAAACGCGCCTGTTCGTCCCCACCGGCGACG
Source organism: Ahrensia sp. (assembly GCA_028817895.1). GTDB lineage: Bacteria > Pseudomonadota > Alphaproteobacteria > Rhizobiales > Rhizobiaceae > Pseudahrensia. The sequence goes on from JAPPOQ010000009.1 coordinate 27,525, forward strand.
ATCGCGCGCTGGCCAGACTCCTCGAGCAGTATCCGGTGGGAGCCCCGGTGAGGGATGCGGCATGAGGTCCGCTTCTCACTCTAACGGTATAGCCTCGCATAAGGATATCGGTGATCTTTCGCTCGATCTGGCGGCGCGTGCCGAAAGCTTCTGCCGCCATTTCTTTCCCGACGGCCGCAAATGCGGCAACTACTGGCAGATCGCCGACACGTCCGGTGCGCAGGGTCAAAGCCTCGCCATCTGCCTGAAAGACCATGGCGGCCGGAAGGCCGGCAACTGGACCGATTACGAAAGCGGCGAGTTCGGCGATCTGATCGACCTGCTCCATGCCCACAAGGGCAATGCCAGACTGGGCCAGACGCTCAACCACTGCCGCTCCTTCCTTGGCGAAACGCCGGTCGATTATCCGGGAGGTCAGTTCGATGCGGCACGGATCAGCCCGGCCGCTGAGCTGAACAAGCGCATCGCCAGGGCCAGAAACCTCTTCGGGATCGGGCGGCCTGTGTTCCGGACTCCGGCATCCGCCTATCTGCAGGGGCGGGACATCGGGAGATTCGGGCCGGCGCTGCGGTTCCATCCCACCGTCTACGTGCGGCTGCACGAGGATGGTGAGGTCGAAAAGCACCCTGCCCTCTTGGCCAAGATCACCGGCAATGACGGTGTGTTGAACGGCGTTGCCCGCACCTTCCTCGATCCGAGGACGGGCGGTCTTGCTTCCTTCGACAATCCCAAGCGCGTCATCGGGCAGCTCTTCGGCAATGCTATCCGCTTTGGCGCCGGTCCGCCTTCGGACGAACTAATCGCCGGCGAGGGTCTCGAAAACGTCCTCTCCGTCGGCACTGCACTGCCGCAGCATGATCTTGCCTCCTGTCTGACGGCAAATCACCTTGCGGGTTTCGATCCTCCGCCTACTCTGCGCCGTCTCTGGATTGCCCGCGACAATGACGAGGCGGGAGAGCGGGCCGCGCAACGTCTGCGCGCCCGGGCCGAACCGCTCGGAATCCCATGCGGCGATCTCGTCCCCGAAACGGAGGACTTCAACCGGGACCTGCAGAGGGATGGCGTTCACCGGCTGAGAGCCCGGCTGCAGGAGCAGATGCGAGAGACCGAAAGTGAGGCCAGTGTTTCCTGACAAAGCTGCCCGGCCTTCGACAGGGTTTTCTCCAGATCCTCTGACCGTCCGTTTGGAGAGGGGACGATGGAGCAACGGGCCAGGGATGCCCCTCGGCCTGCAGGCAATGGGTCGCGGCCGTAAAATTCCCCTGCCCTTGCGGGCATTCCTCGCGCGGCAATTTTAAGCCCGCTCGCCATTCTGCGCTGCGCTTCGATCCTGCCGGATGCAGGCAGTCCGCCGCCGCTCCGCGATCGCCCCATCCAAATCGGAACAGGTCAGAGCAACGGAGAAAACTGATGTCGAACACCCCCGATAGCTGTCACGGAACAAGCCCCACCGCTGTCGTCCTCGATCGCCTCGCCCTTCACGGAGCCTTTCCCGGCGACGGTGACACCGATCATCGTCATATCCCAGCGGACGAGGATATCGAATGCGCCCTGACATGCCTGTTCGAGGCGGTGTCCGGTCTGCTGACGGGGTCGCAACTGGAGAGCGATCTCGAAGAGCTTCTGTGGTCGATGACCAATGTATTTCACAGGCGCTTGCTCCAGGTCACCAAACATCTCGACGATACGGATGCATCATTGCGCGACATGCTGGCCGTTCAGGACGGATCCGAGGTCAAATCGGTCGAGCTGGAGCGCTTGCAGGCGAAGGCGGCCAGACTGACGGATCACGCCAACACCTACGAAACGATGCGGGATCTGGCGGTCCGGCACTTCGCCGCCCAGACCGGATCGGCATGGCGGCCGAGAACCGGATCGCGCGTCTCGCATCGCGGCCTGACGGCTTCGGTCGTCGACAGCAAGGCCTATCTGATGGCGAAACGGCGCAAGGAGACGGAAACGCTTTGTCCGGAAGGTACACGGATCGCATTCTCCGGCGGCGACTACGACGATCACAGGACGATCTGGTCAGTGCTCGACGCGACCCTCGACAAACACCCTGAGATGATCCTCCTGCATGGCGGAACTCCGCGCGGCGCGGAATTGATCGCGGCCAAATGGGCCGAAGCGCGCAACGTCACCCAGGTCGTCTTCAAGCCGGACTGGAAAGGCCACAGACGCGCGGCGCCATTCAGGCGAAACGACAAGCTTCTTGAAACCATGCCTCAGGGGCTGATCGCGACGCCGGGAACGGGTGTCACCGAGAACCTGGTCGACAAGGCGCGGAAGCTCGGGATTTCGGTGAAACGGATTGGCGCTTAATCGCCCGACATCCTTATCGGTCCCGATGATTTCGAAATTGTCGGTTCGGGGCTTCCGGCCCACTCAAACACCCAGGTATCGCCTTGCCGGATATTTTGGACGACATGCGGGCGGAACGCGGCCAGGCATGACCCCCCTGCCCTGCGCACAGATGGATAGATGAAACCGTTCGAGCCGGCGATCAGCAATTGCGCAGCCAGTCGTTGTCCGGCTGGATAGCCGGTCTCCGGATCGGGCTTGAAGATTGGTTCTTCCGTACAGTCTTCAAGGTCATGAAAAGCGGTCGCAAATGAGGCATTCAACTCCCGGTAGGCCGTGATGTTGTCGAAAACACCGGTTGCCTCGAGTTCCCGGGTGAGGTGCCAGGCCACCTCTGCCATGGCAGTCTCGACCCGATCGTCTTTCCAGGTGGCGTACCACGCACCCCGCTCCGATCCGTTGAAACGGTTCCCCGTTTCGCGAGTGTAGCAGAATGCAGCGTTGACATAGGTCCATCCATATCCGTGGTACTCGTTGACGAGTTCACCGGGATCGACACCAGAGGGAATAAACTCCGGCAGCCCCCGACGCGAAGAGGACAGGCCTTCCAGACCCTCCAGAAACGACAGCTCGTTTTCATCGTCTGCGAGCGGGGCAAGAGCCGGTTCATCGATATAGGCCGTGGAGATCAGCCGCGTCGTGTTGGCCTCGATGAAGTCCCGGACTGGAATCTGTGAGACATCGATCACACGCCGCCCCGCAACGCATCGATGTGACGCCGGACGGCCATCATCGAAGGGATGCCCCCGGATATCATCACCTCCACCGGTGATTTTCCCGCGAACGGGGCACCCGCATTGCTTTGCTTCGGCCAGCCCTTCTTGAGCGGACCGTGAAAGAGCAACCGAAGTCCCTTGAAAATGCCGATGAGGAGGCTTGCCCGCATCATCTTGTCCTGATCGAGGTTGCCCCTGAAGTTCCCGGCTTTCATACGGCTCCAGGTGGCAGTCGGCACGTCGAAGAGAGATGCAGCTTCAGCATTGGTCAAAGACCAGGCGTCGGCGACACGTACAACCGCCTTGACCACAGAGGAGATCCTCTGCGGTTCCGCAAGCGGAACGATCGCAGGTGGTTCGACGGTCTGATGCAGGAGCGAAGTCATGACATTATTCTCTTATGCAAATATAGTCTATATCATATGATAAGAACGTGATCAAGCTGTTTCAACACCCGATCCGATGATGCCTGTTGCGAGCGACGAGCCTGAACGGTGACGGGAACCGACGATCCACTGCTGACCGAGGACATGTCACTCAACATCGAAAGGTTTGATTTGAAGAACCCATTGGGCAATCGAGCTATCCGGAAGTCTTGAGGTGATGGTGTCCCGGTAAGGTCTCGCCGGTCTTAGTTGCTGCATCATGCTGGTCGCATCTGTCGGGCCGGAAACAAAGGTTGGGGTCTACCTTTTTCCCCTGCCCGTTCCGGGGCATTCCTCGCGAGGCAAAAAGGAAGTCCCCTGCCCTTCTCCGCTTCGCTGCGCCTGACGGTGTTTGCCGGTCCCGTGCCAGCTGCCCTTTGACCATCATTGCAACCAAGACCAAGGAGAACTGCAATGGACACCAACATCATCAAATTTTCTTCCGAAGATCTCGAAACCGCGAAAGGCAAAGGATCGATCTCAACCCTGACATTCGATGTCGATGTGGAACTCGTTCCGCTCCAGAGCGAAAACGAAATGGCGCCCACACACCGGGTCATGGCACGCTCCCCACGCGGCAAGCTGATCGAAGTCGGCGGCGTCTGGAAGAAATACAGCCAGGAGACCGGTGCAGAATATTATACGCTGTCAATCCGCCAATACGGTTTCAACGCCAATCTCGGCCGTGCCGCCAATCAGGACGATCCGGCCATTCAGGCTGTGATTCCCTGGGCGCCGATGGAGGCTGCGGCGTAACGCGTTCCGCTCAACAACTGGCCGGTCATTCGTGGCCGGCCAGAATCGTTGAAACCCGCGAACGCCACGGTCACGACCAAGAAAGCTCACTCAGCATTCCCGCTCGGTTTTAGGCGGGTTGCCTTGCGATGGCGGAGTAGTCGCAAAATTGTGCGTCCCGACACAAGACGATCAGAGACAGATTTGCCAATTCGACCTCGGGTTTTTTTGGAAATCGATCTCTCCCGTCCGGGATATTTTGGAGCCAAAATCGCACGCAGATCGCCAGATCATGCAAATCTTGAACGCGTTCAAGATTTGCATGATCTGATGACTTGACGGCAAAATGATTCGGGATCGTGCGCCTATTATTCAAAGGCGCACGAAATTTGCCCAATTCGCCTTAAATTGTGCTACCAAGTCGACAGAATCGATTCTGTTACGGAACCGCAATGAGTCGTAGTCGATTATGAGTGGCAGCCTTGAGCAATTTCTCAATGACCTGTCGAGAGGTCTTGAGCGGACAATGGTTGCCGTCAACAAGGAATTGACGCTGCGAAATCGCATCCAGCGAAGCTGGTCAATGCGTCAATGCGCGCGATTTCTCGATGTCAGTTATCAGTATCTGACCAAGTTTGCTAATTCCCATACGGACTTCCCAACCGGCAACTACGTTGGCCGCGAGCGCGTCTTTACATTGATCGAACTGATGCATATGCGGGCCCTCCTCGCCGCAAGCGCGAAGAAACCCTATGATTATCTGGCGTGGCGCACACCCGGCTCACCCCTTCCCGTCATTTCCTTTGCAAGCCAGAAAGGCGGTACGGCAAAGTCACTGACGGCTGCTCATTTCGCTCAATATCTCAGCCTTCACTATGGCATGCGGGTTGGCGTCATGGACGCAGATCCGCAAAGCACGATCACGCTCTATTTCGTCGGCGGTGAAGGCTTGCCAGCCATGCCCGACGAGAACACTGCCACTATGGTGGATTTTGCAGGGTTGTTTCAGTCTGAGGAGAGTTCGTGGACAGAGCACGACGCTGAGACCCTCGATACTTTTTTTCTCAAAACGTCTTGGCCGGGATTGCGGCTTTTACCGGCGCATGGCGACACGTCAGAAGGTGAAATTCAAATTGCACGTCTCGTTCGCGAGAATCCGAGTGGCAAAAGCTTTTATCGCTATTTACGTGACTCGATCGAACGCTGGCGTGACCATCACGTCCCGAAAACCGCGCCCAACGACCTTGTTGAGGACGGGAAGGTCAATCGCTCAAAGCTCGACTCAGCGCTTCATGAGACGCTTGATTGCATCATTATCGATTACCAGCCGGCCCTGACACTGTTTCAATTGAACAACGTCATTGCGTCAACATCGCTAATCATCCCGCAGACGATGAAGGGCTTCGACATTGCGACACTCTCGACCTTCGTGACGGGGTTGCTTGGCATGCTGAAGCACATTCTTGCTCACGAACGTATCGATATCGGCCAGGGGCCAAACATGTTGCTGCCCACGATCGTGCAAAGAACCAACGAGCAGGATCTCAACCAAGTCAGCAACTTGCTCGAAAATTGCCCGGCGGAAATCCTGCCTGTCTTTTACCTGCGTTCGGACGCGATTGCGAACGCGTCCGATGTCTATCAGTCGGTCTATGAATATGAGCCGGATACGCCGGGCAAGCGGAAGGGCATCAATCGTTTCATCACCAATGCCGATGCCGTCAACGACGCAATCGTCGCTCGGCTCTGGCCGGGCAAGGAGCGCGGTTATGCCGCCGCCTGGATGGACAATTTCTACGAAGACGATGAGGAGGACGCGGCATGAAGCGCACATTACGGCGTTCTATTTTGAAGCCGTCGGCGAAGCCGGAAGCAGAAGAGCCATCAGAAGAGGTTGTTTCCAAGCCCATCGTCAGCGCAGCAACCGAGAGTGTTGAGCCGGCTCCCGCAGTTGCAACCCGTATTGGTGGCGCCGGCAGTGCCTGGAAGTCGGGAGCGCTCGCCCAGGCGCAGGGCAGTCTGGATCGAAGCCGGGAGCAGATTGCCGATGATATCCTGCATGGCAGGCATGAATTGCGACTGGCACCCGGTCAGATCAGCGATCCGCTGGGAACCGACCGCAGGGCGGACTGGATGGAGCAGGACAGGTTTCTGTCGCTGCTCTCAAGCATCGAACAAAACGGCCAGGATACACCGATCTTGGTGTGGCCGGAGGACCCTGACTGGAAACCCGATCTGCTGCAGCCCGAAGCAATCGAGAATGTTCCATTTATCCTTCTGACCGGTAGGCGCCGTCATGCGGCCGCGGAGCGGCTCGGGCGGCCTCTCAGAGCTGTTCTCGGCCCACCTGAGAAGCGCAGTTCAAATGACAGCCGCTTCGAAATGCTGTTTATGCGTTTCCGGGAAAATGAGGAGCGGGAAAACCTTGGTGCCTTCGAACATCTCACATCGATCGGTGAAATGTATGAAACGCTGCGAGAGAGCGCATCTGGCGAAAAACTGACAGCTGTTTCATTCGCAAAAAGGATCGGCGTGCATGAGAGTGTCGTGTCCCGGGGCAGGGCGGTTTACAAGGCCCGCGACGAAATCTTGAACGCGTTCAAGAATGTCTACGACATGTCGTTTGCAGAACTGCAAAAGGCGCTCGCAACGCTGTCCGAAGATGCAAAGGCAACTCCCAAGAAGCGGCCTAAATTCAAAAAGATAACGGTGAAACGAAAAATCGGAAACCGGAACCTGTCCGTCATTTCAGACAGCGGAAATCTGTCCGTCAAGGCGGCGGGATTGAACTTGGACAAGCCCAGCTTGGAGCGCCTCGGCGATCTTATTGCGGCTTACCTTCAGGAACAGGGATCAGAGGAATCGTCCAAATGACCACACGAGGGTTCATGGACGATCTGGTCTCACGCGGAACGCAATGAAGCGAAAGGACATCAAAGTGTTTTAACGGCAAAAGAAAAGCCCCCTAACCAAACGGTCAGAGAGCTCATCTTCATAATCTAGCAGTTGTGAATCTAGGTCTCCGGCTAATCGTTGTCAACTGATAACGCCTTTTTGGTGAACGGATTTCTTTTGCCTTCATTCCAAGGATGGAGGTCTAACAACTCTTATGAAACATCACGGTTGGCGCAAGCCAACGCCGGGTCTTGTCGAGGCTGAAAAGCACGCACAAGCCGGCGAACGGCTCTCTGTACCCAAAGCACAGGCAATCGTCGCAGCCAAGAAGGTGGCAACGGCGATCGGCCTGAAACCGCAGGATCTGCTGCTCCTCGATACGCTGAGCGCCTTTACGCAACAGCAAGACTGGGAGCAGGGCAGGCGGCCCATTGTCTGGGCTTCCAACAATTATCTTATGGAGCAGACGGGTTTTTCGCTGCCGACGTTGCAGCGGCATACACGGCATCTTGCGGAGCTCGGGCTTATTCACTTCAAGGACAGCGCGAATGGCAAACGCTGGGGCGCCAGGGACGAGCAGGGCTATATTGTCGAGGCCTATGGTTTCGACCTGTCACCATTGGCAGCGCGAGCCGAAGAGTTCGAAGCGCTGTATGCCCGCATGAAGGAAGAACGGGCCTTCTGTCAGTCCCTGCGCCACACGATTACGGTCACCCGGCGTATTATCCGCGCGAAGATCGAAAAGGCGCAGGAGAGCGCTCTCAGCGGCCCCTGGCGGGATCTGAGGGACGAGTTCGTTCTGTTGCTGGCCAAGCTTCCAGGCCGTGCTGTGCCGGCCGAGAGGCTCCTGGATGTCGTGGACTGGTTCGCGGAGCTGAAGGAGCGGGTCGAACAGGCCTTCGAAGCGGCTTTTGACTGGCCGGATCAGTCAGACAAACAGGCTGAATCCACAAGCAAGGACATCAAACATTCCCAAAATATGAGACCCAGCGATCTCACTGATGAGACCCATATACTAGATACAAACCAACCCTATCCCGTATCTAGTAATATCCATGAAACCATGGACGCAGCCAACTCGGAGCCAGAATTACCACCCTCGGTTGAGGTGGCGAGGCCGCAAGGGGGCGATATCGATGTCAGATGGAACACCGGCAGCAGCCGGTACCGAACCGATATCGATGTTCCAACGCTGATGGCGTCGTGTCCGCACTTTGCCGAAATGGCGCGCGATCTGGAGGGCTACATCAAGGACTGGAACCATCTGCACCGAGCGGCAAGCCAGATCCGGCCGATAGCCGGGATTTCCGAACATGCCTGGAACGTCGCGCAGGAGAAACTCGGGCCTCAGGTCGCCGCAGCGGCCGTCGCGCTGATCTTCGACAAACACAGCACCGGAGAGGTGTCTTCGCCGGGCGGATATCTGCGCGGCATGGTCGAAAAAGCCCTGGCCGGCGAGTTGCATCTCGATCGCAGCCTGTATGGGCGTTTGAACGAGGCAAGGGCGGTGTGACTAGCGTCAAGTGACGCTTGACATTTGCCTGTGAAGCGCTTAGAAGTCTGCGATGAAAATTGAGAGTATCGGCCACAAGGGTCTGCGGCGGTTCTTCGAAACCGGGAACCCCAAAGGGTTGGTGGGGGATACGGCCAGGCTGCGCAAGATGCTCGCCTTCATCGATGCGGCAGCCGATCTGGAAGAGCTTGCAACGCCGCCCAATTACGGCCTTCACCAACTGACCGGAGATCGCAAGGGAACGTGGTCGATGACCGTAACGAGAAACTGGCGGCTGACGTTTCGGGTGAATGAGGACGGTGCTCTCACGGATATGGACTTGGAGGACTATCATGGCTCTTGAAATGCATCCGTCCCTGACGGTCCATGTCGGTGACTGGCTCAAGACCGAGATCGTTGAGCCTGCGTCGATCAGCGTGAAAGACCTCGCCGATCACTTCGGGGTATCCCGGCAGGCGCTCAGTACGTTGCTGAATGGCAATGCAGGCTTGTCCGCTGAGATGGCCATTCGCTTCGAAAAGGCATTTGGCGTGAAGGCGGACACGCTTCTTCGGATGCAAACGAGCTATGAGCTGGCTCAGGTACGGCTGCATGAGGACGACATCAAAGTGCAGAAACTGAAGGCGGTCGCTTAACAGGGGAGGGGACCTAAAGCCCGCTCGCCCTAGTCAGATTGTTGCGGAACCGGTCGCGGCGGCGCTGATAGGTGCGGGTCATTGCGACGGTGGAATGGCCGAGTTGTTTCTGGACGAAGCGTTCGTCGACGTCGCCGCTGGCAAAGCCGGCCCGCAAGGAATGCCCGGAAAACCGCTCCTCCCGGTCGGCCATCGCGATGTCGCTTCGAATCCCGGCCTTCATGACGGTGCGCTTGATCAGCCGGGCGACATGCTTGTCGGAGAGCCGGTCGGCTCCGACGGATATGGAGCCGCCGCGCCCGTCGGCCCGCAGAACCCGGCGGAAGAGGGGACCTTTGGCAATCCGGCCGTAATGCATCCATGTTTCGAGCGCCGCGACGGGACAGGAGCGCTCAGACGATCCCCGTCCAACGACAGGTTCACGCCAGCCGGTCTTGGTCTTGATGGACAGGACCAGCCCCTCGTCGTAAAACTCGACCCAGCCGCGCCCCTCTTCCGTGTCTCCCTTTGCGACGTCCAGGCCTGTGATCTCCGAGCGTCTGAGGCCACCCGCGAACCCGACGAGGAGGATGGCGCGGTCCCGCAGGCCCCGCAAGGAATGATCGAGCGTGTCGATCATCGCCAGGATGTCCTCGGCGAGCACCGGTTCCTTGCCCTCCGGAGGAGTGCCGTGCTTGCGGCGGATGCCGGCCATGACGCCCGCGATGTGGCGGTCTTTTCGGTCGAGGGGCGTGCCGTTTTGCGCAAAGGTCCAGCAGAGGCCGGCGAGGCGTCTCTCTATCGTCGAGACAGCCAATGCCAGCTGTCCGGAGCCCTTGGCCGGTGCGGCGAGATGGGCGAGGTACAGCGCGACTGTCTCCGGGGTCGGCGGTGCCGTGGCTACGCCACAGCGGCGGCACCAGCTGGTGTAATCGGCCCAATCGGTGGCATAGGCCTTTTGGGTGTTTTCCGCCTTGGCGTGGCGGACATAGTCGCGGGCGGTGTCGACGAGCGCGTCGAGGGAGCCGGATCCGGCGATGGTGTCGGGCAGGGCGAGGGCGGTGTCGGAATGAGGTCTCTGGCCGTTCTCAGCATCGATGGCCGCGGGATTGTCCGCTTCGGGCGGCGAGAGGGCCGATGTCGGAGTGCCGGGGTTTTTGAGACTGCGCTGCATGTGATTTCAACACCTTGGCCCTGCCGTAATTTTGAGACTGATTCAGGGTTATTGAGACCAGCGGTCATTTTGATTCGCATTTTGTGAGACCAAATCGCAGCCGCACGGTTCGCAAGCTATGTCCGATAATTTTCTGGATGACAAGCGCTGGAAGGAGGCCGAACACCGGGCAAAGGTGCTTGCGGCGCTGCCTGAGCAGCTGGGTCCGGGGGATATCGAGACGGCAACGCAAGCCCTCGGTGTGAGCTGGGCGACGCTATTCCGTCTCGTCAAGCGGTATCGCGAGGACCGGCGCACCAGTTCGTTGTTGCCACGCACGCGTGGTCCGCGGCGTGCCATGCGGCCTTTCGACCCGGCAATCGAAGTGATCGTGCGGCATCACTTCGCCAAGCTCTACGCAACACGGCGCAAGCCCACGCGAACGCGGTTCTGGCGCGAAATCGCGGCGGACTGCCGGGCAGAGGGCCTCCCGCCACCATCGATCCGGCGTCTTGGCCGCTGGCTGGAGGAACAGGATCAGGCGGAGCTGATGCGCCGGCGGGAGGGAAAGGGCAAAGCTGAACCGGTCTTCCTGGCAACGCCGGGCAAATTCGACGCGGCAAAGCCTCTCGATATCGTGCAGATCGATCACACCAAAGTGGATGTGACGGTGGTCGATCCGGTGACGCGGCTCGCGGTGGGCAGGCCGACGCTGACACTGGCCATCGATGTGAACACCCGTATGGCGCTTGGGTTCTATCTGTCGCTTGAACCGCCTTCTTTGATGGCTGTGGCGCTGTGCCTGACCCATGCCGTCATGGACAAGGGTCCGTGGTTGGCTGCGCGCGGGATCGGCAACGCCTGGCCGTCCCGGGGTATCCCCAAACTCATTCATGTCGACAATGGGGCCGAGTTTCATGCCAGGGCCTTCGAGCGCGCCTGTTCGGAATACGGGATCGACTTGTCCTACCGGCCGCCGGGAACGCCGCGCTTCGGCGGCCATATCGAGCGTCTGATCGGCACGATGATGGGTGCTATCCACTTTCTGCCGGGGTCTCATTTCTCCAACAGCCAGGAGCGCGGCGATCTGGATTCGCAGGCCGAAGCGGTGATGACCCTGCGCGAGCTGGAAACCTGGCTGGCCCTGGAGATCACCGGCTCCTATCATGCCCGTGTGCACAGGGCGCTCGATCTGCCGCCGCAGGCGGTCTGGAACGCCCGCACCGGAGACAGCCCGCCGCGTCTGCCCTCCGACCCCCGGCAGTTCCTGATCGACTTCCTGCCCGGCGAGGAGCGGGTTTTGCAGCGCGACGGTCTGCACCTGTTCCATATTCGCTACTGGGCCGACGAATTGCGGCGGCTGATGGGATCGGCCTTGCGCAAGGTGACCATCCATTACGATCCGCGCGATCTCTCCTGCGTTTTCGTCAGGACGGGGGAGGGGATCATCGAGGCCCGGCCGGCCGATCTCACACGGCCATCGATCACACTGTGGGAGCACCGTGCCGCCAGACGTGCCTTGCGGGACGCGGGCCGCAAGGCGGTGGACGAGGATCTGATCTTCTCGACCATCCTGGCTCAGCGCGAACTCGTCGACGAGGCGCAGCGCACGACGAAGGCAATACGCCGGGAGCGGAACCGGCGTTCCCATCTTCCTCCGCAGAAGATGATCGACGTCACACCGGAACCGGGCGGCCGGACGTCAACGGCAGCAACCCAGGCCGAAGGCGGCAAGCCGGCGAAGCTTCCTTACTATGAAGTGGAGGAGTGGGATGACGACTGAATTCGGGCATCTGTTTGCGGCTTCGCAATCGCTCGCGGCCAGGAGTGCGCAAGAGCGTATCCGCCGTATCCGGGCCGACCGGTGGATCAGCTATCCGCGGGCCGAACAGGCGCTCGCCAAACTGGAAACCCTGATCGCGTTTCCGCAACGGGCCCGCATGCCGAACCTGCTGATCGCCGGCGAAAGCGGCATGGGCAAGACGATGATCGTCGAGAAGTTCGCCCGCGATCATCCCGTCTGGTTCGACGAGGCGACCGGAACGACACGCATGCCGGTGATCACGGTCCAGATGATATCGGGACCGCACGAGGCCCGCTTCTACCGCCGGGTGCTGGCCGCGATCGGCGCGCCCGAACCGCCGCGTGCGACGCTTGGCGTCCTGGAAAGCCTTGTCCTTCGCCTGCTGTCCCGGATCCGTCCGGGCATGCTGGTGATCGACGAGATCCACAGTCTGCAGGTCGGCAGCATTCGCGAGCAGGCCCGTTTCCTGAACATGCTGCGGTTTCTGGGCAACGAGTTGCGGATTCCTCTCGTCTGCGTCGGCACCCAGAAAGCGCGCAATGCGCTGCGCACCGACGATCAGCTGGTACGGCGTTTCGAAGCCTTTGCCTTGCCGGCCTGGCGAAATGGTATGGAATTCGAAGGCCTGATCGGCAGCCTGCAGCGATCGCTGCCGTTGCGCCGCGAGAGCGAAATCGATCCCGCCATGCTGAAGCGCATCATCACCGCGACCTGCGGCATCACGGCCGGCATATTCTCGCTGATGGGTCAGCTGGCGATCGACGCCATCGAAAGCGGCGAGGAGCGTATCGTGCTGACCGGAGCGACCGGTACCGACGCGCTGAAATCGGTGCTCGGCGAGACGGTGTGATGGCCGGCCGCCTGCCCGTCGTTCCCAGGCCCGAAGCTGATGAGCGATTGTCGTCCTGGCTGACGCGGCTTGCCGGACTCTATGCGATGCCGGTGGATGCGCTGCTCGGCCATCTCGGTGTGGGCGGTACGACCGTGCACGATCTCGAATGGCGCCTCCCGGAAGGGGAGGGGGCCTCGATCGCCCGCGGGACAGGCATATCGCCAGAAGAGCTGCAGGCCATGACATTCGGTAATATCGTGCCCGATGCCCGGATGATGATCGCTCAGAGGAACCGTTATCGCTGCCCGCTATGCCTGTCAGACACTCGAGAGGCGGGTGTTCGAAGAAAGGCCGCGGCTTTTCCCTGGACATGGCGCTGTCCCATCCATGGCGCGAGTTATGTGACATCGACGGGCGCCGAACTTGAGAGCCTTCTTGGCAATGAGCGGCTGGCCGCCCTGGACCGGCATGCGGAACATGGTGCCGCCCGTCTGTCGGCCTGGGTGCGCGGGGAGGATGATGGGGACGAAAGAGTACCGGCGGTGCCGGCGATGTTGGACCTGTTGACGGCACGGCATCGCAAGCCGTCGCCGCCATCGCTGAGCGAGCAACCGCGGATGTCGCTGCAGGAACGCCGCGACAATCACGCCTTCCTGACGCGGCCGATCGTCCGCCAGGCGCTGACGGTCGTGGTGCCCGAATACGATCTTGTGGCTCCGGTGCTGACCAAGCCGGTGCGGGCAGGGCTGTCGTCCCTGGCGACGGCATCGCTGCTGCAGGCCTATGCGCTCGCGGTGGGGATCGGCCGGTTGGCGGAGGATCCTGTCGATCCGGTGGTTGCGGTCCTGCTGGCCAGCGATGCGGCAGGGGAGGGGCGTGTGCGGACCGTTCTTCGAAAATGGCCCCTGACGTCGAGGAGATGTGTGTATGCACGGTTTTGGCGCGCTCAGCGCAGCGAGAGAGACCGTGAGGCGGCGCTAAAGGCGGCTCGCGGGCCTCAGTCTCACAAATTACGATTCAGCCAGTCTCATTATTTCCGGTATGCAGTCTCATGAACCCCGGGCGGAAAACGCCGCTAACCTCTTGAGTCTCATGAATTCCGGCCTTCCGACAGCTTTTGCCGGGAATCGCTCATCTTTGGAGCACTATTTTAGAACGTCCGATAATGCAAACTTATCGGACATGCAAAGCGTGTGCATAGTGGGGCGGTTAACGGCAGATCATATGGTGTAAAGCGCCGCCATGGGATACACCTTGCGGCATGGTTCGCTGGCTACCCACCACAGATACCGGTCCGCTAGGCCATCTGAAACTCCCGGCCTGGATCACCTCGGCACCTGGCAAGACATCTGAAAACACAGCGTTCGCGGCGGGGGCCAGCTTCGCCATGCTCGACACCACCCTGCACCAAAACAGTGAATCAATCCCCAAGGACCTGCTGGCCAACCTGCTCGCCTTGAAAGCGGCCGTAGCGACATCGAAACTGGAAGGGCGGCTGGCGCGTGAGGCCGACATCCGGGATGCGTATCATCTCGCCGCTCCAGGTGAAGACGGATTGCCGGTGCGCGGTCCCGATGGCGATCTGTTGGCCTGGTGGCGAGGGGCTGGACGGCTCCGGTTGACACATAGTGACTGGAGGGTCCGTGCAACCGTTCTGTTCGAAGAGCAGCACGCCGGCCTGTTTGGCAATTTGGCCGGGCCGGGCTTTGAGCGCGCCGCAACTGTTGGGCCGGTAGCTGCCGCTGTTGCTGCGTTGAAGGACGTCCTTGCCATCAATGACAGGGCTGAACGCGTCGCCTGTTTGATGGCGGACATTATCCTTGCCAAATCCTTCGGCTGGGATCGACCGCTGCCGCTGACGGCGTTGCATCTGACCAAGGCCAGTTTGCGCGGTCTGCGGGACGGTGAGCGCGGAACCGAAATCGCAATCGTCTTTTCGATCGCCAAGAGTGCGCAGACCGCGCATCGGATAGCCATCGATCTGGTGGTGCGGGCGAACGCCCTGCGGGCCATCGCGCCGAAGCTTCGCGCCAAGGGATCGGATGATGCCGTGGCAGTCTTCCTCACTGATGATGCGGTGGCACCCTCGGGCATGTTGTCGCCTCGCATCCAGGGCACGCGCACGCCGATGACCGGCCGCGCCGCGCGGCGGCTCTGTGACCGCCTCGTGGAATTGGGCGTGGCACGGGAGCTGACGGGGCGCGCGTCCTTCCGGCTCTACGGAATCGCGTCATGAGCGTGGCGACTGCAAAGAAGCAAATCGCAAGTGAGGCTGCTGTCCCGTTTGATCGGGAGCTTGAGGACCTGCCTGCGGAGCTTCGCTGGCGAGAGTGGATGGGCCGCATCGAGGCGGTGCTCTTCGCCAGCGCATCGCCAGTCAGGCGCGAGGACCTCGCGCGTGTGGTAGGGCAGGGGACGTCTGTCGAGATGCTGATCGAGGATATATCGTCCGAGCTCGCCGGCCGTCCCTACGAGATTGCCCGCGTCGCTGATGCCTGGATATTCCGGACCCGCCCTCAGTTTGCCGACGCAATCAATGTATCCGCTGATCTCGGCGAGACGTCGCTCGCCTTCACCGAGATGGAGATGGGCGTGCTCTGCGCCATCGCCTATCATCAGCCGATCACGCGAGACGGACTGAAGAACATTTTTGGCAATGACATCAGTCGCGATCTCCTGGCCCGGTTGCGGTTCAGGCACTTGATTGCCAGCGGTCCGCGCGCGCCGCGTCCGGGCGCGCCGCATACCTTCGTGACGACGGATGAGTTTCTGGCGACGTTCGGTCTTGGTACCTTGAGAGACTTGCCGGAATTGGATCCCGGTGAAGGATCTTGATGTAGCCGTTTGCTAATCACTCATCAAAGCTCTCTCTGCAGGACACATGGCAGGGTTTGTAGTGACCACCTGGAGACCATTCTAGTGAGCAAATGGTGACACTTCTAATGGACAATTGGTGAGGTATCTAATAGACAACTCGTGAGACCCTCCACACCTGTCCGTTGGACACTTCAAGCCATGCCTGGTGGCGCACCCGGACGAAAACATTGGTCAATGAGTGACACAGAAGCATATCTTCCAAGACACCTCATACCGGAACTGGAAGATGCCATCGCCTCAGCCCGTGTGGTCAATCTCATAGGCCCGCGGCAGGTTGGCAAGACAACCCTTGTCCGGGACCTGTTTGGCTACGGCCGTTTCGTGACACTGGACGATGCCGCAGTCCTGGCGGCGATCGACGCCGATCCCGAAGGTCAGCTCATGAGTCTTATGGATGATCTGGGAGATGCACCGCTCGTCATCGACGAAGCGCAACGATCAAAGAGATTGGCGCTGGCCATCAAGAGGATGGTCGATGCCAGCCGTAGGAAAGGTCAGTTCGTTCTCACCGGGTCATCCAACGTTTTCACAACGACCGAAGTCGCGGACTCTCTTGCCGGCAGGATGAGGACACTCAAGCTCTGGCCACTCACCGCTGCCGAAATCAAGATGGTTTCGGTCAACCGCCTGATGGACTGGGCGATGCAGAAGGCGCCGTCGCTTGATCAGATAGCCGATCCCGAACCCGTTAGCCGAGGCGATTATATCGATCTCATTCTTGCAGGGGGTTATCCGGAAACCCGAACCCTGTCTTTGCGATCACGGCAGCGCCAGTACCGCGACTACATCGATGCCGTCGTCGATCGCGATGTAGCGGACATTATGCCGGTCCGAAAGCCGGATGCCCTGCGTATCCTCATCGACCAGATGGCTGCCCGGACATCTTGCGAAATCAACACATCCGAACTCGCAAAACTGACCAAGCTGCAGCGTGTCACCGTCGACCAGTATCTCGATATCCTGAAGCGCCTCTCGATGCTCACCAAGCTCGGCGCCTGGACATCGGGAGAAGCGAAAAGGGAGATCAAGACCCCAAAATATCACTTCGTCGATACCGGCATTGCGTGTGCCTTGCGCCGGTTCAGGGAATCAACCTTCGATCCTGACGACACGCCGCAGGCTCTGGGCGGATTGCTCGAAAGCTACGTGCTGAATGAGATTCAGCGCGCTCTGCCGATGCAGGACAACGACTATCGGCTCTACCATTGGCGCAGCGCCGATCAACGCGAGATCGATATCGTGGTGGATGGGGGTAGCCATCTGGCTCTCATCGAGGTCAAGTCATCCGCGTCGGTGACTGCGGAGGATTTCAAGCAGATCAAATGGTTTGCAACCGACGGACCCGGGCGCAGCCGGACATGCAGCGGAATCGTGTTTTACCTCGGACGGGATAAGTTGACTTTTGGAGACAGAAGTTTCGCACTTCCGGTAAGTTCGTTGTGGAGTGAGTATGGGACTTGAGTGAAAAGATTGATCGGCACCAAATCACTCAAAAGCCCGAGCCCCTCCGAGCTGGAAAAAGAAGCAGTTCGAAGCGCGCAGGGTTTTAGGCCGCTCAATCCCCAAAGCAGTCAAAAACGGTGGCGCGGCCACTGACCGGGGATGGGAGCAGCGGACCTTCGCTGCAAATTGGTACATCACACGCAGAACAGCAAATGCAGACAGGAATTGCGGATTTGAATGCGTCAAACTTTCCATGCTTTCTGGTAGTCGGGGCCACGCGAAGCAGGTTGGGCAGACTGATCCGGTGGTGTGATCTTGATCCTCCCCCATTGAATTGGTCCATCCTATTGTTGAGTAAAAGGAGGACCACAGATGGGTATCAAACGCCACAAACCCGAAGAGATTGTCACGAAGCTACGTCAGGTTGATGTGCTGGTTGGACAGGGAATGACCCGTCCTGATGCGATCCGTCAGGTGAGTATCACGGAGCAGACTTATTACCGCTGGCGCAAGCAGTATGGCGGCATGGGAACGGATCAATTAAAGGAATTGAAGAAGCTTCAAAAGGAGAACGAGCAGCTTCGTCGAGCGGTTGCCGATCTGACCTGGGACAAGCAGATACTGGCGGAAGCAGCACGGGGAAACTTCTAAGCCCCTCGCGGCGTCGTAAATGCATTGAGCTTGTACGCGGCAAGTTGGGTGTCTCCGAACGCCGGGCCTGCCGCGTGCTTGGTCAGCATCGTTCCACACAGCGTCATGTGCCAAGGGACCGTGAAGACGAAGAGCGGCTGGTCGCCGACATGATCGAGTTGGCTCGGCAGTATGGTCGGTACGGCTATCGGCGCATTGCGGCTTTGTTGCGCGATGCCGGCTGGCAGATCAACGATAAGCGTGTGGAGCGCTTATGGCGACGTGAGGGGCTGAAGGTTCCCAGCAAACAACCCAAGCGGAGCCGTCTGTGGTTCAATGACGGTTCCTGCATCCGATTGAGGGCCGAATATTCCAACCACGTCTGGTCCTACGACTTCGTGCATCACCGTACCGATGATGGAAAGGCCTTTCGGACACTCAACATACTGGACGAGTTCAGCCGTGAATGTCTGGCGATCCGTATCAAACGCAAGCTGAACTCCACTGATGTGATCGATGCACTCACCGATCTGTTCATCATGCGTGGTGTTCCCGCCTATATCCGATCGGACAACGGTCCGGAGTTCATCGCTGAAGCCGTCAGGAAGTGGGTTGCAGCTGTTGGCGCCCAGACGGCCTACATCACGCCAGGGTCACCTTGGGAGAACGGATATGTCGAAAGCTTCAACGCGCGGCTCAGGGATGAACTGCTCAATGGGGAGATCTTCTACTCACTCAAGGAAGCCCGGATCATCATCGAGGAGTGGAGACGTCACTACAACACCAAACGCCCGCACAACTCGCCCATCACACGTCGAGCGGCTGTCCGATGCGCGTGGATGATCTCCTGGGCTCCGGGACCATATCCGGGCCGGAAAAGGAAAACCGCGGTTCGTTGCTGGAGCTCTCTTGGGGAGGCAAAGAGCCCTTCAGCCTGGACACAGGCGAAAAGCGCAGCTTCATCGAGGACGATGACACGCTGACACTCTACGGGGCGGCTAAGGGTGACGGATATCAGATCGGGTTTGGTTCGTGCGAAGGAAAATTGCTGGCTGCTATGCCGATAGAGGAACCGCCAAACGCCTGAATGCTTGGGTGAGACAAGTGTTAGCAGTGCCTGTCTCACCATTGTCTGCATCACTGCATGGACATCCAATCCAGATATCCAAATGCGATACCGGGATACAACACTGGCGCGTTCGCCTTTGACGAACACGCCCTGAAAAAGAGGCTCCAGGGAAATTGTCGCGGCTTAGCGTTTTCCGAGCATGCGAAAAATACCGCCGGTACGTTTGGCTTTTTTACCGGCAACGGAAACCGGACGGTGAGAAACTGCGGGTCGGTTGGTCAAGCTGTCGAAAAACATCACGGTTAGCATGGGCTCAGTCCACTAAAATCCAGCGCCATTTGTTATGTCCGTACATGACAGAAATCGGATTTTTGAGGAATGCTGATTCGCCATGGTAGCCGTGCCGATTGTGAATAGCTCGCTGGCACATCGACTGCGCCCGGTAGATTTTCCAATCAAGCAGGCAGATTGATGTTGCCGCTACACGACCGTTCTCATTTGATAGCCCGGATGGAAAACCAGACTTACCGCCGTAATCGCAGTGTCATTGTTCCAAGTGGTGCGGTCGATTGCGAAAAGAGCCTCGCCACCTTTGATACCCAGTCGTTCGGCAATCGAGTCATTGGCTATTGTCGCAGAAAAAGCGATATCGCCGTTTGTGAACGGTGCATTGGCAACGAGCCATTCATTCGCGCTCACCCGTGAAAAATCCACATGCGCTATGTCCGGCACGGCCTCAAGATTGATCCAGCGATCAGAGATTACGTAGGGCTTGCCATCCGCAATATGCACGGATTGATGATGCAGCAATCGCTCGCTGCTATTGAGGCGCATATTGGCACGAATGTGCAGCGGAGGCTCTTCGATTTTTGAGGAGAACACGGCATAGGAATAGGTCTGGTTCCGGCTTTCAATTTCCTCTCTAATGACGGGAATGCTCAGAGTTGCTTTGCGAACGGGGTTCGTCGCCACCCGTGTGCCCGCCTTGCGTTTTCGGTCCAGCAATCCGCTTTCGGCAACCGAACGAAGGGCGCGATTTACGGTTGCACGCGCGCAACCAAATTCCAAGGCAAGATCGGATTCATTCGGTATCAGTTGCCCAGGTTCCCACTGGCGCGAGTGAATGCGCGACAGCACTTCAGCCTCGACGGCTTTCCAGTTATTGATGTTGGCGGTCGTCAAATCGCATCTCCCAGGTCGCGCATCGTCTCGCGATAGCCGTTGACGAGTTCGTCGCGATCCACGTGTTGGCCGTCGCATACCATATGTCGTCCGGCCGCCCATACATCACGCACCATGCGGTCGTCACCGGCGAATACATAGCTATCCAACAACACATCCCCTGCCTTGCCGTCCAGGTCGACATGGTTGGCATCCAGTGCCATGAGGTCAGCCCAATTTCCCTCTGCGATGGTACCTGTCTGCCGACCAGCCGCTTGTGCGCCACCGAGGCAAATCTCGTCGAGCAACCGTCGTCCGGTGGATTTCTCGCTCGTTGCCAATGCGGCACGGGAACGGTCACGCAGGCGCTGGGAATAATCCAGGGTGCGGAGTTCTTCAGACAGGCTGATGCGGATGTTGGAATCCGATCCGACAGCGATTTTCCCGCCGGCATCTAACCACCGCAAACCATCGAAAGTACCGTCCCCAAGGCTGGATTCTGTAATCGGGCAAAGGCCGACCACGGCGCCGGTGCGAGCCAGACCTTCGGTTTCGTGCGGCAGCATTTGAGTGCAATGGATCATGCACCAGCGGTCATCGATTGGCAGATTATCGAGCGTCCATTCCGTTGGGCGCTTTCCCCACGCCTCCTCGACTTCGTCGACTTCCGCAATTTGTTCGGCAAGATGCATGTGGATGGGGCCATTTGTGCCAAGTCCCATGAGGGCCTCAAGACCATCGGCGCCAACGGCCCGCAGACTGTGTGGAGCAATGCCTATATTGGAATCCGGGGCCAGGTCTTTCACCGCGCTGCCCGCATCTTCGAGCAGCCGGGCAAAACGATCGACATCATTGCCGAAACGAATTTGTCCATCGCCAAGCGGGCGCTGATCACATCCGCCAAATTGATAGTGAACTGGCAATAATGTGAGCCCGATGCCTGAGCGCTTGGCCGCAGCGACGATACGTTCTGACATCTCCGCCAGATTGTCGTAAGGCATGCCCCCCGGTTGATGGTGCAGATAGTGGAACTCCACATTTGTGGCAAAGCCCGCCTCCAGCATTTCCATCTGGACGAAGGCCGCGATGGTTTCCACATGCTGTGGGGTCAGACGATCAAGAAAACGGAACATCAACTGGCGCCATGTCCAGAACGTATCGTTCGGGTTGGGTCCACGACGCTCCGTCAGGCCGGCCATGGCGCGCTGAAAGGCATGACTGTGCGCGTTTACCGGCGCCGGCAGCAAAATCTCGACTTGATGATCAGGCGAAGCCGGCGCCGTTTCTGAAACACCGGCAATGCGACCTGTTTCATCGATCTCGACAGTCACATCTTGTGTCCATCCGCCGGGCAACAATGCCTGCTTTGCATGAAGTTTGGTCATCAAAGTTCCAGCTTGACAGTCTTAATATGTACAGACATATACATATTAAGCGCAACTTGATCAACTGTGTCCATGCTGTTCACCAACGCAAAAATCGCAACCGTATCGGGTGACCAACCTTATGGTTTGATCGAAAATGGCGCCATCGTCACACAAGACGAGGAAATTGCCTGGGTTGGTGAAGCCGGCAATTTGCCGGACGAACATCGAAGCCACAAAGCTTATGACTGTGGTGGACGGCTCATCACTCCGGGCCTGATCGACTGCCACACGCACATCGTCCATGGCGGCAATCGTGCAACCGAATTTGAAATGCGCCTCAAGGGCGCAAGCTACGAAGAGGTGGCCCGGGCAGGGGGTGGCATCGTTTCCACCGTAACGGCAACCCGTGAGGCATCGGTCGATGATCTGGTGGCATCCGCCTTGCCGCGGCTTGACGCTTTGATTGCCGAAGGCACCTGCACTGTCGAAGTAAAGTCGGGCTACGGTCTGGATGATGAAACTGAACAAAACATGCTGCGGGCAGCACGGAGACTGGAAAGCGAACGGCCCGTTCGTATCGTCACCACTTTCCTCGGCGCTCATGCAGTTCCGAAAGAATTCGGCGACCGTGCTGATGCCTATATCGACGGCGTATGCATCCCGACCTTGGAAGCCGCTCACGCCGAAGGGCTTGTCGATGCGGTCGATGGATTTTGCGAGAACATCGCCTTCACACCGGATCAGATTGAGCGGGTCTTCGTGCAGGCAAAGGAACTCGGTCTGCCGGTCAAACTCCACGCCGAACAATTATCGAATATGGGCGGCACGCAATTGGCCGCGCGCTACGGCGCACTGTCCGCCGACCACATCGAATATGCCAATGTGGACGATGCGAAGGCACTGGCCGCTTCGAGCACCGTGGGTGTTGTCTTGCCCGGTGCTTTTTACACGCTGCACGAAAAGCAGGTGCCACCTATCCAGCACTTGCGCGACCACAACGTCCCCATCGCCTTGGCGACTGACTGCAACCCTGGTTCCTCTCCCTTGGCCTCGCTCATTTTAACGATGAACATGGCCTGCACATTATTCCGTATGACACCGGAAGAGGCGCTGGTGGGCGTGACGGCGAACGCAGCCAAGGCTCTGGGGCTGCCAGACGTCGGCACCATCGAGGCTGGCAAGCGGGCAGACCTTTGCATCTGGAACATCGAACATCCGGCAGAGCTTGCCTACCGCATCGGCTTCAATCCGCTGCACAAGCGCGTGTTTGGGGGCCGGATATGACCGTAGAACTCATCCCGGGCCAGGCAACGCTGGCCCAACTCGAGCATATCTGGCGGTCCGGTGAGGCGGTGAAACTGCACGAAGATGCGCGCCCACACATAGAGCGCGCTGCGGAAATGGTCGCTCAAGCTGCGGCTGGTAGCGAGGCTGTTTACGGTGTGAATACCGGCTTCGGCAAATTGGCCAGCGTCAAGATCGCAGCCAGGGATACGGCCACACTGCAGCGCAACTTGATCTTGTCCCATTGTTGCGGCGTGGGTGAAACACTCGATGTCAACACAACACGCCTGATGATGGTACTGAAACTGCTGTCGCTTGGGCGCGGCGCGTCCGGTACGCGCTGGGTCGTGATCGAGCAGATCCAAAACATGCTGAAAACAGGCGTCACGCCCGTCATCCCCGATCAAGGGTCTGTCGGTGCGTCCGGCGATCTCGCACCTTTGGCCCATATGGCCGCAGCGATGATGGGTGAAGGCGAGGCGTTTTACTCGGGCGAACGCATGGCGGCCGGCGATGCACTGTCCAAAGCGGGCCTCGACCGGCTCGAACTGGGCCCCAAGGAGGGGCTTGGCCTTATCAACGGCACGCAATTTTCCACCGCCTGCGCTTTGACGGGCCTGTTTGGCGCTTGGCGCAACGCGGCGGCAACAATCGTTTCCGCATCGCTCTCGACTGACGCCATCATGGGGTCGACCGCGCCTCTGGTCGATGACATTCACACCCTGCGCGGCCACGCAGGGCAAATCGCTGTTGCGCGAGCCATGCGCGATATCATGGCAGGTTCGGAAATCCGCGAAAGCCACCGCGAAGGCGATACGCGAGTGCAAGATCCCTATTGCATCCGCTGCCAGCCGCAGGTGACAGGCGCGGCGATGGACTTGCTGCATTTTGCAGGTCGCACACTGGAAGTCGAATCCAATGCCGTGACAGACAATCCGCTTGTCTTGACCGAAGAGGGGCTGATCGTTTCCGGCGGTAATTTTCATGCCGAACCCGTGGCTTTCGCAGCCGACCAGATCGCTTTGGCGATTTCCGAAGTCGGAGCCATTTCGCAACGCCGCGTTGCGCTGATGGTGGACCCGACCCTGTCTTTCGATCTGCCGCCCTTTCTCACGCCAGAGCCCGGCCTGAACTCCGGCCTGATGATTGCCGAGGTGACGACGGCAGCGCTGATGAGCGAGAACAAGCATCTGGCAAACCCTTGTTCGACGGATTCCACCCCGACTTCCGCCAATCAGGAAGACCATGTTTCGATGGCGGCTCACGGTGCGCGGCGCCTGGTCCGCATGAACCGCAATCTCAATGCGATCATCGGCGTTGAATTGATGTGCGCAGCGCAGGGCGTGGAGTTTCGCGCTCCCTTGAAGACGAGCGAGAAACTGGCGGCGGCCATGGCGGTTCTTCGCAAGCAAGTCGCCACGCTGAAAGACGATCGCTACATGGCCGACGATCTCGCCAGAGCATCTGCAATCGTCGCGGAGGGTGATCTGCTCTCGGCTTTAAGCGTTTCCGGCTTTGTCACAGGCGAGGCCGTATGAACCCCGTTGAAATCCAGCGTGGCGACAGCCCCATTGTCCTTGGCCTGCCTCATACGGGCACGTTTATGCCTGAAGACTTGTTCGAACGGCTGAATGAGAACGGTCGCACGCTTCGCGACACGGACTGGCATATCCACACCCTCTATGACGGGCTTCTGGAAGGCGCGACCACCGTGCGCGCTGCGTTCCATCGCTACGTGATCGACGCAAATCGCGACCCTGAAGGTGTGAGCCTTTATCCAGGTCAAAACACGACAGGACTGGTGCCGCTGACCGATTTCGACGGCTTGCCGATCTGGTCGCAGCCGCCCACGGATACCGAGATCGAAGCGCGGCGCGCACATTTCCATACGCCGTACCACGCGGCGCTGGAACGGGAATTGCAGCGGGTTCGGGCCAGGCATGGCATCGCCATTCTTTACGACTGCCACTCGATCCGCTCGCACATACCCTACCTGTTTGACGGCACATTGCCGGATTTCAACATCGGCACGAACGAGGGCCAGACCTGCGCTCCTGAAGTGCAGGACGCGGTTTGGCAAATATGCCGGCAGGCGCAGGATTACACCTCCGTGCTCAATGGCCGGTTCAAAGGCGGCTGGACGACGCGTCAATACGGGCGACCGGCTAAGAACATCCACGCCATTCAGATGGAACTGGCTCAATCCACCCATCTGACATTCGAAACTCTGCCATTCGACTATGATGTGGAGAAAGCCAAAACGCTGCGGGTTCACCTCAAACACATTCTCACCGAGCTATCCGAAGTTGCCGGACAATTTGGGGCAAGCGCATGAAGCCGCTTGAAGGCGTCCGCATTCTCGATATGACCCGTGTACTGGCGGGGCCGTATTGCACGGCTCTGTTGGCCGATCTTGGCGCGGAGATCATCAAGCTGGAGCCGCTGCACGGTGACGACTACCGCCATATCGGTCCCTTCGTTGATGGCGAAAGTGCTTTGTTTTCGCTCAGTAATCGCGGCAAAAAATCCATCGCTCTGAACCTGAAAGCGGAACGCGGGCTTCAGATTGCCCTTGAGATTGCCGATCAGGTTGATGTGGTCGTTGAAAACTTCCGGCCCGGTGTAGCGGCGCGCATTGGCCTCGGGCCGGATACCCTTCGCGAGCGCAATCCGAGGCTCGTTTATTGTTCGATTTCCGGTTTCGGCCAGACCGGGCCGATGAAGGACCAGCCTGCTTACGATCTCGTCGTGCAGGCCATGAGCGGCCTCATGGCGGCAACGGGCGAAGAGGGTGGTCAACCTCTCAAAACGGGTGAGAGCATTGCCGACCTGACAGGCGGGCTGTTCGGCTCGTGGGGCATTTTGGCAGCGCTGGTCCACAAAGGACGCACGGGTGAGGGCGCAACGCTGGATGTCTCAATGTACGATGCGCTCTATTCCATGCTGACGACCAGCCATGCATTGCATCTTTACGCCGATAAAACGCCTCAGCGCGTTGGTAACCGGCATCCGCTTTCCACGCCATTTGGTTGTTATGAAACAAGCGACGGTCAAGTTGTGATCGCCGTTTTGAATGCTTCGCAATTTGCTCGCTTTGCCGATCTGATCGGACATGGCGGCATTGAGAGCGACCCGCGCTTTGCCAGTGATACGGCCAGAACGGAAAACGAAGCAGCGTTGCGGGCGATGATTGAGAACTGGTCGTTGAACCGCTCGACAGAAGCGGCGATCGTCGACCTTGCCGGTATCGGCATTCCCTGCGCCCCCATCTGGGACATCATGCAAGCGACCAACAGCGATCACGCCCGCGAGCGGGGTCTGGTGCGAAACGTTACGCACTCGAAATTGGGCGAATCGCCAGTCGTCGGCCAGCCGGTATTCTTCAACGGCCAAAAACCAGGCGCCGATCACGGCGCGCCATCTCTGGGCGCCGAGGCGGAGGAGATTTTATCCACCTTCAACGGCCTGACTTCATCAGAGATTCGTGAGCTTTGTGAAAACGGAATCCTGTCATCGGGAGCCGACCGATGAATGATCTCTACCACATGCTCAGTTCCGAAGAGCGCATGTTTTGTGATGTGTTGGAACGCATTGCCGATGAACACATAGCTCCGAGGGCTCAGAACACCGACGAGGCCGGTGAATTTGTTCACGAGCAACTGAAAGTTCTGGCTGAAGCCGGGATGATGGGTGCAAATCTGCCGGAAGAGGCAGGTGGCAGCGGCATTTCCGCATCCGCCCTTT
Organism: Ahrensia sp.; assembly: GCA_028817895.1. Classification (GTDB taxonomy): domain Bacteria; phylum Pseudomonadota; class Alphaproteobacteria; order Rhizobiales; family Rhizobiaceae; genus Pseudahrensia. The sequence continues at coordinate 54,148 of JAPPOQ010000009.1, forward strand.
TGCGCGCAGTGGAAATCGTGGCTGGCGCATGCGGTTCGACCGCTTCAGCCCTGACGGCCCACTACCTCGCGACCGATTCAGTATTGATTGGCGGCACTGATGCGCAAAAACAGGATTTTCTGCCCAAGGCCGCATCGGGCGAATGGCTTGGAGCATTCGGTCTGACGGAACCGTCAGCGGGAAGCGATCCGGCAGACATGAATACCCGCGCCGTGCGCGAGGGCGATGGATGGCGGCTGAAGGGCACAAAATGCTTCATCTCCAATGGAGGTGTCGCCGATTTCGTGATCGTTTATGCCAAGACCGATCCGTCCGCCCGGCATCGCGGCATTAGCGCCTTCATCCTGCCGAAGGGCACCGATGGGCTCGATATCGGCAACCCTGAAAAAACGATGGGGTTGAAGGGCGGTCATGTCTTTACCCTCAACCTCGATTGTCATCTTCCCGGTGATGCAATTCTGGGCAGCAGTGAGGGGCAGGGTTTCAAAACCGCCATGAAAGTGCTGGACAATGGCCGCGTTGAAGTTGCCGCCCAGTGCATCGGCTTGGCCCAGGCTGCGCTTGACGCCGCCGTGAAATATTCCGGCGAAAGGGTCATCGGCGGAAAGGCGTTGAACCACAAACAGGGCATCCGCTGGATGCTTGCCGATATGTCGATGGAATTGCGCTGTGCCCGTCTCATGGCCCTGGAAGCGGCCAGACAGCGTGATCTCGGTATCCGGTTCTCGGAAGCTGCTTCGATGGCGAAGCTGAAGGCCTCCGAAGCTGCCGATATGGTTGCCGACACCGCACTGCAAATCCACGGTGGCTATGGCTACACCCGCGACTTCCCGATCGAACGGATCACACGCGATTTGCGCATCATGAGGATCTATGAAGGTTCCTCGGAAATCCAACGCACCATCATCGCAGGCCATCTGCTGGCTCAATAACGGAGTTTTTCATGACCAATCCCCGCCACAACATGCGCGATGTTTTTCCCGACACCGGCAAGGAGATTTCCGCAAAGAGCTGGCTGACTGAAGCGCCGATGCGGATGCTGATGAACAATCTGCATCCCGATGTTGCGGAAAATCCGCATGAGCTTGTTGTGTATGGCGGTATCGGCCGTGCGGCGCGCACATGGGACGATTTCGACAAGATGGTCGCCACAATGAAAACGTTGGAGGACGACGAGACCATGCTGGTGCAGTCGGGCAAACCGGTCGGTGTGTTCCGCACCCACAAGGATGCGCCGCGTGTGCTGATCGCCAACTCCAACCTCGTGCCGCATTGGGCGACGTGGGATCATTTCAATGAGCTCGATAAGAAAGGTCTGGCCATGTACGGCCAGATGACTGCCGGCTCGTGGATCTATATCGGCACGCAGGGCATCGTTCAGGGAACTTACGAAACCTTCGTCGAGGCCGGCCGTCAACACTATGACGGTAATCTGTCCGGCAAGTGGATTCTGACCGGCGGTCTCGGCGGCATGGGTGGTGCTCAGCCACTGGCAGCCGTCATGGCCGGTGCCTGTTGTCTCGCCGTGGAATGCGACGAGACCCGCGCCGATTTCCGCCTGCGTACCCGCTATGTGGACGAGAAAACCCATTCGCTCGACGAGGCGCTGGCGATGATCGATCGCTGGACGAAGGCAGGTGAGGCGAAGTCCGTTGCATTGATCGGCAACGCGGCGGATGTGTTTCCGAAGCTCGTCGAAATTATGGGTAATGGTGGGGTCCGTCCCGACATCGTCACGGACCAGACCAGCGCGCACGATCCGCTGCATGGTTATCTGCCGCAAGGTTGGGACGTTGCCGAGTGGCGAGCCAAACAGGAAAGCGAGCCTAAGGCCGTTGAAAAAGCCGCCCGCGAATCCATGAAAATTCACGTGCGGGCGATGGTGGATTTTTGGGATGCGGGAGTCCCGACCCTCGACTACGGCAATAACATCCGTCAGGTCGCAAAAGAAGAAGGACTTGAAAACGCTTTCGCCTTCCCGGGTTTCGTGCCGGCTTATATCCGTCCGCTCTTCTGCCGGGGTATCGGGCCTTTCCGCTGGTGCGCACTGTCGGGAGACCCCGAAGACATCTACAAAACCGACGCCAAGGTGAAAGAACTCGTCGATGACGCACATCTGCACAATTGGCTCGACATGGCCCGCGAACGGATATCGTTTCAGGGCCTTCCCGCGCGCATCTGCTGGGTCGGACTGGGTGTCCGTCACAAGCTCGGCCTTGCTTTCAACGAGATGGTACGAAGCGGAGAACTTTCCGCACCGGTCGTGATCGGTCGCGATCATTTGGACTCAGGCTCTGTCGCCTCACCCAACCGCGAAACGGAAGCCATGAAGGACGGCTCCGACGCCGTCTCCGACTGGCCGCTCTTAAATGCACTGCTCAACACAGCGTCCGGTGCGACCTGGGTGTCGCTTCATCATGGTGGTGGTGTCGGCATGGGCTTCTCGCAGCATTCAGGGATGGTGATCTGCTGTGACGGCACTGAAGATGCCGACCGCCGCATCGCCAATGTGCTCTGGAACGACCCGGCAACCGGTGTCATGCGCCATGCCGATGCAGGCTACGAAGACGCGCTCGATTGCGCGCGCGAAAACGGCCTGAACCTTCCAGCTATTCTTTGAGACGAGGATTCAATCATGAACACAGCAAATATCACAGACACCCAGATCGAAGAGTTTCAGCGCGATGGCGCTGTGCTGTTGAAGGGCGCATTCGCCGATTACGTCGAGCCGCTGCGCAAGGCAATCGAGGAAAACAAGGCCAACCCTTCATGGCGTGAGCGCACTTACACGCCCGAAGATGGCAGTGCTCCGTTCTTTCAGGATTACTGTGTCTGGTCGCAATTCGGCGGCTATAAGTCACTTGTGACGGAATCGCCGATGGCAGCGATGGCGGCGCGCCTTATGCAATCCAGGACCGCCCGTATTTTCCACGATCATATTCTGGTGAAGGAGCCAGGCAATTCAATCGTCACGCCGTGGCATCAGGATCAGCCTTATTATCTGGTTGAAGGTCAGCAGTCGGTCTCGTTCTGGGTGCCGCTCGATTCTGTCCCACGGGATCGGACGATCGAATATGTCGCCGGTTCGCACCATTGGAACAAGGATTTCAAACCCACGCGTTTCGATGGAACGGCACTGTTTGAAAACGATGTGTCCGAGGAAGTACCGGATGTGGATGCCAAGCGCGATGAGTTGGATATTCTCGGCTGGGCCGTTGAACCTGGGGATGCCGTCGCCTTTACGTTCCGCACATTGCACGGTGCGCCGGCCAATGCATCGCCGACCCGCCGCCGTGTGATCTCGGTTCGCTGGGTTGGGGACGATGCGCGTTTTGCGGACCGTCCGGGCAAGACCTCGCCGGCATTCCCCGATCTTGATTTTGCACCTGGCCAGCCCTTCGAGGCCGATGAGTTTCCAGTGCTTCACACCACCGCGTAAATTCAGCTTCGCAAGAGGAAGAACCCGATGTTTTTGAAGAACGCCTGGTATGTCGCCGCCTGGGATCATGAAGTCACAACCGAGCTGCAGCAGGTTGTCGTTCTGGGTGAGAAGATCTGCATGTATCGGACCAGCAGGAACGAAGTGATCGCGCTGGAAGATGCCTGCCCGCATCGCAAGCTGCCTTTGTCGAAAGGCCGCATCAAGGATGATAACCTGGAATGCGGTTATCACGGGCTGACATTCGATTGCGCGGGTCAATGCGTATGGGCACCGGGTGGTGGACGCATTCCTTCAAACGCCAAAGTGCGCACCTATCCGGTTCACGAGAAATACGGTCTGGTTTGGATATGGATGGGTAACGCTGCGATAGCCGAGCCGGAAGAAATCTTCGATATTCCCAATTTCGACAATCCTGCCTGGGGCATGAACCGCGGTGCCGCGATGGAGCTGGACTGCAACTATCTCTACATGTGCGACAATCTTCTTGACCCGACCCATGTCGCATGGGTGCATGAGAGCTCGTTCGGTCAGGCATCGACGAAAGACACGCCGCTGCGCGTCTCCAAGACAGACGATGGCATCATCGTCCATCGTTGGATGATGGATGTGGAGCCTGCGCCTTTCTACAAGAAGGTCATCGGCTTTGAGGGCAATTGCGACCGCCTCCAGCACTACGAAGTCCGCTATCCGAGCCACGCGCTCATCAAGGCGGTGTTCACTCCTGCCGGCACCGGCGGGCCGGACGGCAAGCTCCACGATGATGTGTTCATCATGGACAGCTACAACTTCATGACGCCGACGACCGACAAGAAGACCCGATATTACTGGTTCCAGCTGCGCAACATCCGCCCTGATGACGAAGAGCTTTCAAAGGTGATGAGCGATGACGTGCAACACGCCTTCGAAGAAGACCGGGCCGTTCTCAATGAGGTGCAGAAGGGAATGGACAGCAAGACGTCTCCCCATATCGACTTGCCTATCGACGGCGGACAACTGCGTTTCCGCCGCAGACTACAGGCAATGATTCAGGAAGAGGCTGCGGTCGACGAGCATATGGCCAATTGACGGCCGCTTTAGAGAATAGGGATGCGGCAATGAACAACTGGGTCGTCGACGCGATCGGCAAGATCAACGCGGATGCCCACAGATCGGCTGACACCCATCTGTTCAAACTCCCCCTGCCGCGTCTTGAAGGGATCGACATCTATCTCAAAGACGAGAGCACCCATCCCACAGGCAGTCTCAAACATCGACTGGCGCGTTCCTTGTTTTTGTATGCATTGTGCAACGGCGAGATAAAGGAAGATATGACGGTAGTGGAGGCATCCTCCGGAAGCACTGCTGTTTCGGAAGCCTATTTCGCAAGGATGATAGGCGTGCCCTTCATAGCAGTACTCCCCAAAAGCACTGCTCGCAGCAAAATCAGCCAGATCGAATTCTATGGCGGCCAAACTCACTTTGTGGAGTCAGCACCGCAAATGCATGGTGCGTCGGTCGAGCTGGCGGCTTCGATCGGCGGGTATTTTATGGACCAGTTCACCTTTGCGGAACGCGCAACAGATTGGCGGGGCAACAACAACATTGCCGAAAGCATTTTTACCCAAATGGAGCGTGAACCGCACCCGGTGCCCTCGGTCTTGGTGATGAGTGCAGGAACCGGAGGAACATCCGCGACGCTGGGCCGCTATATCCGGTACAGGGGCTACGACACAAGACTCACTGTCGTGGACCCGGAAAACTCGGTCTTTTATGACAGCTACATGACCGGCGATCGTAGTCTTGTCTCTGATAAATCCAGCCGCATCGAGGGTATTGGGCGGCCCAAAGTCGAACACTCCTTTCAGCCGGGGGTCATCGACAAGATGCTGCAGGTGCCTGATGCTGCAAGCATAGCGACAATGCTATGGCTGGAAAAACTGATCGGGCGAAAGGCCGGACCATCGACAGGCACGAACCTCTGGGGTGCTCTGAAATCGGCGCAAGAGATGGCAAAACTCGGTCAGTCCGGATCCATCGTCACGCTTTTGTGCGATGGTGGAGAGCGCTATCTCGACACCTGTTACGATCCGACATGGGTAAGCACATGTGTCGGAGACTACGAACAATACGCTGTTGAACTGGATGGTGATTTCAGCTGATCGGATTTCGCTCAAATTCAACCGCGCTGATTGGTGCATGCAATTTTAGACAACGCAATTAGATGCCGCATGTGGGAGAGAGAAATGGAATACGCACCGGGACACGAAAAGTGTCCGCTGCCATTTTCGCCGTTCAAGAGCTGCACAGTGCCGCGGCCTATCGGCTGGTTGTCGACAATCAGCGCTGACGGCATCCACAATCTGGCACCCTACAGCCAATGGCAGAATCTGACCTTCGACCCGCCAATGGTGATGTTTGCCGCCAACCAGCTTTCCGACGGCCGGCGGAAAGATACCGTGCTCAACGCGGAAGAAACCGGCTGGTTTGTCTGGAACATGGCCACCTGGGGTCTTCGAGATGCGGTAAATGTTTCGGCAATGGAACTTGGTCCTGGGGAGGACGAGTTTGACCGGGCAGGCGTGACCAAGGCGGCCTGTGTCGATGCTCCTGGCGCGCGCGTTGCCGAAAGCCCTTGCCATTTCGAATGCAGCTATGTTTCGACCCATCGCTTGCCCGGCCACAGCCCGGTTGGTTCAATTGATGTGGTCTACGGTCGTGTTGAGCGCCTCCATGTGGCTGACGATGTTTTGACCGCCGAAGGTAAACTCGACATTCCCAAAATCCAGCCCATCGCTCGAATGGGATATTACGATTACGCCTGCATCCGCGAGACGTTCGAGATGCGAATTCCAAACGCGAGCGGTGCCGCCGCAGATGGGCTTGAAGGCAAGGCGTAGAAAACTTCAACAAGGAGAAGAGACCATGAAAAGAAGACAGTTTTTGTCAGCCGGAGCCGCAACCGCAGTTGCCGCAACAACTGTAGGCCTTGCCACCCCGGCAATCGCACAGGAAAAACGTCAATGGAAAATGGTAACGGCGTGGCCGAAAAACCTGCCGGGACCGGGCGTTGCTGCCCAAATGCTGGCCGACCGCATCACCGCTCTCTCCGGTGGCCGCATCGAGGTTAAATTGTTCGCGGCCGGCGAACTTGTGCCGGGACGGGGTGTTTTTGATGCCGTTTCGGAGGGGACCGCTGAACTCTACCATGCCGTGCCGGCATATTGGGGCTCCAAGTCAAAAGGCATCTTGATGTTTGGCTCGCAGCCCTTTGGATTGCGTGCGGATGAGCAGGTCGGCTGGATGACCCATGGCGGCGGACAGGCGCTCTATGACGAGATGTATGGCCGGTTTGGCTTGAAACCGTTTCTTTGTGGCAATTCCGGCCCACAATGGCAGGGTTGGTTCAAGAATGAACTCAACTCGGCGGAAGATCTCAAAGGCCTGAAATTCCGTACAACAGGTCTTGCTTCCGAGATGTGCTCAAAGCTGGGTATGGCGGTTCAGGCCATGGGCGGTCGTGACATGTTTCAAGCGCTCCAGTCGGGTGCTCTTGATGCGGGTGAGTTTATCGGGCCGTGGACCGACAGTGCGCTTGGCTTCCATCAGGTCGCCAAGAACTACTACTGGCCGGGTGTTGGCGAACCGTCTTCCGCCGAAGAATGCTCGGTCAACGCCAAGGCCTATAACGAGTTGCCTGATGATTTAAAGGCTGCGGTCAGTCTGGCCTGCGAGAGCCTCTATAATCCGGTCTGGACCGAATACACGACCAAGCATGCGCTTGCTCTGAAAAAGCTGGTCGATGAGGAAGGCGTGCAGGTTAAGCAGCTGCCAGACGATATCCTGGCCGCCATGGGCAAGGCGGGCGATGAGGTGATTTCAGAACTCCGTGAAGACGAAGATGAGCTGGTAAAGCGCATTGCCGAGAGTTTTGTTTCCTATCGGGACTCCGTTGGCCGTTACATGGTCTATGCCGATAACGGCCAGATGAACGCCCGTGCAAAGGCCTTGAGCTACTAGGCAAAGGTGAAAGGCTGGCGCTCGTTTCGCGCCAGCCCTTTCCTGGTTGGATCCTGAGTTCAACCAATTCTCCAATGCGGGGTGGGATCGTGCAAAGAGTTATCGATAGGCTGGATTCCATCAATCACGGCGTTGGCATGGTTGTGCGTTGGGCAGCCATTGTGATGGTGCTCATTCAATTTGCCATCGTGCTGTTTCGGTATGTCTTTGGGTTTAGCAGCATCGCGGTGAATGAGAGTGTTTTGTATCTGCACGCAACGCTCTTCATGCTGGGTGCGGGTTATACATTGCTGGTCGACGGACACGTCCGGGTCGATATCTTTTACGCAAAATCGGACCCAGGACGAAAAGCGGCCATCGATATGTTCGGCCATCTCGTTTTGCTCATCCCGTCTATGCTGGTGCTGGCCTATTGGTCGTGGCCGTCCGTGGTGAACTCGTGGAGGATTCTGGAAGGCCCGATTTCCGTTGGCGGCATTCCCGCGTCTTTTCTGCTCAAAACCCTTATTCCGGCATTTTGCGTTTTGCTCGTGGTCCAGTCGGTATCGTGTCTGTTGGCAAGTGCGCTGCGCAGAAAGGGGAATGTGCGTTGAGCCTTCCCCTCGACCTATTGATGTTCGCCGCCCTGATTTGCTGCATCCTCCTGGGCTTTCCTGTTTCCTTCAGCATTTCGGGGATTGCGATCATCTTTGCCTTTCTGGGCTGGATGACGGGTGCAATGGACATCACCCTTTTGGGTGCCCTGGGACAGCGCGTTTTCGGTGTCATCACCAACAGCGTTTTGATCGCCATTCCCCTGTTTGTGTTCATGGGGGTCGTTCTGGAGAAAAGCCGGATTGCCGAGGATTTGCTGGAGACGATGGGCCAGCTTTTTGGTCGCCTGCGCGGTGGCCTCGGCTTGTCCGTGGTTGTGGTCGGCGCGCTCTTGGCGGCCTCGACGGGCATCGTCGGGGCGACGGTCATTGCCATGGGTCTGATCGCGCTGCCGACAATGTTGCGCAATGGCTACAACCCGCGACTGGCCTCAGGCATCGTCTGCACGTCAGGCACACTGGGGCAGATCATTCCTCCTTCGACACTCCTGATCATTCTCTCCGACGTCATGTCCAATTCGTTCCAGCAAGCGCAGTACGCTCAGGGAAAATTCAACATCGAAACCATTTCTGTGGGTCAGATTTTTGCCGGAGCCCTGCTGCCCGGTTTGATGCTGGTCTCGATTTACATGGTCTACATTTTGTTGCGCGCCTGGTTCATGCCCTCCGATGCACCCGCAGCCAAAGAAATGATGGAAAGGCCATCGCGCCAGGCAGTCTTCACAGCCATCGTACCGCCTATTCTTTTGATCGTGGCAGTCCTTGGAGCAATTCTGGGCGGCGTCGCTACTCCCACGGAGGCTGCCTCGGTTGGTGCTGTCGGCGCGCTCTTGATGGCAGGACACCGTTCGGGTGGCCCCGTGAAACTCATCCTGCTGGGCGCTGCTGCGCTCTTTTATCTCGGCATCGCCGCGGGCATCGCCCCGGTTCGGTTTCAACGAAATGACCTGAATCTTGGCGACTTTGCATTGGGTGGCTCTTACGGAGTACTCGCGGCTATCGGTGTTGCTGCCATCGCGGTTGCCTTACTGCGCGCCTGGCGGACCGGCATCTTGTTACCGGCGATGACTCAAACGATGACCGTCACATCGATGATATTTGCCACCATCGTGACGGCCAGTATTTTCTCTCTCGTCTTTATCGGCTTGGGTGGCGAAGAACGTGTTGGAGAATTTTTGAAGCTCATGCCGGGAGGCCCACAGGGCGCTTTGCTCTTCTGTATGGCATTGATATTTGTGCTCGGTTTCTTTCTCGATTTTGTCGAGATCACAGTTATCCTTTTGCCGCTTGTCACGCCGCCGCTTATATTGATGGGGCATGATCCCTACTGGCTTGCGATTCTGATCGCCATCAATTTGCAAACTTCGTTTCTGACACCACCCTTCGGTTTCTCCCTGTTCTACCTTCGAGGCGCTGCACCAAAGGAAATCACGACCGGTATGATCTATGCCGGTGTTGCACCCTTCATCGGCTTGCAGCTGCTGGGCATGTTTATCATCTGGGTCTATCCGGCAATTGCGAACTGGTTGCCGGCGGTATTGTACTGATCGAAATCTGGATAGCCGGATATCATTCCGGCTATCCATGTCATCTGGTTGCTCAGCGTTTAAGCCGCTTTGCAACGGACGTGATAGATCAATCCGCCCAAGGCAGCGCCGATGATCCAGGCGTAGCCAGCAAGGTTGCTCAGGAACGGTACCCAGACCGTGGCGACGGAGAACACGGCTGCGATCGCAAACGCAATCAAAGCATTGTCATGCCAGCCATTGCCATAGTGATACTCGCCGCCTTCCATGTTGTAGAGGTCTGCAACGTTCAGATTTTCCTTGCGGACGATGTAGTAGTCTGATCCTCCCCCATAGTTGGATTCTGCATAAATTCCGCTCCTTTGGAAAGTGCCCCTCCTTGCGGGACGATTGGGTTGGCGTTCAATTCAGATGAGACTCGAATGGCGGTCATTCAGTCGAACAAACTTGAGACTGATTCTTCAAGCGACGTCCGTCTTATGGCTTCTCCGATCAGAGCAGCGATGGATAGAACACGGATGTTTTTTGTCTGCTGAACTGATGCCGTAATTTCGATGGAGTCGGTGATCACCAATTCCGTGAGTTTGGAATTGGAAATCCTGTTTACGGCCTCTCCGGAAAGGACACCGTGAGTGATGTAGGCTGCTACGCTCGTCGCACCTTGATCAAGCAGCGCTTCCGCTGCGTTGCAAAGAGTTCCGCCAGAATCGATGATGTCATCAACCAGGATGCAATCACGATCCGTCACCTCTCCGATCACGTTCATGACTTTTGATTCACCCGGTTTGTCCCGTCGCTTGTCGACGATAGCCAGAGGAGCAGTTACCCTGTTTGCCAAGGCGCGGGCGCGAACGACTCCACCAACGTCCGGTGACACCACCATTAGATTTTCAGTATCGTACCGCGCTCCGACGTCTTTGCTCATTTCCGGGATAGCAAAGAGGTTGTCGGTGGGAATATCGAAGAAGCCTTGAATTTGGGTGGCATGCAGATCGAGAGTGAGAACCCGATCGGCACCAGCCTCGACGATCAGATTGGCGACCAGCTTGGCCGAAATTGGTGTGCGTGGTCCGGGCTTCCGATCCTGTCTCGCATAGCCGAAATAGGGCAGGACCGCTGTAATGCGCCGCGCAGATGCCCGGCGCGCTGCATCGATCAAGATGAGCAGCTCCATGAGATTGTCATTGGCCGGATACGACGTTGACTGGATGATGAAAACGTCCTCGCCCCGAACATTTTCCTTCAACTCTACGAAGATCTCCTGGTCGGCAAATCGGCGAACATCGCAACGGCCCAACCCGGTATTCAGATAGTTGGCGATGTCGAGGCTGAGAGCCTCATTGGAATTGCCGGCAAATAGCTTCACGTGTCCTGCCCCAATCTGAACTGGTTGTCGGAGCGCCCGTCTCAAACAGGAAAGGCCATTTCCGGTTTGTAGGTTGCGAAGCTATCGAGGGTCTGCGCATTGGCCTGCCTTTGCCACTCGCTGCCGGGTACCACTGCCGTCACACAGTGATATTTCTCGCGATAGGCTTTGGTGTTTTCATTGTCTTCCATCACAATGGCCACCATTCCCGCGACCTGGCCTTCTTGCTGCTCAACCAGTTGGATGGCGCCGTGCATTGAACCACCCGTTTCGACCCATTGATCGACCAGCAAGACCCTGGTCTTGGGAGCGAAGGCCGGCTTGCGCATCTCCATGTCCTGAGTGCGGCCGGAATAGTTTTTGAAGGTTGCGCTGTCGGTTTCCACGCATAATTTACCGGCTTTGCGAATGGGGAGGAAGCCCTTTCCCAAACGGGTAGCAATCCCGGCACCGAGGACAAAGCCCATGGCATCGAGACCGGCGACGACGTCAATCGTATCGGGATCGAGTTCTGCGCAAAGGTCATCGAGAAGGTCGTGGAAGGCCTTTCCATTGATGTAGATGGATGTGGGATCGAGCCAGGCGAATTTATCGCCTTTCGTGTTGGGAGCCATGAGCGGGAGATACCAGCGATCATCTCTTGGGCCCTTGTTGTCGGTCATGCATCTTCTCCTTCTTTGGCACGTTGCATCAAACTGGCCAGCCGGGCCGGATCGATGTTGTAGAAATCGTCTTTGATGTTGATCCCCGTCGAAACCAGAACACCATCGACATAGGGCAGATACTCGCCGACATTTTCTGGTGTTATGCCCGACGCCAGGGCGAGTGGTTTTTTACCGCAGGCTTGGCGAAAGGTTTCGATCTTTCCGATGTCTGCTGAATGACCGGTCGCTATACCTGACGTGGTGACGACATCCATGAAACCACAGGCAATGGTCGCGCTCTTTGCGTAGTCTTTTGGGTCAACTTCGCGTTGTTTCTTGAAGGCGGTGCCACCGAAATACAGGCCGTTCCAGCCGTTACGTTGCTTGATGGTCTGGATCTCTTCGGCTTCCGGCTGGTCGCCAGCATCGCGCCGCTCGTCAATGCGAGCATCGTCCGCCCAATAGGCATCGATACGAACGCCATCATTTTGAAGGTCGGCCAGAATGGGAAACGCCACTTTGCCTGTGACCGCGAGAAAATTGACGCCGATCCACAAGTCCGGAAATTGCTGCCGGACATGACGGATGATCGGGACAAATTGCGGGTAAGCAAAGTCATGATTGATGAGAAAAATGCCTTTGCACCCGGCTTCCTGCGCCAGTTTCGCATTCTTCTCGGCTTGGGCGTTATCAAGCACATGAATGACCGGCAGGACGACCAGACCCTGGCTTGAAAACACAGACCGGAACTGTTGTCGATTCACATGGCTTCCTTCCGTTTCGGGAAAGCTAAGCCATTCGCGTTGCATTTGAAAAATTTATAGTTCTAATGCTCCCATAAAGTTCACTGGAGGTGTGACCATGGCAACAAACTTGCCAACCGATTTGCTGCGGAGCTTCATCACCGTCGCCGATCTCGGAGGCTATACGCGCGCTGGCGAGGTTCTCAACCGCAGCCAGCCTGCCATCAGCTTGCAAATGAGGCGGCTGGAGGAGCTGGTTGACGCGCAGCTTATTGCCCATGACGGAAGACAATTGAACCTGACGGAAGCAGGTGAGATATTGTCAGCCTATGCCCGTCAGATTCTGCATCTGAACGACGACGCAATCGCGCATTTCCGGCCAACCGATAGTTCCGGCACGATCAGAATCGGACTGCCCACCGATTACGCAGTCTCCTATCTCCAGGAGGTGGTTGCCAGATTTGCGCTGGAGCATCCCGAGGCGAAACTTGAGATTTGCTGCGATCTCTCAGCCAATTTGCTGAACGGCCTGCACGGCAACCAGATCAACCTGGCCGTCGCATTGGTCGCCGAAGACAAGAAGCAATATCTGGTTCACGCCTGGGAAGAGCGTCCGGTTTGGGTTGTCGGAAAAACCTCCCATGCAGACAAGGAGGTGCCACTGCCTCTCGTGGGTCATTTCGAGAATTGCGAGTATCGAAAGCGCATGACCGCCGCGTTGAAGAACCAGGACAGGCAATGGCGTCACGCCTATACGAGCCCGGATATTTCCGGCGTTCAGGATGCGGTTGAAATGGGTTTGGGTTTGACGGCACTGACCAGAGCTACGCTGACCGGCAAGATGCGTGTATTGAATAAGGCCGACGGTTTCCCCGAACTGGAGAAAATCAGAATTGGCTTGTTCTACAAATTGCCGAGAATGCCGGAGGCGGGGCGGGAACTCGCCAACCAGTTGATTGAAAATATCGACCGGGCAACGGATCGCCACTTTACGCGCTCGACCCATCCGCAGAAAGGGCGCACATAAAAAATTCTGATGGCTGCATCAGAAGGATAAATTTTTATAATGCCGTCGACTGGCGATAGACTTTTGACGATTGTGGATTCTCGGGTGAACGCTTGGGCAAAAAAGCCGGCCCGTTGCGATCCCCATGACCGCGATGCACTGAGCAAGAACCAAAACGGGAGTGAAGGGAAGAGACAATGACAAGTGGGAAAAAGAGTATCTTGAAGCCAACACGGCGCGAAGTTTTGAAAATTACCGGCGCTGCGGCGTTGAGCGCACCGTTTGTCAGCCGCGCTTGGGCACAGACAACAGAAATCAACATGCTGGCGTGGTACGGGCACGGCGAGCCTGACGTGGTGGGTGAGTTCGAGGCCGCCAACAATGTGAAGTTCAAACCAAAATACTATGCCGGTGGCGACAACATGCTGGCGCTGATCGCGCAATCGCCTCCCGGCACATACGACCTCATCCTGTCGGACGGAGAGTTTGTACAACAGCTCAACGCGGCCGGATATATCGAGGAAATGAATGCCGCCGACTACCCGTTCGATGACATGTTGCATCCTGATTTCCAGAAATTCCCCGGTCACTGGAAGGACGACAAGCTCTATTCCATGATCCTGCGTGGCGGCCATCTGGGCGTTTCCTACAACAAGAACTCAGTGACGGCTGAAGAGGCGACCAGCTATGAATGTTTCTGGAAGCCGGAACTGAAGGGCAAAGTCGGCCACTTCGACTGGCACTTGCCAAGCCTGGGCATGATGAGTCTGTACAATGGCAATGGTGCCAAACTGTTCGATATCGACGAAGCGGCCTGGGGCAAGGTCAAGGAAACGACCCTGAGTCTGCGTCCGCAGGTCGGCGGTTTCTTCGACTACGGTGGGACATTCAACTCGCTGAAAAATGGTGAGATGCAGGCCATGTGCGGTATTGGCGACTGGATCACCGGTGTCCTTGAAAGAGACGGCGCACCCGTCGCATCGGTGATCCCGAAAGAAGGTGGCATCCAGTTCACGGAGAGCTATTCCATCGGCAAGGGTTCCGACAAAGCCGACATGGTGAAAAAATTCATCCAGTACATGATGTCTCCGGACGGGCAGGTGAAGTCGGCACAAATGAAAGCCTATCCGGGCTTCTGTGTGACCAAGGCCGGACGGGCGAAGCTGCAGGAAGTTGACAAGAAGGAAGCGGAACGGTCCGGGCAGGTCGAGGGACATCCCAACGACCCGATTGCCCTGATCAACGAGGGGCGCATTCACTACCGCGATATTCCCAAGCAGCAGTCGCTCGAAGACTGGAACGACTTCTGGTCGGAATATAAAAACGCCTAGGCAAATCAGACCCAATTGGGGAGGGCGGTGCTGTGGCACTGACCTCTCCATATTCTGATCTTCGGACACATGGCGGGGAGTGCATTTGGCACAAGTCGGTCACATTGATGATGGTTCGCTGTCTCCACGCCGCCTGGACCCATATGCGCTAACCTGGCGTTTACCCATTATCGCGTGGCAGGTCCTGTTTTTTGTCGGACCGCTGCTGTTCATGGTCGCGATGTCGTTCTTTCTGGTGAAGAACTATGTGATGCAGGAGACGTTCGTCTTCGACAATTGGGCGAAGATGTTCAGCCGCAATTATTTCCGCGACAGCTATGTCTACACGCTTTTTCTCGCGACGCTCTCGACTTTCGTCGTTTCCGTATTGGCCTTTCCAGCCTCGTTCGCCCTTGCCTTCAAGGTTTCTGACTCGACATGGCGCTGGGCCCTGTTTCTGCTGATCATCCCGTTTTTCACCAGCTATCTGGTTCGGATTTTTTCCTGGTATGTCATTCTGGCGGAATCGGGTGTCATCAATGCCATGCTGTCGATCATCGGCCTTGGTCCCTACACGATGCTGAACACCATGTTCGGTACCATCGTCGGTTACATGACGTTGACGCTGCCGCTGGTGGTCGTGTTGCAGACATTCTCACTGGCCAACATTGATCGCAATCTGGTGCAAGCCGCCCACAATCTGGGCTGTTCGCCGTGGCGCACCGTCTACACCGTCATTGTTCCGCTCGCAAAGACCGGCCTGATCGTGGCGGCTCTCTTTTGCTTCATTCTCTCATTCGGGGATTTTGTCAGCCCCTATTATCTCGGTGGATCGAAGCCTCCGACCCTGCCTATTCTGATCATCGACACCACAAAATCCGGGCAGCAATGGCCACGAGCTGCGGTGGTTGCCGTTGTCATGATGGCGACATTGATCACTATTGCATTTGCCGCCATCACGCTGGCCTATCGGAAACGGACGAGCCGATGAGATCGTCGAGCCTGCTCACGGGAGTGCTCCGCGGATACACGGCATTGCTGTTTGTCTTTGTCTTCGCGCCGATCGCGTTCAGCGTGATCTTCTCCTTCAACTCGGCGCGGTTCCCGACGATCCCGCTGGAAAGCTTCACCCTGCATTGGTACGAAACGATCTGGGCTGATCCCGATGTGTGGCAGGCCTTGCGCAACAGCGTGGTGGTGTCGCTCTGCACCTCGGTTCTGGCGACTGCGCTGGGGTTCGCGACTGCCTACACCGATTATCGCTACAATTTCAGATTCAAGAGCGCTTATCTTGCACTGGTGCTTTTGCCGCCGACCATTCCACTGATCATCATGGCACTGGCGATGCTGGCGTGGTTTTCGAAAATCGGTGCATCGGGTGAATTATGGTCGATCATCATCGCACATACAGTGCTCGCGGCTCCCTTTGCCATGGCTATCACCCGGCTGCGCCTGAACCAGATGGACAAGGATCTGGAGTCGGCGGCATGGAATCTGGGTGCCAGCGAATGGCGTGCCATGCGGGAGGTCATCATCCCGTTTTGCAAACCGGCGATCATTTCGGCAGCCTTCCTGACGGCAGCGGTTTCCTTCGACGAATTTGCGATTGCGTGGTTCGTGTCCGGTCTGAACAAAACCGTTCCCGTGCTCATTCTCGAAATCGTACAGGGCAATATCGACCCGCAAGTGAATGCCATCGGTACATTTGTCTTCCTGGTCTCGATCACCCTGGTCATCGCGGCGCAGGTTTTCTTTTCAATTCGCCAAAGCAAGGTCAGCCTATGAGTACTCCCCTTGTTTCCATGGAAGGTGTCGACAAGCACTTTGGCACCTTCGTTGCAGTCAAGAACATCAATCTGACCATCGACGAGGGCGAATTCATTGCCATTATGGGCACGTCCGGTTGCGGCAAGACGACGACATTGCGCATGTTGGCCGGGCTGGAGCAGCCGACGGCAGGGACCATCCGCATCGCCGGCAAGCTGATGAATGATGTGCGGCCCCACCAGCGCGACACACCGATGGTCTGGCAATCACTGGCCCTGTTCCCGTTCCTCAACGCCCGCGAGAATGTCGAGTTCGGCCTGAAGATGCGCAATCAACCTGCGGATATTCGGCGCAAGAAGGCGATGGAATGGCTCGACCGTCTCGGTGTCGTAGAGTTCGCCGAGCGCAATATTGAAACCTTGTCCGGTGGACAAAAGCAGCGGGTGGCACTGGCCCGCTCACTGGTGACCGAGCCGCAACTCCTGCTGCTGGATGAACCTCTATCGGCACTCGATGCGCATCTGGTCATCAGGATGCAATCGGTCCTGACAAAGCTGCAACGCGAACTGGGTATCACTTTCGTCTATGTCACCCATTCCCAGTCCGAAGCCTTTGCGATGGCGGACCGGGTCATCATCATGTCGAACGGCGAAATTGCGCAGACAGGTCTCCCACGCGATATCTACCGCGAACCGGCCAACCGCTTCGTTGCCGAGTTCGTGGGACGCAACAACATCATTACTGGCGAGGTCGCCGGGGTGAGCGGCAAGAAGATCGAGATCAGTTCGCCGATCGGGCGTTTCAAGCTGAATGCGGATGCAACGGTTCCAGCCGTTGGGGATACCGTGACATTCGTCATCGCCGCAGATCTGGTCGAAGTCACGCGCGCAAAGCCGAAGGCGGACAATGTTGTGGACTGCAGCCTGATCTCCGAGGAATTCATCGGGTCGATGGTCACGCTGTTTCTGGAAACAGCAGACGGGACCGAATTCAAGGTGCAGCTTCAGGAAAGAGAACTGGCAACGCTGGACCATAACAGCGGCAGCCTCTTCTATTTGAGTTGGAAGGCTGAAAGCGCGCATTTGTTGCCAGCCGAGACAAACAAATGATTCTCAACCCGATCCCGTGGCCGAACGGTGCAACATGCGCCTGCGCGATCACATTCGACATGGATGCAGACAGTCTCATCCACGTCGCCCGGCCGCAGGACAGCCATCAGCGGCTGTATCCGATTTCCATGGGCCGTTACGGACCGACGGTCGCGATTCCGCGCATTCTGGAAACCTATCAGCGGCTGGGTTTGAAGCAATCATTCTTCGTTCCCGGATGGTGCCTCGAAACCTATCCGGACGCCGTAGAGGCCATCCTGAAGGATGGTCATGAGATTGGCCATCATGGCTGGATTCATGAAGACCCGATTGTCACTCTTGGCAACCAGCGCGCGCCGTTTGAGAGAGCCCTTCGCGCCCATGAGAAAATTTGCGGCAAACAGCCCAGGGGCTACCGAGCCCCGGTCTACAATATCACGCCGGAGGTGATCGATCTGCTGATCGAATACGGGTTCGACTATGACAGCTCTCTCATGGCCGACGACATTCCCTACCGAATGCAGACGGATGCCGGTGAACTCTATGAAATGCCGGTCCATTGGGGAACCGACGACTGGCCGCCCTTCGCGCATTATGACGAGATCGGCTACATGATGCCGGTTCGTGCGCCCAGCGCCGGCCTTGCCGGATTCTGGGAGGAGTTCGAAGCACAATATGAAGCGGGGGGATTTTTCATGCTCATTGTGCATCCGTTTCTGACAGGCCGGTTGGCGCGCTGGCGTTTGGTCGAAAAGTGGCTGGAGGGTATCCTCGACAGCCACGATGTCTGGTTTGCTCCACTCGAGGACATTTGTGAGCACGTGAAGTCGGTTGAAGAGACCGGTGGGGCGCAAATCCGGACCGAACATCTTCCATATTTCGACGGCCCTCAAAAATAACAGGTTCGAAGAAGGCTCATGCTAAACGAAACAGATCGAAGATTTCTCGATGTCGCCTATGAGGAAGCCAAGGCCGGGTTCGATGAGGGCGGCTGTCCGATCGGCAGCGTTCTTGCCAGAGGCGATGAACTTATCGCACAGGGCAGAAACCAGCGCGTACAGTGTGGCGATCCGATCGCGCATGGCGAAATGGACTGCCTGCGCAAAGCGGGTCGTCAAAAATCGTATCGCGGCATGACGCTCTACACGTCACTGTCTCCCTGCATGATGTGTTCCGGAACGATCGTGCAATTCGGAATCCAACGCGTCGTCGTCGGTGAGAATATTAATTTCGGCGGCAACGAGGAATTCCTGCGATCCCGCGGCATTGAAGTCATTGTCGTCAACGATACCGACTGCGTTGCGCTGATGAAGCGGTTCATCGAGGAGAAGCCTGAATTGTGGGCCGAAGATATCGCCGAGGAATAATCGAGGCCGGGAAGGCATGATCGAACACATATATAACGCTGCTGTGCCGGACGGCTCCAATGCGACAGCCACCGAATCGATCTCAGCCGATGGCAGCGGTGAGCCCGGAAAGCGCTACGTCATACCTGCGCGGCAGGGGCGGGCGGTTCGTCTTGGAAAAGGCAACCTCCTTACGATCTTCAATCCGCATGGCAATCAGGTGTGTGACTTCTTCGCGGTCATCGAGAATGCACCCGGCGAGTTTCTATCGATGGAACATTGCAGAACCGCGCTCGGACGCATCTATGTGCGCGCAGGCGATATCCTCGTCACAAACCGCCGCCGCCCGCTGATCGAGATTGTCGAGGACACGTCTCCCGGCGTTCACGACATCCTCATCGCCTGCTGCGATCAGCCCAGATACCAACAACTGGGCGCATCGGGGTATCACGACAATTGCGCCGACAATTTCAAAATGAGCCTTCTGGCCATCGGCGAGCACGCTGCTCATGTGCCAAGTCCGTTCAACATATGGATGAACATTCCGGTTGGCAGGTCGGGTGAATACGAATGGAGACCTCCCGTATCGAAAGCGGGCGACACCATCGTTTTGAAGGCGCACGAAGATTGTATCGCAGTAATGTCGGCCTGCCCGCAGGACATGACACCAGTCAATGGCTCCGCTGCAGTTCCAACCGAACTCGAATTTCGAGTTGGAGTGATGTGATCAGCCGGAACCTCATCTCGGCTAGCGGTATCGAACAACCAGGATTGGGAAATAGGAGCTCAAATATTCAACGTCCAAAACCTGAAACAACCAGATCTGATTTGTGGCCGCAGCGTGCAGCTCGGCGGTCCATATGTTTGATCGCCTTCATGTTGGGCAGATTGAGGAACTAAAAGATGCCAGCCAAGAACGTTCTTTTTGTCATGTGCGATCAGCTCAGGTGGGACTATCTGAGTTGCTATGGCCATGAACGTTTGCACACACCCAATATTGACGCTCTAGCGGCACGAGGCGTTCGATACGACCGCGCCTATGTTCAATCGCCTGTCTGCGGAGCGTCGCGCATGTCCACTTATACTGGACGTTACGTTCACGCGCATGGAGCCAGCTGGAATTTCGTTCCCATCAAGGCAGGCGAAATGACCATTGGCGATTATCTGCGGCCAATGGGTGTCCGGTCTGTTTTGATTGGCAAGACGCATATGCGTGCCGATTCCATGGGCATGTCGCGGTTGGGCATTGATCCAACCAGCCAGATTGGGGTGCGGATATCCGAATGCGGTTTTGATCCATTCGAGCGGGATGACGGTATTCATCCCTATTCAGGCCACGAGCCAAACCCACCCTACAACGACTATGCGCGGGCCAACGGGTTGGATGCGAAAAATCCATGGGAAGAATACGCCAACGCGGCTGAAGGAGAAGAGGGCGATCTGTTGTCGGGTTGGTTCCTGAAATATGCGGATCGCCCGGCCCGCGTACCGGACCCCTTGTCGGAAACGCCCTATATCACCACCCGTGCGATGGATTTTATCGACGACGCGCTTGAGAAAAACCCGGACCAGCCCTGGGTTGCGCATGTCAGCTACATCAAGCCGCACTGGCCTTATATTGTGCCGGAGCCCTACGCCAGCATGTTCGGGCCTGAGGATGTACCGCCCGCCAACCGCAGCGAGGCAGAGCGTGAGAACGCACATCCGGTCTATGCAGAATTCATGAACCGTCGGGTCAGCCGAAACTTTTGCCGCGATGAGGTGCGTGCAAAGGTCATCCCGGCTTACATGGGGTTGATCAAGCAGATTGATGATCAGATGGATAGGCTGTTCAAGCATCTGGAGGATCGTGGCATCGCCGATGAGACCATGATCGTTTTCACCTCGGATCATGGTGATTATCTGGGCGACCACTGGCTGGGTGAAAAAGATCTGTTTCACGAAGAGGCGCTTCGTGTTCCGCTGATCATCTATGACCCATCGGTCGACGCGGACCCAACGCGCGGCACGGTCAATGCCGATTTGGTTGAAGCGATTGATCTGGCTCCAACTTTTCTGGAGATGTATGGCGGTGCGCCCGTACCTCATGTAATGGATGGTCATTCGTTGATGGGCACGTTGACTGGCGCTCGCAAGGAAGATCCGCGCAAATATGTCATTGCGGAGTATGATTATTCCTTCATCGAGCCGCGCATTGCCCTGAACATGTCCGCGCGCGATTGTTGGTTGCGGATGATCTTTGACGGCCGTTTCAAATATATCCATGGCGAAAAGTTTCGCCCGATGCTGTATGATCTGCAGGAAGATCCGAACGAACAGACCGATATTGGCGATCATCCGGCCTTTGCTGATGTGCGAGCTCAACTGCACGAGGCGCTGTTCGAATGGGCGCGCAAGCCGCGTCAACGCAATACAGTTGCAGACGGCGCAATCGAGGGTACCAACATCCAGGATCGCATTGGTGAGGCTGGTATCTTGATCGGTTATTGGGATGAAGCCGAGCTGGAAGATGCCATCAAGAATAAATGGGAGCCGCGTCTGGCCAATGCCAATCCACTGGTCGCACCAACATTGAACAAACTGCTGCGACGCGAACAGAGGGAGGAAAAGCGGTGAGTTTACAGCCCGGAATCCAGCGCCGCGGTGAAGGCATTGATGGTGTGCACTGGAACATCATGGGGCAGGTCTATACGCCCAAATCTGTCACCGAAGACTGTTTCAGCTGGCACGCTTTGCTTCCGCCCGAAACATTCGTGCCGCCCCATATCCACCCGACACAGGATGAATACATCCTCGTCCAATCGGGCGAGTTGGACCTGGTTTTGGGAGGGGAGGAAATACACGCAAATCAGGGCGACCTGATTTGCATGCCAAGAGCCATTCCGCACGGGATATTCAACAATACCGGCCACGATGTGAATTGTTTGTTCTGGGTCACACCGACGGGCAAGTTGGTCAATCTGTTCCGCAAGCTCCATAATTTGGCGCGGCCAGACGAAGTCGTCGCCTTATCGCCCGCCTATGAGGTGAATTTTCTGCCGCCAAAACGTGCGGCCGATGTCATGGATCTGTGATGGGTCCCCGATCAATGTTCAAGGGAGGAATCAAAATGAAACCCAAACATACCTTAGGTGCCTTGGCACTAGCCTTCTCCATGTCGATACCGGCCCCAGCACAAGCTGCTGAACGGGTTATTTTCAACTGCTTCTTTCCAGCCAAGCACTATGTGTGCACGGTCATGCTGCCTGAGCTGAAAAAGCGCATTGAAACGGCCACCGAAGGCCGCGTTAAAGTGAACACGCCGCCAAAGTCCCTGGCCGCTCCGCCGGACCAGTATGACGGTGTTGTTGGCGGCGTGATGGACGGTGCGTTGCAGTTCAACGCCTTCATCGCCAATCAGGTGCCGGGGATTCAATTCTCCATGATGCCATTTATCAACGGTGCGCGTGCGGAGGTAGCTGGCCCGGCTCTCTGGGACACGTATCAGAAGTTCTTTGCCGACAAGAATGAATATGGCGAGGCGGTGCTGATCTCGCTTTATGCCTCAAGCGGCAACGAAATCTATTCGATGAATGATACGCCGATCCAGACAATTGAGGATATCGGCAGTCGCAAGATGTGGGGTCTGCCCGGTGTGGTGGCGAATACGCTGAAAGCGACCGGTAGTTCTGTTGTCGCTGGCCCAGCGGTGCAAATGCTGGAAATCATTTCAAAGGGTGTTGTGGACGGTCATGCCGGTGTTCCATGGGGTTCTATCGCTGCCTTTAAAATCGGCGACTACACCAAGTCGGCGACCGAACTGAAAAACAAACTGTTCCAGCCCACCTTTTCCTTCCTGATTTCGAAGTCCAAGTGGGACAAATTTTCCAAGGAAGATCAGGACGCCATCATGAAGGTGATGGGCGCCGACTTTGCGAAGTTCGCCGGCAAGGTCCAGGACGGCGCCAATGACAAAGCCCGCGCGGCGATGATCAAAGCCGGTGTCAAAGCAATTGACGGTTCCGACAAATTGGAAGCAGACCTGCGGAAGCTGGGTCAACCTATCACTGACGCTTGGGTCGCCAAGGCAAAAGCCATGGGTGTTGATGGTCAGGAAGTGATTGACTACTACCTCGCGCGCATCGCTGAAGGCGACGCAGCGATGAAAAACTAGAAAAGCAATAGCGCCCGATGGAACGCGTTTTCAGAATCATGGAGCGGGTGCTGGCAATTTGTGCCGGAACCGCACTGTTCGTCATGATGATTTTGACATTCGTGGATGTCGTCGGGCGCTACGGCTTTAACAAGTCGATTTTCGGCGCGTCTGAAATGATAGAGGTTTTGATGGTTGTCGTGATCTTTGCCGGAGTGGCGTTTGTCACGGCAAGCGATCAGCACATCAAGGTCGATATATTCGCGTCCCTGGCCGAAAAGTTTGCGCCAAACTTTCAGCGTTGGGCTGTCCACCTTTTTTCACTCACTATCTATGCAGGGTTAACCTATGAGCTGGGTCGCCACATGTTCGACAGTCTGTCCAGCGGGAAACGCACTGCAGTGTTGGATCTCCAGCAATGGGTTTTGCCCGGCGCTGCGGTCTTTTTTTCGGTGATCGGCGTTCTCCTTTTCGGCGCCGCGATCCTCGCGACTAGAGGTAGACTCGACAAGCTGACTCATATTGCCGCTCAAGATGGCCACGGCTCGGACCTATAACCCATGGAACTCGCTCTCTTTGGGTTTGCAATTCTACTGTTTCTGAGCTTTTGCGGTTTTCCCCTCGGTTTTACCACATTGCTCGTCGGCTTTGTGGGGTTCGCCTACACGCGTGAGTGGAATTGGGAAGGGGCCATGACAATGGTCGGCCAGCAGGTGATGGAAACCGGTGCCAATTATGGTCTGTCGGTGATCCCGCTGTTTATTCTGATGGGCAGTTTCATTCATCGCTCCAACATTTCAGAGGATTTGTTTCGTGCCGCTTACGCGTTGATTGGCTATCGCAAGGGCGGATTGGCACAGGCCACAGTATTGGCCTGCGCGGGCTTCTCAGCCGTGTCAGGATCCTCGCTCGCCACGGCAGCGACGATGACCAAGGTGGCCATGCCGCATATGCGCAAATACGGCTACGCTGACAGTCTATCTTCAGGTGTGGTAGCTGCGGGCGGGACATTGGGGATCATGATACCGCCGTCCGTGCCGCTCATCATTTACGGGCTGGTAGCAGAGGAGGACATTGGCAAACTTTTCATCGCCGGGACAATTCCCGGCATAATGCTCGTATTCCTATTTTTGGGTGCGGTACGGTTTTCCATTTGGCGAAATCCGTCACTTGGCCGGCCCGGTGACAAGCTGACTCGCCCCGAACGGTTTTCAGCTTACGCAAAAGTTTGGCCGGTCATCGCACTATTCATTTTGGTGCTTGGCGGCATCTATGTCGGTGCTTTCACACCAACTGAAGCTTCGGGCATCGGCGCATTTGGAGCGGCGGCCTTTGCCTTTTTCAAGGGTCACCTGCGCAGTTGGAATGCTTTGCTTGATATTCTCATCGACAGCACCAAGACCTCAGCTGTTCTGTTCTCGGTGATCTTCGGTGCGCTGGTTTTCGCGAACTTCATAAACCTGTCCGGCCTGCCTTACGATCTGTTGGATATGCTAGAAGACATGAATATGGGGCCGATTGGTGTCGTGCTGTTTGTATGCGCGATTTGCATTGTCCTTGGCATGATCTTCGAAGCTGTGGGCCTATTGCTTCTGATCGTTCCCGTGTTCCTGCCGACGCTTCAACTCATGGGCGTTGATTTGATCTGGTTCGGCATCATCATGGTGGTCGTTGTCGAGATGGGGCTGATTACGCCGCCGATCGGAATGAACGTTTTTACCGTACGGGCAGTCATGCCGGACATCCGGTTGGGAGACATCTTTAGGGGAGTGATCGCCTTCGTTTTCGCCGATGTGATCGCGTTGGGGTTGATCCTGCTATTCCCGGTAATTGCGATAGGATTGGTCGAAATCCTCAGATGATATCCTGGTCAGAAAATGAGACATCGGTGCCCCGGTTCTCACGTCGGATGTAATACTCCACCCCGTCGTCAAACTGAGTCCTAAGTGATATTGGTCTGACCGCGCTGCTAAAGTCGCGAAACGCTCCGGTTATCGTTACCCGCGTGCATCCGGCCGATCCGGATCGCGTAGTAACGACTATCGTCAGCTATCGATCGTCCGGATCAAACCCCGTCTGAGACGTTCGCTCGTGATTGGTGCTTGTCACGCGTGGCGCCACGCGGTTATTGCGGTGCGCTATCAGGCTCAGCCAGCATCTATTTGCGTGAAATTTTCAACATTCCGGCAGGTTGACCGCGATGCCGCCGATACCGCCTTGATGGCTCCGAGAGCGTTGCGTTCGATGCAGGGCACCTGCACCAGACCGGCCGCCGGGTCGCAGGTCATGCCCAGATGGTGCTCAAGTGCGATCTCGGCAGCGTTTTCGACTTGTGCGTTACTGCCGCCAAGCGCGGCGCACAGGCCAGCCGCTGCCATCGCGCTCGCCGATCCGACCTCGCCCTGACAGCCGACTTCGGCGCCTGAAATCGACGCGTTATGCTTGATCAGGCCACCAATGGCCGCAGCGGTCAGCAGCAGAGTGTGCAGCCCGTCATGGGTCGCATCGACGCAATGGTCGCGATAGTAGCGTATGACCGCCGGGACCACCCCCGCGGCGCCGTTGGTCGGCGAAGTCACCACCCGGCCGCCGCCTGCATTCTCCTCGTTGACCGCCATCGCGTAGACGCTCAGCCAGTCGTTCGCGACATGCGGCTGGCTCCGGTTCTGTCCGCGCTCGGCCAGAAGCTGTTCATGGATCGCCTTGGCGCGGCGTTTGACCTGCAGCCCACCCGGCAGCTCACCCTCGAGTCGCAGCCCGCGCGAGATGCAGTCGTCCATCGCCTCCCACACCCGGTCGAGACGCGCGTCGAGCCCCTCGCCGGAATGGGCGGTCTCGTTGGCACGTTTCATCTGGGCGATGGTCTTGCCCGACTGCGCCCCCATCTCCAGCATGTCGCGGGCGGTACCGAAGGGAAAGGGATAAGCCAGCCGCTCCTTCTCGTCGCGCAGGTCATCGGCGCTCTCTCTGCGGTCGGCGGCGAGCTCTACGGCGGTCATCACAAAGCCGCCTCCGACCGAGTAGTAGGTCTCCTCGTGGCAGAGTCCGCCCTCGCCATCGAAGGCGCTGAGCTCCATACCGTTCGGATGCGCGGGCAGGGCCGGGCCGTAGTCGAAGACAAGGTCGATTTCCGGATCGAAGGCGAGCGCAGCCAGGCCCGGCGGCGAAACCCGGCGGTCTCGCCGCACCTCCGCCTCCAGCCGCTCGGCCTGGTCCGGGTCCAACGCATCCGGCGTCAGCCCGGTCAGCCCCAGGATCACCGCCCGGTCGGTCGCGTGCCCCTTGCCGGTGAAGGCGAGGCTGCCGTGAAGCGTGGCGCCAAGCCGCACCGGCAGTTTGTTCAGGCCGCGCAGGTCGTCGAGAAACCGCGCCGCTGCGGTCATCGGCCCCATGGTGTGCGACGACGAGGGACCGATGCCGATCTTGAAAATATCGAACACCGACAGGAACATACGGCTATCCGTGCTCGTAGATCGGATGCTCGGCGCAGAGCGCATGCACCTCCTTGCGCACCGCGGCCTCGATCTCGGCATCGCCGTCGGGGGTGGCCGACAGCGCTTCGATGACACGAAGGATCAACTTGCCCACCTTTCGGAAATCATCAGCGTCGAAGCCTCGCGTGGTCCCAGCGGAACTGCCGAGGCGGACGCCCGAAGTTACGAAGGGCTTTTCCGGGTCGAAGGGGATCGAGTTCTTGTTGCAGGTCAGCCCGGCGCGCTCCATCGCGTCCTCGGCGGCGCGACCGGTCACGCCCATGGGTCGCAGGTCGACCAGCACCATGTGGCTGTCAGTGCCACCCGAGACGACCCCAAGCCCGCCTTCGATCAGCACATCGGCTAGCGCCCGCGCGTTCTCGATCACCGCGGCGGCATAGTCACGGAAGCCGGGCTCCAGCGCTTCGCCGAAGGCAACCGCTTTGGCGGCGATCAGGTGCATCAGCGGGCCACCCTGGTTACCCGGGAAGACGGCCGAGTTGAACTTCTTCGCCGACGCCTCGTCATTGGTCAGGATGATCCCGCCGCGCGGACCGCGAAGGGTCTTGTGTGTGGTCGAGGTAACGACGTGTGCGTGCGGCACCGGATCGGGATAATGGCCAGCCGCGATCAGGCCGGCATAGTGCGCCATGTCCACCATGAGATAGGCGCCAACTTCGTCTGCAATCTTCCGGAACTCGGCGAAGTCGATGGCGCGCGGATAGGCCGACGCACCCGCCACAATCAGTCTTGGTTTGGACTCGTGTGCAACTTTGCGCACATTGTCCATGTCGATAAGGTGGTTATCCTTGCGGACCTCGTAGCTGACCACGTCGAACCACTTGCCGGACATCGTCACCGGCGAGCCGTGGGTCAGGTGACCGCCATGCGCCAGCGACAGCCCCATAATGCGGTCGCCTGGCTGAAGCAGCGCCAGAAAAACCGCCTGGTTGGCCTGCGCGCCGGAATGGGGTTGCACGTTGGCGAAGCCCGCGCCGAACAGTTTCTTGACTCGCTCGATGGCGATCTCCTCGATCGTGTCGGCGTGTTCGCAGCCGCCATAATAGCGCCGGCCGGGATACCCCTCGGCGTATTTGTTGGTCAACACAGAGCCCTGCGCACGCAGCACGTCACGCGAGACGATGTTCTCCGAGGCGATCAACTCGATCTGGTCCTGCTGGCGGCCAAGCTCGAGTTCTATGGCCCTGGCGACGGCCTTGTCGGCGATGGCGGCGAAACCGGTGTGAATGTCCATTCTGTTGCTCCTGGTGAAATAAGTGATCACTCGCCCCCGGCGCGGTGCGATTTCGATTTCGTCAGCGATCGTTAGTAGCCGGCGGCGAGCTCGCAGTTGGCGATGTTCAAAAGCCCCCATACATGCGCCAGAAACGAGCGCCACACCTGCATGCGGAAACTGTCCCTGGCATCGCGGTAGATAACGACCTGCGCACTGTCGAAGACGGTGCGCTTGCCATTACCAACCGCGAGCCGATCAAGGTTGATCGGGCAGCCGACGCTCAGCAGTTCGACCGCCTTGTCACCCTCGATCACGATAGTGATTTCCCGGTCACTGATGTCAGTCAGGCTGTGCGGGGCTTTCAAGTAGATCGCCGCAAACGCGGCTTCGATATCCGCACGATCGTCCTCGGAGGCAAGAATCTCCCACTCATCGGGCCCGTGGCACAGGGCGCTGCGCGTGCCCGAAGCCGCCCGCGTGCCGATCGTCGTGGGCAAAGACAGCCCGAGCGCCTTCGACGCGGCAGCCAAATTGCCGGAGTTGATCCGCAGGCTGAACCGTGTCGCTTCGGGCAGAATCGCCAGAAGGACCGGGCCAGCCGAGGTTACATTGGCCAGGGCGGCCTGAATGCCGGGCTGCGTATTCATGTCGGTTCCTCCTGCTTACAGTTTCAGACGGGCGTTTTCGGGGTCGTAGAACACGGTGCCTGTGACTTCGACTTCAACATCCTTGCCGGGCATCGGTACGTAGAGGCTGTCGCCCATTCTGTCGCGCCCGCCCTGCACCACGGCCAAAGCCACGGACCGACCGAGCGTCTCACTCCAGTAGGACGAAGTGACGTGACCGAGCATCTTCATCGGCTTGGGCTGCTTGGGATCGGCGACTATCTGCGCGCCCTCGTCCAGCACAGTTTTGGAATCGCGGGTCAGAAGTCCGACCAGCTGCTTGCGCCCCGGCGCCGCAATATCGGGTCGGGAAAGCGAGCGCATGCCGACGAAGTCGGTCTTCTTCTTGCCCACTGCCCAGCTCATCCCGGCGTCGTCCGGCGTCACCGTGCCGTCGGTGTCCTGCCCGACGATGATGAAGCCCTTCTCGGCCCTGAGCACGTGCATTGTTTCCGTGCCATAGGGGCAAACGTCGTATTGCTGTCCGGCCTCCCACAGGTTTTCCCAGAGCGCGCGGCCGTAGCGGGCCGGCACGTTCACCTCAAAGCCGAGCTCGCCGGTGAAGCTGATCCGGAAAAGCCGCGCCGGGAACCCGGCGACCGTGCATTGCGACACCGACATGTGCGGGAACGCCTCGTCGGACATGTCCTGCCCTTCGACAAACGGCTCCAGCAGGTTGCGGGCGTTCGGGCCGTTGAGCGCGATCGTCGCCCACTGTTCGGTGGTAGAGGTCAGCCACACCTTCAGATCCGGCCACTCGGTCTGCAGGTAGTCCTCCATCATGTTAAGCACGCGGGCCGCGCCGCCTGTGGTCGTGGTAACATGGAATTTGTCGTCGGACAGACGCCCGATCACGCCATCGTCGAGGATATA
The DNA here is from genome assembly GCA_028817895.1 of Ahrensia sp. GTDB lineage: Bacteria > Pseudomonadota > Alphaproteobacteria > Rhizobiales > Rhizobiaceae > Pseudahrensia. The sequence continues at coordinate 83,355 of JAPPOQ010000009.1, forward strand.
CCCGTCCTCGCCCAGCAGCAGGCCATAGCGGCAGCGGCTGACACCCAGCTTTGTCCAGGGGTTGGTGTACATCCGGTTCATGAACTCGACCGCGTCGGGTCCCGAGACCTCGATCTTGCCGAGCGTCGAGGCGTCAAAAATCCCCAGCGACTCGCGCGTGGCCCTGCATTCCCGCGCGACGGCCGCGTGCAAGTCCTCGCCCGGTTTCGGGAAATACCAAGCTCGGCGCCAAAGGGCCACCGGCTCGAACGCGGCGCCGTTTTCCTCGGCCCAGTCGTCGATCGGCGTCTTGCGCGTCACCTCGAAATGGCTACCCTTGTGGTAGCCCGCGAAGGCACCGAAAGTCGTCGGCGTGTAGGGCGGACGAAACGTCGTCAGCCCGACCTCGGTCTGCGGCTTGCCGAGCGCGTCCGCGGCGATGTTGAGCCCGTTCATGTTCGACATCTTGCCCTGATCGGTTGCCATGCCGTTCGTCGTGTAGCGCTTGACATGCTCGATCGAGTGCATGCCTTCGCTCACCGCAAGCCGGATGTCCTTGGCGGTCACGTCGTTCTGGAAATCGATAAAAGCCTTCGCCTTGCCGGGGCTGCGATCGGTCGGCAGTTCCCTGAGCGAGATTCCCGTACCCTCGCGATCGTTCTCGACCGGGTAGGCCTCCGCGATGGTTGTGAATCCGGCAGCGGTTGCCGCCGCAACGCCAGCCTCACCGCCATCGGTAAGCGCCTTGCCGATCCCCCAGAGCCCCCGGCCGGCGCCGGCGATGTGGCATGCCTCGGCCTTCTGGTCCGGCAGGTAGGCCTTGGTGTCGTCTTCCCAGCGCAGCGTTCCCTTGGTGTGCGAAAAGAGGTGCAGGGACGGCGTCCAGCCGCCGCTCATCAGCAGCGCATCGCAGTTGACGGTCTCGGCCCGGCCGGCCTTGCTGCCGCGCAGCGGGTTGATGCGGATGGACTTGATGCGCAACCGCCCGGAGGTTCCGGTCACGGTGTGGCTTGTCAGCACGCGGATGCCGCGCTTCGTTGCCTCGTCGGACAATTCGGACTGAACCTTGTCGCGCAGATCGACGATCGCCTGCACTTCGGCGCCGGCATCGGCGAGGTCAAAGGCCGCATACCAGGCGCTGTCATGCGACGTGACGACGACGGGCCGACGGCCGACCAGCACACCGTAACGGTTGAGATAGGTCTGGGCGGACCCGGCCAGCATCACGCCGGGGCGGTCGTTTTCGTGAAACACCAGCGGTTTTTCCAGCGCGCCCTGTGTCAGGATGACCTGGTTAGCCCGGATGCGCCACAAGCGTTCACGCGGAGCACCCTCGGGAAGCGTTGTCAGGTGGTCGGTCAACTTCTGGCAAAGACCCACCATGTTCTGGTGGTAATAACCGATGGCGGTGGTGCGCGTCATCAGAGTGACGTTCTCCATCCCGCGCAATTCGTCGAGCCGCGCCTCAAGCCAGTTCCAGGCGCTGCAGCCGTCGATATTCACGCCCGGCTCGGAAAGAACCGAGCCGCCCATTTCCGCGCCTTCGTCGGCCAGCAAGACCTTGGCACCGCTCTTGCCGGCCGCCAGCGCGGCGGCGATTCCGGCCGGACCGGCACCGACGATCAGGATGTCGCAATGCAGATAGCGCGAGGCATAGTGGTCGGGATCCTCGACCGTGGGCGAGACGCCCAGACCGGCAGCACGGCGGATGAACGGCTCATACACCTTATCCCAGAAGCTGCGCGGCCACATGAAGGTCTTGTAGTAAAATCCGGCGGAGAACAGCATGTAAAGCCGGTCGTTGATTGCACCGATATCGTATTTCAGCGACGGATAGCTGTTTTGGCTTTCCGTCTTCAGCCCCGGATAGATTTCCTGAACTGTGGCGCGGGTGTTGGGCTCGAACCGACCTTCGCTGCGGGTGGTGCCGATCAGCGCGTTGGGTTCTTCCGATCCGGCGGCGATGGCGCCGCGCGGACGGTGGTACTTGAACGACCGGCCCATCAGATGCTTACCGTTGGCCAGCAGGGCCGAGGCGACGGTGTCGCCTTCGCGGCCCTCGACGGTCTCGCCGTCAAAGGTGAAACTTACAGGCTGGTGGTGCTTGATACGGCCGTGGCTTTCTACACGATATGCGCTCATTTCTGGCCCTCCAGCAATTTAGCGAGATCGGGACGGGCTTCACCCGCTTTGTACGTGGTCAGGAACTTGTCGCTGACCGTATCGCGCACCGCATTGAAGAAACGCGCGCAGCCGTTGATGTGGCGCCAGCGTTCGTAATGCGGACCCTTGGCGTTGGTCCTGATGAACAGGAAGTCGCGCCATTCCTCATCGCTGAGCTGTTGCGGGTCGGCAGGTCGGTCGATATGTGCCTCGCCGGCATATGCGAACTCCGGCTCGGGCAAGGTTTCGTCGCAATATGGGCAATGGATCAGAAGCATGGAAGTAACCCCTTAATGCGCGACAGCCGCGGCGGCGGCCTCGTCGATCAGGCGGCCGGTCCGGAACCGTTCCAGGGTGAACGGCGCGTTGAGTTTGTGCGGTTCGTCCTTGGCCACCGTCCAGGCCAATACATGGGCGGCGCCGGGTGTGGCCTTGAAGCCGCCTGTGCCCCAGCCGCAATTGACATAGAGTCCCTTGGCGGGTGTCTTGCCCAGAATGGCTGAGCGGTCGGGCGTCACGTCGACGATCCCGCCCCATTTGCGTAGCATCCGCATTCGGTTGAAAATCGGGAACACCTCACAGATCGCGGCAACGGTATGCTCGATCAGAGGCAGGCCGCCGCGCTGCGAATAGCTGGTGTACTGGTCGGTGCCCGAGCCAATCACCAACTCGCCCTTGTCGGACTGGCTGATATAGGCGTGGACGGTGTTCGACATTACGACACAAGGAAATATTGGCTTGACCGGCTCGCTAACCAGCGCCTGCAGCGGATAACTTTCCAGCGGCATTCGGATCCCTGCGCTGTCCATCAGGACCGAGGTGTGGCCAGCGGCCGAGACCGCGACCTTCTTGGCCTTGATGAAACCTCGGGCAGTTTCCACCCCTTCGACAACGCCATCCGGGCCGCGCCGGATCGCCGTCACCGGACAGTTCTGGATGATGTCGACGCCCCGCATCGCGGCCTGCCGGGCGTAGCCCCAGGCTACCGCGTCATGGCGCGCGGTGCCGGCGCGTTTCTGCAGCGCCGCTCCCATGACCGGATAGCGCGCATCGGGCGAAATGTTCAGCGGTGGGCAGTATTCCTTTGCCTCTTCCTTGGTCAGCCACTGGTTGTCGACACCGTTAAGGCGGTTGGCATGGATGTGGCGCTTAAAGCTTTGGACGTCATGAACGTTGTGGGCCAACATCATAACACCGCGGTTGGAATACATGATATTGTAGTTCAGCTCCCGGCTGAGGTTCTGCCACAGATCAAGCGCATGATCGAAGAGCCCGGCGCTTTCGTCATAGAGGTAGTTCGAACGGATGATCGTGGTATTTCGTCCGGTATTGCCGCCGCCCAGCCAGCCCTTCTCGATCACCGCGACATTGGTGATGCCGTGCTCCTTGGCGAGGTAGTAGGCGGCACCCAAACCGTGACCGCCAGCTCCGACGATGATCACGTCGTATTCGGATTTCGGCTCGGAATCCGGCCATTGCTTGTCCCAGTTCTTGTGACCGCCCAGTGCGTTTTTGAGCAGCGAAAAGGCGGAAAAATGGGTCATTTTGCGGAACCTCGGAGATGAAGAAAGCCGTCGCTGGCCAACTGCCGGATTACGCTCGAAACTCCTTGTATCTTTGCGCCACAATCATATTATATTTGCGCCGCGCTCGCATCGGAGGCCGTTGAAATGAAGCACGGACCCGTCCTGAAAGTCGGATTCATCCTGGCGCGGCGTTTCACACTGTCGGCCTTCGCGAATTTTGTCGATGTCCTGCGTCTGGCGGCAGATGAAGGAGACCGGTCGCGCCCGATGCGCTGCTCATGGCGAATTCTATCCGCGACGATGGACCCGGTAGTTTCAAGCTGTGGAATACCGGTGCAGCCCGATCAACATCTGGGCGATCCGCACGAGTTCGATTACGTAGTCGTGGTTGGCGGGCTGGTCCCCGCGATCCAGGACCTCAACCCTGACTACATCGTCTATCTGAAGAGTGCGGCGCGAGCCAACGTTCCGATTGTGGGGGTCTGCACCGGTGCGTTCATCCTGCACAGGGCCGGTCTGATGGACGGCTACCGCTGTTGCATAAGCTGGTTCCACCACGACGATTTCCTGGAACAGTTCGAAGGGCTCATCCCTGTTTCCGACCAAATATTCATCGTCGACCGCGATCGCCTGACCTGTTCAGGAGGGGCAAGCTCTGCTCATCTGGCGGCATATCTGGTGGACCGACATGTTGGGCAGGCAGCGGCGCGGAAAAGCCTGAACATCATGATCATCGACGAGGCGCAGATGCCGGAAACCCCTCAGCCGGGGCTGCCGTTCGAATTCGCGACCTCAGACAAGCTGATCCGAAAGGCGCTGCATCTGATGAGGCAGAACGTAGCGACACCGCTTACCGTTGGCCAGCTCTCAAAACACCTGAGGACCAGCCGCCGCACACTGGAACGCCACTTCAGCGGGGCGCTGCAACAGTCCCCCGCTGAAGCCGGCCTTTCGGTCCGGTTGAACGTCGCACGACACTTACTCGAAAGCACGGATCATTCCGTGACCCGCATCGCCGCCGCGACCGGGTTCTGCGATGCGTCGCACTTCAGCAAGGTGTTCCGTACCCGCGAAGGCGAAACCCCACTTTCCTACCGCCAGCGCATCGAACGCCTAAGCCCGGCCTGAAATTGCGCCGGCCGAACGGACAGGGCGGCCCCCAATGTGGAACCGCCCAGGTATTCAAGATCGATACGGAAGATCAGGCCGTCTCTAGCCGCCCCTGAATGCCCATGGTCATCAGGCGGACAAGAACATATAGCACGGTCAAAACCGCGCAGCCTGTCAGCCGCCCGACGAACTATCCTGCATCTTCGACCCCGTCAGCGCTTATGGAACACGAAAGCACAATTTGCGGGAGTTAAGATAATGGCGAGTTGTCAGTGCTGGTGCGGGACGCGGGGCTTCGATAGCTCCCACGTGTCAGGGGTTCGAATCGAGCCAAAGTGCTCAACCTCGGCAATGCGGCCAATGGCTTCTTTAGCAGTTTGGTCAGCGGGATGCGCTGACCAAACTGACTTCTCATTCAGCCAACCACGTTTTGCTCCGGGCCGTAGGGAAAGCCGGTAATGTTTTCGTTGCCATCTTCGGTGATGATCAAAATATCGTGCTCGCGATAGCCGCCAGCTCCGGGCTGCCCGTCAGGGATGGTCAACATCGGTTCCATGGAGATCACCATTCCTGGCTCCAGCACCGTGTCGATGTCTTCACGCAACTCAAGACCAGCTTCGCGACCGTAGTAATGGCTTAAGACACCGAAGGAATGACCGTATCCAAAGGTGCGGTATTGCAACAAATCGCGTTCGGCAAAGAAGCCGTTGATCGCGTGTGTCACATCGGCACATGAGACACCGGGCTTCAGTAGGCTCATCCCATATTCGTGGGCTGCTACGTTTGCTTCCCAGATGGCGAGGCTTGCCTCATCAACAGTCTCAACAAAGAGCGTCCGCTCCAATGCGGTGTAGTAGCCCGAAATCATCGGAAAGGTGTTGAGGCTGAGAATGTCTCCGCGTTCCAATATTCGACCGGTGACCGGGTTGTGCGCACCATCGGTATTGATGCCAGATTGGAACCAAACCCACGTGTCGCGATATTCCGCATCCGGGAAACGACGGGCAATTTCCAGTTCCATGGCTTCACGGCCAGCCATGGCCACGTCAATCTCGCGTGCACCTACCTTGATCGCATCACGTATCGCACACCCGCCCACATCAGCGGTTGCAGCACCGGCACGGATTAGGTCGAGCTCTGCTGGAGACTTGTGAAACCGCTGTTTCATCGCCGCGGGAGCAATGTCTTTGGTGTTTGATGGCTTTAGAAACTCATCCAGCAGGGCCTTTTGAGCAATCGAAATATGATCGCCTTCAAAGCCGATGACCTTGTCCTGGCCTGCAACCGAACGGATAGCCCGCCAGTAATTGTTTCGCTGCCAATCGGTGTAAGTGATGTTGTCGCCATAGCAACGCCGCCAAGGTTGTGCCGCATCAATCCCTGCGCTGAATGTTACGGTGTCCGTTGCCGTGACCACTTGTGCGTAGGGCCGCCCAAATGCGCAGTAGAGAAAACCAGAATAATAGGCGACGTTGTGCATCGAGGTCAGCACGACCGCATCGACGCCCATCTCGGTCATGATCGTTCTAAGTCCTGCAAGCCGCGCCTCGTACTCGGCATCAGCGAAGGGCAATATCTTCCCACCTTGGTGGAAGCGGTAAAAATCGGGGCGTGCAACCCCATTCAAATTGGATGTTCCGTCCATCGGTTCACTCCTGTTCAGGCCACTTTGGTGCCGTGAGGAGTGCTCCCAATATCCGGTCACAACTTCCGTCACCGCTACCAAGCGGCAAAGCAAGTTCCCGGCGTTCAGGATATTTGATTGGGGATTTTTTACTGATCACAGTGAGTGGCGACGCCATCGCCTGTCCCTGAGCGCATTTTAGTCTGAGTGGAAGTTTCAAATCAATAGATTTTGGCAAAGCAGTCGTTCAACACACCCAAATCCACGGCAGCTTTGTCCCGCAGAGCGGAAGTTGAGATAAGGCCCAGTTACCGTCACGCCGATCCGGCAAAGGTTCGGAACGAGCCCCTTTTGGCGGTGCTATCTCAAATGGCTTGATCAATTAGCGATAGCCATTTCGCGTCGCGTTCATCGACCAGAATCAACGAGGCCCACTGCACGCTTTGACGTTTTGTTTGACGCCAGTGTTTAGTGTCAGCATACCCACTTCGTACCGGACTCTTGCTCAGGCTCGTTGCGAGATGACGACGTGTCGGGTTTTAATATAAACACCCAGCCCAGGGACATTGCTGTTGATTGGATATCCGATATCCTAAAATTGTCGAGAGTGTGGACGCTTCCAAAGGGAGGGCTGGTTTTGACGACATCCACTCAATCTGCAGCGCCTTACTGTGACATCGATTTCTACAGCGACACCTATGTTCTCGATCCGGTTTTAGCCTATCGCAAGATGCTGGACTGTGGTCCCGTGGTGTGGCTTCCCGAAAACGGTCTGCACGCGATCTGCGGTTATTCCGCTCTCACCGAGTCCTTGCGAAACCATCAGTGCTTTCGGTCAGGAAAGGGCGTGTCCATAAACGAAGACGTGAACAAGCTTCTGATCGGAAGCACGCTCAATTCCGACCCACCCCAGCATGATGCAACGCGGGCGATCACTTTCACTCCTCTGACGCCGAAGGCCCTCGAGGCCGTTCGGGACCGTATCGAGAAGCAGGCGAACCTGATCGCCGACAAGATGGTCGCGCAGGGCGAATTCGATGCTGCAACGGAGCTTGCGCCTCATCTCCCGCTCACGATCGTGCGCGATCTGGTGGGGCTGGGCGAGCATGGCAAGAACAACATGATCAGTTGGGCTGCCGCGACATTCGAACTGATGGGCGATCCGGGAGAGCGGCGTGGCTTGGCCTTGGACAATCTCAGGGAACTACGCCGCTTTCTGGAAAACCCTGACACTCTTGAAGCTCTAAGCCCGGATGGATGGGCAAACCGCGCAACACGGATCGGGATCGAACGCGGTATGACGCCGGACCGCGCCGTTGAGTTGATGCGTGACTATATCGCGCCAAGTTTGGACACGACCATTTCCGCAATCGGCTACGCGATGATGCTCTTCGCAAAGTTTCCGAAGCAATGGCAGAAGCTGCGGGCTGATCGGTCGCTGGTTCGAAATGCCGTCGAGGAGGTTGTGCGCCTCAACACACCCATCAAGGCGTTTTCGCGCTATGTTGCAGAAGATGCCGAAGTTGAGGGAGTTGGCCTAAAACAAGACACACGAGTCCTCATGGTCTTCGGCGCGGCCAACCGGGATGCTTCGCGTTTTCCGGATCCGCATAATTTTGACATTGAGCGCAATGTCCGCGGCCATGTCGGGTTTGGGCACGGTGTTCACGCCTGCCTCGGCATGCATCTCGCGCGACTTGAAATGATCTGCCTGTTTAACGCGCTTGCCGACAGAATCGAGCGCATTGATCTGGCCGGACCTATCGTGCCCGCGATCAACAGCAGCATTCATTCGCTGGCCAGCGTGCCCGTCAGGGCCGTGACATAGAGTAGATCGGGATTGAGGAATGGCGCAGAAGACCTATGCGATAACCGGAGTGTCCAACGGCATCGGCAGGGAACTTGCCGGTCTGTTGAAGGAGGCCGGACACAGGGTCGTGGGTCTGGATATTGCCGAACCCGCCGGCCCTGTCGACCAGTTCATCGCGCTGGATTTGAGCGATGCGGGTTCTGTCAAACGGGCCGCGGCGGAAGTGCCCGACGGGTTGGATGGTCTGTGCAACAGCGCCGGGTTGCCGCCCCGGCCAGGCCTCGAGACAAAAATTCTCGCTGTCAATTTTCTCGGTACGCGAAGCCTGACGAACCTGCTTCTGCCAAAACTCGGTGAAGGCGCTTCAGTGGTAAACCTCGCGTCCCGTGCCGGTCACGGCTGGCGCGACGCAATCGAGCAGATCAGACGCCTTGCCGCTCTGGATTTGGGTGGCAACATCGAGGGCTTTGTCGCGCAGGAGAAGATCGCGCCAGTGCGGGCCTACGACTTGTCGAAGGAGGCCGTCATTTTGTGGACGATGGCCAGTTCGGAAAACTATCTGAACCGCAGGCGGCGTATCAATTCGATCAGCCCCGGTGCGGTCGAGACAGGCATTCTGCAGGACTTCGAAACGGCGTTCGGAGAACGTATGACAAAGAATGTGGAACGGGCGGGGCGCGCGGCGTCGCCAAAGGAAATCGCCCATCTCGCTGCCTTCCTGCTTTCCCCTGAGAGCAATTGGGTCAAAGGCACCGATATCACCATTGATGGCGGAATGTCCGCTTTTCAAGCTTCGGACGTGTTATCTCTGTCCGACATTCTCTTGGGGTGACTAATGAGGGGCCAGTGCACGCTTCAGTTGTGCTTTACCCCAGTTATTGTGATCATGCCGATTGGAGGTTGTCTGATTTATCACCTTCCTGATCAAAACTTGGGCGCTGAGAAGTTTCTTCAGAAATGTTGAGAACCGAAATCTGTCCAGACCGCGACACTTTCTTGACGGCAGTAGGGCCCGCCGCCCGGAAGTTCGGATGAGGATCAGGTATCGACTCCACGTGTGCGTGATAGCGTCCTGCTGCGGCTGAAGATCGAAGGGCTCACCACGCCGAGGGTTCTTTCTGCGTCGCGGCGGCTAAAACGCATCGGCATTTCCAACGTCGCCAACCGCAAAATCGATCAATGCACGCACCTTTCGAGGCAGCGTGCGACCTTCAAGGTAGACGGCAGCGATGTCACCGCGTTCCCCTTTTTGGCCTTCAAACAACCGGACCAGGTCGCCGGTGACGAGCGCACTGCGCAAAGCGAAACTTGGAACATAGGCGATGCCAAGACCGTGGCGCGCCAGATCGACTGCGGCACTTGCTGAATTGACGTGAAAGCGGCCTTCGATCTGAACCGCGACCTCAGTGCCATTGTGGCCGAAGGTCCAACGCTTGGGGTTCCTGCGGTTGGTATCGACGATGCAGCTATGCTCTGAAAGGTCGCTTGGAGTTGCGGGGCGACCGGCCCGCGCGAGGTAGGACGGGCTGGCGACAGGCAGGCTCCGGAACGTGCCCAGTCGTCGAACCTTGAGAGAGGCTATGTCAAAGCGACCAATCCGAAAGGCAAGGTCGATCCCCTCTGCGGCAAGGTCGCTGAAGGCATCGTTCAGCCTGAGGTCGATGGTGATTCCCGGGTGAATTTCGACGAACCGCGCCAACATTCCCGCAATGTAGACCTCGCCGAATGTGATCGGGGCAGAAATCCTCACAACGCCGGACAAACCCTTCGAGGAATCCGAGATATCTGCCAACAACTCGTCGAGATCGTCCAGCAGGGCCGGGGCACGGGACAGAAGATCGGTTCCGGCCGGGGTCAGGCCGACCTTGCGGGTGGTGCGCTGAAATAGGCGGACGCCAAGCCGGGCTTCCAATTCGGCGACATATTTCGACGTAAGCCGGTTTGAAATGCCCATCTGGTCCGCTGCCGCGGTGAAGGATCCGGTCTGGGCGGTGGCGACGAAGGCGCGGATCTGGTTGATGCGGTCCATGGCTTTACTTAGAACAATTTGACGATAGTCATTCTCTAAAGTCTCCATTTTGTTGACGATCTACAAGCCTTAAGTTCTTGACAGATCGAAACAGCCCGTCGCCAGTGAAGGCAAACAAATGGCGAAGACCATGAAGATCGCTATCATCGGGAACGGCAATGTCGGCTCCGGCCTCGCCAAATCCCTGTCGCCAACATCGTACGACGTAACCGCTTATGGCCGCGACGCAGACCTGCGCGCCGTTGTGGGTGATGCCGACTACGCGGCCCTCGTCCTTCGTGTGACGAGCGCCGTCTCGATTCCGCTCATCGCGATCCTGCTCGGGTCGGTCTGGGACCGTTCCGGCTTCGGCTGGACCTTTTCAAACGAATGCGGCGGCTGGGAGTTCCCGCTGTTCTGGGCCATTGTGCAGGGTGTGATCCTGCTTCTGGGCGCCGGTGCCCATGCGCTGCGCCCGCCGGTGATCGAGCGCACGCTCGGCAGGTTTGCCTGAACGTTCCAAACGGCCGGGCCGCGCCGCGGCGTCCCGGCTCATGTCCCTCGGGAGACGTAGCATGAAAACCCATAGCCTTCAGGACCTTCGCGACCGCTTCGCCCCATCCGACCGGATGCCGGTCGTGTTTCTGGGCCACGGCAGTCCGATGAACGTAATCGAGGACAATCCCTACAGCCGCGCGTGGTTCGATCTTGGCGCGAGTCTGCCGCGCCCCAAAGCCATTCTCGTGGTTTCCGCCCATTGGATGACGCAGGGAACCACGCTGGTCAATGTCTCCGAGATGCCGCGCACGATCCATGACTTTTACGGCTTTCCGCAGGCCTTGTTCGAACAGCAGTACCCCGCACCCGGCGAGCCGGATCTGGCCCGTGATGTCGTCACCATGCTGAAAAGCCACAGGGCGCAGGAAGACGACCACTGGGGTCTCGATCACGGTGCCTGGGCTGTCCTGAAATACCTCTACCCGGATGCCGACCTGCCGGTCTTTCAGGTGTCGATCGACATGGGGCGCGGGCTGGCGCACCAGCTCGAGATCGGCCGGACCCTGTCGGAGCTACGCGATCGCGGCATCCTGATCCTCGGGTCGGGAAACGTCGTCCATAACCTGCGGGCTATGCGGCGCGGTGGAGAGCCGCTCGACTTTGCGCTGGAATTCGACACGCTCTTCGCAGACCGGCTCGCCGACCGGGACTTCGCGAAGCTGTCGGATGCCCAGGGACTCGGCGCCTTGCTAACGGCCGCGCATCCGACCGTCGACCATTACCTGCCCGCGTTGACCGTAGCCGGTGCGTCGGATGCACGCGACAATCTGACTTTCATGACCGATGCCATCGACCTCGGATCGGTGTCGATGCGGTCTTTCATCTTTCACGCGAACTGAGGACACAGGGCACATGCTTGTCGACGGCAAATGGATGGAAAACTGGCAGCCGGTGCAAAAGGCCGACGAGAAAGGCCGGTTTGTGCGCCAGACCTCCAGCTTTCGCAACTGGATCACGCCTGACGGCACGCCCGGTCCGACCGGCGAGGGCGGGTTCAAGGCGGAATCGGGCCGCTACCGGCTATATGTTGCACTGATCTGCCCCTGGGCCTCACGCGCGCTGATTGCGCGCAAGCTGAAAGGTCTGGAGGAGATGATCGAGGTGACGGTGGTGAACCCGACCCTGACCGACCAGGGCTGGAGCTTCGGCGGCTTGCCCGGTGCGGACGAGGACCCGCTTTTCGGCGCACGCTACATGCACGAGATCTACGCCCGCGCCGACCCGCAGTTTACCGGACGCGCCACCGTGCCGGTGCTCTGGGACATGACGCGGAACGTGATGGTCAACAATGAAAGCGCCGACATCCTGCGTATGTTCGATACCGCCTTCGAACATCTCGTGCCCTCCGATCTGCGGCTCTATCCCGCGCATCTCGCAGCCGAGATCGACGCCCTGAACCCGCGTCTCTACGACCTGCTCAACAACGGCGTCTACAAGGCAGGCTTTGCGTCTTCTCAATCCGCTTATGAAGAGGCGCTGAAGGGCGTGTTCGACATGCTCGACGAGCTTGAGGAGCAGTTGACGAGCGACTACCTCTTTGGGGATGATCTGACGGAGACGGACATCCGCGCCTTCGTGACCCTGATCCGGTTCGACGCCGCCTATCATGGTCTGTTCAAGACCAGTCGGCGACAGATCAAGGACTACCCTCGTCTGTCGTGCTACCTCGCGCGGACGCTCGACCTGCCTGGTGTGCGAGAGACAGTGGACGTCGACCACATTCTGCAGGGCTACTATTCGATCAAGGTGCTCAATCCCACCGGGATCGTGCCGAAAGCGCCGGATCACATCGCAGAGTTGCTACGTCTCTAAGGGGTCAATATACTAAAGCGGCGGGCGAGGATATCTCGTACCCGCCGCTTTTCATTTTGGTGCCTGGTTTGCGTCTATCCGACGGTGCTGCCTAGCCAAAGAGTGATGGCGGGGATGGCCACCAGCAAGGCAAGGCGAACCACATCAACTGCGATAAAGGGTATGAGCCCCCTGAATATCCGAACCACCGGAACATCGGGCAAGACGGCTTTGAGAACGAACACGTTCATGCCGACAGGTGGTGTGACCAGAGCGATCTCTGTGACAACGATCACGATGATACCGAACCAGATCAGGTCGAACCCCTGACCGACAACGATTGGAGCAAAGAGCGGCACGAAGATCAGGATGATCGCCATCGAATCCATCACACACCCAAGCACCATGAAGACGAGCAGGATGACGAAAATCAAAGCGTAACCCTCAAGCCCGGTGGATTGAACGAGGGTGAGAACACCGGCTGCCAAACCCGACAACGTCAGCAGTTTCGACAGCATGAGCGCGCCAAAAAGAACCGTGTATAGAGAGACGGAAGTATACGCCGTGTCGATGATGACGGTCCGAAGTACTCTCCACGTCAGGCGGCCATGAAAGGTCGCGATCAGGATTGCAAGTCCAGCGCCCATGCCGGCCGCTTCGGTCGGTGTGAAGAGCTTAGCATAGAGGCCACCGATGATGAGGCCAAACAGCAGAACAAAAGGCCAGATGCCGGACAGTGCCTTCAGCCTCTCCGGCCAGGGGGTCATTTCACCTTGCGGAGCGTGGCTCGGATCGCGTGCTGCAACGAAGCGGATAGCAAGCATGTAGAGTGCAAGCCCGAGCAGACCGGGAATCACACCGGCGATGAACAGATCTCCGATATTGGTCTGAGTCAGGATCCCGTAGATCACCATGATAATCGAAGGGGGGATCAGGATGCCCAGTGTGCCGCCAGCCGCGATGGTGCCAGAAGCAAGCTCATCTGAGTATTTGTACTTCTTCATGCTCGGGTAAGCCACTTTGGCCATGGTGGCCGCGGTGGCATAGCTGGAGCCACAGACCGCTGAGAAACCGGAACAGGCGATAATGGTCGATTGAGCCAGTCCGCCACGCACATGGCCGACATAGGCGTAGGCCGCGCGGAACAGATCATGGGCGATTCCCGTCTTGGAGATCACGTTCCCCATAAGGATAAACATCGGCACGACGGCCAAGTCGTAGGATAGAACCGCATCGGAAATCGTCAGTGGCAGGAGTTGCAGTGCGATGCTCCAGTTGATGGCAAAACCAATTCCAGCCACTGATATGGCGAGAAGGGAAAAGGCCAGGGGAACCCGCAGAAAAGCCAGTATGATGGCAGCGGCCATCGCAATGGAGCCGACGATCATAGCGCTTCCTCATCGTGGGTGTCTTCTGGATCGACCATCGGGCCGGTAAAGGCGATGGCCAGGGCGGCCAAGGCGGACAATGCACAGCTTGCCGCCATGAAGAAATAAAGCGGACCGCGAGGCACCCGCAAAGCCTGACTGACTTCAGAAATCTTGGAGGCGTTTAATCCTTGCTTGACGAAAAGCCACGCAGTGGTGACCAAAACCAATGTGACAAGTATGCTCGTGAGAACCCGCCACCACTTCATCCAGGGCTTGCTTACAAAATCGTCAAGCAGGTCGATGGTCAGATGCGCTGCAGCAGCGGTGACCAGGGGCAAACCGGCGAAGACGACCAGAGCCATCAAATGTTCGGTAATGTCATTCGCGCCGTAGATTGGCTTTCCGACAATGCGACGCCCAATGACGTCGGCAAAAGTCAAAGCGACCATGGAAAGAAGAAACAGCGCCATGACCGTTTCAACCCCTCGGCGAATTTTCCAAGCAAGGGATAGCATGATCCTGTCTCCTCCCTGAATAAGCGGAGGCCGAAACACCGGCCTCCGCCTGCAGCTTGTGACCAGCTTATTTTCCCGCTAGCGACTTGTACGTGTCGTTGTAAAAGTTCAGCATTGCCTGCGGGTCCTCGACACCGGCACTTTTGGCAGCGGTTACCCAATCGGCAACCATGGTGTCGTAGATCGAATCAACCGTTGAGATCAGTTCAGGCGAAGCATCGACGATTTCATGGCCGGCCGCACCAAGCTTATCGGTGGCGGCAGGGTTTTGAAGATCGAAGTTCTTGCCCCAAGCGGCAGAAAGCTTTTCTCCGATGATCCCTTCGATGGCGGCTTTGTCTTGGTCGGACAGACCATCCCACTTGGCTCCGTTCATGATGACGAAGAAGGTCGCGTCATAGAAACCGTTGGGGAAGATGGTGTGGTGCTTAAGGCTGTTTTCCAAACGGAAGTTGACGACAGACTCCATGGTGTGGAGCGATCCGTCGATTACGCCGCTTTCCAGCATCTCGTAGGCCTTGGTCGCGGGTGCCGCTACAGGAACTGCGCCGAGCGAGGTCAGTAGTTTTTCCTGGATCGGCCCGCCCATGCGGAATTTGACGTTGGCAACATCCTCGGGCGAGGTCACAGTCTTTGAACCGTGGTGAAGCTGGCCACCGCCAAACATGCCGACGGCCAGCATCTTCACGCCGTCAAAGGCAGTGTTGTCGGCCAGATATTTTTCGTAGGTCTGCCACAGTGCCCGACTTTGAGCCTCGGCATTTGTGCCAGCGTTCGGGAATTCGGCGAACCACATCGAAACAAATCGCTCAGGCTCATACGTAAAGTTGCCCCAGGTGATGTCGGCCACGCCGTTGCGGGCGAGTTCCCAGTGTTGCGGTGGACTGGCCAGCGGTGCCGGCAAGATGGTGACGGTCACGCGACCCTCTGTCACCTCGGCAACTTTTTCTGTGAAAGGGACAAGAAAATCGGTGTGCACGAAATGAGTCGGCGGCACCCATGACGACATGGTCAGGGTTTCGGCGCTTGCGCCTTGAATAGTGCTGGCGATCAATGCCGCTGCAGCAATGGCGCCTTTGATTTTCTCACTCGAGAAATGGAACATGATGTCCTCCCTTGAAGGTTCTTCGGTTGATTAAGTGAACGTGTTAGAATTGAGCCGGTGGCTCGTACGAACCCTTGCCAGATCGGCAAAGATGGCTGCTCCGACCGGAATGATATCCTTGTCAAAGACGAATTCAGGGTGGTGGGGGGCATGGCCGCTCTGCCCAATAAAAAAGTATGCCCCAGGCACAATGGCCGAAAGTTCTGAAAAGTCCTCAGAAGCCATCAGATTGCGTGCGTTTTCAGTTACGCGTTCGACACCAACAACACGTATTGCGGACGAAACGGCTGCTGCGACGCAGGCAGGACTATTTAAGGTGACCGGGGCAACTTTTGTCACTTCGATTTCGATGGAAACTCCAAAGACGAGCTCCGTGGCCCGCACTGCATCCTCAAGAAGGTTAGCCAGTCGATTGCGTATATCCACGGAAGTTGTTCGCATTGTTCCTTCGAGGCGAACAGTTTCCGGCAGAATATTGCGAGCTGCGCCGCCGTGCAGAAGGCCGAAGGAAATAACTCCGGCAGCGCGGGAGTCGACCAGACGTGTAATTGCCTGCTGAACCGATGTAATCAGATGGGCAGCAGCAACGATTGCATCTTCGCCCGTGTGGGGCATCGACCCGTGTGCTCCATTGGCACTTATGGTGATGTTGATGTCATCAGCCGAGGACAAGGCTGCTGTTGCCGGGATACCCACCTGTCCAGCAGGCAAATCCGGTGAATTATGGAGCGCATAGATTTCATCACATGGAAAACGCTCAAACAATCCATCCGCAAGCATTGCACGCGCACCAGTCAAGAGCTCTTCGGCTGGCTGGAATATGAAGCGAACCGTTCCGTCGAAATCACTATGTTTGGCAAGATATGCAGCCGCTGTCAGAGCCGTTGTCATGTGTCCGTCATGCCCGCAACCGTGAAAGCGGTCCGGGATCTGTGACGCATAGCCTAGCCCGGTTTTCTCCGGCATTGGGAGGGCATCGAGTTCTGCTCGAAATGCAATGCAGCGCCCTGGCATTTCCTGGGAAGCGCTTTCGCCAAGAAGCGTCCCCACGACGCCGGTTCCTCCGATGCCTGTTTCGACATGGTATCCGAATTCCTCCAGCCGCTCGGCCACAAAAGCCGCGGTTCTCGATACCTCAAAGCCGGTTTCGGGATGGCGGTGCAGGGTTTGCAGCCAATCTTGCGATGTTTTGCGTTGCGTTTTGTACCAATTGGCAAACATCGGAGCGATCCCATTTTTATCTTTGCGTGAGAATATTGCACGATAAAACTTGTTTGACAAGATAGTTTCTTGCTGAGATTATTTCGTATGGAAATCAGCTAAAACGTGATACCTTTTCAGCACCAGGAACAGGGAAGCTGAGCTTGCAGACCGAAAAGACATTCAAAAACGAACGCCTGACTTACCGGTTGAACATTGTCGCTCAGGAAGCGATCCAGGCCAATGACGATATCTTTTTTGGTGAAACGGGATGTCGTATCCGCGATTTGCGCGTGCTGCGTTTGATCGATGACCAGCCGGGCACCACCTTCGCAGAAATTGCTCAAACCACAGGCTTTGATAGGAGCCTAACCTCCAGAATCATTCAAAATCTGATTGGCAGTGGTCTGATCGAACGTCAAAACTCCAGTGAAGATGCGCGAGTGTTCCTGCTCTCCACAACACCAAAGGGAAAAGAGATCCGAAAAGTGGCACGCCGATTGTCAGATCGGTTGGAAGTGATACTCACAGATCCGCTATCAGCGCAGGAGTTGCGAACATTGAACGAAATCCTGGAGCGCCTTGGTGCTTGGGTGACCTCAGAAGATTATCGAAATGCGCTGACCTATGAGATAAAAGAAGATGCAATGTAAAATAGTCTTGACATGAAACTAGTTTACGCTTAGGAGCTTTTCAGCCTACCAAGCTGTCACAGGAGAGGCCGACATATTCGGCGCCGAAGGAGCAACCCCCCGGAACCTCTCAGGCAAAAGGACTGTGACAAGCGCGGCGATCTGAAGCGCGCTGCGGAACTGTATCCGCATCCCGCGACAGAGGGGATTGGACCTGTCATCCGGCGGGACGAAACCTGGGTCGCGGGAGGTTTCCATGACCAGAATTGCCGTTATTGGCGCCGGGATCACCGGCGTAACCACTGCCTCGAGCCTGCAAGACAGGGGCTATGACGTCACCTTGTTCGATCGCAACCGCTATGCCGCGATGCAGACGTCGTTCGCCAATGGCGGGCAACTGTCCGCATCGAATGCTGAAACCTGGAACCGGTGGTCCACCGTTTTCAAGGGGATGAAATGGATGATGACGCGCGGCGCGCCGCTTCTCGTCAATCCCAAGCCAAGCTGGCACAAGTACAGCTGGATGGCCGAGTTCGTGGGGTCGATCCCGCAATACCGGGCGAACACAGTCGAGACGACCCGCATGGCAATTGCTGCGCGGGGTCTGCTGCGCGAAAAGGCGGAGCGGCACGGTTTCGATTTCGACTGTGAAGATCGCGGCATTTTGCACATCTATACCGACAAGGCAGAGTTTGATCACGCAACCCAGGTGAACAAGCTGCTCGCTGAGGGTGGTTTGGAGCGCCGCGCAGTGGCGCCCGAGGAAGTCCGCGAGATCGAGCCTGCACTTAGCGGCGATTTCTACGGCGGCTACTATGCCGAAAGCGATTTTACCGGCGACATTCACCGCTATACGACGGGCCTTGCCAAATCCATCGAGAAGGGTGGAGCGGTTCTGCGGTTCGGCACCGATGTAGATGCGCTGAAGGTTGAAAGGAATGCGGTGCGTCTGACCTGGAGCCGGAACAACGAGAGCCAGGTCGAGACCTTCGATGCTATCATCGTTTGCGCCGGTGTCGAAAGCCGGGACATCGCGGCGCAGCTTGGCGACCGGGTGAACGTCTACCCAGTCAAAGGCTATTCAATCACCGTTCGCCTTGATGACGAGGAAAGCCAGCAGTCTGCGCCCTGGATCAGCTTGCTTGATGATGAGGCCAAGGTCGTGACCAGCCGTCTGGGCAAAGACCGATTCCGAATTGCCGGTACAGCGGAGTTCAACGGGTACAATCTTGACATCCGGGATGACCGGGTACGCCCGCTGGTGAAGTGGTGCGAACGGTTCTTCCCCGGTGTCAGTACCGAACACGCCATCCCGTGGGCAGGTCTGCGCCCCATGATGCCGAACATGATGCCAAAAGTCGGGCAGGGCAAGCGAGACCGCGTGTTCTACAATACCGGGCACGGGCATCTTGGCTGGACCCTGTCTGCCGTTACCGCCGAAATGGTGGCCGATAAGGTCGCGGGGTCGCGGACTGTCAACAGTGCAGGCGCTGTGATCTCAGGCGACACCGCGCCTTTGCAAGAGCAAGGAGCGCTATGATGTATGCGCCCACATACGACGACATGCTCGCTGCACATGTCAGGATCGCCCCGCACATTCGGCGCACACCCGTGCGGACATCGGACTATCTGAGCGAGTTGGCGGGTTGCCAGCTGTTCTTCAAATGCGAAAATTTTCAAGAGCCGGGGGCCTTTAAGGTGCGCGGCGCTACGAACGCGGTCTTTGGCCTGGATGATGCTCAGGCCGCCATGGGCGTGGCGACTCATTCGAGCGGCAACCATGCGTCGTGCCTGTCCTACGCAGCCATGTTGCGAGGCATTCCCTGCAACGTGGTCATGCCGCGTACCGCGCCGCAAGCCAAGAAAGACACGGTGCGCCGCTACGGTGGGGTGATAACCGAATGCGACCCGTCGACTTCCTCGCGGGAAGCAACCTTTGCCGAGGTGCAGGCGCGCACGGGCGGCGATTTTGTGCACCCTTACAATGATCCGCGGGTGATCGCGGGGCAGGGGACCTGTTCGAAGGAATTCATCGAGCAGACAGACGGGCTCGACATGGTTGTCGCGCCCATCGGTGGTGGCGGAATGATCTCCGGCACCTGTCTGACGCTATCGGCGCTGGCCCCGGAGACCAAGGTGATTGCCGCCGAGCCGGAACAGGCCGACGACGCCTATCGCAGCTTCAAGGCTGGCCACATCATTGCCGATGACGCGCCCAAAACGATCGCCGATGGCCTGCTGGTGCCGCTCAAAGACCTGACCTGGCACTTCGTGTCGAACCATGTGTCCGAGATTTACACGGCCTCGGAACAGGAAATTATCGACGCGATGAAACTGATCTGGAAGCACCTGCGCGTCGTGATGGAACCCTCGAGCGCTGTGCCACTCGCCACCATCCTCAAGAACCCCGACGCCTTCAAAGGCAACCGCGTCGGCGTAATCATCACCGGCGGCAACGTCGATCTGGACAAACTGCCCTGGTTGCAGGGCCAAATCGGAGAATTGCCATGAAAGACCGTATTGATTTGAACGCCTATGAGGTTGGTTTCGACATTCCCGCCAAACCGGGCATGGATGCGAAAGATATTCAAACACCTGCTCTGGTGCTGGACCTCGACGCTTTGGAGCGCAACATCAAGAAGATGGGCGATTATGCCAAGGCGCATGGTATGCGGCACCGTGCCCATGGCAAGATGCACAAATCCGTCGACGTTCTGAAACTGCAAATGGAGCTGGGCGGAGCTATCGGTGTATGTTGCCAGAAGGTGTCTGAGGCCGAGGTATTTGCCCGCGCGGGCATCAAGGAGATTCTTGTCTCCAACCAGGTGCGGAACCCGGGCAAGATTGAGCGCCTGGTGCAGCTGCCCAAGCTGAGTGGTGGTGAAGTGATTGTCTGTGTCGACGATGTCGCAAACGTGTCGGACCTGTCGGCGGCTGCCATCGAGGCGGGCACGACCTTGGGTGTCTTCGTGGAAGTTGACTGCGGTGCCGGACGCTGCGGTGTGACCACCACCCCGGCGGTGGTCGAGATCGCCAAGGCCGTCACCACAGCGGAAAACCTGACCTATCGCGGCATTCAGGCCTACCAGGGCGCAATGCAGCACATGGACAGCTTCGACGATCGCAAGGCCAAGATCGACGCTGCCATCGCGCAAGTCCAGGATGCCGTGGACGCGCTGAAGGCCGAAGGCATCGAAACCGGCCTGGTTTCGGGCGGTGGCACGGGGTCCTACTACTTCGAGTCGAACTCCGGCATCTACAACGAACTGCAGTGTGGCTCCTACGCATTCATGGACGCGGACTATGGCCGCATTCTGGACAAGGACGGAAAGCGCATCGACGCGGGCGAATGGGAAAACGCCTTCTTCATCCTGACCTCTGTCATGAGCCACGCCAAAGCCGACAAGGCAATCTGCGATGCAGGTCTCAAGGCGCAATCGGTCGACAGCGGTCTGCCGTTCATCTACGGGCGCGACGATGTGGAATACATCAAGTGTTCGGACGAGCACGGCGTCATTTCTGACCCGAACGGCGTGTTGAAGGTCAATGAAAAACTCAAGCTCGTACCCGGGCACTGTGATCCGACGGCCAATGTGCACGACTGGTACGTCGGCGTGCGGAACGGCAAGGTGGAAAGTGTTTGGCCGGTATCCGCCCGCGGGCGCGCTTACTGAATCTGCCGGAAGCGGCAGGCAGGGCCGGCCACCTCCCCGCCGGCCCCCGCCCGTGTGCAAACTGGCCCTCTTGGCGACAGTGCACGGGCGGATCAAGACTTACTGGAGACAGAAATGCTGATCATACCTGAACGGAACATTGCCGACCTTATGACGCGTGAGGCGGCATTTGATGCCGTCGAAAAGATATTTGCCGCAATGGCCTCAGGCGATGCCTACAATTTCCCTGTGGTGCGCGAGGCCATTGGTCATGAAGACGCACTTTACGGCTTCAAGGGTGGCTTCGACCGCGCGGGCCTGACTTTGGGTCTGAAAGCAGGTGGGTACTGGCCAAACAATCTGGATAAGCGCGGGCTGATCAACCACCAATCGACGGTGTTCCTGTTCGATCCCGACACCGGCAAGCCGTCTGCCATGGTGGGTGGCAACCTGCTGACCGCGTTACGCACAGCGGCAGCGTCATCCATATCAATCAAGCATTTGGCACGGGCTGATGCGAAGATAATCGGCATGATAGGTGCAGGACATCAGGCCACCTTTCAGCTTTGCGCTGCGTTGGAACAACGTAATTTCGAAAAGGTCATTGGCTGGAACTACCACCCCGAGATGCTACCCAAGATCGAAAAGGTAGCTTTGGAAGCTGGTATTCCATTCGAAGCTGTAGCCCTGCCTGGCATGCGCGACGCAGATGTGATTGTCTCGATCACCTCGGCCTTTGCACCTTCTCTCATGGACGACCATGTCAGCCCTGGCACCCACCTCGCCTGTATGGGTACCGACACCAAAGGCAAGCAGGAGGTTGAGGCATCGCTGTTAGCCCACTCCTTGGTTTTCACAGATGAAATTGGCCAGTCAATCAGCATCGGTGAAGCACAGCATGCGGTTGCAAAGGGCTTGATCAGCGAAAGCGACATTGCCCAGCTTGGTGCCGTAATCAACGGTACCCATCCAGGTCGCACCTCGGACGATCAGATCACACTCTTCGACGGCACTGGTGTCGGCCTTCAGGACCTAGCTGTCGCCGCCGCGGTGGTCGATCTCGCGGTTGCGCGCGGTATTGCTGCCGAGGTCGATTTCTGACCTGTAGCCATCTACGCAAATGATTGATCCTACCTCAAGCAAACGTGACTAAACCCGCTCAAGGATGAGTGCCGCCCCCTGACCAACACCAACACACATGGTGCAGAGGGCATATCGCCCGCCCGTACGCTGCAAATGCCGAGTGGCGGTAAGCACAAGACGGGCACCGGACATGCCCAGCGGATGGCCAAGGGCGATGGCGCCACCGTTCGGATTAACATGCTCCGCATCGTCAGGAAGTCCAAGTTCCCGCAAGGTTGCCAACGCCTGCGAAGCAAAAGCTTCGTTCAATTCGATAACATCCATTTGTTCGATGGAAAGACCGGTTCGCTCGAGCACCTTGCGCGTGGCAGGAACTGGGCCGATCCCCATGACCCGGGGTGGGACACCCGCTGCAGCCATTCCAACAATTCGCACGACGGGTTGCAGACCATTGCGCGATGCCGAAGCCTCGTTTGCCAAAAGGAGGGTGGCTGCACCATCGTTCACGCCTGACGCATTGCCCGCTGTCACGGTCAGCTCCGGACCATTCACGCCTTTGAGCCCTGCCAGTTTTTCAACGCTCGTTCCCGGGCGCGGATGTTCGTCCCTGTCAACCACCAGCGGATCACCTCTGCGCTGCGGAATTGTCACCGGAACAATCTCATCGGTAAAGATCCCTGCGTTCTGGGCTGTTTCCCATCGTGCCTGTGATCTTGCGGCGAAGGAATCCTGGTCGTCCCGACTGATATTGTAATCTGCCGCAACATTGTCTGCAGTCTGTGGCATGGAATCCGTCCCATGTTGAGCCTGCATCTTCGGGTTCGGAAAACGCCATCCTATGGTGGTGTCAAAGACGGTATTGGCCCGCGAAAAGGCGCTGGTTGCCTTTGGCATAACGAAGGGCGCGCGGCTCATGCTTTCTACGCCGCCGGAAATCACCATATCCTGATCACCTGAACGTATGGCGCGCGCGCCCAGCCCAACTGCGTCGAGACCACTGGCGCACAGCCGGTTCACCGTTGTCCCTGGAACTTCAACAGGCAAACCAGCAAGAAGTGCTGCCATACGCGCAACATTGCGGTTGTCTTCTCCAGCCTGATTGGCGGAGCCGTAGACAACATCATCGACTTGTCCCCAGTCCACATCAGGGTTTCGGACAACCAATTCCGCAAGAGGCAGGGCAGCAAGATCATCCGCACGAACCAAAGATAGGGCGCCGCCATAGCGGCCGATCGGTGTTCTGATGCCGTCGCAAACAAACGCGTCCATGTTAACGTTCTCCGGAAAAATTGGGCGCCCGTTTGTCCAGAAACGCCGCAACGCCTTCTGCATAGTCGGGGTGTTCACCGCAAAGCTTCATGAGCTCGGCCTCAAAATCGAGATGAGCATCTAGCGTGTTCGTGGCTGCGGCCGAAATGGCATCCTTGGTCCGGGCATATCCAAAAGTAGGCCCGGCCGAGAGCCGCTCTGCCAAATCGCGCCCAGTTGTCAGAAGTTCGTCATCCGGGACAACCTTCCAGATTAGGCCCCAATCGGCCGCCTTATTCGCGGAAAGCGGTTCTGCTGTTAGCGCCAGCCCCATGGCGCGAGCGCGCCCAAGCAAACGCGTCAGTTGCCAGCTCCCACCGGTATCAGGGATGAGGCCAACTTTAGAAAACGACTGGATAAATCTGGCGCTCTCCGCGGCGATAACCATGTCACAGGCAAGAGCTACGCTGGAGCCTGCGCCTGCAGCAACCCCGTTCACGGCACAAATTACCGGCATCTCCAAAGAACGAATCTGCCTCACTAAGGGTGCCCAATAGGTCCTCACGGTGGCCCCCAGATCTGGAGGGCCATCCATCGTTCGTGGGTCGCGATCTCCAAGATCTTGCCCGGCGCAAAATCCCCGTCCTGCCCCGGTCAGAAGCACAGCGCGTTTCGCATCGGATGCTGCACTTTCCAGCGCACCTCTCAATTCGAGATGCATGTCCGCCGTAAAACTGTTGAGCCTCTCCGGCCGGCTTAATGTGATTTCTACCCAATTCCCATGGTCGGTCACCAGTATCGAATTTTCCATGGACTCTTCCATTTGATTTGTATACTTATCAATTGCACATTGTGTCGCTGAATTCAAGCGGCGACCGCCTCGTGGGCCATGATCGGTTGCACCGCGAAACACGGAGAAATCGGATGGTTCAGAAAGTAGAGAGTTTTGTGCTCGGTAAGTGGATCGGTCCCGGCGAGGGTGCCAGGTCGATTGCGCACGCAATCACTGGTGACGTGATTGCAGAGGCGGGGAATGACGGTCTCGACTACACGGGAATGATTGATTACGCGATATCAAAGGGTGGTCTCGCTCTACGCTCCATGAGTTTCCATCAGCGTGCAGACATGCTGAAGAAACTCGCACTCCATCTCAATGAGCAAAAAGAAAAGCTTTATGAGATATCTTTTGCAACCGGCGCGACGGCCATGGATCACATGGTGGACGTGGATGGTGGCATTGGTACGCTTTTTGTTTATGCGTCCAAGGGCAAGAAGGAATTGCCGGACACCGACGTAATAATCGACGGTGAACGCGAGCAATTCGGAAAGACGGGCGTATTTCTTGGTCAGCACGTCTACACGTCAAAGCCTGGCGTAGCCGTGCATATAAATGCGTTCAACTTTCCGGTTTGGGGCATGCTCGAAAAAATTGCGCCAAGCTTGTTGGCCGGGATACCATCCATCGTCAAACCCGCAACTGTAAGCTGTTATGTGACAGAGACGTGCGTGCGACTGATGAATGAAAGCGGTGTCCTGCCGGAAGGCGCCGTTCAGCTCGTCACAGGCGGCTTGGGGAACACATTGGACTTGCTGACCTGCCAGGATATTGTCACGTTCACTGGCTCTGCCGAGACAGCAAGGCACCTGCGCAATTCAGGAAGCCTTATGCTGAATGGCGTTCCGTTCTCGTCGGAACAGGACAGTCTCAATGCGTCCATACTTGGACCGGATGCTGTACCTGGGACGCCGGAATTCGACCTGTTCGTCAAAGAGGTAACACGGGAGATGACCGTTAAATCAGGTCAGAAATGCACCGCAATCCGGCGGATTTTGACCCCGCAAGATCAGGTCGCCTCGGTTATCGAAGCCTTGTCAGCACGGCTTGAAAAAACCAGCGTCGGCGATCCGCGTGTCGAGGGTGTTCGCATGGGGGCCTTGGTCAGCCAGGAGCAACGCAAGGATGTGCTCGCGAAGGCGGAGCTGATCTCGTGCGAAGCGGAGAAGGTTTTCGGTGGCCAAGACGGTTTCTCACCGATAGGTGCAGATATCGAAAAGGGGGCCTTTGTTGCTCCGACGCTGTATTGTTGTGCTGACCCCGATAATGCAACGGCGGTTCATGAAACCGAAGCTTTCGGCCCCGTATCAACGGTCATGGGATATCGCGATCTGAACCACGCTATTGCTCTGGCAAACCGGGGCCAGGGAAGTTTGGTAGCTTCGGTAATCACACATAGCCCCGATGTGGCGCGCGCCGTGATTGTTGGCTCTGGGCCCTTCCATGGGCGGCTCTACTTCAACGATAGGGACTCGATGTCGGAAAGCACCGGCCATGGTGCGCCTATGCCCCATATGGTACATGGTGGACCTGGGCGGGCCGGAGGTGGTGAAGAACTGGGTGGGATTCGTGGCGTGAAGCACTTCATGCAGCGTACGGCTGTGCAAGGCGGGCCTGCGGTGCTTAATACACTCTGACAGCAGAACTGGCTGTCATGAAGGCGGTTCACTGGTTCGCACGAAAATAGCCATGTTCAGCGGATGTCAGACCGTCTCCGGTGTCGGCAGTATTAGAGGAGCCCGACTCTGGTCATTATGCAGGCGGGCGATTTTGTCGGCCAGGGCTGTAAATTGTTTCTTCTCTTTGTCAGACAGACCCTCAAGGATTCTGGCTTGAGAGGCGACAACGAGGGGATGCATACGCCTGACCATTGCCTTGCCTGAGGGCGTCAGGCTAAGGCGCTTTGCTCTACCGTCGGTTTCGCTGATATTGCGTTCAACCAAACCTTTGTTGGCCAAACGTTTGACTACCCCGCCAATCGTGGGCCGATCAAGCGCGATCATTCCCGCGAGCGTGGCCTGGTCGATGCCTGGGTGTTCATCAAGAATCGTAAGTGCCGCGAATTGAGGTGATGTGAGATCGATCCCCTCAGCTTTCACACTTTCGGCGAAAATCGACACTGATATTTGTTGTAAGCGCCGGATCAGATGCCCCGGCATGGTGTAGATTTCGTTCATATCTCCTACATAGGCGGTGTCAAATTTATAGCAAGTGTACATATCATCGCATCTCTTGCGAGATGTAGCAAATGAAAGCGTGGTCAATTTGGGTTCAAAAAAAAGGTGACAAACAGGAATGGTTATGCCACACACCTATTTGCTAAGTATGCTTATAAAAAGTATGCTAATCAAAACGCGCTTGATATGAGGCGCAATTCGGGGATCGGAAGATCATCCAAAATAGGTTGAAGGGAGGTAATCCAATGACCAATCGAAACAGAATGTTTAGTCTGCTGAGTGGGGTTGTCTTAGCCGCGATGGCAACCTCGGGCGCATTGGCCCAGGAAGTGACTTTGAAACTGCACCAGTTCCTGCCCGCGCAGGCGAATGTGCCGAAGCTGGTGTTGGATGTATGGGCCGACAAGGTTGAAGCCGCATCGGATGGCCGGATTAAAATCGACCGGTTCCCTTCCATGCAGTTGGGTGGCAAGCCACCGGAACTGATGGACCAGGCAATTGACGGCGTTGCTGATGTTGTTTGGACGGTTGTCGGCTATACGCCCGGTCGTTTTCCGACTACGGAAGTCTTCGAACTGCCATTCATGGTTGACGATGCGCGCGCCGCATCCTGTGCATACTGGAAGATGTTCGACGAGCACATGAAAGATGGCGAGTTCAAGGATGTGAAAATCCTTGGTACCTGGGTGCACGGTCCGGGCATGTTCCACACTGCTGACCCGGTTGAAACTCCTGCCGATCTGGAAGGCATGAAGATCCGGGGCGGGTCGCGTTTGGTGAACAAGCTATTGGAAATCACAGGCGCCACTCCTGTCGGCATGCCGGTTCCGGCGGTTCCCGAAGGCCTGTCCAAAGGCGTGATTGACGGCACCACGATTCCTTGGGAAGTGACCGCCGCGTTGAAAGTGCCAGAACTGGTGGAAAACCACACCGAGTTCGTAGGCAACGCGCTGTATACACTGACTTTTGTGTTGGCGATGAATAAGGTCAAATATGACAGCCTGCCCGATGACCTGAAGGCGGTTGTTGATGCTAATTCCGGCCTTGAGTTCTCCATTTTTGCAGGCGGCACTCAAGCTGACGCAGATGGCCCCGCGCGTCAGCTTGCCGTCGACAATGGAAACAACATCATCACCGTATCTGATACCGCTGCGTGGCAAGAAGCCGTTCAGCCGATCTATGCGGAATGGGTCTCCGACCTGAAGGGCAAAGGCATCGATGGACAGGCACGCATCGACCAGGCCCGGGCGCTGATGGGCGGTGAATGCAAAGGCGCGAGCGCCAAGTATTAAGCATCTGAGGGCCGCCGCTCCGGATAAAGAGTGGCGGCTCTTCGATCTGCGAGGGCATCATGTATTCGTTCGTTGACCGATTAGCGCGCTTGTTCGCGCAGTTGGGAGGGCTGGTTCTTGCGGCCCTGATCATCCTGACTTGCCTCTCCATTGCGGGAAGGTCTCTGAATGGCGTGCTGCATGCAGATTGGATACAAACAGTCCTCCCGGGTGTCGCAACCGCGCTTCTCGACTTGGGGATAGGTCCAATAAACGGCGACTTTGAACTCGTTGAAGCCGGCATGGCCTTCTCGATCTTCGCATTTCTTCCGCTTTGCCAACTGAACGGGGCGCATGCTGCGGTCAATGTCTTCACATCGGCACTTCCAATGCGGGCCAACCGTCTTTTGCGAACGGTTATTGAAGTCGTTTTTGCCGGGGTGCTGATCCTAATTGCCTGGCAGCTTTTCGAAGGCATGCAGAGCAAGCGGAGCACCGCGCAAACGACCTTCCTTCTCGAATTTCCTGTATGGTGGGGCTATGCAGTGAGCCTGGTGGCGGCTGTCGTGGCTGCATTGGTCTCGGTCTATGTCGCTGGCATGCGGGTGGTTGAGACCTTATCCGGACGTCGGGTTCTGCCCCCTGAATTGGAGGCGGACCATTGAGTGATATCATGATCGGGCTGCTCTCATTTCCAGCCCTTCTCATTCTAATCTTTCTGCGGGTTCCGATCGGGCTGGCCATGTTTATGGCGGGGCTTGTGGGGCTTGTGATCGTTACCGGAAATACGACTGTTCCCTTCGCACGGTTGAAGTCAGAAACCTACGGAACTTTCTCCAACTATTCCTTATCTATCGTACCCATGTTCCTGCTGATGGGCCATTTTGCCACGCTGGGCGGCATGAGTCAGGCACTGTTCAAAGCTGCCGAGGGTTGGCTGGGTCACCGCAAGGGTGGGGTCGCCATGGCGGCGGTCGGCGCCTGCGCCGGCTTTGGTTCGATTTGTGGATCGTCACTGGCCACTGCCGCAACTATGAGCCGCGTGGCGCTGCCCGAATTGCGTGCCTATGGCTATGCCGGTGGCTTTTCGACTGCGACCCTCGCAGCAGGGGGGACGTTGGGCATCCTGATCCCGCCCTCCGTGGTCCTTGTCATCTATGCGATCCTGACCGAGCAGAACATTGCCAAGCTGTTTCTTGCGGCGTTCATTCCCGGCATTCTTGCTGCTGTCGGATACATGATCACGATCTCGATCTATGTCCGCCTGAATGCCGGCTCTGCAGGGACGCGACCGCGCGTGCCGTACCTTGAACGTTTCAAGGCACTTTTTGATGTCTGGCCAGTTCTATTGGTATTCTTTCTGGTGGTTGGTGGCATCTACCTTGGCTGGTTCACACCGACCGAGGGTGCTGCCGTTGGCGCCTTTGGGACCGCTCTAATTGCATGGGCTGGCGGCGGGCTGACAAGGTCGTCGCTGAGCGAGAGTTTTTACGTAACCGCTCGTGCCTCCGCGATGATTTTTTTCATTGTTTTGGGAGCAGCATTTTATAACGGCTTCCTTGCACTCACTCAGCTTCCGCAGGAAACCGCCAAGTGGGTTTCCGAGAGTGGGCTTAGCCCATGGATGATCCTAATCGTCATTTTGGTTTTCTATCTACTGCTCGGTTGTCTAATGGACAGCCTTAGCATGATCCTTCTGACGATTCCGATCTTTTGGCCGATCATTCAAGAGTTGGATTTTGGCCTAGTCTCCATGGTCGAGTTGCAATCCATGAAGCTGGAAGCGCTGATCGCGAGCGGAGCTGAGTTACCCAGGACCGCGCTCCAGGAAGCCCAGTCGCTCTTGGCCAGTGGACAAGAACTCACCCGTGAAATCACCCGTGAACTGGGATTGCGCGGTGTGACCAAGGGGGCACTTAACCGGATTAATCTCGAATACACGGCAATCTGGTTCGGCATTTTGGTTCTGATCGTTGTGGAAGTCGGCCTAATAACCCCACCTGTTGGGATGAACCTCTTCGTGATCAACGCGATGGATCGTGAGACGCCCATGGTCGAGACCTACAAGGCGGTGCTCTATTTCGTTGCCTCTGATCTCATTCGCGTCGCAATCCTGCTGGCCTTCCCCATTATCACACTCGCGTTGCTACCCTTGTAGTTGCTCAAATTGTAAGGAGTAGCAAATGGACATTGAAGGACACGGAGCAGTTGTCACCGGCGGAGCTAGTGGGTTGGGTGAAGCTACCGCTCGACATCTTGCTTCGCTTGGTGCGGATGTCACGATTCTCGACTTCAAAGGCGACAAAGCGGCGCAAGTCGCAGCAGAAATCAATGGTTATTCGCAACAATGCGATGTCAGTGAGGAAGAATCTGTCGCTGCGGGCATCACCTCTGCGATGGCTCGGTTTGGACAGGCACCACGCATTGTTGTGAATTGTGCCGGTATAGGCGTCGCAGCCCGAATCGTCGGCCGAGAAGGAAAGGTCTCAACACCGATCTTTCGTAAGCTGATCGAAGTAAATCTATTCGGCACCTACAACGTGATGACCTATGCAGCCCAGGGCATGATGGACCTGCCACCCTTGGATACGGGCGAACGTGGCGTGATCATAAACACGTCCTCAGCGGCTTACGAGGATGGGCAGTTGGGGCAAGCGGCCTATTCCGCTTCCAAGGGCGGTGTGGCCTCGATGTGTCTTCCCGCTGCGCGCGAATTCGCCAAGATGGGCGTTCGCGTAATGACGATTGCACCAGGCTTGTTCCACACGCCCATGATGGAAGACCTGCCCGAAGAGACGGTGGCCGGTATTGTCTCGAACATTCCGTTTCCGAATCGTCTTGGTGCACCTGAGGAATTTGCGCGGCTTTCAGCTGATATTGTCCAGAACCCCTATTTGAACGGAACGATCATTCGCTGTGATGGCGCCGTGCGGTTGCCACCGAGATGAAAAGATGGCGTTGATTGAAAAGAGCGTGGATGGCGCCATTGCTACCATCAGGATGAACCGGCCGGACAAGCGAAACGCGATGTCCGATCCTTTCATTGCCGAACTGGAAACAGCGTTCGCTACACTCCCGGATTCTGTGCGTGTTGTAATCCTGACCGGGGCAGATGGGCATTTCTGCTCCGGGCTCGATCTGGCAGAGCATGTCGAACGCAGTGCAGAGGAAGGCATTTATCATTCTCGCAACTGGCATCGCATTCTGGACATGATCCAGTTCGGTGGACGCCCTGTGGTTGCCGCGATGATGGGCGCTGTGATTGGTGGTGGCCTGGAGATTGCTTCCGCTTGCCATGTCCGTATCGCTGAACCAACGGCCATCTTTCAGTTGCCGGAAGGACGCCGTGGGATCTTTGTCGGGGGCGGTGCAACCGTTCGGGTCGGGCGTATTCTTGGTCCTGATCGGATGACCGAGATGATGCTGACGGGGCGCAAATACGATGCAGTGGAAGGCACACGTCTGGGACTTGCCCATTACAGTGTGGGCGACGGCGAGGCGATCGCGCTAGCGCTCGAGCTTGCTGGCAAGATCGCTCGCAACGCGCCCCTGTCAAACTACTTCATGGTCCAGGCCCTTGCGCGCATCGGCGACATGTCGCGGGCCGACGGGCTCTTTACCGAAAGTCTCGCAGCGGCGCTGAGTCAAACAACACCCGACGCTGATGAGGGTTTGCGCGCATTTCTTGAAAAACGTCCACCGAGATTTCGCTGATGCCTGGCGCCGACGAATCCCTCAGACACCTGACAGGCTACCAGCTGCGGCGGACCACAAGTGCTGCGATGCCCGGTGTGAACAAGGTGCTTGAGAAATTCGGTCTGCGTCGCAGCACATATTCATCGCTGGTCGTGATCGTTACAAATCCCGGCCTCAATCAGGTCCAACTGGCGGGTGCGCTTGCTATTGAACGGCCCAACCTGGTGCAGATTGTGGACCAGCTCGAACAGGCAGGACTGGTGCGACGGGAGAAATCGAAGGATGACCGTCGCGCTTACTCTCTGCTGCCAACATCCAAAGGGTGTGAGATTCAAAAGCGCGCGACCAAAGCCTTGAAGCGTTTTGACGATCTTCTCAAGCAAGGATTGTCCGAACCGGAAATTGAATTCCTACACCAGAGACTCAAAGTCATTGAAGAAAATGCGGAGAAGATGGAGGTGCAGGGGTTCTGCGATGTACCGTCAACATGAAACGACCTGTCATCACTTGCCTGATGGTACTCTGCGGCTGACCTGCCAGACAGAGTTGGGCACGTACGCCGAGCGAACGACCGATTGGCTGGAGATCTGGGCCGCCAAAACACCCGACGCCGTTTTTCTCGCCGAGCGGTCAGGAGCAGGCTGGCGTGAGGTTAGCTATGCCGAAGCCCGGCACATGACCCGTGCGATTGCGGCCGGATTGTTGGATGCGGGTCTCTCACAGGGTGATCCCATCCTTGTGCTGTCGGGCAATTCTGTGGATCACGGATTGTTGGCATTGGCAGCGCAATATGTTGGCCTGCCTATTGTGCCGCTGGCCGAACAATATGCGCTGATCCCCGATGCACATGGTCAAATCGATTTTGTGGCGAAGCTGGTGAAGCCCGGTCTTGTGTTTGCCGAAGACGGCGAAGCGCTCGGCCCTGTTCTGGATCGCGAGGTGTTTTCAAAAACCCGGAAGCTGGTCAGCCGTGGCGGACCGCCGGGTGTGCTGCGAATGGATGAACTCGCCCGCACCACAGGAGAGATTGAAAACCAGATGGGCAAAGTCGGTCCGGAAACCGTGGTCAAACTGCTCATGACGTCCGGGTCAACCTCGTCGCCGAAGGCTGTTCCGACAACCCACCGGATGATGTGCTCCAATCAGGCACAGATCGCGCATGCGCTTCCCTTTCTCGCAGAACGTCCCCCGGTGATCGTTGACTGGTTGCCTTGGAGCCATGTTTTCGGTGGGTCACACAATTTCAACATGATGCTGGCCAATGGGGGCGCGCTCTACATAGATGGCGGCAAGCCGACACCACATTTGGTCGGAAAAACCCTGGAGAACCTCAGGCTCAAAACCGGAACAATGGCATTCAACGTGCCAATGGGTTTCGCAATGATCCGCGACGAGCTGACCCGGGACGCATGGTTGCGCAACCGGTACTTTGAAGATCTCGATATGCTGTTTTATGCGGGCGCAAGCCTGCCGCAGGACGTCTGGTCTGATCTCGAAGACATGGCACGGGAGGTGCGCGGTGACATACCGTTGTTCACATCCAGCTGGGGATTAACAGAAACAGCTCCAGCTGTGCTCTTGCAACATCAACCCACGGACCGATCCGGTGTGATTGGAGTGCCGCTGCCGGGATGTGAGATCAAGCTAATCCCCGATGCGGATATGCGTTGCGAGGTACGGGTCAAGGGCCCCAACGTCTTCGAGCGATATCTAGATAACCCAGAACAGACAGACAAGGCATTCGACGAGGATGGGTTCTTCATCACCGGGGATGCAATGTTGTTCGTCGATCCTGGTGATCCAAATCAGGGATTGAAGTTCGACGGGCGCATTTCGGAAGAGTTCAAACTGCTGACGGGAACATGGGTTCGTGTGGCAGCACTTCGTCTTGGGGTGCTGCGAGCTTTGGAAGGCCTTGCTGCCGACGTCGTGATAACCGGCGCGGACCGCAACGATATCGGGGTTATGATCATCCCAACTGCGGATTTGCGCGCCACAGTAGATGTCAGCGAAAACGAAGGGCTAATGCGGGTGCCGTCGAAAGAGGCGGAACTGAGAGCTGCGTTAGCCTCCATTGGAGGGTCCAGTTCCACCCGCATCGCTCGGGCTGTCATTCTTGCTGATCCACCGTCGATCGCCATTGGAGAAATCACGGCGAAAGGCAATCTCAACAGCAAGAAAATTCTCCATAGTCGCGCAGCACTGCTTGAGCGACTTTACGACGACAGTGACGAGGAGGTCATCCGCACATGATTGATCTGGAAAAGGTCCGCGCCATCGATATTCATACCCATGCCGAGGAGCCATGTGGTTGTCATCCCGATGACGGGTACGACGATCTGCAGTCGACGATGGCGAAGTATTTCCGCGCGCCGTGGTCACATCCGCCGACCGTGCCGGAAACCGCGCAGCACTACCGTGAGCAGAATATTGCTGCAGTGATCTTTCCCGTCGATGCCGAGCGCGAGACCGGGTACCGCCGATACAAGAATGAAGAAGTTGCGGAACTGGCTGCCGAAAACTCTGATGTTCTGATCCCTTTCGCTTCCATCGATCCCTGGAAGGGAAAAACGGGTGTTCGAGAGGCAAAACGTCTGATCAGAGATTTTGGGATCAAGGGGTTCAAGTTCCATCCCACCATGCAAGGGTTCTGGCCCAATGACCGGATGGCCTATCCGCTCTACGAAGCCATTGCCGAAGAATCCGGAATTGCGCTTTTTCATACGGGGCAAACCGGCGTGGGATCGGGTATGCCGGGGGGCAACGGGATGCGGCTGAAATACTCAAATCCGATGGTGATTGACGATGTCGCTGTGGATTTCCCTGACATGAAAATCATCTTGGCCCATCCAAGTTTTCCTTGGCAGGAGGAGGCGTTGGCCGTGGCCCAGCACAAGCCGAACGTCTATATCGACCTCAGCGGCTGGTCGCCAAAGTATTTTCCTGAAATTCTGGTCAAGTACTGCAACTCGATCTTGAAGAAGAAGGTGTTGTTCGGCTCGGATTGGCCAATGATCTCACCTGAGCGTTGGTTGGCAGACTTTGAGAAAATCGCAATTAAGGATGAGCTGCGGCCGGACATCACAAAAAACAATGCCGCGCGTCTGTTGGGTTTGATTGAATAATCCCAGTGCCGTTGTCACAACCCGGATCCGATCGCACAGGCATTCGCCGGATTACTCTCATAGCGGGCTGGATGGCCTTCGGGTCATTGTGAGAGGGAGGTGTTCTGAATCCTGCGCATTATCGCGCAGGTCGAAAGGCGTCATGATCAAATCGAAGCAAAAAAAGTTTGCAAAGCATACTAATAGATAGTACACTTATTAAAGTTGGTTTTGAGCGGGGAGAGCTCGGCATGTCGATCCAAGAATTTGAAAGCCTTATGGGGGAAGTCGCAAAAAGCCTTGAAGGACGCCCGGTTGACGATACGATGGCGGAGCACCTGAACGCCACCTATCCGGCTGGAGGAGACGTCTTTGAACGCTTGACTGCATTGTGCGCGAAGGGGGAGGTCGAGGGATGGCTGATGTCGCGCGAACATGGCGGAATCAAGTTTGGCCGCGCGATAAAACCGGGCACTGAAGCTGGAGGTTTCAGCGTTGATGTGGTGCGGATGAAGGATGTCAAAGGACCGCACCATATCCACACCAACGGCGAAATCGGGGCAATCATGCCGGTCTCGGGCGCTCCGAAATTCGATGGATTTGAACCTGGATGGTATGTTTACCCGCCGGGCTCCGACCACCACCCAACGGTCACGGATGGAGATGCCTATGTTCTCTACCTCCTTCCGGATGGGGCAATCGAATTTACTGGCAACTAGGATTGTCGATCAGTCATCAAGGGAGAAAGTCTTGTCATGACCGGAAATGCTGCAAACTGGTTTGTGGATCGCCATATCGATGAAGGCCGCAACGAGAAAGTCGCCTTCCGCGAGGTATGGGAAGGTGGACGTGATATCACCTACGGAGAACTGGCTGACGGGTCCGCTCGTGTAGCGGGCGCCTTGGAAAATGCCGGAATCCGTCGTGAGGAACGAGCTGCCATGTTCGTACTCGATCAGATCGAATTCCCACTCATCTTCTGGGGTGCACTCAAGGCTGGAATCCAGCCAATCGCTCTTAACACGCTTTTGGCGACGGATGTCTACAAGACGATTCTAGACGACAGTCGAGCCAGCATCGCCTTCGTTTCAGCTGAGTTACTCGATGTTGTGATGCCTGCTGCACGCTCCTGTGAACATCTGCGCAAGGTGGTTGTCATTGGTGGAGATACGCCGGAAGGAGCGAGCTCCTGGGGCGATTTCATGGATGGCGCTGAGCCCAAGGAAACAATCGCATGTTCTTGCGATGAAATCGCCTTTTGGCTCTACTCTTCGGGTTCGACGGGGACACCAAAGGGTGTGCGTCATGTGCACGAATCTCTGCAAGTTACTTGCAACACATTTGGGAGTCAGGTTCTGAACATTCAGGATTCTGACACGACGTTCTCTGCGGCCAAGCTCTTTTTCGCATATGGCCTTGGCAATGGGATGTCATTTCCCCTGTCGGTCGGCGCAACCAGCCTGCTCTACAATGGGCGTCCGACACCTGACACTGTCAGCAACATCCTATCCAAATATCAACCGACGATCTACTATGGTGTACCCACGCTCTACGCAGCCATGGTTCATAAATGGGAAGCTGAGGGCGCACACCCTGAGGCGCCGTTGCGTATATGCACTTCGGCAGGTGAAGCATTGCCCGCAGAAATCGGGCGCAAGTGGAAAGATATATGGGGTGTCGACATCATCGATGGAGTTGGCTCCACCGAGATGCTGCATATCTTTCTATCCAATCGGCCTGGTGACGTTCAATATGGCACTTCAGGAACTGCCGTGCCCGGATATCAGGTGCGCCTTGTGGACGAAGAGGGTGCAGACGTTCCCGCAGGGGGCGTAGGCGAGCTGCTCGTGCGCGGCGGGTCTTCGGCCGCTGATTACTGGAACCAACGGCAAAAATCGCGAACCACCTTTGAAGGCGAGTGGACAAGGACGGGTGACAAATACGAACTGACGGAGGCCGGACGCTATATTTACTGTGGCCGGACCGATGACATGTTCAAGGTCTCGGGCATTTGGGTCAGCCCCTTTGAAATTGAGCAGGCGCTGATCGAATACCCGGCGGTGCTTGAAGCTGCAGTTGTGGCGCACCGCGACGATGACGACCTCGAAAAACCCAAAGCCTTTATTGTTCTGAAGGACGGACAGGGACCAGAGGCTCTTGATGGATTGAAAGAGTTCATCAAAGACAAGATCGGCAAGTGGAAATATCCACGTTGGGTTGAAGTGGTTGAAGATTTGCCCAAGACAGCGACAGGCAAGATCCAACGCTTCAAGTTAAGAGAAACTGTATGACAGCGGAATGGGCTGCATCGGGGCATCTTTCAGCCGGTGGTAAAACACTGGAATATGCGTGCTGGGGACCTGCGCCGTCCGATGCTTCGACGCTCGTGCTCTTGCATGAAGGTTTGGGGTGTACTGCCCTTTGGCGTGACTTCCCGACCAAGCTGGCGGAGGCAACAGGCCACGGCGTCTTTGCCTATTCCCGGGCTGGTTATGGCCATTCTGACGCGGCCGACCTGCCGCGCCCGCTGGACTATATGACGCGTGAAGCTGTCGACGTTCTGCCTCAGGTGCTGGACGCAATTGGTTTCGAGCGGGGCATTCTGGTTGGGCATAGTGATGGTGCCACTATTGCGGCCATTTACGCAGGCAGTGTTCCAGACATGCGTGTTCGGGGCATCGTGACGATGGCCCCTCACTTCTTTACCGAAGAGATGGGCCTGGCTGAGATCGCCTCAGCAAAAAAGGCATTCGCTTCCGGCGATATGCGGGCGCGAATGTCCAAGTACCATGCTGATCCTGAGAACACATTTCGTGGTTGGAATGACAGCTGGCTCCACCCTGACTTCAAATCGTGGAACGTTTCGGAAGTCATCGACTATATTCGCGTTCCTGTCCTAGCGATACAGGGCGAGGACGATCAGTACGGAACTCTGGCGCAGATCGAAGAATTGAAAGACCGGTGCTATGCGCCGGTTGATGAGTTGGTATTGAGTAATTGCCGTCATGCACCATTCCTGGATCAGCAGGAGAAGGTTCTGGCGGAACTCGCAGACTATTGCGTCCGATTGGAGCGCATTGAAGCTGCGACACCCGAAATGGCTTGATGGCAAAGAAACCCGAGCCTCCCGCACACGCTTATGTCCCGGGAGTCTCGAAGCGACATCCCGAAGGTTGCTTCGACCACATTCGCAACTCTGTTCACGCAGGTATGACGCCTGAAGCGCTTGTCGGAAGCGAAGCGTTTCAATGCGGTCTCCACTACCTTGAAACCGGATATTTTTGGGAGGCTCATGAAGTGTTGGAGCCGGTCTGGTTAGCGCTGCCCGCAGGAAGTGCTGAACGGTTCTTGGTTCAGGCACTCATACAATTTGCGAATGCAAAATTGAAACTCGAGATGCAGCGACCGCGGGCCGCGAAACGAATATGCGCCATTGTGGGCGACCTGCTTTCCCGCATTGATGGCAAAAGTGTTTTGGGCCTGGAGATTTCCGAAATTCTTGACCGGGTGGACTCTTTTAAGCGCGAAATTCATGATGATTAGTGTGCACTATAATGCATATAAGGGTCCACACTATTTCTAAATTCCCATAAAATATTGAATCTTATAATTATTTTTTCGGCTATATCCTGCATTAATTAGTTTACTTATTATTTTTGCCACCATATGCTGTGCCCAGCTGATTTAGGGAGGATCCCGACATGACCAAGATAATCGACTTTCAAACAAACCCGTCCAAATACCGTCACTGGCGAGTGGAGTATGATGGTCCAGTCGCCAACCTCTTCATGGATGTTGATGAAAATGGCGGGCTATTCGAAGGGTATGAGTTGAAGCTCAACTCTTACGATCTTGGGGTCGACATTGAACTCAATGACATCGTTCAGCGGATGCGTTTTGAACACCCTGAAGTGAAAGTCGTGGTCATGCAGTCCGGCAAGGACAAGGTGTTCTGCGCAGGGGCGAATATCCGAATGCTCGGCGGGGCAGCCCACAGTCACAAGGTGAACTTCTGCAAGTTCACCAACGAAACCCGCAACGCGTTCGAAGCGGCTGAAGCCGAAAGCGGACAGAACTACATTGCGGCAGTGAAGGGCGCTTGTGCGGGCGGCGGTTATGAACTCGCGCTCGCATGCAATCACATCATGCTGACCGACGACAGCACATCCGCGGTCGGCTTGCCAGAAGTGCCTTTGCTGGCGGTGCTTCCAGGAACCGGCGGCCTGACGCGTGTTACGGATAAGCGAAAAGTACGTCGCGATCTCGCTGATATCTTCTGCTCGATCGAAGAGGGGGTGAAGGGAAAGCGGGCCAAAGATTGGCGATTGGTTGATGAAGTCATCCCAAATTCTAAGTTTGATGAAACGGTCCAGGAGCGCGCCAAAGAACTCGCTGCGACTTCATCAAAGGCAGATGGCGCTACAGGCATCGCCTTTGGAAAGCTGAGCCGGAAAATTCAGGACAATGCGGTCACATATGATCTGGTGGAAGTCGAAATTGATCGAGCTGGTCGCCGTGCAATCATCACTCTGAAAGGGCCGGAAGAAGACGCCCCGGCGGATATGGAAGCGTTCCACGCCCAGGGCGATCAAGCTTATTTGCTTAAACTCTGCCGCGAGCTTGAAGATGCTATCCTTCATCTGAGATTAAACGAGATGGAGGCGGGCCTGTGGATTTTCAAAACCGCCGGCGATCCCGAGAAGTTTCTCGCCCACGAAGCGGTAGTTGCAGAAAGTGAGCACTGGCTGGCCAACGAAGTGCGTCAGTACTGGAAACGCACCCTTAAGCGCATTGACGTGACATCCCGCTCGCTGTCCGCCTTTGTTGAGAACGGATCCTGTTTTGCAGGTGTCCTCGCCGAGATCCTATTTGCTGTAGACCGGACATACATGATGGAAGGAGAATTCGAGGGCGACAACCGTCCGGTAGCCACGATCACTCTCTCGAAGGCCAGCTTCGGTCCCTATCCAATGGGCAACGGTCTGACGCGACTTGAAACGAGGTTCCTGGGCGAGCCAGAAAAAGTGGACTCAGCCATGAATCATGTTGGCGAGGCACTGGAAGCAGAAGAAGCAAATGACCTCGGGCTTGTTACCATGATCCTTGATGACATCGATTGGGAAGACGAGGTGCGAATCTTCATGGAAGAGCGCGCGTCTTTCTCACCCGATGCAATGACCGGAATGGAAGCCAACCTTCGCTTCGCCGGACCCGAAACAATGGAAACCCGAATTTTTGGCCGCCTTACGGCCTGGCAGAACTGGATTTTCAATCGCCCCAATGCGGTCGGCAAGGACGGTGCATTGCAGCGTTACGGAACCGGCGTGCGTGGTGACTACAACATGGAACGCGTTTGATCCACGAAACTCGAAAGACAGCGATCCGAGCGGCATTCCTCGCTTGGGCAGGATGACTAGGAGAAAGAAATGCTTGATCTCATCAACGTCAATTATGACACCCTGATTCCAAACAATGTCGGACTGAGCGAGGACCGGAAAGTTCTGAAGGCGCTTGAAAAATGGCACCCGGGCTACATTGATTGGTGGAACCATCTGATCCCGCAGAATTTCCAGGAATCCATGGTCTACTTGCGCACGGCCGTGTCGGTCGACCCGAAAGGATGGGCCAAATTCGACTACGTCAAGATGCCGGAATATCGCTGGGGCGTACTGCTGGCTCCTCAAGTGGATGGTCGTACTATCCCAATGGGCGAACATAAGGGCGAGCCTGCATGGCAGGAGGTTCCGGGTGAGTACCGCAATATGCTCAAACGCCTGATTGTTATTCAGGGTGATACCGAACCTGGTTCCGTTGAACAGCAGAAGTTTCTCGGTCTCACTGCACCGTCGCTCTATGACATGCGCAACCTTTTTCAGGTGAACGTTGAAGAGGGCCGCCACCTCTGGGCGATGGTTTATCTGCTGCAGAAATATTTTGGCAAGGATGGCCGCGAAGAAGCGGATGATTTGCTTCGTCGTTCGTCCGGATCTGAAGAGGCTCCGCGCATGCTCGGTGCGTTTAATGAGGAAACGCCAGATTGGCTGTCGTTCTTCATGTTCACGTACTTTACAGATCGCGACGGCAAGATGCAGCTTGAATCGTTGGCACAGTCAGGGTTCGACCCATTGAGCCGCACTTGCCGTTTTATGTTGACTGAAGAAGCACACCACATGTTTGTGGGCGAAACGGGCGTTGGCCGGGTTGTGCAGGCGACTTGTGAGGCCATGAACCGCGCAGGTATCACCGATCCTTTTGACGTCAACCGGGTGCGTGATCAAGGTGTCATTGATCTGCCGACAATCCAGAAAAAGCTCAATCTTCACTACTCACTGAGCCTTGACCTCTTCGGGCAGGAAGTATCCACCAATGCGGCCAATGCCTTCAACGCGGGCATTAAGGGACGTTACATGGAGCAGCGGATCGACGATGATCACGAGTTGAGCAACGACACCTATGTTGTACGTAATGTGGTCGATGGCAAAATTGTTGCCGAAGAAGTGCCTGCTCTGACTGCGATCAACATGCGTCTGCGCGATGACTACATTCGCGATGCATCCGGCGGCATTGGTCGTTGGAACAAGATCATTGAGAAGGCTGGAGTCGACTTCAAACTGGTGCTGCCTCACGAAGCGTTCCACCGCCAGATTGGTGTATTTTCGGCGATCAAGGCCAATCCGGATGGTGACATCCTTTCGAATGCAGACTGGGAGGCTAACGCCGGCAAGTGGCTTCCCACTAAGGAAGATGGTGAGTACATCCAGTCGCTTATGGTGCCTTGTTACGAACCAGGTAAATACGCCCGTTGGATCGCACCACCTAAAGTCGGAATCGACAACAAGCCGGGCGATTTCGAGTACGTCAAACTTCATATGGCATGATCTGAAAATGGGAAGGCCCCCAGCGGCCTTCCCGCGCTAATGTTTGGGAGGCAAACGATGATTATTGAGCGCACAGTCATAGTGCCAAATTCACCAATCCCGGTCGCGAAACTCCGTAAACGCTGCATGGATTGCGAAAACTGCACAGGGATTTGCTCAGACGTGATCCAGATGGGGCTTTTGCCGGAGATCCTCGACGGCCAAAAGGAGGTACGGTTGTGAGCGAACCCCTCAAGCAACATCTGATCGATCCCGAAATCTGCATACGCTGCTACACTTGCGAAATGACCTGTCCGGTTGGCGCAATTGAGCATGATGACAACAACGTCGTCGTCAAAGCTGAATCTTGCAACTTCTGCATGGATTGTATCCCGGTCTGCCCGACCGGCTCCATTGATGAATGGCGCGTTGTTGAAGCGCCCTATTCGCTCGAAGAACAATACAGTTGGATGGAGCTGCCGGAGCAAGGCGAGATCGGTCAGGCTGAGGTTGCGGAAGCCGGCGAGAAAGACGGAGAAGATCCGATTGCAGCCTTGCTGGCAGAGGCACATGCAGGGGCGGGCGGCAAGGCCACGGCCCCGGCGACAGCCTCCAAGCCGTCGGTGAACCTCTACAATCTCGGAAACCCGGTAGAGGCCGTCGTGCAAGGAAACTATCGGCTGACTTCGAAGGGTTCGGACGCAGATGTGCGCCACATCATCCTGGACTTTCAAGGAAAACCATTTCCTTTCCTCGAAGGGCAGTCGTTAGGCATCATTGCGCCCGGCACCGATGCCGACGGCAAGGCACATCTGCCACGTCTCTACTCGGTATCCAGCCCACGCGACGGGGAACGCCCCGGATATCACAATGTTTCTTTGACCGTGAAGCGTGAAGAAGGAGGGGTTTGCTCCAACTACGTTTGTGATTTGGAAAAGGGTGACAAGGTCAATGTGACGGGACCTTTCGGGGCGACCTTCCTGTTGCCATCTGACCCCGATGCACGCCTGTTGATGATCTGCACTGGGACCGGTTCGGCGCCGATGCGTTCGTTTACAATGGCTCGTCAGCGCACTGTCGGAAAGAAGAACGGCGGCATGGTCATGTTCTTTGGCGCGAGAACACCAGACAGTCTGCCTTTCTTTGGTCCCCTCAACAAGATCCCTTCTTCGCTTCTGCAGAAACATCTCGTATTCAGCCGGATGCCCGGCCAAGACAAGGAATATGTACAGGACCGCATGCGTGTCGAAGAAGACATTGTCGCGGAAATGCTAGGGAACCCTAAAACGCATATCTACATTTGCGGCCTGAAAGAGATGGAGGAAGGCGTCGAAAAGGCCTTCACCAATATCTCTGAATCAATCGGTCAGCAGTGGCGCAATCTTCGTGATGTGATGCGCGAAGAGGGTCGCTACCACGTCGAGACCTACTGATATGGAGGACCGGCCAGACTCGGCCCATGAGCACAAAATCAATGTGACATGGGGCGACTGCGATCCGGCCAAGATCGTCTACACCGCGCGTTTGCCCTGGTTTGCATTGGATGCGATCAATGGGTGGTGGGAAGCGCATCTGGATGGCGATGGCTGGTTCCAAATGGAACTGGACCGCAACTTGGGAACGCCATTTGTGAGACTGGAGATGGATTTTCGCCAGCCGGTCACACCCCGCCATATTTTGCACTGCCATGTTTGGCCGGAAAAGCTTGGCGAAACATCCATCATCTTCCGCGTGGACGCCGAGCAGGAT
This sequence comes from Ahrensia sp., assembly GCA_028817895.1. GTDB lineage: Bacteria > Pseudomonadota > Alphaproteobacteria > Rhizobiales > Rhizobiaceae > Pseudahrensia. Next base: position 126,419 of record JAPPOQ010000009.1, read on the forward strand.
GGTAAATTGTGCTTTTCCACCCGCACGGTCAGCGTGTTCACGATTGCCGATCAGCTTGCGAAACGGAAACCTCCTCAGGAATTCCGAGAAATCGTCGAACGGGCGCTGCCAAAACGCTTGGCAGCAACTCCGATGGCATAGCGTAGCTGCGCCCGACGCGAAGGAGAAGTTCATGCTGGAGATTGCGGGAAAGACCGACCAGGCCGCAATTGACGACACCGATGCTGGAGTGTCGATTGCCTTGTTAATCCAACATGTTGGAAATCGCGTGCGCAAGACCCGAAAATCGTTGGGAATGTCTCGCCGTGAATTATCTGAACGATCGGGCGTATCGCCGCGCTACCTCGCAAAACTGGAAGGTGGTGACGGCAATATCTCCATTGGCTTACTCAAGAAAGTTGCACTTGCGCTTAAAACACCAATCGAATTTTTCTTGATTGATGAAGATCCGCAAGGAAATGAACTTCGGCAAATTGCCCAATTGTATCGGCAAGCCGATGCAGTGACACGTGCGAGAGTTTTGAACGTGCTCGATCCGGAACAGTTGCGTGTGCAAAAGGCTGAACGGATTTGTCTTGTGGGACTCCGGGGTGCCGGAAAATCCACGTTGGGAGCACTGATGAGCGAACAGTTCGATGCACCTTTTATTGAACTGAACCGCGAGATTGAGGCAAACGCCGGAATGCCTGTCGGCGAGATTATGGCGCTGTATGGTCAGGAAGGTTATCGCCAGCTCGAAGCAGACAGTCTGAACAACATCGTTGAAAAATGGGACCGGGCAATTGTGGCAGCCGCCGGTGGAGTCGTGGCAGATCAAGACACGTTTTATCATTTGCTATCACGTTTTCACACAGTATGGCTGAAAGCTTCCGATGGCGAACACATGGATCGAGTCCGCGCCCAAGGAGATGTTCGCCCCATGAAGGGCAATCCAATGGCTTTGGTTCAGCTTCGCGAAATTCTGAAAGCGCGCGAAGCTTACTACGCCCAGTCGGACTACGTCCTGGACACAAGCGGCAAGTCGCTCGACGCCAGTCAGTCGGAATTATCCGGTCTGATCCGCTCCAATGAAATTATCAGACCTGTTTCGAAGTAACACGGAACTGCCCATTTTGCTTAGGAGAGTAACTATGAGCGTGACGACACGCCGTGAAGACAACGTAGGTTATGTTGAAATCAACAATCCGCCGGTCAATGCCATAGGTTTGTCCGTACGCCAGGGTCTTCTGGATGCTGTCACATGGGCCGAAAAAGAGATGCTGGATCGTGTCATTGTGTCAGGAGCTGGCCGGATCTTCGCAGCGGGAGCCGATGCAAAGGAATTCGATCAGGCACCGATGAAACCGCACTTGTCCGATGTTCTCAATGCTATCGACGAGAGTTTCGTGCCATGGATAGCGGCAATAAACGGCGTGGCACTTGGCGGGGGTGCTGAAATTGCCATAGCGTGCCGGATGAGGATTATGGCACCGGGCGCTCAAATTGGTCTACCCGAGGTTACGCTCGGGGTGATCCCCGGCGCCGGAGGCACGCAGCGCCTGCCGCGCCAGGTCGGTCTGAGAAAAGCGCTCGATATGATCACTGGTGGCAAACCCCTTGCAGCGCTGGCCGCATTTGAAGCCGGGCTTGTTCACGACGTTGATGAGAACCCCGTCGAAGCTGCGTTCATGGTCAATACCGAAGAGCTTGGATGCATTGTCCCAACGTGGGAATTGCCGGCGCCAGAGGCAGACGCAGCCGCCTTTGCGGCCGCCCGCGAGCGGGCCGAAACCAAAATGGCTGGGCAGATCGCACCGTTACGCGCGATCGACGTTATTGAAGAGGGGCTTGCGCGGCCATTTCATGAAGCTTTGCCCATCGAACGCGCGGCCTTCCTAGAGTTGAGAGAGGGAGAACAGGCGAAAGCTCTGCGCCACATATTCTTTGCGGAACGCGCTGCAAAAGCTCCCGATAGTTTAACCGAGCTACCGCGCGAATTGGAGCAGATTGCGGTCGTAGGCGGCGGAACGATGGGTGCTGGGATTGCTTACGCCTTGCTCAACGCCGGGTTGTCCGTAACGTTGCTCGAGACCGATGCTGACGGCGTGGCCCGTGCCGAGAGCAACATCGACAAGATCATCAACGCCAGCACGGAGCGTGGTCTAATCGATGCCAATAGAGCACAGGATCACCGCAAACGCCTCATCTTGACCGATGACTATTCAATGGCGAGCCAGGCCACTTTGGCTGTCGAGGCCGCGTTTGAATCCATGGAGGTCAAGCGGGAGGTTTTTACCAAATTGGCTGCGGCTCTACCCGACGACGCCATTCTTGCTACCAACACATCCTATCTCGACGTGAACGAGATTGCCGCGTCAGTGACCAATCCATCCCGTGTTGTGGGCCTGCACTTTTTTGCCCCGGCCCATATCATGAAACTCTTGGAGATCGTCAACGCCGACGCGACAGGAGACGCGGCGCTGGCAACCGGGTTTGCCCTGGCAAAGCGCCTGCGGAAAATCCCGGTTCTCGCGGGTGTGTGCGATGGCTTCATCGGCAATCGCATACTGGCACGGTATCGCGAGGCTGCCGACACGGTCTTTATGGATGGCTCGACACCCTGGGAGGTCGATGAAGCAATGGTCGAATTCGGCTATGCTATGGGCCCCTACGAGGCGCAGGATCTGTCGGGACTGGATATTGCCCACGCAAACCGCCGACGCCAAGATGCCACCCGCGATCCCAACCGGCGCTATGTACGGATTGCAGACCGTCTCGTCGAACTCGGTAAGCTGGGCAAGAAAACCGGGGCAGGGTGGTATCGGTACCCCGGTGGTGGCGGCAAGGTCGAAGATCCAATCGTTGCCGATCTCGCAATCGAAGAGTCCCACTTTGAAGGCCGCACGCGGACGGACTATTCATCAGATGAGATCCGGCAGAGACTCCTTCTGGCCATGATCAACGAAGCGGCTGACATTCTTGACGAGGGCATCGCCGCATCTGCGCATGATATCGACCTGGTATCGGTGTTCGGATACGGGTTTCCGCGTTGGCGCGGGGGATTGATGCACCATGCGGACACCATCGGAGCCGAGGCGATCGTAGCCCAGCTGAATGAGTTGGCAAAGGAGGATCCGATAGCCTGGAAGATCTCGCCCTTGTTGCAGCGGTGTGCCGAATTGGGAACCCCAATCGCGGAAGCAAGGCCGTCCTCATGAAATACAGGTTGTTGGGCTATTCCGGCCTTCGGGTTTCGGACATTGCATTTGGAACGCTGAACTTCGGTGAGACAAAGGATTGGGGCGTAGATCGCAATGAAGCCCACGAAATCCTTGTGACTTACGCGGATCATGGTGGCACGCTGATTGACACTGCTCCAAACTATGCCGGGGGTGCGGCCGAGACGATTGTAGGGGAATTCATCGCCGATCAGCGCGAGCGTTTTGTCATTTCGACCAAGTACACCGCATCACCTGATCCGCACGTTCTGGCCGGGGGAAACAGCGCTCGTACAATGGTGAATTCGGTCGACGCCTCTCTAACGCGGCTGGGAACCGACTACATCGATCTTCTCTGGCTTCATTTTTGGGACGGAACAACGCCACTGGACGAGATACTGAAGGCGTTCGAACACCTCATTTCTGCTGGCAAGGTCCGTTATTTCGGGTTTTCTGATGTGCCTGCGTGGCTGGTAAGCCGAGCAGTCACACTTTCCGAGCTTCGCGGCTGGGCGAGACCGATCGCGGTACAAGTCGAGTACTCGCTTGTCGCGAGAGACGCCGAACGAGAGATCCTGCCAATGGCAGCCGCCCTTGACCTGGGGGTTGTGGGGTGGGGTGCCATGGCTGCGGGTGCCCTCAGTGGCGGAAGCTCTCCCAAAAGAAGGCCGTCTGAAAAGATCCCGGATCAGATTCAAAAAGCAGTGGAGAGCCTGTCACTCATCGCTCAGGATGTCGGACATTCTCTGCCCGAGCTTGCCTTGCGTTGGCTGATGGGCAGAGGGCTGGACAGCGGTGTAATTCCTTTGATTGGCGCCCGGACTGCGAGCCAGTTGCGCGAAACGCTTGCAGCAGGAGCGGGTGAATTGGACCGGGACGTCTTGGAAAGAATTGCACGCGAAACTGCGCCAATACTCGGATTTCCCCATGACCTGATTGCATCGCCGTATCTGCGACGGTTTGCATTTGGGAATGACAACGAAATCAGGCCCTTTAGAGCCCGTTCATAGATTCCAATCTCAATCGGCTACCAGTTGCGGCAGTAGTCGGGGGGCCGCGTCCAGTTTGACGCTTTCAGCTTGTAGCTTCTTGCACGCTTTGTGCTCCTTGCACGCAGCACATTGCAGAACGGCGGTCCTGTAAATGGCGGCTTCTGTTACAGGGTCTAGCGAAACGGTGCCGGGCACGTCGGCACCAAGACGCTCTGCCATTCCTTGTGTGAGCGCACAACTTTCGTCAATTTTCCGGAAAAACATAGGCTTTCTCCAATCCATCCATGGAACCAACCTAGGCACAATTTAGTAAGTGCGCTTTGATTCAGGTCAACAAATCGGCGGTCTTCATCAGAAGAGAAGCCCGAGCAGAACCGTAAAGCTCACCGCCCCGAGGACTGTCGAAAGAACAATGGCCGAAGCCGCCACCTCGTCCACGTCATGCCGTGCCGCGAATACCACATAGCTCAAGAACAAAGGCATGGATGCAAAAAGTAAGGCTTCGCGAACCACGGCATCATCCCATCCAAAGACCACAATGAATCCTGCGCCAACACAGAGCGGGTGAATAATGAGTTTGGCGAAGGTAATGGCAGCCACTCGCGGTCCTGTTCTAGAAATCCGAAACTGAAGCAGCGTGCCGCCAATGACAAACAAGGCGATAAACGGAGCTGCGACGACGATGGAACCGACAACTTGCTGAAGCCAAGTCGGCAAGCTGAGCCCCGATCCAAGGAACAAGAAGCCAAAAATCAGTCCCAGAGAGACTGGGTTCAACACCAATGCACGCAGGATCAGATAGAGACCCTTTTCCTCTTCATTTGAGAAACCTTGAGCCAGGCAGGTGATCACTGGAAAGACGATCGCGATCTCACCGAACACGACCCAAGAGAAGATTTCGGCGGCGCGTTCAGGCAGGATCATACTGGCGACCGGAAACCCGAGGAACACGCTGTTCGCGGCACCTGCACCCATGGCGAGGATGATACTTTGCGATTGCAGGCCACCTAGCCCGACGCGCAGCACCGCCCATAACAAGAATGAAGCAAGAAGCGACGATACTCCGTACACCATTGCGTTTGTCCAGGAAAACGTCGCGAGGGAACCCCCGTTGATGACGGCAGAGAAGAGCAGGACCGGTATGCAGACATTCATCACAAATCGGTTGAGAACAGGCAAACCGTCGGGCGGGAACCAAAGCTGACGAACAAATAGTGCGCCCATCCCGATCATCGTGAAGATCGGAAGCATTAGGGAAACGATTTCAATCATCCGCTGCTGCCCGATCTAAAGCTCAGCGGCTCTGTGCACGTTCTGTTATCTTGTCCGGACTGCTTTTTTGCTCCCGTTGTAGTCCGTGGGCATTTGATAAAATCATAGACTAAAGAGAACATTCCATAAGAGCGTTGACCGAGCATTTTAATAAGTATACATACTAACATCTGATTTCAAGGCCCGGAGCAAACGATGCAGTACCATTTGAACGGATTCACTCCCGGCGATCCGAGTATCTCGCATCCTGAGGAACGCCCTGAATTCTGTCGAGACAAGGTTGACGTAGCGATTGTTGGATGTGGTCCGGCCGGCCTGACATTGGCAGCTCAGCTGGCGGCCATTGGTGATTTGAATATTAGGATATTCGATCGCAAGGCTGGCCCGTTGGAAGTAGGCCAAGCCGATGGCATTGCCTGCCGTTCAATGGAAATGTTTGAAGCGTTCGGTTTCGTCGAAAAGGTTCTCAAGGAATCCTATTGGGTCAATGAAACATCCTTCTGGCGACCGGGAGCAGAAAACCGAACAATTCGCCGCGCTGATCGGATTCAAGATGTTGAGGATGACCTTTCACACCAGCCGCACGTTATTCTCAATCAGGCCCGGGTTCATGACTTCTACCTGGAAATGATGAAGAACTCCCCGTCGCGGCTTGAGCCTGACTACGAACGCGAACTAATTTCGCTTGTTCGAACAGGTGATCCCGATTACCCATCAATAGCCGTTTTCGATTGCCTCGATAAACCCGGTCAACAGGAAACGGTTTATGCAAAATATGTAGTGGGATGTGATGGCGCGCGCAGTACTGTCAGAAAGTCGATGGGATATGAACTGCGGGGCGAAGCAGCACGCCAACTTTGGGGGGTAATGGATGTTCTTGCCACTACTGACTTTCCCGACATCCGGTTGAAATCCGCCATCCAGTCCGCAGACGCGGGGAGTATTCTCATCATACCGCGGGAAGGCGGTTACCTGGTGCGTCTATATATCGAGCTGGATGAGCTGCACGGCAACGAGCGCGCCTCCGACCGGAAGGTTTCGCCGGAATTCCTCGAAGAGAAGGCACAGGCGATCCTTTCGCCATATAAATTCGAAGTGAAGCAAGTGGCTTGGTGGTCGGCTTACGAAATCGGACAGCGGGTTTGCGACGGGTTCGACGATGTTGCCGGATCGGAGCGGGCCAATAAGAGCCCGCATATTTTTATTGCTGGCGATGCATGCCACACCCACAGCCCAAAAGCGGGACAGGGCATGAACGTCTCAATGGCAGACACATTTAACCTCGGCTGGAAGCTGGCCTCAGTTCTCAAAGGACAGGCGAAACCGAACTTGCTGAACACGTATTCCGAAGAGCGTCAGGCCAAGGCTCGGGAATTGATCGAATTCGACCGTGACATGGCACGTTTGTTCATCAAGAAGCCGAGCACTGAGGAAGAAGAAGCAGAATTTCAACGTTACTTTCAAAAGCACGGGCGCTACACGGCTGGGGTAGAGACAACTTATGACAGCTCACTGATCGTTGGAAGCGATGTTCATCAGGCGCATGCTTGTGGGCTTAGGGTCGGTCAGAGATTTCACTCCGCACCAGTGATCCGACTGGCTGATGCAAAACCCATGCAACTCGCAGAAACCCTACGGGCGGATGGGAGATGGCGCCTGATTGCATTTGCAGATGAACGCGATCACGGCCAGGAGAACGGGGCGATTTCAAACCTGTGTCGGTTTCTGGAGACTTCAACACAATCACCTCTCGCCAAATACACCCATGAAAGCGCAGAGTCCGATTCCATGATCGAAACACTTGCAGTTTTCCAACGATCTCATCGTGAACTCGATCTCTCTCAGATGCCCAAGTTGTTACTGCCCAGAAAAGGCGTTTTCCAGCTCACGGACTACGAGAAGATCTTCACGCCGGATTTCGAGGGAGGTGCCGACATTTTTCATATGCGCAACATCAATCGTTCGACAGGCGCTTTAGCGGTCATCCGGCCTGACCAATTCATCGCCCAAATCCTGCCACTGACTGAATTCGCAACCCTGGAAAAATTCTTCTCTGGTTTTATGAAGTCTAGTGACCCGACGACATGTGAGTTTGAAAAGCTTGCATGCTGACTCTTTTCAGTAGCGCTGAGATTAGAGTCAAATGTCCCCAAGTGAGACAAAATGACATCATAAATCTGATTCGTTCGATGCATATCATCGGCAATTTGGGTATTCTCGCTACGCGAACGTGCGCGCGATTGTTTCAAAGCCGGGTACGGTTTTGCCTTATCTCCAGGAGGTGGAACGAAACTAATCTAGAGTTGGAGTTCCCCCGGTTTCGCGGACGATTGCACGCTAGCAGATACTAGCCGTTCAGCCTGCCTTTTTTCGTAGGCTATGGGTGACGGGTATCCGAGCGCGGAATGGCGTCAGGTGGGATTGTACCATCCCTCGATGAACTCGAAGATCGCCATAAGCGCTTCCGTCTTGGTCTGGACCTTGCGCCGGTCGAGCAACTCGAATTCCAGCGTGGCGAAGATGCGTGCTGACGGGCGGATCAAGGACACGCCCAACGAGCAGTTCGTCATGGGCGTGGAAAAAGCCATGCCAGTCGACCGGGAGGTTTTCGAATTTTACATTCAGACGATCAATCGGCTCTTCGGCGCAATTGCACCTTGGTGCGCGGCGGGCATTGGTGCCGAGCGACTGACGCTGAACAAATGGGCTGTATCATCAGGCGGACATGCGCGCACAGGTCTCGAAGACAATGTGCGCCTTGATCGCGATACGCTCTCACCGTCAAATGCCGTTCTAAACCGCCATTTGACAGAACTTTGCGAAAAGTACGAATGGCCCGTGGCCAGCTGGACCGAGGCGCGACGCATCTTAGGGCTAAAAGAAATTGGCAGCATGAAGAAAATCTATGCCAACGCGAGATTCGGTCGGTGTCCAACGGCCACTATTAAGGAAGCATTACTATGCGACCTCGGACCTGTCCGTTGCGCAGTGACTGAAGTGCCTCATTGACCTCAGTCATCGGCTTTGTCGACACTGGAAGATCTGGCAAGTTACCCGAACGGGCAATTTCCATGAGCTCACGCATCTCCTCCAAACTTCCGACATAGGAACCGCGAAGGTTTACAGCTTTCATCGAAATCATCGCAGGTGAAATCTTAGTAGCGCCGCCAAGCAGGCCAACTGAGACAAGCGTCCCTGCCTTGCCCAGCGTGTTGAACCCCAAGTCAAAACTTGAGCCCGAACCGACGAAATCCAGCGCCCCCTGAACACCTCCACGGGTTAACTTAATGACATCACGAATCACGCCGGCGGCAGTCGGATCAATGACATCCGCTGCGCCTGCTTCTTTCGCCAGTTCCCACTTGGTCTGATCAATCTCGGCAACTAACGGTGCTGGCAGATCCAGCGATTTGGCTAGACGGATGGCGGAAAGTCCAACGCCGCCAGCACCAATGATCAAAAGCGACCCTTCTTTCGGAAATGGCATCACTTTCTTCAGCGCGCTATATGCAGTCAGTCCCGAACAGGCATAGGTACAGGCCTGCGCCTCCGGCAATGGTCCAAAATCGATGAGGTATTCCTCATCCGGTACGAGTACCTGTGTTGCAAACCCCCCATCGCGATGAAGTCCAAGCGCCGCTGGCCGGTTGCACAAATGCTGATCACCGCGTTCGCAAATTCCACACTGACCGCAACCGATCCACGGGAAAATCACCCTTTTGTCGCCAATTCTCGCGTTGTTCACATCTGGTCCAATTGCGCTGACTGTGCCGACAATCTCATGACCCAGGGTACGGGGAGGATCCACGATCCGCGTGGCGTCTACTTTCGCATCATCACCAAGGTCAAAAAAACCTTCATACAAATGAACGTCGCTATGACAGAGGCCACACGCGCTGACGTCGACAACGACCTCCTTCCCGCAAGGAACCGGCGTCGATGACTCGGTCGCAACAAACGGTTTGTTGAACTCTTCTAATCGGTAACTTTGCATGTCTGCTCCTGATTGACTGATCTGCGGCAGAATAATGGCCGTCACAGAAAGGGTTGTTCGGTTACGTTCGGCCAGGGCCAGCGCGGTGGGACTTAGGAGTTTTATTGGTGGCAGGGATAATTTTCTCGTGACTCACGTGCTATGACAGAACAAAACAAGAGCTATGCAGCCGAACTAGCACATAACCGATCGCCCTCGCGAGCGTGAGAGATACTATTGCCCCATGCCACCGCGGTGACCTTGAGGTAGCCGGGCCTGTCTGGCCGCGCAAGGGGCGTGTTCGCGAGATTCAGAGCGACAGTGCCGATATGTTCCAGCTATCGTTAACGGCGAGTGATAGCGGCCTGGTACGAACACCTGCCGACCAGCGCTCCAAGGGCAAACCAGCCGCAAGTCGATCGTCGAGATCGCCATCCACGCTGTTGACAGATTAGCGCTGAGACCTACCGCGTTAAGTCCACAATTAACTGGCATGATCGGTGAAGTGACAGTCTCCACTATTGTTCAACGGATTTTACGATGCCAGCACACATGAATTCACGCCGGAGCCTGCTCGCCGGAATTGCAGGACTTATGGGTATCAGCACGTTGGGCGGCAAGGCCACAGCGGCTGTGATGACGCCCGGTGCCACCGAGGGTCCGTATTATCCAACCCCGGCGATGCGAAAGCCGGATGACGACAACGATCTCGTCAAGATCATGGGGCTTGTTGAAGAGGCCGGTGGCGAAGTCTTCACATTGCGCGGGACAATCACTGACAGTGACGGACAGCCTCTTGCAGGACATCGCATCGAGATCTGGCAATGCGATATGAATGGCAACTACATGCATCCGCGTGATCGCGGCAGTGCCAATTTTGACGGAGCCTTCCAGGGTTTCGGCCACGACATAAGCGATGATGATGGGAGTTACGTGTTCCGCACGATCAAGCCGGCCCCATATTCCGGCCGCACGCCACATATCCATGTAAAGATATTTGACGGGAACCGCGAACTGCTGACCACTCAGATCTACGTCAAAGGCGAACCAGACAATGCTCGCGACAGGCTTTTCAGACGAATGTCCGACGCCGAGGCTGATGCGGTTTCGATGACGTTCGAGGAGAGCAAAACCGGGACCGAGGCGACGATCAACTTTGTCGTTTGAATCCGGGATCTGGATTGGGCGTTTCTGATTGGCAGTCTGGCCGGTCTCGTTTGGCATCTCCGCTCAGCCGAACGATTTTTCTTGACTCTTTGCCGTCAAAAAGAACAAAACAAGAACCTATGACCGAAATCGGCCAACATCAGGGTGCTCTCGCGAGCGCCGGGGAGACTATTGCGCCCAGACATCATGGCGATCTGCTGATCGCCGGTCCCCTTCGGCTGCGCAAGGGCAGGGTGCATGAGGTGTTGGGCGACAGCGCCGACATGTTCGCCATTATCGTCGCGTCGCGGCTGTCCGGTCATGTCGTCTGGATCGGGCCTGCGCATGACGTGGAGTCCCTGGCACCGACCGCTTTGCAGGCCTTTCTCGATCCTGCCCGCATCATTTTGACAGTCGGCACAACCCGCAACGAAGTTCTATGGGCCGGGGAACAGGCGCTCAGGGCGCCCGGCAGCTGCTGCGTCGTGATGGAACTGCGCGACGGCCCGGACCTGACGGCGAGCCGCCGCCTTCAGATCGCAGCGGAAGAGACGGGCGCTCTCGGTCTCACCCTGATTTCCGGGCGGGCGCATACCTCGGCGGCACAGACGAGATGGGTGTGCACAGCGGTCGAAACACCTGCCGGTGGCTGGCACTGGCGATGCATCAAGAGCAGGCAGGGTGACCTCGGGGCATGGCATGTGACCTGGTCGGGAGGCGAAGATGGCAAACCGTGGAAAACGGGTACTCTCCATCTGGCTGCCGCGCCTTCCCCTTGACCGGCTCATGCGCTGCGGCGACGCGCGCATTCAGGGACCCTTCGCGGTCATCGCCGAGATCAAAAGCGCCTGGCGGCTGACCCATCTGAGCGATGCTGCCATCTCCGCCGGACTGACAGCGGGCCTGTCCGTACCCGATGCCCGGTCGATCTGCCCGGATCTCCTGACCGAACCTCACGATCCGGTGCGCGAAGCGGGAATGCTGCGCGGGCTGTGGCGATGGGCCGATCACCTGTCGCCATGGGTCTCACCCGATCCGCCCGATGGCTTGCTGCTCGATATCACAGGATGCGCGCATCTCTTCGGCGGCGAAGAGGGGATGGGCAAAAGCGCCCGCCAACGCCTACAGGACTTGCAGATCGAATCCCGGATTGGCATCGCCGATACGAAAGGCGCCGCCCGGGCCCTGGCACGGTTCGGTCAAAGCCGGGTCGAGATCGCACCGCCCGGCAGGACAATCGAATCCCTGCGTGACCTGCCGCTCGACGCACTCGCTCTGCCGGTGGATACCACTGCAGACCTGCGCCGTACCGGCATCAGGACGATCGGCCAGCTTTATTCGGTCAAGTCCTCTGAGCTGGCGCGGCGCTTCGGGCTCGATCTGACGGCAACACTGTCACGGGCCGTGGGTCAGACACCCGATCCGGTGACGCCCCGCAGCGCCGATCCGGTCTATGCGGCGAGAATGACACTGCCCGATCCGATCGGCCTGCTCGACGACCTGACAGGTGTTCTCGAAAGACTCGCCGCATCGGTCTGCTCCCGCCTTGCCCAAGCGCAAAAAGGCGCGCGCCGCTATCATCTGACCGTGCGCTGCGTCGATACGGGCGATCATGTAATCACCGTCGGCTTTGCAAAACCGACCCATGATCCGGCGGCCCTTCTGCAGCAATTCGCACGGCCCCTCGACGAGCTTAGAATAGAGTTCGGCGCGGACTGGTTCCGGCTGGCCGCCGATCACGTCGAACCGGTGCAGCCGCGGCAAACAGGTTTCGCGAGCAAGGGAGAGGATGAAGACGGCGCGGCACGGATCGTGGCGACGCTTGGCAACCGGCTTGGCTTCGATCGCGTGCGCCAATGGGCACCCTCGGAGAGCCATCTTCCGGAACTGGAGTTCACTTCCGTCGAAGCAATCAACCGGGACGCTCCGCCGGTCTGGCAGCCGGCCCCACGAAACCGCCCGATCAGGCTCTATCGCCGCCCCGAACCGCTGAGCGCCATAGAGCCTGGACGCCCACCGGGAAAGTTCGAGTGGCGGCACCAGATATTCACAACCGAAAAGGCCAGCGGGCCTGAGCGGCTGATGGGCGAATGGTGGCGCGAAGACAGTACTCCGCAGCGCGACTATTGGCGGGTGCAGACCACGTCCGGACTGAGATTGTGGCTGCTGACCTATCCGGGTCTTAAAACCTCAGACTGGTTTGTTGCGGGACGGTTCCCGTGAGCTATGCCGAGCTTTGCATCACGAGCAACTTCACCTTCCTGACGGGGGCCTCCCATCCGGAGGAATATGTCGCGCGTGCAAGCGAGCTGGGTCTCGCAGCGGTTGCCATAACCGACACCAACAGTTTTGCCGGAATCGTGCGCGCCCATGGTGCCGGTAAGGAGCTGGGTGTCCGCACGCTAGTCGGAGTCCGGCTGGTCCTGACCGATGGCGCAGACCTCCTCGCCTTTCCCAAGACTCGTGCAGGCTACGGGAATCTTTGCCGGCTGCTCACGATCGGCAAAAGGCGGACAGCTAAAGGACAATGCGAGATCGATATCGGTGATGTCGTCGAATGGGCCGAGGACTGTGTACTCATCGTCTCGGGCGACACCAATGCCTTCGCCATGGCCGAGCAGTTGAAGTCAGCTTTCAGTGACGATGTCTTTGTCGGCATCGCTCCCCGCTACGATGGCGATGACGAGACGCATTTCGAACGCCGGGCCGCTATGACGGAGCGGGCCGGTGTGCCACTCGTCGCCATCGGAGATGTTCTCATGCATCACGGGCGGCGCAAGCGGCTGGCCGATGTGCTTTCCTGCATTCGCGAGAAGATCAGTATCGACAGGCTCGGCCGTCTTGCCTTGCCGAACGCCGAACGGCGTCTCAAGTCGGAATTCGAGATGCGCCGGATATTCCGCAACTATCCGCAGGCCGTTTCGAACACACTCGTCATCGCAGAGCGCTGCACCTTCTCGCTGGATGAACTCAAATATGAATACCCGGATGAGATCACTGACGGCCGCCATCCCAATGAGCGCCTGCGCGATCTGACGGAACAGGGCCTGCTGCGCCGCTATCCCGACGGCGTGCCGCTGCATGTGCGCGCACTCGTCGAGAAGGAACTGACGCTGATCGGCGAACTCGACTATGCGCGCTATTTCCTCACCGTCCATGACGTTGTCGACTTCGCCCGCTCCAAGAGCATCCTGTGTCAGGGGCGGGGCAGCGCCGCCAACTCCGCTGTCTGCTACGCGCTCGGCATTACCGAAGCCTCACCCGATGTGATCACCATGGTCTTCGAGCGCTTCATCTCGGCCGCGCGAAACGAACCGCCCGACATCGATGTCGATTTCGAGCATGAGCGGCGCGAGGAGGTCATCCAGCACATCTACGGGAAATATGGACGCCACCGCGCCGGGATCTGCTCGACGGTCATCCACTTCCGCTCACGTGCCGCGATCAGGGAGGTCGGCAAGGCGATGGGACTGTCCGTCGATGCCGTCTCCGCCCTGTCCAGCCAGGTCTGGGGCGTGTCGGGGTCGGACGTTGCGGAAGACCGCGTGAAGGCGGCCGGGCTCGACCCGCGCGATCCGCGTCTGCGGCAGACACTCGAGCTGATCCAAGAGATCATCGGCTTTCCCCGGCATCTGTCGCAGCATGTCGGCGGCTTCGTCATCACCCGCGGCCGCCTCGACGAGCTCTGCCCGGTCGAGAATGCCGCCATGGACGACCGCACCATCATCGAATGGGACAAGGACGACATCGATGTCATCGGCATGCTGAAGGTCGATGTGCTCGCACTGGGTATGCTCACCTGTATCCGCAAGGCCTTCGATCTCCTGCGCAGCTGGAAGGGGCTCGACTACGCCCTCTCCACCATCCCGCAGGAGGATCCGGCCGTCTACGACATGCTGTGCATCGCCGACACACTCGGGGTGTTTCAGGTGGAAAGCCGGGCGCAGATGAACTTTCTGCCCCGCATGCGCCCGCGCACCTTCTACGATCTGGTCATTGAGGTCGCAATCATTCGCCCCGGTCCCATTCAGGGCGATATGGTCCATCCCTTCATCAAGCGGCGCCGTGGCGAGGAGCCTGTGGTTTTTCCATCACAAGACCTCGAACCGGTTCTCGGCAAGACATTGGGCGTGCCGCTGTTTCAGGAACAGGCGATGCAGATCGCCATCGTTGCCGCGGGCTTCACGGCAACGGAAGCCGATCAGCTGCGGCGGGCTCTCGGCAGCTTTCGCGGTCCCGGCACGGTCGAGGCCTTCAAGACCCGATTCATCACCGGCTGCATCGGTAACGGCTACGACCTCGACTTTGCCGAGGCCTGTTTCCGCCAGCTCGAAGGTTTCTCCGGCTACGGCTTTCCCGAAAGCCATGCCGCAAGCTTCGCCCTGCTCGTCTATGCCTCGTCCTGGCTGAAACGCCATCACCCAGAGGTGTTCTGCTGCGCGCTGCTGAACGCGCAACCCATGGGCTTTTACGCCCCGGCGCAAATCGTCCGTGATGCCCGCGAGCACGATGTCGCTGTCCTGCCGGTCTGTGTCGAGCACAGCTATTGGGACAATGTGCTGGAACCGTCCGGCGACGGGTCGCTGGCGGTACGGCTCGGCTTCCGGCAGATCAAGGGACTGAGAGAGGAAGACGGGCATTGGCTCTCGGCCGCCCGCGGCAATGGCTATCGCTCGATCGACGCGATCTGGCGCCGCGCCGGATTGAACCGGGCCGCGCTTTCTAAGCTGGCAGCCGCCGACGCCTTCGCCGAATACGGGCTGAGCCGGAGGGAGGCATTGTGGGAGGTCAAGGGGCTTGGGGGCGACAAGCCCTTGCCGCTCTTCGAGCAGGCCGGCGAGGACCTGCCCTCCATCGTGACGCCATTGCCGCTGATGTCGCGCGAAGAAGAAGTCTTTGAAGATTATGTCGCGACGCGTCTCACACTGCGCGACCACCCGGTCAGGCTGCTGCGGGCCGACATCGGCCGGTTCGAACCATCATCGGGTCTGCGCGACACGCCGGACGGGAAGTGGATCACGGTTGCCGGTCTGGTCATCACCCGGCAGCGCCCCGGCACGGCAAGCGGCGTCATCTTTCTGACCCTGGAAGACGACACCGGTGTCTCCAACATCGTCGTCTGGCCCAAGACCTTCGAGAAGTTCCGCAAGCAGGTCATGGCCGGGCGGCTCTTGAAGATACGAGGCAAACTGCAGCGCGAGGGCATCGTTACCCATGTCATCTCGACCCATATCGAGGACCTGTCCTGGATGCTCGACGCGCTCGGCGATTCCGATGCGGCCGATGCCCGGATCGATCCGGCCCATGACAATGCCGACGAGGTCAGGCGTCCCGTCCCAGAGCGTGAGCCTCGGTCGAACGACAAAGGCCGCAAGCCGCTGACCGAAGAAGTCAGTCAGGCAGTCGTGAAGGCGCAACATGCCCGTTATGGCGCCGGTGCGCGACATCCGCGCGAGCAGGCGAAGAAGCTCTTCTACAGCAGGGATTTTCACTGACAAGGCTGATAGATTGAATGGATCGCAACATCACTGTCCCGGCTGCAATGTCAGCTTCGAGCCTTCTTTAGCGGACGCGATTCAAATCGAATCATCAAATCCGCTAAACGCGTTTCGCAAAAGTGGCTGCCGACGGGATCGGTCAAATGCGATGAAATATCCACCAACCGGCCACGCCCGTCCCAGCCATCCAAATGAGTATGACGACCATCGCACCCGCTTGGCTCTTCGGTAGCCTTTCATGATCGGAAGCGCGAGACCGGAATTCGCCCATCAGCGTTGGCGGGATCAGGCGGATGGCCAACAGAATTCCAAGAGGGACAATTAACAGGTCATCGACGTAGCCGAGGACCGGTATGAAGTCGGGTATCAGGTCGATTGGACTCAGAGCATAGGCAACGACCGCTATTGAGATGAACTTTGCCAGCGATGGTGTGCGGGGATCTTTCGCGGCAATGTAGAGCGCGACAATGTCTGTCTTGACGGCTCGTGCCCAAGTTTTTGCTCGCTCAATCATGCTTTTGAGTTTGGTTTGATGCGGTTCTTCTCAGAAATAGCGGCGCACGCGGGCCATGTAATTACGATAATTTTGCCCGTAGTTTTCTTCCAGCCACGGCTCTTCGGCAAACGGCGCAACCACAAGAACGGCAAGACCGATCGCGAGGATGGGCAACGTCCAGAGAGAGGCTGCGAGAATGCCCCACCCGATCAGGATGACCATATCGGCAACGTATTGCGGATTGCGTGACCAGCAATAGAGGCCGTCCGCTTTCAATCCTGATGCCTCGCCGCTTGTGGCAGCCATGCCGATTATGTGGACGCCGCGCCAGACGACGATATTGCCGATGATGATGAGCGGCAGGCCGATGCCCCAACGCATTGATGCTGGCCAATCAAAGCGGTTCCAGTCCAGCAATCCAAGGAAGAATGCAGCAGCAAAGATCGACACGGTTATGAACCAGACCCGAAACTTGATAGCTGCCGTTGCATGATCGGGCGGCCATACTCGCCGCTCCGGCCGGGCAATCGACCAAAGCAACATGCCAAGCATGTAGACTCCAGCCAACATGCCGGTTGCCAGAATCAGAATGCGTGGCTCAATGGTCATGGTTCTGACCTGCCGGGTGTTCGGTACGGATATCGTGCCCAATGGTTTCGGGTTCCACGCAGGCGTGTTCGCTGCACTCCAGTTCCAGCGTCGTGTGGGAAATTCCAAACTTTCTTTTCAAAGCCTTTTTGATGGTCTCCTTGATCGCATCGGCATCGTTCCATCGTCCGGCATCGATGACGAGGTGAGCATCGAGCGCACTCTCATGCTCCTGCATCTGCCACAGGTGCAGATGGTGGACGTCCGCCACGCCTGCAGCGCTCTTGATTTCGTGCAGCACGGATCGGGTATCCAGATTGGGAGGGCTTCCCAGCATCAGGATGCGGATAACGGCACCGATTTCCGCGAAGGATTGCCACAGGATGTATCCGGCGATCAGCAGCGTGACCAACGGGTCGACCAGCCGCCAGTCATACAGGATGATGAGGGTTCCAGCCACAATGACGGCTATCGAGCCGAGCGCATCGGCGACGTTGTGCAGGAAGGCCGCGCGGATGTTCATGCTCTGCTTCGAGAGCGAATAAGTCAGCAGGGCCGTCAACGCATCGACCGCAAGGGCGATTCCAGCGATGATGACCACCAGCCAGCCATCGACACCTTGCGGCTCGAAAAACCGCAATATCGCTTCGTAGGTCAGATACAGGCCGATGACGATGAGCGTCGTATAGTTGATGAGCGCGGCGACGATCTCGGCCCGTCCGTAACCGAAGGTCATCGTTTCATTGGCGGGCCGCCGCGCGATCCTGCGGGCAAAGAATGCAATGATGAGCGAAAGCGCATCCGACAGATTGTGAATGGCGTCGGCGATCAGCGCGAGGCTTCCCGACAGCACTCCGCCAATGATTTGGGCAACAGTCAGCCCCAGATTGACGATAACCGCCCAGAAGACACGGGCGTCGCCCGCATCGGGATCAACATGGTTGTGGGAGCCTGCCATTATCGTTTCTGAACCACTTTGAGATCGTGTTGATTACCGATATAATGTCTCTAGTAACTATAGCTTCAAGAGGTCTTTTTTCATGCTTTCAATCGGGGAGCTTTCCAGGCGCACGGGCGTGAAGATTCCGACCATTCGCTATTATGAGCAGATGGGCTTGATCGATGCGCCAGAGCGCTCGCAGGGCAATCAACGCCGATACACCAGCGAGGGTGTAAATCGCCTGTCGTTTATCCGCCATTCCCGTGATCTCGGTTTCTCGATTGAGAATATCAAAGGGCTTCTGGAATTGAGCCAGCACCCTGAAAAACCTTGCCATGATGCACACAGCATTGCGGTTCAGCACCTTGAGGACGTTCAAGGCAGGATTGCTAAACTTCGGCGTTTGGAGCGTGAATTAAAGCGCATCTCAAAATGTGATGCTGGCAACATCGCAGATTGCGCCGTAATCGAGACACTTGCCGACCACGGGCTTTGTGAGACTGAGCATTAGAGCTAGTCCCATCAGAGGTTTTCTCGAACCGCCGCAAGGTCCG
Source organism: Ahrensia sp. (assembly GCA_028817895.1). Taxonomy (GTDB): domain Bacteria; phylum Pseudomonadota; class Alphaproteobacteria; order Rhizobiales; family Rhizobiaceae; genus Pseudahrensia. The sequence continues at coordinate 145,075 of JAPPOQ010000009.1, forward strand.
CATAGCGGGTACCAAACTTCCCGAGTAACACCTGAAGGTGACGCATTGGGGCATTTTGTGCGCGAGGCAAAATGCTTATTGTGAAGTGATGTGCGGACGTGGTGACCAGAGCCTCACCTGGGGCGACATATGCGAATTGTCGGGGATCATTGGTGCCAAACCCGGCACCAATCTCGAACCCCGATACAATGTTGCGCCGACCACAACCGTCCATATCGTGCGGGAAGTTGACGGCAAGCGCCGCATCGAAAAGGCGCGGTGGGATCTGGTCCCGTCCTGGTGGAAACAGCCGCTTTCCGAAAAGAAATTCTCCACTCACAACGCCAAGGCGGAAACGATCACCGAAAAGGCGACGTTTCGTACTCCTTGGAAAAGGAGTCAGCGCTGCATCATTCCGATGAACTTCTTCGAATGGAGACGGCCACGAAAGAAAGGCGATCCGCCCTATCACATCTTTCCAACCAAGGAGCCTGCCTTCCGGATTGCCGGCCTGTGGGACGAATGGAAGGATCGCGAAACCGGCGAGGTCATCCTGTCCTGCACGGCGATCACCTGCGAACCCAACGACTTCATGAGCAGCCTGCATGACCGGATGCCCGTTATACTCGGGGCAGACCAGCTCGATGACTGGTTCCAGGCCCCGCCCGAAATCGCCCATGACATGCTGAAACCCTGTCCCTCCGACTGGATGACAGCCAATCGTGTCAGCGCCTATGTGAACAATTCGCGCAATCAGGGACCGGAGTGCGTCGAACCGGACGAGGATTGATCGCGGTGTACAGGATCGACGAAAGTCCGCCGGTCCTTCGATGGGCATTGCTTCGACGCAATCTGTGCGGGTCAAAGACCGGCGGCGCGCATCCCTGACTGCCGAAGAGACCCGTTACGCTTTGGTGTGAACACCACAGTCCTTAGCGTCCAGGACCACTATTACCTATCGGCGTAACCGCGTTTTGTCTTTGCTGTGACAAGCCGATCACGGGCAAGGCCTGCGGCTGTCTCGTCATTGTAGAAGTCGATGCGCAGCCTGCCGCCCGATCCGGTCCGTCCCCAACTCCGCAAGACCGAGTGCCCTCCAAACAGGTTGGGCTGGACGGAGAGCGTGTAGAACCGGCTCATATTCCGGGCGGGATCGATCCGGTAGAGCGTGGTGTTGAATGCTGTGATGCCCATGCCGATCCATCGCATGCGCGGACTCACGCTTCCAACGAATTCGGTGAATCGCTCCGGTGCCATCGATTCAGATCTCTGATGGGTTTGCCGTCTTCTTCGACCCGAAGGAAGGAGGCTTCTGTTTGCGTGTGATGGCTTTCCAGGCGGTGTGAGTGCCGGCGGACAAAGCTCTTGTCATGCAACGTCAGATCAGGGCCGGTCTCCAGTGGCCTTGTGTTTCTTGTGAGATGGGACGTGGCAGAGAACCCTGGCCGCAAAAATCACTAAACAGCTTCGCTGCTCCAGACGAACCGTGTCCTCGGCTATCGCCTGCGGGCCGCACCACTTCGTCTTCCGGTGATTGTTCCGTCCAGGAACCGTCTGCCCTGGCACGACCCATCGAAACACCAACCACTGGAGACAGACATGATCAACAACGCAACATTCCAGATCATCGGCCGCATCGGCAGCATCAACGCACAGGAGAAAGTCACCCACATCTCGGTCGCATCCGACCGTCAGGTCAAAGGCGACGACGGCAAATGGACCTCAACGACCGACTGGAACACCGTCACGGTCTTCTCCGAACCCCTTCGCAAGCGCCTCGCCAATGCCAAGGTCGGCAAGAAGGGCAACCAGCTCATCTTCCAGGGCTCGATCCAGTCGAACGCCTACGAGAAGAATGGCGAGAAGGTCTACACGACGAACCTCGTCGCCCAGGACTTCGACGTCCTCTCCTTCGCAAAAGACGCGAAGTGACCGGAACCGGCGGCGGCCAACCGGCCGCCGCCACTCCCTCACAGACAATCCGACGAAGGACAAGACCCATGACCTATCAGCAATCCCTCGAACTCGCCGAACTTCAGGCCGACCTTGCATTCGAACGGTATCTGGAAGCCTTCGAGGCCGACGAACACCCTGCATTCCTCGACGGCCTGACGACCGAAGCCCAGTTGGCACATGACCGCGTCGATGAACTGCAAAACCACACATTCGCGATCTGAACCGGAGTCCAGCCCCTGGCGTCTTCAAGGCGTCAGGGGTTCTTCTTCAACCCATCAGACAGCTATCGGGGCCGGACCAGATCGACGGTAGCGATGATGACTGTGAGGGTTCCAAGCGCCCCGACCCACAGGTTCCCGTTCCAATAGCCGGCGATGCCGGCCACGATCCCGAGAATGCCGAGCGGCAGCAACCGAAACTCACCGGACTTCATATATGGCCGCCATGTCATCCCGATCTTCAGTCGCGTCGAACGTCCCCATCCGCTGCGGCAATGATTGTCTCGCCCATTGTCCTGCCCAGGGCACGATCGGACAAGATGCCGAACGGATCGAAGATGCACTTTGCTGTTGTGATGAACTCCGGACTAACCCGGCGCGTCGTTTCTATCGGGGCCTCGTCCGAGAGAATATCGAACTGGAGAGGCTTGATGCTGCGCTTCAACACCGCAGCGTGGAAGTCGCCAAAGCCGCGTTTCAGCAGCCCAAGAATGGCGGTCCGCGGCGCGATCCCGGCTTCGATCATCTCGTCATAGACGGCGACCTGCCCCTTTGCAGGTGGATAGACCAACAGTCTCACAACAACACACTTACGGGTCTCGGCTCCTGACGTAACTGCCGGGGGTTTGACGTGCCACTTCCCCACTCCTTTCTTCTTTTCGGGAATCCGCTGTGCCTCAACATGGGCGGGACCTTCGGTTTCTTCTTCCGATATGCGCCGCTTGCGCTTGTTCGGATGCTCATAGCCACGCGGTTTGGTGATCCCCATCAGTTTTTCTCCACGCTCTCATCGAGTGCTTCCAGCAGATCGTTCGTCAGCGCCCGGGCTTCATCCATGGCGGCTGCAATGTGACCGGCGCTGATCCGTTTCACGGGATCGTTCTTCAACTGCGCATGGATACGGTGCAGCAGTCCGCGCTTGCCAAGCGCGGCGAACGCGTCGCGATTGTGCAGTCGCGTTTCGCAGCACGGTAGTTCAGACAAGGCGTTCAGATCGTGCCTTTGGGAGACGGTCAGTTTTCTAACCGGAACCCGCTGGATGAGCAGGGCGGTCGTGATATCCATCGCCATCGATTGATGCAGTTCGATCACATGTTCGAAGGTCGTCAGCGCCTGGGTCATGTCGAGCGTGGTCAGGGCCGAGGGGATGATGACCAGATCGGTGTTGATCAGACAGGCATTGTTCAATTCCGATCCGCCGCCGCGTGTGTCGATGAGGGCATAACTGATACCCGCTTGCGAGGCCTCCTCGAAGGCTTTTTCGAATGATCGCAGATCATCGGCTTCATGGACCGTGATGCCGTCAGACCACGTGTCTGCCTTCATTGCGTTCTCGCGCCATTCGAGCAGCGGGAAGTTTTCATCGGCGTCGATCAGGGCCACGCGTTTGCCCATCTGCGACAAGACCGATGCCACCGCCATGACCGCCGTGGTCTTGCCTGCACCGCCCTTGAAGGACGCGAATGTGATTGACTTCATCGGCGCTGTCACGTCTCAGATTCACTGCAATCCGAAAATCCACCCAACCGGTAATCCACTTATCGGCCAATCTATCCAACCGATTGTCTACCGATCCATGTTCCTTCCTGGCAGCATGAAATGCTCAACGCAGTGAAGGAGAAGCCAGTAGCACCGCTCCCGATTGGAACGCTAAGGGGAGAGGGAGGGTACGTGGCAGGATATATGCAAAGGTAGCACCTTTGCCACGTACCCCCACCAACGCCAGCCCCCAAAACAAAAGGGGGGCAGGGTTGGTCGCCCGAGGGCTGCCCTTGGACGAAAACGGCGCTCTTAGAGGAAGGATCGGGGGATTTGGCCGGAACCGTCACGAGAAAGACACTGCGCTCACAGCGAAAACAAGAGGCCTGGAAGGGCAGCGCGCCGCATCGCGGGAAGTGGAAAGCAACCGGGAACAAAGGCGACAGCGACGCGACCGGCTTCGTTACCGTCAGCGTGAAGATGCGTCCAGCCGAAAGGGAAGAGTTCAAACGCGTTTGCAAAGCGCTCGGCGTGACGCCGAACAGGGCGATGCGGACAATGGTCAGACGGTCAGCCGGGTTTCTCGAGACCGGCAATCCCGTGATGGCCGATCTTGCCACCATCACCCGGCAGATCAGCGGTGTCTCGACCAATATCAACCAGATCGCCAAGGCCGCGAACCGGACCCGCGAGCCGGACTACCAGGCTTTCCTGGAAGATCGTCTGGAGCTGGGTGCGCATCTGTCCCGTCTCGAGGACATCATCCGCGAGATCGTCAACGTCGGACGCCGCCGTTCGGACGGATTGCGCCGCCTCGAAGAGCTGATGGAATCCGCATGAGCATCCATGTGCCGGACCTTCTAATCAAAGCGTCCGCACACCCCGAGCGTGTGACGCCCGTCGATATCGTCATGGGAGACCACTGGGCCGAGATCGATCTCGGCAATCCAATGCGGCTATCGCTGCTCAGGGCCGTGCTGAAAAAACAGGAGCAGGGACCGGCACCCAAAGGTGGAGGAGGGCGGTCGGCACGGTTGAGACTGCCGCTTTCCATCGTCAACCGGTCACCGCAGGCGATGGTCAAGGTCGTGAGAAAGGGCGGCACCATCAATGCGCGCGGCATGCGCGATCAGATGGCCTATCTGTCGAAGGATGGCGATGCGAGACTGGAGCGGTCGGAACGGTATTTCGGAATCGAACTGGACGAAGGGGCGCAGGAGCGTCTCCGTCGGTCCTGGGGTCTTGCCGGCGAGACGAAGACACGCTCCGACAAGACAACACATTTTGTTGTCAGCTTTCCCCGTGGCACGGATCATCGCGCAGCCTATTGCGCCGGACGTTCCTGGGCCGAAGAGATGTTCGCCTCGGGCACCTATGGCGACGTGTTTGATTATTACACGGCGTTTCACACCGACCGTGCACACCCGCATATGCATGTCGTGGTCAATCGCCGTGGCATGGAAAATGGCGACTGGCTAAAGGTCTCCAGGCGCAGTGCGTTCAACTATGACGAATTGCGTGCTATGCAGGTCGAGGTTGCCGCCCGCGAAGGCATCCATCTTGAGGCGACCCCGCGGCTGTCACGCGGTCTCACGGACCGCCCGGCACCGGATGCGGAGATCCGCAGGGCCGAAAGGGAAAGGAGGGAACCGCAGGCTCCCTCCCATACGCAAGTGACGGCTCTCAGATCGGCAGCAACGGTCGTTCTTTACAGTCAGCAGATGACTGCGGATGCGACCCTTCTGCGGGAACACCATCCCGAACTTTCCGTGATGATTGGCAAGATGGCCGGGATCATCCTGGCCGGACAAGCAGTCCCGGCCGCCTCTCCAAATGAAAGACCACACCTCACCCTGAATGAGGCCAGACGGCAAAGCGAGTTCATCATGTCCAGACGACGCGAAATCCTTGCAGGCATCCGGGAAATCGATGCTGAAATCTCCACTATTCCCATCGGCAAGGAACGCTCGCAGCTGGAGCAGGATGCCTCCCGCATCAAGGCCGAAGCGGCTGAGTTCATACCCGATGCCGTGGAATTGTCCGGTCACATGCGGACGAACACCAAAGGCTATTATCTGGGAATCGAGGCACGGGACGGAATCGAACGGGAACTCAAGGAGCGCGCCGACAGGGAAGCGGGGCAGCTGGCGTTAGCGGCGGGCATCGACCCGGAGAAGTTCACCAGCCGCTTTGCAGGCTCCAGGCCCGCATCGCAGGAACTGGCCGATACCTGGCGCAAGGACGAGCTCGAAGACATCCAGAAGAACCTCACCTACCAGCCGGTGACACCACCGGACAAACAACGGCAGCTCGCACAGGCCGCCTATGATGATCTGCATCGCAATGCGCTTCAGACCTATCGCAAGGCGGAGCGTGAACTGGACGCGCATGCGGCCCGCAAGAAGGAACTGCACCGGATTGCGAGGCTGATTCGGGAAGGCAGGCGGCTGGGGATCGACACTGAGAACGTTTTTCAGAAGACGGTCAAGGAGACTCTTCACACCGTAGAACTACGCGAGCTGGAAGCGGGAAAACCGCGTGCTTTCCGACATGTCACGCAAGACGCTGATCAACAGCGTGCCCTGAGCCGGCGCTATCTGGAGGCCGAGCAACGGGATGCGGAGGGTGCGCGCAAGCTTCAGCTGACGGCGGCCCTCGCAACGATCGAAAGGGATGCGGATCTCGCCGCGCAACGATCAGGCGGGACAAGCCGGAAAGACCGGGGGCTCGATCGCTGATGAAACGCGCAACGAGCAAGGTCCTTCGGGACGCGCTAGTCTTCGGGTTCGTAGGCTTGACGGCCGGTGGGGTCGCCGGGATCGTGATCGCAAGCGCCTGGGCCGTCGTCACGCAGGGCGGCAAGTTCACCGATGTCGAGGGTTTTGAAATCCTCGACCACGCTCCGTGGGTTGTCGGCAACATGCAGGAACCTTTCGAGACCGGCGTGCTGATCATCGGTGCCGCGGGGCTGATCGGCATGACCGGCTTCATCGCGATCTCCTACAGGCCGCAGCTCACGAGCCACGGATCGGCCAGATGGGCAACAAAGACCGAGTTGAAAAAAGCCGGACTGGCCGTGAAGCTCAATGACCTGTCCGGTCCGATCTACGCGAAACTGAGCGCACCGAAAAGGAGGGGTGAATTCGTCACTTCGAGTGACATCCCGCACAGCTTCATCTGCGCCCCGACCGGATCGGGCAAGGGGGTGGGTATCGTCATCCCGACCCTTCTGACCTATGGCGGATCGGTTATTTGTCTCGACGTGAAGGGCGAGAATTTCGACAAAACCGCTCGTGCACGAGCGGCTATCGGTGACCGGATCTTCCGCTTCTCGCCCCTTGATGAAGACAACCGCTCGCACCGGTTCAATCCCCTCGACCGCATCGCGAACCTTTCCCCCGAGCGCCGTTTCACCGAAGCAAAGCGCATTGCGGAGAGCTTCATCGCCATGCCGGGCGACAATGTTCAGGGCTTCCTCGTCAGCGCCAAGGAGATCCTTGCAGCGAGCGTCCTGGTCGTAATTGAGCGTGGAACTCCCACCATCGCGGCCATTTACGATCTCTTGAGCCAGGGTGGCGAATACAATGCGATGTTCGAAAAGCTCGCCTCTCAAACGGATGTTCCGGAATCAAAATCCATCTATTACCGAATGGCAGGAATCGCTGACAGAACCCTGTCGGCCTACATGTCGGTCCTTTTCGATGGCGGACTCGGCCTGTGGCGGGATGGTTTGGTCCGTGCCGCAACCGAAACGTCGGACTTCGATATCGCAAATCTCCGGAGAAAGCCCTCCAGCATCTATATCGTGGTCGCGCCGAACGATCTGGCTGTGCTGGCGCCTGTTGTCCGGCTGCTGTTTCAACAGACCGTTGCCATCCTTCAGACGACCGAACCAAAAAGGGACGAGCCCTATCCGGTTCTGTTCTTGCTGGATGAATTCCCGCAACTCGGCCGAATGACGGCACTCGGTCAGGCCATTTCGACGATCCGAAGTTATGGCGGCCGGATGATGATCGTCGCGCAGTCCCTGTCGAACCTGCGTGGGACATACGGTAATGATGGCGCGCAGAATTTCCTGGCCAATTGCCGGCTGCAGCTGTTCATGGCGCCGGCCGACAGTGAGACGCCGGACTATGTCTCAAAGGCCATCGGAAACTTCACCCGCAAGGCGCGCTCGAAATCCTGGATGATGGGACAGATTGGAAAAAGCAATATTCAGGAAAGAGAGGAGGGGGCACGGCTTCTTCGGCCCGAAGAGCTTCGCAATCTCTCGGCAGATGAATGTGTGCTGCTGATTCAGGATTCCAATCCGGTGAAGGCTCACAAGGTTCGCTATTTTGAGGATCGGTATCTGAAAACTGTATTCGTTGCCCAGGCTGGAGAAATGCCCCTTCCTCAAGCGTTGATGGCAAAACCATCAGTCACATCGACATTGAATTCGACCGGTCAGCCGATGGCGGCGTCCGATGAAGCAGTCGAAGAAAGCGACATCTCCCCGGAGGACTTCCGGATCATGAAATCGCATCAAACCGCCCTTCTCGACCGGGTCAGGCGCGTCAAGCAGAAGGTGTCATCCGCGTGACTGTTGGTTTGCACTTTTGTTGCCGCAACGAGAGGTTTCCGAAATCTCCGGATTTGCCAAAACTCGCACGGGTCTGGGCATGGCAAGTTTGAGAGAGGCGAAGCACGGAAGGCAAATCGCGCGCATCAGCCAACCACAAACTGGCCCATCATACCGGCATCCTCATGCTCCAGGATGTGGCAGTGATACATGAATGGCGCGGTGTCGGGAGCTGGTCGATTAAACCGGACGAGCAACTCAAGTTCCTGATTGACGAGGACGGTGTCTTTCCAGCCACGATTTTCAGGCCGTGGAGGATTGCCGTTTTCTGACAGGACCTCGAATGCCACTCCGTGAATATGGAACGGGTGCGCGAGCATCGAGGCTGATACAGTCCATTTTTCGACCGTCCCGAGATTTGCGCGAAGATTGATCGTCCGTTCGGCGAAAGCTTTCCCATTGATGGCCATTTCACCGCCCATCATCCCGCCTCCCATCATTCCGCCACCCATGCCCATATCGAGCGAGAAATGGCGTTGTTTGGCGACCTGCAACTTGCGCAGATCGGGAATTGCTCCACCAAGCTGATCGGGTATGGCTGATATTTTCCCCTCCAACCTTTCATCCGTCGCAAATGCAACGACCTCAAAGTCCGATCCCAGTCGCGAGATCAGGTTTTGCATACGGCCCATCATGCCGCCCATCCCGGCATTGGGATCCGGCTTGCTGACAAGCATTGCGGTTTCAGCCGTCGAGAAATCCACCAGAACTTCCGCACGCTCTCCTGGCGAGAGCCGCAATTCCTCAATTGCAGCGGGTGCAGGAAGATAGCCGCCATCCGTTGCGATCAAATGCATGGGCCTGCCGTCATGGAGAGCCAAGCGGAATATCCGGGCGTTGGATGCGTTGAGGAGACGCAATCTGACGATGGATTTCGGAACAGCCGTGACAGAACCGACCTGTCCGTTGACCAGCATCGTATCGCCGGTAAAGCCATGCATGCGGCTCATCATGTCGCCGGAATAGACCATGCGGCCATCGGCCGAAAACCGCTTGTCCTGGAGAATGAGGAAAAGGTCATCGACACCATAGGTGGAAGGCAAACCGCGGGCCTGATCCCGCCCGTCCGAAACCACAATGCCTCCGGCCAAACCGGCATAAACGCCCGTGGCCGTCGCTCCATGGATGTGTGTATGATACCAGGCTGTGCAGGGTGGTTGATCAATGGGCAACTCTGGCTGCCATTGGCCACCAGGTTCAATTGCCTGATGCGGACCTCCATCGACCTCACCGGGAACCAGGATCCCGTGCCAATGGGAGGATACCGGCATTTTGAGCCGGTTCTCGACGGAAGCCTGAACTGATCCCGATCGCAGCTTTAGAACCGGCCCGAGATAGGACTGATTGTATCCCGCCGTCGTGCCAGTTCGACCGCCGCCAAAATCCGTTTGCCCGGTATTAGTGCTCAATCCGAAGCGCCCACTTTTCGTGGTGTCCAGCAAAGCCGGCATTTTTAGTCTCGGGCGCCCGGACAACGCCGCGGCGTCAACGCTGCTTTGCCTAAACCAAACGTAACCACCACCCGCGACAAGGGCGGCTGATCCAAGAAGAAATACCCTGCGTTTCATCACTCAAATCCTGCCAAGGTGTTCTCCTTGAGATAGGGATTCCAGTTGCTGGAAGGTCAAGGGTTCCAATCTATGGAATTTTCGATCACCCGAAATTGGTTGAGAGCAACGAGGCTGGGAGCAAGTTGCATGCTGATCAGGACCGCTGCTTGTCTTTGTCATTTTTCCTCCTCCCTCGATTTGAGATTTAGTTCGTCATGACGCTGGCGAACCTCTTTCGGCCAGCTACTCTTTATGAACGAGAGCACGGCCACGATTTCCTTGTCGCTGAGCACACCGTCATAGATCGGCATATTGGTCTTGTAGTCGGGATTCTTGATCAGCTTGCCCAGCCCGTATTTTGTCAGGTCGAACAGAACCCTGTCGGTATGGTGCCAGGTGTGCCCCGATTCATCGTGAGGCGGGGCTGGCATGGTGAGATCTGGTTTTGGCTGCCGCCAGTTCGGTTCGCCTTCCAGATTGGCCCCGTGACAGGAAGCACAATTGGCAGCATAGATTGATTTTCCCTTGGCAATGACAGCTTCGTTCTCAGGTTCGAGAACAGTTCCCGGCATCCGATCGGATCCGGCCCAGACAAGGACAGCAGAGCCAAGTCCGACAAGAACCACCACTGCGGACAATACCGAGAGACGGGAAGGCATTCTCATATTACCACGATGCGCGAACCGTCTGGAACGCGGTTGTAGAGATCGATGATGTCTTGGTTGAGCAGGCGGACGCAGCCGCTAGAAACGGCGCGCCCAATGCTGGAGGCCTCCGGCGACCCATGCACCCGGTAGAGTGTGTCGCGGCCATCCTGAAAAATGTAGAGAGCCCGCGCGCCGAGCGGATTGTCGAGACCGGGCTGCTGTCCGCCATTCTCCGCACTGTATTTCGCCAGCTCAGGCTCCCGTTCGATCATTTCGTCAGGCGGTGTCCAGGTCGGCCATTGGCGCTTGTACTGAATGACACCTTGGCCCGACCAGGAAAACCCCGCCCGGCCAAGCCCCACACCATACCGCATGGCGGTTCCGTCCGGCTGCGTCCAATAAAGGTAGAAGGTCTTCGTGTTCACCACGAGAGTTCCGGGCGGATAACCCGTGTCATTGCGCACCGGGCGACGAAAGTACTTCGGTTCGACGCTGCGCAGATTGACGGCCGGAATTTGAAAGGGTTCGTCGGTGACCAAGCCATAGGCGTCACGGTAGTGCGCCCAGGATTGTTCTTGCGCCTTACGATTGGCTATCCGCGCTAGTGAATCGGGATCGCGAGGAATGCAGCCTGCCAGAACCAGCACGGATGCACTGGCCCCGGCAGCAAGAAAAGCGCGCCGACCGGTCGACCGGACTGAGTCACCAGATCTCACTTTCCGGCCTCGTAGAAGATCTGAGGCCTTTCGGACTTTGAGTATGTGAATGACATCACGTCGTATCGGGCACCGGGATCGTAGCCCATGCCGAGCGAGCCTTGCGGCATGCCTGCGACACCAATGCCTCGAATATCAGGCTTTTCCTTATGCAGCTTCTCGACCGCTTCTAACGGGACGTGTCCTTCGATCACGTATTTTCCAAGCACGGCCGTGTGGCAGGCGGTCAGGCTGGTTGGAACGCCCGCCTGCCGTTTTGTCATGTCGAGATTTTCAAGATCATGTGTTTCGACGGTGTAACCGGCTTTTTCCATCGCCTCGGCCCAGACCTTGCAGCATCCGCACCAGGGCGTCTTGTAGACGGTCATTTTCCTGGTGTCGTCGGCGTGGGCGGAACCAAGCGTCGACGCGTACAGAACCGTCGCGAAGACAGCGGAGTTGAATATCGGTTTCATTTGATGATTTCCTTTGCGTTATCGTTGGCGGTTTCATGGCTGTCAGCGCTGCCGCCGTGGCACGACTTTCCCATGAGGCGGTGCATGAGAAGGTGGGCGCCGACACATCCCAGCAAGGGCAGTGCTGCAAAAGCCGAAGCACCCCAGCTCTGACCGGCTGGCGCGGTAAGGATCACGAAGCCGAAGGCTGCAATCATCGCGGCGCAACAGACCATCATGAGCAGGCCATGCCCCGATTTTTCAGGAGTGGCGTCGACCGCAGGGGCCTTTTCTACCTTCGGTACGCTTGAACGGGCAGTTAGTGAATTATTCGTCGTCATAGTATTTCTCCAATCGGTCAAAGGACGACCACGCGCGCTCCAAGCGGCACGCGGTTGTAGAGGTCTTTGACATGAGCGTTGAGCATGCGGATGCAGCCGTTGGATACGGAACGCCCGATGGACCAGGGCTGGGTCGTGCCGTGTATGCGGAACATCGTGTCTCGCTTGCCGCGATACAGATAGAGAGCCCGCGCGCCCAATGGATTTCCTGGGCCTCCCGGCACACCGTCTGCAAACCTGGCGTATTTTCCGGGATCACGCCGGATCATGTTTTTGGTCGGTTGCCAACGCGGCCATTTCAACTTACGGCGGATGGTAGCGGTCCCGCGAAAGGCAAGACCGGCTTTACCAACGCCGACCCCATAACGGATCGCGCTGTTTCGCCCGTCCACCAGGTAAAGAAAATGATTGCGCGGATCGACAACGATTGTGCCCGCAGCATATCCCGAAAAGCGCACACGCTGCGGTTGGTATTTGGCCGCGAGCTTGAATTTCTTGCGTTTGCGCTTGTGTGCAAGTGCGGCTTCGGGAATGGCAATTGTTGTGGAGACTGCAAGAGCGGCAACGCCTCGCATCAAGGAACGTCTGGATATCATGAAGGTTACTCCTCTGCACTGAACTGATTCCGCCCATGCGGGCGGCTAATTTCAAGTCAGAAGAGTGGACGCGGAGGCTTTTCCGGCAGGGTTTGGTGTGAGGCCAGAAGTCCGGCAGATTCGTTTGACCTGTGGAGTAGAATCGGCAACGGAGTTATCGCGGAAAAAGCATCCGCCATGATCGCGCAGGACATCCCACAATGGCCGTGCAGATCGGACATCAAATGGCCAGGCTGCTCACAGCAGTCGGATTGGGAGTGATCTGCACCCGACCCATCGCCACCCATTTCCATCGCCATTTGGCTTGCCGGAGCCCGCTCCATGGCCATGCTTACCTGTGGTCCGAAGGACGCCAAGGCAACAAGACAAGCAATCATGATGGCAAATAGTCTGTTCATCCGAACACGATACCACAAGAGGCATTTCAAGTCGTTAAATGGGTACGCAAATTTGTGTGACAAGTTATCGCGCTACGCGGGTTACACGATCTCAAACCAGGTGCGCATTCCGCCCGCTGCATGTTCAAGCATGTGGCAGTGGAACAACCATTTTCCAGGATTGTCTGCACAAAATGCAATCGACTGACTCGATTGTGCTGGCATATATGTCGTATCGCGCCAGGGACCACGAGTTCCGTCGGAACTCACAACCTTGAAGTGATGTCCGTGCACATGCATGGCATGTTCGAAACCGGTGCGGTTGTGCATGTCTATCACAACGCTGCTACCCCGTTCAGTGCGGAAGAGGGGTTCCGTTGGAAGATTGGCGATCCCGTTGAATTTCCAGACCTGCCGCGCGGCGGCCAGTTCCATTGTGTCGAGGAGACTGCCGTTGTACATGGCTAATCCGATACCGGAGAGCGAGCCGCCTTCCATGACGAGAGGAATGTGCTGAGCGCCCTGCAAGGCCGGCTCGGCAATCGGGTTGGCCTGCAGTCGTGGACGCCCGCTAATCCCGGGGACATTTCGATCTTCTCCGAAAAACCCAATGAGCGTTGCGCGGTTTTCGTTCCTGGAATCGGTGGTGAAGGCTCCATCCGCGTCTTCGATCAAACCCGCCTCTCCCGAACGGAGGCGAACCATCAGGTCGACCCGCTGTGCCGGCGCGAGAACAAGGATTTCGGAAATCTGCGGACGATCGAGATTTTGACCATCCAGAGCAACAATCCGGGCATCGATGTTGCGGAGGCGCAATCTGAATATTCGCGCGTTCGCAGCATTGATCAACCTGATGCGATGAAATCGACCTGCCGGAAGTCTGGCTGTCGATCCGATCGGCAAACTGTTGACGGTGACGGTATCACCGATGCGTCCAAACTGTTTTTCGCGCATGTAGCCATCGAAGTCGGTCAGCAGACTTCCGGCGCTGTCAAGCCGCCAATCGTCCAGCACCAATGTAAGTTCCCCGATGCCGGATAGATAGTCGCTTTCCTCCACGATCAGAGGTCCATACAATCCGCGCCCCACTTGAGCCCATGAGTGGTTGTGCGCGTGATACCAATATGTGCCCGCGTCCGGGGCGACGAAATCGTAGTCGAAATGCTCGCCCGGCTGCACAGGTTCCTGCGTGAGTCCCGGGACGCCATCCATGGCGTTGGCGATGCGAATACCATGCCAGTGGATGGAGGACGGTTCATCAAGGTCGTTGACGAAACGCACCCGCACACGCTGACCCTTTTTGACGCGGATTTCGGGACCGGGCGACTGTGCGTTGTAAAGCCACAGGCGCGACGGTGCGTTCGAGGGATCACCAACTCTGTGACCTGTCTGCGATGCTCGCAGTTCGAACATCCCACTGGGAGGCTCAGCCCGAACCTGCCGTATCGAGGCTGGCGTCATCAATAAGGTAGTGGCGCCTCTCAACAGGTCGCGGCGAGACAACACGGTTTAGACCACCTCGAACCAGGTCCGCATTCCAGCCACCGCATGCTCAAGCATGTGACAATGGAGAAGCCATTTCCCGGGATTGTCCGCAACGAAAGCTATCTGGGTAGTCTGATCCGGGCCAATCGCGAATGTGTCCCGCCAAGGCTGTCCTTCGTCGATGTTGGAGCCGCTCCGTTCCAAGACGCGGAAATGGTGTCCGTGAACATGCATCGCATGGAGCCAGCCGGTCTTGTTGTCGAAGGAGATTTCAACCGTTTCGCCGCGCTTTGCCTGAAAGAGCGGTTTCTTTGAAAGATTTGCGATCGAATTGAAGGTCCAAACCTGCTTGGATTCGTAGATCTCTTGGCCTTTGATTTCCTTGCCGTTGTAGATGATTTTTCCGATCTGGCCCATCGCGCCGCCTTCCATGAGTATAGGCACCTTTTTTGCGGATAAGAGATCAGGCTCAGGCAATTCATTTGGCTTTGGCAAGGACACGGAAACAACGTCTCCTTCGCCTTCTGCGACGAACTCGGCAAAATACATCTCCTGTTCTCCGGATGCCGCGACCATCGCGAGATCGCCTTTGGCGCTCAGTTTTAGCCGGTCGCCGGCCTTCGGAGTAATCAACAAATCGACTCGTTGAGCCGGTGCGAGCAGCAGCGGTTCGTAAGGCAATGTGACGGCCTCCGGCAACGCCTGTCCATCATAGGCGATGACTTTTGCCCCAAGTGCCGTCGGATCAAGACCGAAAACCCGGGCGTTGGC
This sequence comes from Ahrensia sp., assembly GCA_028817895.1. GTDB lineage: Bacteria > Pseudomonadota > Alphaproteobacteria > Rhizobiales > Rhizobiaceae > Pseudahrensia. The sequence continues at coordinate 160,245 of JAPPOQ010000009.1, forward strand.
GGCGTTGACCAAACGAATACGGTAAGCTTCTCCGGCTTTGACTGGTATCGTTTGCCGTGCGGGCAGACCGTTGACGGTGACCCAGTTTCCAAAGCGGCCGCCGTGACTCCACTCGCCGAAGGAACCGAGGCCCGCCACGTTGAACGACCCGTCCTTATTCAATTGCCAGTCGTCGATCACCAGCGTGATATCGTGCTCGGAATCGAAAACGGGTTCTGTTTCCTCGACGATCAGCGGACCATAAAGGCCGCGGGCGACCTGTTCCCAGCTTTTGTTGTGTGCATGATACCAAAACGTTCCGGCATCCGGCACGGTAAACTCGTAGTTGAACGTTCCTCCGGGAGGCACCGCATCCTGTGTCAGTCCCGCCACCCCATCCATCGCGTTATCGATACGAATCCCGTGCCAGTGGATAGACGTTGGTTCGGGCAGATTGTTGGTGAACTTTACGCGAATTGTTTCGCCCTGCTTGACCCGAATCTCAGGACCAGGCGTTTCTCCGTTGTAGAGCCAGAGATCGGATGAGGCAGCAACGCCCGGCACAAGTTTTCTGCCGACCGGCTCAGCTCGCAATTGGAAGGATTTGTCGGCGGCTTTTGCCAAAACGAGAGTTGGCATGACCGACACCGCCGCACCAAGTCCTGATGCTGCAAGGAAAGTCCGGCGCGAGATGTTTTTTTCAGTTTCCATGATCCATATTCTCCATACTGGTGCCTTCAGCTTCGGCTCCATTTGTTGGCGGCAGAGAGGTTACGGTCGTCAACACTGCGGTGACCAACAATATGGAGGCGATGGCCAGGGCCTCCCAACGGATAGAGTGACGCAGATTATCGGCGCCCCGTTGATCACCCGCCATCATGGCCGGAACAAATTTCAGCTTGTTGGCTGCCGCCAGACCCAACAGCCCCACAACGACGGCCAATTTCACGATAAGCGTCAGTCCGTATTCGGATCCGAACAGGGCCTCTGGAGAACCGATCAGCCACCACGCTAGCACCCCTCCGACGAGGGCCAGCAAACCGACGACGTAGGCTGCCTGCTGGCCAAAGCGGTGCGCCAACCGTCCTGCAGCTTCCAAGTTTCGAGTGTGATGAGCCAAACCGTAGAGTGGCATCAGAGCGCCGATCCAAAAGGATACGGCCAGGACATGGACAGTCACGAGCGACGCAAGAAACCAGCGGGGGTCGCCGGTCCCGTGGCCAACGAAAGAGAACGACCCTGCTACCAGAACCGACCCAAGTATACCGCAGACGACACCCGGAAGGCCCCGCAAAAACAAAAGAACAAGTATCAAGGCAAACCCAAAAAGTCGCAGAAAAACGGCATTTCCAAGCGGCCCACTGGATACGAGTTCAATCATGTCCGGATCGATTATACCTGCCAAGCCTTCATCCATCAGCCGCCCTGTCTGAACGGCGAACTGGGCTACGGAAGATACAGCGCCGACGAACACGGCGATGCCAATTGCCATAGCCAGAAACTTGCGAATGTCTGCTGCACCAGAGCCGTTGATCAACAGGAACAACACTGATCCAACGGCAACGAAGCTTCCGCCGTAGGCGAAACACTTCGTGGCAATCGCCGCGAAGTCCCATGCCGTTAGGTCGCCAAGCACTGGTGTTTACTCAGCCACGACTCTGAATTTGAAACTGCCTTTGAGCGCGTGTCCGTCCTTACCCAAGGCGCGCCAATCGACTGTGTAATCTCCCGGCCCTTTGAACTCGGGTTGGAGCATCAATTCGGTTTCAAATTTCTTTGACGGAAGCGCCAGTTTGTCTTCGTGGGTTTTGGCGCCCGCTGTATGCTTCAGCATGATTTTTGTCACCCGCGCCGGTTTGGCGAAAACCAAATGCAGCATGTCAGGTGTGCCAGAGACGGTTTCGCCGTCCGCTGGCATCGTTGCCTTCAGAGGCGAATGGGCAAAGGCGGTCACAGTCATGGCCGCACCGGCAAGGGCACTCAAAATCAGTTTTTTCATTTTCAGTTTCTCCAATTTTTCTCTTACGAAATCTCGGATGGCAAGTTGGTGCCATCCGAGACTATTTCAGACTATTTCACCTCAACTAGCGTCAGTTTGCCTTTGACGCGTTCAGCGACAAATTCGATGTTCCCGCCCTCTTTGAGTTTGGCAAGTACGGCATCATCTTTCGGGACGAAAACCATTGTCATGGCTGGCATGCCAAGGTTTTTCAGCTCCTCATGTTTCACTGTGACTTTACCGGACTTGGCATCAATTTTCTTGACTGTTCCCTTGGTATAATCAGTCGCGAATGCCGCTGTAGCGGCGAACGTAATTGCAACTGCGGCTACTAGTGTTTTAATTTTCATTGTTGTGATCCATTTCATGTTTGTGAGTTTCAAGGAATTTCGAAAGCTCGGGGGAAATTTAGCCTTTGGAGTTTTTGCGCCTTCGGTTTTCAGGCTGGAAACTTTTTCTGCTTGCACGGATTTGGAGGCGTTCATCGGTCGAAACACACACCCTTGAACCTGTCCGATGTGTTCAATGGTTTCGCTGAGAGGCTCACAGTCATATTGGTCGTGAAGGTCAATCAGCCGACGCGCAGCTTCCGTGACCAACACATATCGATCGCCGTTGACGTGATTTTTCATCAACTTGTGCAGAAGTGTTACTTCAGACCCAAAATGATCCACCATGCCTCGATAGGTGAACCGCTGCGCAACACCTCGATGAGCAAAAATCTTCAGATCCAAATTTTGGATCATTTCTTTCGTCACCGGATCATGCGTCAACTCGGCGGCTAACTTGGTCTTCCGCGCATCGAAGGCGGCAAAAATCGAAAGCAAAGTGCGGCCAATCTGTTCCGGCGACGCGGCATCAGCGTTGGTAAAGAACAAGGCAGAATCGCCTTCCAGCTTGGAGAAGCGCAGCTCCTCCCCAACGGTGTTGATGATGGCGCTCATCAACGAGAAGATAATGTTCTGCGCATCATCTGCCTCCAGATGCTTGCTGGAGACGAAGCGCGTGTAGTTGCTGATATCCGGCATAATAAAAAGTGTATCAGCAGCCCTTCCCGCGTGTTGACCTTCATGTTTGGTGTCGAGCGAATTTGAAAGGTCGGAAACACCAAGCATCTCCCTAACGCTGCTCTCTTGTTGTTTTTTGCGCCGCTTCGCCCAAACCGCATATCCAACTGAGATCACAACGGCGGAGGCCAAAAGGCCTCCGGTCCACCCCATGAACTGCCAGTGCTGATAATCGTACGGAATGTTATCGATCATTTCTTCTTCCCATGATCCATCTTCATGGAGCCGTGCCCCATCTTGCTATGGTCCATTTTCATCTTTGCAGGTTCGGGTGTGATTTTGGTTTTGGCATTGGTCATTTTGGTGAAATCCGGAATCTCACCGGTCCACTCATAGGCCTGTGTCCCGGGCGGATTGGAGTACCAACCCGGATCGCTATAGTCCCCGGCATTGATGCCTTCGCGCACTTTCACGACCGAGAACATGCCACCCATTTCCAAAGGTCCGTGTGGTCCCCAACCCGCCATCATTGGTACGGTGTTGTCGGGAAGCGGCATCGACATTTCGGCCATATCCGCCATGCCTTCTGTTCCCATCGGCATGTATTCGGGCTGAACCTTGCGAATAGTCTTTGTCAGCTTTGATTTGTCCGCGCCTATGAAAGTCGGGATGTTGTGACCCATAGCGTTCATTGTATGGTGGGATTTGTGGCAGTGGATTGCCCAGTCACCCAGATGATCCGCCTTGAAATCAAATGCGCGCATCTGCCCAACGGCCACGTCGATTGAAACCTCTGGCATAGCAACAGCAGGATCGACCCAGCCCCCGTCCGTGCAGGAAACTTTGAAGTCATAGCCATGCATATGGATTGGATGGTTCGTCATGGTCAGATTGCCAACTCTAACCCGAACATTGTCGCCCTTGGAGACAACCAAAGGATCGATGTCGGGGAAGATACGACTATTCCAGCACCACATGTTGAAGTTCACCATCTCCATGATCCGGGGCATATAGCTGCCTGGATCAATGTCATAGGCATTCAGCATTATGAGGAAGTCGCGGTCGACGCGACGGAAGTTCGGATCCTTGGGATGGACGACAAACATGCCCATCATCCCCATGGCCATCTGCACCATTTCATCACCATGCGGATGATACATGAAAGTCCCGCTTTTGATGAGATCGTACTCGTAGACATAGGTCTTGCCAGATGGAATGCCCGGATGGCTCAACCCACCAACACCATCCATGCCTGACGGCAGAATCATACCATGCCAGTGGACCGTCGTATGTTCCTTGAGGCGGTTGGTGACGAATATACGCACCCTGTCGCCCTCCACCGCCTCAATGGTAGGTCCTGTCGACTGGCCGTTGTAACCCCACAGATAGGCCGTCATGCCGTCCGCCATCTCGCGCTCGACATATTCGGCCACAAGGTGGAACTCCTTCACCCCGTTGTTCATGCGATAAGGCAGAGTCCAGCCATTCAGCGTGACGACCGGATTGTAGTCAGGCCCCGTTGTGGGGTTGGGTGTGACGATCATCTTGGCGCTGTCGTGAAGCGGGGCTTCTGGCAGCCCCATATTGGAAGTTTTGCTCCATGCAGCCGATGAAACGAGAGCTGCACCAGCACCGGCACCAACGCCGAGAAGTTGCCTTCTATTGAACATGGTATTCTCCTTGTATGGTTGATGGAATTTAGTGACCTGGTCCGCCGCCTTCGGCGACGTTCGCCGCTGGCGCGCTGCCACCAGCGGCTGCTCCACCGCCATAGATTGCTGCCGACAAATTGGCGTCGGCCAGCCAGAATTCACGTTTCGCATCGACTGAAAGAAGCAGGCTGTTGATCTTTGCGCGCGTGTCGGCAAGCAGTTCGAATGTCGATGTGATCATGCCGTTGTAAGTCAGCAGGGCTTCTTCATCGATCGTCGTTCGAAGCGGCAGCACATTGCGGCGGTAGTGAAGAGCAATTTCTCGAGTCGACCGGTAGTTTGTGTAGGCTGAGCGTGCCTCCGACCGGATATTGACCGCTTTTTCAGCGAACTGGTTGGCAGCTCGCATGTAAGCGGTCTCAGCCTTTCGCAATCTCGCCTTGCCGCTGTCGAAAATTGGGATCGCGAAATCCACTTCGATCTGCGGGGTGACAACCGTCTTTCTCTTTTTGATTTCCCGTAATTCGCCGTTCTCCAGTTCGATTTCGGTATCTATCTCGCGTTCAAACTCCAGACCGGCCACAATATCGAGGTCGGTCAAAATCCGGGTTGCATCGGTCAAGCCGTGGGACCGGGCCAGAGCCTCAAGTTCAAGTTTAGCAATCTGTAGATCGACGCGTCGATGCAGCGCCTCACGCTCGATATTGCTTTTGTTCTTGGCGCGACCCCGGATCGTTGGAAGACGGTTTGGAACGAAATATGTGACCTCGCTTCCCCAAAGTCCCATCAATCTGGTGAGCTCTTCCTTCGCCAGCTTGGCGGCCAGCTTGGCCTGCGCCGCCTGCCCTGTTAGCTCGGCGAAGAAGACGTGCTGACGTGCCTGTCCCGATTTACCGAACGCTCCAGTCTTTCCCAATTGTTGTGCGAGTTCCGATGCCGCATCGGCTGCGACAAGTGCCCGGTTGAGATAGGTCACACGCTCGAATGCAGACACAGCTCTGATCCAGGCGGTTCTGGTCTGCGCTGCTAAAGTCAAAGTGGCCTCGATCGCTTGAAGCTGTGCCTGTTCGAAGCGTGTGTCTGCAATTGCCACACGGCGCTCGCGCGTCAGCATGGCCAGAATATTGTTGGCGATCAGGCCTTCGATGGCGCGGTAGGCTCCAAGCTCTGGCGAGCCGATACCTAAAACACCGATCGACAGTTTCGGATTTACCAGCAACGTTTGCTGCCAAGCCTCGGCGGATGCCATGCCGATACTGGCGTAGGACGCCTGCAGGCCTTTGTTGTTTAGCAATGCAATCTGAACGGCCTGATCGGCCGTTAGCGTTTTCTTGTGGGCCATCGCATGCACACGCTTGTTGATGGCTTGCGCTTCCGCCTGGCTTTGAATCCAGACGGTGCGCTTGTTGATGGATTTTGAAGCACCAGCCTGCACGGATGCAAAACCGGCATCCAAGGCGGAATATTGCTCGCTCCCGACAGCGGTCATGCAGCCGGTGAGAAGCGTTGTTGCCAGTAGTGGAGTCAAACGAAGTGTCGTGGAGCGGTTCATGACTGAGGCTCCGTTGATGCTTCTGGTTGCACACTTTGATTGCGCCAACCCGTCGGCGGCGCATTCCGGCCCCTCCAGTTTTCTGGCTCGATGACGGCTCGCCGGTTATAGCCGCTGGTTACCGAACGCGGATATTGAGGACGTATGCCCGTGTGGGCATCCACGGGACTGCGATAGGCGACAACTTCGGGGAGCAGTGCCGGGTTTGATGACGTGCAGCCGCTCACCACAATTAGTGGGAGCACCACAAGGGCAAAAGTTTTCATGATAGTTACCTGAGAAAATGATAGTCAGTACCGCTTTCGCTATCAGCAAAAGCAGTTGGCAAAACCTCTCACTCAGAGAGGTTTATATCTCAGGCGTTGGGTGGGCGGTGTAGAGCGGTCAGTTCACCGGCGATCAGTGGTTCAGTCCGCCAATCGAAAATACCATTGGAGAAAACCGGCTTGTCGCTGATGAAATCGGTGACAATCATGGCGCTGGCGCAAACGGCCGAGCAGCATGTTTCAGCGCCATTGTGGGAGGAGTCCGCTGCGAGCGTCCCTTCCGATTCAGCTTGATCGGATTGGTTTTTGTGATGGCTGTGAGAACCACCAACATGATCCATCGTGCTGTTGCTTTCGACAGCTGCAATCGAGCCGCCTTGGTTATGCATGCCAGCGTGAGACGCTGAAACGGGTGACAGAACCAGAGCCAGCAACATCAAAATACTGATTGCCAACCGTCTCGAAACTGCATGTAACACAATCCGTCTCATTGCGCGTAGATCATCTGGAACTCTCTCAATGTCAAGTCAAAACCCTGCAAGGTTTATCACGGTTGGGGGATAAAGCTCATCATTCAATCCCTCGCGCACGCTGAAGAGCTCGGACATAGGCAATAATGGACCGAACTTGCTCGTCGGTAACACCCGGTTGAGGTGGCATGTTGCCAAATTGCCAATGGTGCTGGCGGACACCTTGCTTCACCGCGAGAACAAATGCCATGTCGCTGTGATGAGACGGCTTATAGACATTGTGCACCAGAGGCGGGGCCAAATCGTTTTTTCCGGCTGCATTAACGCCATGGCATGACGCACAGTTTGTTTCAAAAGCACGCTCCCCCTGTTTTAGGTCCGTCGTGAGTGGTGGCGTTGCGACGTCTGCGAGTGGTTCGACTGTGGGTTGAGTGTCGCCAACGCGGAAATAATAGACAGTCGCGATGGCACCAATCGCAACAACAGCGAGACGCACATACACACCGATCATTGATCACGCACACCCGCCAGATCATCAATGATCGGACATTCCGGCTTATCGTCGCCTTCACAATTTTGCGCCAGTGCGACCAACGTCAGCCGAAGTGACTGGAGATGGTCTATCTTGCGATCGATTTCTGTTATCTTGTCTTCGGCAATCGCCTTTACGTCGGCACTCGCCCTATGGTCGTCTTCGTAGAGGGATAACAGCAACCGGCACTCGACGATGGTGAAACCGAGGCTGCGTGCGCGCTGCAGAAACCGCAACCGGTGAACGTCCTCGGTTGAATAGTCACGATAGCCGTTCTCCGCCCGTGCAGGTTTTACGAGTGCGATGTCCTCGTAATAACGGATGGTTTTTGGTGGCAGGCTGGACTGCTGTGACGCTTCACCGATGTTCATTTTCGTCTTGCCACCAGATACCCGATCACAAAACCAAGTCCCAGTATGATCAAGATGGCAATGAGCATGCCAGTGCCCATCCCGAACATCATTCCGCCACCCATCATTCCTCCGTCACCCATCTCATTCATCATCGCTATTTCGCTCCGTTCTTGGATACAAACGCCTCAATCTATCGATCTCACTCCGGTCGAAACCAATCGACTTTGCAAGTTTTGCCAAATCCCGATGTTCCCGATCCAGATTCGGTTCAGCCTCACCCATCGATGTTGGTAGTTCAGGCTCTTTGTTCATACCGACTATTTAGAGGTTCCCCCTGCTGGAAGGTCAAGAGAGGCTATTGCGCCCAATTTTCCGGCTCGACAGCGAAGGCAAACCAGATGGCCCAAATGCCGACCGCTACAAAAAGCAGCCCAACGATTTTTCGAGAGCTTCCAAATTTTTGCACCAGATTGGCAAGGCGCTCACTCCGCTCAGGAATGAGTATGAAGAGCAAGAGAGGTGCTGACAGGAACAGTCCAAACGTCGCCATTGTGATGAAACCGGTGGACATGGCCTGGCCTGTTGCGGCGGCACCAAGAAGGCCAAACAGTATCGGTGCAGCACAAGCAGGAATGTTCAATCCGAAAGCCAATCCAAGGGTGAATGGATTATTTGCGCGTTTCCAGCCCTGCGGCGCGATATCGATGGAACGCTGTAACCTGGATGCGATGTCCATCAGGATGCCCATGCCGATCAGAACGTAGATTGCACCGAACACGACCCAAAGCGAGGTTTGGACATCGGTCATGCCTTTTCCCAGCATCGCGAACAGCAGGCCAAAGATTCCCGCAGCCATCGATCGAGTGACAGCAAAGACCGCCATCGCTGCGAGTTTGCGCGATGCCGGTTGGCCTTCCTGTGCGCGCAGAAAGATCATGTGAGCGCCGAGAGTACATGGTTCGACAAAACCCAGCAGCCCTAAGCCTGCCGCCAGTATGAGAAGCCCGGGTTCGGGCATGGCTACGACGACAGTCCAGCGGCGCGATGATCAAACTGTCTCATCCAAAACCTCCGCAATTGATTGACTATCCCAAGCGGTCGGCGGCTTGCCGACCGTATTCGGATAGCAGGATCCGGGCATCTAGCGGTTACGCTGGCCGGCAATTACGGATTACGAGAAGCACCGGTCGAGGCCATCACGGAATGAGACCCTGGCTAGCTTTTCACTCATTCTCGATTTTCACTTCACCGCTGGGCAGATCGACCGTGCGGTATGGCTTTTCGGCTTTCTTCCATGCGGCAAATCCGCCGGTCATGTGCCTTGCTGTTTGGCGGCCTTTTTCTAGCAGGTGGCGGGCAATTCTTTCGGACCGTTTTGAGGAGCCGCAAAAGAGAACTACGGGACGCTCTCCGTCTTCGGGCAGTTTTTCAGCCTCAAAGACGGCCATGGGCATCAGAAATGCGCCATCGATGCTTTCAAGCAAATACTCTTGAGGAGTTCTGATGTCGACGAGCACGATCCGGTTTGCGTGCAGGGCATCGGCAACTTCTTCGACGCTCCAGTTTTCCAGAATTCCATCGCCGGTTTGTTCCTTGTCCATGAGTCAATCCTTTCTCAGGCAAATCGATTTGCCGGTATCTTGAAATAGCTGTGACCGTTGTCTTCCGCCTCCGGCAGGCGGCCTCCCCGCAGGTTGACTTGCAGGGCAAACAGCATCCTCTCGGGAAGCGCCAGCGTGGCATCGCGCTCATCGCGCAGTTCGACGTACTCGTCCAAACCGACACCACCGCCGATATGGATATTGTCCGCTTTCTGTTGGGCTACGGTCGATTCCCAAGCCGGTTCGTGCCGGTCGTCGGTGCCGTAATCATGCCCGACGAACAATCTGGTTTCGTCAGGCAAAGCCAGGATGGATTGCAGCGAATTGTACAGCGTAGCCGACGAGCCGCCGGGAAAATCCGCGCGTGCGGTACCGGCATCGACATGCATGAACGTGTCGTGGACGAAGGCGCAGTCTTCACCGACGACATAAGTTACCGAGCCCAGCGTGTGGCCGGGTGACAGCATGACCTGGCAATCCAGATTTCCGATCTTGAAACTATCTCCATCCGAGAACAGCTTGTCGTAACAGGCGCTGGGGTCGAGCTCTTTTGGCAGGTTGTATAGTTTTTCCCAGATTTCGGAAATATCCTCGACCTTCTCGCCGATTGCGGTTTGACCTCCCAATCGATTTTTCAGCCAGGAACTGGCGGTGAAATGATCCGCATGGGGATGGGTGTCCAGAATCCATTCAATCTTGAGCCCTTCCCGCTCGACATACGCGGCAATTTTTTCAGCGGATTCAAAACTGGTGGCCGCCGCTTCGGGATCGAAATTCTGGACGATATCGATCAGGGCTGCAGAGCCAGTGCCGGGATCGGAACAGACATATTGGCAGCTTCCGCTATCCGGTTCGTAGAACCCTGTGACGATTGCCGAGCGCGGTCCCTTGCTCTTGCTGGTAAGCGAAAAAGGGTGTTCGATTTTTTCCGTGTTGATACTCATCAGGACTCCGTCGTTTTCAACGAAACGCTGCGCAGTCGCAACGCGTTCCCGATCACGGAAACGGATGACAGGCTCATGGCGGCAGCCGCGATCATCGGCGACAGCAGCCAGCCTGTCAGCGGGTAGAGAACACCGGCTGCCAGAGGCACACCCAGCGTGTTGTAGACGAAGGCGAAAAACAGGTTCTGCTTGATGTTGCGGATCGTTGCTTGCGCAAGCGTGCGAGCCCGCACGATGCCATTGAGATCGCCTTTTACAAGGGTAAAGCCCGCGCTTTCGACCGCGACATCCGCACCCGTTCCCATCGCAATGCCGACATCGGCGGCAGCTAGCGCGGGTGCGTCGTTCACCCCATCTCCCGCCATGGCGACCGATTTTCCGCTGCTCCGCAGCTGGTCGATAAGCGCTTTCTTGTCCTCCGGCAGAAGTCCCGCATGAACCGCATCGATGCCGAGCTGCGCTGCAACGGCTTTGGCGGTGCGTTCGTTGTCGCCGGTTGCCATGACGATGGACAATCCTGCACGATGAAGCGCGTCGATGGCCTGCTGTGTCGTTTCCTTGACAGGATCGGCAACCGCGACGAGGCCGGCCAGTTGATTGTCAATCGCCACGAACATGGCGGTGTTGCCGCCGTCTCGCAGCGCATCGGCTTGTGATACGAAAGACGCAGTATCGACACCAAGGGAGTCCATCATGGCCTGATTGCCGAGTGCGACAGACCTGCCGTCCACCATGCCTGACACGCCCTTGCCGGTGACCGCCTCGAAATCACGCGTCTCGCGCAGCGTGAGTCCCTGATTTTCAGCACCGGCGACAATCGCCTCCGCCAACGGATGTTCCGAACCGCGCTCCAGTGAAGCCACCATCGATAGCAATTCATCGTCATCCATGCCTTCGACGGTGACAATTTCCGAAAGCACGGGCCTGCCTTCTGTGAGCGTGCCCGTCTTGTCGACGATGAGTGTGTCCACTCCAGCGAACCGCTCCAGTGCTTCGGCATCTCGGATGAGAACGCCTGCCTGCGCCCCGCGTCCGGTGGCGGTCATGATCGACATCGGGGTGGCGAGGCCGAGTGCACAGGGACATGCGATGATCAACACCGATACTGCGGCAACCAGCGCATAGGCCATGGCGGGTGATGGTCCCCAGATGGACCAGGCGACAAAAGACACGATTGCAACCAGAACAACCGCCGGCACGAAGTAACTTGCCACCCTGTCGGCCATGCCTTGGATAGGCGCGCGTGAACGTTGCGCGGAAGCGACCATATCGACGATTTTGGCGAGCATCGTGTCGCTGCCGACACGCTGCGCTTCCATGACAAGCGAGCCCGTGCCGTTCAACGTACCGCCTGTAACCTGATCACCCTCGACCTTCTCGACGGCAATCGGTTCGCCTGTGATCATGCTCTCATCGATTGACGACCGGCCTTCGACGACGACACCGTCCACCGGAACGCTTTCACCGGGGCGGACACGCAGCCGGTCGCCTTCGAGAATGTTTTCGATAGGAACGTCCCGCTCGCTGCCATCTTCATTGATGCGTCTCGCGGTTTTCGGGGCGAGATCTAGCAGTGCCCGGATTGCCGACCCCGTTCGCTCCCGCGCGCGCAGTTCCAGAACCTGACCGAGAAATACCAGCGTTACGATCACCGCGGCAGCTTCGAAGTAAACGGGAACCGTCCCGTCTTCCTGCCGGAAGGCCGCGGGAAATACTTGCGGAAGCAGCGCCGCTACGACGGAATAGGCGTATGCCGCACCCACACCCAAAGCGATCAGGGTCCACATATTGGGGCTGCGGTTGAGGATCGAATTCCAGCCACGTTTAAAAAAGGGGATCGCCGCCCACAGGACGACTGGTGTGGCGAGCGCAAGCTCGATCAGGATCGTTGTCCGTTCGCCGATCCATTCGCGGATGTTCAGACCAATCATCGGGCCCATCGTGAAAATGAGCAGTGGAACCGATAGCGCGGCACAGATCCAGAACCGGCGTGTGAAATCGATGAGCTCCGGGTTCGGCTCATCCGTGGGCACACCCATAGGCTCCAGAGCCATTCCGCAAATCGGGCAATCTCCGGGATGATCCTCGACGATCTCCGGATGCATCGGGCAGGTGTAGAGTGTGCCTTCTGTTGCTGCCTGCGCCTTTTTTTTGTGTCGACCGGTCGTGTAGAATTCCGGGTCGGCTACGAACTTGTCGTGGCATCCCTGTGAACAGAAATGATATGTTGCGCCGTCATGCAGATGATTAGGTTTGCCCGCCGCCGGATCGACTGACATGCCACAGACCGGATCGGTGGCCGCCTCGCTTCCGGTCTGAGGAGAGCGGTCGAGGGATTGATGTGGTTTTTCGAGTGTGTCGGTCATGGCGTGTTACCTGGGAAAGAAGGCTTCGCATTTTGTGAGAGACTGCTCATGCTTTCCCGATCCTGATCATCTTGTCGCCGAAAAATTCGTAAGGCGGAACGACAAGATTCGTTGGTGCCGGACCCTTTCGCACCCGCCCCGAAGTGTCGAACTGGGATCCATGACAGGGACAGTACCAACCGCCCCAATTTCCGAGGGGATCGCCGCTCTTTTGTCCCAGCGGTATGCATCCCAGATGGGTGCATAGACCGACCACTACCAGCCATTCGGGCCGTTGAACCCGCTCGGCATCTGTTGCCGGGTCCTTCAGCCTGGCGATTTCGATCTCCCGCGCTTCGGCAATCTGCTTTTCGGTTCGATAGTCGATAAATACCGGCTTTTTCTGCCAGGTGACCGTGATGCGCTGTCCCGGTTCCATGCTCGATAGATCGACTTCGACATTGGCTTCGCTCAGCGCCGCCTTGGATGGTCCGAGGCTTTGAAGGATGGGCCAGGCGGCTCCACCCGCCGCTACCGCAGCAGTGGCCCCAGTCGCGAGATACAAAAAATCCCTGCGGGGAAGTTCATCGGCTGTGGCGGAGACGGACATCGGAAGACCTCATGATCGAGTTCACTTCCGCAAGTGTGGGGCTTCCAGCAACCGGAAGGTCAAGCCGTTTCTTTAAGAACTTTTCGGGCCTTGACCTTCCAGCGGGTGGAACCATTAGATCCACACCCATGAGCGACATAAATATTTCAAAAACAGGAATTTCGTCGATCGCTGCCATGCCGGAGTTCGGTGTGGCAGTGTTTTCGTTTCTCTTGCACTTCGTCTGGGAGTTTATCCAGGTGCCAACCTATGAAGGGATGGCGGAGATGGCGCATTGGAACGCCATCAAGATTTGCACCTGGGCGACATTCGGCGATGTGGGATTTGCCTTGACCGCCTTTTGGACAACGGCGTTGATGGCCCGGTCAAGAAGCTGGATATATTCTCCTCAGGCTTGGCAAATGCTGATTTATCTTGGGGTCGGAATCGGCCTCACTATCGGATTTGAATACTACTACACGGAAATAGCCCAACGGTTTTCCTATTCGGATCTGATGCCGCTTGTACCGCCATTGGGCACGGGACTCAGCCCCCTGCTTCAGTGGATCGTCATCCCTCTGCTTGTCATCTGGTTCACGCGGCGTTTCGTCCAAGGCAGCAAGGTTTGAATTGTCCTGGCCGGAACCAGGAAACCGGATTGCCCGTTAATGCCAACAACCAATCACCAGGGAATGATCCAATGAAAAACAGCTACGGTATTTTTCTCGCCATGATTGCGACGTCGGTCGTCGCGATGTTCATCATGACCTATCTGAACTCCTGGGAGTTCGAGCATATCTTCTGGAGCGAGACACGCGCTTACATGGTGCTCTATATGGGCGCGGTCATGGCGGTCATCATGCTCGCCTACATGCTCGGCATGTACACCAACAACACGGCCAACATCGCAATCATCGCGGGCGCAGCGATCGTGTTTGCCAGCTCACTCTATCTGGTCCGCAGTCAGGATACCGTTGAGGATATTTCCTGGATGAAGGCGATGATTCCGCATCATTCGATTGCGATTCTGACCAGCTCGAGGGCAAACATATCCGACCCGCGTGTACGCAAACTCGCCGACGACATCATCAAGGCGCAGAAGCTTGAAATCGATGAGATGAAAGCGCTGATCGCTGATTTGAACGGCGGTCCGAAAGCAACATCGGAAATCGACGGAAAATAAGGAAAGTCGTCATGGCCAAGACCGCGGAATTGTATCGCATGGTGATGGAGGACCATCTTTGCCCTTACGGACTGAAGTCGAAGGATCTGCTCGAGCGGAAGGGATATGAGGTCGAAGACCATCAATTGAAAACGCGCGACGAGACGGACGAATTCAAGAAAAAGCACAGCGTCGAGACGACACCGCAGACCTGGATCGCTGGCAAGCGCATCGGAGGCTACGATGCGTTGCGCGAATATTTCGGCGAGGATGTGAAAGACGAAGACGGCACTTCCTATCAGCCGGTTATCGCGATCTTCGCAGTCGCGGCGCTGATGGCGCTCAGCCTGTCCTGGTACGTCTTCGGCGATCTGCTGACGTTGCGGGCCTTCGAATGGTTTATTGCAATCTCGATGACCGTTCTGGCGATCCAGAAGCTGCAGGACATCGAGAGCTTCTCGACGATGTTCCTGAACTACGATCTGCTCGCACGCCGCTGGGTGCGCTATGGCTACCTCTATCCATTCGGGGAGGCAGTGGCCGGTGTCTTGATGATCGGCGGAGCGTTGACCTGGCTATCCGCGCCGGTGGCCCTGTTTATCGGCACGATCGGTGCGGTATCTGTCTTCAAGGCGGTCTATGTCGACAAACGGGAGTTGAAATGCGCCTGTGTCGGTGGAAATTCCAATGTGCCGCTGGGCTTCATCTCGCTAACGGAAAATCTGATGATGATCGCAATGGGGCTTTGGATGTCGTTCAAGGTTTATACGCTTGGTTGGTAGTTGATTGCGATATCGGCTCAACAGCACATCTTGGCACGCCTTATCTCTGGGTAGCAGATATTCTTGCGCAGGCGTGGACTGGAGTGTCACACCCGCCATGATTATCAATTCGTGATGGTTCCCGATTGGATAATCCGCGCCAATTGTTGAATGTCGAATCCTGGTGCGCCGTCCAACCAATTTGAATCGCAGTCTTGACCGCAAAATGCGTGAGCTAATCGGCTGTGAATGCCGAGAAAAGCTTAAATCGGCTGGCCGATATTTCGCTGCCTTTCCAAGCTAAACTCCAGCACGCCGCGTTTTCCATCTTTCCGCCCGACCTGAACGATCAGATCGATCGTGGACCGGGCGTATTCGACCACATCCTGTTTTGTCAGCCTGACCCCTGTCTGGAGTACCATAAGTGCCAACCGCTCCAATGCCAGATTTGGGCTGTCGGCATGGATGGTGGAGATCGAGCCGGGATGTCCGGTGTTGATGGCCTCCAGAAAATTATACGCCTCCGGTCCTCGAAGTTCACCGACGATCAGACGGTCGGGCCGCATCCGCAGAGAACTCTCCAGGAGCTTGGCAGTGGAACGGTCTGAACCTTCGCGCCGGCTGGCGACCAGTGCTACCGAGTTCTTATGGGTTGGTCTGAGTTCGATGGCGTCTTCGATTGTTACGAGCCGCTCATCCTTGTGACACATGCCGAGCAGGGCGCGAGCGATCGTGGTCTTTCCCGAAGATGTACCGCCCGAGATCAGGATGTTCAGCCGGTTCCCGATTGCCGACTTTAGAACAGCCGGCAGATCCCCTTTTTTGAGATGGTCTTGAAGCACCTCATGGGACTTGGCTTTTTCGGCATCGACATCGATCGACTTGCCCTGGATGAATTCTATGTCCTCGGGCTTCAGAACCCGCGACACATATTTCCTGATTGAGAGGGATACGCCTCTCTCGATTGCCGGTGGAACCACGACCTGAACGCGCACATCGCTGCCGAAAACGAAGACACGGCCCGAGACGATCGGATGATCCTCTCCTAGTGCATTGCCGGTCTCTCCGGCCAGATTATTGCCCAGGGAATGGATGTCATGTTCGGCGATCCCGACATCAACCACTTCCTGCATGTGTGGCTTGTTCGCGTGCTCGACGAAAATCCGGCTGTCGGGATTGATGACCACCTCATTTAGATCGTCGGATGTGAGCAGCGTTTGCAGCGGTTTGAGACCCTGTTCGGCATAGGAGTTGACGGTCTCGTTCACGAAAACACCAGGTCCTGATTGACGAGAACATTCATCAGCGTGCCCTGCGGGATGCGGATGATCGGCGGAAGTTTCAGATACTCCTCCAGCACGTCTTCGGTCGTGTCTTTCAAGTCGTCTGACGCATCCTGCGCGACACCGGTCGCAGCACTCGTCGTCGTGTTCCCGTTTGCGTCATCACTGGCCAGGAAGGAGGGAATGGCTGCGATGCTGGTGATCAGCACCGCCGTTCCGAAGCGCTGGAAAAACCGCGTGTCCACATTGCCCGCCTGTCCACCGCGGCCGAGGCGGTCGATCCCGGTGGCCGCCAGCTTTACCGATTTCCCTTCCGGAGTGATGGCCCGGTTCCAGGCAATCAATACCCGTTTCTGGGCAATCGAGATCTTTGGATTATAGGCCCCGATCAATCTCGTGCCCGCCGGCATCAGGATTGTCTGCCCGTCGAAGGAATAGACGGGCCTGGTCACCTGCGCGCGGATATTGCCCGGCAGTTGCGTATCGATGGCGGTTTCCAGCACGGCCGAGATGATCGTGCCCTGAACGATTGTCTTTGAAACATCCCCGAGATCACCGGCCCGCACCGTTTCCCATCCTTGAGAGGCGTTGGCCTTCAGGAACTGTTGGTTGTCGGAGAGCTCACGAATACCGGTTTCATCCTCCTTGGTGCCCGAAGTCGACCTTCCTTCCTCAGATTCATCGTAGACATTGCCGTCCGAGGTCATGCGTTTCAGAAGTTCGGCATCCCGCGCGGCGCGGCGTTCTTCCAGCAGCTTGCGCAATCTTTCGCGTTCTTCCGCCTCGCGCCGCAACCGTTCTTGCTCGGCAAGTTGATCTGCGCTTGGGCCAGTTGGAACCTGAGTCTGGACGCGCAATGCATCGAGTTGTGCCTTCAGCAATTGTTCGCGTGTTTCAGCTTCCGCCCGCAACGCCGCCGCCTGCTGATCGAGCAGTCTCGCGATATCATCGGCCGTCGGGCCGCCTTGCGGTGCCGGCCTGTTGGCGATCTCTCGCAGTGCTTTCTCAAGCGCCTCGATGCGGGCTTTCGCTTCGGGATCCAGATCCGTGGTGGTGACGGGTGCTGCGCGAGCCGGAATGACCGGTTCGGAAATTGATGGTTCGACGGCGATCTCGGGCTCGCGTTGAATCTGTGTGGAGATTCCGGAATTGTCGACTTTCGAGGTTTGCTGAATGTCCTCGGACGTGGACGTGTTCAGCCCCAGAAGCTTTCGTGTCTGTTCCGGAAAGACGACGAATGTCGCTGCGAGGGCCAACAGAACCAGGAAGAAGAAGATGGCCCAGACGGGAGAGCCATGGCGGCTTTTACCCGACATGCGCTCCCGTCTTGCGCGAAGCCGATCATCTTCTTCAATGTTGGATGTCCCATCGGCCATACATCACCCCAGGATGTTCGAGAGCGGATCGGTGGGTGAGGGGCCGTTCGACACGCAGATCGCATCTGACCCAATTCGCACCGTCCAGTTCTTGTGGACGCCATCGGCGATGATAGTCCGGCCGGCCGTTCGCGAATTGACGATGTATTCGCGGCCCGCCTTGCCGACCCGGAATATGCCGGGCAGGGGTGCGTCATTCGGGAAGCGGAAGAAGGTCTGCTTGCCGTTGTCGTAGACTTCGATCGGAGAGAATGCCGCTTCACCGGCAACCCAGTAGTCGAAGTTCTTGCCGCCGTTGGATGTCGAGGCGCTGTGATACTCTGAAACCACGCCGGTCGGATAGCGGAACGTCGTCCGGAAGTTGTGGTTCTGGCGGTGGCCCGCCCTTCCGCGATGGGCGCGCAGCTCGAAGGAGTAGACGCGCCTGTCCGTATAGACCGTCATGTTGGTGACCGCGTCCTGATTGAGCGGCTTGATGGAAATCACGTCACCGCGTTTCAGGCGGATGATCTGCCACGATGCGCTGTCGCCGACCTGGATGGATTCGACGACCTCACCTTTGCCGAACTGCACCGTCGAGATGAAGTTGGTGTGCATGTCCAGCCGGTAGACGGTGTTTTCGTTGTAGACGAACTGCTTGATGCGGCCGTCTGCGGGGAGCGGAACCGGCCGCTGCTCTGCAATCGCCGGTATGGTTGTTGCGACCAGAAGCGTGGCCGCAAGTGCAATCCCGAGTGTGTTGGGTTCCTTGCTCATTGAGTTGCTCCCCTGTTCGATAGAGTCTCCGCGTCGACGCGGTAATTGCTGACCATGAAGCCGAGCGGGTTTTTCCAGACGTCTTCGAGATTGCGTTCCACCCGTGGCTGAAATTCGAAACCGACGGTCGCCACGAAATCCCGCTCAACCGGTCGTTCTCCCTCGGTTTCAAGTGTCTTGCGAAACCGCAGCTGAGCGGTTCCCTCGCTTAGCTGAGCGATCGAGATTACCCTGACGAGCAACCGGGAGCGTGCGGTGTAGACGTCCGGCGGATAATTCTCCGCCCCCTTGGCCCAGAGCGCCACCAGGGACGAACGCGCCTGGCCTTGCGACCGGCTCAGGACGTCTGGAATGCGGGTCTGGTTGTCGGCAATGTCGTAGGTCTCGCGGTCGGTCACATAGGAGACCAGTTCAGCCTGCCGGACCGCTTCCTGTTCGGCCAGGCTTGCCGGACGGACCTGAACGATCCTCTCGGCTTCGCCTGTCGTGCGGTCGACCATCACCACAAAGGGTTTGGTTTCCTTCAACGGAAGGAGCGCGATCACAGCGGCAATCGCAATGATGGCCATGGACAGCGCCAGGATGGCCACGACCATCCAGCGATTGCGCTGAAATTGAAGCTGGAAGAAAACCTCGTCTTCGAATGTGTAGGCGATTTGGTCAGTGGTTCGCTCTGCCATGCCCGCCCCTTCCGCCATCGCTGTTTGAGCTCAATCCCCGCCTGCCTGTCGATCCCGGCCTATCCATTGCGGCCTCCATCGAGTGCGGTGGTGGTTGCGGCATCGACCTTTGACACCCTTTCGGTTGCACCACTTTTCATCGCCTCGAACTGGATGGCTCTCCTGTCTCCTGACGACTTTGCCCGGCCACCCGGCTGAAAGAAGGAGGGGTCGGAAAAGCGTTGCCGGTCGCGGCTCATGCGCGCGGCCTGGGTGACGAAGGCGGCGGTCTGCGCGACCCGTCCGCCACCGTTTTCGCGAACGGTCTCGGCCGCCTGTCGTCCCGCATCGTAGCGGGCGACCCCGCTATAGGCGGTGCGCACCGGTGCGCTGACGGTGTCCTTCGCGTTGCGGCTCGCAGCCCGGGCTTCGGCAATGCCGGTTCCGGTCGTGACGATGGTTCCTGCAAGCCCCGTGACCAGGCTTGGAATGTTGAACATCATGAAGATCGCCGCGAAGATCACGATGATGAAACCGGCCGCCTGGGACATTTCCGAGGCGCCCTGGACCGTGCCGATCATCGTCTGACCGACACCGACCACCGCGCCCATCACCCCGGCCAGGACCAGCGGTATGAGGGCGAAGCCGATGGTGAATCGCGTCCACGACTCGAAGAGACTTCGCGTCGCGGAAAACAGCAGACAGGCGATGAAGACCGGGGCGAAGGAGACCGACATCGCCAGTCCCACCTTGGCGAGTGCCGAGACCAGAATGGCAACGCAGGCCATGAGCGCTCCAAGAACGATGAGAACGACGGCGGTGAGGCTGATGCCCAGCCACCCGCTTTCCTCGTTGGCACGATCCGAGAAATCGAAGATCTCGGTCACCATCTGGTCGAGGGCGGAGTTCAGGTTGGGAGATCCCGTCGCGCCGATGAGAGCGGCACCGATCGATCCGGGCGTGTTGGTCAATATGTCGTAGATGGGCTGAAACTGAGACCAGGTCGTCGCCACCGAAAGCACCATGACGTAGCGGACGCCCCATGTGAGGTAGCTCGACATCCGGATCGGCACGAACTGGAACAGCGCATTGGCGGCAATGAGGGCAAGACCAACCAGACCGCCGGCCTGGATCATCGTGGTCACAGGGCCGGCAAAGCCCGTGAACACGGTCTGCGCATAATTGCCGATGGCAGCGTCGATCAGATCGAGGGTCTCTGTGATGTAGCTCGCCACGCCCTATCCCTTTACTTTGAGATCGATGACGCCCAGCCCTTCGCAATAGTCGAGGACTTCCCGCCTTTTGACCGCGTTGAAACCCTGCGCCTGAAGATCGAGCATGTGCGGGCGCAGTTGCCGGTTGCTCTTGTCCGCCAGATCGGCGGGAATTTTCGAGCCGATGGCCTCCCAGTCACGTCGCCCGTCAAGGCAGGACAGATCGGCGGTCTCGCCGGCCGCCGCGGCATCGCAGATCCGTCTGATTTCCTCGTTTTCCCACTGATAGACATAGGCCAGCACGATGTTGCGCATGGTCGCGTTATGCGTGAGGCGCTTCATGGCTTGCTTTGCCCTGTCGCTCTTTACGGGGAAGCCGCTGCAATGAAAGTTCGTGCTGTGGTCGGATGCAGCCGGTGCCGCAATCGAAAGCAGGATCGCTGCTGCAACGGGAATCGCGAATGCCCTGATCATTTCCTGTCACCGGTTTTCATGAAGTTGCGGGAGGCCTGGCCATCTCGCGCGATCTGCAGCGCCTGCATGCCGGTCGCATTGGTCTGTGCGGATTGCACGCGCAGGAGTTCCAGCAGCAGCACAGCGACTTCAGCATTGACCCGCGTGTTGAAGTCGACGCTGGCCTTCAGATCGGCGGTGGAATCGATTCCGTCGACTAGCGTATTGATCCTCTGCACTGCCGCGCTGGCCCGCCGGTAACTGTCTTCGGCAGTTGCAACTGCCGCCAGACCCGATCCGGCAAGCGACGCGATGGCTTTGTCCGCCGGCACGTCGGAGGAATCGAAACTGGCCAGATCGCCGAGATTGAAGCGCGACTTCAATTCGGAAATCACTGTGTTCATATTGCCGATGTTTCCGGCAATGTCGCCACCTCGAACCGCAGCCGACACGATCGACTGGAGATCGGAGGCCGCCTGACGCGCACTCTTTTCCGCGTTACCGTTCAAGATCGAGGATATTCCCTTGGCGCCTGTGATCGCCTGCAGGCGGTGCTGCATGTTTGTGAGCTGCTCCTGCATCGTGGTCAGCTGCTTGATCTGCTCCTCATAGTCCTTCAGCTGCTGCTGAAGCTGCGCGATGACCTGGGCAATCTGCGACGTATCGATAACCGGAATGCCCTGGGCGCTTGTGGGATGAACCGGCAGGACCAGAAGCACGAGGCCCAGCGCCATGGATCTTGCATATGTCTTCATGTCACGGCCTTTCCATCGTCTTTGAATGTCTCGTTGAGAGGCTTGAAATCGCAGGCGCAGGGCGATGTGTATTCGGTGGGAATACCGGCGCAGCCGGCCAGGATGGCGAGGGTGAGCATCAGCAGCGAGATTGTCTTCAACGGTTCAGATCCTTCCAGAAATCGGGATTGTCTCTCCAGTCCGCGGGCGCGTTTTCGCCCTTGCCGCCGCCAAGGACGGAAAGCAGAGGACCCATGGCGGAAAGATCCATGTCGATGATGGTGCTGTCGTCACCGGATTGCATCAGAGCCAGCCGGTGTCCGACATTCGATTGCATCAAGAAATCGCGTTCGCGATCCGTCAGATTGAGAGGGGCCAGCTCTTCGGCGGTGTTCCGGTTCGACGGATAGATGAGACGCGTCACCACGCTCTCGAGAATGGCGCCGCCGGCCGCGCTTTCGGCAATATGCGACACACGCTGTGTGAGAAGAATGACGGCGACATTCTTCTTGCGCATCGTCAGCATCCAGTCTTTCAGTCGCGACTGGAAGTAGGGATCGTCGAGAAGTTTCCAGGCCTCGTCCATGACGAGCAGGGTAGGGCGCTCATCCTCGACGATCCGCTCGATGCGGCGGAAGACATAGGAGAGCCATGCGGTTCTCACATCGTCATTGTCGAAGATCTCCGACAGATCGAAAGCGGTGATGTCGCTGTCGAAACTCAAACCGTCCCGTCCCTTGCCGTTGAAAAGCCATTCGAACTGTCCGCCGCTGTCCCACCGGCCGAGCCTCGTGTGCAGATCCTTGCCATCGTCGACCGCGCGCAGTTGCGACCGGAAATGGGAAATCGTCTGGAGGTTTCTGGCGGCCTTCGCATTGTCGCGGCAGGCCTTGGCCAGAGCTTCGATCTGCACCGGTGAGAGGTCACCCTCTTTCGGCTTCAGCATGGCTTCGAGCCAGTCCGTCAGCCATGCGGCACCGCGCTCATCGGATTCCGCCTCGAAGGGATTGAAACCGGTATTCTCTCCCATCTTTACCGGCGTGTAGTGGCCACCAAGCGCCCGGACCGGCATCTCGAAGCCCTGATCCTTGTCGAAGACGATGATGCGCGGATTGAGCCGTGTGGCCTGGGCCAGAAGGAAAGCCGTTCCAAGGGTTTTGCCCGATCCGGTCTGGCCAAGAACAAGCGAATGGCCGACCGCGCGCTCGTCTCTCTGACCGGGAAGATGGAAATTGAACCGATAGGGTTCGCCGTTCCCGATCGGCAGAATCGTGATTGCCTCGCCCCATGGCGAGAGGGCTTTGTCGCGCCCTCTCGCCGCTCCGTGCAACGCACCGAGCTCGGCAAAGTTTCGCGACGAGATCATGCCGGCCCGGGTGCGATAGGAATAGTTGCCCGGCTGCTGGGCGAAGAAGGCGGCACGGGCAGCGAAGTTCTCGCGGATCATCGATCCGCCGATCCCGGTGACGGCTCTCGTGATGTTGCCAAGCGTGCCGTCGAGTTCCGCTTCGCTGTCAGCAAACACGCAGATCGTGCAATGGTGATTGCCGAAAGCCACGCGGCCCGACGCCTGATCGTCTGCCGCCTCTTCAAGCTGGAATTGAAGAGATCGTGCGGCGTCTTCGGCCGCCGCCATTTGCCGGGCGACCCGCTGGATTTTCTGGAGCGCCTCGATCCGCTCGCCCGGGGTGAAGGAGTTCGTCACCACCATGTCGGTGGCCAGATCGAGACCGTCGAGGATGCCGGCGAAGGTTTCGCCGGGATAATCCTTCAAAGTGACGATGGCACCATATCTGGTGTTTCCCGAATGGGATCCGAACACCGTGAAGGCATCCCCGTGAAACAGCACCGGCGCGTTGGCAATAAGATCGTTGAGAGGGGTAAACCGGCGGCCTGGTGTCATCGGATAATAGTCGCCGCATATGGTTGCGCGCAGCAGACCCAGCCATTCGCCGCCAGAAATGGTCATTCTGCGCGGATTGGTCTTCGCCAGCGTCTCCATGAAGGCGGTAACGATCTGGTTCAGCCGGATTGCGCGTTTCTGGAGATTCTCTTCGGTCCGGGACCTGCCCCCTGACAGCCTGGTCCAAAGGCCGACGGCTTTCGATGGCCTGATCGTGACCGTGACCAGCGTGGTGCGATGGCGAAGACCGGCAACGCCGAGAAACCCTTGCCATCTGCGGTCGATCGCTGCGGCAAAGGTCTTGTCTTCCACCACGGGATCGAGGGCAGGGGCTGTCCCGGTGGATATGCGATGCACGTAGAATCCGACATCCGGTCTTTGCTGTGCAACGAGGGAAGAAAAGGCAGCGGCTATCCCAGTGATCTCAGCTTCGTCGGCGGTGCTGGCGGAGATCCCGTCAACGGCGAAGGATGCCATCACATCTCCGTCCCGTAACAGGATGGTCTGATCGTCGACGGCCGTGATGTATGGAAGTCCGCGAGCAAGCAACTCCTCACTCTCGCGGCCACTCTCTCTCACAGAGTGCTCGGCAAGAGACGTCTTGCTATCAAGCACCATAGGTCACCCCCTTGCCTCTGACCCAGGAGGCGGTGAGTGGAGTGACGCGGATGACGGTGAAGATCACATCAAAGATGCGTGGATCGTAGGCGGCCAGCAGTCGCAGTGCGATGTATCCGGTAATCGCACTCACCCCGAAATAGATGAGCGACAGCGTCGCGATGAATCCTCCGACCACGACCAGCATCAGGACGATGACATAGGTCATGGGCAGTCCCATCAGCGACACCGGGCGGGTCAATCCTCTGAAGACGGGCGTGGCCAAGGGTCGAACTCCTAGAAACCAGCTAGAATGGTCGCCGCGCCAAACAGGATGACCAGGCCGATGACGACCGAGCCGGCATAGAGCCAGTTCATCCGGCCCGTCAGAAACAGGATGCCGACGGCCGCGAGAGCGACGAGACCGAGGGCGCGGCCCACGGGACCGGTAAGCGCCGTGCCAATCTGCTGCAGCATCGTGGTGATGGGCGACAGATCCTGGGCCGCTGCCGGTGAGGTGAAGAGGAGTGTTGCGATCAGGGTCAGACCGAGCGTCTTCGCCCACGAGTTCAAAATTCCCATACGGATACGCTTCCTTTGACAGGTTGATCGCTTTTGACTTGAACCGAGGCCTGCCGGTCGGGATCGTGATCGTGTTTGCCGGGGAAAAGACCGGACGCATTCAGGATCCTGGCGACATAATTTTGCGTTTCGCGAAAGGGGGGCACACCCTTGTGCTGCCTGACGCGTTCGGGACCGGCATTATAGGCGGCAAGCGCGAGCTCCAATGAGCCGAACTCTTGGAGTAGCCGTGTGAAATATTTGGCTGATCCGACAAGGTTCTGAAGCGGATCGAAAGGGTCGGAGACCTTCATGTCTTCGGCGGTGCCGGGCATCAACTGACCCAATCCCTGGGCGCCTTTTGGTGACACCGCCCGGGGATCGAAACCGCTCTCGGCCCCGATCAGCGCCTCGAAAATATCGACGAAACTCAGTGCATCGAGCCCCGCCTTTCGGACCCCGGTTTCTCCGGAAAACCGGATGGCCACCGTCCGGGCTAGTTCTGTGATTGCGGTCTTGTCGTCGTTTGCAGAGTTTGGATTGGAAGGTTGGACTGCGGCGATTTCCAAACGTTTCTGCGAAATGACGGAATTGCCCTCGCTGTCATATTCGATGACCGTGGCACCTGCCGGCATGGATGCGAGCATCCATGCGATGGCGCCTGAAACCGGTCGTGACAGTGATCGATGGAGTGCCGCAGGCGTTACTTTCATTGCTCAAAACCCTGTCTCTTCGCGCGTCAAATGCGCCTTGGCCAGTGCGATGCCGGCAAATTCCCCTGCTCCGTTCAGGAGAGTTGAACTGCGCACCAGGAGCGGAGCGCCGTATCCCGGTTGCGGGATATTGCGACGGTGAAAGAATGATAGGATAGATTAAGTCAATGATATCATTGTCTTAACGGGGTTCAGGAAATCATTGACTTTTAAAGCGGCCCGCTTCCTGTGGTGAGGGAAACGCTAAGATTCACAAAGGTTTAGCCAAGGGCATAAGTTGGGGTTCCGATATTCTAAGACTATACGGACACAAGATTTTCTTTGAAAATTGTGGGCGGTGGAACTACCGATTTGAGATCTGCATGCGGCTTGCAGGCATCGTTTTCGGCACAAATGAAAAGGGGCGGCGGGTTCGCTGATTCGAGGAGGCAATGCCATTGGGATGGGGATCAGGGCTCGAATCTTGAAGATCAGTTTCGCGCCGCAATTGTGAGCCTGTTGATATGCGTTGAGACAATCGATTGGCGAGCGGCGAGAAAGGTATGACTTTCGTGGCGACCTTGCGCATATTTCTGATTATTACCAGCAACTCACGGGATCCCGATGATGGAGCAACACGTCAAGGAATTAGCCGAACGGCTACTCAATGCGGGTTTTGACGATCTGCCGGAGCGAGAGAGGCGAGTCATTCACCGAATTGCCGACAGAATACATATCAGTAAGAACATCAACCGGGAATTTCACGACAATAGAACCTTTGGTCAGCGCTTGGCCGACCAGGTGGCAGAGTTTGGAGGATCGTGGAGCTTCATCAGTTTGTGCGGCACAGTGTTGGCTGTCTGGATAGGATTGAACACATGGTTGCTTGGTAGAGAAACATTCGACCCTTACCCATTCGTCTTCCTGAATCTTATCCTGTCCATGTTAGCGGCCTTGCAAGCTCCAATCATCATGATGTCGCAGAACCGGCAATCCGCCAAAGACAGACTTGCCGCCGCAAACGACTATGAAATCAATCTCAAGGCGGAACTCGAAATTATCAGCCTGCATGAGAAGTTCGATCAGATGCGAAACGACCAATTGACCTCTCTCATTGAATCTCAGGAACGACAGATAGAAATTCTGACAACCTTGGTTGAGGGATTAGCATCTGAGAGAAGACCATGATCAGAAACTATGCCGATCATTCGGCCAATGAGCGAACATTCCTTGCATGGGTAAGAACAGTGATATCGATCGTGGGTTTCGGGCTTGCCGCCGCACGTTTAAGTGCAACCGACTCGCAACTATGGTCGGAAATCGCGTTGCTGGTGACCGGAGCAATTGTCGTTCTAATCGCGTATTCGAGAATGAGGCATCTCCACAAGCGGATTCGAAGCTCGGAAACGATTGATGATGCCGAACTGGGGATCGATAGTTTTCTTGTGGCGCTTGTTGTCGCCCTATTCCTGATGCTTGGAATTTTTGCCGCTCACGTGGGGCGTGTATTTTGAGGTGCTCAGCAACACAAGTAAGAAGAATACTATTAGCTTCTGATCAAACTACACAAAAACAACTTTGCCTTTGAGCGTTTCGAACCCTTATCCTCCATCCACAAGAGGTTCGATATGCGCTGCTTGGTCCGGGACAAGAATCACTCGATATTTCGTTCCTGCGCAAGTCAGTGTCCAAACCACA
The DNA here is from genome assembly GCA_028817895.1 of Ahrensia sp. GTDB lineage: Bacteria > Pseudomonadota > Alphaproteobacteria > Rhizobiales > Rhizobiaceae > Pseudahrensia. Next base: position 187,383 of record JAPPOQ010000009.1, read on the forward strand.
CCATTCGGTTTTGATCGATTCTTGTCGCGAACTGCGCTGACCGGGCTCTCGCATTTGTGACCTTGCTTGCGAACCTGCGCTGCAACAATCTCCTGTGGGGTTTCTTCTGCTTTAGCCGGGGAAACGAGCGGCCCGATCTGAATTGCGAGCGCCACTGTCATAAGTTTGGACAGACTTAAAAACCGCAATGCTGTTGACCTCACAAAGAACGGCCTTTTGATAGGATTGGATTGGATTGGATTGGATTGGATTGGATTGGATTGGATTGGACTTGGGTCATGGATCATGTCTCCGGTCGGTCATGGTGAAGAACCATCGCATTGAAGGCGTTTTTGTCACAGACCTGATGCGGTATCTCAATCCGTCGGTTTTACCTGCGAAGGAGGTTTTGACATCCTAATTGGCAGGGCTCTCATTCTTGTAAATGATCCTTGTGTTGCGTCATCCAGTAGATGACGGCAGCGATCGTAATCAGGAACACAGCGCTGGTGATGGTGGTGCCGAACCCCAGACCCCCATTTGCTACCGGTTGTGACAACAGATCGCCGAAGGACGCACCGGCAGGCCGAGTGACGATATAAGCGAGCCAGAAGGCGAGGATGCCGTTCATGCCGAACCTTTTCCAGGCGATAAATACGGCGGCAACCACAGCTGTGTAGAGGATGCCGGCGGTCAGGTAGCCCATACCGGCACCTTCTGCCAGCAAATCACCGGCGGCGGTGCCCAGTGCGAAGGTCAACAGAATGGCCAGCCAATAGAAGGCTTCTCGGCGTGTCGTTGTGACGTCATGGATGGAGAGCGTCTTCTCCATCGCATACCAGGTGGCGAAAGTGGCGGCGAGAGCACTTGCAAAAACGAAGCTGCAAAGTTCCAGGCTGACACCGGCCTCATCGACGAGATAGTCCGTTATGAGCGTGCCAACAATCGAAACGAAAACCACCGCCAGCCAGTAGATCGGCGGAACGTAGCGTTTTTGCCCGAACTGCCAACCTAGCACCATGACAAGGATTGCGGACATCATGATAGTGGTTGCCGGAAGGCCGAAGCCAAGATTCTGCGCGATAAAGTCTGCGCCCGTTTCCCCAACAGTGACCGCAAGCAGCTTGACCACCCAGAAATCCCAGGTCGGCAGTGGAACGCGGTTGGGTGCGGTTACGGTTGAAACCGGAGCTTGTTCCGGTTCGGTGTGGATGTCGTAGAGGACATCGGCCATGATGATCCATCCTTTGGCGGTTGTTACAGCTTGCGCTGTTAACGACAGGCCGTCGGACTTCGGCGGTCTTCGTATCAACTCTGTAGGGACTGGTACTGTCCGCCACCTCGCCGGATTCATACATTTTGGTAAGCTATGCCGGTTGCCAGCACGAGTCAGCGATAGAGCAGTATGAGGCCCGAGCCCGTGTCCTGCCGCTTGAATTCCGGTCTGGCAGCGGTGGGGAGAAAGATTGGCGTTCCGGCATCAGAATTGGATTCGCTGTCGAGCTCACCATAGCCCCAAATTAGTGGGTCCAACCTCTCCCGCGATAGTCCGCCTAGAAGAATGGGAATGGGCCGCCCTGACTGATCGAGAGCTCGACCACTTGGCCAGAAGCGCAGGATGTCACGTGATTGATCGAGACCAGTCGGCGTTCGGGTGAGAGTGAGGACAGCAGAATTGCCGCGATCATAGCGCGGTGCTGCCGGAAGGGTTAGGAGCGGTGCCTTTGTTGGCAGAGCAAGGGCTGAAAGCCGCTGTAATTCAGTGGCGTCGTCCACTCTCCAGCCTGCCGCTGACAGACCAGACTTCAAAATGTCGACCGGTAGAGCGGCCTGAAGGACGAAGGTCTCCGCTGTTTCACCTTCGAAGGTACCACGCCTCAATGGCAAGTTTTTCCAGCCGCCACTCACCCAGTCCTCTTTTGTGATCAGTGCAACTGGCGCATTGTAGGCGTAGTTGTCGGTCCATTTTGCGAAGTTTCTGGAGACGTTCAGACCATAGGCGATACCGAAACCAAGAAGGAGAACGGCAGCAAACAACGGAGCGTGAATGGGCAGAGATCTACGGCGCAGAAAATAGGCAAGCGCAGCCGCGACTGCAAAACCGAAAGCGACACCGGCCAATACGTCGCTGGGCCAATGAGCCGCGAGGTAAACCCGGGAGATGGCGATCGCGACAACCGCCGCCACGGCAATCCCATATATTGCCCATCGCCAGACGCCCTTTGCCTCACGGGCGAGTAAAATCGCGACGACGCCGATGATCGTTGCCGAAAGGGTCGCATGACCACTTGGGAAGCTGAACGATTCCGCACCGGAGTAGAGTTCGTTCGGCCGTGCCCGCTGAATCGTCGCTTTTACTACGGGTACAAAGATGGTGGCACCGACCATGGCAATGAGCGTCGCCGCCGTAACGGCCCATTGCCGGTGAAACGCCAACCAGCCAACGGAGGTGACGGCGAGCGCTGTGATCACTCTGGAATCTCCAGCCATTGTGATCAGCGTCATTATGGCTGTACCCGCTGGCGTCCGTAACCCTTGGATAAAGGCGCTGATCGCCTGATCGGCTGCCGCCAGCTGCGGTTCGAAAAGCAGATTGAGCAAAATAGTTGTAAAGACAATCAGCAGCCCGGCTATGGCGATAGCCCAGGCGAGCGAAGCGGCGAGGCCTTCCTCGTTACGAAGAATGGCAAGCGACGCGCGAGATATCCGACCGCTTCTTGTTTCAAGCTTCTCATCAAGCCAACCACGTAACTTCCCAAGTTGCGGGACACCCACCACGAGGAAGAGTTTGGTCACAAACCAGACCATCAGGACTGCCACGACCACAAGCGCGGCCAGTGCGACAAACCTCGGGTCGCTGGTCCAGTAGCGGGAAAGCCCGTTACCGATCCCGATGCCGGGCAGGATATGAGCAGCAGACCACGCGAAGGCAGACACGACATTGATGATGGCAAATGTCGAGACATTCATACCCATCATTCCCGCGATGCCGGGGACGATGGATTTCACCGCAGGGATGAAGCGGGCAATGAAGATGCTCTTTGCGCCGTGACGCGCAAAGAAGTTCTGGCCGTGTCTGATGATGCCATCATGGTGCGAGAACGGCCAGATAACGTAAAGACGCTCCCTATAGTGGTGGCCTATCCAGTAGGAGAGAGCATCACCAACGACCGCGCCGGCGGTCGCCGAAAGAAAAATCGGCCAGAACGCGAGCGAACCTGCTCCGATCAGCGCTCCTGCGCCCACCAGGACGACGGTGCTCGGTACGACCAGACCGACCACGAAAAGCGCTTCCGCCATCGAGATGAGGAAGACAACGAAAATCGCGAGGATCGGATGATTGCCAAGATAGACAACCAAAGTTTCAAGCAGCGTCTGCATCAGGCTTGATCGCGGTCTGCAATCGGGAGCGTTAGCGAAACCCGAAGCCCCGGCTCGTTGTCAGCGAGTGACAGAGTTCCACCATGCAGGTCTGATATCGCCTTCACCAATGCGAGCCCAAGTCCCGAGCCTGGTGTCGTTCGCGATTTTTCGAGCCGATAGAGCCGACGCAACACCTTGTCGCGTTCTTCGGCAGGAATACCCGGACCGTTGTCAGCAACTGACAGCAGCACTGCCCGATCCCGCGAAGACAGGCCGATCTCGATCACAGAGCCACCGGGGCAATGCCGCATTGCATTCTCGACAAGGTTGGCCAGCAAATTGTTCAACAGGTCACGATCTCCTGTGACCAAATATCTCGCTTCCGCAGGCCTCTTCAGGTTGAGACAGAAGCCTTCGTCTTCAGCGACAGCGGAATAGATTTCGACAATCGATCTGGCAAGGTCCAAAAGATCGACCCCCTGAAACCTCTCCTTCTTCGCACCTCCCTCGATCTGAGAGATGCTCAACAGGCCCTCGAACGTCGTGTTGATTGTCCGCGCTTCGTTGTTGATCTCCTGAAGGTAGCTCGTCGGATCGTTTCCCTTTTCCAGCACGGAAAGAGCTTCTTCGGTTGCTATGAACAATCGGCCAAGCGGCGTCTTTAGATCGTGAGCAATGTCAGCACTGACCTGACGGATGGCTTCCATAAGGCCTTGCAGGCGGGACAGTGTTTCGTTGATGGATTGGGCGAAATCATCGATGTCGTCCTTTGATGAACTGACCGGCAATCTTGCGTTCCAGTCCCCTTTCGACACGCTTTGAAGGGCCGCACGCAGCCCATCGAACCGGGTTTGAAAGCGTCGCGTCAACAGAATCGTTCCTGCCAAGGCAAGAAGAATGATTGCAACAGCCGCGGTAAGAAGATTAGCGACGAGGATTTCTCTGACCTCCTCAATATCGCGCATATTGATCCCGACGGCTAATTGCAGACCGTCGATCACATCGACCTTGATGCGGAACCAGCTGTCTTCGTCACGTACCCCGTCGATTTCGATGGTGTGGAATCCAGGCGCCAAAGGAAGGATGCCGGGTTGACCAGCCAACAAATCTCCGTGTTTGGAGATCAGGGCGAATACAAGACTTTCAGAGCCCTTCGATGATGTGGTTATCTCTTCCCCAATTTCGGCGATGAGCGTGTCCTGGCCTTCTTCTTCATATTCAACCTGAAGTTCCGTAAACTCCTCCAGAACACGCGCATCGAGCCGATCTTCCAGTTCATCCTGAATGGAAAAATAGGTCACCGCGCCCGCGATCACGAGAACCGTCAAAAACAGGGTCGTGAACAGGAATCCGACGCGGACAGGGGTATTGCGCCATAGCCTAGCGGGGAGCATGCAGGCTGTATCCGGAATTTCTGATCGTGTGGATCAGTTGTGTATCGAAGGGCTTGTCGACCTTTGCCCGCAACCGGCTGATATGCGTTTCGACAACGCTTGTCTGTGGATCGAACCGAAAATCCCAGACCTTTTCTAAAAGCATTGTGCGCGTGTTGACCCGCCCTGTACTGCGCATCAGCACCTCCAGAAGGGTGAATTCGCGTGGCTGAAGATCGATGGATTGGCCGTCGCGCTTAACCGTTCTGCGGACTAAGTCCATTTCCAGATCGGCGACCTTCAGGACGGTTTCTTCTTGCTGGACGGCAGGCCGTCTTGCCAGTGCATTGAGGCGGGCCAGAAGCTCGGAAAATGCGAAGGGTTTGACGAGATAGTCGTCAGCACCCGCTTCCAACCCATCCACTTTGTCATCGACGCCTCCCATGGAGGTCAGCATCAGGATCGGCACTGAGTTCTTGGTCGACCGAAGAACTTTTACAAGCGACAGACCATCGAGACCGGGCAACATTCTGTCGACCACCATCAGGTCATAGGTCGTTGCCTCAGCATAGGATAGCGCTTCCGTTCCATTCGCAACCTGGTCCGCAACATGACCCGCCTCACGCAGGCCGTTGCCGATATAATCCGCCATTCGGGCATCGTCTTCGACTATCAATACGCGCATGGCGTCAGGACTCTTCGTTTAAAGCTTGAATTATTCTAGTTGGTAAGATGGAAGATTGCAGCCCCGGCAGGAGAGGGGATGTGCCGGGACTGCCGATGAGGAAAACAAGCAGTGAGGGGACTACTTGTCTGCCCCTTCCTCATCGTTTTCGTCGTGGTCCTGGCTGTCCTCGATCTCGTCGTCATCGTCCATGGAGACTTTGATCACCTTGCCGGTGGTGGCATCGATCTGGACTTCTTGCTCGGTCCCGTCGGCTTTGATGGTCTCGACCTCGTAGAAGGCAGTTTTGCCGTCCTCGACTTCGATTCCTGCTTCCAGAACTTTTCCACCAGTTTCGGTTTCTGCGATCTTGAGCGCGTCGGTGAAACTCACCTTGGCATTCATTGCTGCTGCAATTTCCGCTTTTTCGTTGTCGGCATCGCTGGCTGTGTTTGCCGCAATTGCGCCACCAAGAGCGCCGAGGCCGATTACGCCGGCCAGACCGGTGGAAAGTAGTTTTTTTGAGATTTTCATATCCATAGTTCTCCGTTCGATGCGAAACACGTTTTGCGTTTCGTCTGAAGACTATGTGTGGTGCAGTTCTTTCAGTCGCCTGACCGCCAGCTTACGGATCGGTATGGAGTCAGGTTTGTCTGTTCAGCGCCACCAAACCCAGATGGCCAGAACCATTTGGAACCAGATGAACCCCACTACAACGGCTCCCGTCCATGCCAGACCACGCCTGGTTTGCAGACGATCATCGGCATCGCTTCGCAAGCGTTGCATCACATGCGACGGAATCAGTTTGATGAAGAGTGCGATACCCAGAGGTAGCAGGATCAGATCGTCCAGATATCCCAGAACAGGAATGAAGTCCGGGATGAGATCGATCGGACTTAGTGCGTAGGCAACCGTAATGAGGGCCACGAATTTGGCCGATGCCGGAACCTCTGAATTGGAGAATGCCAAATCAAGGGCCGACAGGTCTCGCAGAAGTTTTTTTGCCCATGCCTTTATGTGTTGACCTGTGCTCAGGATCTGCCTCCATTAGCCCAAATGCATTCTCGTCTGTTTGCTCAACGAATTCTGTCGCCAGTCTTACCGATTCGTATGATGCCAAATCCTCTGCATTGTTTTAGATGGTAAGGCCAGCAGCGCTTCCGATCAGCAGTGATGTTGCTGCTACGGCCATGGCCGTCCTCCAAAATGAATCGAATTTCCAATGTCTCAAGAAACTCTATCTGCCCATACCGAAAGCGGCGACATTCTCAACAAGGTTGCACAGGTTACACTGGCCTTCTGGATCATGAAGATTCTCGCCACGACGCTGGGAGAAACCTTCGGCGACTTCATTTCGATGACACTTGGCCTAGGATACTACGCCGGGTTGGCCATCACCTTTACCCTGCTTCTTATTATCCTGGCCGTGCAGATTGGCGGAACACGATTCCATCCAGCCGTTTACTGGGCGGCCATCATCGGCACGACGACTGCGGGCACGGAAGTGTCCGACATGATGGATCGGTCGCTCGGCCTTGGTTACGCTCTAGGGTCAACGCTGCTTGCTGCCGGTTTAGCCGCGACGCTCGCCATCTGGTGGTACCGCGAGCGCGATCTGAGCGTCTATCCAATCCGCAAGCGGGACGAAGAGATCCTGTATTGGATTGCCATCATCTTCTCCAACAGTTTGGGGACGGCATTCGGGGATTTTCTCACCGACAATTTGGCACTCAGCTATATCCAGGGTGCCCTCGTCACAGCCGCTGTGATCGCGGTCGTTATGCTGCTGCATTACATGAGGGCCCTGAACGACATATTGTTGTTTTGGATAGCCTTCATTTTCACCCGCCCGTTTGGGGCCACTTTCGGCGACCTTCTGACGAAACCTCTCGACAAGGGTGGACTCAATATTCCGCGCGAATATGCATCGTTGATCACTCTCGCGCTGCTTGTCGCTATACTTTGGCTGTCGACTCGTAAGCGGAAGGAAAGCTCGATACCAATTAGATGACGAGCAAGGGGTGGTAGGGATGGAGTCGGATTGTTTTGTTATCGTGTCGATGACGACGGTGTAATCAGTTCGTCCTCATCATCTGCCGCTGCGACCGCCGGGGCATCTGTGCTGACGGTGACACTGCGTTTGGCGAATTCGATACCGTTTTCGGCAAAAGCCTGTTGCAAGCGTCTAAGCATCTCCCTGCGCATGGTAAACTGTTCTCCGGGCACTGCCATGAACTTCAGCCTGACATTCAGTCCGTACAGATCGACGTTGTCGATACCCTGGAATTTCAGAGGTTCGATGATGTAAGGCGCAAACTCCGCTTCTTCCAGGAAGGTTGCGGAAACAGCCTTGACGATCTTTTTCACCCTCATGACTTCTGTATCAAGCGGCAATTGGAATGTGAGCTTAACAATCACCCAGTCACGGCTGTGGTTGGAAATCGACAAGATCGTTCCGTATGGGATTGTTTGTAAAGCACCGTGATGATGTCTCACCTTCATCGACCGAAGTGAAATCTGTTCAACCGTACCGCGTTGGGTGCCGATCTCGACATATTCACCTATGCGGAAAGCGTCATCGATTACATAGAATATGCCCGCGAGAATGTCTATTAGTAGACTTTGAGCACCAAGGCCTACGACCAAGCCGACGACACCGGCACCAGCGAGCATGGGGCCAATGTCCACACCGAATTCGGCAAGCGCAATGAGTAAAGCCAGTACGACAATGATCGTGAACAAAATGGCGCGAATGAGGGGTATTACGCTGAGTGCGCGAGGAGAATTATTCTGAGCCGAAGGCCGCCCGGTATTCACCGGACGTTGCGAAATCAGATAACGCCTCAGAGCTTCCGAACACAGCAGTGTCAGGATGCCGCCTCCAATCAATACGACAAGAACTTTCGTCAGCGAACTTATCGATTGTGTCTGGCTGTCGATGATAATGTCACCGAAATAAACTTCGGCCACGGCCAGCGCGACCAACGAGATCAATATCGTGATCCAATATCTTGTGTCTTTCAATTCTCTTTTCCTTTGTCTGACGATGCTATCGTTTCCAATCTTGGTCGCCCGATCCAGATGCCGGCCCGGCGTGCGATAAGTTCTTCGCGACCTTGCAGCGGCGAGATGGTAACCTGTCGAAACAGCGTATTAGGAAACAGCCAAAACAACGGCCCCGGCAAAAATCAGACCGACTCCACCCCACGCGGATATCGACAATTGCTCTCCCAGAAATACAGCAGCGAAGACGGCAACCAGAACAACGCTAAGTTTGTCTACCGGTGCGACTTGCGATGCCTTGCCGATTTTGAGCGCATTGAAATAGCACAGCCAGGACGCGCCTGTTGCAAGACCGGATAGCACCAGAAATAGACCCGCTTTTGGAGGAATGACCGAAAGGTTCTCATATTGTCCGGTCCAGGCCAGCAAGCCTGCTAGCGCCACAAGAACGACGGTAGTGCGCAGAAAGGTTGCGAAATTTGCGTTGACATCGGCAACACCCACTTTGGCGAGGATAGCGGTCAAAGCTGCAAAAAGTGCAGCAAGCAGTGCCCAGAATTGCCAGTGTGTCGGAAGGTTGGCGAGCATGTTGGTATCCTTTTCCAATCAGCAGAGATGGCTTTTTGTCGGCTGATCGGAAACACCTACTCCCTATTTTGCAGTCTGGGCGAAGACTTTCGGCAAAAGTTTGGTGTTCGCAACCAGATGGGCAAGCGATTTGTGCATGGCGTCCGGTTCAACGGCAAATGGCTCATCAATGTGCCCGTAGAGGATCGACAATTGGTTGGAGGCGAGGTTTATCGGCTCCTGCTTGACCAGTGCCAGATAGATTGCGGACGCGAGTCCGGAGCGGTCAGCACCGCCTTCACAGTGAATGAGGATGGGTTTTGGCAGCGTGTTGAATCGCGCGACCAGTTGTCTGATGCGCTCCGGTGATACCTCTTCCTTGGCAGACATTCCGAAATCGACATGTTCGATACCCAGCTGTTCGGAAACCTGCCGTTCCTTGCGATACCAGTCCGCGTTGTAGTTCGAACCCCGCAAATTGATAATGCTGCGTATGCCGTGATCCTTCTCGATCATGCGGATCATATCCGGCGAGGGCTGGCCGCTGCGATACAGCTCACCTTTCACAACAGTGTGCAAATTGCCGGTGTAATACTGGGTTCCAAGATACATCGCACCGAACAGGGGAAGTGTGGTGACGACCAGAAGTGCGTTTCTGGCGAGTTTCAAAAGGGATATTTTCACGATCAATGCCGCCGCAGTTTTGGCAAGCGGTGCCGCAACAGGAAGCTGACCACAGCAACGTAGACTACTAGCAGGATCACCAGGGCCAAAATGAGCGGTGTGAAAATGAAGACCGCAATGGCAAGTGCCAGCAAACCGAAAATGGCGATGAGGGCGCGTTGAATCTTTTCCATGAGAAACTCCTTTCCAGACCGTGATCTAGGCGATCATCCTGTCGCTGGAATTTCCGCAGCCTTACGAATTGGTAAAGCGGTTTGCGCGCTGACGGTTGTTTTGCCAGAAGGCTGAATCCGATCTGGCACAAACAGCTACACAGTTGTCGTACCGATAAAACCGACCGGGATTTGTGTATTAGCAACTTCTTACGGATCGGTATGAAACCGGTCAGACGGGTGTAAATCGACCCCTCTATTGCAGTGCATTCAAACGCAGAAGCTTGTCTCTCCGCATTTGGAGAGATCGGCCGCGGCTGCGAACAGCACGCACCGATAGAGATACCTCTTGCCCCAATCATTCTCCATCCGTCCGGCTCTGGGCAGTATCGCGGTTTGTGGTCTCGTAACCGTCTGGATAATGCTCACTGCTAACACGACGCTGCTGACACGAGTGCCCGACTATTTCGGGGGCTGGACATTTCCGGCAATCGGGTTTGTCGTCGGGCTCTCCTTGATCCTACTCGCTGTTCTGGTTTCGCTGTCGGCCCGTTGGACGGCCAAACCCGCACTCGTGTTCTTTCTCATCGTTGCTGCTTCTGCATCGTGGTTCACCGACAAATACGGCGTCATCATTGATCGTGGCATGATCCAGAACACCCTGGAAACCAATCCAGATGAAGCCGGTCAGTTTCTGACAGGCCCATTTATCTTTCACATGGTTCTGTTCGGTCTTCTCCCTTCAATCGGTGTCGCGGTTATCCGAATTCGACATCGGCCATGGCGGCAAAAGCTGCTCCACAACTCGGCGGTGATTTTTCCGGCGCTTGGGATTTTCACAGCGATAACATTCATCTTCTTTCAGACCTACGCATCGATGCTGCGCAATCACCGCGACCTGCCCATGACGTTCACACCTCTGTCGCCAATCGTCAAAACAGTTGACTACTTTCAGCGACAATCAAGGATGAGGGGTCTCAAGGTTCAGCCTCTTGGCACCGATGCGCGAAAGTCGATTGACACTAACGTTGGCCAATCCCCGAAAGTTCTGGTGTTGATGGTTGGTGAAACTGCACGGGCGCAAAACTTTTCGCTGAACGGGTATGAGCGGGAGACCGACCCGAGGATGAAGACGGCGCAGGTCGTCAATTTCCCCGATGTCTCAAGCTGCGGTACCGCCACCAATGTGTCGCTGCCCTGCATGTTCTCGATCTATGGCCGGGCTGACTACACTGAATTTAAGGGGCGCTCGAGCGAACATCTGCTCGATGTTCTGCAACATGCCGGGTTCAAGACCACTTGGATTGACAACAACATCACCGACAAAAGACTTGGTCAAACGAGCGAATTTGAGCGGACATCGAACGTCGATGATCCTCGCTTTTGCAAGGATGGCGAATGCCGCGACGGCATTCTGGTCGATCGTCTTCAGAAGCGGCTTTCCACGATCAAGGAAGACACCGTCATCGTCCTGCATATGAATGGTAGCCACGGTCCGGCCTATTATCGCCGTTACCCGGAAAGTCACCGCAAGTTCCGCCCAGACTGTCGAACGGATGATTTCAGCTCGTGTTCGGTCGAAGAAATCGTCAACGCCTATGACAATACGATCCTCTACACCGATCAGGTTATCGGCGATGTCATCGATATCCTCAAACAGGATAGAGACAAAGTTGCTTCCGCAATGTTGTTCATCTCCGACCACGGTGAGTCATTGGGCGAAAACGGCCTGTTTTTGCATGCGGCTCCATATTTCATGGCACCTGAGTTCCAGACCAGAGTACCGATGATGTTGTGGGCCGGAGACGAATTTCTGCAACGCGAAAGCATCGAGCCGACTTGTCTCCAAAAGGCGGCGTCGAACACATTGTCCCATGACAACCTGTTCCACAGTGTGCTCGGTCTGCTCAACGTCTCGACATCGGTGCGTAGTGACGATCTTGACATCTTTTCACGTTGCAGAAAGTCCGGCGGCACTTTAGCCGGGCGCGAAAACTACGCGGCGAACGGTGGCTGAGATGCCCGATTTGGATAACCCGCCACCGAAGCAAAGGACTGGTTTGGCGCACCTTGTCGATGCAACCGGTTACTCACTCGAAGGTCTTCGCGTTTTAAATTGCGAAGCAGCGTTTCGTCAGGAAGCCGTCCTCGCCTTCTTCCTGTTCGTTACCTTCTTCGTATTCGACGCAACGGCAATCCAGTTCGCGATCCTGGGCATACTCTTTTTCATTCTGTTTGCAGTAGAGGCTCTTAACACAGCTATCGAATCCATCGTTGACGAAATCTCCCCACAGCGCTCTGAATTTGCCCGGAATACCAAGGATCTCGGCTCATTCGCTGTTATGTGCGTCCTGATAGCGATTGGGACATACATGTTCGTTACACTCTTCACAATTCTGGAACTACTAGGCTGAAGGCCACCTGTCGTCTGCTTGGTGAAGACCTGATTTCACTGGGAATGACTCTCGTGAAATCTCATCCATTCTAGAGTGAATTCTCGTTTCTCAACTGACCGAAGTGCTGAGAGACTTGGCTCGATTGACCCGCCACCATGCGCACAGGATGCCAATCACCATCACAGCCAACAAGAGTGTGCTGGCGAAGCCCCATCCGGCACTAACGGCCCGCTCGACTTGAGCACCGAAGGCAAAGCCAATGCCTACTAGTATAGAAGTCCATAGGATGGCAGATGCGGCGTTCAGAGCAGTAAACGCAGGCCAAGACATTGTACCAAAGCCCATCGGAAGTGCTCCAATTGTTCGCATACCTTTCGGATACCGGTAGAGAAAGATATAGGCCCAACCGTATCGGGCAACCAAAGCCTTGGCTGCGGAAATCGCCTTGCGAAGCCGGGGCCATTTGCCCGACCAAGCATCGCCGTACCGCCGAGCGATCGCAAATCTCAGTTCGTCTCCCAGATAGCCACCGGCAAAAGTTGCTGCCGCGACCGGCACAAGTTCAAGGACATTGGCTTGTACCGCATATCCTGCAAACAGAGGCAGTGCGCCACTTTTCAACGCACAGTATGCGAAAAGAAGCAGGTAGATCCAAAGCCCGTAGTCACGAACTAGGTCCAGCAAAACACCCAATACGGCACTCCCTGTAAACTCGTCACAGATACGTAACTGCTTCAGATTTCGCTTATCAGGCTAAAGGTACCGGCGCACCTGTGACCGATAGACACGATAGGATTCGCCGTAGTTTTCCTCCAGCCAAAGCTCCTCCGCAACTGGGGCAACCATCAAAACTGCTATGCCGATAACGAGCACGGGAAGACCCCAAAAAGACGCGGACAGAATGCCCCATCCAATCAGGATCGCAATGTCAGCCACATATTGAGGATTACGAGACCACTTGTAGAGGCCGTCTGTCTTGAGACCAGTAGCTTCACCGCTAGTTGCAGCCATGCCGATGAGATGAACGCCGCGCCACACCACAAGATTGCCAACAACAATGAGCGGCAAGCCAATTCCCCATCGAGCAAGTGAAGGCCATTCGAGCCTGTTCCAATCCATCACGCCGAGCACGAATGCCGCAGTGAATATCAGGATTGTAATCGCCCAAACACGCAACTTGACCACATCTGTTGCCTCTTTCGGCGGCCACAAGCGCTTATCCGGACGGATGATCGACCAAGTCAGAATGGCGAGCATGTAGCTTCCAGCCAGCAAACCGACTGCTAAAATGATCAGCTTGAGGTCAATGGGCATGGTCGTGCCCATGGCTTGCAAACATCATTGTCGCCATGCTCATACCGATGACAGCAAGACCAAATCCGTAAGTCATGGCTTCACCGAGGAAATCGAGCGCATCGGCTTGCAACACCTGCGGACCCGCCAGTTTAGCAGCCGACATTTCGACCAGAAACATCGCGGCGTTGATGACGATGACTACCCAGAGCATGCGCTTGTACCCGGAGTCAAAACCATCGAATTGCTGATTACCGGAGCATCCGCGGGCTGTTCCCTTCTGCAGTTTGGAATCTCGATCCAACGCCCGATAGGGTTCGCTTGTCATCAATACTATTCCTTAACTGGGACTAGAAAATGAGCCACCGCGTCACTCTATTCATATATTGCCGATATTCATCGCCGAACTGGACGATCAGGAAGCTTTCTTCCGCCTTGATTTGGAAAACCGTCATGGTTGTCAGAAACAATGGAACCGTCACAAAGGCCGCAAGCTCCGCAAGATAGAGGCACCACGCCAAAAGCAAGAAGGCCAATCCTACATACATGGGATTTCTCGTGATGCGGTAAGGCCCATCAGTTACCAGAGTCGATACTTTTGTGACATCAAGCGGGTTGATGGTGGTGCTATGTTTCCGGAAATCGATCAACGCCAAAGCCAAAAACACTGTTCCAACAAGGGCTGATGCTGCGACGAAAAAAAGCGGCACTGGAAACGGGTATGATTGAAAATAGTGCGCCAAACCAAAAGCAATGATTGCCCAGAAAAGCACTTGGACAGCAGGTGGGCATTTTGAATGCAAGGTCATTGAACTAACTCCGTCCCCCAAATATAATCCCTCTAGTAGCTATAGATACAAGGGATATTTTTCTTGTGATTTCAATAGGCCAGCTTTCCAAACGCACGGGCGTGAAAATTCCGACCATTCGATATTACGAGCAGATGGGTTTAATTGACGCGCCAGAACGCTCAGTCGGCAATCAACGCCGATACACTAAGGAGGGACTGAGCCGTCTTTCCTTCATCCGGCATTCGCGGGAGCTTGGCTTTCCGTTGGAAGATATTCGTGAGTTGCTGGAACTCAGCCAGCACCCCGAAAAGCCCTGCGGTGATGCGCATGGCATTGCCAACCGTCACCTTAATGACGTTCGTGATCGCATTGCAAAACTAACGAGATTGGAGGGAGAACTGAAACGGATTGCCGATTGCGATTCAGACAATGTGGCGGCTTGTGCTGTGATCGAAACCCTCGCCGATCACAAACTATGTGAAACAGAGCACTGATCCCGAAGACCAGCACTAACAAAAACTCCGGCCTTCGCCAGTTTGACCTCAATTTCGGGTAACGCTACCGTAGGAGCACAATCTGCGTTTCATGAATCAGCGGGATCGAAATGCATCATCAGAAAAATGGTAGGAGAGGCCTTTATTCTGTCGTGGCCGGGACGTTCTTTTGCACGGTGTTTTCGGCCATGGGAGAAGTTGCTGCGGATAACCTTGTAGGCTTTGCAGCTGATTGTAAGGCTGCTGAAAAGAGATTCCTGGAGAGCGATTATCCGAATTCAGAGGATGCTGAGCGCTTTTTTGACTGTTTCCGCGTGGATTTCACTTACGGGTCGATAACCCAAGTGATCACCCTCGAACTTCCAGAAAACGACGAGCATTGCCACCGTGAGGCCAAGGGGCTCTCCAGTGATTGCGCAGATCCATCTCGAGGTTAGTGCTTCTGTTCGATAGAGTGCGCCGAATGCACCAAAAAGTTCCATAATGAAAATTACGCAACTTTCGATTGTAGCAGCCAGTTAGTAATGTCTCACTTTGGCTAGTTAGAGATGTCTCACTTTTCGAAGCCCTGTTTTGAGTTTGTGAGGCGTATCAGTGGGACTATTTGTAATGAGCGAGTGCGAGCTTGGGCGACTGAAGGTCATCGAGGATATTGAGGCTCAACGTTTGAGCGTTGTGCAAGGTGCGGAGCTTGCCGGTGTTAGCCGCCGTCAGATGACTCGACTGGTCCGAGCGTTTCGAGACAATGGTGCATCCGGTTTGATTTCGAAGAAGCGTGGCAAGCCGAGCAACCACCGTCACACAAACGGTTTCCGGGATTATGTGCTGGAACTTGTCCGGCAGAACTACGCAGACTTCGGTCCCACACTGGCTCTGGAGAAGCTGGAAGCCCATCACGATGTGTCAGTTGCCAAGGAGACGCTGCGCAAGTGGATGATAGAAGCCGGCATCTGGCAGACCCGCAAAGAGCGCCGGTCCCGTGTTTACCAGCCTCGCAACCGCCGTGATTGTTTCGGTGAACTGATCCAGATCGATGGTTCACACCATTGGTGGTTTGAAGATCGCGGCCCGAAGTCGGCATTGCTGGTCTATGGGGACGACGCAACGAGCAAGCTGGTTCATCTACGTTTTGCTGAATCCGAGAACGCGTTCGACTATTTCCATGCCACGAAGGATTACCTGGGTGAGTATGGAAAGCCCCTCGCCTTTTACAGCGACAAACACGCGGTCTTCCGCACGACGCATGCGTCCAACAAGGATGCAACCACAGGTCTGACGCAGTTTGGCCGGGCGTTGAGCGAACTGAACATCGACATCATTTGTGCGAACTCTCCGCAGGCTAAAGGCCGCGTGGAACGAGCCAACAAGACATTGCAGGACCGTCTGGTGAAGGAACTGCGCTTACGAGGCATCGATACGATTGAAGATGCCAACAGCTTTGCACCGGCATTCATGGAAAGCTTCAACACGCGTTTCGCAAAGCCGGCAAGGAACCCGAAGAACGTTCACCGCCCCCTCGCCCCGCACGACGATCTCGATGGTGCGGCCTGTGTGAAGTCTCAGCGGACTGTCTCCAACAGCCTGACGGTGATCTATAATCGGGTACTGTTCATTCTGGAGCGCAATCAGGTCAGCGAACGTTTGTGCCGGAAGAAAGTGACGGTGTGTGACTATCTCGATGGCAGGCTGGAGATCCGGCATGGCAACGATGTGTTGCCTTACACGACTTTCGACAAGCAACAGCGTGTGAAACGGGCGCAGATTGTCGAGAACAAGCGCCTCGATGACGTATTGAACATGATCGCGCTCCAACAGCAGAAGACACCGCAAAAGCGTTCGACAAGTGCTCCCAGAAGGCGTGGCCAAGGACCGAACATGTTCAGCCTTGAAGGAGAACAAACCACACCGTAGCCTGAACCCGAAACCAACCGTCTGTCGCATCCCTAAATTGCACGCGACGTCGCATGACTACTTTGCTTCAACATCGATTGCAATTGGGATGCGTTCCAATTTGAAGTGCGACATGCGGGTAAGGGTGCATTTTTCCAAGCCCACAACGAACTGTTTGCAAATTCACGCCTGTTGAAGAGGCGCTCTGTCGATTAGCAAGTTCGTGTGCTCGGTATCGGCTATGGACGGCCGATCTGATTCTCCCGGCCCAACTCATTATTCTGGAACGGAATACGGTCCGAGCTATTGTCGTAATGTTCGGAATTAGGGAAAAGACGATGGGTGCAGGTCACAATCACCGGGAAGCTGCATTGCAAGATGCGAGCCCGGAAGCAAAGCGCAGCAGGGAACATGCAATCGGCATCGCTGCATTGCTGACCGGAACCTTCATGTTCGCAGAGGTCGCCGGTGGCCTGGTTTCCGGATCGCTGGCGCTTCTAGCAGATGCCGGTCACATGTTGACGGATTTTGCCTCCTTAATCCTTGCCTGGCTGGCGTTTCGCCTGGCACGACGTCCGGCGGACTGGAAGCGAACCTTCGGTTTCGATCGCTTTTCGGTGCTCGCTGCCTTCGTAAACGGGCTCAGCCTGTTCGCCATCGCAATCTGGATCGGAGTTGAGGCGTGGCACCGTCTGAGCGAACCCAGCGAGGTTCTGGGCGGACTCATGCTCTGGGTCGCGCTTGCGGGTCTGGCGGTCAACCTGATTTCATTTTGGATCCTGTCACGCACTGGGGGCGACAATCTCAATGTCCGCGCAGCGGCCCTGCATGTGATGGGCGATCTCCTGGGCTCGGTTGCAGCGTTTGCTGCATCGCTGGTCATCATCTTCACCGGTTGGATGCCCATAGACCCAATACTGTCGGTCTTGGTGGCAGTGCTAATTCTGCGCTCGGCCTGGACCGTCGTGAAGGAGAGCGGCCAGATCCTGCTCGAAGGTGCACCGAAGAATTTCGACATTCGGGAAGTTGCATCGGATCTGAGGGCCAACGTCCCGGGAGTCAATCGGGTCCACCATATCCACGCCTGGGCAATCACCGAGGAACGCCCGATGGTCACCATGGAGGTCGAAGTTGAACCGGCCGCGGATCCGATCATTGTCAAGAGAGCGGTTAAGACAAGGCTGGAGCAACGGTTCAAGGTCGGGCACGCCACGGTCGAAGTCGATCCGGTAGGTGCACTAAAAGATCATTTTGAAGACCGATCCGACCATACGGATTCCGACGCAATCCTCTCGGAGACGGCGACCGACTCCCAGGCGAGCTGAAGGAGAACGACATGTGGAAAGGAGGTGAAACCAAGTGGTTTTCATCAGATGGCAGGGACGAGGCAGTCGCGTGGGCAACAAATGTATTTGCGTAATGCATTGCTGGCTTCGCTATCTGTATCGCTGATCGTTTAGTCTACCAAAGAAGTTTCTTCACTTGCGGCTGGACATTTGCGGTCTGAGGATCGGGGCTGAACAGGCTTGCTTAAAGTTAAACAACGGTAAATCCAAAAGGATGAAATCGACTTAAATGCAGCGATAGTTTTTCGAAAAATATTGGAAGCGCCCTCGTACTATTCCCCAAAATAAATTGACGGGGATGGTCGATGATAAAGCAAATACTCGCCACTTTAGTGGTTTTAATCTCTTGCAATGCCGCTGCGGCCGATGCATTGCACAGAAATCCGGATCAACCGGCAAACGCTGCCAATATGATGACATTCGGCCGAACATCGGTACCGATCGGCGCATATAGCTATTGTGAGCGCTACGCGGCGCGTTGCAGATACAGAAAGCTGAAAGAAAAAGAGACTTTAACCAGACAAGCGTGGGACATGATTGTGAAGGTCAACTATACGGTCAACCGCAGCGTCGAGCCAATGACTGATCGCGAAATTTTCGGTGTCGAAGAGCGGTGGGAATTGCCTGGGAATGTCGGTGATTGCGAAGACTATGTCCTGGAAAAGAAGAGACGTCTGACGAAGCTCGGAATTGCGCCCGGTGCCATGCGTGTCACTGTTGTCTTTGATGCCGATAACGGGGGACATGCGGTGTTAACGGTCGTGACGGATCGAGGCGACTTCATTCTCGATAATAACAACGATAAAGTGAAGCGATGGCAGGATGCTGAACTGACTTATCTGAAGCGACAGTCGCCCGGGGATCTGACACGTTGGGAAAGCCTGAAATCCAGCTGACAGCGGCGCCGGAAGGGATCATGCCGATCGTCATCGGGAGCTTCACCTCAAGTCAGCCAATAACGATGTTTTTACCAAAAATTCAGGCCTTTCCTGCTATCCGCATTCGAATGGGAAAGGCCGTACGACATATCGTTCTTTGGTTTGTTTGCGTGGCGCTAATGGCGCCTGTGACTGCGCATGCATTTGAATTCAACGTCGACCGCTTCGACCTTCAACAAATGTATTGTGCTGAGTGCATCGCTACGGCCGAGTCCTTGGACGCCAATCCGGTTCCGGACAACTTCCCGGATCTGCAACAAACTGGAAGCGATCATTGCCTTGTCCATTCGGTTGCTTTGCTTCCAGGATGCGACGATCACACGATTTTCGCTGTGCCGGACAGCGTACTGTCAGCGCGCAATGACGGTAAACTCATGCTTCGATTGTATCCGACCGAGCGCCCTCCCAGACTCCCCGGTTGAAATAATCGCCCGGCTTGAAGGCCGGCTAGACTTCAACCAATCGGGGAAAAACCATGGAAATTCGTAGAACCCTCCTCCTTGCCTTCGTTGCATCACTGGCAGTCTTTACAGTGTCGTCGGCGCAGGCGCACAAAAGAACGGTCAAAATCGACCCGAAATACCAGCCGCAAACCGTCAAGTTCTCAGGCTACGCTCCGGGAACTGTCATCGTGGATACGTCAAGACACTTTCTGTATCTTCAACTTCGAGGCGGGAAAGCCCGCCGATACGGGATTGGTGTTGGCCGAGCAGGTCTCGCTTTCAAGGGCCAGGCAAGAGTCGGCAGAAAGGCGAAATGGCCACGATGGACACCGACAAAGAATATGATCAGACGTGAACCCGGCAAATATGCAAAATACGCAAACGGTGTGCCCGGCGGGGCCAAAAACCCGCTCGGATCAAGGGCACTGTATCTCTACAGGGGCGGGCGCGACACAATGTACCGCATTCATGGTACGACCCAGCCTTCTTCGATCGGCAGATCGGTTTCCAATGGCTGCATTCGAATGATCAACGCTCATGTGCAGGACTTGTACAGTCGGGTGCCGACCGGGGCCAAAGTGATTGTCCGCTGAGCTGTTCGGACTAACGCCATTTTTGGCGACAAAGCCGCGCAACAAGCCAATGCCAAATTCCAATAGCCGGTTCGGCTACTAACATCGTTAAAGAAGATATCCATGCAAGAATCCAGACGTCTTTTCTTGACGGGGGCAGGCAGTGCCGCTGTCTCGTTGCTTACCGGCTGCTCGACCAGAAGCCGACGCAATACCTCCGACTCACTGGAGCGAATTTCCAGAAGCCAATATGCAACCATGTACGGACCGATCCGGGACGGAGGTTTTTCCATTCCCGCGATCAACCTGAAAAAAGTTCCTGAGCGATTCCTTCGCCGCCAAGTTGATTTCGACACCCGGCATCGGCCTGGTACGCTCATAGTGAATACGCGCAACTTCTATCTCCATCTTGTGCAGAAAGGAGATAAAGCCATGCGATACGGTGTTGGCCTTGGTCGCGCCGGATTTGAGTGGTCCGGTACTGGCGTTATCCAGTGGAAACAGAAATGGCCAAAATGGACTCCACCGGAAGAGATGATCCAGCGGCAACCGGAGTTGCGTAAATGGAGCGCGGATAATGGCGGACAGCCGCCCGGCCTCAAAAATCCGCTCGGCGCACGGGCGCTATATATTTTCGAAAATGGCAAGGATACCTTGTACCGCCTGCATGGAACTCCGGAATACTGGACAATTGGGAAAGCGGTATCGAGCGGGTGCGTGCGCTTGATGAATCAGGATATCATCGATCTTTATGCCCGGGTTCCCAGCGGTTCGAAGCTTATCGTTATCTGACGGAACAGGCTCAAATGATCATCCCTAAAAGCCGAAAATATCCAAATCGCCTGACAGGGTTGATCGTTGCAGCCGGTCTGGCGGCATCGACCATGGTGTTGAGCGGATGCGTCAGCACCGCGCTGGATATCGACTCAAGAGCAGAAATCGCAATTCCCGCCAAGGTGCGTTCGGTGATGCGTAGCAAGAATATGAGTGCGGCCGACCCGGTATTGATCCGCATCTTCAAGCAGGAAAGTGAGCTCGAAGTCTGGAAGAGGAACCGCTCGGGTCGTTATGCCCTCCTGAAAACCTATCCGATGTGCCGCTGGTCCGGACAACTCGGACCCAAAAAAGCAGAAGGCGATCGTCAGGCCCCCGAAGGTGTTTACCGGGTCTCGCTCGCTGGGCTGAATCCGAGATCGCAGTATTTCCTTTCCTTCGATCTCGGCTACCCAAACAAGCTGGAAAGGGCCAAAGGTTATACAGGATCGGCGCTTATGGTGCACGGGGCCTGTTCATCCTCGGGATGTTTTGCCATTTCCGACGAATATGTGACCGAGGTTTATTCAGTGGTACGCGACGCGCTACGCGCCGGTCAGTCATCGGTGCAAGTTCAATCGCTGCCGTTCCGTATGACCCCCGAAAACCTTGCCAAACACAGCGACAATCGAAATTTCGATTTCTGGCTCAACCTTAAGGAAGCAACAACGAGATTCGAAGTGCTTCGGCAGCCACCGCGATTTCAGTTTTGCGAAGGGCGGTATCGCTTCGGAAAGGTAAGAGCCGGCACCGTGCCTGAAAACCCGCTTGGCGGGTGTCCTCAGTTCGATCCTGTCCCGGAAGCGGTTGGCGCGAAGATGGCCTCAGACGCGGCCAATACAGAAAAGTTGAAAGCCGAAAACGCCAGTTCCGCTCTCGCATATGTTGATGGCGGCATGCATTCGAGCTTTCGAAAAGTCCTGGCGAATGCTGGAGCATCTGCCCTGGCAAAAAGAACGTCGACCGGTTCGGTGCCAGTCAGCAAACCAAGGGCCGCACTCCAAGACCCGTACACCGGCGGCGGAATCCTCATCGACAAGCGGGGATCAAAGAGCGGCATCGACAATTGATCGACCGCTGATGCAGCGTTCGTCAGAAGTCAAATGGTCGATGAACCCGCTTATTTCCTAATGAACAAGGGTGGCGACGGGAACGATGATCGCGAGCAGCAAAGGCTGGTGAACAAGGTAGATCACCAAACTGTGTCGTCCCATCCAGACCAACGCCTTCATGAAAGGTCCGTCGCCAAGATCGCGAAAGGGTCGGTTCGCACCGGTGTTACCAAAAACGACCC
>JAPPOQ010000024.1 GCA_028817895.1 Ahrensia sp.
GCCAACTACTTCCAACCCTGTGGATACAATCCAACTTGAACGGAAAATGCTCTAGATCAGCCAGCTCGGAAATTAGAAATGCTGTCGCCGATGCAACCACGAGTGCTGGCGGGGCAAATATTGCGGACAGGCCAGCTCCGACGAGGATGGCGGTTATTGCCCAAGCGAGTCCAAGATATCTCTGGACAAGGTCCCTCAAAACCAAGGCTAAACCTACAGCGATAACCCCGCTAGGTGCCATCAGATTGAAGCCGACAGGCAATAGACAAGGTCCGCTCTCAATACACACGGTACCTACATTACCGATCAACCAGTTCGCTAGCGGAACCGTCAGTGTAAATGCAATCAGAGATACAAATCCCTTCGATGACTTTAACGGTCCGGTTCTTGACAATATGTATTCCTCGGAATTTGTTATTTCTATTCTAAACGGTTTGTTTACCGATTTCCAACCGACATTCAATGATATATTATACTGATCAAACCCCCAACGAAATGGAGATAGTCGAATGTCCGGAGGTGGTGGAGGTGGTGGAGACGATTGGCGAGTACTTTCCGGTGGAGGGGGTGGAGAAGAAAAATGTGCGATCGTGGAACGAACCGTTCTGAATTCACCCGTGGCGTCAATTGTTGCTGGTTTGGAAGTCGGAACCATTCTCCAAGTAGAATTGGAGACCCAACCTCGCAACCGGCTCGTTACGGCAACCGCTGCTGGAGAAATCGCGGGCGCATTTACCTCTCCGAAGCTTGTAGAGTTTATTGAGTGCATTCAAGACGGATTCTCCTATGAGGCTGAAGTCAAGTCCATCTCTGGCGGTCGAGTAGAGATTGAAATTCGGCCCGCATGACTTCGATTGATGTAGTAGGTGGAGTATATGGGGAACGATGTGCGTTTCCTGATTGGAATGAAATATTTGGATCTGTTGGTCGAGCAGCTGTAGGTCTTTCACCTCACGTAGATCGAGTTCGTCTTCATACGGTCTTGCCGAATGAGCAAGTCAATCGCGTTATCCCAAACTTCCAGTCATTTGGAGTTGATGTAAGTGTTCAGCCAGGCAAGCAATTGATTGGATTTGACTACCTGCATTGCCTTGCCAATCCCATTATCAGCCCCCATCCCGATTTCATCGACCCGCAGCCTACATTTGAAGTTCAGTCAGATGTCGTGGTGGCATTCGGCATGATGGAATGCCAACCAAGCATTACAGCGGAGTTCTGTGTTTACGATCCACAATCGTCTTTAGCGCCAAAGGGATTTCGTGAGACCGGTGGTAGCGCCAGTCGCTTAGCATTTGTGGCCAATCAACAAGAAATCGAAAGATTGACTGGAAGCTCTGGTACGGACGCAGCCATGCAGCTCGTGGAATCCGAGCGTGCTGAAGTTGTTATCGCAAAACGCGGACTGGCCGGCGCTTTCATATATGGTTCGGGAGGATTTGTCGGCTCTGTGCCAGCTTTCAAAACATCAAATGTTTTCACCGTCGGCTCGGGTGACGTGTTTGTAGCAGCATTTGCTTTGGCTTGGGCGACTAACAACTTAACCCCGATGGACGCCGCATTGTTTGCTTCAAAGGCAGCAGCAAAGTATATCGAGACAAGTTCGCTTCCAATGCTCTCGTTGGAAGATGCGGCGGCTGGAAGGTTTGAGCCTGTTAATGTAGAGAAAGGAACGATCTATCTCGCCGGACCGTTCAGGGAACTTGGTCAGCGGAAAATCGTGAACGACGCACGTGACTTTTTTCGCTCATTGGGATTGGAAGTATTCAGTCCGGTGCACGATGTGGGTCATGGACCAGCCGAAAAAATTGTGTCCCAGGACCTAAAAGCACTCGACGAGTGTGATGTTGTATTCGCCATTCTAAATGGCAGCAGCCCGGGGACACTCTTTGAAATTGGTTATGCAATTCATGCAAAAAGGCCGGTATTTTGTGTTGCGCAAAACATGAGAGAAAATGACATCAAACTACCGGTGGGATCCGGTTGTTTCGTTCATACTGACTTCGTCAGTGCCCTTCATTCTCTTGTGTGGCGCACATGACCATTGCTCTGTTATTATCGGGGGGAATGGACTCTGTCTGCATCGCCTATTGGAATCGTCCAGACCACGTGGGCAGCCTGATCTGACTGGTCCGGTTTGATTGTTAGTGCATGACTGGTCTGTG
>JAPPOQ010000021.1 GCA_028817895.1 Ahrensia sp.
CAGGCACCGACTTCATATTGTAAGCCGACAACAGACACACTTTCGTGTCCCACAACAGACGCGGCCTCCGATGAAAATCGGGGGCCGTCTTGCGTGACAGGTTTGGGAAATGAAAGACCTGGCAGGGTGACCAGCTCAAATGCCGCAGCCATTAACTGCAATTTGCTGTGAACAGGAGGGGAGACATTGACCCCATGTCACGGTGCATGCTTGATCTGATCGCAGATCACGCTTGCAACGAGAACAATATGCTGCCGATTATTTCGTTTTTTGAGAATGTTGTTTTCACCGACGAAGGTGATTTTCTTGAGTTTGAGGTTCGTTTGTCCGCTCCGTCGGCGGGGCCTGTTTCTGTTGAGTTTGACTTTGAGTTTGGTGACGGTACGGCAGATGGGAGCGACTTTTTCGGTAGCCCCAACTCCAGTCCTCTGATCATTCCGGCCGGTCAGACGGTTGGTTTCATTCGCGTCGACACGTCCACCGCTACGTCCAGCGAGGTTGACGAGAACCTGTCGCTGCGTCTGTTCAATCCCAGTAATGCTGTGTTGGCCGGCACGGAAGATGTTCTGACAGCAACCGGCATCATTCTGGACACAACGGATGCTTCCGGCGACCGCGCCCTGTTCGTCTCAGACCCCGTGATCACGGAAGGGACAGGCGGCACCAAACAGGCTGTGTTTGAGATTTCGATATCACGCGCCTCAACCAGTGATCTGACCTTCGATTTCGCAACAGCGGATGGCACCGCACTCGCAGGGCAGGACTATGTGGCACGAAATGGGCAATTCACCATCGCGGCAGGACAAACGACGACAAGCATCGTCGTGGACCTGATCGAAGACAGCGCCATTGAGACGGCGGAGACCTTCTCGCTTGTTGTGACACCCGATATCGCAGCTGCGCCTGCAATCGGCAATGGCGCAGCGGATGCCAGTGGTGTCGCCACCATTCTGGATGATGACACCTCCACATCATTGCCGGTCCTTTCCGTTGTGAATGCCATTGCTTCAGAGGGTGATTTTCTTGAGTTTGAGGTTCGTCTGTCCGCTCCGTCGGCGGGGCCTGTTTCTGTTGAGTTTGACTTTGAGTTTGGTGACGGTACGGCAGATGGGAGCGACTTTTTCGGTAGCCCCAACTCCAGTCCTCTGATCATTCCGGCCGGTCAGACGGTTGGTTTCATTCGCGTCGACACGTCCACCGCTACGTCCAGCGAGGTTGACGAGAACCTGTCGCTGCGTCTGTTCAATCCCAGTAATGCTGTGTTGGCCGGCACGGAAGATGTTCTGACAGCAACCGGCATCATTCTGGACACAACGGATGCTTCCGGCGACCGCGCCCTGTTCGTCTCAGACCCCGTGATCACGGAAGGGACAGGCGGCACCAAACAGGCTGTGTTTGAGATTTCGATATCACGCGCCTCAACCAGTGATCTGACCTTCGATTTCGCAACAGCGGATGGCACCGCACTCGCAGGGCAGGACTATGTGGCACGAAATGGGCAATTCACCATCGCGGCAGGACAAACGACAACAAGTGTCGTCGTGGACATTATTGGAGATTCTAATCCAGAAAGCGCAGAAACGTTCCAGCTCATTGTCACCGGCGGTGGAGGCGCGGCCAATCTTGGGGACGGAACAGCAACTGCGACAATTAACGATGACGAAGCTCGGCTAATTGGGGACGACAACCCCGATACGTTAACCGGCACAGAATTCAACGACTTTATCGATGGCCGTGGCGGTAACGACATCCTCTCCGGGCTTGGCGGCAGTGACATAATACTGGGTGGTGCTGGCAACGACTTTATCAACGGCGGCGCGGGTGCCGACGAAATGCGTGGCGGGACAGGCGATGATCGCTACGTTGTTGGGGCCCAGGCAGATCAGGTCATCGAGAACGCTGGAGAGGGCACGGATGCCGTCCAGTCGTTCATAAACTACGTGCTTGGGAGCAATGTCGAGAAGTTGGAACTCGCCGGAAGTGCCGTCTCTGGCACCGGGAACGCACTGGACAATATGTTGACCGGCAACAGCCTTAACAACGTCTTGGTTGGCCTCGCAGGCAACGACGTCATCAATGGCGGAGCTGGCATTGACGATATGTCGGGTGGTCTTGGCAATGACCGTTACATCGTTGGATTGTCTGGCGACATTG
>JAPPOQ010000010.1 GCA_028817895.1 Ahrensia sp.
ACGCCGTGGTGCGGGCACCACAAGCTCGTGCGCAACACAGTCAGGGCGCAAAGAAACAAGTTCAAACGATTGCAGACTGTTCTTCATTTTTGTTGCCTTGCACATAAATTGCTTGAGTGTCTTTTGTCACTCTGGCAGCGTCGAAATCCTCGCGCGATGCTCAGCATCGCTCTGCGGTGTTCTCCTTGCCAGATCGAAAAATCCATCCCATCAAACTGCTCCAATCTGGGCGAGACTTGCTCTAGACATCCATCCTGCTACACCAAACCGTCCAACCACGGTTGAATTTCCTCTCGTAAGCTGGTCAAAGCCTGTCGCGATGTGACCGGAAACTGGGTCCGGTCATCGGTCTCTGTCCCGTTGTTGTCTTCGTGGCAGAACCGAGAACGGAACGACCCAATTCGAGAGTGTTTGGACCATGACCGGCGTGAACGAAATCCGCTCCGCTTTTCTCTCCTATTTTGAGAAGAACGGGCACACCGCCGTGCCTTCGTCGCCACTCGTGCCGCGCAATGATCCGACCCTGATGTTCACTGCGGCGGGGATGGTCCAATTCAAAAACCTGTTCACCGGGCTTGAAACGCGAGACTATGCGCGAGCAGCGACCTCACAAAAATGCGTGCGTGCCGGTGGCAAACACAATGATCTCGACAATGTCGGCTACACGGCGCGCCATCACACTTTTTTTGAGATGCTGGGCAATTTTTCGTTCGGCGATTATTTCAAGGCGGATGCCATCGAGTTGGCCTGGAACCTGATCACCAAGGAGTTCGGGATTGACGCTTCCAGGCTGATCACCACGGTATTTCATGAAGATGATGAGGCGTTCGAGCTTTGGCGCAAGATCGCCGGTCTTCGTGAAGACCGCATCATCCGTATCGCGACATCCGACAATTTCTGGGCGATGGGCGACACGGGTCCGTGCGGACCGTGTTCGGAGATTTTCTACGATCATGGTGATCACATCTTCGGCGGCCCGCCGGGATCACCGGACGAAGATGGCGATCGTTTTGTGGAGATCTGGAACCTCGTCTTCATGCAGTTTGAGCAGGTGACGGTGGATGAGCGGATCAATCTGCCCAAACCATCCATTGACACCGGCATGGGAATCGAGCGCATCGCTGCTCTGCTTCAGGGCACGCATGACAATTATGAGATCGACTTGTTCAAGGCGTTGATTGCCGCAAGTGTGGACGCGACGGGTGTTGAAGAGACCGATAAGACGCGCGCCAGCCACAGGGTGATCGCTGATCATCTGCGTGCATCCTGCTTTTTGATCGCAGACGGTGTGTTGCCGTCAAGTGAAGGGCGCGGCTATGTCCTGCGGCGCATTATGCGGCGTGCAATGCGCCATGCGAGCCTTTTGGGGGCAGAGGAACCATTGATGTGGAAGCTGGTTCCGGCACTCAATGCGCAGATGGCGCAGGCCTATCCTGAATTGACGCGCAATGAGGCGTTGATCACCGAAACACTCAGGCTTGAGGAAACCCGGTTCCGCAAAACCCTAACCCGAGGGCTTGATCTTCTCGACACGGCAACGGCTGAGCTGGGTGAGGGCGATCGGCTCGACGGAGAAACGGCGTTTAAGCTGTATGACACTTACGGCTTTCCGCTTGATCTCACTCAGGATGCCCTTCGTGCACGACAGATTGACGTTGATACGGATGGCTATGCCAAAGCGATGGAGCGCCAGAAACAGGAGGCGCGTGCGTCCTGGGCCGGGGCTGGCGGTGCGGTTGATGAGGCAATCTGGTTTCAACTGCGTGAAGAACACGGTTCCACTGAGTTTCTGGGCTATGACACCGAAATCGCCGAAGGTGTTGTGCAGGCTATCCTCATCGATGGCGCAATTGGGCAGAAGGCCGAATCCGGCGCGTCTGTATCGATCATTGTCAATCAGACTCCCTTCTACGGGGAATCGGGCGGGCAGATGGGAGATGCCGGCTGGGTGTCCTCTTCAAGTGCCAAGCTTCGCATTGATGATGTTAAGAGGAAGGGCGATGGGCTTTTCGTCCATATCGGAGAGGTTGTTGAAGGCGAATTGACGTCCGGAGACGCCGTCACCCTTGAGGTTGATCATGATCGCCGAACCAAGTTGCGCGCCAATCATTCGGCCACACATCTCGTGCATGAGGCGTTACGCCAAACACTTGGTGAGCACGTTGCTCAGCGCGGTTCTCTGGTAGCACCGGATCGCCTGCGTTTTGACTTCGCTCATCAAAAGCCGCTTGAGGCCGCTGAAATTGAGGCCGTCGGCGATCTGGCAAATCGCTATGTGCTTCAAAACAGCCCCGTCACGACAACCTTGATGGCGGTTGACGATGCAATTGCGCTGGGCGCGCAGGCACAGTTTGGAGAAAAATACGGAGATGAAGTTCGCGTCGTGGCGATGGGCGATACCTTTGAAGGTGATGCAAAACGCTGGTCGCTTGAACTGTGTGGCGGGACCCATGTGCGCCAGACGGGTGATATCGGACTTGTCAGCCTCGTATCGGACGCGGCCGTTTCGGCCGGCGTTCGGCGCATCGAGGCGCTGACGGGGGACGCGGCTCGCCATCATCTTCAATTGCAGGATGAGCGCCTCAGGCGATCTGCCGCTCTGCTGAAGACTCCACCCGCGGATGTGCCGGAGCGTGTCGCTGCGTTGGTGGAAGAGCGCAAGCGACTGGAGCGAGAACTTGCGGATGCGCGCAAGCAACTTGCCATGGGGGGAGGGGGAGCATCCGCCGGTGGAGCGGAGAAGCTGGGCGATTTGTCATTCAGCGGCCGGGTTGTCGCCGGCGTCTCCCCGCGAGACCTTAAGGGCCTGGTTGACGAAGAGAAGGCACGGCTTGGCAGCGGTATTGCGGCTTTGATTGCGGTCGCAGAGGATGGAAAGGCAGCGGTTGTCGTGGGTGTAACCGACGATCTGACTGTGACTGGCCGATATGACGCCGTATCGCTGGTCCGGGTTGCTTCAGAAACGCTTGGCGGCAAGGGCGGTGGTGGACGACCGGACATGGCACAAGCCGGTGGCCCGGATGGTACCAAGGCCGAGGGCGCGCTCAACGCCATCCGAGAGGCGATCAGCGCCGGTCGTTGAGCACCATCGACCGACTGTAGCCCAGCAAGGGACTTTGAGTTCCCGTCCTGAGACTTGCGCTAGCGCTTGCCGGAAGCAGCTTGCCGGATTACAGCAAGCTGCTTGGCTGGCCAAAACCGCTCTGACTGTCAGCCCATCGCCTTTTGCAGATTGGCATCGACTTGATCGAGGAATCCGGTTGTTGATAGCCAAGGCTGGTCTGGTCCGATGAGCAAGGCCAGGTCCTTGGTCATGTGGCCGGATTCCACCGTGTCGATGCACACTTGCTCAAGCGTGTCTGCGAAGGTGCGCAGAGCGTCGTTGTCGTCCAGCTTGGCTCGATGCGCCAGACCGCGGGTCCATGCAAAGATTGATGCGATTGAATTGGTCGACGTCTCCTGACCATTCTGATGCGCACGATAATGGCGTGTGACGGTGCCGTGGGCGGCCTCGGATTCAACCGTCTTGCCGTCCGGCGTCATCAGAACCGATGTCATCAGGCCAAGCGACCCGAAGCCCTGGGCCACGATGTCTGACTGCACGTCGCCATCATAGTTCTTGCACGCCCAAACATAGCCGCCGGACCACTTCAGTGCGGAAGCGACCATATCGTCGATCAGCCGGTGCTCGTACCACAGTTTATGCTCGTCGAACTGGGCCTTGAACTCGGCGTCGAAGATGTCCTGAAAAATGTCCTTGAATCGTCCATCATATCTTTTCAGGATCGTATTCTTGGTCGACATATAGACCGGCACCTTGCGCTGCAGGCCATAATTGAACGAGGCGCGTGCAAAGTCCTCGATGGACTTGTCGAGATTGTACATGCCCATGGCAACTCCGGATGCCGGGGCATCGAAGACCTCATATTCCTGTTCGCTGCCGTCTTCGTCAACAAATTTCATCGTCAGTTTGCCGGGTCCGGGAAACAGAAAGTCGGTGGCGCGATATTGGTCGCCAAAGGCGTGACGCCCGACGATAATGGGTTGCGTCCATCCGGGCACCAGCCGTGGCACGTTTTGCATGATGATCGGCTCGCGGAAGATCACGCCGCCCAAAATGTTGCGAATGGTGCCGTTGGGTGAGCGCCACATCTGCTTCAGGCCAAATTCTTCAACCCGGGCCTCGTCCGGCGTGATGGTGGCGCACTTCACCCCAACCCCGACTTCCTTGATGGCATTGGCCGCATCAATGGTGATCTGATCATCGGTATCGTCACGCGCCTCAATACCGAGGTCGTAATATTTCAGGTCGATATCGAGATAGGGATGGATCAGCTTGTCCTTGATGAACTGCCAGATGATGCGGGTCATCTCGTCCCCGTCGAGTTCCACCACCGGGTTTTCGACCTTGATTTTTGTCATGAAGTTGGCTCGTTATTTCGTGTTCAGGCGCTTGCCGCATTAACTTTGGTCTACAACATCGGCCCGCTCAAAGGCAACGCGGCTGCTACTGATCGCCTGTCAGGGGCGATGTGGTGAGACTTGCGCGCGTCATGGTCTGGATGATGCGCTGAATTGAAGCGCGGGATACCGGCCATTGGTTCGGATCTTCAGAACGGAAAGCCGGCCCGCGCCATTCCCGCGCGAGGCGGGCGACCGTCTTTCCGTTTTGCAGAAGCACAAAGGCCGCAACTTCGCCCATATCGCGCTGTCGCGCAAAGCTGCCGCAGGCGGTAACGAGCATGGCAAGGCGCGGATTTCCCTGCAATGGCCCGATCATGAGATTGGACGGGCTGCAATTGTCTCGAAACTGACGCATGATCGCGCGCGCATGACTGGCATTGTCGCCAGGATAATCACGAAACCCGATGATCGTGTAGAGATTGCGCCAGTCCTCAAAGGTTTCCTCGCGCGGGATCATTTCCAGGAGAAGGCTGCGCTCGTCCCGGCTGCGATTGATTTTGGTCGATCGGATCGGGTTGGCTTGAATTTCCTTGGGCAACCAGTCCGGCATAGGGTGCACAAGCACGCTGTCAAAAATGGTCACGCGTCCGGTGATGTCGCGCTTTGAAAGGGTGGGCTGCGATGACTGTGGCATCAAATCGTCAAGCGTCTGCGTGCGCGACTGCGCTATTGCGGTGTCCAAAGGTTTGATCGCGCCGCCTGCAAAGAAAAGCGAGATCAGGAGCAGCGACAGGGTTCGTCTCACGGGGCCTCCGCTGTTGGTGTTCTGTGGCGGTTGTTGAGTCTTCGAGTTGAGCGGTTGGAGCCAAGCGGTCTATAGCAAGTCGCAAATACTGTGTCGCATAGCGGATGTCCAAGATCATGGCTGGAACGGATCGTCGCCAAAAATTGATCGCTGACGGTCCCGTGGTCGTGCTCGTCAATCCGCAACTGGGGGAAAATATCGGCGCGACCGCCCGCGCGATGGCGAATTTTGGTCTCGCGGAATTGCGTCTGGTCAGCCCCCGCGACGGATGGCCCAGCGAGACAGCGCGGGCGAATGCAGCAAAAGCCGATCACATCATCGATGCGGTGCAAGTGTTTAACACGCTTCAGCAGGCCATCGCGGACCTGAATTTCGTTTTCGCCACAACCGCTCGGCAGCGGGAGATGCTCAAACCCGTTCGTGGTCCACGGGAGGCGGCCAGCGCTTTGCAGGCCCGCCACAAGGCTGGAGAACGAGTAGGAATTCTGTTCGGACGCGAGCGTTGGGGTCTTGAAAGTGTCGAAGTGGCGCTGGCAGACGAAATCGTGACCTTTCCCGTCAATCCGGCCTTTGCCTCCCTCAACATCGCTCAAGCGGTGTTGCTGATGAGCTATGAATGGCTTGCGGCAGGCGAAGCGCAGCTTCCAATTCATGAGCCCCCTTCAACGCCGGCCAGAAGGGAAGAGCTTTTTGGCCTGTTTGAGCATCTGGAATCCGCACTGGAGATCGCAAACTACTTCCGCCCGGCTGCCAAACGGCCCACAATGGTGGAGAATCTGCGCACCATTTTGCACAAGGCGCAGCTTAGCCAGCAGGAAATCCATGCCTTACGCGGCGTCGTTGCCGCTTTGGAAGGTCGCAAGTCACGCTCAAGAGGTCGGGGTTGAAGAACTTCTCCGTCTGTTTGAATTCGTTGTTAGATCAACATAATTCGGAAATTAACCAAGTAGAAGGTACGATCGAATTGTAATTAGCAATTTATCGCCAATTAATACTTAGCCCCCAAAATTATGGGCGAATATCCGGGGGCGTCCATGAGTTTTCATCGTTTCAAAATCGTGCAACTGGCTTGTGTCGGATTTCTGTTCGGCGCTTGTTTTCCCCTGGTGAGCGTGCTGGTCGAGCGTCACTTCATGCACCAAGGGACAGGGGCCTTTCTGGATATCCTGATCGGCAATCCTATCCAGCAAATCGTCGCGCTTGCACCATTCGTCTTCGGCGCCGCTTTCACCTGGATGGGCTTCAAGCAGTACAGGCTGGAATTGGAATTGGCCAAGGCGCGCGCCGTTCGTGAGGAACATTGGCGCCTGGCGATGGAAGACAGCCTGACGCGTTTGGGCAACCGGCACCGCTTTTCCAGCGAGATTGAAAAGATTCTGGCTCGCTCTTCGCGGCACACGGCCGTATTGATGATTGATCTGGATCGCTTTAAGGCGATCAACGATACGTTGGGCCATAGCATTGGTGACCAGCTGCTGATCGCTTTGTCCCAACGCATCGGCAAGCTGATCGGGGCGCATGATCAGGTTTTCCGCATGGGTGGTGACGAGTTCATCGTCCTGGTGGACGTTCGCCTTGCCCCTCGGAGAGCGGAAGGGCTCGCCAAAAAGATCGTGGAGAGTTTGAGCCAGCCCTTTATCCTGTCGCAGAGGGAGGTGGTGGCCGGATGCAGCATCGGAATCACTTTTGTCGTCAGCGACGACCGGGGCGATGAGGAGATCCTGCGCCGCGCTGACTTGGCGCTGTATGAGGCCAAGTCGCAGACGGGCAGCAGTTACACGGTGTTTCGCGACGAGTTCTCACAGGCAGCGGACAAACGTCAGGAGTTGGAGGTCGATATTCGTGGTGCTTTGGAACGTGATGAGTTCTTTTTGCAGTTTCAGCCCATCATCGGCGTTTCAAGCGAAAAGATCAGAGGTTTTGAAGCGCTTTTGCGCTGGAATCATCCCGTTCATGGTCTGGTTGCACCAGATAAATTCATACCCTTTGCCGAGCAGTCGGGCCTCATCAGCCAGATCGGAGAACGCGTTCTGGAAATGGCCTGCCAGGAAGCGGTAAGTTGGCCCAAGCCGATCAGTGTTTCGGTGAATGTGTCGGCAGCCGAGCTGAAAAATGCCCGCTATTTCGAGCAGGTCGTTGAAGTTTTGGACAAAACGGGCCTGCCGGCGGGCAGACTCACACTTGAGATCACCGAAAGCCTGTTCCTTGAGAACATGACGGTGGTTTCCGAGACCATCACCAAGCTCAAGCGGGTGGGTATTCGACTGGCGCTGGACGACTTCGGAACCGGCTTTTCCAGCATCAACCATTTGCGTAGCCTGGACCTCGACTATTTGAAGCTGGATCGGTCCTTCGTGCACGGCGTGTCCACGAATGCGGACCAGTTGGCGCTTGTCAAAAATGTCATCGAACTTGGCAAGCTGTTCAAACTGACGACCACCATCGAAGGTGTTGAAACGGCTGATGAGCTTGAAATCATGCGCAATCAGGGCGTTGATGAGGCGCAGGGTTACCATTTCAGCCGGCCTATGGATGCGCAATTGATACCGGAATTCCTGCAAGCGCAGAGTAGTTCCGACGTAATCCGCCTAGCTTCATAAAGTCGCCGCTGCACCTGCCAGAAGCCGCAGCAACGAAGTCTTGTTTTGGGCGCATGAATGCGGTTTGAGTGTCGCTACTGCGTTTTTGTGCGATTCTGTGCGCTATGCGTCTTTCCGACTACTTTCTGCCCACTTTGAAAGAGGCACCGCGTGAGGCCGAGATCGTCTCTCATCGCCTCATGCTGCGTGCTGGCATGATCAAGCAGCAGGCGGCGGGTATCTATTCCTGGTTGCCACTCGGTCTGAAGGTCATGCGCAAGGTCGAGCAGATCGTGCGCGAGGAACAGAATCGGGCAGGGGCCGTCGAAGTGCTCATGCCGACCATACAAAGTGCGGATTTGTGGCGTGAGAGCGGGCGCTATGATGACTATGGCAAGGAGATGTTGCGCATTGAAGACAGGCACGAGCGGCCCATGCTGTTCGGCCCGACCAATGAGGAGATGATCACCGACATCTTCCGCAGCTATGTGCGCAGCTATAAGGATCTGCCGCTCAATCTCTACCACATACAATGGAAATTTAGGGACGAAGTGCGCCCGCGCTTCGGCGTCATGCGTGGCCGCGAGTTCCTGATGAAGGATGCCTATTCCTTCGACATTGATGAGGCCTCTTCGCGGGCCGCCTATTACCGCATGTTCGTTTCCTATTTGCGCACGTTTGACCGATTGGGTGTTACCGCCATCCCCATGCGCGCCGATACCGGCCCAATTGGAGGAGATCTCAGTCACGAATTCCTCATTCTGGCCGATACGGGGGAAAGCGAAGTTTTCTGCCACGCAAACATGCTGAGCCGCGCCGTTCCGGGATCAGACGTTGATTATTCCAACGATGCCTTGATCGCTGGAATCGTTGAAGATTGGACCAGCGGCTATGCTCGCACAGACGAGATGCACGACAACGAATTGTGGCAGGAGGTCGCCGAAGATGATCGCGTGCAGGCGCGCGGCATCGAGGTTGGCCATATCTTCCACTTCGGCACGAAGTACTCCGAGCCGATGGGTGCGAAAGTTGCCGGACCCGACGGAAAGGATGTTCCGGTGCAAATGGGGTCATATGGCATCGGGCCGAGCCGGGTGGTGGCCGCGTTGATTGAAGCCAGTCACGATGATGCGGGAATCATCTGGCCGGCCAGCGTAGCGCCTTTCGACGTGAGTTTGATTAATCTGCGTCAGGGTGATGAGGCCACCGACGCAGCTTGCGTAACGCTGCATGGCGATCTCATGACCAGCGGGCTTGATGTGCTTTACGACGATACGGACAACCGCGCTGGTGGAAAATTCGCGCTTGCCGATCTCATCGGAGTTCCGTGGCAGCTCATTGTAGGACCGCGCGGCCTCAAAGAGGGCAAGGTGGAACTGAAAAACCGTGCCAGCGGAGAACGTGAGGAGATCTCCATGGAGTCCGCGCGCAATGTGCTTGAGACCTGGCGCGTTGACATGCGGGCGCGTTACGGTGGCTGATGTCACCACCATGCCGGACAAGCTTCCCGGTTCCACCAAACCGTTTTCCGGTTTTGAGTGGATGTTGGCGCGCCGTTATCTGGGATCGCGGCGCAAGGAAACCTTCATTTCGGTCATATCGGTGATCTCCTTCATTGGCATCATGCTCGGTGTAGCCACGCTGATCATCGTGATGGCCGTTATGAACGGGTTCCGCACCGAGTTGCTGGACCGGATTTTGGGCATCAATGGTCATATGATCGCGCACCCGGCGCAGTATGAACTGACCGACTACGATGTGGTGACACGCCAGATCGAAAGCGTGCAGGGTGTCATCAAGGCCTTGCCGCTGGTCGAAGGCCAGGTTCTGGCAAGCGGGGGTCGCGGCGGCTCCGGCGCATTGGTGCGCGGCATGTACGAGGCGGATTTGAAGCGCCTCGCGCTGGTCGGCAACAATATCAACGAGGGTACGCTGGATGGGTTCGACGTCGCACCGGATTTGAACTTCCCTGCGCCGGAAGAAGAGATCATCACCAATCCGGATGGAACCATTACCATTGCTGAACCGGATGAAAGCGTGCGGCCGCAGACAGTCGCGGCGCCGCCGGGGGTCGCCATTGGCCAACGCATGGCTGACAGCATGAACCTTGCGGTGGGCGACTCCATTACGCTGATCACTCCGCAGGGCAACGTGTCGGCTTTTGGCACCTCGCCGCGCGTGAAAAGCTACCCCGTCGCAGCGATTTTCGAGATGGGTATGTCGGAATATGACAACACCTTCGTCTTCATGCCGCTTGCCGAAGCGCAGCTTTACTTCAACCGAGGCGATGCTGTGGATGCCATCGAGATATTTATCGATGATGCCGACGCGACGGAAGAAATGACGCCACGCATTGAAGCGGCGATCGAACGCCCAATTTCCTTTTCGGACTGGCGCCAGCGCAATGTTTCGATCGTTGATGCGCTCCAATTGGAAAGAAATGTGATGTTTCTGATCCTGACGCTGATATTGCTGGTGGCGACCCTGAACATCGTTTCCGGTCTTTTCATGTTGGTGAAGGACAAGGGCAGTGACATCGCGATTTTGCGCACCATGGGGGCGACGCGTGGTTCCGTTATGCGCATCTTCCTCATTACCGGGTCCTCCATCGGCGTGTTTGGAACGCTGGTCGGAGTGGTGCTCGGTCTGATCTTTTGCCTCAACATCCAGGCCATTGCCGATTTCATCGCCTGGACGAGTGGAGCCAATGTGTGGGATCCCACCGTTCGATTTCTGAGCCAGATCCCGGCGAAAATCGATGCTGGCGAAACGGTCATGGTCGTGTTGATGGCTCTTGGCCTGTCGCTTCTGGCGACCATTTTCCCCGCTTGGCGCGCAGCGCGCCTCGATCCTGTAGAAGCGCTGCGCTATGAGTGACGTCGTGCTCGACATGAGCGGAATTGCCCGCATTTATGGCAAGGGCGCGCAAGCGTTGACCGTTTTGCAGGATGCGGCCTTCTCAATGTCACGTGGCGAGCTTGTCGCGCTGGTCGCTCCATCTGGTGCGGGTAAATCCACATTGCTGCATTTGGCGGGCTTGCTGGAACGTCCCGATGCCGGAGCGCTCAAAATCGGTGGCGTTGAATGCGGTGCGCTCAATGATGACAAGCGCACGCAAATGCGGCGCACGCAGATCGGCTTTGTCTATCAGTTTCATCATCTGCTGCCGGAGCTGAATGCACGCGAGAACATCGCGCTGCCGCTCGTCATTGCGGGCGCGACCTCGCAGGAAGCCGACAAACGCGCCAACACATTGCTTGGTCATTTGGGTATCTTGCCGCGTGCAACCCATCGGCCATCGGAACTTTCCGGCGGAGAACAACAGCGTGTGGCCATTGCGAGGGCGGTCGCGAATCAGCCGAAGCTGCTTCTGGCGGATGAACCGACAGGCAATCTGGACCCGGCAACGTCCGATCTCGTCTTTGAAGCACTCACCCAGTTGGTGCGTTCAACTGGATTGGCGGCTCTGATTGCCACGCACAATCATGAGCTTGCCGCGCAGATGGACCGCACCGTGACGATTGCAGACAACAAGGTGGTCGTTGCCTGACCGGTATCGGGCCGTTTGCGGCAGTGGAAAGTGCTGTGCAGCGCCTTGAGTGGAATCGCGATCCACGCAATCAAAGTGCCCATGAAAACCCGTCCCTTCGTCCATCTGCACGCCCACTCCGCCCTTTCGCTGCTTGAGGGCGCGATACCACTGAAAAAACTGATCGGGCTGGCGGTTGAGCATGAACAACCGGCGCTGGCGGTCACCGACACGAGCAATTTGTTTGGGGCGCTTGAGTTTTCGCAATACGCCGTTGATGCGGGCGTTCAGCCCATCATTGGCTGCACTCTGGAAGTCGCTTTCGACGTGCAAAGCGATGACGAGAGCGGATTTGCGCAGCGAGCTTCCTCGCAATCCGCGAGGCGGGCCATGCCAATATTGGTGCTGCTGGCCACCAATCAGCGGGGATACGACAATCTCATCAAGTTGGTGAGCCTTGCTTATCTTGACGGCGCCAAAGAAAGCCGCGCTCATATCACCCTTCGGCAGCTCCAGGACCATCATGCGGGCCTCATCGTCCTAAGCGGCGGGCCCAATGGGCCAATAGACCGGGCTTTGGCTCAAGGGCAGGCCGCGCGGGCTTCCGAGCGCTTTGAGGCATTGCAGACCACATTTGGCGACCGCTTCTACATCGAATTGCAACGGCATCAGGGCTATTCGCAGGCCACAGAAGCGGCGCTGATTGATCTTGCGTACAGCCAAGGTGTGCCATTGGTTGCGACCAACGAAGTCTATTTCGCTCAAACCGAAGACTATGAAGCGCATGACACGCTGATCTGCATCGCGGAAGGGCGCACACTGGCCGAAGACGACCGACGTACTCTGACAAAGGACCACTTCTTCAAGTCGTCGCAACAGATGAATGCCTTGTTCGCCGACTTGCCGGATGCGCTGGAAAATACGCTTGAGATCGCGCAGCGCTGTGCTTTTGCCGTGCCCAAGCGCGACCCGATCCTTCCGTTCTTCACCGGCGGGGACACGACGGATAGGCAGGGAGGGGATCCGATTGCTGTTGAAGCAGCCGAACTGCACCGCCAGGCCAAGGCCGGGCTGGATATGCGCCTTAAACAGCATGACATCGCGGAAGGGTTTGAACGCTCCGACTATGAGGAGCGGCTAGATTTCGAACTCGGCGTGATCGAAACCATGAAATATCCCGGATATTTCCTCATCGTTGCGGATTTCATCAAATGGGCGAAGGCGCAGGACATTCCGGTGGGACCGGGCAGGGGCTCCGGCGCGGGTTCCCTCGTTGCGTGGGCGCTGACGATCACCGATCTCGACCCGATGCGGTTCTCGTTGCTGTTTGAGCGATTTCTGAATCCAGAACGCATTTCCATGCCGGATTTCGATATCGATTTCTGCCAGGACCGGCGGGACGAAGTCATTCGCTACGTTCAGGAGAAGTATGGTCGGGATCAGGTCGCGCAAATCATCACATTCGGGACGCTGCAGGCCCGGGCCGTGTTGCGCGATGTCGGTCGTGTCATGCAGATGCCCTATGGGCAGGTTGATAGCCTTTGCAAGATGGTGCCCAACAATCCCGCGAACCCGACCACGCTGGACGAGGCTGTGCGCACGGAGACGGGCCTTATCGACGCGCGGCGCGACAGCGAGGAGGTCTCACGTCTCATCGATGTGTCGCTGAGGCTGGAGGGGCTATACCGCCATGCGTCGACCCATGCGGCAGGAATCGTGATCGGCGATCGCCCGCTGGATGAACTTGTCCCGCTTTACCGCGATCCGCGTTCGGACATGCCCGTCACCCAGTTCAACATGAAATGGGTGGAGCAGGCAGGACTGGTGAAGTTCGACTTTCTGGGACTGAAGACGCTCACCGTTATCCGCAAGGCCTGCGATTACCTCAAGCAGCGCGGCATTGAGGTGGATATCGATGCCATACCTCTGGATGATCAACAGACTTACGAAATGCTCCAAAGGGGCGAAACGGTCGGCGTGTTCCAGCTGGAATCGGCGGGCATGCGCAAGGCGCTGATCGGCATGAAGCCGGACCAGTTCGAGGACATCATCGCACTTGTCGCGCTTTATCGCCCGGGGCCGATGGAGAATATTCCAACCTACAATGCGCGCAAACATGGCGAGGAAGAGCCGGACTTCTACCACGAGAAGATCGAAGGCGTTTTGAAGGAGACCCAGGGCGTCATCATCTATCAGGAACAGGTGATGCAGATCGCGCAGATCCTGTCCGGCTATTCGCTGGGTGAGGCGGACATGCTGCGCCGCGCCATGGGCAAAAAGATCCGCTCGGAAATGGAAGTGCAGCGCAAGCGCTTTGTGGATGGCGCCGTTGAGCGCGAGCTGACGGCTGATCGAGCAAACTACATTTTCGATGTTCTGGCGAAATTTGCCGATTACGGCTTCAACAAATCACATGCCGCCGCTTATGCGCTCGTATCCTACCAAACGGCCTGGCTGAAGGCGAACCATCCCGTTGAGTTCCTGGCTGCGCTGATGACGCTCGATCTGGGCAGCACCGACAAATTGCAGGATTACTATCGGGAAGGGCGTCGCGCAAAGATCGAGATCGTTGCGCCATCGATCAACACATCCGACGTCGAATTCGCCGTGCTCGACGGCAGGATTCACTACGCCCTGGCCGCGATCAAAGGGGTCGGCGCCCAGGCCATGGCGCATCTGGTCGAGACGCGCGACAGGGATGGCCCGTTTGAAAGCCTTACCAATTTGTTTTCACGCATCGATCCCAAGCAGATCAACCGCAAGATGGTCGAGAATCTCATATTTGCCGGCGCGCTTGACCAGTTCGGCCATCCCCGCGAACAGATGATCGGCGGGCTGGACCGGCTCATCGGCCATGCCGTGCGACTTGCGGAAGATTCGGCTGTCGGCATCACAGACATGTTTGGTGGCGATACAGGTGAGGTTCAGATTCAACTTGCGCCGGTAGATGCCTGGCTTCCTTCGCAAAGGCTGCACAATGAGTTCAAGGCGGTCGGATTCTATCTGTCCGCCCATCCCTTGGACGAATACCGCGAAACCTTGCAGCGTTTGCGGGTAGATCTTTGGGAAGATTTTGAGCGCAACGTTAAGAATGGCGCGCCAGGCGGTCGACTTGCCGGCACCGTCACCAGCCTTCAGACGCGGCGCACGCGCACCGGCAATCGCATGGGTATCGTCAATCTTTCCGACCCGAGCGGGCAGTATGAGGCGGTGCTGTTTTCCGAAACGCTTGAACAGTTTCGGCCGCTACTGGAGGTCGGATCGGCTGTGGTGCTGACCGTTGGTGCAGAGAACCGCCCCGAGGGCGTTTCAGCGCGCATCAACAATGTACGCTCTCTGGAGCAGGAGGCCTCCAAGGTTGAACGCCACCTCAACATATTTTTGCGGGATGAGAAGGCGATAAACGCCTTGCCGAAACTTGTCTCCGAGCGCGGCGAAGGGTCAATCTCTTTCATTGTTCTACACGATCAGGGTGAACGAGAAATCGAAATCGCATTGCCGGGAAAACGGCTCGTCTCTCCGGAGATTGCTGGGGCAATTAAGGGAGTGCCCGGTGTGGTGGATGTCGAACTGGTATGAGTGAGCCGCATTTCAGTAAAGCCGCAGACAAGAACAAGGACGCCATTCTGGAACGCTTGCGAGGACGCCTAGCGCCGGGTGCTGAGGTGCTGGAAATTGCGAGCGGGACTGGTCAACACGCGCTTCATTTTGCCAGCTCGATGCCGGATGTTATCTGGCAACCCAGCGATTGCGATCTCGACGTCTATGGCCTGCGGCATCGGTTGGAGATCAGAGCGTCGGCCAATTTGCACATGCCGATCATCCTGGATGTTGCGCGTTGGCCGTCATTCGACCGCGACTATGATGCCGTTTACAGCGCAAACTGCATTCACGTCATGCCGCTGGCCAATCTGGCCCCTTATGTTGAGGGCGCAGCACGAAGTCTCAAATCTGGCGGCATGATGATGCTTTATGGCCCTTTCAAGTATGACGGAGCATTCACCACGCAGAGCAACGCCGAGTTCGATGCCTTTCTGCGCGGTTCATATGATGGTGGCGGCATTCGCGACTTCGAAGCCGTTGATGAACTCGCTCAAACCAGTGGCCTCGCCTTGCTGGAAGATGTCGATATGCCAGCCAACAATCAGTTCATCATCTGGCAAAAAGCATAGCTGCGCAGTGCTCGTCTGGCATTGCCATCCGCTCGATGGTCTGAGAAGAGTGAGGCTGCGACACGTTTTTTCGCTTCAGGATAGCGGCCATGGATATGACCTCCACTTCGACCAGCAGCAAGCTTGACCGCATGCTTACAATGGAAATGGCCCGTGTGGTCGAGGCGGCGGCCGTTGCTGCGGCGCGTGAGCGCGGGCAGGGGGATGAGAAGCGCGCCGACCAGGTCGCGGTGGATGCAATGCGGCGTGAACTCAACAATCTGCCCATATCGGGCCGCATCGTTATCGGTGAGGGCGAACGCGACGAAGCGCCCATGCTCTATATCGGCGAAGAGGTTGGCAGCGGCGGACCAGAAGTTGATATCGCGCTCGATCCCCTTGAGGGCACCACGATCTGCGCCAAGAACCAGCCCAATTCGCTGGCGGTGATCGCCATTGCAGGCCGCGGCAACCTTCTCTATGCGCCCGATGTCTATATGGAGAAAATCGCAATCGGCCCCGGCTACCCCGAAGGGACGATCGATATCGACGCCTCACCGACCGATAATTTGCACGCCGTCGCGAGGGCGAAGGGTTGCAAGGTCTCAGAGATTTCCACATGCGTTATGGATCGGAGTCGCCACACCGAGTTGATCGCAGAAATTCGCAAATGTGGAGCCGCGATCCGTCTCATTGGTGACGGAGATGTGGCGGGGATCATCCACACCACGGAGCCGGAAGAGACAGGCATTGACCTTTATATGGGCATCGGCGGCGCGCCTGAGGGCGTTCTGGCAGCAGCCGCACTTCGCTGCACAGGCGGGCAGATGCAAGGGCGTCTCATTCTCGACACGGAAGAGAAAGAACAACGCGCCGCCAGGATGGGCGTTACCGATCCCGGCAAAGCCTACATAATGGAAGAGATGGCGAGCGGTGATGTGCTATTCGCGGCCACCGGTGTGACTGATGGCAACATGCTCAAGGGCGTCAAGTTCGGCCGCAATGGAATCATGACCCACACGGTGGTTATGCGCTCTTCAAGTGGCACCGTGCGCTGGATCAACGGTTTACACAGTTCGACCGAAAAGTTCTGACCTCAGCGAGGCAGCAGGGGGCCGGACAGAATGTCTTCTGGCGTCGGTTCGGCTTTAGCAGATTTGTAGATGATCGAAACCCGCTTGGCTTTCGCCAAGCTTGGAGAAACCGCTCCCTTAACCGCGGCCACTTCGTCGATGACAATGCTGAAAGCGGAATCTTTGCGGATAATGGCTCGATTTCGGGATCCATCAACGGATTGCAGGCGCACAACCAGCTGATCGGCCGTCGCCGGCGGTGACGAAGTTGCGTCCGTATGCCCGTCCACAATGATCAGCGCATCGACAGCGACGAGGCGGTCTCCCTTAAGTCCCTGATAGTCGGGATCTGAAAGATAGTCATGAAAGCCAGCACGGCTGGTCACACCAAGCACGGCAATGTCAACTACGCTGTCGGGAGATATGATGTTGGCGGACGTTGAGCGGACCGGGCGAGCGCGTGCCAGCACATGCATGCCGTGGCGGTTCCAGACTGGCGTGATAGCCTCAATAAAGGCGTCGTATCGCGGTTCCTGCCCGGCCTTTATTTGTGCGATGGCCACAAAAACAATGCTGCGTTGCGATGCGTGGGCCGGCGGAACGCAAAGCGCAAACAACAGGACCAGAACCAGTCTCAAGCGGCGACCCGTTTCAGAGCGTCAATCATGGTGAGGTCATGGTCGAAGGCGCCATGTTCCAGAAAGGCAAGCGTTTGCGCCATAACCAGCGGATTGTTCATCATGAAAGTATGGGACA
The DNA here is from genome assembly GCA_028817895.1 of Ahrensia sp. Classification (GTDB taxonomy): domain Bacteria; phylum Pseudomonadota; class Alphaproteobacteria; order Rhizobiales; family Rhizobiaceae; genus Pseudahrensia. Next base: position 17,298 of record JAPPOQ010000010.1, read on the forward strand.
CCGGCAGCGTGATATGGTCGCTCATGCCCTCAAGTCTGGTGCTGTCGACGGAGACCTTGCCGTCATTGTCCTCCCCGATGATGGCACTGGTGATCGGATTGAGTGACACGCTTCCCGCGATAACACCGACTTCATAGGAGGCCGGGCCAAGCTGATTTGGCATGCTTTCGGGACGTGTTCCCAGTTCAAGACCAGCCGGTCCGTTAATCCAGCCAAAGGCCGTCAAATCACCAAATGCGTCAACCAGCTGTGACCCTTTGTTGGGCGGTGCCATCATGACGATGCGCCCCAGATTTTCAGGTGCCGATTTGTGCAACCAGGCTCGCACAAGAATGCCACCCATGGAGTGGGTGACGAAATGCACGCGACCACCTTCGCATCGCGCAACGGCAGCTGGTATCGTATTGTCAACCAATTCGGCAATGCAGGCCGCCTTTGAAGGGTATGATGTGTTGAAGACGCGGTAATCAGCTCGCTCCAGCACTTTCTCCAGAATGATCATGGAACGGGAGGTTCGCGCCAAGCCGTGCAGAAGTATGACGCATTCAAGCTCACTCTTTGCCGACTGCGTGGTCACCCGGTCATTCACTCCAATTCGATGATCTGGATCTTGCGTCTTTCAAAGCCCAGCGCGATGTCGCCTCGCTTCAATTCCAGCGCTTGAGCGCCGAACAGTTCGTGCCTCCATCCCTTTAGCGCCGCTACATCGGCCTTGTCGTCGGCTGCGATCTTGTCGAGATCATCACCGGTTGCAATGATTTTTGCCGCAACACCGTGATGCTCAGCAACCAGCTTCAGAAGTACCTTCAACAGTTCCGACGCAGCTCCGGCCCCCTCGGGCGCACGAACGGGGCGCGGGACCGGCGCAAGTTCGTCATCCGGAAGGGAAAGCGCCATCGCCACGGTATCTAACAGGGATGCAGCCGCCGCCGATTTTTCAAAACCTCGCGGCACTGCGCGCAGACGGCTCAGGGCCGCGATGTCCTGGGGATGTTGCTGAGCGATTTCGTAGATGGCGTCGTCTTTCATCACCCGTCCGCGGGGGAGATCCTTGTCCCGAGCCTCGCATTCTCGCCATTGTGCAACGGCCTTCATAACAGCCAGGTCGCGTGGTTTGCGCACCCGCATCTTTAAGCGGGTCCAAGCCTTTTCGACAGGGAGGTCGTAGGTTTCCGCGTTGGTGAGGACACTCATTTCCTCTGCCACCCAATGAGCCCTTTGTTTTCGCTGCAAATCGGCATCAAGCGCCGCATACACATCCCGCAGATGGGTAACGTCGGCCAGGGCGTAGGTCAGTTGCTTTTGGGTCAGCGGGCGTCGTGACCAATCGGTGAAGCGTGATGTCTTGTCGATTTGTTCACCGGTGATGCGTTGCACAAGGGCGTTATAGGCGACGGAATCACCATAGCCGCACACCATCGCGGCCACTTGCGTGTCGAACAGCGGCTTGGGGATCAGGCCGCCCAGATTGTGAATGATCTCAATGTCCTGACGGGCGGCATGGAAGACTTTCACCACGCTTTCGTCGGCCATCAGGTCGAAAAATGGCTTCAAATCAACCCCTTCAGCCATCGGGTCAACGATGCATTCGTCTTCCGGCCCGGCGATTTGGATCAGACATAGGATCGGCCAGAACGTGGTCTCGCGCAAAAATTCAGTGTCAACGGTAACATAATCATGCTCAGCGAAAGCGGCACAGGCCCGCGCGAGCGACTGGGTATCTGTGATGATCTTCATACCTTGCCCTATAAGGCTCGCCCGGCGCTGAAACCAGCCTTATTTGCCGGGTTCGCTGGACTTCCCAGCGGGGATGTCCTTGTCGGCGCCACCATCCAGCGTCTGCATCTGGGGCGAGGTGCGTAAAAGTGCGCGGAACTGGCCGCGCTGATCCTGCGGCACGCTTTCGCGAATGCGCATGCGCCACAGTGTTGCGATGGCAAGCAGTCCATGGGTGATGCTGGTGAAGGCAAACAAATAGGAAGGTCCAAACCATTGCACCATCGCCGATGATACGGGCGGGCCAACCATTGCCCCAACGCCGTAGAAAAACATCAGCCCGGCGGCCAGGAGCACATATTGCTCAGAGGAGGCACGATCATTGGCATGTGCCGCTGCCAGTGAGTAGAGCGGCAAAGAAAAGGCCCCAAAGACAAAGATGCCGATGTAAATGAGCAGCGGGTCTGAACCCGCAAGGAGCGATATATAGGCCCCGCCAAGCACCGCGCCCAATGTGGCACCAATCAACACCCAACGCCGATCATATCGATCTGACAGCCAGCCCAGCGGATATTGCAGCACAGCCCCACCAACCACGCCAAGACTGATGAAAGTCGCGACGCTTGCGAGTGAAAGTCCAACATCCTGCGCATAAAGCGGTCCAACAAAGCGGAAGGCCGAATTGGTCATCCCAATTGCAATGCAGCCGAGGCAGGCAAGCGGTGAGATGACCCAAATCTCGCGCAGATTGAAACGCACATGTTCCGGCGGTTTCGGGTTCGATCGGTCTCCGATTGCAACGGGAATCAACGAAAAGGTGATCATGAGCGCCATGATGGCGAACAGCACAAACCCTTCGGTTCCAAAAACCGGCATCATGAACTGCGCGCCGGAGACAACGAGTATGTCGATTACGCGATAGACCCCGGTGACCTTTCCGCGTTGTTGATTGCTGACACTCGAATTGAGCCAGCTCTCAATGGTGGTGAACAGGCCGGAAAAACAGATGCCGGTGACGAACCTTTGCGCCATCCAGTGCCAGGCGTCGACATAGAGGATCATCATCAGCGTCGCCGTAGCAGCCAGCGAAGCCAGCGCGGCGAATGTGCGCACATGTCCGACACGACGTAGAAGTTCCGGCACCATGAGGCAGCCGATTAAAAAACCCACATAGTAGGTCGTGCCCATCCACCCAATCAGAGAAGGGGACATACCCTCTTGCGCTCCACGGATGGCGATAAGCGTGGAGAACAGCCCGTTTCCGCCAAGCAGAATTCCGGCCGCGATGAGAAGCGGAAAAAGAGGGCGCAGAGCGAGCATGGAATCACGCTGCGATTGAAGAATGCGGCATCTTGCGCCTTCCGCTTGCCGAAAGCCAGCGTTCTGCAGCGCCAGTATCAGGCGAAACGGTTCAAAACCTTGACATTGGTCGGGCCACATGGCCAAAGCCGACCGGCTGAAGGTGGTGAGCGCGCCGCCGCCTGTGAGCCTCACTCATCCGCAAAATTGGACTGATCCCATGCATCGTTATCGCAGCCACACTTGTGTTGACCTTCGCGCATCGAATGTCGGCGAAACCACTCGCCTTTCCGGCTGGGTGCACAGAGTGCGCGACCATGGCGGAGTGCTCTTCATCGATCTGCGCGATCACTATGGCATCACGCAAATTGTGGTGGACCCGGACTCCAAGGATTTCGCGACGGCTGAACAGCTGCGCTCCGAATGGGTCATCCGTATCGACGGCGAGGTGAAGGCACGTTCCGCCGATACGGTCAATGAGGTGCTGCCCACCGGTGACGTTGAGGTCTATGCGCGCGAGATCGAAGTGCTCTCCAAAGCCGCCGAACTGCCGCTGCCGGTGTTTGGCGAATTGGACTACCCTGAAGATGTGCGGCTGAAATATCGGTTCCTCGATCTGCGCCGGGACACGCTGCACAACAACATCATGAAGCGCATGGCGATCATCGCCGATATGCGCGATCGCATGACGAAGGCGGGCTTTTTTGAGTTCTCAACGCCGATCCTCACGGCATCATCGCCGGAGGGCGCGCGCGATTTTCTGGTGCCAAGCCGCATTCACCCGGGCCAGTTTTACGCGCTTCCGCAGGCGCCTCAGCAATACAAGCAGCTTATCATGATGAGCGGTTTTGACCGCTATTTTCAGATCGCTCCCTGCTTTCGAGACGAAGACCCACGCGCCGACCGTCTGCCCGGCGAGTTCTATCAACTGGACTTGGAAATGAGCTTTGTGGAGCAGGACGATGTGCTCAACACGATGGAACCGGTGATCGGCGACTTGTTTGAAACGTTTGCTGAAGGCAAGCGCGTGAGGCGGGACTGGCCGCGCATTCCCTACAAAGAGGCGATCCGCAAATATGGGACGGACAAGCCGGATCTGCGCAACCCGATCGAGATGCAGGATGTCTCCCAGCATTTTCGGGGCTCGGGCTTCAAGGTGTTTGCAGGCATTCTGGACGCCGATCCGAAGCATCAGGTCTGGGCGATTCCCGTCAAAGGCGCCGGCTCGCGCAAGCATTGCGACCGCATGAATGCCTGGGCGCAACAGCAGGGCCAGCCGGGAATGGGATATATCTTCTGGCGTGAACTCGACGGCAAATTCGATGCAGCCGGACCAATCGCAAAGAATATCGGAGAGGAGCGCACCGAAGCACTGCGCGAACAGGTCGGCCTTGATATTGGCGACGCCGTATTCTTCGCTGCCGGAGACCCCGCCAAATTTGCGTCCTTTGCCGGCGATGCGCGCACGCGGGCGGGCGAAGAGGCCGGGCTGATCGATGAAGACGCCTTCGAATTCTGCTGGATCGTCGATTTTCCATTCTACGAGTGGGACGAGGAGAACAAGAAGGTTGAGTTTGGCCATAACCCGTTCTCCATGCCGAAAGGTGGATTGGAAGCGCTTGAAAGTGAGGATCCGCTGACCATCGACGCCATGCAATATGACATGGTCTGCAATGGCTATGAGATCGCCTCCGGCGGCATTCGCAACCATGTGCCCGAAACCATGGTGAAGGCGTTCGAGATCACCGGTCTCGACCAGACCACGGTTGAGGAGCGCTTTGGCGGGCTTTACCGCGCCTTCCAATATGGTGCGCCGCCCCATGGTGGGATGGCCGCAGGTGTCGATCGCATCGTGATGTTGCTTTGTGGCACCAAGAATTTGCGCGAGATCACCATGTTCCCGATGAACCAGCAGGCGAAAGACCTGCTGATGGGCGCTCCGGGAGAAGCCGAACCGTCGCAGTTGAAAGAACTGCATCTGCGGCTGAACTTGCCACGGGAATGAGGGCTTCAGGGCCGAATTTTTGGCCTTGCCCTTCTTTTGACAGTCTCCAGCGCCTGTGCGGCAGATTGATGAATGGGCAACTCGTTGGCCCATTCCACGTCGCTCCGCGTGACTCCGATATCGTCGAGCAAATCGTCGTCCAGCAAGAGCAATTGCCGAAATGCCAGACGGTCTATCTGCGCCTGACGATAGCGGCGGCGTCGAATAAGGAGCTTGCAAAAGATTTGGCGCAACTTGTTTACGACGCGAAGTGCGAAAAAAAGAATGCTTGGTGATCTGCAATCGCCTGTCAGCTGGTGTGTCATGACGCCTCTCCCTATTGCGATAATTGGTTTCCGCGCCATGGTGTGCGTTTGACTTAAATCAATCAAACGAATAGCATTGATATTATCTATCAGCATGGTTGATAGTAAATTTGGAGAGATCGCGTATGTATGAAAGTACCCGGACCCCATTGATTGAGCTGGAACTGCTCAAGACGCTCATTGCGATAACGGAAACAGGAAATTTCTCAGCGGCAGCGGACGCTGTTTCTCGAACGCCATCGGCGGTATCCATGCAGGTTAAGCGTATCGAGGAGTTGCTTGGTCGCCCGATCTTCATTCGCGAGCCGCGTAGCGTGAAGCTCAACGAGGATGGTGAGATTTTGGTCGCGCACGCCCGACGCATGCTGGCGCTGAATGCTGATACGGTTGCAAAGTTTGTTTCGCCGGAAATGACTGGCATTGTGCGGCTCGGGGCGATCGATCATGCAGCCGAGACTGTTCTTCCAACCGTTCTGCGTGATTTTGCATGCTGTAGACCACGGATTCGGGTGGATGTCTTGGTCGAAAATTCGTTGGAGCAGCAGGCGGCCATGCGGCGCGGCGAGTTAGATGTCGCGATTATCGTTTGCCGGGGCGAAATTTCTGACGGCATGCGAGTCGAGCCCCTTTTTTCCGAACGTTTGGTCTGGGCCGGGCTGAAGGGTGGCATCGCCGCCGAGCAGACTCCGCTTCCGGTATCTGTCTGGGAAGAGGGATGTGTTTGGCGCAGCAAAGCTATTGAAGGACTCGAAAAACAGAACCGGGACTACCGCATAACCTTCAAGAGCCCGCATCTGGCCGGCCAGAAAGCTGGCCTGCGTGCCGATCTTGCCATCGCTCCGCTGCCACTTTCCTCATGTGACGGCGAAATCGTGCCGATTGGAAGCACACATGATCTGCCGGCGCTTGATGATTATTCGATGGGCATGATGATACGCCCTCATGCGAAGCCTCATGTGCTCGCTGTTGCGGATGCGCTACGCGCCAACGCATTGCCCGTCGCCACGGGTCATTCCGTTGCAGCGTAGTGCTCTTAGTGGGCCGACTATCTTTGAGATTGCTTGTATTCAAACCGTGTGGGCTGTGAAATGGTGCTGCCTGTTTTGAATGCCCGCTGAGCGTACATGCTCACCTTTCTCACCGCGATTTTCTTTCTGTTGATCACACCTGGTCCCGGCGTCCTGTCGCTCGCGGGCGTTGGGTCTGCCTTTGGCTACCGCGCGGGCTGGGCCTATGGAACCGGTCTTTTCGTCGGCTCCAACATGGTCATGGTCGCCGCCGCGGCAGGGCTTGCGGCTTTGTTTTTAGCGAATGAGAATCTGCGCTTTGCCTTCACTGTTCTGTCGACGGCCTATCTGCTGTACCTGGCGGCGAGAATTGCCTTTGCCGGGTCAAAGATCGCCTTCATCGAGTCCAGCGCACCTCCTGGATTCTGGGGCGGCATTGCGTTGCAAGCGATAAACCCGAAAGCCTATGCGGTGGGAACTTTCGTGTTCTCGAACTTTCCGATCTGGCCAACCAATTTTGGCGTCGAAGTCGTGCTCAAGCTGGTGTTGTTGAATGCGATCTGGATACCAATTCACATCGCCTGGATGGCGGCAGGTGTAACCATCAACCGACTCGACCTTCAACGCAGAACGCAAATGGCGATCAACATTGCCATGGCACTGGCAATGTTGATCGTTGTGGGCTTGGCGGTCGCGTCCTCCCTGTTTGCAGGATAGACGCGATGTTGGATCAGTTGGCTGAAACTTGAGCGTTGAGCAATTCCGGTATTTGTGTCGGGTTGCTCTGGCTTGTGGAAATGATGTCCAGCACAGAGACGGGCTGTGAAGGATTGGCTTCAACCGTCAGAGTTCCTTTTTCGGTAAGGAATTTTCCGACCGCCTGAGAGACCATTTCGGTGAATTGCGGCATGCCAAGACTCCCCATGGCCATGCCGATCATCAGCGGTGCGCCCTGTGCGAGTTGGTCACCGGTCGTCCCCATTTGCTGAGCTTGAAGGTCGAGCAGTTTCCCGGTCAACGACCGGTCTGTCAGCGCGATCTTCAGCGCGTCCACCTTGATCTTTGAAAGCTCCGGCAACATCGCCATGAAGGCCTGATCCGGGGGGACCTGTCCGCCACCACCCGCGCTGATCTCGTTGATTTTTTGTGCAACTTCCTTCGTGTAGCCTGAAAAGGCGTATGCGATTGCCAGATCAAACATGTCGGCAACGTTCAATTGGAGGTCGTCGCTAACAATTCGTCCTGTCTCAGGGTTGTAGGACCCCGATCCGGCAAGCGAAGCGCGAACCTCGCTGTAGCCGAGTCGTTCCATCTGCGCGCGGGCTTGCGGGTCGGGAATCGTCGTCAGATCAACCACCACATCGGTGATGCTGCTCCGCGAATTGATCGTTCCGTCAGCCGCTGTTGGCTCGACGACAACGGTCATTCCAGCCATGGTGACGACGTCTTTCTGCTCTGCATTGAACGCCAGGTTGGACATTTCCAGCGTTTCGACCGGGCGGATCCAGACGTCGAAATCTGCCGATGGCGATGTGGGTATGTTGGCTCCCTTCACATCGAGGCCACCGAGCTTGACCAACCCATCCTTATTTCCCGCTTCGAAGCCTGAAACGGTGAAAGACTGAAAAGTCAGCGGTGCAGCCGGGTCTCCTTCAGCATTGGCCCGTTCGCCATAGCGCCAATCCAAGGGGATATCCGCATTGCTCAGACTTAGTTCCTGGAGCGTCAAACCGACGTCGCCCGCGTCTGATTTCACGCCTGCAATATTCAAGGCCCCGAACTTGACGCGTCGCGTCAGCATTTCCCGCTTGAAGCCACCCGCCCAATCCGCAAACGGCACGTCAGAATTGCCGGCCGTCAAGCTGGCCATTGTCCAACTGCCCTGTCCCGGCGCCGTTCCCGATGCGTTGCTGATGCTCAACGCATCAAAGACGATGCGATTGTCGTCCAGTTCTTTCAGGCCCTCAAAGGTGAGCGTATCGACCGTAACCTTGTAGTCGCGTTGCGTCGTGATGGTCACGCCATTCAGTGTGAAGGAATCGGATGATTGTTCCGCAACCGTTTCCCAAGTCATCTTGACCGAAGAGAGTTGCGGCTGCGCCAGCCATTTGTCGAGCAGCGCTTTGCCCTCAGCAGCATGCAGTGGGGTCGTGAGGCATGCGGCTGAGAGAAGCAGCGCCGAGGCGGTGAAACGTTTCGCGGTTGCAAGCATGTCGGGGTTGGCTTTCGGTGTTCTCGTTGATTCATGGGTATCATAAGCAGCCAACAAAGCAGCGAAAGTGCGAAATCGCACCTTCTGACCGCCCAAATGGTTGTGAAAGTTGCCAGCTTGTTCGCCCGGCTTGAAAACGCTATCGCGCCAGCATGGGCAAAGAGACACCACCACCTGACGATTCGGGCAGCGACGATGGCAGCGGCGGCATCACGCCAGTTGACCTGAAGGAGGCGCTTGAGGAGCGATACCTCGCCTACGCGCTTTCCACGATCATGGGCCGGGCCCTGCCGGATGTCCGCGACGGCATGAAGCCTGTTCATCGTCGCATTCTGCATGCGATGCGGCTGTTGCGGCTTAGTCCGGATGCGGCCTTTGCCAAATGTGCGCGCATCGTTGGCGATGTTATGGGTAAGTTTCACCCGCATGGCGACCAGGCGATTTACGACGCATTGGTGCGGCTGAGCCAGGATTTCGCGGTGCGCTATCCGTTGGTCGATGGGCAGGGCAATTTCGGCAATATTGACGGCGATAACCCAGCCGCCATGCGCTACACGGAAGCACGCATGACGCTGGCTGCCACCGAATTGCTGACCGGCATCACGGAAGACGCGGTCGATTTTCGTGCCACCTACAATGAGGAAGACGAAGAGCCGGTAGTTTTGCCCGGTGCGTTTCCCAATCTGCTGGCCAATGGCGCGGCGGGCATTGCCGTCGGCATGGCCACCAACATTCCGCCGCACAATGCTGCCGAATTATGCGACGCGGCGCTACATCTCATCAAACATCCCAATGCCAGCTTTGAGAAATTGCTGGAATTCGTGCCGGGGCCGGATTTTCCCACCGGCGGTGTGATTGTCGAACCGCGCGAAGCCATTCTTGAGGCCTACAAGACCGGCAAGGGCGGTTTTCGCACCCGCGCAAAATGGGAACGCGAAGATTTGGGGCGCGGCCAGTGGCAGATCGTTGTCACCGAAATTCCGTATCAGGTGGGAAAATCGAAGCTGATCGAAAAGATCGCTGAGATGCTGCTGGCCAAGAAACTGCCGCTACTAGGCGACATCAACGATGAAAGCGCGGAGGACATTCGCCTCGTCATTGAGCCGAAAAGCCGCTCTGTTGATCCCCAATTGCTGATGGAACAGCTGTTCCGCGCGACCGATCTGGAAAGCCGCTTTCCGCTGAACATGAACGTTCTTGATGGTGGCAAGGTACCCCGCGTGATGGATCTGCGTGCTGTGCTTCGGGCCTGGCTCGATCACCGCAAGGAAGTTCTGATCCGCCGGTCCCGGCATCGGCTGGCGCAGATCGAAAAGCGGCTCGAAATCCTTGGCGGTTATCTCGTTGCTTTTTTGAACATCGATGAGGTGATCCGTATCATCAGAACCGAGGATCACCCGAAGGAAGCGTTGATCGCGCGTTTTTCGATCACCGATGTTCAGGCCGAAGCGATCCTGAACCTGCGCTTGCGGCGTCTGCACAAGCTGGAAGAGATCGAAATCCGAACCGAGGAATCGAACCTTCGCGAAGAGAAGGCGGGCATTGAAGCTCTGCTCGGCAACGAAGATCGCCAATGGAAAACGGTCGCATGGGAGGTTGGCGAAACGAAGAAGAAGTTCGGCAAGGACACCGATCTGGGCGCACGCCGCACCACTTTCGCCGAGCCGATCGAGATCGACATGGAGGCGGTTGCCGAAGCCATGATCGAGCGCGAGCCGATCACGGTGGTCTTGTCGCAAAAGGGCTGGATACGCGCGATGAAGGGGCACATGGCCGATTTCGCGTCGCTCTCATTCAAGGAAGGGGACGGTTTGAAAGCGGCCTTCCACGCGCAGACGACCGATCGCATTTTGCTGCTCTCCACGGCTGGCAAGGTCTACACGCTTGGTGCGGACAAACTGCCCGGCGGACGCGGCCACGGCGAGCCCCTTCGCATCATGGTCGATATGGACAATGATGCCGACATTGTTTGCGCCTTCATCCATGTTGCGGGCCGCAAGCGGTTGCTCGCGAGCACTGCTGGAAACGGTTTTGCTGCGGCGGAAGCCGACATGATCGCTAACACCCGCAAGGGCAAGCAGGTGCTCAACGTCAAAATGCCGGATGAAGCGTTGCTATGCGTTCCGGCCGGCGGCGGAGAAGGTGATGAAGCGCCGTCTCACCTTGCCGTTGTTGGCGAGAACCGCAAGCTGCTTGTGTTCCCAATCGAGCAAGTGCCGGAAATGGGCCGTGGCAAGGGCGTGCGGCTGCAAAAATACAAGGATGGCGGCATCAAGGATGCGCGCGCCTTCGACATGTCCGCCGGCTTGACCTGGACCGATGGCGGTGGCCGCACGCATATCAGAAGCGCGGACGATCTGGCTGAATATGTAGGCGAGCGCGCACAGGCCGGGCGGATGGTGCCGAAAGGCTTCCCGGCCAGCGGCACCTTCGCGCCCCGCTCATAGCTGGCCGGCTTCCTCCAGCACCTTTCTGGCCGAACGAAAGCACTCCAGGCTCTGCGGCACACCGCAATAGATGCCGATGACGTGGATGATCGCGCGGATTTCCTCCTTGGTCACCCCATTGTTGAGTGCACCGCGGCAGTGCAGCTCCCACTCTGTCATTTTGCCCAGTGCGCCGATCATCGCGAGGTTCATCATGGACCGCGTCTTGGCGTCGATAACGTCATCGCCCCAACCAAAGCCCCAGCACCATGCGGTCATTGCTTGCTGAAATGGCATTGTAAACTCGTCCGCATTGGCGATTGTCTTTTCAACATAGTCCGCGCCAAGCGTTGATTTGCGCTGTTCCAGACCTTTCAAGAACAGATCCTCGTCAAATGTATTCGTTGTCATGCTTGCCTCTCCCAAAGTCGGCGCTGAGTGTTGGCACCGAGCTTGCCCGTTGCGAAGTGGCGACGCAATCTGGTTGGAAACTATGGCCACAAGGTCAGCAGGACGGGGATTTGAATGAGCAAGACCTATTCATCGGCGTCATTGAAAGTCTTCGCCCATGCCGTGTTGCGCGGTTTTGGGTGCGATGAAAATGAGGCCGACATCGTTGCCGATCATCTGGTGGAGGCCAATCTCGCGGGTCATGATTCACACGGTATCGGCGTCCTGCCCATGTATGGCGACCGCGTGGCAGCCGGGCATCTGAAACCCAGTCAAACGCCGGTTTTGAATGATCCGATCGGCGCGATCAGCGTTGTGGACGCCCGACAGGGTTTCGGTCACCGTATGGCGCTTCTGGCGATCGACCATGCGATGAAAACACTGCCGCAGCACAAAGTGGCGGTTCTGGCCATGCGCAATTCCGGTCATGTCTCACGACTGGGCACTTACAGCGAATATTGTGCGGCGCGGGGCTGTGTCTCGCTGCATATGGTCAATGTGACCGGTCATCCGCCGCTGGTTGCGCCTTTTGGGGCACGGAGACCGGGATTTTCCACCAACCCGATTTCTATCGCCATGCCGGGCCATGGCGAACGGGAAGGGCAGCCGCACCCAATGCTCGACATGGCAACGTCCACCATCGCTTTCGGCAAGGTTCGCGTTGCCGACAATGAAGGCAAACAGGTTCCGCCGGGTACTCTGGTGGACGAGGAGGGTGTGGAGACGCGCGATCCAGCACCTATGGCGCGCGAGCGCATCGGCGCGTTGCAGGCCTTTGGCGGCCACAAGGGATCCGGGCTTGGCGTGTTCATTGAACTTCTGACCGGCGCGCTTGCGGGCAATGGCACGGTGGCGAGCGCGGAAGATCGACCGCATATGGTCATCAACACGCTGTTTTCGATCATTCTCGCCCCTTCAGCCTTCGATGATCCGGCGCATATCGCGGAGCGAACCGAAACCTACTATGACTATGTGCGCGCTTTGGATCCGGCCAAAGGTGTTGCGCAGGTTTTGATGCCGGGCGATCCGGAAAATATCAGCCGCGCCGAGCGTCACGCCAGCGGAATTCCTGTCGATGATGAGACCATTCGCCAGATCATTGCGACCGGAGCCGCATTTGGTGTTGAGGAACACGAGCTTAAGGCACTGCTTCAGACCGTCTGATGCCGTATTGGAAGGCCTCGCGGCGCTTGTCATGATACCGGAAACGCTCTAGCCAACACACAGAACTCCAACGCGCTTCTTTCGTGATCCATGACGGCCATTGTCGACACTCGCACGCCTAATCCCAAGAACTTCTTCCCCGGTCAGGACCATGACTGGGAACTGGTCATCGGCCTTGAAGTCCACGCCCAGGTAACCTCTGAAGCCAAGCTGTTTTCCGGTGCCTCCACAGGCTTCGGTGCGGAGCAAAACAGCCATGTCTCGCTCGTCGATGCGGCCATGCCGGGCATGTTGCCCGTCATCAACGAGGAATGCGTCAAACAGGCCGTGCGGACAGGTCTCGGCCTCAATGCCATGATCAACAATCGCTCGGCGTTTGACCGCAAGAACTATTTCTACCCGGACCTGCCGCAGGGCTATCAGATTTCGCAGCTGTACCACCCGATTGTCGGTGAAGGCACGATCACCATTCAGGTCGGGCCGGACAAGGACGGCAAGTTCGAGAGCGTTGATGTCGGCATTGAACGGCTGCATCTGGAGCAAGATGCGGGCAAATCCATGCATGATCAGCACCCGACGATGAGCTATGTCGATCTCAACCGGTCTGGCGTTGCGCTGATGGAAATCGTCTCCAAGCCTGACATTCGATCCATCGATGAGGCCAAGGCCTATGTGACCAAGCTGCGCTCCATCGTGCGCTATCTCGGCACTTGCGACGGCAATATGGACCAAGGTTCCATGCGCGCGGATGTCAACGTGTCAGTACGCAAGCCGGGCAGTGATTTCGGCACGCGCTGCGAAATCAAAAACGTCAACTCCATTCGTTTCATGGGTCAGGCAATTGACTATGAAGCGCGGCGCCAGATTGACATTATGGAGGCAGGTGGCTCGATTGAACAAGAAACGCGATTGTTCGACCCGGTGAAGGGCGAGACGCGATCCATGCGGTCCAAGGAAGAAGCGCATGACTACCGCTATTTCCCGGACCCGGACCTGCTGCCCTTGGAATTCGATGATGCCTTTGTCGAAGAGCTGAAGGCAGACCTGCCCGAACTGCCGGATGAAAAGCGCGCCCGCTTCATGGCCGATGGCCTGTCGGAATATGACGCGTCCATTCTGGTCTCCGACAAGGCGATTGCTGACTATTTCGAGCAGGTCGCTTCCGGTCGCGATGCCAAGATGGCTGCCAACTGGACGATCAACGATCTTCTGGGAGCGCTCAACAAGGATGGCAAGTCCATTGAGGACTCGCCTGTAACCGCAGCGCAATTGGGTGGCATTATCGACCTCATCAAGGCTGACACGATTTCTGGCAAGATCGCCAAGGATGTGTTCGAGATCGTCTGGAACGAAGGCGGTGACCCGGCAAAAATCGTTGAAGATCGTGGCATGGCGCAGGTCACGGATACCGGCGCGATCGAAGCCGCAGTTGACGAAATCATCGCCGCCAATCCCGACAAGGTCGAACAGGCCCGCGAAAAGCCCAACATGATCGGCTGGTTCGTCGGTCAGGTTATGAAGGCGACCCGCGGCAAGGCGAACCCGAAGGCCGTAAACGAGTTGTTGCGGGTTAAAATTGGCGGGTGAGGTGAAATTCGACATTCACCGGGCCACAGGCGCGGAAATCGAAGCTGCTCGTGATCTGACCAACCGCAGCTGGTTGTCGACCTATCCGTCGCTAATCGGCGAGGAGACGACGCGCAAAATCATCGTGGACCGTCACTCCTCGCAGCTTTTTGTTGAGCAAGCTTCACGCGTTCAGGATCGCTTTCTGGTGGCGGTTGATGGTGCAACGGTCGTCGGCCACCTCTATGCTTTTCAGAAAGAGGGAATGTATGTCGACCGGCTGCATGTCGACCCCACTCGCAAGGGCCAAGGTGTCGGTCGGGCGCTGCTCGCTCATCTTGAGCGGCAACTCTTTGCCGACACGCGCTGCTGGCTGGACGTGCTGACCGGTAGCGACGCTGCAATACGCTTCTACGAGCGCGTCGGCTACAAACGCGTCGGCGAAACCGATGCCTGCGGCGGTCTGGCGGGAATTCCGGCCGTGATCTACGAGAAGATCATGGAGTAGAAACTGGTTTCTGTTTGCGGCTGTCCGATAGGCGCATTGAAGCAGATTCAAAATCGCACCGTCATTGCGGGGCTTGTCCCCGCAATCCAGTTTATGGATCCCGGGCACAAGGCCCGGGATGACTGTCCCAAGCACTTAGCGGCTTTTCTCTTCTCGGCGGTTGCCCAGAATTCGCGTTGCGCTTGTTGCTTATCGGCATAAATGCTATGCGGCGCTCACTGCCGGGAGAGTGCGGCTACGGGCCGCCACCGAAGGAGCAACCGCCCCGGAAACTCTCAGGTCAACGGACCGGCAGGTGAAGACAACTCCGAAGAGCGGTCATCGGCAGATGGCCCACCGAAGGAGCAAGCGAATTTGGGGCGTTGGATTGGTCGGCCCGATCATAACCGGCGTCATGAATGCGTGAATCTCTCAGGTTTTGCACGGAGGGGGCGCAGCCGACTGGCTGCAGGGCCCTTGCATGCGGACATATGAGAGAGTTGCATGACGAAATCTAACAAAACCCGAATCGCGATTTTGGGTGCTGGGATCACCGGCATCACCACTGCCTGGGCGCTGCGCCGCCGAGGATTTGACGTCACACTGATCGACAAGAACGGCTATGCCGCAATGGAGACGAGCTTTGCCAATGGCGGGCAGCTTTCCGCCTCCAATGCGGAGGTGTGGAACCATCCATCCACCATCGTAAAGGGCATCAAATGGATGTTCGACCGCAATGCACCATTGCTGGTGAACCCAAAGCCTTCCTGGCACAAATATTCCTGGATGGCGGAGTTCATCGCCGCCATTCCTCAGTACACAGACAACACCATCAAAACCACTCGGCTCGCCATCGCTGCGCGTGAGCATCTGCTGGAATTCGCGCGCGAAACAGGAGCCGAATTTGATCTCGAGAAACGCGGCATTCTGCACATCTACCGCAACAAAAAGGCCTATGATCACGCGACTAAGGTTACGCAGATGCTCGCCGAAGGTGGGCTTGAGCGAAGGTCGGTCTCTGCGCTTGAAATGCAAGCCATCGAACCGGCACTGAACGGCCCGCTTTACGCCGGTTACTACACCGAATCAGATATGACCGGTGACATCCACAAATTCTGCACCGGCGTAGCGGCCGCCTGCCAACGGGAAGATGTTGAAATGCTGTTTGATACCACGGCGTCGGACTTCAAGACCATGCCGAATGGTGTTGATATCCTCCTGACGCATGATGGTGCCGCGCAGCGCCGTCATTTCGACGCTGTGGTGGTCTGCGCCGGTATTCACAGCCGTGGCATCGCCAAAGCGCTTGGAGATCGGGTCAATGTCTACCCGGTCAAGGGTTATTCCATCACTGTCAACATGCCCGATGAGCGCAGCCAGAAGGCGGCACCCTGGGTGAGCCTTCTGGATGATGAAACCAAGCTGGTGACGAGCCGACTGGGCAAGGATCGGTTCCGCGTGGCGGGAACTGCGGAATATAACGGTTACAACCGCGATATCCGCGCCGATCGCATCGATCCGCTCATCAAATGGGTGCGTCAGCTCTTTCCCGGTGTGTCCACCGAGCACGCCGTCCCATGGGCGGGTTTACGGCCAATGCTGCCAAACATGATGCCGAAGGTTGGAGCCGGAAAGCGCCCCGGCGTGTTCTACAATACCGGGCACGGCCATTTGGGCTGGACGCTTTCGGGGGCGACGGCGGAAATCATTGCCGAACAGGTTGATGCGGCTCTTACTAGCGGGCATCGTCACGGGCACGATTTCAGCAAGGCGGCTTGATAGGGAAGCAGTCTTGCGGGCTGGGGAGTGAGCCGTGATCAATCAGCAGGATGCCGAGACTTTTGAACGCGATGGCGTCGTGGTGCTGCGAAACGTCCTGGACGACGCGTGGTTGTCGCGGTTGGCCAAAGCCATCGAGGCCAACATGGCGGCGCCCGGACCGCATGGAAAAGACCATGCGGAAACAGGCGGCGCCTATTTCGGCGACTATGTGAATTGGCAGCGCTTCGAGGACTATCTGAAAGTCGCAAGTGAAGGGCCGCTGGGCGCGGTGGCGGCGCAGCTCATGAGCGCGGCGCGGGTGCAGTTTTTCCACGAACATGTGCTGGTCAAGGAGCCCGGCAATTCCTCAGCAACACCGTGGCACCAGGACATGCCCTACTACTGCCTGGAGGGCGACAAGACGGTGAGCCTGTGGGTGCCGCTCGACCCGGTCGACGAAGCGGAGAGCCTGAACTTTCTTGCAGGCAGCCATCGCGGCAAACGCACTTACACGCCGCGCCGCTTCAAAACGCTGGAGCCGCTGGAAGGCGACACGACCGACTATGCGGAATTTCCCGACATCGATGCTGCCGATCCGGCCATCCGCTCCTATGCAGTCAATCCCGGCGATGTGCTTGCTTTCGATTTTCACACGCTTCACGACGCACCTGCGAACCCGACGGACAAGCGCCGTCGCGCGGTGAGTTTTCGTTTCGTGGGGGAGGGTGCTCGCTATGTCGAGCGGCCTCATGCAGTCTCACCGCCCTTTCCAGAGATGGGACTGAAACTGGCGATGAACGATCCTCTCCCGGAAGAGTGGTTCCCGACCGTTTGGCGGGCAGCGTGACCTTTATTTGAGCGTTTTGCGCCCCTGAGGATCGTAAATCTCAACAATCGTGCAATCCACGATGAAATCGCGATGCGTGCGGTCGCAGCGGATCGCGGCGGCTGCCATAGCGGCTTCTCGGTTCGGCCAACCGCAGCTTACCTCATGCCAATGCACGCCTTCATTGTGCAGCAGGAAGGTGTCCGTGCTCCAGCCCGAGGGGTAGCACCATTGAATCGGCAAGCAGTCCTTCTCTTCAGTCCCGGAAGCCGTGCATTGGCGCTTAGCGCATTCGAAGGCATCGTCTGGTGATTTTCCCACGCAGACGCCGCCGCCCTGTTCCGGCGCTTCGACAAAGGCGATGCCGACTGGCTCGGCCCGAACCAGCGATATCAGGAGCCAGATGATAACCAAAGCCAATGTTGCGCGTATGATCATGTTGAGGCTTTCCAGAGTCCTGATCCTGATGATCGAGATGCTCTGGACTTTGCCGTGATTTGGCACCAAAAGCATCCTCAGATGTGCTGATTGCGGAATCCGTATCCATGAAAGAGTTCCTGTTGCAATTCTTCACCTGGTGGAATGGGCAGACGCTTGGTGTGCGTTTTGCGACATGGCGCAAGGGCAGCAGGGTTGGCGAAGACGAGCAGGGCAACATCTATTATCAGAACGGCAATCAGCGCTGGGTGATTTACAATGGTGAAGCCGAACCGAGCCGTATCCCTGATGGATGGCACGGCTGGATCCACCACCGCACCGACACGCCTCCTTCCGAAGAAGATTACGCCATGCGCGAATGGCAGGTGCCGCACACCCCCAATTTGACGGGTACACCGGGCGCCTATCGCCCCGCAGGCTCGCTTGCACGCCAGGACAAGCGCCCGGAACCCACCGGCGACTATGAAGCCTGGTCGCCGTAAGTCTTTGCGCGCGTCGTGACCGGTCAAACCTGGAATAGCGAGTCTTACCAGCGCGATACGGGCTTTGTTTCAGCTTACGGCGAAGATGTTTTGAGCTGGCTTGCCCCTCAGCCGGGCGAGCGGATTCTCGATATCGGCTGCGGCGACGGTGTCTTGACGAAAAAACTGGTCGATCTGGGCGCCGAAACCGTTGGTATCGATGCGAGTGCCAGCTTTATTGAATCCGCCAAAGAGACCGGTATCGACGCCCGCCTTATGGATGCGCAAAGGCTTACCTTTGAAGACGAGTTTGATGCCGTTTTCACCAATGCCGCCATGCATTGGATGCTCGACAAACCGGCTGTCATTGCCGGTGTTGGGCGTGCTCTGAAGCCGAACGGACGTTTTGCAGGCGAGTTTGGCGGGTTTGGCAATGTTGCCGCGTTGGTCAGCACGATGCGTGCCGTTGGCGATCTCATGGGCGGTGACCCGGAACTGGCTCAGCCTGGCGAATATCCCACCGTCAGAGCCTTCTCAAAAATGCTGGAAGAGGGCGGTTTTGTGGTGGAAGACATCACGACGTTCTACCGTCCGACACCGTTGCCGCATGCAGTGCGCAGTTGGTTGAAAGTGATGCGGGGCCCGTTCTTTGAACAGTTCGGAGACCGCGAGGAAGAGGCTTATGATCACGTCGAGAAAGCGCTTGCGCCGTGCCTGCGTGACGATCAAGGGCAGTGGTTTGCCGACTATGTGCGATTGCGGTTTCGCGCCCGGCTTGCGTGACTTACCCTTCTTTAAGACAAAATTTGCGCTATTGCTTCGCTATTGAGACGGTCTGAAGCCTGGCGATTGAGTCGAACACGATGCGCATCTACAGCTTTTGTGCTTTCCTTTTTCTCGCAATGTCTATTGGTGCCTTTCCTGCGCTGTCCGAGCGCATCGAAAACCGTGTTGCGGTGTTTTCCGGTATCGACAAGATTTCCGGCCGTATCACCACCTTTGATGTTTATATCAATGAGACCGTAAAGTTCGGCCAGTTGGAGATCACGCCTCGGGTTTGCTATTCACGCCCCCCCTCGGAAGAACCGAAGACAACCTCGTTTCTCGAAGTTGACGAGATCACGCTTGACCGACGAATCAGGCGCATTTTCACCGGCTGGATGCTTGCGCAAAGCCCGGGACTGAATGCGGTTGAGCACCCCGTCAATGATGTTTGGCTAAAGGGATGCAAGCAGACGTCTGACATTCCACCGCCTGCCGGGAGCTGACAGTCAGTCGGGCCTTGGGCCCTCTACGCCCGAGAAGTTTGAATAGAATTGTCTTAAAAGCCGGGCGCTTGGATCAACGCAATCCTATCGGCTCTCCACTAAGCTGCCAGCGATGCTTCTCAAATCGTTTGAAGCATCTCGTGCGTAGTACTGAATGCGACTGGAGTGTGACTTGCCTGAGCCGACCACGGCACACCCTTTTTTAACCATTCTTCCACTACGTCTTAACGAATAGTTATCCGGGGCGACCGGGTCCCCTTCCGGCCAGTGCGAGCATCAAACATTCACTCGTTCTGGGCGCATCTCATGCGGGAGACTTGTGCAAATGTCGAAGAAAAAGCTGCGATATATGGCGCTGGAGCAGCGTATCGTGCTCGATGCTGCTGCTGTTGAAAGCGCTGAACAGCAGGTCATTGCGGAAACACCTGAGGCGGAGGCCGAAGCGCAGGCGCACTTTGAACCAGAGCAGCTTACCGTCGATGCGCCTCCCGGTCCGACTCGCAATGAGATCGCGTTTCTGGATGGCAGCGTCGAAAATCTTCAACATCATCTGTCGGCGCTCGGCGCGAATGTGGAGGTTGTGCTGCTTGACCCCGCACGTGACGGTGTCGAGCAAATTGCCGAAGCTTTGGAGGGGCGCGACGGCATCGAAGCCATACATATATTGTCACATGGCGATCAGGGCCGCCTGTTTCTGGGCAATACCGTCCTGGATGCCAACAGCATGCAGGGCGAGCATCTTGATGAACTGACGGTCATCGCCAAGTCGCTGCACTCCGATGGGGATATCCTCATTTATGGTTGCGATTTCACCGGCGGAACGGACGGGCTGGAAGCGGCCATGCTGCTCGGTTCGATAACCGGCGCTGACATTGCGGCATCGGACGACACGACCGGCCATGAGAGCTTCCAGGGTGATTGGGACCTCGAAACCGAAATAGGGCAGGTTGAAACGGCGTCCATTTCGGCAAGCGCCTGGCATGGTGAGTTGTCGGGCACGGACACCGATGGCGATGGCACGGTGGACTCGATCGACGATGATGACGATGGCGATGGCATCTTTGACGAAAACGAAGGTGCTTTTGATGGTGAGTTTGCCGACTATACCGGTCAACCGACCGGGGCGAACGGCGTTTCATATACCGTAACCAGCCCCGATGGTTCGCTCCAGCACGATGTCGACTTTAACCTTTGGAATGACACCGATGCTCCCAACTATCCCACTCTCGCATATGAATCGACGAATGGATACTTCGCTGATTCTGACATTTATCCGAAGCTGATCTCCGGCAACGGCTCGCTCATATATGATCTTGATTTTGATAACATAATTGCCACCAGGGATGGTTTGGTCTTCACCGCAGTTGGTTTGAAGGACGCCAACGCGGTCACGATAACTGCCTATGATTCTGCCGGTGTCGAGATCGACCTGGCTTCAACTAACATCCTAGACACCGTTTTTTCCGAGGATGGCGGAACCCCCACTTGGAACGGTGCAATTGGTCAGCTGTCCACCCCAGGTGGTGGCAGCAGCGGCATGGGCGTCATCATCGATCTTTCGAACCTCGGAATCGACCGATTGAATGTTCGTTACATCACGGACTCAACGAGCGACGGTTTTGCTGTTGGTCTGGGCAATCTACCCGGTCGCGATACGGATGGTGACGGCACGATTGATCATCTCGACACGGACTCTGACGGTGATGGCATTTCCGATACGATCGAAGCCGGGATCGTTCAAACATCCAACGGCCTTGCCCATCAATTCCAGACCGATCCCGGCTGGCAAGAGCAAGGCAATCGCGATGAGGGTTCCAATTTCGGTTACTCTGCCACCAGCTACACCAGCGGCGGGGCGACCATCGGTGAAATAGGCGGAGTGTTTGATCGTGCAAGCACCGAAGTCGGGCAGGGCACAGGCACCTCCGAGCGGCCCTACTACACGCAAGACCTCGGTCGCACTTACACCGACGCTGACAGCTTTTCATTCACTTCGGATTTCTACTACGTGTCTCCAAGCGCGGCCGAAGCCATTATCGGTTTCATGGCTCACGGTGAATCTGGAGACACAAACATTTTGGGTATTCACCTGAACGACCAGGGCCCAGGCTCGTTCAGGGCATCCGTTGTGTATGCGGACGGCACCGATGACGGAAGCGGGACGCACGGAAATCAGACCCGCGGCTCGAACGCAATTCTGAATCTTGCGGATCAGGTCACAACGGTCGAGTTCGGTTACGACGCGGGAACGCGCACATTAACGGCCACGATAGGCGGCATTACCATTTCCTCGATCGTAGTTCCGGGCGGGACCTCCTTCTCAGTCGACAGCTTTGGTTTGACAATGCCCGGCCTTTTGAACCATGGCGGTGGCGTGGAAGGAATTCCATCAGGAGCCACTGTAGAATTTTACGTTGGCAATCTTACAGCCGAAGTCAACAGCAACAATGTTCTTGAGTTTGGGAATAACGATACAGATGGAGATGGTGTAGCCGATCATCTGGACATAGATTCCGACAATGACGGGATATTAGACGCGGTTGAAGGAGTTGTTCCACAGCTCTTGACGGACAAAGTCGCATTTGAGGCACTTGTTACTGATCCAGACGCGTTTGACACTCTAACAATTGAGAGCTTTGAAACGCTCGCCGCCAACACAGATATTAATGGGACGACACTTCCAAGTGGCGTAACCGTGTCCACTTCAGGCCTCATCGGAATTACCGTTGGCTCCGGTGCTGCATACGGAGCTTCGCCAGAAGATGGCGGGCAACATGCACGTGTTGATGTGCCTGCCGATCCCCTCAGTTCTGATCCTGCTGAGATTACTCTCACAGTGCCTCAGCCGGTCAATACATTTGGGTTCTACCTAGGTGATCTTTATGATAGCGGCCACGGAGGAAGTACTTTTGAAATTCAAGTGGATGGTAGAACGATATGGCGAGCAACGGAAAATAGTGGTGGCGCAGTTGTAAATGAAATTTCCGGCGAAACGATCGTCACGGGGGATGGTGTCAATACATTTATTGGATTTGCGAGCCTCAAAAAGTTCTCTGAAGTCAAAATCCTTTACACCGATCTATCATCGAGCAGCGAAGACAATTTCACCATTGATCGGGTTGTGTTTGGGGATCAGGCGGGTGCAAATGCGTCGGGTCGTGTTCTTGACACCGATGGCGACGGTATTGCCGATTTCCGCGATTTGGATTCCGATAATGACGGCATTGCCGACATTATCGAAGCCCAGACAACCGCCGGTTATACTGCGCCGAGTGGCATCGATACAGATGGCGATGGACTGGATGATGCTTATGAAGGCGCTGGCAACGCAGGCATCACGCCGCAAGACACTGATAGCGACGGAACGGCAGACTATCTGGATACCGATTCCGATGGCGATGGCAATCTCGACTTAGCCGAAAGCGGGCTGACGCTTTCCGGCACCGACGCCAATAATGACGGCATAGATGACAATGTTGGAGCGTCCTATGCAGACCCCGATGGCAACATAAACAACCCTTCTGCCGATCTCGCTAATGAGATTGGGGATACGTCGGAAGTTGCTTATCGAGAAGCGAATGTTGAGGCCTCGCCGGACACATTCACGCTGGTGGCAGGCTCGCCGATTGTCATCGATCCGCGCGGTAATGATGTGGATGCGGACGGTGATCCGCTTTCTGTCGTTGAGATTATTGATACGGCCGGTGGCAACACCGTTATCGCGCTCACCAATGCAGGCGACACCGCCACGCTTGCGTCGGGTACTGTAATCGAGTTGCGCGCCGATGGACGTTTGGATGTGACTGCGGCTGGCGATGGTGCAGAAACCTTCGACTATAAAGTTTCCGACGGCACGAATGATGACACGGAAACCATCACGCTCAATACAACGTCTGATCAGGCAACAGCCGAATCAATCGGATTCGTAACCACGTGGCAGACCGACAATACCGGCGCGTCGGCAGACGATACGATTGAGTTACTCCTAAATTCAGGTGGAGACAACTTCACTGTCTATTGGGGTGATGGCACGTTCACGCAATATACCGGCGGTGAAACGACCATCAATCACACCTATTCCACACCGGGCAATTACACCGTTGCAATTGTCGGTGATTTTGCGGGCTTCGCCTTTAACGGCGGCGGCGATGTCGACAAACTTACATCGATCGAACAATGGGGCAATGTTGCTTTTGAGGATATGTCGTTTGCCTTCGAGGGTGCGGATAACATCGTCTACAACGCGACAGATAATCCCGATCTGAGCGGCGTCACATCCTTGCGGGAAATGTTCCGCAGTTCCAATTTCAACGGGGATATTTCCGGCTGGGATGTTTCAAACATTACAACAATGCAAAGCATGTTTTCCGGTGCTGATGCGTTTAATCAGGATATCGGCGGCTGGGATACTTCAAGTGTCACTAATATGACCAGCATGTTTTCTGGCACTGACATCTTTAATCAGGATATTTCGGGTTGGGACACATCCAGCGTTACCACACTACAAAGCATGTTTGATGGTGCAAAGGCATTCGATCAATCCCTTAATGGCTGGGATACGTCCAATGTAACCAACATGCAGCGGGTATTTTTCGGTAGCAATTTCAACAGCGACATCAGCAGTTGGGATACGTCCAACGTGACCAACATGCATGCCATGTTTGGCCATAACGATGACTTCAATCAGGATATTGGCGCTTGGGATGTTTCCAGTCTCAGTTTCGCAGAGGGCATGTTCGTCAATTCAACGACCTTCAACCAGGATATCAGTGGTTGGGATACATCAAGTCTGACAAATGCAGGGCGCATGTTCAACGGCGCATCCGCCTTCAATGCAGACATCAGTGGTTGGGATGTGAGCAATGCCACCAGCTTTGCCAACATGTTCAGAAATGCCGCGTCGTTTAATCAGAATATTGGTGGTTGGGACACATCAAATGTCACACGCATGAATGGCATGTTCAGTGGTGCCACGGCGTTCAATCAGGACATCTCCGGTTGGGACACCAGTGCTGTAACCACCATGCAGGGCATGTTCCAGAATGCTGGTGCGTTCAATCAGGATATTGGCAGTTGGCAGACTGGCAATGTTACAGATTTCGGAAGTACATTCTTTGGAGCTTCTTCCTTCGACCAAGACATTGGTGGTTGGGATACATCTTCAGCGACGCTTATGTCGAATATGTTCAATGGCGCATCCAGTTTCAATCAGGACATTTCCGCCTGGAATATTGGGAATGTCAACAACACGGCAAATATGTTTAACAATGCAATTGTTTTCAACCAGGACATTGGTGGTTGGGACGTAAGCAATGTAACTCAAATGCAGAATATGTTTATTGCGGCCGTGGCGTTTGATCAGGACATCGGCAGCTGGAATGTCGGCAATGTCGAAAATATGTCCGGTATGTTCCGAGGCGCCGCAGTGTTTGATCAGGATATTTCTGCCTGGAATACAGCAAACGTTGCCACTATGGAACTGATGTTCAATGGTGCATTGCTGTTCAATCAAGATATTTCGGCTTGGAACACATCCAGTGTTGTCGACATGAACTCCATGTTCCTCAACGCACTGGCTTTCGATTCTGATTTGAGCAGTTTGGACATCTCCAATGTAACGGATATGGCCAACATGCTCGATAATTCGGCTCTCTCCATTGCAAATTACGATGCGACATTGATCGGCTGGGCAGGGCAGGCGGTGCAGCCGGGCCTGACGCTGGGTGCTGTCGGGCTGGTTTATTCCGACGATGGTCAGGCCGCACGTCAGAGTCTCGTTGACGATGACAGCTGGACCATATCCGGCGATAGCAGGAGCGATATGGTAACTGCACCGGACACGTTCTCGATTGTATCCGGCACGCCGACCGTCATTGATGTGCTGGCGAATGATAGTGACGGAGCGGGCGATACGCTCACCGTTGTGCAGATTACCGATCCGGCAGATGGTAACGAGACAACACTCACCAATCCCGGCGACAGCGCAACGCTTGCCTCCGGCACGGTGATCACCCTTCGTGCCGATGGTCGTCTCGATGTGGTTGCTGCGGACATTCCCGGCGGCGGGTCTGAGACGTTTGACTATTCCGTTTCCGATGGCACGTTCACCGACAGCGAGACGGTCACGCTCAACATTGCTGACTCAACCGACATTGCGGCGCAACAGGCCGTTGCCGAAGCCACCGGTTTCGTCACGACGTGGAACGTCAACAATGGCGAGACGCTGGAACTGCTCGTCAATGCGGGTTCCGACAATTACACCATCTATTGGGGTGATGGCACGGTCACGGAAAATGCCTCCGGCAATGTGAGCCACACATACACCTCTGATGGCCCGCATACGGTCTCCATCGTGGGTGATCTGGCCGGCTTTGCGTTCAACAATGGCGGCAATATCGACGATCTCGCCTCCATCGAACAATGGGGCAATGTAGCATTTGAGAATATGTCCTTTGCCTTCGAGGGTGCGGATAACATCACATACAACGCGACAGATAATCCCGACCTGAGCGGCGTCAGCAGCCTTCGGGAAATGTTCAAGGATTCGAACTTTACCGGTGATGTTTCCGGTTGGGATGTCTCAAACGTTACGGATTTTCTCGGTATCTTCCGCGGCGCGGCTTCATTCAACAGCGACATAGGCGGTTGGGATGTTTCGAACGGCCAAGACATGCGCAGCATGTTCTGGGACGCGACTTCCTTCAATCAGGATATTGGCGGCTGGGATGTCAGCAATGCCACGACCATGCAGAGCATGTTTCAGAATGCCAGCGCCTTCAATCAGGATATTTCAGGATGGGAAACTGGCAATGTCACGAACATGGTCTCCATGTTCCAGAATGCCGGATCTTTTAACCAAGACATAAACACTGTTATTGGCGGCGGCAATAATGGCGGGACGGCCTGGGATGTCTCGGGTGTAACGGCCCTGAACCATATGTTCCAGAATGCTTCTGCGTTTACGGGAGATATTGGTGACTGGGACACGTCCAATGTCACAAATATGTTTGCGACATTTGCGTTTGCGAGTTCGTTCAACAGCGATATCTCGGGTTGGGATGTTTCTTCTGTAACAACAATGGATTCGCTCTTTGAAGGCGCGACATCGTTCAACATTGATATTGGTAGCTGGGATGTTTCGGCCGTTGCCAATATGAACGAACTCTTTGCCTCGGCAACAAGTTTTAACCAGGACATTGGTAGTTGGGACACATCCAATGTAACAACCATGCAGTCGATGTTTAATAATGCTGATGCGTTCAACCAGGACCTCAATGCTTGGGATGTAAGCAGCGTAACCAATATGCAGAGTCTGTTCTCGGGTGCAGATGCTTTCAATGGAGATATATCTGCTTGGGACACAGGCAGCGTCACAAATATGCGCACCATGTTCAACGCGGCTTCCTCATTTGATCAGGATATCGGCGGCTGGGATGTGCGTAATGTCACAACCATGCGACAGATGTTTGCAGGCGCGTCCGTTTTCAATCAGGACATCACCGGCTGGGAGACCGGTAACGTTACCACGATGCGCTATATGTTCAGTAATGCGGATGCATTTAATCAGGACATCAGCACCGTTGTCGGCGGCGGCAATAATGGTGGTACAGCATGGGACGTTTCCAATGTCACCAGTATGGCATTCATGTTCTATCTGAACAATGGTTTCAATGGAGACATCAGTAACTGGAATACATCTAGCCTGACTGATGCGGGCAGTATGTTTCGTAGTGCTTCTGCATTTAATCAGGACGTTGGCGGATGGGATATTTCGAATGTCACCAATTTGATAGACATGTTGGATAGTGCTGACCTCTCCATCGCCAATTACGATGCGACGCTGATCGGCTGGGCGGGGCAGACGGTGCAGCCGGGTGTGACGCTTGGAGCATCGGGTCTTGAATATTCGGCAGCAGGCCAGACAGCTCGTCAGTCCTTGATCAACGATGATGGCTGGACAATTGATGGCGATAGTTTCGTCAACACTGCGCCTGTTCTTGTTGATGATGGTCCCTTTGGCGTTGTCGAGGACACGCCGAC
>JAPPOQ010000014.1 GCA_028817895.1 Ahrensia sp.
CACAGACCAGTCATGCACTAACAATCAAACCGGACCAGTCAGATCAGGCTGCCCAGCGTGAGACCGACAATCCGGGTCGGACTGGGTGAAAATGGTGCCCCCACACGGACTCGAACCGCGGACCTACTGATTACAAATCAGTTGCTCTACCAGCTGAGCTATAAGGGCACTGCCGCCCGATTAGACCATTCGGCCATGGTGGTAAAGTAGCTTGATGGCGCCAGCGACGCGCGGGTCTAATCGCGCAGTGTGAGCCTGTCGCCGCGCTTCTCGTAAGATGACAGCGTTTCGAAAAAGGCCTGACCCAACAGGCTGACATTCATCCGGCCCTGTTCCGCAACTGTGGCAAGAACGTTGCTGCGTTCGATGCCACCGAGATAAAGCCGTTCCAGACGGGTGGTAGCCGAAAAGGCGCGCCCATTGGCCGTTTGAACCGGCAGATTGAACAGTAGGGCATCGACATCAATGCCTGCTTCTCGAGCATCCGCGTAGCTCAAAACGATGTTGGTCGCGCCGGTATCGACCAAAAAGCGTACCGATGCATCATTGACGCCCGCAACGGCTTCGAAATGACCGTTGCGTGACCGCACCAGCGTCACGGTTTCGCGCCCGTCATCGCCCACAGTTGAAATTGGACTGCCCGGTATCAGGCCGCCGGTAAAGCGTGAGGCAAAGTCCTGTGCGTCGTAGCGGAAGACGTAGGCCGCCATCAGAGCGAGGATGATGATGAGCCAGATGGAAAGCTGTTTGACGGCCTGGGCAATACTTGTCCCGCGATTAAGGACCGCTGAGCCGATCAGAAGAGCCCACAGCCCGGCCACGGCCGCGGTTGCGAATGTGTTTGTTTCAAAGCCCAATGTGGTGCCGGTATCACCGGATGCGATGAGCAGAATGAGCACGAGGCCAGTGAGGCCAATGAGAATCCAAAAGCGCACGCCCATCAACTGCCCGACCCAAGATCAAGCACGTCGCGGCGCGGTTGCTGACCCTTTAGCCTGGCGCGCTTGGTCACCCGTCTCGGGCGACGTTCAAGCTTCGCGACACGCGCCGGCAGATCGCGCATCAGTTCGACCCGCTGATCTTCGGAGAGCCGCGTCCAGCCTGCGATCTCGTCACGCGTGCGCCCACAGCCATAGCAATGCCCGCTGGTCGGTTCGATGGCGCAAATCAAAACGCAAGGCGACGAAATGGGCGAGGCACTTTTCATTGAGGCTATATAGTCAGCCCAACACCGAGATAAAGGGCAATAAGCGCCAGTTGCTGCGTCGCTCCCAGCACGTCGCCAGTGTGGCCGCCGATATGGTATCGTGCGAGTCGTGTGAGGCTGAGCGTTGCCGCCAAGGCAAATGTCAGGGCAACCAGCGTGCCGACCACACCCGCCGCCAAAATCAGGCAAAGGAGCGCGGGAAGGCAAAGCACGGCGCATGCCAGCAAGCTGTTTCGATCCGGCCCGCCATAGCGCTGAGACAGTCCTGACGGATCTTTGCCGTTCGCGTCGGGCGCAAGCGCTTTGCGAGCCGGTTTCAAAGCAGACCACGGCCAAAGCATCGCCGCGCGGGACAGGCTTTCGCAGGCAACATAGAGCATGGCGCCAAAAAGGGGACCGAGCGTCGCAAGCGCCGTGCTCAGCAAAACGAGCCGCGCGCAGATGCTGATCACAAGCGCAAGTACGCCATAGGTGCCAATGGCAGAGTCGCGCATGATTTCAAGTTTGCGATCCACAGTGTGGCCGCCCCAGAACCCGTCCGCGACGTCTGCCAGCCCGTCTTCATGCAGGGCGCCTGTCATGAGAACTTGTGCCGGGATCGCCAGTACAACGATGATGTGAGCCTCCACCCCCATCCATAGCGCGGACCATACAAACGCAGCGACCGGAGCCGCGATAACGAGACCAGCCAGCGGGAACATGGCTGATGAGCGGTGGAAATCGATTTGTTCCGTCGGCCTGACGATCTGATGTACGGGCAGACGGCTCAAGAACAGGATGCTGGAGACAATGCTGTCCAGTGTCCGCGCGTAGACCGAAGTTGCGTCATCCTGGTTCGACACGGCCCTGTGCCTCTGGTTGAAAGAACCGCATCGCGACGCAGTTGGTCGCAAGGGCGGTTGCCTGAATGAGGTGTCGCTTATAGGGAGGACTGTTGCTTCAGCCAATCCTCAAGCTAGTTCATCATGCACAGTTCAACGGGAATGCCTTTCGACGACATACGCGCCATGCTGCGCGAACTGCCAGGCGCCAACACCCATGCAGCTCAACGTGTTGCACAACGCGATGCCCAACTCACAAAGCCCGCCGGATCGCTTGGTCGTCTGGAAGACATCGCGCAATGGCTGGCCGCATGGAGCGGTCGCGAGCCACAAATCACGCGCCCGCTCGTTGCGATATTTGCCGGCAATCATGGGGTCACGAAACAGGGCGTTTCGCCTTTTCCCTCGGATGTGACCGCGCAAATGGTCGCCAATTTCACCAATGGCGGGGCAGCGATCAACCAGATTTGCATCGCGCATGATTTGGGCCTGAAAGTCTTTGATCTGGCGCTGGAAATTCCCACCAAGGATATCACCGAAGAGGCGGCGATGGACGAGCGGACTTGCGCCGCGACCATGGCTTTCGGCATGGAGGCGATAGCCGGAGGCACTGATCTGTTGTGCATCGGCGAAATGGGCATCGGCAACACGACCATCGCGTCGGCCATTTTCCTGGCACTGTTCGGCGGAGAGGCGAGCGACTGGGTGGGGCCGGGCACGGGCCATGATGCAGCCGGTGTCGCGCTGAAAGCCGATGTTGTGTCGCGTGCCGTTGCACTGCACAAGGACCATCTGCTGGATCCACTTGAAGTGCTGCGTCGTCTGGGTGGGCGCGAAATTGCTGCCATGGCCGGGGCCATTTTGGCGGCTCGGGTTCAGCGCATCCCGGTGATCATCGACGGCTTCGTTGCCAGCGCGGCTGCGGCTGTGTTGCATGTTGCGGATCGGGGCGCGCTCGATCATTGCCTGTTTGCCCATGTGTCTGCTGAACCCGCTCACAAGCGGGCGCTTGATGCGATGGGAAAACGGCCGTTGCTGGATCTGGGCATGAGACTGGGCGAGGGCACGGGAGCCGCCCTTGCAGCTGGTATCGTCAAGGCGGCGGCGCTTTGCCATACAGGTATGGCAACATTTGAGGAAGCCGCTGTCAGCGACAGACCGAACTGACCTTCGCCGTGACCGGTCAGGCGGCTTTGAAGCGCCGCTTGCCCAGCGCGCTGTGCGACCACCGATCAGGCGCGCTGGCTTGTTGCGGCATGGCAGGTACCACTTCCAAAATGCGGGTTCTGGGGAAGGTAATGAGCACCTTTGTGCCTTCACGCAGTTTGGATGTGAGATCGAATGTACCGTCATGCATTTGAACAAGCGCCTGAACGATGGGCAGGCCCAGTCCGGTGCCCTGTTCGGCGCTCTTGATGGCGATTGAACCCTGTCCGAATTGCGACAGAACGATCGGGATTTCTTCCTCCGCGATCCCCGGACCGTTGTCCTCCACGGAAAGATACTGACCGCCGCCCGCGGTCCAACCGCATTTCAGAGTCACCGTTCCACCAGAGGGGGTGAACTTCAACGCGTTCGACAGGAGATTGAGAATGACCTGTCGCATTGCTTTTTCGTCGGCCCAGATTTGCGGGAGGTCTGGCTGAACCTGAATCACCAGATTGATGTTCTTTTGCGCCGCGCGCAATTTCACCATCTGATGCGCCTGATCGACCGCTTCCAAAAGGGTGCAGGCTTCTTCGTTCAGCTTGTACCGGCCCGCCTCGACGCGAGAGAGATCGAGTATTTCGTTGATGAGATTGAGTAGATGTGTGCCGGAAGAATGAATGTCGGCGACATATTCCTTGTAGTGCTTGTTGTTGATCGGCCCCATCACTTCGTTCGACATCACCTCAGAGAAGCCGAGAATAGCATTGAGAGGCGTGCGAAGTTCGTGGCTCATCGTCGCCAGGAATCGGGACTTGGCCAAGTTTGATTCCTCCGCTCGCCGCCGCGCCTCGTCAGAAATGGCTCTGGCATTCTCCAGTTCCATGATCAGTTGGTCGCGCTCAGCCGCGGCACGAAGATGATCGATGTCGAAGCTGCGCATCATGTCGGCGATGTAGTGGAAAAAGAAGCAGGCCGTGATCAGAACTGCGATCATGCCGAAAGAGGAAATTGAACCCATCGGGGTAAGGCGTATGACCAGCACGATGACCAGCGGGAAGGACGCTGCCAGCACACCATATTTCAGATATTTGTTGGTGAGCAATGCAATTGCGGTCAGAACAAGCGTGCCGGCGAAGCCAAATGCGGTGTTGAACCCTTCCGCATTGGCCATGGGATGCAGGGCAAAGACGCTGGCCCAACATATTCCTATCGTTGCATGCATGGCCAGAAACAGCCGGTTCCAATGCTCGACATCGACCTCATCGTCTTTCATGTCGAGAATCTGAACGGAGGAACTGAGAATCATTGCACAGACCAGCAGGCTCAGGATTAGCCAGGCAGCAACAAGGCCCCACGGGATCGAGAAATGCATGAAATACGCGCCGAAACAGGCCATCAGCATCAACGCATATCGATATTGAAGCTGTTGGCGGGCGTGAGCGCGTAGCAGGTCTACCAGAAACGGACGCGCAAGATCATCCTGCGAAGCGTTGTGATAGCCAAGACCGGCACGTAGTGATTTAACGGCATGCCGTGCCTTTTCGCCGCCCTGCGCGACGCGACGCTGGACGACGGTCTTATCATTGCTGACGGGGCGATACTCGGACATACGCGAAACTGGGTTTCCGACAAGCAAGCTGGAACGCTGCCACAGTGTGCGGTCTATGTAGTAAATTCCCCATTAACTGGCCGGAGCCAACGAAATGGCGTTTCCATTCATTGCCGCAACAGTGTCGCAGGGTCTCGTGCCGGGTGAGCGAACTTGCGGTGGGGCGGGTGGCCCAGCGTTGCAGGCCAAGCAACCTCTCACAAACCGGCGTTGGTTGCGGCAAAATGGTCTCCAGACGCAGCTTGCCCTTGAAGAAGAATGCAACGAAACTGGTCAGTGAATAGCATTTGAGCTCAGACCCAAACCACAAACAGTCGCAAAGTGTTGCTGGTCAAGACATGCAGAAACGTCAGGACATTCATAATTCCGATATTCCTGTTGTGTGTCAGTCCTGCGAAGCTCGGCATAAGGGCGTGTGCGGTGCCCTGGCACCAGATCAACTCACGCGATTGAGCGAGCACACGGCAAAGTCTGCGCATCAGGCAGGCAGCGATCTCTCAAGCGCAGTCGATTCGAGAGGGCAGTACGCCAATATTTTGAGCGGCGTGGTCAAACTGACGAAAATGTCGCGTGATGGCCGTCAGCAGATTGTTGGTCTTCAATTTGCACCGGACTTCATGGGACGACCGTTCTCAGAGCATACGGATGTCGACGCGGTGGCATCGACCAATGTGCGGCTGTGTTCCTTTCCGGTTTCGGTGCTTGAAGAGATGCTGGAAGAATCTCCCGCCATGGAACGGCGCCTGTATCAGCAAACCATGGCCGAACTCGACGAAGCGCGCGATTGGCTGTTTGCCCTCGGGCGAAAGTCTGCGCGAGAGAAGGTTGCAAGCTTTTTGCTGCTGATCGCGACGCATTCTGACCCGGCAGAGACCGGCGAGTCGTGTCTGCGGGTGGAATTGCCATTGAAACGCGCCGATATCGCGGATTTCCTGGGTCTTACCATCGAGACGGTGAGTCGTCAGATCACCAATCTGCGTAAAGCCGGTGTTATTGAAGTCGTGGACCGAAACCGGGTGGACATTCCAAGCCTGTCAGCGCTGCGCAACGAGGCCTGCGCAGACAACGATTGATGGGGCTACGTCGCGACCCTTTCGCCAGAAGAGATCGGGTTCAGCATTGGGAGCAGATGCTCGGCCTCAAATGCCATGTGACGCCGAACGCCGTCAAAGAAGCCACGCAGCATCCAAGAAATTTTCTCAGCGTCTCTGACAGGGCCGCCGCGTCCGATCCGGCTCAGAGTATCGCTTAGTTCTTCGGCATAGGCCTCGTCTTCCCAGTGCTCGAAGCGCAGCCTCTCCAAACCATCTTCAAGCGCCCTTGCGTCCGCGTTGCGTTGCAGATGTGGGAACAGCACACTTTCCTCAAACTCGTGGGCTGCTTTCACGGTGGGGTAAATGTCGCGTGCCAGCAGCAAGCATTCCTGCCGGTCTATGCTGGCCGGAAGCGCATCGGCGACGGCTTCGAGGCGCAAGCACATGAAGTGCTGCTTGCGATGATGGGATTGCGCTTCCTGGGCGATCAAGTCCTTTGGCATGACACATCTCCTGCGGTCCAGCGGCTGCAAACCGGGCCGGTTGGTGTCCGGCCCTGCGCTCATCTTCGCCAACCGTTCGGCCAATTTCCTTGATCTGGATCAAGGAAATAAGCGGTCGGCTGATGCATCGATTCTGCGTTGCATTGCAGCCGGTTCAGGCGCCACCAGGGGAACACATATGAGAAACGGAACCGAAGCCATTGTGCTCGCAGCTGCCACCTTCATGGCGTTTATGGCAGCAGCGGCGGCGTCAGACGACTTGTTCAGAGCCCATGCCTGGGTGCTGTTTTTCGTCCTTGGCATCGCCACACTGGTGCTTATGCGGCGCGTGGAATTTGCACCGGTGGGTGCGAAAACCTCGATCTTTAACCGCGAAGACACGTCTGGCTATATGGATGACGTCATACGTTTTGGAGCGGTTGCAACCGTATTCTGGGGCGTTGTGGGCTTTCTGGTTGGAGTGGTGATCGCCGCCCAACTTGCTTGGCCGTGGCTCAACATTGAGCCTTACTTCAATTTTGGCCGTTTGCGCCCGCTCCACACCTCCGCCGTCATTTTTGCGTTCGGTGGCAATGCGTTGATCTGTACCTCCTTCTACGTTGTCCAGCGGACCTGTCGGGCAAGGCTGTTTGGCGGCAATCTCGCCTGGTTCGTTTTCTGGGGCTATCAGTTGTTCATCGTCATGGCGGCGACCGGCTATCTGCTGGGCGTCACCCAGTCAAAGGAATATGCCGAGCCGGAATGGTATGTCGATCTGTGGCTTACCATCGTCTGGGTGGCCTATCTCATCGTCTTTCTCGGCACGATTGTTCGGCGCAAAGAGCCGCACATCTATGTAGCGAACTGGTTCTTCCTGTCATTCATCATAACAGTGGCCATGTTGCATCTGGTCAACAATGCGGCCGTTCCGGTCTCTCTGACCGGTGCCAAGAGCTACTCCGCTTTTGCCGGTGTCCAGGACGCGCTGACGCAATGGTGGTACGGCCACAACGCGGTCGGCTTCTTCCTGACCGCAGGTTTCCTCGGCATGATGTACTATTTCGTGCCGAAGCAGGCTGAGCGGCCGATCTTCTCCTACCGGCTGTCGATCATCCACTTCTGGGCTCTCATTTTCCTCTATATCTGGGCCGGGCCGCACCATCTTCACTACACCGCTTTGCCGGACTGGGCACAAACCCTCGGCATGGTGTTCTCAATCATGCTTTGGATGCCTTCTTGGGGCGGCATGATCAACGGTTTGATGACGCTCCAGGGCGCGTGGGACAAGCTGCGCACGGACCCCGTGCTGCGCATGTTCGTCATCTCGCTCGCCTTTTACGGCATGTCGACTTTCGAAGGTCCCATGATGTCGATCAAGTCGGTCAACTCATTGTCGCACTATACCGATTGGACCATCGGGCACGTGCATTCCGGTGCGCTTGGCTGGAACGGCATGATCACCTTCGGCTGCATCTACTTCCTCGTGCCGAAACTGTGGAACCGTGAACGGCTGTATTCGCTGCGTTTGGTGAACTGGCACCTGTGGCTGGCGACCATTGGTATCGTCATCTACGCAGCCGTCATGTGGGTTGCCGGCATTACCCAGGGGCTGATGTGGCGCGAATATGATGATCAGGGCTTCCTGGTGAATTCCTTCATCGAGACCGTTTCGGCGATCCACCCGGAATATGTGATGCGCATGATCGGTGGCCTGATCTATCTCGCCGGTGCTCTGGTCATGTCCTACAACATTTGGCGTACAATTCGGGGAGACCTTCGCAATGAGGTTCCCATGGGCGGACATGCGGCTGGTGCTGCTCCCGCAACGCGCGTCGCGGCTGCGCAATAGGGGGCAGGACCATGGCACTTTTCGACCATCACAAAAAACTTGAACGCAACGTTTCGCTGTTGTTCGTGTTCTCACTCGTCGCCGTGCTGATTGGCGGAATTGTGGAGATTGTTCCGCTCTTCTACGTCAAGAACACCATCGAGAAAGTGCAGGGTATGCGGCCCTACACGCCGTTGGAACTGGCCGGGCGTAACGTCTATATCCGCGAAGGCTGTTACGTCTGCCACAGCCAGATGATCCGGCCATTCCGTGATGAGGTGGAACGTTACGGCCATTATTCGCTGGCAGCGGAATCGATGTATGACCATCCCTTCCAATGGGGGTCGAAGCGCACGGGACCTGACCTTGCCCGTGTGGGTGGCCGCTACAGTGACGAATGGCACGTTCAGCACCTGATCCACCCGCAATCGGTTGTGCCGGAATCGATCATGCCGACCTACGCGTTTCTCATGGACGCCGAGGTTGATGCTGAAAATTTCGCAGGACATCTGAAAGCCAACAGGGCCGTCGGTGTTCCCTATAGCGATGCGATGATTGAGAACGCCACGGCAGATTTGCAGGCACAAGCGAATCCGGACGCGGATACAAACGGCCTTGAGGAGCGCTACGCGAAGATCTCGATCCGGGATTTCGACGGCAATCCAAATCGCCTTTCGGAAATGGATGCGCTGGTTGCCTATCTGCAAATGCTGGGCACGCTTGTTGATCTGAAGGCCTACAAACAAGACGAAAACTTCCGGTGAGGGCGCAATGACGGACTACTCCTTTCTTCGACAATTCGCCGACTCCTGGGGCCTGCTTTACATGGTGCTCCTGTTCGTTGGCGTGATCGTATTCACCTTCCGGCCCGGCTCCAAAAAGACGGCTGAAAAAATAGCCCAAATCCCGTTCGAAG
This sequence comes from Ahrensia sp., assembly GCA_028817895.1. Lineage (GTDB taxonomy): Bacteria > Pseudomonadota > Alphaproteobacteria > Rhizobiales > Rhizobiaceae > Pseudahrensia. The sequence continues at coordinate 9,047 of JAPPOQ010000014.1, forward strand.
AGGATCGCGAGAATGGCTGACAAGGACATTGATGAAGCGACCGGCATCAAGACAACCGGCCACGAATGGGATGGCATCCAGGAACTCGACAACCCAATGCCGCGCTGGTGGCTGTGGACGTTCTACGCCACCATTGTTTTCGCGTTTGGCTACATGATCTGGTATCCGGCGATACCGTTGTGGAATGAGTCCACAATGGGCATTTCCGGACAGACCAACCGGTTGCAGCTCAAAGCCGATATGCAGGAGGTAGAGACTGCGCGTCGCGATATCATTGCCACGCTGGCGGAGCAGGATCTTGAGGACATTCGCCAGAATCAGGACCTTGTGCGTTTCGCATCAGCCGGTGGGGAGTCCTTGTTCAAGGTCTACTGTTCGCAGTGCCACGGCACCGGAGCACAGGGTGGGCCTGGCTATCCCAATCTCAACGATGATGATTGGCTTTGGGGCGGCGACCTTGAGGCTGTCTACACCACGATTGCGCATGGGGTCCGTAATGACGAGGATGACGATGCGCGCATCTCGCAGATGCCAGCCTTTGGCGCTGACGGCATTCTTGATCGGGCGCAGATCAATGCGGTGTCCGAGTACGTCCTGAAACTTTCCAATCAGGACCATGATGCCGCTTTGGCGGAGACCGGGGCAGGCATCTTTGCCGAACAATGCACCGCATGCCACGGCGAAAATGGTCGTGGCATCCGTGATCTCGGGGCGCCCAATCTCTCCGATGCCATCTCGCTTTATGGCAACACACGCGAGACCATTCGCGACCAGATTCGGCAACCTCGGCACGGGGCTATGCCACCCTGGGTCAACCGTCTTGGCGCAGCGAGCATCAAGCAACTCGCCATTTATGTGCACAGCCTTGGAGGCGGCGAAGAAGCGCCTTCAGAGTAGAGCAAGTCTCGCCCAGATTGGAGCAGTTTGATGGGATGGATTTTTCGATCTGGCAAGGAGAACACCGCAGAGCGATGCCGGGCATCGCGCGAGGATTTCGACGCCGCCAGAGCGGAAAAGACACCCAAGCAAACGAAGTGCAAGGTAATGAAAATGATAAGTAATTTGCAATCGTTTGAACTTGTATCTTTGCGCCCTGACTGTGTTGCGTACGAACTTGTGGTGCCCGCACCACGGCGTCGCACGCGCCTTGTCAGGCCACAAACTCCCTGCGCTCAAACGATTCAATCTGGGCGAGATTTGCTC
>JAPPOQ010000015.1 GCA_028817895.1 Ahrensia sp.
GTGCGGACGGGCCGCATGTCGGTGGTGCACCGGCGGAAGTGCGCAACTGCGAGTTCAATCGTGGCCCGGCAAATGTTGCCCTTTGACGGTGCGCGAATGCCCGCGCATTTCTGCAATCGTTTCGCCGTTCTGATTGGTGACCGTGCAGTCGTAAATCCCAGAGCGACCGGCAAAATGCCGCTCCTGCGCGACTGCGGTCAGCACATCGCCCTCAAAACCCGGCGCTAGAAAGGTGATCGCGCAATGCTGCGCCACCGTGAATTGATTGCGGCCATTGCAGGCAAAGGCAAAGGTGGAATCGGCCAGGGTGAAAACGAAACCGCCATGGACGATTTTTTGCCCGTTCAACATGTCGGCGCGCACTTTCATGGTCAGGCGCGCATAGCCGAGCCGGACCTCCTCCTTCACCATGCCGAGGCCGCGGGACGCCTCGTCATTTTCCCACATCACTTGCGAACACTCATAGGCGAGTTGGTCGGCCGTTGCTGTTGTCATGCCCAAAATGCCGGTTAAGAGAAAGCGTGTTCACCTTGGCTGCGTCGCGGCTATCGATCAAGGAAATTGCCCATGAGCGGACCTCTTGTCGGTCTGAAGGTCGTCGATCTTTCCCGCATTCTCGCGGGGCCGACCATGACGCAAATTCTCGCCGATCTCGGTGCGGAGGTCATCAAGATCGAACGGCCGGGCAAGGGAGACGACACACGCCAATGGGGGCCGCCCTGGCTGAAGGATCAGGATGGCAACGATACGGCGGAGGCTGGCTATTACTTGTCTGCCAATCGCGGCAAGCATTCGGTCGAACTGGACATCACCACGCAAGAGGGGGCGGATACGGTTCGCCGCATGGTGGCGGAAGCTGATTTCTTTGTCGAGAACTTCAAGGTTGGCGGGCTGAAGAAATATGGCCTCGACTATGAGAGCCTCAGCGCCATCAATCCGGGGTTGATCTATCTATCGATCACCGGTTTTGGCCAGACCGGGCCGGACGCAGCGCAGCCCGGCTATGACTATCTCATTCAGGCGCGGTCCGGTTTGATGAGCATTACCGGCGATGTGGATGGCGGGCCGATGCGCGTCGGTGTCGGCATTTGCGATCTGCAAACCGGGCTGATGGGTGGTATCGGTGTGCTTGCTGCGCTCTATCACCGCGAAAAAGCCGGGGAGGGTCAGCATATCGACATTGCGTTGCTCGACACGCAGGTCGCGATGCTCGTCAATCAGGGTTTCAACTATCTGGTCACCGGCAAGGCGCCGGGGCGAACCGGGGCCTGGCATCCCAATCTTGCGCCCTATCAGCCTTTCCCAACCGCGACGGACGACATCATCATCGCTGTCGGCAATGACTCGCAGTTCATCGATATGTGCCGCGTGATGAATCTGCCCGATCTGGCAAGCGACGAGCGGTTCAAGACCAATCCGCTGCGCAACATTAACCGCGATGCCTTGGCGGATTTGATCGCAAAACGGTCTGTCGAGCAGCCCGCAGCGCATTGGCTGAAGGTTTTGCCTGCCAATAATGTGCCGGCCTGTCCGATCAACGACATCGCGCAGACCTTTGCCGATGAGCAGATCAAGGCGCGTGGCGTTCGGCTTGAGTTGGATCACCCAATAGCGGGCAAGGTGCCGGGCATCGCCAACCCGCTCAAATTTTCCAAGACGCCGATCGAATACAAAAAGGGTCCTCCGGTGCTTGGTGAGGACACGGAGGCAGTGTTGGAAAGGTACGGCGGCAAGGGGTGATGGGCTGACGCTTCAGGAGGCTGTCGCTTTCGACAAGACATCCTCTGCCCACTGATTCAGGCTTTTGTTTTCAAGTTCAGCAGCAAGCGCAGCCTTTCGGTGCGTATCCGGATCGATACGAAACATGACCTTGCCGGAATATGCCTTCTGAGGCTGCTTTCCGATCTTTGCGCAAGTCTCGATATAGTCATCGACCGCTTCTTCGAATGCAGCGCGCAAAGTCTCGACGGAATCCGCGTGGAACCCAACACCATCGCGTATTCCGGCGATGCGCCCGACAAAAATCTGGTCCTCATCATCATAGTCGATGCGGGCTGTGTAACCTTGATAGGTCATGCGGTTCATTTGGGGTCAACTCCAATCCGCTCGAGAAAATTCCGGGCCGCTCTCACTTGATACCGCTTGGCTTCCTTTTGAGGGTGGGGGCGATGAAATGTTTCAATCTCACCATCCTTGACGAAGCGTACTCGGGACCCCCCAACCTTCGATGATTTCCGCGCCCGCCGCCACCAGAAGCGCCTCAATTGAACTCCAAGCTATCGTTGCAGGGACCGGTTCATGGAAAACCGCCCGAAGCGTTCTTTCATGCCGATTATTCATATGACATAGATGCACATGCTTGCAAAAAATGCAAGCTAACCTCTTCTGGCAGTTGTGTCGTCCAACCAACCGAGAAAATCTGCGATCGTCTCGTCGCGGTTGAGTTCGTTGAGGCTTTCATGCCGGGTTTCGGGAAGCAATGTGAAGCTGACTTCCGTCATGCCCGCCTTGCGCATGCGTTGCGCGATGGCCTCGACGCCTTTCCCGTTGCGCGAGCACGGATCGTCTGCACCGGCCAGCAGATGAACGGGCAACGCCTTCGGCAGTTGTGCGAGATTTGCGTCGTTGGCCGCGAAAGCGATGCCCTGCGTCACGTCCAGCCAAAGTCCGATGGTGCAATCGAAACCGCAAAGCGGATCGGCAACATAAGCGTCGACCTGTGCCTCATCGCGCGACAGCCAGTCGAATTCTGTACGATTGGGCGCGAAGGCCTTGTTCCACGCATCAAAGGTCAGTTTGGGCGCGATGCGGCTCGGCACGTCCGACCCTTTGAAAAAGCGCTCGAACTTCAGCAGCATGCGGTAGATCACAAGTAACGCACCCGCATCCACGCCGCTGTTCCAGGCGGCGAGACCGTCAATCGTGTGAGGCTGTCGCATCGCATGGTTGAGCGCGATGATCGCGCCCATGGAGTGACCAAAACAGATGATCGGAGCGCTCGAATAGCGCGCCCGAATTTCGGCGTTGATTGCCAATACGTCTGCCAGCACGGCGTCCCAGCCGTTCTTACTCGCGAATTGGCCAAGCGCGGCATCAGCGGCCCTTGTGTGACCGTGGCCACGATGATCATGCATAAGGGCGCCGCAGCCCGCTTCCGCCAGCGCTTCCGCGAAGGCCTGGTAGCGCGCTGCATGTTCGGCCATGCCGTGGTTGATCTGGACAATGGCCTTCGGATTGTCGGGGACGCAGGTGAACAGGCGCAGCTCAGCACCCGTTGGAGATGCCAGAGTGTCTTCCTGCCAGAGTGTCAAAAGCGTTCCACCCATGGCCGCAATTCGATCTCCCAGGCCCAGCTGGACCGGTGCTGGTCGAGAAAATGCAAGTAGCTTTCGGCAATCGCATCGGGGTCGAGCATGTTGTCTTCGCTGGAAATGCGTTCCTGGCGGGCGTCATTGGCAATGCCGCCATCAATGACGAAATGGCCGATGTGAATGCCCTGCGGATGCAGCTCGCGCGCAAGCGATTGCGCCAGACCGCGCAGAGCAAATTTGCCCATGGCGAAGCTTGCCGATTTGGCAAAGCCCTTCACGCCCGCTGATGCTCCCGTGAACAGGATTGCACCGGATCCGTTTGGCAGCATGCGCTTTGCCGCTTGTTGGGCCATCAGAAAAGCGCCGAAGGCCGTTACTTCCAGAGCAGCCTTCACCTGCGTCGGGTCGATGTCCGTGATTGCGCCGCGCACCCGGCCGGACGGATTGTAGATGGCGACATCAATGGGACTGCCGAGCGCATCTGCGGCTTCAAACAGGGCTGCCATGTCATCGGGTTGCGAGGCATCACAGGCGATTGCGGTTGCGCCGATTTCCTGCGCCAGCGTTTGCAACTTGTCGGGATTGCGCGCGCCAAGCAGGACTGTGTGGCCGCGTGCGGCCAGTTTGCGGGCGAGTGAAGCGGAAAGGCCGGCACCCGCTCCGATGATGATGGCGGTTCCCATTCGGTCGGTCCCCAAAGGCAATTCTTGTGCAAACCACACACCGAAGCGTCGCGAAACGCAATGTGCATTTGGGCACAGAAGCGCAGAAGGGCCGGGAGTAGCTTTGATTCAAGCCGCAAAAGCGGCACGCCTGCAGGAAGGTTACGCAACATGGATACAAAATCGATTTTTCTGGGAACGGTGGTGGTCGCCTCTTTCGCGGTTGGGCTGGCCTTTGGCAGCGCAGGTCACGACAAGGAAGGCGGACATCTGGCCAAGGCCGAGCAGACGCAGAGCGTCGTCATGGTTTCTCGCATTGTGACGGACGCAACGGCTGTAAACTGATCGCCAGCACCGGCTTGTTTTCGGCTCTCCGCGCCGTTACATGACGAACGAGTTTCCCGACATTTCGGACATGACCGTTCCGTCACGCACAAGCGGAGAGCCTGACCCATGGCACGCCAATTCGTCTATCATATGCAAGGTCTGACCAAGACCTATACCGGCGGCAAGAAGGTGCTCGACAATGTGCACCTGTCCTTTTACCCGGACGCGAAGATCGGTGTGCTTGGCCCCAATGGCGCCGGTAAGTCGACCCTGCTCAAGATCATGGCTGGCATCGACAAGGAGTGGCAGGGCGAGGCCTGGGCCGCAGAAGGTGCCAAGGTCGGTTATCTCGAACAGGAACCGCAGCTTGATCCGGCAAAAACCGTGCGTGAAAACGTCATGGAAGGCGTGGCCGACAAGACGGCCATTCTGGAGCGCTACAATGAACTGATGATGAACTATTCCGACGAAACGGCGGAAGAGGGCGCAAAGCTTCAGGACCAGATCGACGCGGAAGGGCTGTGGGATCTTGACGCGAAAATCGACATGGCGATGGACGCGCTGCGCTGTCCGCCGCCGGAAGCCTCGGTCGAACCGCTTTCGGGTGGTGAGCGGCGTCGCGTCGCACTTTGCAAACTGCTTTTGTCGGAGCCGGACCTGCTGCTGCTCGACGAACCGACCAATCATCTGGATGCCGAAACCGTTGCCTGGCTTGAAAAGCACCTGCGCGAGTTCAAGGGCGCGGTGATGATCGTGACGCACGATCGCTACTTCCTCGACAATGTTACGGGCTGGATTCTCGAACTCGATCGCGGTCGCGGCGTGCCTTACGAGGGCAACTATTCGGTCTATCTGGAGAAGAAGAAGAAGCGGATGCTTCAGGAAGGCCGCGAGCAGGATGCTCGGATGCGGCAGCTTGAGCGCGAGCGCGAATGGATGGGCCAAAGCCCGAAGGCGCGGCAGGCGAAGTCCAAAGCGCGTATCAACAAATATCAGGAACTGCTGGAGACCGCGAACCAGCGCAAGCCGTCTGATACGCAGATCGTCATTCCCATTGCTGAGCGTCTCGGCAATGTGGTGATCGAGGCGGAAGGCCTGTCGAAGGGTTTTGACGACCGTCAGCTCATCGAAAATCTGAACTTCAAACTGCCCGCCGGTGGCATCGTCGGCATCATTGGGCCGAATGGCGCGGGCAAGTCGACCCTGTTCAAAATGATCACCGGTCAGGAGACGCCGGACAACGGCACCATCCGCATCGGCGATACGGTAAAGCTCGGCTATGTCGACCAAAGCCGTGATTCACTCGACCCGGACAAGACGGTCTGGGAAGAAATCTCCGGCGGTGCGGAAGTCATCAAGCTTGGCAAGCATGAGGTCAATTCGCGCGCCTATGTCGGTTCGTTCAACTTCCGCAAGGGCGATCAGCAGCAAAAGGTTGGCACATTGTCCGGTGGTCAGCGCAACCGGGTGCATCTGGCCAAGATGTTGAAATCCGGCGCCAATGTGCTGCTGCTCGACGAACCGACCAACGATCTCGACACCGAGACGCTTTCGGCATTGGAAGACGCGCTGGAAGAGTTTGGCGGTTGCGCGGTCATCATCAGCCACGACCGCATGTTCCTCGACCGCCTTGCCACACATATGCTGGCCTTTGAGGGCGACAGCCATGTCGAGTGGTTTGAAGGCAACTTCGAGGATTACGAAAAGGACAAGGTTGCGCGACTTGGTGACCATGCGCTGACGCCAAAGCGGATACACTTCAAGCCGCTTGGGAGATAAGTGCCGTCTTGCGCGCAACCTTTCCGGGGGCGGGTTGCGATCTGACGCACATTAAGGTTTCGTTAAACCCATGATTTAACAGCATATTGAGGAGCGTTGTGTAGTCTGACCGATCACTGGTTCGAACTTCGGAGCGCTCTATGAAAATTGGCACGCGGCAAAGAGCTCTGCAACAGGACCAGCCTAGCGAACTCGCGGAAGACCATGATGTTGCACAGCAGTGCGAAGGCGAAGACCTGCTGGAAACCACGATGTCCGTCATCGCGCAGGGCATTTTGATCCACGATACGGACCGTATCATTCGCGCAAATCAGCGAATGATTGAACTGCTCGACATCCCCGCTGAGCTTGTCGAGCGGGGAAGGCCTTGGATTGACATGGTGCGGTTTCGGGCCGCGCGGGGCGACTATGGCGATGTTGATGAATTGAAGTTTGCCGAGGAGACTGACCGGTCGAAAATCGGCGTGCCTCACTCCACCCGACAAACGGTTGGGGAGCGGGAAATTCAGTGCGAATGGCGGGTCAAGAACGGGCTTGTTTTCACAAGTTTCACCGACATCACATCGGCGCGAATTCAGGAACGGCGCCTCCGCAACAGCCAGGCGCGCATCCGCCGCATGGCCGAACGAGATGCGTTGACCGACCTTTACAACCGCCGCGCATTCGATCATGCACTGGAAGAAGCCGTGCGCGCCAATCTGGAAGCGGGCGACCAGGCCGATGATCTGGCGCTGCTTGTCTTTGACCTTGATCGCTTCAAATCGATCAATGACGGCTACGGCCATTCCACTGGAGACGTGTTGCTAAAGGCAGTGGCAGAGCGAATCTCACGCGTCTTCCGCCAGACCGACCATGTTGCGCGCATCGGTGGCGACGAGTTTGCTGCGATCTGCAAAGGCTGTACTCGCGAATCTGCCGTGGCTAAGGCTCGGGAACTGATCGAGATCGTCAATCAACCCTACACCGTCAATGATATCGAGCTTTCGGTTGGCGTTTCGGTCGGTGTTTCAGTCTTCTGCGCAAAGACAAAATCGGCTGACGAATTGGTGACGGCCGCAGATTTGGCCTTGTATGCGGCCAAGAATGATGGCCGCGGCACGGTGGCCGTCTTTCACAAACGCATGGCAGAACAGGCCAGCGAACGGTTGCAGCTTGAGACGGATCTGCGCAACGCTGAACGCAATGATGAACTCGCCCTGTTCTATCAGGTGCAGCACGATCTTAAATCGTCCAGCGAAGTCGGCTTTGAAGCTCTGATGCGCTGGGAGCATCCCAAATTCGGCCTATTGTCACCGGATCGCTTTATCCCGCTCGCTGAAGAAAATGGTATGATCATTGAGCTTGGGCGTTGGGCGCTACACCGGGCTGCCAGTGATTTTTCTGCCTATGACGATACAACGCGCGTGGCGGTCAATGTGTCACCGGCGCAGTTTCGCGGCTCCGACCTCGTACGAGATGTGTACGACGCCTTGAACGCATCCGGCCTTGATCCGTCTCGCCTTGAGATCGAGGTTACGGAACAGCTTCTGATCGATGAGACCGAGAAGACCCTCGCCACGCTCAACAAGTTGCGTGACATGGGTGTCACCCTCTCGCTGGATGATTTCGGTTCCGGATATTCCAGCCTGTCCTATCTGACGCAATTCCCATTCTCCAAGCTGAAGATTGATCGCTGCTTCATTGCAAGAATGTTGGAAGATGCGCGCAGCAAATCGCTGGTGACGTCAATTCTGGCGCTTGCCGAATCCCTGGGCATGAAGGTGACGGCTGAAGGTGTCGAAACCGGCGAGCAACTTGCTGCACTGACCCGCTTCCATTGCGATGAGGCGCAGGGCTACCTGCTCGGGCGCCCCGCCCCTCTGACCAGCATTACCGGCGAAGATGATCGGTTGATCAACAACGCGGCATAGGGTCCTGACCCCAGCGCAAATGCAGCATTGTTCTATCCGGCTGGTGTAAGTTTCAGCAGCCTGCCGCCGGATCGATCTTCGAGAACCCACAGCGCCCCATTGGGACCTTGTTCAACCTCTCGCACCCGGCTTCCCCATTCAAAGCGCTCGGCCTCGGTAGCGTTTTCACCGTCAATGTCCACACGCACCAGGGCGCGCGATGAGAGGCCACCGATAAAGGCATCGCCACGCCAGGCGGAGAACACGTCTCCATCATAGATGACCAGCCCAGCGGGAGAGATGGCCGGCACCCAATAGGCTTTGGGTTTGACGAAGGCGTCGGACGTGTCGTGATCAGGGATCGGGACTCCCGAATAATTGTCGCCATTGGACACTGTGGGCCAGCCATAATTGGCGCCCGCAGCGATGAGGTTCAGCTCGTCGCCATGGCGCGGTCCCATTTCGTGGGCCCAAAGACGCCCTTGGGGGTCGAAGTCGATCCCCAAGGGGTTTCGATGACCGACTGACCAGAAGGTGCGCGCGAGTTCGCCCTGCTCCTGAAACGGATTGTCAGCCGGGACAGTGCCATCATCATTCAGGCGGATGAGCTTGCCGAGTGCCTGTGCAAAATCCTGGGCCGGTCGCTGTTTCTGCCGATCACCTGAAGTGATGAACATCTTGCCCTCTTGCGCCCCCCCCTTCGGTCCGAAGGCGATGCGGTGGCTGTAATGTCCGCGCCCGCTGGTCTTGGGCATTTGCGACCAGAGCTTTTCAACATTGGTGAGACGCGGCGTGCCGCTCATGTTCAGAACCGCGCGCGCGACCACGGCGCCATAAGTGGACCCGCCATCGAGAGTTTCGGCATAGGAGAAATAAACCAGAGAATTCTGCGCAAAGTCCGGGTGAGGGACGATGTCGCCCAGCCCGCCCTGGCCGCCATAGGCAACCTCCGGCACGCCCCCGACTTCACGTTTGGAGCCATCCTGAGTGACATGCTGAAGCATGCCGGATTTTTCCGTCACCAGCATCGATCCGTCCGGCAGGAAAGCCATGGCCCAGGGTTCGTTGAAGCTTGCCACCTCCTGCGCGGTCAGTGCACTGCCGTTGCTGCCATTGATCGAGAAGGCGCTGGCGATTGAACCGGTTACACAGGCGGTCGTTGTGAACATGCAAAGGGCGAGTAGGCGGTAACGCATGAAATGCTCCAGCTTGATGTCGTCTGCGCAGTGCTTCTATTGCGACAGCGACAAAGACTAAGTCACTTTGGAAATGCTTGCCGGGGACCATCGGTTCCCATAGTTTCATCACGAACGGCACCGGGACACAGACACGTGATCGACCCCTTTCAGCGTCGGGAAGAACTGCCCGACATCTTCCCAGCCCAGAAACTCACCGGTACGATCAAGGGCCTGTATCGTGCCGAGGGCGACAATTTCGTTACCATGCCGATCGAGACGCTCGATGTGACCTTTGAAGGCATTCCCGGCGATGTGCATGCGGGCACAACGCGTCGCAGCGGCGGGCGCGAGCCGTGGTACCCGCGCGGAACGCCGATGCGCAATGAAAGACAGATTTCGATCCTGTCGCCGAAAGAACTCGCAGTGATTGCGAACCGGCTGGATATCAGAGAACTCAAGCCAGAGTGGATTGGCGGCAATCTGCTGCTTGATGGCATCGACGCAATGACCATGCTGCCACCGCGCACGCTTTTGTTCTTTGAAAACGGGGTCACCATCAAGATTGACGGCGACAACGCCCCCTGTCGGTTGTCTGGGCGATCCATTGCGGATCACGTCGGCAACCGCCCCGACATCGAGATTGCGTTTCCCCAACAGGCGCAACATCTGCGCGGCCTGGTCGGTTGGGTGGAGAAGGAAGGCAGCATCGCAGTCGGGGAGCGTTTCGAAGCACGCATCCCGCCGCAATGGATCTATCGGTCTGACAAGTCCTGATGCAACAGCGGCCTTGCGGCCAGCTCAACGAGTTTCTGCAAGGCGCGTAACTGCTGCTCCGGGCCAACATTTTCCGACAGCATGAAGCGTTCTGCAAGAAACCTCGCCAGATGACCGCGCTCGGCGGGCGTTTCAGGAATCACGCCCATCAGGGCATCGAAGGCGCAGGCCTGATCCTGTGATGCTCGCCGGATCGCCGCATCGTCGCCAGCGGTTATGGCAAACAGCAAAGACCAATCCGCTTGATGAAAGTGGTCGAGAACCAGGCTCAGATCAAAGTGAGTGGATAAGGGGGTGGCGTCAGGCTTGAGTGCAGCACGCATCACGAAATACTCGAAACTAGAAATTCGTACACACTGCAACCTATACGGGAAAATCCTGTGGCTTGTCCAATCTTGTCAGCTGATCCACGTCTACCGATGCGCTGGCGCCCCAGCCTTGCAGGACGGAATTGATGTCGTCGACCACGAAAAATCTTGCAGATTCATAATCATACCCTTCCTGCAGCAAGGCGTCATAGTCGCTGTGGCGGTGCCGGATATGTGCAACGGTGGCGAGAAAGACGGCATCGACGGGCGCGAGGTTGCGCATATGGGAGCGCTTTGCTGCGGTCAGGATCGCTGCCGCATCTTCGTAGCGCACATGCGGCACCAGATGCCGCAGCGCTTCGGCCATGGCTTTTTGACGTTTGGTTGTCGCCTTCATGCTGGTCGGTTTGGTCCTGTCGTAAGACTTGCGAGCGCGATGGCCTCGTGTATCACTTCCCGGCGTTGATTGTAGCGGTGTTGTGCTGTGAGTGGTGAGGATTCCAGTTTCGAACTGACAGGCGAGGCCGCCGATAGCGTCGCGCGCATGCGTGCCGCAGGTGAGCCGACGCGCATCCGGCTGCTCGCCCTTTTGGAGCAGGTTGATCTGACGGTCAGCGACATTGTGGAGATCACCGGTCAGAGCCAGCCGCGCCTGTCGCGCCATCTGAAATTGCTGGTGGAGGCGGGCTTGGCGACCCGTGTGCAGGAAGGGGCCTGGGCCTATTTTCGCACCGTTGACAGCGGCGCGGCGCGGGCGCTTCTCGACACAATCCTTGAGCCTCTTGCCTCGAGTTCAGACCCAACATTGCGGGCAGACCGTGAGGGCTTGCAAGCCGTTCTGGAGCGGCGCGACGCTCGGGCTGCGGAGTATTTTGCTGCCAATGCCAGCCAGTGGGGCCGCATTCGCGCCATGCATATTGAAGAGCAGGCAGTGGAAACGGCGATGCTCGATCTTGGTTTGTCGCTGAAACCGAAAGGCGTTCTCGATCTTGGCACCGGCACGGGGCGCATTTTGCAACTTTTCGCACCGCACATCACGCGCGGTGTTGGCATCGATATCAGCAATGACATGCTGTCGGTGGCACGCGCTTCCATGGCGGGAGAAGGTTATGCGCATATCCAGCTGCGTCACGGCAATGTCTATGATCTCGGCACGGGCGGCTCCTATGATCTGATCGTAATGCATCAGGTGGTGCATTTTCTGGAAGATCCGGCGACTTCCTTTCAGGCCGCAGCCGGGCGGTTGAGCGATCAAGGCAGGCTGCTCATCGTTGATTTCCTGCCGCACTCCATTGATGAGTTGCGCGATCAGCACGCGCACAGACGGCTTGGGATCGATCCGCAACAATTGGCGAAGTGGTTGGACAGTGCAGGCCTTGTTCTCGAGACCGAACAATTGCTGCCCGCGCCTCAAGATGATGACATGTCGCTGACGGTGGCGCTTTGGATGGCGCATAAGAGTATGGCGCGGAAAGCCTGATCCGAATTCCGATCAGCCGGCCAAAACGCGTTCCAGCCAGTGCGCCACCTGCAAGGCGCGCTTGTCCTTGCCAAATGGCGCGATGATCTGAACCCCGAGTGGCAGTCCGGTCGTGTCCTTCATGCCCGGCACGTTCACACAGGGCAGGCCAAGCAGGGTCCACAAACGGTTGAAGGCGGAATCACCCGTGCTGCGCAGGCTGTGCGGCGCTGCACCGGGCGCTGAGGCCGTGAGCAGCACGTCGCAATCGGCAAACAAATCATGACTTGCCTTGCGAGCGTGGTTGGCCGTGCGTCGCGCATCGTCATACTGCGCAGGCGTTATATCATCTGCTGCTTCGAGATGATCGCGTAGCTTCTTCGACAATCCGCCAGGTGAATGATGCAGTTCGTCGGCCAGCGCCAATCGCGCTTCAAAATCCTGGACGGTCGGATGGGCAAGACGAGCCGCCTCGACGCGCTCCGGCCCTTCAATGTCGGTGATGCGCGCACCAGCCTTTGCGGCCAATTGAACCGCGCTGGAAAGCGCCATTTCCATCGCATCGCTCATCAAATGGTCGTCGCCACCATGATAGAGGCCGATGCGGGGGGCTGTGTCGTCATCAAGCGTCACGTCAAGATCGCGCCCCGAACAGGCCGCTGCGACGAGGCCGCAATCAGAAGCACTTGCTGCGAAGAAACCCACCGTGTCGAGCGACCAGGAAAAGTGCTTCAGTCCCACGGTGGGAAACAAACGAAAGCTCGGCTTAAAGCCGGACACGCCGCAAAAGGCCGCCGGTCGGATGATCGATCCGCCCGTCTGCGTGCCGATGGCGGCGGGGAAAAACCCGGCTGCAACGCCCGCCGCAGAGCCGGAAGACGAGCCACCCGGCGTGTGATCCGTATTGTGCGGATTGCGCGTTGGCCCCGGTTCGAACCAGGCGAATTCGGTCGTGACGGTTTTGCCTGCGATGGTCGCTCCGGCCTGTTTGAGCATGGAGACAAGCGCCGCATCCGCCACGGGTTGATGATCTCCATAAATGGGCGACCCGTAGCCGGTGGGCATGTCGCGCGTTTCAAAGACATCCTTGATGCCAAGCAAGATGCCACGCAGTGGGCCGTCGCCGATCTTCAACTGTGCGGGGCGATGGGCAAAAACACACAGCGTTTCCTCATGCGCTTCCATCCGCTCGCTGCATTGTGCCAATGCGCGTTCCGGCGTCGTTTCACCGGATGCGATTGCCGCGGCGGTCATATGTGCGCTGATAGGCTTTACCAGTGTCATGAAGTGATTGTCCGTCAGGCTTTGCGTTTGAGCAAGCGCCCATCAATAGCGACAAGCCCGGCCAGAATGATGGCGAGTCCCATCAGATGCCGCAGATGCAAAGTCTCGCCAAGCACCACGATGCCAAGCGCGATGGCCGAGAGCGGCACCAAAAAGGTCACCAGCGAAATGTTCAGCGCTCCGGCTCGCGACAGAATCCGAAAGAACAGAAGATAGGCAAGGGCAGTGCAGACGATTGCAAGAAGGACCACCGACCAGATCGCTTGCGCCGAAGGCAGGGCAAAAGCGCTCGCCCCGGCAATCATGGGTATGGGCAGCATGAGGATGGTTGAAGCGGTGAGCTGCCCCCGTGCGGTCTGCAGAGGTGGAACGGATTTGAAGCGTCGACCAAACACGCTTGCAACGCCATAGGACAGCGTTGCGCCCAACACGGCCAGTTGGGCAAGCGCTGATGCGGCAAGGCCTTGCAAGGCCGCGCTTCCAATCAACACCGCAACCCCCGTGAACCCAAGCACGATGCCGATGAGCTTGTTGCCCGACAATCGCTCATCCTGGGTGCTCGCATGCGCGATCAGCGCTGTCCAGATTGGCGTCATGGCGTTGACGATAGCTGCCAGCCCGGCACCGATTTCCTGCTGGCCATAAAAGATCAGCGAGAACGGGATGATGTTGTTGAGCAGCCCCATGCCTGCAAAATTCAACCAAAGGCGTCGATCACCGAAGCGAAGTCGACTGCTTAGAGCGACGAAAAGATTGAGCGCAAGTGCGGCCAAGGCCACACGCCAGAACACAAGCATCAGCGGCGGCACTTCCAGCACAGCGATGCGAGCGAACAGAAAGGACGCGCCCCAGATCAGCGACAGCACGACGAGCAGCGCCCAGTCCTGAGCTTCCATGCGTGGTGAGGGGACAGGTGAGCGGCGAGGTGAGGGTGGCATGATTGGCATGTCCGGTCGGTGATGACGCCTTATGGTTTCCGCCGAGCTGAAGCGCCACCCGAAACTTGACGCTACTCACAGATGCGGAAATGATTCTTCTTCCCCTCTTTGGTGCGACCCAACTCAGTGTCCCATTCTTTGCGATTCGGTGCGGGAGAGTGCAGAGCAATGTCTGCGCCCATGGCCGTCAATTTTCGTGCTGTAGGTCCGGCCTTTGCGCTTGTTACGAGAGGCGCGCACATCGCGACAAGGACGAGCCCCGAGATTGCGGACCCTGTCGCCAATCTTTCCGTTCCATTGTCGCACATTCCCATACGCTGCCATAGGTCGCGCGCTGGCTCTTGTCACCTCATCGGCAGGGTGACGATCACCGCGCTGAACTGACCATCGGAAATGCGCACCGAACCGCCATGGGCTCTGGCAA
Source organism: Ahrensia sp. (assembly GCA_028817895.1). GTDB lineage: Bacteria > Pseudomonadota > Alphaproteobacteria > Rhizobiales > Rhizobiaceae > Pseudahrensia. The sequence goes on from JAPPOQ010000015.1 coordinate 14,334, forward strand.
TTTGCGCCACCAAAGCCAGCCCCAGCCCGTAACCCTCGACATTCTGCTTGCCTGCACCGCGATAGAAAGGGTCAAACACCTTGTCGCGCTGATCAATTGGAATGCCCGGGCCGGCATCCATCACGCGAAGTATGGCGTGTCCCTCTTCTGCGCCGATGCGAACGCCAATCGGTGGTTTGCCATGGCGATGGGCGTTGTCGACAAGATTGCGGATGAGCCGCGCCAGCAATTTGGAGTTGCCGCACACGTTGACTGACACGCCATCCACCGTGCAGGCCTCGTAGCGCGCGCATTCCTCAGCTGCCAAGGCGAGCAGATCGATCGTCTCGTTCATTTGGGGCGCGGCACCGGTGTCGAGACGGCTCATGGTGAGGATCTCGTCGATCAGCGAATCCAGTTCCGCGATGTCACGCTCCAGCGCCGCACGCCGCTTCGGATCCTCCTTCTCACGCAGCATTTCAACGCCCAGTCGGACCCGCGCCAAAGGTGTGCGCAGTTCATGGCTCGCATGGGCCAGCAACTGCCGGTTGGAATTGACGAGCCTTTCGATACGCTCCGCAGACGTGTTAAAGCTTGTCGCCAGTGCTGCGATTTCATCGCTGCCTTCAACATCGACCCTTGAGGAAAGATCGCCTTCGCCAACACGCTCTACCCCGCGTTGGAGGCGCTCCACACGCCCGGTGAGGCGACGAACGAAGGGCCAGGCGGCAAGTCCAATCACCGCGATGATGAGCGCAACATAGGCTAGTAGACCGAGCAGCGGAGGTCTTCGCCGAAACAAGGCATGGCTGGCCTGAAAGTATCGTCCGTCAGGGAGTCGGGTGACCCAACCGCGCGAACGGCCATCGAATTCCCAGTCCTGTTCATCGTCGGGGTCAAAGTCCAGATCGTCGAAATCGGGCGTTCGGAAGCGCCGGTGCACACGGCCCGCTTTCGCGATCAATTGCTGGTCCGGCCCGTAAAGCGCGATGCCGACCCGGGTCTCAGCCGCCATTTCTTCCAGCCGCCTTCGCTGAACTTCAACTGGTGCGTCGGCAGGAGGCAGGGCAACGATCACCAGCTTGGCGATCAGCTCAAACGGATTGTCGCCTTGGCGCCGCTCGACCAGCGCGAAGAACGCGCTTGAGGCCAGCAGAATGGCCAACAATGTTATGACCACCGTGAAGTAGATTTGCCGGTGCAGGCGGCGTCTGATGACCGGCAACATGGTGGGGGTTAGTCCTGTTCGCGGGCGAAGACATAGCCCGCCCCGCGCACCGTGATGATCCGTTTTGGCTGTTTTGGATCGTCCTCGATTTCCGCGCGGATGCGCGAAATATGCACATCGATGGAGCGGTCGAAGGCTTCCAATTCGTGACCCTTCAACTGGTCCATCAGCATGTCTCGCGACAAGACCCGCCCGGCGGAGCGCGCCAGAATGCTGAGCAGATTGAACTGGTGGGTGGTGATGTCGCAGCGCTTCCCGTCCATCGTTGCGCTCATGCTGGAGGGGTCGATTTCCAGACGCCCGAAGCGCAAGGTTTCGCTCGCTTCATCCGCCTTGCCACGCCTCAGCACGGCACGAATGCGGGCCAGCAACTCGCGCGGCTCAAAGGGTTTTGGCAGATAATCGTCGGCGCCAATCTCCAGCCCGATGATGCGATCGACCGGATCGCCCTTTGCCGTCAGCATCAGGATGGGCGTGTTTTCATGCGCGCGAATGGTGCGGCACACTTCAAGGCCGTCAATATCAGGCAGCATGAGATCAAGCAGAATGAGGTCGAAGCCGTGCTGCGTGTGCAGATCGATGCCCTCAAAACCGGTATGGGCGACGGTCACATCAAATCCATTGTCTGTGAGATAGTCCTTCACCATTTCGGCAAGGCGGTGATCGTCTTCGATGAGAAGCACATATTCGCTCATCTGGGGCTCCGTGCTGATTGAGCGGATGGTGGTCGGTAGCGAGGGTGTCGGGTCAAGCGCCCGGCCGGTTTGCGTGTGCATATCGAAGTTCCCGTCATCATGCATCTTTGGGAAGGGTTTTGCGTTGAGGCAAGCCCCCGCCGCGGTCAGGATGCGGCGGGGGAATGTCCACTAGCCGCGACGCATGAAGCGGCGCATGGAGCGGAATTCGCGCATGCGCTCCACAAGGGTTGCGCGCTGTTCGGGCGTCAGCGTTTCGGCGACGTCTGCGAGCGCATCAACAACCTGTTTGGAACGCTGATCGACCACGGAGAGTCGCTCCGTGCGCACCTTTTCAAGGGCCTCGCGGTCGACATTGTCGGAGGTCAACAGATCGAGCATCTCCAGACCGGCTTCGCGGAAATCCTTACGCAGCGGGCGCATATCTTTGGCGACGGCCGACATCAGCGTGGCGATCTTGGCCGTCTGTTCGTCGGTCGCGTCAATTTCAATTGCAACATGGCGGACCACGCGGGTGACGCGCTTCTCGATCTCCTCATCGCTCATATTGGCGAAACGGCTGCCATGCCTGTGGCCGCGGCGTTCGCCCCATCCAGCTTTCTCAACCAGCGAACCAACGCTGGTTTCGGAGGCGTAGAGTTTGGCGTGCTGGTAGACCTTGCTGTCGGCGATGGCAGGAACGCCGAAGGACGCACCGATCAGCAGGCTTGCGCCGACGATGGCCGTCGTCACCTTGCCCCTATCACTTCGTAGAAAGCCGCTGCGCAGAAAGGAAAATTTTTGCTTGTTGGAATGGTTGTCGCTCATGGGTCACGCTCCTTCTCGTGATGCCCCGATATTGTGTGCTGCGGGGCGCTGGGAGGAAGGTCGTATTGTGTTCCCGGCCTTCCCATGACGCCTTTATGGACCGGCTTCGTTTCACGCATTCGTGGCGCAGGTAAAGAAGTGTAAAGCGGGGGGAGTTTCCAGGAATCGGACGGTTTCGCCATGCGCGGTGTCAAAGTCGAAGGCATTCAGTGGGATGAGGGCAACTGGCCCAAATGCGGCAAGCATGGCGTGTCCAAGCTGGAAGTTGAACTTCTGTTCCGAAATGACCCTGCGATCATCCGCGACGATGCGCATTCGCAGACCGAATCCAGATTCAAGGCCATCGGTCAGACCGCCGAAGGTCGCGACGTCTTCGTCATCTTCACCCTTCGATGCTCAGATCAGCTGTGGTATATCCGTCCCATCAGTGCCAGATACATGCATGCAGAGGAGGTCAGAAGTTATGAAAAACAAAGAGAAGCTTAAACCGCTGCCTCTTCACACGACTGATGAGGAGGCCGAGCACTTCCTCGATACCGCCGATCTGTCGGAGTATGATCTCTCCGGGTTCAAGCCTGCGCATCTCAAGTTTGCCCGCCCGATGGTGACCTTTGAAATCGGCCTTTCGCCAGAGCAGGTCGAAGCGCTGGACATGATCGCCAGCAGAGATGGTACCGACCGCGAGCGCGTTGCACGACGCTTTATCGAAGAGGGTGTATCGGCGAGCGTTTCGAAGGAGGAGGCTTAGGCGTCCGGCGTCAGACATAGATTGCCGCATATCGGCCCAGTGTCGATCTGATTGCGCTCCTGCTCGGTTTTGACAGATCGCGGTTTCGCGCCACGTTTCTATCTCTCCCCTTGGGGGAGAGATATCACCGAAGGTGACAGAGAGTGGTAGCGCGCAAAAGCGCGCCACGCATTTTGTTCACCCCCCCTCTGCCTGCGCTTCGCTTCGGCATCTCCCCCGCAAGGGGGGAGAGTGGGTGCAAGTCGCCAGATCGCCTGACCAACTCCACACCTTCATGACAGCAAGAGAACCTACACCCCCCACCCACCGGGCGTCGGACTCGTCACGACCACGGCTTCACCGGCTTTCACCTGCGTTTCGTCGCTGTGTTTGAGCAGTTCCATCTCGCCCGATAGTCTACGAATTTCGGTCTTGCCGCATTGGCCGTCGCCGCCGCCATTCAAACCTTTGGGTGGATTTTGCCGGTGGCTGCCGAGAATGGCGCAGGTCATGTCTTCCAGAAACCGCATGGTGCGGCGGATGCCATCGCCACCCGGATAGGCGCCTTTGCCTCCCGATCCGCGGCGGATCATGAATTCCTCGACCACGACCGGATAGCGCATTTCCAGAATTTCGGGGTCCGTCAGCCGCGTATTGGTCATATGCGTGTGGACGCCATGGGCGCCGGCAAAGGGTGTGCCGTCATTCATCACACCCGCCGGCGCGCCGGAGCAGATCGTCTCATAGTTCTGGTAGCGCGCATTGCCATAGGTGAGATTGTTCATCGTACCCTGCGCATTGGCCATCGCGCCAAGCGCCATCAGCAGGCAATTGGTGACATGCTGGCTGGTCTCCGTGTTGCCAGCGATCACAGCCGCCGGATAGGCGGGCTTGAGCATGCAGCCATCGGGAATGATGATGTTGATGGGCTTCAGACAGCCCGCATTCAAGGGGATGTTGGCTTCCACCATGATGCGGAACACATAAAGCACGGCGGCGCGGGTGATGGGCTGCGGTGCGTTGTAATTGTTCCTGGCGACCGGTGAGGTGCCGGTGAAGTCCACCGTCGCCTCGCGCTTGTCATGGTCAACGGTGATGGCGACCTTGATCTGCTGGCCCGTATCGGTGGGGTAGGTGTAGGCGCAATCGCTCAGCCGGTCGATGACGCGGCGCACGCTCTCCTCAGCATTGTCCTGCACATGGATCATATAGGCATCGACAACGTCCTGCCCGAAATGGGCGACCATTTTGCATAGTTCCGCAATGCCGCGTTCATTGGCGGCAACATGCGCGCGCAGATCGGCGATGTTCTGCGCCGGGTTGCGGCAGGGATACGGATGGTCGGTGAGGACGGCCATCGTTTCCGCTTCGCGGAAGCGGCCCCGATCGACCAGCTTGAAATTATCGATTAGCACGCCTTCTTCATCGACATGCGTGGCGTTGGGCGTTGCCGAACCGGGGGCGAGGCCGCCGACATCGGCGTGGTGCCCGCGTGATGCAACGTAGAAGATGATCTCGGTCTCATCGGCGTTGAAGACCGGTGTCACCACCGTGATGTCCGGCAAATGGGTGCCGCCATTGTAAGGCGCGTTCAGCATGAACACGTCGCCCGGCTTCATGCGCCCTTCATTGAGTTCGACAATGGTTTCAACCGAACGGTCCATCGACCCCAAATGCACCGGCATATGCGGTGCGTTGGCGACGAGCTGCCCCTGCGCGTTGAAAACGGCGCAGGAGAAATCGAGCCGCTCCTTGATGTTCACCGAATAGGCGGTGTTTTGCAGCGTCACGCCCATCTGCTCGGCAATCGACATGAACAGATTGTTGAACACTTCCAGCAAAACAGGATCGGCAGTGTCTGCCGCGCCGACCACCGCTTCGCGTTCAATCGCTTCGGTGCGGGTGAGGATGATGTGGTCAAGCGCGTTGAGTGCTGCCTGCCAGCCCGGTTCGACCACGATGGTCTGGTGGTCCTCGATGATCAGCGCCGGGCCATTGACGCGATGGCCGGGTCTCAGCTGGTCCCGCTTGAACACACCGGCCTCGACATCGCTGCCGTTCACAAAGATGCTGGTGGTGGCTGAGGGGTGCTGTTCGGCGTCTTCTAGCTTTGCGGTTTGCTCCGTGGCATCGGCTCCGCCGCCAACGGCCTCAACCTCAACGGCTTCGATGATCAGCGGCTTGTCGAACACGAAGCCGAACTGCGCCTTGTGCGCTTGCGAAAACGCGTCTCTCATCTCCTCGGCACCATCGCGATCTACGGCGATGGGCAGGTCTGTACCGTCATAGCGCAGGTGGATGCGTGTGATGACGGCGACGTCGCTTTCCTCAACGCCCTGATCAGCCAGTTCCGCGCGAACCTGCGTTTCGAGATCCGCCTCGATGCGTTCAACCTCTTCCAGACCATCTGCGAGCGGCTTGATGATGGCTTGTGAGCGGCTGGCACGGATGTCCGCCAGACCCATCCCATAGGCTGACAGGATGCCCGAATAGGGATGGATGACCACGCTCGTCATGCCCAGATTATCCGCCACAGCGCAGGCATGCTGCCCCCCGGCACCGCCGAAACAGGTGAGGGCATATTCCGTCACGTCATAGCCACGTTGCACCGAGATTTTCTTGATGGCGTTGGCCATGTTCTCAACGGCGATGCGCAGGAAGCCGTCAGCGATGTCTTGTGGCGACAATTCGCCACCGATCTCGGCTGCGAGGTCTTCGAATTTTTCGCGCACAATGTCGGCATCGAGCGGCTCGTTCTGCTCAAGGCCAAAAATCGCAGGAAAGTTTTGCGGCTTCAGCTTGCCAACCATCACATTGGCATCGGTGACCGTGAGCGGCCCGCCGCGGCGATAACAGGCCGGACCGGGATTGGCGCCAGCGCTTTCCGGGCCAACGCGAAAGCGACCGGCTTCATGAAACAGAATGGACCCGCCACCCGCCGCAACCGTGTGAATGCGCATCATGGGCGCGCGAATGCGAACACCCGCGACTTCGGTATCAAAGGCGCGCTCATACGCTCCGTCAAAATGCGACACATCTGTTGATGTGCCGCCCATGTCGAAACCGATGACCTTCTCAAATCCCGCAAGCTTTGACGTCTCGACGGCACCAACCACACCGCCCGCCGGGCCGGAGAGGATCGCATCCTTGCCCTGAAACAGACCTGCGTCTGTGAGACCCCCGGAAGACTGCATGAACATCAGCCGCGTATCGGTTCCCAGTTCCTGCGCAACCTGGTCCACATAGCGCCGCAGGATGGGCGATAGATAGGCGTCGACCACGGTCGTATCGCCACGCCCAACAAGCTTGGCGAGCGGCGAGACTTCGTGACTGACAGACACCTGCGCAAAGCCCATCTCGCGCGCCAAAGCGGCGATGGCTTGCTCGTGTTCCGGATAGTTCCAGGCATGGATCAGGGCGATGGCGGTGGCATCGATCCCGTCGGCCCGAATTTGGTTCAGAACGTTTCGCACGGCTTCGAGGTCGGGCGCTTTCTCAACCGTGCCATCGGCGAGAACGCGCTCGTCAATTTCGTGCACCTGACGATACAGCATTTGCGGCTTGATGATCTGCTTGGCAAAGATGTCGGGCCGCGCCTGATAGCCAAGTTCCAGCGCGTCGCCGAAACCGCGCGTGATCAGCAAGGCCGTCCAGTCTCCCTTGCGCTCCAGCAGCGCGTTGGTTGCAACCGTCGTGCCCATTTTGACGGTATTGACCGCGCCTTGCGGGATTGTGGCGCCCTGCTCAAGGCCAAGCAGATGATGGATGCCTGCAATGGCTGCATCGCGATAGGCTTCAGGGTTTTCCGACAGTAGTTTGTGCGGATGCAATGTGCCATCCGGTGCGCGGCCAACGATGTCGGTGAAGGTGCCGCCCCGGTCGATCCAGAAATCCCAACCTGACGTCATGCTGCTTGCTCACCGATTGCGCCACCCAACGAGCGTCCTATTGCGCAAAAGCGCCGGTCGGTTCAACCGCCGGATGACCTTGCACCCAATCCTGCTACGGCAGCGGTTCGAAATTGGGGTAGCGGTCCATGAACTGGCGCCAGATCTTTTCGCCAATCAGACAGTCATAGCCCGTCTCGTTTTTGCCTGAAACGGTGGCCCTGATCAGCGGCACTGCTGGCGCGGAAGCCAGTTCAAGGACCAGCTTGCGCCGCACCGCATTTGGAAATTCCTTCCAGTCATGCACGGGAATGACAAAGGAACCCGGACCACCAACGACGCAAGCGCGATAATACTCATCGAGATCGTGAAGCTGAAACTGTGATCCCATACCCTCGCTGGTCATCAGCGGGAGGCCATTGATGATGATGCCGGAGGCTATGGCGGCATCGCGCGCCTCCAAGACCGGACGGCCTGAATTGTTGGGGCCATCGCCGGAAACGTCGATCACCCGGCGCAGGGCGGTAAAGCCATTATTCTCAAAACTGGCGGCAGAGCTGTCAATTGCATCAGAAATCGATGTGCGACGCAAAGCAGTGTTGAAACGCGACGTAAGCTTCACAGCCACGGCCTGAGCGGCTTGGGCGCCGTCGATCAGGGTCCAGTCCACCACCGTGCGCTGCTGACCGGTGTTCGACCACTCGACGTAGCGAAGCGCGATGCGCCCGATGAGACCACCACGAATGGCGCGTATCACCTGCTCGCTGACAAGGGCTTCAGCGTAGCCGCGACGCTGGATCTCCAATTCGCGCTCCGACATGGATCGCGACACGTCAACGGCCAGGACCAGTTCGACATCAACTTCGACGTCTTCGGCCCGCGCGCCGTTCAAAAGCACGAGCAGCGTGAGCAGGCCGATGATGAACCGCCAACGCGTCATCACGCGGTTTGCTTTGCAGGTTGGGATGCGCAGGCCGATGTTTCGCGGATCAGTTCGTCGACGACATCGCGCAGGGCCTGGTTTTCATCGCAGCCGCTATCGATGGCGTGGCGATAGACATCCAGCTGCCTCTGAGCGCTGGTGCCCGTTTCAAGGATCGTCCGAAGGTGGCGAATATCGGCTTCGCAGCCGAGCGCTGCGGCATCCTTCTGCGTCAGATCGATCACCTCTTCGATCAGATCCGGGAAGGCCACGAGTTCGCCCTTGCCGAAGTCGATGAGACTATCGGCAATGCCGTAGCGCTGGGCTCGCCAGCGATTTTCGCTGAGCAGAAATTGCGAATAACGTCGCCAGCCGATGTTGCGGCGATGCAAACGGAAAAGCATGCGCGTGACGCAGGCGCAAAGCGACGCAATGGCCAACGCATCATCCAAGCTGGTGCAGACATCGCAGATGCGGATTTCGATGGTTGGGAATTTCGGGTGAGGGCGGATGTCCCACCAGATTTTCGTTTCATCGCTCAGCACCTTTGTGCGCTTGAGCATGTCGACTTCGTGCCGGTAATGGCTCCACCCGGAAAATTCAGGGGGCATGCCGCTTCGCGGCATCGAGTCAAAGACGGTGAGGCGATAGGAGTGCAGACCCGTATTACGGCCCTGCCAAAAGGGCGAGGATGTCGACAAGGCCAGAATATGGGGAAGAAAATAGCGCAGCTGGTTCATGATGGTGATACGCAGATCATCATCGCCGATGCCAACGTGCACATGCATGCCGCAGGTTAAAAGCCGCCGCGCGACAGCCTGCATTTCCTGCGACAGGACATCATACCGGTCTTTTGCCGTCGAAGACTGGCGTTTCCAGTCTGCAAAGGGGTGGGTGGCGGCCGCGACAAGCCCAAGTCCCTGCTGTTGGGCGATATCGCTGATGGTGCCCCGCATATTGGCAAGCTGTGCGCGCGCATCATCGATGGTCTGGCACACGCTGGTGCCAACCTCGATCTGGGCGCTCAAAAACTCTTCGGTGACACGCTCACCAAGCGCTTGCGCACATTTTTCGTGCACAGCCTGAGGTGCGGCCTCAGGCAGATCGCGCGTGTCGCGATCGACGAGCAGGTATTCTTCTTCGATCCCGACCGTGAAATCCGGCTCTGTCATGCACCACCCGCCATGCTCGACCCTGCGGGGAGCGTAGCGGCAAATCGCGTGACGATGCAAATGATCTGCCGGCTCATACCGCGTGGGTGAGACTTACTCTTGGTTCATCGGCACATGCCAGGTCATCTTTGTGCCCGGTTTTATGCGATAGTCGGATTGGCGAGAGCGTCGCCAGCGGCGAAGAAATCGGCTAGAACTACGACATGCCAATCTGGACGGAATTCAGCAACTTTATTTCCCATGTTGCTGCCACGGCCTTTAGCGGCGTTGTCGAAACGCTGCGTGCCGTGTTTCAAAGCGACCCGGAACAACGCCGACGTGTTGCTTTTTCTGTCGCCATTATCGCGTTGTCGGCGAAGATGGCGAAGGCCGATGGCATTGTCAGCCCTTCTGAAGTGGAGGCGTTTCGCGAGATTTTTCACGTTCCGCAGGACGAATTGCGCAACGTGGCGCGTCTCTACGACCTTGCCAAGCGGGACGTTGCGGGGTTCGATGCCTATGCTGATCAGGTGCGTTCGCTCTTTCCTGGCGATGATCCAGCAGATGCGGCGATCCTGCATGATGTTTTGGATGCGCTGTTTCATATCGCCAAAGCCGATGAACTGATCCATGAAAACGAGCTCCTGTTTCTGGAAGAGATCGCAGTCGTATTCGGATTTACCGCACAGGAGTTTGAGCGGATTGCAGCGCGTCATGTCGATGGGGAGCAGGGCAACCCATATGCCGTGCTGGGCGCTGATCCGGCCTGGGATTTCGCCACGTTGAAGGCGCATTACCGCCAGCGCGTTGCTGAGAGCCATCCTGATCGGTTGATTGCGCGTGGAGTACCGCAGGAATTCGTCGTGCTGGCCAATGATCGGTTGGCGGCGATCAACACGGCGTGGGACCGCATCAAGGCATTGCACGGTCAGGGCACCGTGCCGGAACCGGTGATTGCGGTTTGAGCTTTGCACCGGATTCCAAATGCGTGAATGAGGTGCGCCCAGCCGTCAATTTTGGCGAACGTCGCGACGGCACAGCGATCGAAATTCTGCTCTTGCATTATACAGGCATGAACGGGGCGCTGGCCGCGCTGGATTGGCTGTGCTGTGAGGAGAGCGGTGTCTCGTGCCATTACTTCATCGATGAGGAAGGGCACATCACCCAACTGGTCGGTGAGGAGAAGCGTGCCCATCATGCTGGTGCAGGGTTCTGGGACGGTCGCGATGACATCAATTCGCGTTCGATTGGTATCGAGATTGTCAATGACGGACATCCGGGAGGCCTGCCGCCGTTCCCGCAGGCGCAGATGGACAGTGTCCTGCGTTTGTCAAAGGACATCATTGCGCGACACTCCATAGAGGCGCATCTGGTGCTGGCACATTCCGATACGGCTCCGTCCCGCAAGCAGGACCCGGGCGAGAAGTTTGACTGGGCCTGGCTTGCTGAGCGGGGTGTAGGGCACTTCGTCATCCCATCGCCAATCGTGTCAGGTCGCTATTTTCAGCAGGGCGATAAAGGCCTTCCGGTTGAGGCACTCCAGCTCATGCTGACGCAATATGGTTATGGCGTCCCCGTCAATGGCACCTTTGATGATGCCACACGGATGGTCGTGACCGCCTTCCAGCGCCATTTCCGGCAGGAGAAGGTCGATGGTGTGGCCGATATGTCAACAATCGACACGCTGCACCGGCTTCTTAAAGCGATACCTTGACGAAAAGAGCGCAGAATCGGCGCAATTGTTGCAGGCTGTAACAATGGCTGATCTGATTTCGCCGCATTTGCCACAATTCCGACGTTGTTGGGGGTTTGTTGACCCATCATGCGATGAAGAGGGTTCTCATCGCTGACTTCCGTCGGCCTTTTTGGCGGACGCGTGTAATGAGAGTATTGACCCATGATCAACCTTCGCGTGGCAGCGGCAGCCGCATTCAGCTCGTTTCTTCTGGCTTCTTGCCAATCTTCAAACATTGCAGTCAGCAGCTTTGCCGGTGCCAATCTGGTCGGCGATCGAGGAGACGTCGTTGTCTCCCAGCGTATCGACCGCGAACGCATCGGAGGTGGCGCGGATCGTACCAGACGCGTCAGGCGCAGTGCACCCACCGATACGACGGCTCTGACAACCGGGAAACGCACCGAGCCGCAATCCATCTTTTCAATTTCGGCTTTCCGTCCGGCTCCGGTTCGCACCTCGCGCAAATCACGCTCGACACTGGCAGCGCGCAATCGCGGATTCGTCAATTCAGCAGTTTTCAGCAGCACGGATCGCGACAAGACCGGGTTTTTGTTTGCCGCTCTTCCCGCCAATGAGGCGGTAAGAAGCAGCGATAAGGGTGTTTCCCGCGCGGCACCTGTGCGCAAAAAGCGCAAGGCCAGCAAAAAGCGCCGCGCAACCAAGATGTCTCTTCGCAGGTCTAAAGCGACCCGCAAGAGGGGGGCAAAGCGCAGCGCGAAGCGCGGATCGCGCGGAAACTACCGCAAGCTGATCGCCAAACATGCCCGCGCCAATGGTGTGCCCTTGAAGCTGGCGATGGCTGTTGTCGAGGTTGAATCCAACTTCCGCTCCAAGGCTCGGGGCGCGGCTGGCGAGATCGGCCTGATGCAAATCATGCCCCGTACGGCTCGCTATATCGGCTACAGGGGCAAGATGAAGAACCTCTACAACCCTGATACCAATCTGCGTTACGGCATGAAGTATCTTGGAAAGGCCTATCGCCTGGGTGGCGGCAGCACATGCGGTGCGATCCTGAAATACAATGCCGGCCATGGCGCCAAGCGCATGAACCCGATCAGCCGCAAATATTGTGCGCGCGTGGCACGTATCCTGCGCCGCGGGTAGGGAACCCCCACCAAATCTGAAGACGTGAAACCCGGTCGCGCCGTGATCGGGTTTTTCTTTGCCTTTCTGGCGCTGAAAAGGCACAGATACCGCGTCAGTCGGTCGGATGGCTGCCCGTCCGGTCTTGGGCGGGAGGAAAGTCCGGGCTCCACGGAAGAATGATGCCGGGTAACGCCCGGCGGGGGCGACCCCAGGGACAGTGCAACAGAAAGCAGACCTCCGAAGCGCCCGGGGCGTGACGGGAAGGGTGAAAGGGTGGGGTAAGAGCCCACCGCGCATCCGGCAACGGAGACGGCACGGCAAACCCCATCAGGAGCAAAACCGAATAGGGACGCCATGTCTTGCGCGAGCAGGACCAGCTTCTTTCGAGCGGGAGCGTCCGGGTTGGTTGCATGAGGCGCCCAGCAATGTGCGCCCCAGATGAATGGTCATCACCGACGCTTGCGCGGCGGTACAGAACCCGGCTTACAGGCCGACTGACATTTGCTCCAAGGCCTCGTTCAAAGCGCATTTGTAAACGAACCCTTAAGCTTCTCGATTCATGGTCGGTTAATGCGTCCCGGCAGGGTGTTTGCCGGGTCGCTTTCGTCAAACGAGGCTGGACATCGGCGTGCAGCAAATCCTGTCTACGAGCGCTCATGCCTCATCAGCGGCGCGGCTGTTTTCCCACGCTGCTCTTTTTTCGATGGTTACCGCGAAGAGTGTGAAGCCGGTCATGACATCTTCCGCCAATGCAGACGCAGAAATCGAGGGGCACAGCCAAGTGCCCTTGAAGCATGTGCCTGTGATGCTTGGCGAAGTGCTCCATGCAGCGCAGCTTCGGGAAGGTGACCGCGTCATCGATGCGACCTTTGGAGCCGGCGGCTACAGCAAGGCCTTTCTCGGTGCCGAGGTGGAAGTTCTTGCCATTGATCGTGACCCGCAAGCCATTGCGGACGGGCAGAAGCTCGTTGAGCGCGCAAAGGGCAGGCTGACCCTGATACAGGGGCGCTTTTCACAACTTGCCGATATCACCGCTGAGCATGGCTGGTCGCAAGTTGATGCGGTCGTGGCCGATATCGGCGTTTCATCCATGCAGATTGATCAGGCCGAACGCGGCTTTTCCTTCATGAAGGATGGTCCGCTGGACATGCGCATGTCGCAGGCCGGGCCGAATGCGGCCGACGTGGTCAACACTCTGCCGCGGTCGGATTTGACGCGGATCATCGGTATTCTCGGCGAGGAGAAGCAGGCCTCGCGCATTTCTGCGGAGATCGTTGAGTGGCGGGACCGACAGCCCTTCGTAACAACGCAGGAGTTGGCGCGCTGCATCGAGAAGGTGTTGGGTCGCAAACATTCTGACAGGACACACCCCGCGACGAGGACGTTTCAGGCGCTGCGCATCTTTGTAAATGGCGAGCTGGAAGAACTGGCTCATGCCCTCTTGGCTTGTGAGCGCGTGTTGAAGCCGGGTGGGCGACTGGTCGTGGTCTCTTTTCATTCGCTGGAGGACCGCATGGTCAAAGCGTTTCTGACAGACCGGTCCTCCGTTGCGCGCGGCTCGCGTCACATGCCGCAGGCAGAAGCTCCGCCGCCGACTTTCACTCTGGTCAAACGCGGCGCACAATCGGCGTCAGCACAGGAGATCGAGAACAATGTGCGCGCGCGCTCCGCAAAGCTGCGCTTTGGCGTGCGTTCAGACGTGCCCGCGCGTCCGGCGGACCTTTCCGTGTTCAAACTGCCGAGGCTCGCACAATTGCAACCGTCCAGCCGAGGGGTGCTCTAGCGATGTTCGCCCGGATCATCGATTTACTGCTGATTTGCGTCGCCATTGCCGGTGCGGTGTGGACCTATCAAATCAAGCATGAGGCCGAAAGCTCCGCCAATCGCATCAAGAGCGTGCAGGCTCAGATCGCGGCACAAAACCGCAAGATCGTATTGCTGGAGGCCGATTGGGCGATCGAGACCGCGCCCGGACGGCTGGAAGGTTTGGCTGGCCGTTTTGAAGATCAGCTTGAGCTGCGTCGCATGGAATCCAGCCAGATCGCGACCCGGGATGAACTGCCAAGACTTCGACAAGCGCCAAGCGCTCGCGACGGCGAAACATGGGCGGCCAGAAATGATAACACGATCACCGGAAGCATTGGCGAGTTAATCGAACGGGAGGGCGGTCGATGATGAGCTGGTTGTTGACACCTGTTCGCAGGCTCCTGCGTCCCAAAGGTCTGCAAATTGTGCAGGGACCGCAGGGCGACGCGCAAACACGCGATCGCATCATTCTGGTCATGATCGGCGTCGTGGCCGTGTTTTCGATCATTCAGTTGCGTCTGGTTTATCTGGCCAATGTCGATGGAAGTCGTGGGACCATTCGGCAGCAGGGCGATTTGGGGCTGACTGCCGCTCGCCCCCGCATTCTTGATCGAAATGGTGAGGTGCTTGCACTTGATATCGAGGTGCAATCGCTCTTCGCTGAGCCGCGGCTGATCGACAATCCTGACGAGACCTATGAGGCACTGGTCACGGTGCTGCCCGATCTGGATTTTGACACGACAATGAGGCGGCTGCGCAGCGATCTTGGTTTTGCCTGGATCAAGCGCGAGATTACCCCCCGTCAGCAGGCGGACATATTGGCGCTGGGACTGCCCGGTATCGATTTCCGGCCAGAAACCAAGCGTCACTATCCGGCTGGAAACGCCGCCTCTCATGTTCTTGGGCACACGAATATCGACAATCGCGGAATTGCCGGTTTCGAAAAGCATCTCGACGACACTTGGCTGCGTGAACTTCATGCTTCCGGCTTCCAGATCGGATCGGACTTGCAGCCGGTTCAGCTTGCGCTGGATCTGAGGGTTCAGCACTTCGTTCGCAAAGCCCTGGCCGCCGCGATGGAACGCTATCGGGCCATCGCCGCTGCCGGTGTGGTGCTTGACGCGCATACAGGTGAAATCGTCGCCATGTCGTCTTTGCCGGACTACAATCCCAACGACCCGGTGGATGCTCTCAAACCCGATCGGCTCAACCGCATGTCGGCGGGCGTTTATGAAATGGGATCGACTTTCAAGACCTTTACGACCGCTATGGCGCTCGACAGCGGCAAGGTCGATTTGAGGAGCAAGTTCGACGCGCGCAAACCGATCATCATCGGTCGCAGGCCGATCAATGATTTTCACGGCAAAAAGCGCATTCTCAGCGTGCCGGAAGTGTTCATCTATTCCTCCAACATCGGCACGGCGAAGATGACCGAAGCCGTGGGTATTCCCGCGCAGCAGGAATTTCTGACGCGTATCGGCTTGCTGTCGAAAATGGAGGGGCTTGAACTTCCTGAAATTGCCACGCCGCAACAACCCAGGGAATGGCGCAAGGTTCACTCCATCACCATTTCCTTCGGTCATGGTGTATCCACCACGCCGCTGCAAACGGCTGTGGCCGCAGCCGCTTTGGTGAATGGCGGCAAGCTGATCCCTCCCACCTTGCAACCACGCGGCCGCAGCGAGGCAGATGCGCTCGCCAAACAGGTCATGCAAAGGGAGACCAGCGATATCATGCGCTATCTGATGCGGCTGAACGTGCTGAAAGGCTCAGGACGACGCGCCGAAGTGCCCGGATTTTTGGTCGGCGGAAAGACCGGGACGGCGGAGAAGGTGGTCAATGGACGCTATTCCAATGAAAAGCGGTTCAACGCCTTCCTGGCAGCCTTTCCAGTCACCGATCCACGCTATGTCGTGCTTGTCATTCTTGATGAGCCCAAGCCCGAAGAAGGCCAGCGCTACGCCACGGCGGGCCTGAACACGGCTCCCGTCGTCGGGGAGATCATTGAGCGTGCCGCACCACTGCTCGGTGTGGAGCCTGACTTTCGGGTCCGCGATACCGCCATTTTGTCGTCTTATCGCCGCTGAAACGTCTCAACCATTCCGGACCGGATATGAAACTGTCTGATTTGATCGCTGAAGGGACACTGAGCGGCACCGATCGGGAGGTGAGCGACCTGACGGCTGACTCACGCCAGGTGCAAGCCGGATTTGTATTTGCAGCGCTTCCGGGCTCGACGGCGGATGGAACAAGCTTCATCCCGTCGGCCATTGAGAACGGCGCTGCCGCCGTGCTTTGCGCGCAGGACACGGATACCAGCCTCTTCAAGGTTCCCTGCGTGAAAGCCGCTGATCCGCGCCGGGAACTGGCCTTGATGGCGGCACGCTATTTTGGCCAGCAGCCAAAGGTCATGGCGGCGGTAACGGGCACGGCTGGCAAAACGTCGGTCGCATCCTTTTTGCGCCAGATTTGGGCGGCGACCGGCGAAATGGCCGCGATGATCGGCACAACGGGTGTCGTTGCTCCGGGATTGACCGATTACGGGTCGCTCACAACTCCAGACCCGGTGCGGTTGCACGAGTTGCTCTCCAAACTGACGCAGGGCGGCGTGACCCATTGTTCGATGGAAGCCTCGTCGCATGGCCTTGACCAGCGTCGGTTGGACGGCGTGAGGCTTTCCGTCGGCGGGTTCACCAATCTTGGCCGGGATCATCTCGACTACCACGCGACGATTGAGGACTATCTCGCCGCTAAGATGCGCTTGTTCGACAGCCTGCTGGAAGCGGTTCAGCCTGCCATCGTCTGGGCCGATGATGTGTTCTCGCAAGCCGTCATGCATGCGGCCTCGCGGCGTGGACTGCGCATGCTCACCGTCGGTCACAAGGGTGAATTTTTGGCCCTGAAACGTGTCGAGCAGCAACGCTATGCGCAGGTCGCTCAGGTGGAGCATGAGGGCGCTCTCCACCACGTAACGCTCCCCATGGCGGGCGAATTTCAGCTGGCCAATGCGCTGGTTGCCACCGGTATGGCAATTGCGACGGGCACGGACGTAAAGGCAGCCTTTGCCGCTCTTGCCGATTTGCAAGGAGCCCCAGGACGGCTGGAACTGGTTGGCAAGTCCAAACAGGGAGCGCCGGCCTATGTTGATTATGCGCACAAGCCGGAGGCGTTGGAGCATGTGCTTGAGGCTTTGCGACCCTATACGACAGGAAAGCTCATTCTAGTGTTCGGTTGCGGAGGTGATCGCGACAAGGGCAAGCGCCCCATTATGGGCGAGATCGCGCAGCGCCTTGCGGATCGGGTGATCGTCACCGACGACAATCCGCGAACCGAAGATGCGTCCTCGATTCGCGCTCAGATACTGGCCGCCGCGCCGGATGCTACCGAAATTGCAGACCGCAGTGATGCCATTCACGCCGCTGTGGCGATGCTGGGCGCGGGCGACACGCTCGTGGTTGCGGGCAAAGGCCACGAGGAAGGACAGATTGTGGGCGATCAGGTCTTGCCCTTTTCCGATCACGCCGTTTTGCGCGCAGCGCTTGAGGAGAGCCACTGATGCTGTGGAGCGTTGACGATATGGCCAAGGCCATGGATGCGCGTCTACAGGGCGACATGCCCGATTGTGTCACGGGCATTTCCATCGACAGCCGCACGATCGGTCCAGGCGAGGCCTATTTCGCCATTCTGGGTGACGTTCATGATGGTCATAAATTCGTCGCTGCTGCGCATGGCAATGGAGGAGCGGTATCGGTTGTGTCTGCCGATTGGGTGGACCGTCTGGAAGGCGAGACCGGCCCGCTTATGATTGTGGACGATGTTCTGCCCGCGCTGGAAAAGCTTGGTGAGGCGGCGCGAGCGCGCAGCAAGGCGAAGATCATCGCGGTCACCGGCAGCGTCGGCAAAACCACCACCAAGGAAGCCCTGCGCACGGCCCTCGCGCCGAGCGGAACGGTTCACGCCTCGGACAAGAGCTTCAACAATCACTGGGGAGTGCCGCTCACGCTGGCGCGCATGCCGCAGCAGGCAGATTTCGGTGTGTTCGAGATCGGTATGAACCATCCAAACGAGATTTCGCCGCTGGTCAAAATGGTGCGGCCGCATATTGCGATGATCACCATCGTTGCCGCCGTTCATCTGGGCGCCTTTGACAGCGTGGATGGCATTGCCAAGGCCAAGGCGGAGATTTTCGACGGCCTGGAACCGGACGGTCATGCCCTCATCAATGCCGATGATAAACGCTTTGACATGCAGGTTGCGTTTGCGCGGGCCAAGGGCATCTCCAACATTGTGAGCTTTGGTGAGGCCAAAACAGCCGATGCCCGCATTGAAAAACTGGTGGAGCATGGCAGTTGCTCCTGCCTCACCGCCACGGTGCTTGGTCACGATATGGTTGTGAAGATCGGCGCGCCGGGGCGGCATATCGCGCAAAATGTGATGGCGGTGTTGGCGAGTTGCGAACTGGCCGGGGCGGATTTGGCCAAGGCAGGATTGGCCATGGCCAGTCTCGGTGCTGTGAAGGGCAGGGGGCAGCAACACATATTGCAGTCACCTTCCGGGCCGTATCGCCTGATTGACGAAAGCTACAATGCCAATCCGACCAGCATGCGTGCCGCGCTGGCGCTCTTGGCCGCCGCGCAAGTGAAGGCACGCGGCCGACGCATCGCCGTGATGGGCGACATGCTGGAATTGGGGCCTACCTCCGCGCAAATGCATGCCGATCTTGCCGAAGACATCAAAAAGCTCGGTATCGACAAGGTCTACCTTGCGGGACCGGAAATGAAGGCGCTGCACAAACGGTTCACCAACAGCATTCATGCCAATACGATCGATGATCTCATCGCCCCGATTGCTCAAGACTTAAGAGAAGGGGACGTGCTGATGGCCAAAGCCTCCTTCGGCATGAACTTTGCGAAGCTTATCGACCATCTGTTAGACATTGGCGCTAGCGAATCATAACGCCCCAACGCCGTTGTCGGCACTCAGGGACCCTGCATGCTTCATTTTTTGTCCGAGTTTGGGGACACGATCCCGCTGCTCAACGTTTTCCGTTACATCACCTTTCGAACCGGTGGCGCTTTGCTGACATCGGCGCTGATCGTGTTTCTTTTTGGCCCGGCAATCATTCGGTCCTTGCGTGGTCGCCAAAGAAAGGGTCAGCCCATCCGCGCCGATGGCCCCGCTACCCATTTCAAAAAGGCCGGAACGCCCACAATGGGTGGGTTGATGATCATTGTCGGCTTGGTTGGGTCCGCTCTGCTATGGGCGGATTTGCGCAGCCCCCTGGTCTGGACGGTGCTGCTGGTGACGCTGATTTTCGGCGGTATCGGCTTTTATGACGACTATCTGAAAATCACCAAAGCCTCTGACAAGGGCTTTTCGGGCCGAACAAGGCTGCTTTTGGAGTTCGCCATTGCGGCGGTGGCCTGTTTCATCATCATGAAAACGGCTGAGGGCACAGCACCAGCCGGCTCGGCAGACCTGTCCAGCGCGCTCACCTTTCCATTCTTCAAGAATTTGGTGTTGGAACTTGGCCTGTTCTTCGTGGTCTTTGGCGCTTTCGTCATTGTCGGGGCGGGAAATGCGGTCAATCTGACGGATGGGCTGGACGGTCTGGCCATCGTGCCGGTGATGATCGCCTGCGCCTCCTTCGGCGTGATTGCGTATCTCGCAGGAAACAAGGTGTTTGCCGATTATCTGCAGATCCATTTCACTCTGGGTTCGGGCGAATTGGCCATCATTTGCGGCGCAGTCATCGGGGCCGGTCTTGGCTTTTTGTGGTTCAATGCACCACCGGCAGCGATTTTCATGGGCGATACCGGGTCGCTTGCACTGGGCGGCATGCTGGGGACGGTGGCGGTTGCGGCAAAACACGAGATCGTGCTCGCGATTATTGGCGGTCTGTTTGTCATGGAAGCCATGTCGGTGGTCATTCAGGTCATGTCCTACAAGCTGACTGGCAAGCGCGTGTTCAAGATGGCGCCGATCCACCACCATTTTGAGCAACTGGGCTGGACGGAAAGTCAGGTGGTGATCCGCTTCTGGATTATTTCCATCATGTTCGCGCTAATCGGTCTGGCCACGCTGAAACTGCGGTGATCGCTGTCTCTACATGCGCAGGCCAGCGCGTTGCGCTGTTTGGGCTCGGCGGGTCAGGCCTCATTGCCGCCAGAGCTTTGATGGCTGGCGGTGCCGATGTGGTCGCCTTCGATGACAATCCCGGCAATGTCGCCAAGGCTCAGGCGCAAGGCATCACGACTGCCGATCTGCGCGATATCGACTGGAATGACATCGCGGCGCTTGTGCTGGCGCCCGGGGTTCCGCTGACCCACCCGCAGCCGCATTGGAGTGTGGATCTGGCGAAAGCGGCGGGAGTCGAGATTATCGGCGACATCGAACTGTTTGTGCGCGAGTTGCAGGCGGCAGGCCGACGCACGCCGTTCGTTGCCATCACCGGCACCAATGGCAAATCAACAACGACGGCACTGATCGCGCATGTGCTGGCCCATGCCGGGCGAAACGTTCAGATGGGCGGCAATATCGGCCGGGCAGTGCTTGATCTGGATCCGATTGCGGAGGGGCCGCATGCCGCCAATCAGGTTTATGTTGTTGAGTGTTCCTCCTACCAGATCGATCTGTCACCGGGTTTGCATCCCCATGTGGGCGTGTTGCTCAATGTCACGCCGGATCATCTGGAGCGGCATGGCACGATTGAAAACTATGCCGCGATCAAGGAACGGCTGGTGGCGAAAGCTGATCTTGCGATCATCGGCATCGATGACGAGTATTGCCGCGCCGTTGCCGGGCGCATTGAGGAGACACGGCGCGAGACGGTGTCCATAACCACGACGCTGGCGGACATATCGCTGGATGATGGCGCGCTGGTTGCCTCTGACGGGAAGCGTCTGGCAAGTCTTGGCGACATCGGGTCTTTGCGCGGTCGTCACAATGCGCAAAACGCGGCTGCCGCATTTGCTGCTTGTCATGCGCTTGGCCTCTCGCCAGAGGAGATACAGGCCGGATTTGAGAGTTTTCCGGGTCTCGCCCATCGCATGGAGCAGGTTGGCCATGTGGGCGACGTGCTTTTCGTGAACGATTCAAAGGCAACCAACGCGGAAGCTGCTGCGCCGGCGCTGACAAGCTTTGAGCGGTGCTACTGGATCGCCGGGGGCCTCGCCAAGGACGGCGGTATTGCGCCGTTGGAGCCGCATTTTGGGCGCGTGGCGAAGGCCTATTTCATCGGAGAGGCGGCGGGGCACTTTGCGGCCCAGTTCGAAGATACGATTCCTTATGAAATTTCCGGCACTTTGCAAGACGCCGTTAACCACGCGGCGTCCGATGCAGCCAAAGCAGGTGGTGCCCAGGCGGTGCTCCTGTCTCCGGCAGCGGCGAGTTTCGACCAGTTTCCCAATTTTGAGAAACGGGGCGATGCATTCAAGGATGCAGTGGCGCGGTTGAAGGGGTTTGCTCCGATCAAGGGTTGAGTATCGATGGTGTCACGCGCGCGCAGGTCCAGATTGTCCGAATGGTGGTGGACGATCGACAAGCCGCTGCTGGCTGCGGCGCTTCTACTTCTTACGTGCGGACTGCTGCTTTCCCTGTCCGCAAGCCCTTCGGTGACATCGCGGCTGAAAATCGATGACACATTCTATTTCGTGAAACGCCATGCGGTGTTTCTGATCCCCACGATCATCGTTTTGATCGGGGCTTCCTTTTTGACACTGCGGCAAGTGCGCCGTGCGGCCCTGATTTTGCTTGCCGGATCGGTTCTGGTGCTGCTGCTGTTGCCGGTCATTGGCTATTCGGCAAAGGGAGCGACGCGCTGGCTGGCGGTTGGCCCGCTGCTGCTTCAGCCGTCTGAATTCTTAAAGCCTGCCTTTGTGGTGATTTGCGCATGGCTGTTTGCGCAAAGCGCTCCGGGGTCACGATTGGCACACACGCTGCTCTGCACAGCTTTGTTTGGACTGTGCGTAACTCTGCTGATCATACAACCGGATTTCGGCCAGACGGTCCTGATCGGCGTGGTGTGGGTTGCGCTGTTCTTCATGGCGGGCATGCCATGGCTGCTGTTTACCGTTCTGGTCGGTCTTGGCATATTGGGCGTGGGGCTGGCCTATCTCACCATCCCTCATGTGACGGATCGCATTGACCGATTCATCACCGGAAGCGGCGACAACTTCCAGGTGGACCGCGGTGTCGAGGCGATCACTCACGGCAGCTGGCTTGGGCGCGGGCCGGGTGAGGGCCTGGTCAAATACGGCTTGCCAGACAGCCATACGGATTTCATCTTTTCCGTCGCTGCGGAGGAGTATGGAATCGTAGCAGGCATGCTGATTGTCGCGATTTTCGCTTTCATCGTTCTGCGCGGTCTGTGGCATGGCCTGAAGGAGCATGACCGGTTTGTTCAGCTTTCCGTTTCCGGTCTGGTTTTGATGTTTGGCTTGCAGGCGCTCATCAATATCTGCGTGAATCTTCGGCTGGTGCCGGCCAAGGGCATGACACTGCCGTTCCTGTCTTATGGCGGTTCCTCCATGTTGGCGATTGCGCTCGGCATGGGTTTCGTTCTGGCGCTTTCGCGCAAACGTGCAGACAGCTATCGCAGGCGACCCGGCAAGGCGGATGCTCGCATCGGGCCTCTTTCCTCTGTTCCGGCGGCGGCGTGAACGATGGTGCGGCGTGCGCTCTTGTCGGCCGGGGGAACCGGTGGTCATCTGTTTCCCGCGCAGGCCCTGGCGCAGGAGTTGAAATCGCGCGGCTGGCGCATTCATCTGGCGACCGATCAGCGGGCGCAGAAATTTGCCGCAGACTTTGCTGCCGACGATATTCACGTCATCCGCTCAGCGACCTTTGCCGGCAAAAGCCCGATGGCCCTGGTCAAAACCTTCGGTGTGCTGGCGGGTGGTTATTTCGCCTCGCGCCGCCTGATTTCGACCATCGAACCGGATGTCGCCGTGGGCTTTGGTGGCTACCCCACGGTGCCGCCGCTGCTGGCGGCGGTTCACAAGGGCGTTCCATCCATTCTGCATGAACAGAATGCGGTGCTGGGGCGGGCGAACACATTTTTGGCCGGTCGGGTCAATGCGCTGGCCACGGGCTTTCCACTGGCCAAGAGCGAACACAAACACGTCGTGACTGGCAATCCGTTGCGCGAGATCGTGCATCTGGCCGCGCGTCTGAATTACGAAACGCCCGCGGAGGGCGGCAGGTTGCGGTTGCTGGTGTTCGGGGGCAGCCAGGGTGCCCGATTCTTCTCGCAGATCATGTGCGAAGCACTGGCGAGCATGACACCCGATCTGCGCGATCGCATAGACCTCACCATGCAAACGCGAGAGGAAGAGCTTGAACCCACGAAATCCGTCCTGTCGAAGCTCGACATGCAGGCCAAGCTCGCCCCTTTCTTTGGCGATATGCCGATGCGCATCGCTAAATCTCATCTGGTGATGTGTCGCTCGGGCGCATCTTCCGTGTCCGAACTGGCTTTGATCGGTCGCCCCGCGATTTTGGTGCCTTTTCCGACCGCCCTTGACGATGATCAGGGTGCCAATGCCGCCCGTCTGGAAACGGAAGGCGGCGCCGTGCTGGTTCGACAGAAGGACATGGATGCGCCTCGGTTGACCGCCATGCTGGAAGATGCCTTGAAAAACCCCAAACAGCTTGCCATTCAGGCGGCCAATGCAAAGCGGGCCGGTGTTGCCGACGCATCCCAGCGTCTGGCCAATCTGGTTGAAGCTCAACTTCGGGTGAAGGAACGCTGACATGAAGATGTCAGAAGATATCGGGCTGATCCATTTCATCGGGATCGGTGGCATCGGCATGAGCGCAATCGCTGAAGTGCTGCACAATCTGGGCTATCCCGTTCAGGGATCCGATCAGAATGATGGGGCCAATGTGCAGCGTCTGCGCGACAAGGGCATAATCGTTCATGTCGGGCATTCGGCAGACAATCTGGGCGAGTCCGAAGTCGTGGTCACCTCCACGGCCATCAAGGAAGACAATCCGGAACGACAGGCCGCAAAGGAACGCCAATTGCCGCTTGTGCGCCGCGCGGAAATGCTTGCCGAACTGATGCGTTTTAAGCAGGCCATTGCCGTTGGCGGCACGCATGGCAAAACCACAACCACATCAATGGTTGGCCAGTTGCTGGAGACCGGTGGTCTTGATCCGACCATCATCAATGGCGGGATCTTGAACAATATCGGCACCAATGCGCGCATGGGCGATGGTGACTGGCTGGTCGCTGAGGCTGATGAAAGCGATGGGTCTTTCGTCAAACTCCCCGCTGATATCGCTATCGTCACCAATATCGACCCGGAACATCTGGACCATTACGGCACGTTTGACCGGGCCAAGGATGCGTTTCAGACCTTCATCGAAAATGTGCCATTCTATGGCTTCGGCGTTATGTGCATTGACCATCCCGAAGTGCAGGCATTGCGCGGAAAGATTGTTGACCGGCGTATCGTCACTTATGGTTCCAACAGGCAGGCGGATGTGCAGTTTCGACGCGTCGAGGCGCAGGGTGCATCGTCTACCTTCGACATAACGATGCGGCATCGCAAGACCGGTGAAGAGACGACGATGGAGCGGCTGGTGCTACCCATGCCCGGCATCCACAATGTCTCAAATGCAACCGCAGCGATCGCCGTGGCGCACGAATTGGGCGTGGGTGAAGACGCCATTCGCGAGGGGCTGAAAGTCTTCAAGGGCGTCAAACGTCGCTTCACCCATACCGGTAGCTGGAACAGCGTGGAGATTTTTGACGATTACGGCCACCACCCGGTGGAGATTTCTGCCGTGCTGAAGGCGGCGCGCAATGCGGTTCGCTCTTCGGGCGATGGCAAGGTGATCGCGGTCAAGCAGCCGCATCGCTACACGCGGCTGAACGATCTGTTTGACGAATTCTCCGCCTGTTTCAACGATGCTGATACGGTGATTGTGGCACCTGTTTATGAAGCCGGTGAGACACCCATCGAAGGCATCAATTCGCAAGCTTTGGTGTCGGCCATCCGGGCCGCCGGGCATCGCGATGCGCGTGCGATCGAGAAACCTCAAGACATCGCGCCAATGATTGCGCAGATGGCACAGCCGGGGGACTATGTTGTGTTTTTGGGGGCTGGCAACATCACCAGTTGGGCGCATGCCCTGCCGAACGAACTTCAGTCCCTTTGATGCCTGACGCCATGACCGGCGGTGCCGCGCTGCTTGGGCGTTTGGGCGAGGACGCAAAGTCCATCCGCGGGCGGCTTACGCCCGACGCGCTCATGTCAAAGATCACCTGGTTTCAGGTTGGCGGCCCGGCTGACCTTTTGTTCCAGCCTGCGGACGAAGACGACCTCGCCAAGTTTCTGAAGCTGCTTCCCGGTGACGTACCCGTTCTGGTGGTTGGCATGGGGTCCAATCTGCTTGTGCGGGATGGCGGCATTGATGGTGTGGTTATCCGCCTTTCCGGCAAGGGTTTCGGCGCGATCGAGCGGCTGGAGGGAAATCGTCTGCGCGTGGGCGCTGCGGTGCCGGACAAACGCATCGCGGCCGCTGCACTGGAGCACGGTTTGGGCGGCTTCGCTTTTTATCACGGCATCCCCGGCGCGATGGGCGGTGCGCTGCGGATGAACGCGGGGGCCAATGGCGCGGAGACCACGCAACGCATGGTGGAGGTGCGGGCGATCGATCGACAGGGCAACCCCCACACGCTCAGCCATGCCGACATGGGCTACAGCTATCGCCACAGCGAAGTGTCCTCGGAGCTGATTTTCACGTCCGCCGTGTTGGAGGGGACGCCGGATGATCCAGACGCAATCCGCAAAGCCATGGATGAAGTGCAGCACCATCGCGAAACGGTTCAACCAATCCGCGAAAAAACGGGGGGGTCGACGTTCAAGAACCCGTTGCCCCATTCAAGCTGGAAGCTGATCGACGAGGCCGGATTGCGTGGATATCGCATCGGTAACGCTCAAATGAGCGAGATGCACTGCAACTTCATGATCAATACCGGCGCGGCAACCGCTCATGATCTGGAATCGCTTGGCGAAACGGTGCGCGAGAAAGTGTATGCGTCAAGCGGCATTCTGCTGGAATGGGAGATCAAGCGGATAGGCCGTTTTGCCCCCGAAAGGGCCGTTCAGCCATTTCAGGTGTGATCCGCACCAAGCCTCTACGACTGTCCACCAAAAAGTTAACACTGTTGCACAGTTGCAAAAGGCGAGTCTTTTGAGTCGCTTGGTGTCGAAGGCTGATTTTTCGATTCAGCAATTGCCCTCATTTGTTGCTTTAACGGTGCTTGCAACCAGCCGTTTTCCGTGATTCTGCTCTGTTAGCCGGGCGGATTTATCGAGGTTTTGCAACGTCATGAAGCATGTTGCTGTTCTCATGGGTGGCTGGTCGTCGGAACGGCCAGTAAGCCTTGCGTCCGGTGAGCCCTGCGCCGCTGCGCTGGAAGAGGTGGGCTACAGGGTCACGCGCGTCGATGTTGATCGCAATGTGAGTGCCGCCTTGGCCGAATTGAAGCCCGATGTCGCTTTCAATGCTCTGCACGGGCCGTTTGGCGAAGATGGCTGCGTTCAGGGAATTCTGGAATATCTGGGGATCCCCTACACGCATTCCGGCGTCATGGCGTCGGCGCTTGCGATGGACAAGGAGCGGGCGAAAACGGTGGTGCGCCGTGCCGGTGTCCCCGTGGCGGATGCCAAGGTCATGCATCGGCTGGAGGCGGCAAAGAAACACGCCATGGCGCCGCCCTATGTGGTCAAGCCGGTCAATGAAGGGTCCAGCTTCGGTGTGCTGATCGTTGGCGAAGATCGTTCCAATCCGCCGCAGGAGCTTTACTCGGATGACTGGCCGTATGGTGACATCGTGATGGTGGAGCGATTCGTTGCTGGGCGTGAACTCACCTGTGCCGTGGTGGGCGATGTGGCGCTTGGGGTGACGGAAATCATCGCTGCGGACGGTGGTTGGTACGACTATGAGGCAAAATATGCCGAAGGCGGCTCGAAGCACGTACTTCCTGCGCAAATTTTACCGAATGTTTACCAAAAGATTCAGACATTGTCGCTGAAAGCGCATCAAGCCATCGGATGTCGCGGAGTTACACGGTCCGACTTTCGTTTCGACGACCGCGTGAACGGCACCGGAGAGTTGGTCTGGCTGGAGGTAAACACTCAGCCGGGCATGACGCCAACCTCTCTCGTTCCGGAAATCGCGGAACATGCCGGGCACACTTTCGGCGAATTGCTGAGTTGGATGGTGGAGGACGCGACGTGCAACCGATAAGGGTTGAGCCAAGGCAGAATGCGCCTGCGGGCCGACGTGACGTCGTGTCCGACAGTGCGGCTCTGTCAGTGCTGCCGCTGTCCATGCGCGTCAGGCTTCGCCAATGGGGCAGGGCATTGCAGCGCATGCCGTTGCCGCGCCGCGGTCTCGGAAGCGTTTTGGCGATGTCGCTGATCTTGGGTGCCTGGACATCAGGCGCCGTGACCGGTGGTCATGGTCCCGCTCTTTCTTCCGCGCTTGCCTCGATCGTTGGATTGAAGGCGCCCAACATCGTCATTACCGGGCTGGTGGAATCATCCGAAACCGACATTCTTGCAGCGCTTGATCTCGATGAGCAGGGCTCGCTTGTCGGTTTTGACGCAGGTGAGGCGCGTCAGCGTTTGCTTGATCTGCCCTGGGTTCGGGCCGTTGCAATTCGCAAGCTCTATCCTGACACGCTGACCGTTGCCGTGGCCGAGCGGCGCGCCATGGCGGTGTGGCAGCACCAGGATCATCTCACAATTGTTGATCGTGATGGCGAGCGCATCACCGGATTCGGAATTGCCGATCTCCTTTCCAACCGCTTTGCGCATCTGCCCCATCTGGTTGGCACCGGTGCGGCATTGAAGGCTAGCTCGATTCTGCCCCTTGTCGCCAAACATCCCGAAATTGCAGGCCGTGTCGCGGCTTATTTGCGCGTAGCGGACCGGCGCTGGGACATCGTTCTGGCCAATGGCATGCGTCTGCGGTTGCCCGAACATGCGTCCGCCGAAGCGCTGGACCGGATCGCCCGTTTTCAAGCGGAAGATCGTCTGCTGGAGCGCAAGGTTGCCGTGATCGATGCTCGTCTGTCCGATCGTCTCACTTTGCAATTGGATGAAGAAGCGTCGGAAGCGCGTGCCGAACTCGTGTCGGCGCGTTTGAAAGCGATGAAGAAAGCGGAGAGGAAGCTCTAGGTGTTTGCGCCTTCCAGAACCGCGATCCATCGCAAGCGGCTCGCGCAGGGCCGTTCAACCGTCGTATCGGTTGTCGATATCGGTTCGACCAAGGTGTGTTGCGTCATCGCGCGACTGACACCGAATATGTCGGCGCGCGAATTGTCGAGCAGATCGCATTCCGTCGAGATTCTGGGATTCGGGCACCAAAGGTCAAGCGGCATTAAGTCCGGCGTTGTGGTTGGCATGGTCGAAGCGGAGAAGGCCTTGCGGCTCGCCGTGGATCGCGCCGAACATGCGGCCGGTTTGACCGTCGATTCGCTCATCATGTCGGTTACGTCGGGGCGCCTTGCGAGCGACACGTTTTCTTCCAGCGTTCTCATCGCAGATCGCGAAGTGTCGCAGGGCGATATTGACGCGGCAATGAGCGCGGGAGTCGACCACCTCAACAGCGATGAGCGCACGATTTTGCATGCCCTGCCGATTGGCTACTCGCTCGATGGCAGCAATGGCATCGAGGACCCCATCTCCATGGCAGGCCGCGAGTTGGGTGTCGATATGCACATGATCAGCGCCGATTCGGCGCCGCTGCTCAATCTGGAAAACTGTATCAATCGTTCGCACCTCTTTGTCGAAGCGATGGTGGCCTCTCCCTATGCCAGTGGGTTGTCGACTCTGGTTGCCGATGAAACGCGTATCGGCTGCGCCTGTATTGATATGGGAGGTGGCACGACGACGGTCTCGATCTTTCTGGGCGGCCACGTGGTTCATGTCGATGCAATCGCGGTCGGCGGACGTCATGTCACTCGCGATATTGCGCGCGTTTTCTCCACCTCCGAAGCGGAGGCGGAGCGGATCAAAGTGCTGCACGGCACCGCCATGCCGCAGGAGGCCAGCCTCACGGATGTGATTCACATTCCTCCGATCGATGCCGACGAGGAGCGTGTCATTTCTCAAATTTCGCCGTCTCAGTTGGGACATGTGATCCGCCCGCGAATCGAAGAGACGCTGGAGATGGTGCGCGATCGCATCAATGCGTCGGGCTTTGCAGCCGCAGCGGGCAATCGAATCGTTCTGACCGGCGGTGCGAGCCAGTTGGCGGGCGTGGCCGATGTCGCCCAACAAGTGCTTGATTCAAATGTTCGGCTGGGGCGCCCGATGGGTGTGTCCGGCCTTCCCAGAACAGCCAAGGGGCCAGCTTTCGCAACGGTTGCTGGCTTGCTGGTTTATCCGCAACATGCCGCACACGAATATGAACACCGTGGTGGATTCGCCAGCGGCCTGCTCGCGGCGGCAGGAAGTGGTTCTTTGGCGCGTATGGGGCGCTGGCTGAAACAGAATTTTTGACTATCTCGAACCCCGCGATGTCGGGATCAACCAACTGGCCGCGGGGCCAAAACGATGAGGACAGTATCATGACTCTCAATCTGCAAAAGCCGGATATCACGGAGTTGAAGCCGCGCATCACCGTCTTCGGTGTCGGCGGCGGCGGCGGCAATGCCGTCAACAACATGATCGCCTCCGGCCTTCAGGGCGTTGAATTTGTGGTCGCCAACACGGATGCGCAGGCGTTGACCATGTCGAAGGCCGACCGGCTGATCCAAATGGGCGTCGCTGTGACCGAAGGCCTCGGAGCAGGCTCGCAGCCGGAAGTCGGTGAGGCGGCGGCGCAGGAATGCATTGATGAGATCGTCGATCATCTCAACGGAACCCATATGGCCTTCGTCACCGCCGGTATGGGCGGTGGAACCGGCACGGGTGCCGCACCGGTGGTTGCAAGAGCCGCTCGCGATGCCGGCATCCTGACGGTGGGTGTGGTGACCAAGCCATTCTCGTTTGAAGGCAATCGCCGCATGCTGCTGGCCGAACAGGGCATCGAAGAGCTGCAAAAATGCGTCGACACGCTGATCGTTATTCCCAATCAGAACCTGTTCCGCATTGCTGATGACAAGACCACCTTTGGCGAAGCCTTTTCCATGGCGGATCAGGTGCTCTATTCCGGCGTGGCCTGCATCACCGATCTGATGGTCAAGGAAGGTCTGATCAATCTCGACTTTGCAGATGTGCGTTCCGTCATGCGCGAAATGGGTCGCGCCATGATGGGAACCGGCGAATCGTCGGGCGAAGGCCGTGCCATGGCCGCTGCGGAAGCCGCCATTTCCAACCCGCTGCTTGATGAAACATCCATGTCCGGTGCGCAGGGTCTGCTCATCTCCATCACCGGCGGTCAGGATATGACGCTGTTTGAGGTCGATGAAGCCGCCACCCGCATTCGCGAGGAGGTCGACGCTGACGCCAACATCATTCTCGGCGCAACTTTTGACGAAACGCTGGAGGGCACCATTCGCGTTTCCGTAGTGGCTACTGGCATCGAATCCGACGCTGTGGGTGTTGAGAAGAACCTGCAACGCATGAACGATGCGGCTGAGCGTATTCGCCAATCGGCCATGGGCCGCGCGACACCGGATGCATCCGTAGCCGCTGAAGTGAAGACCGATGCGACGGCTGCTGCATCCGTAGCACCTGTTGCTGCCGCCATCACGCAGAAGTCGCAGGCTGCCGAAAAGGCGCAAGCCGTCGAGCAGGAGCTGTCCATCGCGACACCAAAATCCCCTGCGCCAGCGCCGGTCGAGGCTGTTGAAGCTGAGCCGGAAGCCGCCGAACTCTCCGATCCATTCTCCGATGCCGAATTTGCGACCGCTTTGCAGGAGCAGATGGATGCGCCGGACGAGGAAATTGCGACTGCATCAGCACCGCGCATGCCGCAGCCTGAAGATTTTTCCGCCGTCGCGCAGCAAGAGCTCAATCGTGATGCCGAGGCGACCACGCGCGAGAACGGGCCCAAAGGCCTGTTTGAGAAACTCACCAACAGTTTGCGTGGAGCGCCGACCGGATCGGAACAGGGCGCCGTGGACCATCAACGCAGTTCCGCACAAAGAACCCGTGATGATGCTTCTGAAGGCCGTATGTCGGGTTCGCTTGATCAGCATGGCCGCAAGGCGGCGAATCAGCGCCTGTCAGCTGAGGAAGATCAACTTGATATTCCTGCATTTTTGCGACGCCAGGCTAATTGAGGCCTGGCGCAGCAACACCGGAGCAAATCGGTTCCTAACCAATTGTTAAAGACGAGGTGATAAATTCGACGAATCCACACAGCGTTTTGCTAAGCAATTCAGGCCGCTGCGAAACTGCGTTAAAGTCGAATGAAACCAGTAACATCGCGTAAGAAAGCGTGATTTGGACAAAAATGTGGCAAAGCCTATTATGTCGGTGAGCGAAGGGGCTGGTGACTCGCGATGATTCTGAACCAACGGGGACAAAGGGTTCTTGGGGTTCGATGTGATCCAAACTCTCGCATAGTGTGATTGGGTAGCGTTGCAAAACGATTTGCCTTTGCCGCCGGTCTGAGTGTTTGCGGGAATGGAACTGATATGAAGAAATGCGCGAGCGATTATCAAAACACCTTGTCGGGCTGTATAGAATTGTCCGGCGTTGGTGTTCACAGTGGCAAGCCCGTTTCGATCACCATCAATCCGGCTGATGCCGATACCGGCATTGTCTTTCAGCGTGTTGATCTGCCTGCGGTTCAGCAATTCGATATTCCGGCTTTGGTATCATCCATCGGTGCGACCGATCTGTGTACAGTGCTGGGTCGGCCCGGTGGCGTCTATGTCATGACGGTTGAGCACCTTATGGCCGCTCTAGTTGCACTTCATGTCGACAATGCCATTATCGAGGTGGACAGCGCCGAGATTCCCGTCATGGACGGATCGTCCGAAGTGTTCGTTGAGTCCATCGACCGTGTCGGTCTTGTTCAGCAAAACCGTCCGCGTCGTTATCTGCGCGTCATGCGCGAAGTGCGCTTCGAGATGGGCGGCAGCTGGAGCGTGTTTTTGCCGCATGATACGACGCGGTTTGAAGTCGAAATTGATTTCGACGCCCAAATCATCGGGCGTCAGAAATTCGCATCCGACATGACGCCTGACATTTTTCGCAAGGAACTGTCGCGCGCTCGCACATTCGGCTTCATGAAAGATGTCGAGAAATACTGGGCAGCCGGTTTCGCGCTTGGGTCAAGCTTGGAAAATTCCGTTGTCATCTGCGATGACAACAAGATCATCAATCCTGAAGGTCTGCGTTACAAAGACGAATTTGTCCGTCACAAGACACTTGATGCTGTGGGCGACCTTGCTCTGGCCGGTGCGCAGATTCTGGGCTGCTATCGGTCCTATCGCGGTGGTCACAAGCTCAATGCCATGGCCGTGCAGGCGCTTTTGTCTGATCCGGCAAATTACGAATGGACGGATGTTGATCAGGTCGGGCAGCCCGCCATGCGTCTGGAAGTCATGGCGATTAACGCCCCGGCCTTCGCCGCAGACAAGAACTGACACCGCGCAGCGCAGCATTCGCGATCGAGCACTTGCGAAATTGGGCAAGACGTGCTCCAGCGCTGGTTCTGGCGGTCGCATTTGCCTCAAAATCGCAGCAATTGAAGCGCAGTGAGCGCGCGTCGCGGACCTCGCAGATGGTTGAGTTCCAGTCAGGTGCGAAACATCGTATCTATCGCGGGTCGATTGTCTGGCGTGTCGATAGAGCCGCTTGCGCATGCTGGCGGTGGATGAGTAGAAGAGTGGCGGCGAAACAGTGCACGCCAGCTGAAATGGGTTGAGAAGATGTCGGTAGCGAGTCGGATCCGTTTGAAGGCCTTTGGTATCCCGATGCTGGCCCTGGGCGCGGCACTCACGCTGAGCGCTTGCGCCGGCGATGATGATCTTGAAGCCTTTGTTGACCCCACTGTTCCGGCTGATCAGACCTACAATGAAGCGCTGGCCAATGTGGAAGCGGGCGACACACGTCAGGCCCGCAAGAAACTGGCCAAACTCGACCGACAGCACCCCTATTCGGAGTTTGCGCGCAAGTCCGGTGTGCTTTCCACCTATCTGGCCTATCAGGCTGGTGATTTCCCGGAAGCCATTTCGCAGGGCAAACGCTTTGTGTCGCTCTATCCGGCCCACAAGGAGGCGGCCTACGCGCAGTATCTGGTGGGCATGTCGCATTTCAAGCAATTGTCCGACGTGACGCGCGACCAACGCGCTGCGCGCGAAACGTTTCGCGCGATGAACGAAGTCGTTACGCGATATCCCGACTCGGAATATGTCGAAGACGCCAAGCGTAAGATGCGCATCGCCAAGGACCAACTCGCCGGGCAGGAAATGCTGGTGGGCCGCTACTACCAGGAGCGCAGGGAATATCTCGCCGCGATCAACCGCTATCGCAGCGTTGTCGAACGCTTTGAGGATACGCGCCACGTGGAAGAGGCGCTCGCCCGTTTGACGGAGAGTTATTACGCGCTCGGTCTGACATCGGAGGCGCAGACCGCGGCGGCCGTGCTTGGCCACAACTTCCCGGACAGCCAGTGGTATCGCGATTCTTATGCCCTGCTCGAGCAGGGGGGCTTGCGGCCGTCTGAAAACCAAGGCTCCTGGATTTCTCGCGCCGCCAAATTTATCGTGGGCGCTTGA
Source organism: Ahrensia sp. (assembly GCA_028817895.1). Taxonomy (GTDB): domain Bacteria; phylum Pseudomonadota; class Alphaproteobacteria; order Rhizobiales; family Rhizobiaceae; genus Pseudahrensia. The sequence continues at coordinate 48,056 of JAPPOQ010000015.1, forward strand.
ACCAAGGGCCAAGAGGTTCATTTTTTGTTCTGTCTTGAGGCTGGTCTGAAACCACCAAATTCGCTAAATTGCCGACATTTGTGACCGTCGGCCCGGCCTGCAGATGCTCAGCCTGCTTTCCATTCGCGACATCGTGCTTATTCGTTCGCTGGACATTGAGTTCAGCGAGGGGCTTGCCGTTTTGTCGGGGGAAACGGGGGCGGGAAAATCAATCCTGCTCGATTCGCTCTCATTGGCTCTTGGCGCGCGTGGTGATGGTGGGCTGGTGCGCAGCGGTGCAAAGCAGGGTCAGGTGACTGCCGTTTTCGACGTTTCGGCGCAGCACCCCATCGCGGACTGGCTTGTGCGCCATGATCTGGTCGAGGCCGGTGACGCCCCGGCCACTATCATTTTGCGCCGCACGCAGAATGTGGACGGACGTACCCGCGCCTTCATCAACGACAACCCCGTCAGCGTGTCGCTGTTGCGCGAGGCGGGGCAGATGCTCGTCGAAATTCACGGCCAGCATGAAGAGCGGGCCCTGGTCGATGCGGATGCGCATCGTGCCCTGGTCGATGCATTTGGTGGCCTGGACGAGCTTTGCCAGAGAGTTGCGGCGGCTTACGGCGAATGGAAAGCCTCGCGTGAAGCGCTCAACAAGATGCGGGCGCGCATTCAGCAAGCCGCGCGAGAAAGCGCCTATCTTCGGGCCAGCGTCGATGAACTCACCACGCTCGCGCCGCAGCCGGGAGAAGAGGAAGACCTGGCCGACCGTCGCCAGACCATGATGTCGGCGGAAAAGATCGTCAGCGACATTAACGAGGCTTACGAGGTTCTGAACGGGTCTACTTCGCCTGTGCCGACGCTGGTGAGCGCGATGCGATCGCTAGAGCGCAAATCTGGCGCGGCGTCCGGCCTGTTGGACGAGGTAGTCGATGCCTTCGGGGCCGCATTGGATGCTCTCGCGACGGCGGAGGCCGCTCTGGAAGAGGCGCAGCGCAAGACCCAGTTCGAACCGCGCGAGTTGGAGGAGACCGAGGAGCGGCTTTTTGCGCTGCGGGCTGCGTCCCGCAAATATGCGGTTGCGGTGGAGCAACTGCCCGATCTGGCGCAACAACTGGCGTCTGATCTCGCTGAACTCGACTCGGGGGAAACACGCCTGGCTGAACTGGAAGAGCAAACGGCTTCCGCCCGCAAGACGCTTGAGGCTCAGGCGGCGACGCTTTCCGAAGCGCGCAGCGCGGCAGCCGAAGAGCTGTCGCAATGCGTTATGGCCGAGTTGCCGGATCTGAAGTTGGGCGAAGCGCGCCTGTTCGTTGAACACAGCACCGACAAGGAGGCGATTTCCGCTTCCGGGCGGGACACGATCGAGTTTCATGTGCAAACCAACCCGGGCACAAGGCCGGGGCCTTTGATGAAAGTTGCCTCTGGCGGTGAGTTGTCGCGGTTTTTGCTGGCCTTGAAAGTCGCTTTGGCCGATCATGGGTCAGCCCCAACATTGATCTTTGATGAGATCGACACAGGCGTCGGCGGGGCGGTTGCCGACGCTATCGGCGCGCGGTTGGCAAAACTGGCCGTGCAGGTGCAGGTGCTCAGTGTCACCCACGCACCTCAGGTTGCCGCCCGCGCGTCGAACCATCTGGTCATTTCAAAAGGGTCGGCGGGAAAGGATGAGGCCGCTGTGGAAACCCGCGTGAAACCCGTGGAGGCCGATGCGCGGCGTGACGAAATTGCACGCATGCTGGCTGGCGCGCAGGTCACCCAAGAGGCTAAAGCCGCAGCCGAAAGCCTGCTGGCCGGAGCGCGGCTTTGAGTGCCGGTCGCAACGAAGTGTCATCACTGTCTTCGGGCGAAGCGGGCGAGCGGATCGCAGCCTTAACGCATGAGATCGCCGAGCATGATGCGCGCTATCACGGTGAGGATGCGCCGACCATTAGCGATGCTGATTATGATGACTTGCGCGCGCAGCTACGGAAACTGGAGGAGGCGTTTCCCGATCTGGTTGAGCCGGACTCTCCCTCCAAAAAAGTCGGCTCCGCACCGGCGGGGCGCTTTCCCAAGATCGCCCATCGTATCCCGATGCTGTCGCTCGACAATGCGTTCAGCGATGAGGATGTCGCTGAATTTGTGGGCCGGGTGAAGCGCTTTCTCAAAATCAGCCCAGATGCCCCGCTTGCCTTCACGGCGGAACCGAAGATCGACGGACTGTCTCTGGCATTGCGCTATGAAGACGGAAAGCTTGTCCATGCCGTGACGCGCGGCGACGGCGCGGTTGGCGAAGACGTGACGGCCAATGCGCGCACGATCAGCGACATACCCGACACGCTGTCAGGCTCATCGGTGCCCGAGGTCGTTGAGGTGCGGGGCGAAGTCTATCTGGGAAAACAGGATTTTGCCGCCCTCAATGCGCGTATGGAGGCCGAAGGCAAGCCAACTTACGTGAACCCGCGCAATACGGCGGCTGGCTCCCTGCGCCAGCTTGATGCGGCAATCACCGCCGAACGGCCCTTACGTTATTTTGCCTATGCCTGGGGAGACATGAGCGAGGTGCCTCGTGACGGGCAATTGGCGATGGTTGAGCTGCTGGCCGAATGGGACTTTGCCACTAATCCGCTCGCGACAAGGCTGGAAACGGTTGAGGCGCTGATCGACCATTATCGCAAAATCGAGGAACAGCGTGCCGCGCTCGACTACGATATTGACGGTGTTGTCTACAAGGTTGACAATCTGGCGCTGCAAAGGCGGCTCGGCTTCGTTTCACGCAGCCCGCGCTGGGCGATTGCGCATAAATTTCCGGCGGAGATAGCGACCAGCGTTCTGGAAGCCATCGAAATTCAGATCGGCCGCACTGGCGCTTTGTCGCCCGTTGCAAGGCTTACCCCGATAACGGTTGGCGGTGTCGTTGTGTCAAACGCGACGCTGCACAATGAAGACTACATCGCGGGGATTGGGTCGGACGGACAACCGATCCGCGAAGGCCGCGACCTTCGGGTTGGGGATACGGTGAGCATCTATCGTGCCGGTGATGTGATCCCGAAGGTGCTGGATGTCGATCTATCGAAGCGGCCCGACGGTTCAGAACCTTTTGTTTTTCCTGAAACGTGCCCGGCATGTGACAGCGCTGCGGTGCGCGATGTCAATGAAAAGACCGGAAAGCTTGATTCGGTACGCCGCTGTACGGGCGGGCTGATTTGCCCGGTGCAAGCCATTGAAAAGTTGAAGCATTTTGTGTCGCGCAATGCGTTCGACATTGATGGCTTTGGCGAAAAACAGGCCGAGGCCTTTCACGAATGGGGGCTGGTCACCAATCCGGCTGAGATTTTCACGCTGCAACAGCGCGACGGCAAGGAGGGCCATCCCGCCCTTGTTGAGCGTGACGGCTATGGCGAAACCAGTGTCTCACGGCTGTTCTCAGCCATCGATGCGCGTCGTACCATCGCTTTGCATCGGTTTATCTACGCTCTTGGCATTCGTCACATTGGTGAAGGCAATGCGAAACTGCTTGCTCGCCACTATGGAACAATTGAGGCGCTCATGCAGGCGGCACAGGATGCGCGCGGCTTTGCAGATGCCGCATGGGATGATCTCACAGACATTGACGGGATCGGCGAGACTGCCGCCCGGGCGCTGGTGCAGTTTTTCGAGGAGCCGCATAATCGCTCCGTGGTTGATGAGTTGCTCGCTTCTGTGACGGTTGAACCTGTGGAGCAGGCCGCGTCGGACTCTCCCGTGGCAGGCAAGACTTTAGTGTTTACGGGCTCGCTGGAGCAGATGACCCGCGATGAAGCCAAGGCGATGGCGGAACGGTTGGGCGCGAAAGTGTCGGGATCGGTCTCCGGCAAAACCGATCTGGTCGTGGCTGGCCCGGGTGCCGGATCGAAACTCAAAAAGGCTGCGGAACTGGGCGTCGAAACGCTCGACGAGGATGGCTGGTTCAAACTCGTCGGTCGTGGGTGACTGCAAGGCCAATGACCTCCGACAAACAGAACTTTCGCGACGGCATTCGCCACAGCTTGCCTTTCCTCTTGTCGGTTTGGCCATTTGGACTTGTGGTCGGCACGCTCGGTGTCAATGCAGGCGCCGGATTCTGGGATGTTGTCCTGCAAAGCGCGCTGTTCTTTGCCGGTGCGAGCCAGACCGTGATGTGGGAACTTTTTCCCGGCGGCAATCCGATCTGGGTCATTGCGCTGGCGATCTTTGCTGTAAACTTTCGTCTGGTCCTTTACTCGGCAGCGATTGGCCGCCAACTGGAACCGCTCTCGAAACCGCGCCTGCTGTCGGCTCTGTTCCTGTTGCAGGACGTTTCCCTGGCCATGGGGCTGAAGCGCGTTGAGACGGACCGCGGCCTTTCCTGGCACTACTATATGGGCCTCAGCCTCGTTCTCTACGTCATCTGGCTCACCGCGACGGCCACAGGCGCGGCTTTTGGTGTCCTGATCACGGAGCCGCGGCTTTTCGGGCTGGATGTGCTGGTGCCGATCTACTTTTTGTGTCTTGTGATGGGGTTCCGATCCAAACCCAATGCGGCGATCATTTTTGCCGTCAGCGCCAGCGTTGCGGCCACGACCTATCTGCTCGTTGGGTCGCCCTATCATATCGGGGCAGGCGGTCTCTGCGGCATGGGTGTCGCGGCGCTGCTTGCCAAATCGGCCGAGCGCTCTGGAACGGAGCCGATCTGATGGTGGCAAGCTTCGACCCTTTCATGCTGCAACTGATCTTCATCGGCGCGCTGGTGACTTTGGTGAACCGTCTCGCCGGGCATTTCATCCTGGTGCGCTTTGAGCCGATCCCCTATCGCGTTGAAGCTGCGCTTGAAGCCGTACCCGTTGCCGTGATGACCACTTTGGTCGTGCCGGCTGCGCTCAACGGGACCTGGATCGAATGGGTCGCACTTGCTACCGCAGCGATTCTGTCGACGCGACTTCCCTTTGTCGCTGCGGTGATTGGTGCATTGGCCGTATTGCTGGCCTTGCGGCAGGCGTTTGGGTAGAGTTTGGCGGTCAAGCCGATGCGGCGGGCAATTCGCGGATCATGGGTTCGGTTGCCTGATGCAGCCAGTCAGCGACGTCATTGGAGACGAGCGGCGTCAACTCACGCCGTACCCAGCCATGATAGGCGTTAAGCCAATGCAATTCCTCATCCGTCAACAGTATCGGGTCGATCAGTCTCTGGTCGATCGGGCACAGTGTGAGCGTTTCAAAACCCAGCATTGGAGTGTCGCCACCGTCGATCTCCATAGCTTCGCGCACCAGCAGGAGGTTTTCGATGCGGATTCCGAACTCATTGGTACGGTAATATCCCGGTTCGTTTGACAGGATCATGCCGGGCAGCAAGGTCTGCATGCCCCGCTTGGAGATATTTTGCGGGCCCTCATGCACCGAGAGATACGAGCCGACGCCATGACCGGTTCCGTGGCCATAGTCCATGCCAGCCTTCCACAAGGCCACCCTTGCGAGAGAATCGATATCAACTCCGCGCGTGCCCTTTGGAAAGCGGGCCGTGGCGATGGCGATGTGGCCTTTGAAAACCAGTGTGAAGCTGCGTCTTTGCCGCGCATCCGGCTCGCCGATCACGACGGTGCGGGTGATATCCGTCGTGCCGTCATCATACTGGCCGCCGGAATCGGTCAGATACAACTCCCCCGCCTGCAATGTTCGGTTCGTGTCATGGGTCACGCGATAATGCACAATCGCGCCATTGGGGCCCGAGCCGGAAATCGTATCGAAGGAAATGTCGCGCAACGGCATGTTGCCTGCCATGTCCGCTCGAAACTGCTCAAGGGTTTGGGCCGCCGCAATTTCGTCGACCGAGCCGGGCTCCTGCGCATCCAGCCAGGCGAGAAAGCTTGCCATAGCCGACCCATCACGCAGATGCGCGTTGCGGGTACCGGCAATTTCGGTATCGTTCTTCACCGCGCGAGGGATAACTGCCGGGTCCATCGCCTTGATCACCGTTCCGCCCGCTTCCGCAACAGCAAGCGCGTTGGCATGCGCACTGCGTTGCGGATCAACCATGACGCGCCGATGGCTGCTCAGCCGGGCAAGGTCATCGAAGTAGACGGAAGGTTCCCGCAGCTCCGCGATCTGCGTGAGAAAGGCGCGCACCTCGATGTCCAGTTTCTCGGGATCGATGTAGAGCAGCGGGTCTCCCTCGCGGCGCAGGATGGCACGCGCCAGCACCAGCGGTGTGTGCGCGACATCGCTGCCGCGTATGTTGAACAGCCAGCATATCGAAGCTGGATCGGTAAGCAGGCAAAGATCGGCCTCCCGTTCAGCCATTGCCTTGCGCATCTCCTCAAGCTTGTCTGCGCTGAGCCGGCCGGCGAACTCAAAGTCATGGATTTTGACCGATCCATCGGGCGGGGCAGGGCGGTCCTCCCAAACCTGATCGATCGGATTTTCGGCGAGCAAACGCAGGCGTCCTCCACGCGATTCAACGGCCTTCGACAGGTTTGAGACCTCGTCGGACGTCAGCAGGGCCGGATCGCAGCCAACAACTGCGCCCTGCTCGATGTTGCGCTTAAGCCACACATGGACGGGCGTTTCGACCAGGCTTTCGATGGCCCAATGCGCGCTGTCGGTCTGATCAGCGGCCTGAAGCGTGTAGCGTCCATCGACGAAAAGAATGGCTTTGTCATGCAGGATCAGGGCTTCGCCCGCCGAGCCGGTGAAACCGGAAATCCAGGCCAGCCTCTCCGCACAAGCGGGCAGATATTCATTGCGCTGTTCATCGGCATGGGAAACGACAAGCGCATCCAATTCGTGATCGCGCATCCATCTGCGCAGCTTGCGCAATCGGCGATCTCCCGAAACAGGGTTGGACGGTGCTTCGAAGGATTGAAACATGGCAGCGTCTCGCTTGTGTTTGAGGCAGGAATATCAAGATCACGAGCGTGATGCGAGCGTTGCAACAGCATTGACCCCTCAACCCACCGCAACGCTTTGTGGGAGCACCCCGCACTCACCTTGCCGTAACGCTTTGTTAAGCGGCTATGCGTCGCATGCAGGGCAAATATGCTCAACCAGCGCTACTCACTGCCAGCAAGCGGCCTACATTGCGTGTCGAAAGAGGTTGGCATCCGGCCAACGCTGAAGGAGACCGAAAAGATGAAATTTTTCGACCGCATGATCGCCGCCCGTGAAAAACAGGCTCGCCGCTATGTGAACGGCGCCTTGATGAACCTTGATGATGAAACGCTGGCAGGTGCTGGCCTCAAGCGTGAAGACATTCGCAAGCAGGGCGCTTACAACTACCCATTCTGATCTGGACAGAAGATCAAATGCCAAAAGGGCGGGCTTTCGGGCCCGCCCTTTTGTTTTTTGCGATCACCTAGCCCTCAGCAGCAGGCTCAGCCATCCATCACGGATGTGACGCCGCTGAAAGTCGAACCCGTGCTGGCGATAGGTTGCGACGATGCGATTGCCCTGATGCGGCAGCAGGCCTGACAGAACGATATCCGCACCCGTTTCCGCATGGCGGCGCATGGATGCTGCCAGTCCCTCCAGAGGCCTCGCCAGAATATTGGCGATGATCAGCCGCGCGGCGGGCGCTTCCCGAAAGACATGGTGGCGAAAGCCAACCGATGTTTCGAAGCTTATGTGGCTGGAAACGGCATTGTTGCGCGCGTTTTGCTTTGCGGTGCGGGTGGAGACCGGATCAATATCCGTGGCCAGCACCGGCACGCGAGCAGCCTTGGCAACCGCAATGGCCAACACTCCCGAACCGGTGCCGATATCCATGACAAAGGCCGGGCGACACCGCCGCAATACGGTTTCGATGAGATCGAGACATCCGGCAGTCGTGCCATGATGGCCGGTGCCAAAGGCCTGCCCAGCATCGATTTCCACCGCGACGGGAGCGGATCGGGCAAACGCTCGGTCATGCGAGCCGTGAACCAGAAACCGCCCGGCCCGAACGGGTGCGAGATCGGCAAGAGTAGCGCTGATCCAGTCGACATCGTCGTCCAGTCGTTCCGTTTCAAATGCCAGCCCGAACCCATCACCGCCCAGCATTTCAAGCAGGCGATCAACCCAAATGTCGCGGTCGTCAACTGATACGTAGACGGAATAACACCACTCTCCGGCAGCCTCGTCGCTTTCGAAGAGGGCGGTCGGGATGCCTTCATCTTCCAGCAGGGGGTCGAGTATGCTCGCAATGTGATTGGCTTCCGGCTTGCGCGCGGTAAGATAAAGACGGCACTGGCTCATGATTGTGACGCGTCTTGCTGCTCGTCCTGGCGGGTGCGGCCCTTTTGCGGTGGCTGGCCAAAAGCGATGACCTTGTCACCCGCTTCCGGCTCGGCATTGTCCTGCGCTGCCGGAAAAATGAGTGTGCCATCCGGCTTTACCCAGCAGATAACGGCTGCATCTTCTGCACGGCTGTCCAGATAGTCGGAAAACCCAAACTCATCCGAAAGGCCGGTGACTTGAAACTCGCTTCCGCGCCAAACATCCGCCCGTAACGCTGACAGGCCCCTTTGCGGAGAGAATAACGGTCGTCCCCCCACGGTGAAACTGTAGGCATGGCGATCTTCGCCGCCAGTGGTCTGCCCGATCTGGAAGACGTGGCTGCGACCAAACTCGGCAGCAAATTCTGTGCAGACGAGAGAATTGTAGGCATCATTGTCGGTAGCGGCGACAACGTTTCCGTAGCGGTTGAAGACGATATCGTGATGTGCGGCTTCGGAAAGCACTTCACCGAAATGGATAGGGATATCGGCTAGTCTTGCGCTGCGAATATGATCCCAGTTGGAGTCGCAGATCAGCACCGGCAGGTCTGCCGATTTGAGGGCTGATGCAAAACCTTCCGCCCATTTTGATCCGCCAACGATCAAGACGCCAGGCCGTTCGGCGGATTTCAGGTCAAGCCAGCTTGCCAGGGGTGACAAGGAAAATCCGTGCAGCAGGATGGTGCTTGCCACCACCGCGAAGGTGAGGGCGGTCAGCTGCGCGCCGCCCGCAACGCCGATATCGGTCAACGCTGTGCCGAACAATCCCGAAACTGCGACGGCAACGATGCCTCTTGGCGCTATCCATGAGATCAGAGTGCGTTCGCGCAGATCAAGCCCCGCGCCGATTGTAGCGAGAAAGATCGCAGCGGGACGTACGATAAACAGGATCAGAAGAACGAAGGCGACGGCACCCCAGCCCAGCGAAGCGAGGGCGGACATGTCCAAAGATGCGGTGAGCATGATGAACAAGCCGGAAACGAGCAGAATTGTCGCCGTTTCCTTGAACCGTCGCATTTCGTTGAGGCTCGCAAATCGAGAATTAGCAAGCGTAATGCCCATCACCGTCACGGTGAGCAGCCCGGATTCTTCCAGCACAAGATTGGACAGCGCATAAACCAGCAGGACCACGGCAAAAATCAGCGGGGCTTTGAGATATTCCGGCACATGGCCACGTATGAAGGCAGCAGAGAGCAGTCGGCCGGTCACATAGCCGCCGATGATCGCCATGGCCGCCGCACCAAACAGGCGCAGCACCAGCGTCGTGCCGTCATGCGCACCATGGATGACGAGATAGGTTTCAAAGGCAATGACCGCGAACAGTGCACCGATCGGATCGTTGACAATGGCCTCCCACCGCAACAGCGACGCCGGACGCTGTTTCAACTGCGCTTGTCGCAGAAGAGGCATGATCACGGTTGGGCCGGTCACAACCAGAATGGCGCCGAGCACAATCGCGGCAGGCCAGGCGAGACCGGCGGCATAGTGTGCGGCAAGCGCTGAAAAGCACCAGACCAGCGGGCCGGAAAACATCACAATGCGCCGGACGGCGACCGAAGTCTCGCGGATCTCCTTGAAATTGAGGGTCAAACCGCCCTCGAACAGGATGATTGCAACGGCAAGGGCGATGGCGGGTTTGTAGACGTCGCCAAAGTCTTGCTGCGGGTTGAGATAACCCGTGACCGGACCAAGAATGAAGCCCGACACCAAAAGCAGCGCGATTGCGGGAATGCGCAACCGCCAAGCTGCCCATTGTGACCCGATGCCTGCGGCGCCGATAACGGCCATTTTGAAGAGAATCCCCGACATGGCGAAGGCGTAGCCGTTTCGGTCCGTGTGAACAATGCGCCATGTGCACAGGGCGATTTGAGAACGGTTGGGGTTGCATCGCTGAGCCGCGTGCTGTAGCAGCCGCGTCCCCCTTCAAAATATGATTGTGACGACAATGGCTGGTCAGCTTGTCGATACGCTCGCCATTGATTTCGGCACGTCGAATTCGGCGGCTGCGATCATGACACAAGACGGTATTGAGCGGATTGCAGTGGAAGCGGGGGCTGAAACCCTACCCACGGCTGTCTTTTTCCCTCTTGGCGAACCCATGTTGATCGGTCAGGAGGCGTCGAATGCGCTGATCGAGCGATATGAAGGGCGCTATATGCGCGCCCTCAAAAGCGTGTTGGGGTTGGACTTGCTGCATGAACCGACCCTCATCGGCGGGAGCAGGCAAACGCTTGCCGACATCATCTGCGCCTTTCTCTCGCAAATAAAGCAACGCGCCGAGCAGCAGGCGGGCCGCGCGTTCAAGAAGGTTCTGTCGGGCCGCCCGGTCCGGTTCCACTCCGATAATCCCGACCGGGATCGTCGAGCGCTGGCCGATCTGACGGCCTGCTATCGTGCCGCCGGGTTCGAGCAGGTCGACTTCTTGCCGGAACCGGAAGCAGCCGCACTTGCTGCGCATGACCAGCACAGGGCTGAAGGCTTGGGGCTTGTGGTTGATATTGGCGGTGGAACGTCGGATTTCTGCGTCTTTCGAAACAGCGGCGGTGCGATTGACATCCTCGCCAGTTACGGCATCCGGCTTGGCGGAACCGACTTCGACCGTCTGATTTCGCTTGCCCATGCCATGCCGCAGCTCGGACTGGGCGGCATGTTGCGGCGGGAAATGCAAAGCGGATTGCTGCCGGTGCCCCGACGTCTCTACGCCGACCTGGCCACCTGGTCGCACATTCCGTTCCTTTATTCGGCCAAGGTGAAGCGCGAAGTCGAGGAGATGGTGCGACTGGCACTGCAGCCGCGCATTGTGGAACGTCTATTGACCCTGATCGAAGATCAAAGTGGCCACGCTCTCGCCTTCGCCGTTGAAGCGGCAAAAATAGACGTCAACACGGGCGCAAGGGCCGGCGCGGTGGATATGGGATTTATCGAGCCGGGGCTTGTCGCGCCGCTCACGCCGGAAACGATGGATGAGACGCTGGATGAAAACCGCCGGCACATGAGGTCGGCCGCCGACAGCACGCTGGCGCGGGCCGGTGTCGATCCGGCTGACATATCCAGTATCGTGTTGGTTGGCGGATCAAGCCTGATGGGGCTGGTCTCGCAGGAAATGCGAACGCTCTGCCCACGGGCCGAGTTTCAGCAGGCCCGCATCTTCACCGCTGTGGTGGATGGCCTTGCACTGGCCACGCGTCATTGAACGCGGCTAACCGTCGGTCAGTTCCAGATGTTGCCACCGGCTGCGAGATCGCTTGCACAATGCACTTCAATGTCGCCTCCCCAGGCTTCATCAAGCGCCTTTGTGATCCGTTCCCTTGGAACACAAGGCGCGACCAGCGCGACCAGCGTGTCGTCATAAACCTGCACATCCAGCACGGCGCGGCGCGTATCAGCGTCGAACACGTCCAGGCCAAATGGCGCCGCTTTGACTGCTTCCATCATCAAAACCATGACTGTCCCCCTGCGCCAACGTACTTGTTGTCGCCACAAGCACTCTGGCAAAGGCCCGTAAACGAGACCCCAAGAAGTTTGGTAAACGCGAGATGTGTTTGAACTGTGTCCTTGAGGTGATTTGCGCCGTCGATCCTGTTGACCGCGCGATGCCGAAGCGCCAAACAACCGCAACGAATTTCGACGCGCAGTCGCTAAAATGCCGGGCTGGGAGTGCCAAAAACAATGTCAGATGACCGAATTGATGTCGCAGGCCTCAAAGTTGCCCGCCAATTGCATGATTTTATCGTCAACGAGGCCATCCCGGGCACTGGTATCGAGGCCGACCATTTCTGGCAGTCGCTGAGCACAATCATCTCCGAATTGGCGACACGCAATGCCGAATTGCTTCAGCGCCGCGCCGAATTGCAGAAACAGATCAGCGACTGGCACCGAGACAATCCGGGTCCGATCGCCGACATGGATGCCTATCAGGGCTTCTTGCGCAAGATCGGTTATCTGGTTCCGGAAGGACCGGATTTTAAAGTGGCCACGGCAAGTGTCGATCCTGAGATTGCCACAACGCCTGGCCCGCAGCTTGTCGTGCCCGTGCTCAATGCGCGCTATGCACTCAATGCCGCAAATGCCCGCTGGGGCTCGCTCTATGATGCGCTTTATGGAACCGACGCGATTTCTGAAAGCGACGGCGCTGAAAAGGGCAAGGGTTACAACCCGGTGCGTGGCGACAAGGTTATCGCATGGGGCCGCGCGTTTCTTGACCGCTCCATGCCGTTGGCTCTTGGGTCTTGGGATCAGGCTATCGGTTTCTCAGTGGAACATGGGAAGCTTGCTATCGCTATGGCCGGTGGCAATGCAACGGGCCTGGCGGATGCGTCTCAGTTTGCTGGTTACAATGGAACAGAGGCAGGCCTCGACAATATCCTGATGAAAACCAATGGTTTGCACGCCGATGTGGTGATCGATCGTCAGCATCCCATTGGCAAGAACGATCAGGCAGGCATCGCCGACATTGTTCTTGAATCCGCACTGACTTCGATCATGGACAATGAAGATTCCATCGCCGCCGTTGATGCCGAGGACAAGGCGCTCGCCTATCGGAACTGGCTTGGCCTGATGAAAGGCGATCTGGAAGATACGTTTGACAAGGGTGGCAAATCCGTCACCCGCCGCCTCAATGGTCCACGCAGCTATCTCGATGCTCATGGCAAGGCGATCGAACTCAAGGGTCAGGTTTTGATGCTGACGCGCAATGTCGGGCATCTGATGACCAATCCCGCGATCCTCTATGGTGAGAATTCCGAAGTGCCGGAAGGCATCATGGACGCCATGGTGACGGCCCTTTGCGCACTGCACGATATTGGCGGCGCTGGCGGCGAGGGACGTGGCGTCAACTCGGTTCAGGGATCCATGTATGTGGTGAAGCCGAAGATGCACGGACCGGAGGAAGTCGCCTTCGCTGTCGCTCTGTTTGATCGCGTCGAGGATGCGCTGGGCATGCCGCGCAACACCATAAAAATGGGCATTATGGACGAGGAGCGACGTACGACCGTCAATCTGAAAGAGTGCATTCGCGCTGCCAAGGACCGGGTGTGCTTTATCAATACTGGCTTCCTGGACCGCACCGGCGATGAAATTCACACCGCTATGGAAGCCGGTCCGATGATCCGCAAGGCGGATATGAAGCAGGCGGCCTGGATCGATGCCTATGAGCGCTGGAATGTCGATGTCGGCCTTCAATGCGGGCTTCAGGGACATGCACAGATCGGCAAAGGCATGTGGGCCGCGCCTGACCTGATGTCCGATATGCTGGAACAGAAGATCGGCCACCCCAAAGCGGGTGCCAACTGCGCGTGGGTTCCCTCACCAACCGCAGCCACGCTTCACGCGACGCACTATCATGAGGTTGACGTTCATGCGGCTCAGGCCGGCCTGAAGGCTCGCGACCGCGCTGCGTTGACCGACATTTTGTCGGTTCCAGTTGCAGAACGCCCGAATTGGTCCGCCGAGGACATTCAGCGCGAATTGGACAACAATGCGCAGGGCATTTTGGGTTATGTTGTGCGTTGGGTCGATCAGGGGGTCGGCTGTTCAAAAGTGCCGGACATCAATGATGTGGGGCTGATGGAAGACCGTGCGACTTGCCGCATTTCCAGCCAGCACATGGCCAACTGGCTGCGTCACGGTATCGTCAGCAAAAGCCAGATCATGGAAACGATGACCAGAATGGCGGCCGTCGTCGATCAGCAAAATGCTGGCGATGCAGCCTATGAGCCGATGGCTGGCAATGAAAGCCAGAGCATCGCGTTTCAGGCCGCGATTGACCTTGTTCTGGATGGGGCTGTGCAACCAAGCGGCTACACCGAACCGATTCTGCATCGCAGACGGCTCGAGAAGAAGGCGGGTTAGGGCGCCTCTCCAAAAAATATCAGGCGGCGTTGGCCTTTTCGTCATTGCCCAGAAGGCTGTAGATGATGTCGCGGTCATCGGTCTGACGCAAGGCCGCGAGCGTATCGGCGTTGCGCATGATGCGGGCGATGCGAGACAGCGCCTTGAGGTGGTCAGCACCGCTGCCTTCGGGCGCGATTATTGCGAAGACGAGGTCCACCGGCTCATCATCCATCGCGTCAAACGGCACCGGTTTGGCGAGCCGCGCAAAAACGCCCGTGATGCGGTCAAGATCCGGAAGTTTCCCATGCGGGATCGCAACGCCATTGCCAATTCCCGTCGAGCCGAGCCGCTCACGTTGCAGCAGCAACTCGAAAATTGTGCGCGGATCGCGACCGGTTTCAGCCGCCGCAACATCGGCGATGTCGCTCAGAAGCTGCTTCTTGGAATTGGACTTCGCATTCGCGATCACGGCGTCACGCGAAATTATGTCAATCAATTGCATCACTTCCACCCTGAAGCGGGACGCGCCCGCACTCTCTACATTTGCATTGCGCCCATGGTCCGATAAGCGCTTTACAGTATCCGCCTTGTGGCAAACCGAACTGCAGCAGTCCGAATTAGGCGCTGCCGGCAATTGAGGCCGGATCGACCCAACCAATATTTCCATCGGAACGGCGGTACACCACATTGACCGTGCCATTGGCTGCGTTCTTGAACACGTTGACCGGCTCATCCATCAATTCTAGCTGCATGACCGCCATGGCGACTGTCTGGGTGCGCACGGTGACCGAACTTTCCGCAACGACCAGCGGGGCGAAATCTTCGGCGATTTCCTCATCTTCGTTGGGAGTGGACATCACCGAATAGGCAACATCAAGCCGGTCCTGCGGGTTGTTTCCGGCATGGTGGTCTTTCAGCTTGCGCTTGTAACGTCGCAAACGCTTTTCGATGCGCTCGGCCGCCTTATCAAAGCTTGCATGCGGATCGGGTTCTCGCGCGCTGGCCTGCAGGCTGATGCCTGAATCAAGATGCAGCATGCAATCCGCCAGGAAAAACGAGCCCTGTTTCTCCATCGTCACATGGCCGCTGAAACCATGGCCGAAATATTTGTCGACGGCTTCGCTGATACGATCTTCGATGCGGGAGCGCAGCGCGTCTCCAATGTCCATATGTTTGCCGGATATGCGCAGCGACATAAAGTCATCTCCAAACTATGGTCGGCACAGCAGCTAGCGAAAGTCTACCCAACAAGCCGCGCTGTCGTAACCCCTTGTGGGAAACAGTTAATGCAGATTGCGATGTGCCAAAAATATGAGGTTTCGAGACCTGCCGCGCAATCACAGTCGCTCCAGATCCCACATATCAGCTCGGACTGGGCCGGAACTGAACTTCGCCGTGCTTATTTCTGCACAGTGCCATTGTCAATGAATCATTCGTTTTGATCAGCTGGGATGGTGAGGGTTCACGCCGGTTCGCGCAAGCGCGCTCTTTCCTCAGCCTGCTTTTCACGCCTGCGCTGGACTGAGGAGGGGATCATCATGGCGTCTCGATATTTTGCCACCGTGCGGCGAGCGATTTTGATCCCAGCAGCTTCAAGCGCTGAAACGACTGCATCATCGCTCAAAACGGTCGCTGCGGTTTCGCTGTCGATCATCGACTTGATGCGATCGCGAACCGCTTCGGAGGAGTGCGCATCACCATCTCCGGTGGATGTGATTGCGGTGGTGAAGAAGTATTTCAGCTCGAACATGCCCCGCGGTGTGAGCATGTATTTTCCGCTTGTGACACGACTGACCGAGGATTCATGCATGTCGATCTCGTCAGCGATCATCTGAAGGGTAAGGGGTTTCAAGCCTCTGACGCCGTGAACCAGAAATGCATCCTGCTTCTTCACGATTTCGCGGGCGACCTTCAGGATAGTGTGCGCACGCTGGTCGAGACTGCGCGTCAGCCAACTTGCGTTTTGCAGACATTCGGTTACGAATTCCCGGTCCTTGCCCTTATCGGCCTGCTTCGACACTTCAGCCACATAGTTTTGGTCAACCAGCACACGCGGTAAGGTTTCGCTGTTCAATTCGACGCGCCATGATCCGTCCGGCGCTTCGCTGACCACCACGTCAGGCGAAATGTCGGCAATGTTCTCACTCGCGAAAAGGCTGCCAGGCCGTGGTTCAAGAGCCTGAACTTCCTGCAAAATTTCACTGAGTTCCTCGACATCAAGACCTGTGAGGAGGCCCAGGCCAACAAAGTCGCGCTTTGCGAGCCGGTGCAGATTGTCGAGAACCAATTGCATCGCCGGGTCAAGCCGGTTCTTTTCCCTAAGCTGCAATGCCAGACATTCGGACAGGGAGCGCGCTCCAATACCGGTCGGCTCGAAAGTTTGAACGAGTTTGAGCGCTTCATCGATCTCTTGAGGTTCGACCGATAGACGTTCGGACAGCTCGTTGAAGTCTTCACGCAAATAGCCTGCATCATCCAGCAAATCGACGAGGCAGGCGGCAAGGGCATGCAAACGGGGCGGCGCCGCGGCAATGGCCAGCTGGCTGTGAAGATGGTCGCGCAATGTTAAGCGCTGCGGGGTCAACTCGCCGAGATCGACATCGTCTGCGCCGCGGCTCGTGCTGGTCGGCAGTCCGGAAGACGAAATGCGAAACTGCTCATCGCGTCTCGGCTCAAATTGGGTGTTGCCCCGCAAAGAGGGATCGTCCGGGAAGGCGTTTTCGACATCCGTACCGAGCGTTTCGCTTAGCCGTTTCGCGTCGGTTTCAAGACTTGAGTCCAGTTTCAACTCGGCGTTTTCGGCGCGAGCTTCGAGGCTGGCGTGCTCGGCATCGGGCGCACGCGTCTCACCAACGCTGTGGTCGACTTCGAGAAAGGGATTGGCCTCCAGTTGAGAATCAATGAAGGCATTCAGTTCGATATTGGACAATGTGAGCAGCTTTATGGACTGGCTCAGCTGTTGCGTCATTACCAGCGATTGCGACTGACGCAGAGCCAGTTTTTGTGCCAAGGCCATTTTGATACCCGTAACTCACTGCTCTTCGCGCCTGATGGCCAAACGAAGGGCGACCCCATCAATGCAGCGCCTGAGTCTGCAATTTGCGTGCCAATTCTTGACCGCTACAAGGGAACTTACAAGGGCAGAGCCTTCAAAGTGTAAACTGATCGCCCAAATAGAGCCGCCGAACGTCAGCATTGTTAACAATGTCTTGCGGCTTGCCGTGTGTGAGCACCTGACCATTGGCGATGATATAGGCCCGGTCAATCAATCCCAGCGTCTCGCGCACATTGTGGTCGGTGATCAAGACACCGATCCCACGCCGGGTCAGGTGGCGCACCAACTCCTGGATGTCTCCGACTGCGATCGGGTCAACCCCGGCGAAGGGTTCGTCGAGCAGCATGAAAGCCGGGCGTGACGCGAGCGCGCGCGCAATCTCCAACCTGCGCCGTTCGCCGCCGGAAAGGGCGATGGACGGCGACTTTCTCAGATGAGTGATCTTGAATTCGTCGAGCAGAGAATCGAGTTGCTCTGCCCGCTTCTTCGCATCCGGTTCCACGATTTCAAGAACCGCCTTAATGTTGTTCTCAACTGAAAGTCCACGAAAGATGGATGCTTCCTGAGGCAAATAGCCGATGCCAAGCCGGGCGCGCCGATACATCGGCATGGAACTGACATCATGCCCATCAAGAAAGATTTGTCCCGCATCGGGTCGGATCAGGCCCGTGATCATGTAAAAGCAGGTGGTCTTGCCTGCGCCATTCGGTCCGAGCAGCCCAACGGACTCGCCGCGTCGGACGCCGAGGCTTGCTCCATTGACGACCAGCCGTTGCTTGAACGACTTTCTCAACCCGGCAACGAGCAGGGTGCCGTCTTTGGAGATTTGCGAACTGGCAGCTGCTTCCTGCGCGGTTTCTGGCGGCACGGGCGCTTCTTCAGTCGGTGCGAGTTCAGGCGACAGGGCTGGGCTCTGACGCGGGATCGGCGGCACATCATCGCGCTGATCAGCAGACTGCGCTGTTGGCGCGGTGGGAACGATGCGCGGTTCGGAGGCGGGTAGGGGCTGTTCGTCAGCCTCGCGCGCTCGTCGCTTTTTCGGCCACAGGCGCATGGTCAAGCGTCACCTATCGTTGCCGGGATGTCCGGATCAGTCTGTCGAGCCGGGCTGAAAGACGGTGCTGACACGTCCACCACAGGATTCGATCTTGGCTACATTGGTTTTAAGGTTGGCAACGAGCTTGCAGCCCTTCGCGATGTTGGGACCCTGACTGACGACCACATTGCCTGTCAGCACGATGTCTTCAGTTGCAACGATGAAAAGCCCTTCATCCGCAGATGCCGTGTTGTCATCGGATGTAGCGATGACATTGCCGAACAGTTCCAGCTTCTCAATATCGTTCTGCCCACCTGAGCCGTCTTTCACGTAATGGACCACAAGCTTGTCGGTGGTGATGACGCTGGTCCCCTGTTGCACCTTCACATTGCCGTCGAATTCGGCCTTGGCTTCGCCGTCGAGCACTTCAAGCCTGTCGGCATCGATCTTGACGGGGTCGTCGCTGTTCCCGCGGAAACCCTCAAAGGCCTGGCCGGACACCTGCGCCAGAGCTGAGGTGACGAGCAGACAAAATGAAAATGCAGTGGCGACGAGGCCCCGCAGCGAAAAGAGTTTCATTGCTGAATGTCCCCGCCATTATTGGAAGTGGCGACCGTGGATTCGCCGCGTTTGACCGGTTGTGTGATCGTCACCCGAACATTGTTTCGAAAGACGATGCGTTTCCCATTGTTATGCACGTCAACGGCGTCCGCCAGTATTTTTGAGTTTTCTGACACGACTTTGACCGGCTCGCCGCTCACCATCGAGCCCCCGCGCACATCGATATCGGCTGAAATCATGTCGATGTCCATTCCGCGTGCGCCGCGAATGGCAATATTTCCGCGCAGCTGCAACGTTTCGGCGTCAGAGTCGTAAGTGCCCTCATCCGCCGCCAAAGTTGCGTAACTGGCGGCATCCATCGGCAAATCGGCATCAATCACCTCAAGATCGATGATTTCGGGCTTTGTCAGATCTTGAATGGCGCGGTTGGCTTTCACCTCATAGGGCCGCTTTTGTGCATCAAACCCCGCCATTTTCGGTGTTTCCATGACCAGCCGGCCATCCTGCAGTGATGCATTGCCGATGGAAAAGTTGCTCATGGGAACAAAAGAAACAGCGGCGATGGCCACGAAACCTGCGGTCGAGACTAGAGCTGCTGTGGGCAGAGCAAAGCGCATCATGCGCACCATCAGCGAATGACGGCGCGCACGGCGAAAGTCGCGCGCATCGCGACGATTGGCAACCTGCTCTTGCATCTGTGATGTCCGGTTCCGCTCGGCTGGGAAGAAACGATCATGGCCTCAATGCCACGAAGTGGTAACCACAAAATTGCGGTGGTAATGCGACATCGGTGGCGACAAGGCGTGTCGAACCGGGATCTCAAAACTCTTGGCTACGCCGTCACGAATGGGAGAAAATATCTTCCTCTTCCCAACCAGCCAGATCAAGCAGGCAACGGTCCGGCAAAAAGCTGAAGCAGGCGGCGGCGAGGTCTTCGCGCTCTTCACGTTGCAAGCGGGCATCGAGCGCATAGCGAAGCCGGTGCAAATACAGCACGTCAGAGGCTGCATAGGCCTGTTGCGCGTCGCTCAATTCTTCAGCCGCCCAATCTGATGATTGCTGCTGTTTGGACAGATCAATGCCGATCAGTTCTCGGCAAAGGTCTTTCAAACCATGGCGATCCGTATAGGTGCGGGTCAGGCGCGAGGCGATCTTTGTGCAATAGACATTGCGCGCCAATGCACCGAACGCATGGTGGAGTACGGCGATGTCGAAGCGACCGAAATGAAACAGTTTCACGATCGAATCATCGGCGAGCAATTTCTCTATGTTTGGGGCGCTCGTCTGGCCTTTGGCGATCTGCACGATGTCTGCGCTTCCATCTCCGGGAGACAGTTGAACCACGCAGAGCCGGTCGCGATGCGGATTGAGACCCAACGTCTCCGTGTCGATGGCAACGCTTTCGCCATAGGCGTCGAGATTGGGCAGATCGCCCTTGTGCAGTCTGATCGTCAAAATGCCGCTCCGAATCTACCGTTTGCGACCTGATGCCAGAGATGGCGGCAATTGCAAGTCGCCTTCCTGGGGCAGGGTTCTTGTTCAGCGCACGCGCTCGCCATCAGCATCGAAGAACACGGCCTTCGCCAGATTGAAGGCCAGACGCGTGGTCTTGCCGGGCTGCACATCCGCGTCGGCGCGGAGCCGCGCCGTCACTTCCGTACCACCAAGCTTGGTGATGGCGTAAGTGTCGGAACCGGCTGTCTCGACGACTTCAATAACGCAATCCGCCTCCGCAAGCGTGCCGGTGCTGTCGGCACTTTCCGGATCAGTAATTGCTTCGGGGCGCAGACCCATCGTGATGGCCTTGTCGGCGGAAGCGCCGCTCAGGGCCGATGTGTTTGAGACTGCGAAGGACAGATCCGCCCCATCACCGGTCACCTTCGCCGTCTTGCCGGACACGCTGACCGGAACCATGTTCATGGAAGGCGACCCCATGAATTCAGCGACGAACATATTGGCGGGATTGTCGTAAATCTCGGTTGGCGTGCCGAATTGCTGCAAGATGCCATCTTTCAGCACGGCGATTTTCGAGGCCAGCGTCATCGCCTCGATCTGATCATGCGTCACATAGACGATCGTCGTGCCCATGCGCTGGTGCAGCCGCTTGATCTCGGTGCGCATGTCGACACGCAATTTCGCATCCAGGTTGGACAAGGGTTCGTCAAACAGGAACACCTGCGGATCACGCACCAGCGCGCGACCCATCGCCACGCGCTGCCTCTGTCCACCGGAAAGCTGCCCCGGCTTGCGTTTCAGCAGATGGCCGATTTGCAGCATGTCGGCGACCTGCGTCACCTTGGCGTCACGCTCGGACTTTGGCAGTCCACGGATTTCCATGCCGAAGGCGATGTTTTTCTCCACGCTCATATTGGGATAGAGCGCGTAGGACTGGAACACCATCGCGATGTCACGCTTCGACGGATGCAGGCCGACGACCGAACGTTCACCGATGCGTATGTCGCCACTGGTGACCGGTTCCAGCCCAGCAATCGTGTTTAACAGGGTGGACTTGCCGCAGCCGGATGGGCCGATGAGCACGAGGAAGCCGCCTTCCTCGATTTCCAGATCGATGCCTTTGAGGACTTCGACACTGCCAAAGCTCTTGCGCAGATTGTCAATTTTGAGAAACGCCACAACTTTACCCCTTCACTGCGCCGGCCATGAGGCCGCGCACGAAATATCGGCCCGATACGACGTAAACGATGAGCGTCGGCAGGGCTGCCAGAATAGCTCCGGCAAAATGGACATTGTATTCCTTCACGCCGGTGGAGGAGTTCACCAGATTGTTGAGCGCAACCGTCATGGGAATCGAGTCGAAGTCGGCAAAAGACGCGCCGAACAGAAAGTCGTTCCACACATTGGTGAACTGCCAAATCACGGTGACCACGATGATCGGGCCTGACGATGGCAGCAGGATACGGTTGAAAATCTGGAAAAAGGAGGCGCCGTCAATTTGGGCCGCGCGCACCAGTTCGGTCGGGAAAGCCTGATAGTAGTTGCGGAAAAACAGCGTCGTGAAGCCAAGCCCGTAAACCACATGCACCAGCACCAGGCCCCATGTGGTTCCCGCAAGGCCCAATATGCCAAGCACACGGGCCATCGGGATGAGCACGATCTGGAATGGAATGAAGCAAGACAGCAGGATCAGTCCGAAGACGATGCCATCGCCTTTGAACCGCCATTTCGTGAGCACGTAACCGTTCAGCGCGCCAAGCAGGGTGGAGATGATGACGGCAGGCACCACCATGAGGATCGAATTCATGAAATAGGGCTGAAGGCCGGTCGGCTGCACTCCGATCTGCGCTGTCGACCAGGCCGACAGCCATGGCGCGATCGTCCATTCGCTGGGCAGGGAGAGCATATCGCCCTGCCGGATTTCAGACAGCGGCTTGAGCGAATTGACCAGCATCACCCAAAGCGGCAGCAGGTAGTAAATCGCGAAAATGATCAACAGGGCGTAGAGAAGGACGCGCCCGATGGAAAAGCGGCGGCCCGTGCCGTCCGCTTCCGGCAGGGACGATCGGTCGAGCGCGGTGCTGGCGTTTGGAGCGCTCATGATTTTTTCTCCGAACGCAGTTCAGAATAGAGATATGGCACGATGATCGAAAAGATCATGATCAGCATGATCACAGCAGATGAAGCGCCGATCCCCATCAGGTTTCGCGTGAATGTGTAGGAATACATGAAGGTTGCGGGCAGTTCGGTCGCCTGACCTGGGCCTCCGCCCGTCAGTGCGATCACAAGGTCATAGGCCTTGATGGCAAGGTGAGCGAGCACAACGAAAGCCGACAGAAACACCGGACGCATCAGCGGAATGATGATGCGTCGATAGATGGTGAAGCCGGAAGCGCCGTCCATCTGCGCTGCCCGGATAATTTCACTGTCGACCCCACGTAAACCGGCCAGGAACATGGCCATCACGAAGCCCGATGATTGCCACACCGCGGCGATGACGACGGTGTAGATCGCAAAGTTGCGATCCTTGATCCAGTTGAACGCAAAGCTCTCCCAACCCCATTGCTGCATGGTGTGTTCAAGCCCGATGCCGGGGTCTAGAAACCATTTCCATGCTGTGCCGGTGACGATGAAGGACAGCGCCATGGGATAGAGATAGATGGGTCGCAGCACCCCTTCGGCGCGGATTTTCTGATCAAGCAGGATGGCGACCAGCAGGCCGAGCGCGGTGCAGATGATGATGTAGAGCGCGCCAAAGACCCACAAATTGTTGAGGGCACGCCACCAATGGGGAAGCTTGAAGAGCCGTTCGTAATTGTCGAGCCCCACAAAGCCGTAAGAGGGAAGCATGCGGCTGTCGGACACAGACAGATAGCCGGTATAGATGATGAAGCCGTAGACGAAGAAAAGAACCAGCAGAAAGCTTGGCGCAAGCACAAGCCTGGGCAGCCAGTCCTGGAGACGTTCACTCACCGAATTTCTCCCCCCGGAAGACTGAACGGGGCGACAATCGCGCCGCCCCGTCAGCAGAAGTTTGCCGCGTTTACTTCACCGCGGCAATGGATGCGGCGAGTTCAGCCGGTGCTTCATCAGTGGAAATCTCACCGTTGAAGTGACGCGTTACAACGTCATAGAGCGCATTCTTGACCGCAGCCGGAGCAGCGTGGCCATGCGCCATGGAACCGAACAGCGTTCCGCTGTCATTGGCAGATGCCAGATCGGCCATACCTTTTTTGCCGCAATCGTCAAAGGCTTCATTCGGCACATCGGTGCGCGCGGGAACGGAACCCTTGACCACATTGAAAGCCGACTGGAACTTCGGATCCATGATCGAAGCGGCCATGGCTGCTTGCGCTTCCTGACGCTCTTCACCAACGGCGAACATGGCGAACTGGTCGGAGTTGAACGTCACGGACCCTTGCGTGCCCGGGAAACGAATGCAGACAAAATCATCGCCAGGCTTCTGACCGGCCTTCAGGAATTCACCCTTTGCCCAGTCGCCCATCATTTGCATGCCGGCCTTGCCTTCGATGACCATGGCTGATGCGAGGTTCCAGTCACGGCCCGAGAAGTTGTCGTCCACATAGGAGCGCAGCTTTTCCATGCGCGCGAAGGCCTCCTTCATCTGGTCGCCACCAAGTGCAGCTTCGTCCAGATTGATCATCGCCTTCTGGTAGAAGTCGGTGCCGAGCGAGAGAACCACCGCGTCGAAGATGGTGGCGTCCTGCCAGGCCTGACCACCATGGGCCAGCGGCGTGATGCCGTTTTCTTTCATCTTGTCGAGAACCGCGACGAGATCTTCCCACGTTTCGGGTGCCTTGCCGCCAGTTGCATCAAGTGCACTTTTGCTGATCCAGACCCAGTTTGTGGAATGGACGTTGACGGGAGCGGAAATCCACTTGCCGTCATGCTTTCCGAAAGCCTGCAAAGCAGCCGGAACGACGCTGTTCCAGCCTTCTTTCTCGGCAACGGCGTTTAGATCGGCGAGCTTGCCTTCCTTGGCCCAGTCGAGAATGTCGAAACCCAGCATCTGAACGGCTGTAGGCGCGTTGCCGGCTGTGACGCGGGCACGCAGAGCCGTCATGGCAGCTTCACCGCCGCCGCCCGCAACGGGCATGTCGGCCCAGGCTACGCCCTGACCTTCAAGGTCCTTCTTCAAAACGTCCAGAGCGGCGGCTTCACCGCCGGATGTCCACCAGTGGAGAACCTCCACCTGCTCTTCGGCGAACGCGCCATGCGAAACGCCTGCGGCCAGAGCCGCGCTCAACATCAATCTGCGAAACATGATTTTCTCCCTTGGTTTGGTCCGGTAGTCCCGGCCCTGTTTTCGCTTCTTTCAGTAGTTTCCGCGCACCAGATCGCTGGCTTTTTCGCCAATCATGATGGTCGCGGCATTTGTGTTCGATCCGATCAGGCTTGGCATCACGGATGAATCGCAAATTCTGATACGTTGTAATCCGCGAACCCGCAATTGCGGATCAACAACCGCCATTTCATCAATGCCCATCTTGCATGTGCAAGTGGGGTGATATGAGGTGCGCCCGAACTGGCGGGCGTAGTCTTCAAAGTCCTTCTGCGTCTTAACACTCCCGCCGGGAAAGTGCTCCTGTTTGATGTATTTTTGCAAGGCCGGCTGGTTGAAGATGTCGCGACTTATTTTCACACCCTCAACCGAGGTTTTCAGATCGTCCGGCTCGGCCAAAAAGTTCGGATCGATGATCGGCGTATCTTCAACCTTTGATGACCTCAGACGAACAGTTCCGCGACTTTTGGGACGAACGGTGTAGGAATTGAGCGTGATGCCCGATCCGGACGGAACGGTCGGGACACCGGCTTCCGCGCCCGCTCCGGCGAGAAAGTGAAACTGAAGATCGGGGATCGGCTGGCTCTTATCTGCATACCAAAATGCGCCGCCCTCGACGACATTTGACGTCACCGGGCCGGATCGAAACAGCGCATATTGCAGCCCGGCCCAAGCGGCCATGTGCCATTTGTTGTATTTGTCGAGACTGTCCGGGCCTTTCAGTTCGGCGACGATGTCGATGCCGAAATGATCGTTCAAATTTTCACCGACGCCCGGCAGATCATGGACCACGTCGATGCCGTGCTCCCGAAGATGCGCCGCCGGGCCAATGCCGGACAGCATCATGAGTTTCGGTGTGCCGATCGCACCGGAAGTGACCAGGATCTCGCCATCAACCATGGCCGTCGTTACAGTGTCTCCCTCGGCATATTCGACGCCGGTTGCGCGGTCTCCTTCAAAAAGGATACGCAGTGTCAGGCACCCCGTCTTGACGGTGAGGTTGGGGCGCTTCTTGACCGGGTTGAGATAGCCGACTGCTGCGGAGCAGCGACGCGCATTGCGCGTCGTCGTCTGGTAGGCTCCCGCGCCCTCCTGGATTTGTCCATTGAAGTCAGGATTATACGGCATTCCCAATTGCTGGCATGACTGGATGAAGGCGCGGGTAACCGGTTGAGGGTCCGGTATGTTGGACACCCCAAGCGGTCCATCTGTTCCGTGGTCAGCATCGGCCAGAATGGTGTTGCCTTCTGATATCAGGAAATAGGGCTGAACGTCCTTGAACGACCAACCTTCGCAGCCCTCTTCCTGCGCCCAGCGGTCGTAATCGGCTGGGTTTCCTCGGGTGAAGACCTCGGCATTGATGGATGAACCGCCTCCTATCACCCTGGCCTGAGCGTAGGGGATCTCGCGATTGTGGGCATGTTTTTGCGGCGCGGTGGTGAGGCCCCATGTCAGTGGGCCGGTTGTCATTTTGGCAAAGCCGACGGGCATGTGGATATACGGGTTGGTGTCGCGTCCACCCGCTTCAAGAAGAAGCACGCGAACGGCTTCATTTTCGCTCAAGCGATTGGCGAGCACGCAACCCGAAGAGCCCCCGCCGACAATGATGAAATCATAACCCTGCGCGGCCACCGGTTTTCATTCCACTCAATAGGATTGTCTAAGTAACCGGATGGTTCACTAGAGGATGCGATGTCGAATGTCGACTCCTGTCACAGCTTGCTCAGTGGGACAATGTGCAGCGGCGCGCCATTTTGACAGCGACTTTGAAGCTGGGTAAGCGCGACGATACAATGCTCTTGCGACCTCGTTGCGCAGTGGGCATATTCAAGTAACCAGTTGGTTATTTAAGCCGTCAGCCAGAGGCAAGCGCTAAGCAATGAGCAAAGTTGTCACCGCGCGTGAAGCGGTCGATTTGATTTCCGATGGCGATGTGGTCGCTGTGAATTCGTCCAGCGGTCTGTGCTGCCCTGATGCTGTTCTTGAAGCATTGGGGGAACGGTTCGACGAAACCCAGTCGCCGCGCGAGATAACAACCATCCATCCAATTGCAGCTGGAGACTTTTTCGGCACCAAGGGCGTTGATCACATCGCCAAGCCCGGTCTTCTTGCCCGCATCATTGGCGGGTCTTACCCGTCCGGGCCGACAAAGGCTGAACCACCAAAAATCTGGCAGATGGTCACGGGCAATGCGATCCCGGCCTATAATGTGCCGTCGGGTATTGTGTTTGACATGCTTCGAGAAGCGGCCTCAAAGCGCCCCGGCGTGCTGACAAAAGTTGGTCTGGGAACCTTTGTCGATCCCGATCAGGACGGCTGCGCCATGAACGATATGGGTCGTGAAACCCCAATCGTTCGCCACGAGACTTTCGATGGAGACGACTGGCTTTATTTTCCTGCGATCACGCCCAATGTCGCCATCATTCGCGCAACAACCTCAGATCAGCGCGGGAATCTGAGTTTCGAACATGAGGGTGCGTATCTGGGTGCCATGGAGATGGCGCTGGCGGCGCACAACACCGGTGGCAAGGTTATCGCGCAGGTGCGGCGCGTTGCACAGAACGGTTCCATCCGCCCGCATGATGTGCGCGTGCCCGGCATTCTTGTCGATGCGGTGGTGGAAGCGCCTGACATGCTTCAGACCACGGCGACGCCCTATGACCCTGCTATATCTGGCGAACTCATTCGTCCGCTGGACACATTCTCCATTCCCGAATTCGGCGTCGGCAAAGTGATTGCTCGGCGGGTCGCGCAGGAATTGCAGGACGGTTGGGCGGTCAATATCGGCTTTGGCATTTCGGCCAATGTGCCGCGTATCTTCATTGAAGAGGGCAAGCATGGCGCCGTCACCTGGGTGATCGAACAGGGCGCCGTTGGCGGTGTGCCGCTTCTCGACTTTAAGTTTGGTTGCGCGGCCAATGCCGAAGCCTTCGTCGCGTCACCGCATCAGTTCAGCTACTTCCAGGCGGCAGGTTTCGACGCCTCATTGCTGTCGTTTCTGGAGATAGGCGCAGACGGTTCCGTCAATGTATCGCGATTGGCTGCGACACCGCATCGTACCGCTGGTGCTGGCGGATTTGTCGACATAACAACGCGGGCCAAGCGCATCATTTTTTCAGGCAACTTCAATGCGGGGGCGAAAATGCGCATTGAAGACGGCACATTGCATATCGATCAGGAAGGAAAGATCGCCAAGATCGTGCCGCAGGTGGACCAGATCAGTTTCTCCGGTAAACGCGCCATCGAGCAAGGGCAGGACATCACCTATGTGACGGAACGTTGCGTGATGAAGCTGACCGCAGATGGCTTGCAGGTTGTCGAAATTGCGCCGGGCATTGATCTCGAACGCGACATCCTCGCGCAGGTGAAAGCGCCGCTGAATGTTGCCGACAACATGCGTGTGATGGATGAAGCGCTGTTTCGACCGGATCTCATCGGGCTGCTTGCGTGATGGACCTCATTCGCCTCGACAAAACCGGGCCTGTCGCTGAGCTGGCGATCAACCGGCCACAAAAGCGCAATGCGCTGGACGCGAATATGGTCGATACGCTGCATGAGCATGTCGTCGCGATTGACCGCGACGATGATATTCATGTGGTGATACTGACCGGAACCGAGGGCAATTTTTGCGCAGGTGGCGATATTGCGGCCTGGAGCGGCGAAAGCCCCGATGCCTTTGGCCAGCATTGGGTGCGCAACGGTCACATTGCTTTCGATGCATTGGCGCGGTTGCGACAGCCGGTCATTGCGGCCCTGAATGGCCACACGCTTGGCGGCGGCCTGGAACTGGCGGCTTGTGCAGATTATCGGATCGCCGAACGCCACATCAAACTTGGGCAGCCGGAAACGGGCCTGGGTATCATTCCCGGCTGGTCCGGCACACAGCGCGCTGTTCACAGATTTGGAGCGCAGATCGTGCGTCGGATGGCCGTCTTTGGCGAGGTCTTCACGGCTGAAGAGGCCCTGGCACACGGTTTGGTGGATCATGTCGTGGACGCCGGAACCAGTTTTGAGGCCGCCCATGAGCTGGCAAAAAGGGTTTTGTCGCGCGCGCCGCTTGCCACCAAGCTCGCCAAAATGATGATCAATTCTGCCGATGGCGAAGAGCAGGGCAGGGTGGTTGAGGCTCTTGCAGGTAGTGTCGCAGCGGCTAATGAGGAGTTGCGGGAAGGGTTGCGGGCCTTTCGTGAGAAGCGGGCTCCAAACTTCTTCGGAGAGACTCAGTGAGCGGCCTTGTCGTCCTTGTTACCGGGTCGAGCCGTGGTATCGGCTATGGCGCGGCGCGAGCTCTGGCCGAACGTGGATTTGCCGTGGCGCTGAACGGTCCGCAGGACGATGCCGAACTGCGTCAGGCCGTGACCAGCTTGCGCGAAACGGGGGCGACGGTAGTCAGCGCGCCTTTTGATGTCGCCGATTTGGAGGCGCATGATATGGCGCTGGGACGCATCGAATCCGAGCTCGGACCGCTTACGACGCTCGTCAACAATGCCGGTGTCGGGGTGATGAAACGCGGTGACCCGCTGGAGGTGAGCGAGGAAAGCTGGGATCGATGCTTCACCGTCAATGCGAAAGCCATGTTCTTTCTGTGTCAGGCTTTCGCAAGGCGTTTGCTTGAACGCGGACTCAGTCAGGGTCAGTTTCATTCGATCATCAATGTAACCTCATCGAATGCCCGAGCCGTCGCGGTTCCTCGTGCCGAATATTGCGCGTCCAAAGCGGCGGCAGCCATGGTGAGCCAGGTCTTTGCGGCGCGCCTGGGTGTGGAGGGTGTAGCGGTTTACGATGTTCAGCCGGGGCTGATCCGCACCGACATGACAGCGCCCGTCATCGAGCAATATCAACAACGGGCCGAGGATGGGTTGACCCTGATGCCACGTGTCGGCACGCCCGATGATATGGGCGCCATTATCGCGACGCTCGCCAGCGGCGATCTGCCATACACGACGGGTCAGGTGATTTCCGCCGATGGTGGGCTGTTGGTGCCGCGGTTTTAATCTGGACAGCAACTATGAAAGTTACACTCCCCGATGAGAACGGACATCGCGAAGCCTATCGGTTGAAGGGCACACCGGTTGTTGGCGAGCCACTTGCTGCCAACGCCAAGCGCGTCGTGTTTTCCGCCGCTCACGTTGTCTCGGACCCCTTCACCACCTCCGACCCGTCCGGCCCTGCCGTCGTCGACTGGGAAGCGACGATGATCTTTCGCCACCACCTGGCCGAACTTGGCCTTGGAATAGCCGAGGCGATGGACACCGCGCAGCGCGGAATGGGTCTCGACTGGGATGGCGCGCTGGAACTGATCCGCCGCACCCGGGCAGAGCTTCCCGATGCGCTCGTGTTCAACGGATGCGGCACGGACCATCTCGACCCGACAGAGACGCGCTCGCTTGATGATGTGCGCCGGGCCTATCTGGAGCAGATCGAGGCCATTCAGGCGCTTGATGGGCGGCTGATCCTCATGGCGAGCCGTGCGTTGGCGCGCGTTGCGCAATCCGCAGATGACTATATCGCCGTTTATCGTGATGTTCTTTCGGCCTGTGACGAGCCGGTTATCCTGCACTGGCTTGGCGAGATGTTCGATCCTGCGCTCTCCGGCTATTGGGGAGCCGATAGCTTCGAGGAAGCACTCGAAACGGCGCTTGCCGTTATCGAAGACAGCCGGAACAAGGTGGACGGCATCAAGATTTCGCTCCTCGACAAGGAGAAGGAAATCATCATGCGGAGGCGCTTGCCCGACGGCGTGCGCATGTATACGGGCGACGATTTCAACTATCCCGAACTGATCGCGGGGGATGAGCAGGGTTTCTCGCATGCCTTGCTCGGCATTTTTGATCCGCTTGCCGCGTCCTGCGCCAAGGCGGTCAATCTCCTGTCCGAAGGTGATGTGGAAGGCTTTCGCGCGATCCTTGATCCAACGGTGCCGCTCGCCCGGCATTTGTTTCGTGCGCCGACGCAATATTACAAGACGGGTGTGGTATTTCTCGCCTGGCTCAACGGCTTTCAGTCGCATTTCATCATGCTTGGTGGCGCGCAGGCGATGCGCCCGCTGCCCTATTTTGTCGAGACGTTCAAACTGGCTGATCAGGCTGGCGTGTTGCGCGACCCCGATCTGGCCTGCCAACGCATGCGGCAATTGTTGGCCGTTTACGGCGCGGTTTGATGCGCGATTTGCCTTGATGCGTGACTTTTCAAACGACCATTCCGCCCTCACTCTCAATACGGCAACGCTTGGCCACAATCTGGACGGCTATGGTGCCGGCTGGCCCGTTGAACGCATGATCGACGCCTGCACCGAACGCGGGCTTGGCGGTATTGTTTTCTGGCGTCGCGAGATCGGAAATCGAGCTGTCGAAATCGGCGAAAGGGTTCGCGCCAGCGGGATGCAGGTTGTGGGACTGTGCCGGACGCCCTTTCTGGTGGGACCTCTGGCACCACCCACGCGTCAGCAAGTCATGGATGACTTTCATGCCTCGATTGACATGGCGGCAGGCTTGCAGGCGCCGGTGCTCACCATTGTCGTTGGAGGCGTGATCGAAGGCTCGCATTCGATGACAGACAGTCTGAAGACTGTGGCAGACATCGTTGCGGAGACTTTGCCCTATGCCGCAAAGGCCGGTGTCAAGCTCGCGCTTGAGCCGCTTAACCCGGTCTATGGCGGCAACCGGTCCTGTCTGGTGTCGGTTCGGGACGCTGTCGATATGTGCGAAGCGATCGACGACGACCATCTGGGTATTGCCGTGGATGTCTATCACGTCTGGTGGGACACGTCGCTGGAGGCGGAACTGAAGCGCACCGGGCCGAAACGCATTCTTGGCTATCATTTGTGCGACTGGCTCGCAGACACGACCGATGTGCTGCTCGATCGCGGCATGATGGGCGACGGTGTCGCCGACCTGAAGGCGATCCGAAAAGCTGTCGAGGATGCTGGTTATGTGGGGCCGTGCGAAGTTGAAATCTTCTCCGCCAATGACTGGTGGAAACGCGATCCGGGCAATGTGCTCGATGTGATGGTGGAGCGTTTTCGCAGCGTTTGCTGATCAGGCGGGTCCGCTTGCACGCAAATGTTCGTCAACCGTTCGGTTGAACAAATCGAGCGCGCCCTCATAGCGGCCGAAGGTGAGAACATCATTGACGCCAAGGTCGAGTCCGGCCTGAATTTTCTCACCAAGCTCAAAGTCTTCGGCCAGAGTTTTGACGGTGAGCGCATGGTTCTTGTCCCAATAACTTTGCTGGTTTTCCGTAAGCGCCTCGTTCTGTTTTGGGCGCAGCGTCACGCAACGAATGCGAGTTTGTGAAACGGTTTCGGGGGCGAATTGAATGAGCACGACATGGTCAGACTGCACCAGCCATGCGGAATTTGGAAACAGCGTGTAGAGCACATTTGCATGATCGCGAATGCGCCATTGTTTGCGCGGTATCTCAACGAGATCATCGACGCTGGTGCGGGCCAGAATGGACCGAATATGCGGCCCGAAAGCGCGATAGGTGGACAGGTTGTCATGGAACAGCGCGCCGATGGTTTTCGCATGTGCGACGCGGAAGTGATAGGATTCAAGCCCGCCTTCGACGACGATTTTCCAATTGCAATTCCACACGCGCTCATGGACGGCATGAACGGTTAAATCGCCCATCTGAAGCCAGTTCAGATCATCTGCCAGTTCGGCGATATGGTTTGAGAGCGCCTCATCGTCGTTCCCGTCGCCATCCAATCGGACCCACAGCCAACCTTGGGATTCCTTCAGCGCAATGCGCTTCAAGCCGTAGTCACCCTTGTCGAGATCGGGGAAGCCCTGATCCTTGTGCGGTATCGCGATCAGCCGTCCCGTATTGTCCCAGGTCCAGGCATGATAGGGGCAACTGAAACGGTGCTTGCAGCCCTCTTCGGCCTCGACCAGCCGCGCGCCGCGGTGGCGGCACACATTGAAGAAGGCATGGGCCTCGCCGCTGCGGTCGCGCGTGAGCAGGATCGGCGCTCCGCAGATGTCGCGGCTCAAAAACCCGCCATCTTCGACCAGTTCGCTGGAATGTGCGATCAGAAGCGGTTGTTTGCGAAAGATCTGCGCACGCTCATCGGAAAAGCGCTGCTCGTCCAGATAGCGGTTGACGGGCGAATGCGTCACGGTCTCGTCGAGATAGGCGGACCGCTCGCGGCGCAGCCCCAAAATCTCATCGAGCAGTTCGACTTGCGTTTCGTGATCCACCGTTTCGACCCGATCAAATCATACGACTTGCGACGGACTATGTTGCCATCGATTGAGCAGCGCAACTGCCGGATGCAAGCTGAGAACAGCTGCCGCAATTTGCTCGCCTTTGGCTGATCTGGTAGCTCAACCTAATCGCTTGGGCAGAGTGACGAACATGGATTGAAAGACCGGGGAGATGAGAGGCCGTGTCGGACTTGAAGAAAATCCGCAATATGGAAGAGTTCGCCGCGGTCAGCGGCATTTCACGCCCCACCGTTTCCAAGTTCTTTCATGACCCGGCCAGTGTGAGGCCATCCACCCGCCACCGGATCGAAGAAGCGCTGGACCGCTACGACTATCGGCCCAACATTTATGCGGTCAATCAGAACCGCCAACTCACCAAGACAATCGGCGTGGTGGTGCCTTATCTGGCCGATCCGTTTTTTGCCGAGATCGCTCGCAAGATCGAGGGGCGCTGCATCGAGGCAGGGTTTTCGCCTTCGCTGTTCAGTTCACACGGTCAGGTCGAACTGGAAGTGGAGATACTGGATACTCTACGTTCCATGAAACCGGCTGGCGTTTTGCTGGCGCCACTGGGACGCTCGTCAGACAAGAACGCTATCGAGCGCTTTTGCAAGGATGTGCCGACCGTTTTGTTCGACAGCAACATTGCGGGCATGGGGGAAGCCTTTGTCGGCTCCGACAATTTCAGCTTCGTGTCTCAAAGTGTCGAATATCTGTGCCGAACCGGTGAACCACCCTGTTTTTTCGAGATGCGCGATCCCGCCAATCCGAATGCGCACCGGCGTCGCACGGCTTACATCGATACGATGGAGGCGCTCTGTCATGTGCCCATCGTGGTTAAGATCGACGGGAAGGGCTGGAACTTCGAGGAGATCGGCTATCAGGGCGCGCTTGAGGCGTTGAGCGAACGCAAGCTCGTCACCGATACCGTTTTGTGCAGCAATGATCGTTTGGCGATAGGCTTCCTGGCAGCCTGCTACGAAAAGGGCATCCGTGTCGGAAAAGGCGATGGATGCGCTTTGCGCGTGGCCGGTCATGATGACCATCCTTTCTCGCGCTTCACCTGTCCGTCGCTGACGACGGTGGCCCACAATTATGATCTGGTCTCCAGCCAGGGCGTGAAAACGGTCATTCGCCTGATGGAGAGCGGCGGGCGCTTCGGCAAGCGCACGGAGGCCGTCTTCCCGGCCAATCTGGTGTTGCGCCACTCGGCTTGACACGGTGGCCAAATTCGGTGTCGCGCAACAGGTTTTGCACACGAAACTTTGCGCGCGTAAAATTTCCTTGACGCCGCTTTTGCCTTCGGGCTAGCTTGAGGAAGCTTCAATCGCGAAGCCTGAAACACCTCTGGGAGGAAATTGATGAAATATTTCGCTCGCGCCGTACTGGGTGCGGCGGTTGTGTCGCTTATGGCGTCCACCGCGCATGCAGACGGTCACGCCAAGACGCTCACCATTGCAACTGTGAACAATGGCGACATGATCCGCATGCAGGGTCTCACTGACGATTTCACTGAAAAGACCGGCCACAAGGTCGAGTGGGTGACGTTGGAAGAAAACGTGCTGCGTCAGCGCGTTACCACCGATATCACCACCAAAGGCGGTGCTTTCGACATCATGACCATCGGTATGTATGAAGCGCCGATCTGGGGCAAGAACGGTTGGCTGGTCCCGCTCAACAATCTGTCGGCTGAATACGATGTTGACGACATTCTGCCCGCCATGCGCGGTGGCTTGTCCTATGACGGAACGTTGTTCGCGGCTCCGTTCTATGGCGAGTCCTCCATGATCATGTACCGCACCGATCTGATGGAAAAGGCCGGGATGGAAATGCCCGATGCCCCGACCTGGGATTTCGTGCGCAAGGCTGCCGCCGCGATGACTGATCGTGACAACGACATCAACGGCATTTGCCTGCGCGGCAAGGCCGGTTGGGGCGAGGGCGGTGCCTTCATCACGGCCATGTCGAATTCATTCGGCGCTCGTTGGTTCGATGAAGAGTGGAACGCACAGTTCGACACGGAAGAGTGGAAGAACACGCTGACTTTCTTCAAAGGCATGATGGATGAGTCCGGTCCGGCCGGATATGCGACCAACGGCTTCAACGAAAACCTGTCGCTGTTCCAGCAGGGCAAATGCGGCATGTGGATTGACGCCACGGTTGCTGCGTCCTTTGTGACCAACCCGAAAGACTCGACCGTCGCTGACAGTGTTGGCTTCGCGCTGGCCCCAGATACGGGCCTTGGCAAACGTTCCAACTGGCTGTGGGCTTGGGCGCTGGCTATTCCTGCCGGTTCTCAGAAGGTCGATGCCGCTACGCAGTTTATCGAATGGGCAACGTCAAAGGGCTACATCGAACTCGTCGCCTCGAAAGAAGGCTGGGCCAACGTGCCTCCGGGTGCGCGCACCTCGCTTTATGAGAATCCGAACTACAAGGATATCCCGTTTGCGAAGATGACGCTGGATTCGATCCTGTCGGCCGACCCGAACGATTCGACCGTCAAGCCGAGCCCCTATGTTGGTATTCAGTTCGCCGCAATTCCGGAGTTCGCTGGCATCGCAACTGAAGTGAGCCAGGAGTTTTCGGCTGCTTATGCAGGTCAGCAGACCATCGAAGAGGCGCTGGCGAAGGCTCAGGCCATCACCAACGACGCGATGGAAGCTGCCGGCTACAAGTAAGCCGGGGCTCTGACAACACGTTTTGGGGGGCGGTCTCGCCGCCCTCCATCACCGAACCTTTGACTGTTCGAATCGCGATGGGCGCTGTCCCGTCGATAGGGGGGATATGTCATGGCGACCCAGCAATCCCGATCCGCCGCACGGCTCATGATGGCTCCCGCCGTCGTCCTGCTCCTCGGCTGGATGCTGGTGCCGCTGATCATGACGCTTTACTTCTCGTTCAAGAAATATCTGCCCTTGCGGGGAGACTCGCTTGAAAACGGCCTCCAATGGGTCGGATTTCAAAACTACATACGCTTTGTCAGTTCTTCCTCCTTCTGGCCCTCGGTACAGACCACGCTGATCATCGTTGGCGGTGTGCTGGTCATAACCGTGGTGCTGGGCGTCTTGCTGGCCCTGTTGCTTGACCAGCCAATGTGGGGTCAGGGTGTTGTGCGCATTCTCGTCATCGCGCCGTTTTTCGTTATGCCGACCGTTTCCGGCCTCGTGTGGAAGAATATGTTCATGGACCCCATCAACGGGATCCTCGCCCATACCTGGCGGTTTTTCGGGGCGGAACCGCTGCAATGGCTCAGCCAGCACAGTCTGGAATCGATTGTTCTGATCGTCTCGTGGCAATGGCTGCCTTTTGCCACGCTCATTCTGTTGACGGCCATTCAGTCGCTGGACAGCGAACAGCTTGAAGCAGCCGAGATGGATGGCGCCTCCAGCCTGAAGCGATTCTGGTTCATCATCCTGCCGCATCTGTCGCGCGCCATCACGATCGTGATCCTGATCCAGACGATCTTTTTGCTGTCGGTCTTCGCTGAAATATTCGTCACCACCGCGGGTGCCTTTGGCACCAAAACCCTCACCTATCTGATCTTCCAGCGCGTGCTTGAAAGCCAGAATGTGGGGCTGGGCTCGGCGGGCGGTGTCTATGCGATCATCCTGGCCAATATCGTTGCGATCTTCTTGATGCGCATCGTCGGCAAAAATCTGGACGCGTGAGGAGAGAACCATGGCCCGCGCCGTCACGACACAACGCAAAACGCTCAACACAGTCATCGCATGGGGGATCGGTCTGCTGATCTTCTTCCCGATCCTCTGGACCATTCTGACCAGCTTCAAGACGGAAGGGCAGGCCATCGCGGACCCGCCGCTCTTTCTGTTTTTCGACTGGACACTGGAGAATTACGCTGTCGTACAGGAACGCTCTGACTATATGCGCTTCCTGTGGAATTCTGTGATCATTGCCGGCGGGTCCACGCTGCTTGGCATCATCATCGCTGTACCGGCGGCCTGGTCCATGGCTTTCGTACCATCGAAACGCACCAAGGACATTCTGCTTTGGATGTTGTCGACCAAAATGCTGCCTGCGGTCGGCGTTCTCTACCCGATCTATCTGTTGTTCATCAGCCTTGGGCTGCTGGACACGCGCATCGGCCTGACCATCGTTTTGATGCTGATCAACCTGCCGATCATCGTGTGGATGCTGTACACCTATTTTAAGGAAATACCGGGCGAAATTCTTGAGGCTGCACGCATGGATGGCGCGAGCCTGAAGGAAGAAATCCTCTACGTGCTCACGCCCATGGCCATCCCGGGCATCGCCTCAACGGTGCTGCTCAACATCATTTTGGCGTGGAACGAGGCGTTCTGGACGCTCAATCTAACCGCCGCCAATGCAGCGCCGCTCACCGCTTTCATTGCGAGCTATTCCAGCCCGGAAGGCCTGTTCTTCGCAAAATTGTCGGCAGCATCGACCATGGCCATCGCGCCAATCCTCATTCTGGGCTGGTTCAGCCAGAAGCAGCTTGTGCGCGGCCTCACCTTCGGCGCGGTCAAATAGGGAGCAGAAGCTATGGGACAAATCACGCTCCAGCAGGTTCAAAAGAGTTTCGGTGACACCGAAGTCATTCCGCCACTTGATCTGACCATTGAGGATGGTGAGTTCGTAGTGTTCGTTGGCCCGTCGGGTTGCGGCAAGTCGACCCTGCTGCGTCTCATCGCCGGATTGGAGGATGTGACGGCGGGTACCATTCTCATCGATGGTAAGGATGCGACCAACATTCCACCCGCCAAGCGCGGTCTGGCCATGGTATTCCAGTCATACGCTCTTTATCCGCATATGAGCGTGCGCAAGAATATCGCTTTCCCAATGCGCATGGCGAAGCTCGACAAGGCCGAGCAGGACAGACGTATCGAACAGGCCGCCGCGGCGCTCAACCTGACAGACTATCTCGACCGCAGACCGGGCCAGCTTTCGGGCGGACAAAGGCAGCGTGTTGCCATTGGACGCGCGATCGTGCGCGAACCGGAAGCCTTTTTGTTCGATGAACCCCTGTCCAACCTCGATGCCGCCTTGCGTGTTGGCATGCGGCTGGAAATCAGCGAGTTGCACAACCGGCTGGCGACCACGATGATTTATGTGACCCATGATCAGGTCGAGGCCATGACGATGGCTGACAAGATCGTGGTGTTGCAGTCAGGCATAATCGAGCAGGTCGGCTCACCGCTGGAGCTTTACAAGACGCCGCGCAACCGCTTCGTGGCGGGCTTTATCGGTTCTCCAAAGATGAACTTTGTCGAAGGCGATGAAGCGGTCAAACATGACGCTCATGCCATTGGCATTCGGCCGGAACACATCGATGTCTCTCCCAAGGGCGGAACATGGTCAGGCACTGTTGGGGTGGCTGAACATCTTGGGTCCGATACTTTTTTCCACATTCACGAGACTGGACTGGCCGAAACCTTGACGGTTCGCGCGCCGGGCGATGTGCAGTTCAAACATGGCGACACGATCCATCTGACGCCGCGCGCCGACCAAATCCACCGATTCGACGCATCGGGGCTGCGCATCTCGTGAAACGACTTGACGGAAAAACCGCTCTGATCACCGGTGCTGCCCGCGGCATCGGCAAGGCGTTTGCACAGGCGTATATCCGCGAGGGTGCTCGCGTTGCGATCGGTGATATTGATCTTGAGCGCGCGAGTGCGACCACGAGCGAGTTGGGCGATCCGGCCGTCGCAGTTGAAATGGACGTGACCGATCAGGCCAGTATTGAAGAGGCCGTGACTAACACTTTGCGCAAATTCGGGCGCATCGACATTCTGATCAACAACGCTGCCCTGTTCACAGCAGCGCCGATCACGGACATTGAGCGGTCGGATTTTGACACTGTTTTTGCTGTGAATGTCGCTGGCACGCTGTTCACCATGCAGGCCGTGGCGCGTCACATGATAGAGCGGGGCGGCGGTGGAAAAATCATAAACATGGCGTCCCAGGCCG
This sequence comes from Ahrensia sp., assembly GCA_028817895.1. GTDB lineage: Bacteria > Pseudomonadota > Alphaproteobacteria > Rhizobiales > Rhizobiaceae > Pseudahrensia. The sequence goes on from JAPPOQ010000015.1 coordinate 86,660, forward strand.
GGCGGCGCGGAGAACCGCTTGTTGCTGTTTACTGTGCCACCAAGGCAGCAGTGATTTCGCTCACCCAGTCAGCCGGTCTGAACCTCATTCAGCATGGCATCAATGTAAACGCCATCTCGCCGGGTGTGGTCGATGGGGAGCATTGGGACGGAGTCGATGCATTTTTTGCAAAGCTGGAAGACAAGGCGCCTGGGCAGAAGAAGCGCGAAGTGGGCGCTGGCGTGCCCTATGGCCGCATGGCGACGGTGGATGATCTGACGGGCATGGCGGTGTTTCTTGCATCCGCCGAGGCGGACTACATCGTGGCGCAAACCTACAATGTGGATGGCGGGCAATGGATGAGCTGATCCCTTTGCGAAACGATACGCTCGATCAGCTGCCGGATACGCTGCGCAAGCCTTCCTATGATCGTTCCAGACTGACAGCAGGCATCGTTCACATCGGCCTTGGCAATTTTCACAGAGCCCATCAGGCTTGGTATCTGCACCGTCTCATGGATATGGGTTTGGCGCATGATTGGGCCATCATCGGAGCGGGAGTTCGCCCCGCTGACGCTGTACAGAGAGCACGCCTTCTCTCGCAGGATTGTCTCACCACGCTCATCGAACTTGATCCGGCAGAAAATTCGGCTGAAATCGCCGGCGCGATGATAGATTTTCTGCCAGTTGAAGAGGGCAATCGCGCGCTGATAGCAAGAATGGCTCAAGCGGACATTCGCATCGTATCGCTAACCGTGACCGAAGGCGGCTACTACATCGATCCGGCGACTGGTGGTTTTGATGCAGCCCACCCGGATATTCTTCATGATGCGGCCCACCCTGACGAGCCGCGGACCGCTTTCGGAGCGATGGTTGCGGCTCTGCGCCGGCGCCGGGATGCGGGGCTAGGCCCCTTCACCGGACTGTGCTGCGACAATTTGCAGGGCAATGGTACCATCCTGCACCAGACCGTGGCGAGCCTTGCTCGCCTGTCGGACCCAGATCTGGCGGACTGGATCAACGCGCAATGCAGTTTCCCCAATTCGATGGTTGACTGTATCGTGCCAGCGACCGGTCCCAAGGAATTGTCGCTTGTGCGATCTTTCGGTGTCGATGATGCCTCACCCGTCACGCATGAAAACTTCCGCCAATGGGTGATCGAAGACGATTTTTGCGCGGGGCGACCGGCCTGGGAGCGGGCTGGTGCCACAATATCCGACATCGTGCATGATTATGAAGTCATGAAACTGCGCATTCTCAATGGCGGCCATCAGTTGATTTCGGTTCCCGGCGATCTCCTGGGTATCGACACCATTGCCAATGCCATGGCGCATGACGGTATTCGAAACTTCCTTTGCTCGACCGTGGTGAACAGCATCGCGCCAAGCGTCAAGCCAGTGCCGGGCATGCAGCCGCTCGACTATCTCGACCTAATCGACAGACGATTTTCCAATCGGGAGATTCACGACACGATCAGACGCGTGGCCTTTGATGGGTCGAGCCGCCAGCCGGGCTTTATCGTCCCCTCAATCCGGGATGCTTTGGCTTCCGATCTGCCGATTGACGGCCTCGCGATGATGAGCGCGATGTGGATGCGCTATTGCCTCGGTCGGCGAGAGGATGGCTCCGAGATCGAGCCCAATGATCCGAACTGGTTAGAGCTGTATAGAGCCGCCGAGAAGTCTGTCGACAACCCCAAATTGTGGCTGGAGCAACGCCAATACTATGGTGATCTGGCCGACAGTGAGCGCTTTGCCGACGCGTTTGTGAACGCCGCTAACCTCTTGGCAGACAAAGGCGTGCAGGAAGTGCTGTCGGGCGAAACAGCTTCGGTTTCGCGATTGGCGGGGTGATTGATGCTCGCCGTCACAACTTGCGACGGCAAGTCGAACTCGTCCGTTCTCGGGAAACTGCGTCGATGATAAATGGTGCCCAGGAGAGGACTCGAACCTCCACTTCCATACGGAAACTAGCACCTGAAGCTAGCGCGTCTACCAGTTCCGCCACCTGGGCATAAGGGGCTGCGGGGGTGTAGGGCGACTGGCTTGTGGTGTCAATTGAAACATCCACCAAAAGCCACCTTTCGCCGTTTCAATGATGCGGCTAAAACGGAGTGCATAGCGGCGGCGTGTTCGCCGATACGAGCAGGAATGCAGGCATGACTATTCCCGTTGCGGAATCGAAGAATACGAAAGTTGTCACCGTCTTTGGCGGCAACGGCTTTGTGGGGCGCTATGTGGTGCGCCTATTGGCCGCCAACGGGCACCGCGTTCGCGTGGCCTGTCGGCGTCCGGACCTTGCCGGGCATCTGCAACCTTTGGGAAATGTCGGGCAGATTCAGCTGGTTCAGGCCAATCTGCGCTACCGCTGGTCGATTGATCGCGCCGTGGAGGGCGCCGATGCGGTGGTCAATCTGGTCGCCATTTTGGCCGAAAGCGGACGCCAGACCTTCGACAGCATTCAGGCCAAGGGGGCGGGAGAGGTCGCGCAGGCTGCGGCATCCGTCGGGGCACCCTTGGTCCATGTCTCCGCCATCGGTGCCGATGAGAACGGCAGTTCCGCATACGCCCGCACAAAGGCGGAAGGAGAGCGTCTGGTTCGAGAGGCCGTGCCTGATGCAACGATTGTGCGACCGTCGATCATCTTTGGCCCCGAAGACGATTTCTTCAACCGGTTTGCAGCTATGTCACGTGTCGCGCCCGCATTGCCTCTGATTGGTGGCGGGTTGACGAAGTTTCAGCCGATTTATGTGGGCGATGTCGCTGCGGCCATCGTCAAGGCCGTGGAAGGGCAGGTCGAACCGGGCAAGATATGGGAACTCGGCGGGCCAGAGGTTTTGACTTTCCGCCAATGCATGGAACGCATGTTGGAGGTGATCGGCCGCAAAAAAGCGCTGGTCAACCTTCCTTTTCCCCTTGCTTCGGCCATTGGCGGTTTGGCGCAATTCGTTCCCGGCGCTCCTTTGACGCCCGATCAGGTCGAGTTGCTCAAGACGGACAATGTAGTCAGCCCGAATGCGGTTTCGGAGGGGCGCACACTCACCGATATGGGCATCACAGGCACCGGTCTTGCGCCTGTGTTGCCTCACTATCTCGTGAGGTTTCGCAAACATGGTCAGTTTGAAGCCAATCGGGGTTTGTGAGCAGCGCGACTTGTGAGACAAAGCCCGAGGGCGAGGGTTTGAATCTTCGCAGCTCCGGGCAGCCTCTTTTCCTTAATTGAAGCTGTAGCTGTCGGTTAAACCTTGTGATGATAAGCACTGCTCGCGGGTCGTGTTCGCCCGCATGTTCCAGTTGAGGGCCCCTGATGACACGCAAATTGCTTTTAGTCGCGCTTGCTTCGTCCATGTTTGTCTGGTCGCCGGTTATTCCTCAACCGACTGAAGCGCGTACCTTGTTTGAAACGCTGTTTCCGCGGGCTGCCGAACGCCGCAAACAACGCGTCATTCGACAAAGGCAGCGCCTTGAGAGGCGCAAAGCGGCCGAGAGACGTGCGCGTCAGCGACGGCTTGCACGCACCACCAGAGCGCCGAAGGTCAAGAAGGTCATTTTCAAGCCTTATCAACCCGCGGGTCTTGCCGCGCTGAAACTGGTGGGCCTTCAGGCTGCCTTCGAGAAGCGGGAGCATGAGATCGCAGCACAACAGGCGCTGGAAGCGACAACTGCACAGGCTTTGGACAACAATTTCGCGGCGGATGCCGACGCCGATTCCTATGTCTTGGCGGCCTATGGCACGTCTGCGGTGTCATCGGATGACCAGAAGACCGTATCGCTTGAGTCTGAGACACCAGGCACACTGTCCATTGAGCCAACCCACTCCGTTGGTCGTCCCCTTGATCAACCGGCCCTTCGCCTTTCCGCTGGTGCGTCTCATCTCAATGCCATCAAATTGCGGGCGCGACCGGATCTGGCCAAGGCGCTGGTCGCTCACTACCGCAGTGAGCCGCAATTCATCTGGATTGAACCTGACGGCACTGTAAACGCCAGGGGGCAGGACGTGCTCGACGCGCTGTCTGAGGCGGAAGCATACGGCTTGCAGGCGTCAGACTATCTTGTGCCCAGCGAGAGTGGTGACCCGTTGCGTTCAGCGATGCATCGGGAGTTTGCCATAACGCTTGCGGCCTTGCGTTATATGAGCGATGCGCGCCATGGGATTGCCGATCCGAACAAGATCAGCATCTACCATGATTTCAAGGGGCTGAAGGCCAACCACGCGCGAAACATGGCCCGCCTGGCTGCTTCGCAGACACCTGGGGACGTGATGCTGGCGGCCCATCCCAAGGGCCCATCCTTCGATGCGCTGAAACGCGAACTCGCTCAGCTGCGCGAAGGAGCGGCCAATCAACCAGTGCCAATTCGCATTCGCAAGGGAACATTCATCAAACCGGGCATCCAGCACGACGAAGTGCCCAATATCGTCGAAGCGATAAAGCGAAAGGCTTCCACCGAACTTCTCGAAAGACATGCCGAAGTTCTTGCGCAAGATCATATGATTGGCGAGTATTCGCCGCAACTCGTCGAACTCGTGCGCGATTTTCAGCGTGAGAACCGCCTTGGGGCAGATGGTATTGTGGGAAAGCGCACAATCGCAAAGCTGGTGGACGAACAACCGCAGAACCGGATCGAAAAGGTGCTGCTGGCTATGGAGCGGTTGCGTTGGCACCCGGATCGTCTGGCCACCACGCGGGTTTTCATCAATCAACCCGCCTATCGCGCTTACTATTTCCGCAACGGTGTGCAGAAAGTCGCCATGAATACCGTGGTTGGCAAGCCGTCCAACCAAACCAACTTCTTTTATGACGAGATCGAATATGTGGAGTTCAATCCCTATTGGGGCATTCCGCGTTCGATACTGGTCAATGAAATGCTCCCCAAGTTGAGATCGAATCCGGCTTATTTCGACAACCTTGGATACGAAGTGAGCAATGGCCGCCGCCGCATCGCATCGGCAAGCGTGGACTGGTGGAGCGTCGGTGCTGACTTCCCGTTTGATGTGCGCCAGCCCCCGGGAAAGAAGAATGCCTTGGGTGAATTGAAAATCATGTTTCCCAACAAGCATTCCATCTACATGCATGATACGCCTGCCAAGCGATTGTTTTCCCATGATAAACGAGCCTACAGCCATGGATGTGTGCGTCTGGCCGATCCGCGCCTTATGGCCGCTGCGGTTCTCGGAACAAGCGTCGATGATATTGGTTCGCGGATTGCCGACGGTCAGAACAAGCAACAGACTCTGGCCAGCCGTGTGCCCGTTTACGTCTCCTACTATACGGCCTGGCCGGACAAGGCGGGCAATGTGCAGTATTTCAGTGACATATACGGGCGTGATAATGCTCTCTCCAAGGCTCTGGCCAAAGAGCGGCAGGCCCGCGCCGAAGCTTCTGGAGCTTGAGGCTCACCCTTTCCGGCGCGTTTGTTATGATCTTGCTCGATCAATCTGCGTGACGATGCAGCAGATTACTTGACCGGACAACCAATTGATATTCAACAAATTGTTGTAACGAATACTTACGTCTTGGTAACAAAACTCTGGCAGCTTGTTGTCACCGCAGCCCATAATGCGTGAACGGTGGATGACCTTCAAAGCGATCGACGCCTATCTGCAGGGCGCCAATTTCTGGGTTTGGGAAACGGACGCCGATCTGCGGGTCGCGTTTCTCAGCCAGAATTTCGAATCATTAACCGGTCTCGATCGCACGGACTATCTCGGTCAAACGATTTGGGATCTCGACAAGCTGGGCGCGAAGGACAGCGAGACCGATATGCGCGCGCGCATGCTCGAAGCGCATGAACCCTATGACAGCTATAGATGGCAGTTTCTCAGACCGAATGGGGACACCATTTGGCTGGAATCTGCCGGAACGCCCATTTTCGACGATCACGGAGAATTTGGTGGCTATCGCGGAAACACCCGCGAAGTTGCTGACGAGATTCAGCAGGCTCTGGATATGCGGGAGAGCGCACGACAGAATCGCATTCAACACAAGTTGCTTGCTCAGATCGGCAGCATTTCGGGAATTGGCGCCTGGACGCTGGCACCGGACAAATCGACCGTTGAGTGGTCGGACGAAACCTATGACATCTACGAAATTCCGCGCGGAACGGAGATCACCCTGGAGCGCGGTCTGAGCAGCTATTGCGATGGGGCTCGAGAGACCATCAGTCAAACCATTGCGGATGTGCTGAGGAACGGTGGACGGTTCGATGTGACGCTGCCCTTCAAGACGGAGAAGGGTCGCCGTCGCTGGGTTCGCTCCATGGGCTTCATCGACGGTGCCGGAACACCAGAGGAGCGGGTCTACGGAACGTTTCAAGACGTGACGGAGGAAAGAGAGCGTCAGATGCGCGTGGAAACCATTGCCATGCGTGATTCGCTGACCAACGTGAACAATCGCCATTCGTTCAACTTTGAGCTGGATGATCGGCTTTCGGCTGCCAAATCAAACCGTGAGCGTGTCATTCTTTGCTTTGCAGACCTGGATCGCTTCAAGCAGATCAATGATGTTTACGGGCATGCAGTTGGCGATGAGATTTTGTGCCACGTCGCGGATTACTTCGCAGCCTGCGTCGAGCCCGATGGATTTGTTGGCCGCATCGGCGGTGACGAGTTTGCCCTGATTTTCACAGTTGCAGACGATGACTGCGAACCGGTTGCCTTTGTCAACGAGCGAGTTCCGCGCTTCGTCCACACTTTTGAGACCTCGGTTGGACCGGTTGAAGCCCGACTTTGCATGGGGGTTGCCTCGGCGGAAGGTGGTGAGGACGATACCGTAAAAATCATGCGCGATGCTGATTTCGCCATGCACGCTGCCAAGTCAGGCGGAGGCGGTTTTGCAAGAGCCTTCGACACGAGGCTCGCTGACACACTTCACAGACGTGTCAAGTTGGTTCAGGAGTTTCAAAGAGGGCTGCGTGACCACTCCGTAGTTCCGTTCTACCAGCCCATCGTTTCGCTGGAGACTGGCGAAATCTCCGGTCTGGAGGCACTTGCCCGCTGGCATCATCCGGCGCGCGGTTTGATCGCACCGCATATGTATATGGAGATTTTCGACGACAATCGCATCTGTCTTGAACTGGGCGAGTTGATGTTGAACGCCATCTGCCAGGACATGAAGCGCTGGTCGAACAGCGGAACCGAATTTGGCCGCGTCGGTTACAACGCAACCGCGGTTGAGGTAAAGCGGCCCGGTTTTGCTCTCAATGTGCTCGCAACGCTGTCCAAACATGGGCTTCGACCGGATCAGTTGGTGGTTGAAGTCACCGAAACGACCATGTTCGCTGACATTGACATGGCTGCGCACAACCAGTTGAGCGAACTGCGCGAGGCAGGAGTGTCAATCGCGCTGGACGACTTTGGAACCGGCTACTCCTCTCTGACGCATCTGAAAGACCTGCCGTTCAACATTTTGAAGATCGACAAGACTTTCGTGAAGGACGTGATGTCTTCCGAAGCCGACAAGTCGATCATCAAATCGCTCATCGAACTTGGGCGTGATCTTGGATATATCACGGTGGCAGAGGGTGTTGAGGTGCAAGCGGAGCGCGATTTCCTGCGTGACGCGGGATGCGAGCGGGGTCAGGGCTTCTTTTTTGACCGCCCCATGTCTTTCCGAGACGCCAGCGAACGGCTCGATCGCGTGATTGAGGTGTTGGCGCAGACCGCGTGATGCGTCATTGTTGATCCTTTCCCTGCTGGACTTGACAGTGCGCCAGCGGCTCTGATTGTGGGAGCCTTCGGTCCTCTCCAATCGAGGTGAGGTTTACTCTAATGGTGCCCTGCCATTCGCCCAGCCTGCTGGCTATTCCCGGTCCTTCCGTCATTCCTGAAAGGGTTTTGCGGGCGATGCATCGCGCTTCGCCAAATATTTATCATGGCGAGCTTATCGAGATGGTGGACACGCTCTGGCCGGATTTGAAAGCGGTTGCGCGCACCAAGCATAGTCTCGCCCTATATATCGCCAACGGCCACGGTGCGTGGGAAGCAGCTTTGGCCAACACTGTGGGTCCTGGCGACGCCATTCTCGTTCTTGTTACTGGTCGCTTCGGCCAAGGCTGGGCTGATATGGCGCGGCGCATGGGTGTTGAGGTGGAAACCATCGATTTTGGCAAGCGCAGCGATGCCGATCCGCAAAGGCTTGAAGAGCGTCTGCGTCAGGACGGTGCGGGTACGATCAAGGCCGTGCTTACAGTGCAAACCGATACGGCCTCATCTGTAATCAATGATGTCGTGGCTCTGCGCAAAGCCATTGATGCCGCCGGCCACGATGCGTTGTTCATGGTGGATTGCATTGCCTCCTTGGCGTGCGATCGCTTTGAGATGGACGATTGGGGCGTCGATGTGATGGTCAGTGCCTGTCAGAAAGGGTTGATGACACCTGCAGGCATGGCTTTTGTGTGGTTCAACGACCGCGCGGCCACGGCGCGAGAGCGGGTTTCGCCGAGCCAGTATTGGGACTGGCGGGACCGTTCACAGGCTCAGATCTTCTACCAGAAATTTGCAGGCACAGCGCCAACCCATCATCTTTACGGTTTGCGAGAAGCGCTTGACATGCTGATCAAGGAAGAAGGCATGGAAGTGTGCTGGGCACGCCATGGTCGCATCGCCAAGGCTGTCTGGGCCGCAGTGGATGCTTGGGGAGAGGATTGCATGCATCACAACATCACCGATCCCACCAAGCGGTCTGCAGCCGTATCCGCCATCACGACTGCGCCCGGTGTGGCTGGCAAATTGCGCGCTTGGTGCGAAGCGGAAGCCGGACTGACATTGGGAATCGGACTTGGCATGGCAGAACCGGATGCGCCGGACTATGCAAACTATTTTCGCATCGGCCATATGGGGCACCAGCATCCGCCAATGACGCTTGGTGTGTTGGCGACGATCGATCTGGCCTTGAAGGCCCAGGGCATTGGCCATGGTAACGGAGCGGTGGAGGCCGCGGCCACCGTTCTCGCCGAGTTCTGACAACAGTTGTTGGCAGCCTCGTATCTTCGGCATAGCGGTTCAATTTGAGTGCCATTCGGCCTAGATACGAACCATGAACATGACCGCATCGAATCAACCGTCAATTTCGCAGCGTGCGGCGGCTGGGCATGCCGCGCTGGCGCCTGACGCGTCTTCCCTTCCTTATCTGGAGGGACTCAATCCAGAGCAGCAGGACGCCGTTTTGACGACGCAAGGCCCGCTGCTGGTGCTGGCCGGGGCGGGAACGGGCAAGACCCGTGTTTTAACCACCCGCATCGCCCATATTCTGGCGTCACGCCTGGCCTGGCCATCTGAAATTCTGGCGGTCACCTTCACCAACAAGGCGGCGCGAGAGATGAAAACGCGTATTGCCGATATGGTGGGCGATGTTGTTGAAGGTATGCCATGGCTTGGCACGTTTCACTCTATCTGCGTGAAAATGCTGCGTCGCCATGCCGAATTGGTTGGGCTGAAATCGAACTTCACGATTCTTGATACCGATGACCAAATCCGTCTGCTGAAACAGCTGATCCAGGCAGAAAATATTGACGACAAACGGTGGCCCGCGCGACAATTGGCGGCGTTGATCGACGGCTGGAAGAATAAGGCACAGGGACCGGAGGATATTTCGGAAGGCGAGGCGCGCGCCTTTGGAAATGGGCGCGGACGAGAGCTTTATCGGGCCTATCAGCAACGGTTGAAAACGCTCAATGCCTGCGATTTCGGCGATCTTCTGGTCGAATGCATCCGCTTGCTGCGTGAAAACGCTGATGTGCTGGCGGACTATCACCGCAAGTTCAAATACATTCTGGTTGACGAGTATCAGGACACGAATGTCGCGCAATATTTGTGGTTGCGTCTGCTGGCCCAGCCCAGCCGGGCGCGCGAAGACGCCACGGCGGCGACAGAACAGGCTGGGCAGGTCGCTCCAAACATTTGCTGTGTGGGCGATGATGATCAGTCAATCTATGGCTGGCGCGGCGCCGAGGTTGAAAACATCTTGCGTTTCGATAAGGACTTCCGCGATGCGAAGGTCATCCGGCTGGAACGAAACTATCGGTCGACGAGCCATATCCTTGCTGCGGCATCCAAGCTGATCACGAATAATGAGGGGCGCCTCGGCAAGACGCTGTTTACAGAGGCTGCCGGCTCCGATGAGGCGCTCGTCAAGGTTGCAGCTGGATGGGACTCAGAAGAGGAAGCGCGCGCCATCGGTGAAGAGATCGAGGCCCTGCAAAGCAAGGGGCATGCGCTCAACGAGATCGCAATTCTCATGAGGGCCTCCTTTCAGATGCGGGAGTTTGAGGATCGCTTCGTTTCGCTGGGTCTGAATTATCGCGTTGTTGGCGGGCCGCGCTTTTATGAGCGTATGGAGATCCGCGATGCGATGGCTTATTTCCGTGTGGTGTGTCAGCCGGCGGATGATCTGGCCTTCGAACGGATCGTCAACACGCCCAAACGCGGGCTTGGCGAAGCAACAATCAGGCTCATTCGTGAGCATGCCAGACGGCGCAATATTCCTATGCTGGCGGCTGTCAATGAACTGGTTGAGACCGAAGAACTCAAGCCGAAACAGCGTTCCACGCTCAAAACACTGGCCCTGAACTTTGCCCGCTGGGCCAACCTCATTGAAACCCAAAAGCACACCGATCTGGCGGAGATGGTTCTCGATGAATCCGGTTACACCGAGTTCTGGCAAAATGATCGAAGCGCGGAAGCGCCGGGTCGGTTGGAGAATTTGAAAGAGCTGATCCGCTCAATAGACGAGTTTGAGAGTCTGCGCGGCTTTCTCGAGCATGTCTCGCTGGTGATGGACAGCGACAACAATCCCGATCTTGATGCGGTGAATCTGATGACCTTGCACTCCGCCAAGGGGCTGGAGTTCGACACGGTCTTTCTTCCCGGATGGGAGGAAGGGCTATTTCCACATCAGCGCAGTCTTGACGAGGGCGGACGCGAGGGGCTGGAGGAAGAGCGTCGGCTCGCCTATGTCGGCATCACGCGCGCCAAGAAGGCGTGCCACATCTGGTTCGTTTCCAATCGGCGCATTCACGGCCAGTGGCAGGCATCGATTCCCTCGCGCTTTATCGATGAGCTTCCGTCCGACCATGTGGAGGTGGTTGAGCCCTCGTCCAACTATGGTGGATACGGCATTGGCAGCATGGGCGGTGGGTTTGGCCGCACCAACCCCTACGGCTTCAGCCGGTTCGATACGATGGGGTCGGGACAGTTTGCACAATCGGGCTATTCGTCGCCAGGCTGGCGCAGGGCGCAAGCCAATGAGACGGATGAGACCGCCAGCAATTGGGGCAATCGTTCGGGGCACAAGACCACTTATTCAGGTGGTCCACGCACCATTGACGGGGAGCTCGTTGCGAAGTCCGTCATCGGCGCGGATGAAAGCCGTTTCGGCCTCGGTGAGCGGGTCTTTCACATGAAGTTCGGCTATGGTGCCATCATCGCGATCGATGGCAACAAACTCACCATCGATTTCGAGAAGGCAGGGGAGAAGCGGGTCCTCGACAGTTTTGTCGAGGCCTACTGACCAGTGTCAAGACGGAGTAGCCAGGCTGATGCATAGAGGCATGCGCATGGCCGGAATTCAGGCTGGTCACCGGAGCTCAGATGTCAGACGGTCGCATAACCCGGTATCCGTTGGACCGAGGTACATAGTTACTCCGTTTCTCCCTTTGGAACAACTTCATGATACAACTGCACGATGCCAGTGATGTTGTCCTTCGCGTAGCCTGCGCCCGCCGCCTTTTGGTAAGTCTCGCCAGTTGCCTCGGTTAACGGCATCTGCGCGCCAACCGTCTCCGCTGAAGATTTGGCAAGACCGAAATCCTTGGCCACGAGGTCTATCGGAAACGCCGGCATCCATTGGCCAGCAAGCATCGCTCCGGCCGACAGTTTTGCAGCCAGACTGCAAACCGGGGTTGAGCCAATGATCTCCATGGCTCTTTCAGGGTCGATGTCGCTCTTTGCAGCGAACCCAATCAGTTCTCCCATCATCGCCAATTGTGATCCAAACAAAGCATTGACCATCAACTTCACAGTTGCGCCGCTCCCAACATCACCGGCGTGATGAACAGCTCCGCCCATGCTGTCGAGAATCGGATGAGCCGAGCTGAGATGCTCATCCGTCCCTCCAACCATGAAGATAAGTTTGCCCGCTTCCGCCTGAGGACGCGAACCGGCAAGCGGCGCGTCTAGGAAGGCGGCTCCGGCTCCAGCTACCTTGTCTGCAAGCTTGCGCACCCATTGCGGCGTCAGGGTCGAGCATTCGATTGCAACGGCACTGTCGGAAAGTCCGCCGATGGCACCGGTTTCAGCGTCGCACCAGACTGATCGCGAAGCGTCGTCGTCGCGGACCATGGCAATAACGAAGTCTGCACCCACAGCGGCCTGCCGTGGCGTTTCAGCTGCAATCGCGCCTGCCTCAACAAGGGGTTCAGTTGCGTTGGGGTTGCGGTTCCATACTGTCACTCGGTGGCCAGCATCGATTAGACGTTTGGCCATGCGCGAACCCATCGCGCCCAAACCCAAAAAAGCAATGTTCGTCATTGTCTCGTTCCTCTTGTAGACAGTTGGTCATGCGGCCGTTTCGTGTCCAAGCAGCCTTTGGATTTGCCCTCGCCCGTTTTTGAGTGCTGTCGCTTTCATCTCGGCGATGATGCCGTCGGAAAGTGCAGTAACCGCCCTGAAATCCTCAGTGTGAGTCTCCGAGTCGCTGAAAAATCCCTCTACCTTTTTGCTGGCAATATGGGGCACCGGGTCGATGGCGAGATCGCGAATTGCGGCGGTGTCGGGCCCCAACAACATTTGGAGCTCGCAGCCGATCAGCCGCGTGTAGGAGCCAATTTTTCGGCTCGAGCCGTCAATATGCAAAAGATGCGTCATTCCGAAAGTCTCCGTATTCCGGTCTCAGCATGCGACGTCGATTTGTGCACTAAAAGATTGAAGTCTCCATTTCTCTCGTGCAAAATGCGCATTAATGGATATCACTGGCATAACTCTGTTCTCGCAGGTGGCGCGGCTGGGAAGTTTTGCGGCCGCGGCCAAAGCAAACGATGTCGACCCGTCGCGCGTGTCACGGGCTATCGCTGCCTTGGAAGCGCGTTTGGGGGTTCGCCTTTTTGAGCGCACTACCCGTAGTCTGACCTTGACTGAAGCAGGTGAGGTGTATTTGAGCCAGGCCGGGCCGCTGGCGGAAGAGCTTCTGGATGTTTCAGATCAGGTTCGTGGTCTGAGAGCCAAGCCAACAGGCACACTCCGGCTCACAGCATCGGTGGCATTTGGTCAGGAATGCATCGTGCCGCTATTGGCCGAATTGACGACTCAGTATCCTGAGCTTGATGTAGAATGTCTGTTCACTGACACGAATGTGGACTTGATATCCGATCGGATCGATCTGGCTGTGCGCCTTGCTCCGACCGTTTCCGGTGATCTCGTCGTGACGAAGCTGATGGACACGGCCTACAAAGTCGTGGCCAGTCCCGCATATCTCGAAAGGACTGCACTTCTGATACAGCCCAGCGATCTTCAATCCCACAATTGCATTTTGTTCAACCTGCCGGAGTATCGTAACGCTTGGTCTTTCCAGGGATCGGACGGAACACAAACGACACTGCCGATTGTCGGATCGATTGTGTTGTCGCCTGCCGGCGCAGTCCGTGACGCCTGTGTCGCCGGTCTTGGGCCGGCCCTGCTGGCGGATTGGCTCGTTGACAAGGCAATCGAAGCCGGGACACTCGTTGATTGCTTTCCGCTTTGGAAAGTCACGGCCACCACATTTGAAACGGCAGCTTGGCTGGTTTACCCGAGTCGGCGGTATCTACCCATAAAGACGCGTGTCGTTATCGATTTCTTCAAAAAGAAATTTCGGTGCCTTTGAGACAGCAACTGTGGGCCCATTGTGTCTGATCGGGGCAGAAACGCCGCAAACCAAAGCTCATTTATCGACCTCTGACGAGCCCGATTTATGTGTTGTTGAGTGGTCGGCTCTTTTGCCAATTGGGCAACCGGCACGCACTGGCGGGCAACCACATAGCTCCGTCATTTGCGGTTGAACTGGATCTCGAAGCCTGGGATGCGCTCGAGATCAGGCTGCAGAAGATGTCTCTGTTGTTCGCGCTGGTGTTCAATAAGTGCTTGCTGACGCGCTTTGTCGTGCTGTGATCTTTGGCGGCGATCAGCGCGAGGTGTGTTCCTCCGGTTCACGTGGTTTGCCCGAGTGTCCTGCGGCGCGTCGCGGAGCTGCCGTTGCTGACGGTTGGGACGGCGGGGTTCTCCTGGCAACGCCTGCTGCCTGCGCACATTCGCGCGCCGGTTGTCGTGTCGCTGCACATTGCCGTGCCAGTCATTGTATCGCTGTCTGTTACCTCGCCAGTTGCGGTGTTGGGCTGTGCCGTCGTAGCGACGGTTCCGCTGGCGAGCAAGACTGTCCTGAACGAGTGGCTGCTGAACTGTGGGTTGGCGAAACCGATTCTGACGCCGGGATTCTTCGCTGTCGCGATAGATCGGGGCGGGACGGTCAGAGGAGTAGCGGCGGATTCGACCGTCATAGCGCAAGTTGCGACGGTCAATGCGTTGTTGCCTGCGTTCGGCTTGTTGGCGACGCCTCAGATCTTGTCTTTGGGCGCGATTGAGGCGTTCGGCTCGTCTCCGGTTCTGGTCGTGTCTTCGATCGGCGCGCCGATTCGGTCTCGCCAAACCGACATATTCCTGTGCGATGAAGCCTTGGGCGCGTCCGAGATCGACGGCACACCACCCATCGCGGCAGGAATAGACGGTCAATGCAGTGCCACCGGAAAGTACGCCGAGACTGGAAAAATCGGTACCGGGACCTGTTCTCAGATTGACATGCGTGGTGGTGAAGCCCGGCTCTTCCGCGAAGCTGCTCACCGCTGAAGCCATGGCCGCGAGAAGGGCAAAGAGAAGCGTGGTCGGTCGCATGGTTGAACTCCCGGGTTTCGAGGAATCACATCATCAATTGCCTGCACCATAGGCGGTTTCGACTGAACGATACGTGAATGCATCGTTAACCCGCCTGACAGGTTTGCCATTTGAACAGGCTCGGCATTGCAGCTTGACACTGAGCCGATAGCGCGGGCAACTCGTCTCATCGACCATCAAACGTTCCGCAATTATGGCTTTGACAACTCCTCCAATCTGCGATTTTGGCTGGAAGGCTCCTGATTTTTCTCTACCGACACCAAGCGGCGAGGTGCACTCACGCGACAGTCTGATGGGGGAAGGCGGGTTGCTGCTCATGTTCATCTGCAACCACTGTCCCTATGTGGTGGCGGTGATTGAGCGCTTGGTCGAGGACGCGGTCATTCTGCAAAATGCCGGGATCGGAGTTGCCGCCGTCATGCCCAATGATGTGGTCAATTACCCCGCCGATTCGCCTGCCAATATGGAAAAATTCGCCGCGCATTACGGTTTCAGCTTTCCCTATCTATACGACGAAACCCAGCAGGTTGCGCGTGACTATGGTGCGCAGTGCACGCCGGACTTTTTCGGCTTTAATGCGCGGGGCGAGTTACAATATCGTGGCAGGATTGACGAATATCGCCCCGGTGCAACGCAGCAGCAGATCGCGCAGCGCGTGCCGGAACTGAGAAACGCCATGCTCACAATCGTAGAAACCGGGCAGGGGCCGCGTGAGCAGTTTCCCTCCGCTGGCTGTTCGATTAAGTGGAAATAGGCTCAGGCCACATCGACGCGATGACAGGCCGCGCGGTGGCCACTTTCGCCTTGTCCCCTTCGCTTCACTTCAAGAGCCGGTTCGCTTCGTGAGCAAATGTCCTGCGCGATGGGGCAGCGATTGGCGAAGCGGCAACCCTTCGGAGGATCGATGGGATCAGGCGGATCGCCGGGAATGAGGATGCGCTTTTGCGCCTCTCGCCTCTCTTTGTCGACGCTCGGAACAGCAGACAGAAGTGCCTTTGTGTAGGGATGCTGGGGCGCGTTGAACAAATCAAGCCGCGACGCGTGCTCTACGATCTTGCCCATATACATGACGGCGACCTCGTCACACATATGCTGCACCACGCCCAGATCGTGGCTGATGAACAAATATGACAGGCCAAGATCAGACTGTAAGTCCCGCAACAGATTGAGGATTTGCGCCTGCACGGCGACATCAAGCGCGGAGACAGGTTCGTCGCAGATGATCAAGGCGGGCTGCGTTGCAAGTGCGCGGGCTATGCCGATGCGCTGGCGCTGACCGCCGGAAAACTGGTGAGGGAAGAGGCGCATTTGTTCCGGGCGCAGGCCCACCGCCTTGAACAATTTCTGCACGACCTCATCGCGCTTCTCGGCCGGAATGGTCTGAAGAGAATCCAGAGGTTCTCGAACAATCTTTTCGGCCCGAAGACGAGGGTTCAGGCTCGAATATGGGTCCTGAAAGATGAACTGCACCTTGGCGCGCGCTTTGCGCAACTCAACATCGGAGGCGGCGAGAAAGTCCTGCCCATCCAGCACGACCTTGCCGGAATGAGCGGGCACCAACCGGGCGCAGGCGAGCGCGGCGGTTGTTTTGCCAGAGCCCGACTCGCCGACGATAGCCAGCGTCTGCCCGCGCTTGAGCTGAAACGAGATGTCGTCAACCGCGTAGAGATAGGCCTTGCCGCCAAACATGCCGCCGCGCTTGACAGGGAAGCGCACGGTAAGGTTCTCGACCTGCAAAAATGGTTTTGCGTCGTCAGCCATCACACGGCCTCTGCGTGCCAGCAGGCGGATGCGTGGCCTGCTTCAAATTTTTGCTCTTGCGGGCGTTGGTCGAGGCATTTTTGCGACCGTAACCCACAACGGCTGGCGAACAGGCAGCGGTTGGCCCCGAATTCGGCAAGACCGGGAACGATGCCGCCGATCTCCACCAATCGTTCGCGTTCTTCCGTCAGTTCCGCATGAAGATGGGGAACGCAAGCGATAAGCCCCTTGGTGTAGGGGTGACGGGCATGAGCGATTATCGGTTCAACCGGTCCGTCCTCAGCCTTTCGACCCGCATACATGACGATCATGCGTTCCGCCATTTCCGCGACGGCGCCCATATCATGGGTGATCAGGATGATGGCCGTACCCGTTTGCTTTCGCAGATCGCGCAGCAGATCGAAAATCTGCGCTTGAACCGTCACATCGAGCGCTGTTGTCGGCTCATCGGCAATCAGGATTTTCGGCTCGCAGGCAAGCGCGATGGCGATCATAACACGCTGGCGTTGGCCGCCTGACATCTGGAACGGATAGTCATTGATACGCGCCGCAGGGTTGGGAATGCGCACGGCATCCAACAGTTCCACCGCCTTTGCATGCGCGGCTTTGGCGCCGAGATTTTGGTGTCGGCGCAGCACTTCCGAGATTTGTTCGCCGATCGTGTAAACCGGGTTCAGCGACGTCATCGGCTCCTGAAAGATCATCGAGATCTCATTGCCGCGAATCTCGCGCATTCTTTTGTCTGAAGCTTTGGCGAGGTCTTCGCCGTCAAAGCGTATGGATCCGGCGGCGATGCGGCCCACCTTGTCCGGCAAAAGGCCCATAATGGCGAGTGCCGTCATGGATTTGCCGCAGCCCGATTCTCCGACAAAGGAGAGCGTTTCGCCCGCTTCCAAAGAAAAGGAGACATCATCGATCACCGGTGCGATGTTGCCGCGCAGCGTGAGTTCGACGCGCAGATTTTCAACCTCAAGCAGCGCCATCAGCGTTGTCTCAGCTTGGGGTTGAGCGCGTCGTTGAGGCCATCCCCGACCAGCGAGATGGCGAGCACCGACACGAAAATCGCGACGCCGGGAATGGTCACCGTATAGGCGGCGTCGAGAATATATTGCCGGTTGGAACCGATGATCTGTCCCCAGCTGACGACGTTGGGGTCGGTCAATCCCAGGAAAGACAAGCCCGCTTCGAAAAGGATCGCCGTGCCGACCATCAGGGCGGCCTGCACGATGATCGGCGGCGCGGCGTTCGGCAGGATGACGCCGAAAATCAGTTTCATATTGGACGTGCCGGACGCGCGTGAAGCGGTGACATATTCCAGCTCACGGATGCGCAGAAATTCCGATCGCGTGATGCGTGCAACGGCTGGCCAGGATACGAGACCGATCGCCAGTGTGATCATGGGAAGCGAAGCGCCGAACAGGGCAACGATGACCATGGAAAACAAAAGCGTCGGCAGAACCTGAAAGAACTCGGTGAAGCGCATCAGCACTTCCTCCACCCAACCGCGAAAGAATCCGGCCAGCGCGCCAATGGTGACGCCGATGAATACAGTGATCAACGCAGCCGACAATCCAATGACGATGGACACACGCGCGCCATGAATCAGCATGGCAACGAGATCGCGGCCCAGATAATCCGTGCCGAGCAAGTAACCCTCCTGAGCGGGAGGT
Source organism: Ahrensia sp. (assembly GCA_028817895.1). Classification (GTDB taxonomy): domain Bacteria; phylum Pseudomonadota; class Alphaproteobacteria; order Rhizobiales; family Rhizobiaceae; genus Pseudahrensia. The sequence goes on from JAPPOQ010000015.1 coordinate 104,985, forward strand.
GTGAAGGGTGCCCACACCATCGCAAACGGGTCTGTCGGATAGAGAAACGGGCCGACAATGGCGGCGATGATGATGATGAGCAGCACGATCAGCCCTGCAACGGCGGCCTTGTTGCGGGCAAACATCTCTGCGGCCTCGGCGAGCGGATGGCGCGCTTTGACAACCGGCTCTTCCGGCAGGGCAACTTCGGATTGTGCAGTCTGGTCGCTCATGCCCGGCCTCGCAATCTTGGATCGATGAGGCGCAACACGAAATCGGTCAGCAAGTTGCCGATGATCACAACCAGCGCGGAGAAAAACAAAATGCCGAGGATCGTTGGTGTATCGCGTGCGATGATGGATTGCAGGGCGAGCGAGCCCAAACCGGGCCAGGAGAACACGGTTTCAACCAGCACCGCGCCCGAAACGACAGCGGAGAATTGCAGGCCCGCTAAGGTAACCACCGGCGAGAGCGAGTTCTTCAAGGCGTGTTTGTAGGTGATCTCAAACTCTGACAGGCCCTTGGCCTTTGCCGTGCGCACATAATCTGACCCGAGCACCTCGATCATGGAGGCCCGGCAGAGGCGCGAGTAAAGCGCAAAGAAAATGGTCGAGAGCGTCACCACGGGCAAAACGAGATGGTGCGCAACATCAAGCGCCCGGATGAACCAGCCGCCTTCCACGGTGACATCGCTCATGCCCGCAACGGGAAAGAGCGGGATTTTCAGCGAAAATGCGATCAGCAACAGAATCCCCGTCCAGAAAACGGGCGCAGCATAGCCGAACAGGGCAAGCAGCGTGACGAAATGGCTCGTGATGCCGTTCGGGTTCTTGGCCGAGATAACGCCGAGCACAACGCCGATGATCAGTGCGACGATTTGGGCCGTAAACACCAGCAGCAGCGTTGCAGGAAGTTTTTCGAAAATCAGCGTGGTGACGGGCTGATTGTAGAAATAGGAGTAGCCGAGATCGAAGGTGAGAACGCGCGAAATGTAGCTTCCCAACTGCACGAGAAAAGGTTGGTCGAGCCCGTAGTCGGAGCGGATTTGCGCCATGGTATCGGCGTCCGCTCCACCCATGGATTGCGAGATCGTGTCGGCAATATCACCCGGCGCGAGATGCAGCATGGTGAAGTTGAGCACCAGCACCGCAACCAGAAGCAGGATCGCGTACAAAATGCGCTGCGCGACGGGTATGAGGATCGTCATGGACCGGCTGTTCCAACCAAAAGCGGCATCCCTCCACAAAGCGGGGAGGGATGCCAAAAGCGCATGGAATGAGCGCCTTACTCAGACTTCAGATAGACCTTATCCATTGGTGAAGACGACGCCCAGATGCCGAGCGGCGGGTTGCCAACCTTGTCGTTGTAGACCGTGTGATAGGGCAGGGTGTTGAGCCAGTAGACCGGTAGTTCTTCGGCCACGATCTGCTGGAACTCCTTGTAAAGCGCAGCCCGCTTTTCCGAATCCGGTTCACGGCCTGCCGCTTCCATCAACTCATCAACGCGGGAGTTCTCATATTGCTGGGTGTTGGACCAGATCACGCCCTTTTTGATGTTGTCGGATGAATAGGTGCGGTGGACGCCGATCACCGGGTCACCCCAGTTGAAGACCGTGTCGATGGTCATATCGAACTCGTGATTGGAGATAGTCTTGGCCCAGGTCGGGAAGTCGGCCGAGGCGCGCACTTCGACCTCGATGCCGACCTGTTTCAGCGCCTGCTTTACATATTCCGCCTGCGGCTTCACCGAAGGCCAGCCGAAATTGATCGATGTGTCGAAACGCTTGCCGTCTTTCATGGGGAAGCCGGCCTCGTCGAGCAGCGCATTGGCCTTGTCGAGATCGACCTCATAGCCCGGCAGGGTCTGGTCGGCGAGCGGCGATCCGGGATGGATCGGCCCTTTCGCTTCCTGCGCGTTGCCCAGCATGATGGCGTTCAGGATGAAGTTTTTGTCGATCGCATAGGCGATGGCCTGGCGAACGCGCTTGTCAGCGAGCGGACCGGCCTTGGTGTTGAAAGCCAGCCAGTCAAGCGCGCCGATAGCGGCATAGCCTTCCGGCGTAGCGGTCACGCCGTCGGCCTTCTTCAAGCGCTCAATGTTGCGCACCGTGTTTTCGAAGGTCGACATATGCAATTCGCCATTTTCAAGAGCGATGGCGCGGGCCGATGGGTCCTTGATGATGCGCATCACGATACGATCAAGATGCGGCAGGCCTTCCATGAAATAGTCCGGATTGCGCTCAAGGATCACATGCTCGTCGCGCTTAAATTCAACGAGGCGGAACGGACCTGAACCCACGACATTTTCAGAGTTCTGCGGATGCGTTTTTGGGTCCTGCCCATCGCCGTAAACATGCTTCGGAATGATCGGCATGAGCTGCGACGACATGGCCAGAAGCAGCGCCGGGTGCGGCTTGGAAAGCTTCAGAACAGCCGTATTTGCGTCAGGCGTTTCAACGCTCTGCACTGGCGCGAACATCGACTTGAAGGGATGATTTTCCTGAATGGTTTTGACCGAGAAGGCCACATCTTCCGAGGTGATCGGCTGACCATCATGGAATTTAGCGCCTTCCACGAGCTTGAGTGTCACCGAAAGTCCGTCTTCCGACACTTCCCAGGATTTCGCCAGGTAAGGCCGCGGTGTCCAGTCTTCGTCATAACGCAGGGGGGCTGCGAAAAGCTGCGCACCCGGTGCACCGGTCACAACACCGGATTGAACGGCAGGATTGAGATGACGCGGTGTCTGGGCGAGGCCGGTGATCAGCGTTCCGCCCTTTTGAGGTTCCGAGGCAAAGCTGCCTGTCCCGACCACGGAAATGAGCGCCGTGGCTACCGCAAGCGATTTGATGAAGTGTTTCATAAGAGGTCTCCCTTTCTCTTTGTCAGGGACACTGACGTAAATTTATCCACTTGCCAAGCACCCATCGGAACGGCGACACCTTGGTGCAAACAGACTGCCGGAAACGCGTTGGGAGGCGCTTCATGATCACGATCTACAGGGCAAAAACCATCATCACCATGAATCCGGCAAATGCGGAAGCGACCCATGTTGCGGTTCGCGATGGGCGTATTCTTGGGGCTGGATCGCTGGAAGATCTGGCCGGATGGGGAGAGCACACAGTCGATGAGCGTTTTGCCGACAAGGTGCTCATGCCGGGGCTCGTTGAAGGCCACGCTCACACGATGGAAGGCACGTTGTGGCGCCACACCTATTGCGGCTTCTTCGACCGCACAGACCCGGATGGTAAGCAGTGGGATGGTCTGAAAAGTATTGATGCGGTTCTGGAGCGGTTGCGCGAAGCGGAAGCCAAACTGGAAACCGCGGACGAGCCTCTGCCTGGCTGGCAGTTGGACCCGATCTATTTCGATAATGAACGGGTTACACGCGAGCAACTCGACAGCGTATCGCGCGATCGCCCGATCGGCGTGCTGCACGCTTCAGGTCACATTATGAATGTGAACACCAAGGCGCTGGAGCTTGGTGGCCTGTTCAAGACGGGCCTCAACCATCCCGGCATTCCGCTTGGGCCGGATGGCTACCCAACCGGCGAGCTGAAGGGGCCGGATGTCATGACGCCGATTGGCATTCATGTCGGTTTTGATCGTGACATGCTGGCTTGCGACGAAAAGGGTCTGCGCGACTTTGCCCGGCTTTGCGTGCGCGCCGGAGTAACCACGGTTGCCGATTTGGCTGCAAGGCTGAACGAAGATGCCGTCACCATGATGCTCAAGGTGACGGGAGAGAAGGACTATCCCGTCTGCGTCGTGCCGCTGCGGTTCTTTCATGGGCTGACGCCGCAGGAACTCGTTGACCATGCCTCTGAGCTCAAAGAACGGCGCACGCAGCGGCTGCATCTGGGCAAAATCAAGGTCGTGGCCGACGGGTCCATTCAGGGCTTTTCTGCGCGGTTGAAGGAACCCGGTTACTATAATGGCGCGCCCAACGGGCTTTGGTACGTGGCGCCGGAGCAGTTGCAGGAGATTTATGAGCGTGCGCTTGAGCGCGGTCTGCATGTCCACACCCACACAAATGGCGATCAGGCGACTGAGTTGGTTCTCGATCTCATGGAAAAGGTCCTGCCCAAGCACTATCAAGCGGATCATCGCTTCACCTTGCAGCATTGCCAACTTGCGGACGCGGCTCAATTCAGGCGCATGGCGAAGCTTGGAATGTGCGTGAACCTGTTCGCCAACCACCACTTTTATTGGGGTGATGAGCATTACAATCTCACCGTCGGGCCCGAACGGGCGACGCGAATGAATGCCTGCCGCACGGCTTTGAACGAGGGTATTCCAATGGCCATTCATTCGGATGCACCGATCACGCCGTTGGGCCCGTTGTTCACCGCCTGGTGCGCTGTTAATCGGCTGACCGCATCGGGCCGTGTTCAAGGCGAGTACGAGCGCATCGATGTCGAGGATGCGCTCTACGCCATCACGCTCGGTGCGGCCTATACGTTGAAACTGGATGGAGAAATTGGGTCAATCGAAGCGGGCAAACGCGCCGATTTTGCCGTGCTGGAGGACGATCCGCGCAATATTGGCAGCGACAGGCTGAAAGATGTGCGCGTTTGGGGCACGGTTCAGGGCGGGCGCATTTTCGAAGCGGCTGCGCAATGACGAGACTGCCGGTTACGGTAATTGGCGGATATCTGGGCTCGGGCAAGACGACGCTGGTCAATCACTTGCTGCGCAATGCGGATGGCAAGCGGCTGGCCGTTCTGGTCAACGAGTTTGGGGAATTGCCTATCGATGAGGATTTAATCATCGGCAAGGAAGGTGACGTGATCGCGCTGGCCGGTGGCTGCGTTTGCTGTTCCTATGGCGACGACCTGACGGGTGCGCTCATCGAACTTGCAGCGTCAGACGATCCGCCGGATCTCGTGCTTTTGGAAGCGAGCGGGGTGGCGATGCCGGGCGCCATTGCCGGGGTGCTTGGGCTTTTTGATCAGTTCGAACTTACCGGAATCGTCGTGCTCGCCGATGCTCAGACGATCTGCAAGCGGTTGGACGATGCCTATGTGGGCGACACGATTCGCAGGCAAGTCCGAGACGCTGATTTGGTCCTATTGACGAAGGTCGATCTGGCAAGCGAAGCGCAGACAAGCAATGCGGCCAAACGGCTCGCCGAATTCGCCCGCGATGCGCAATTGCTTTCGGTTGCAAATGGCGAGGTGGACCTGTCGATCATCACATCGAAAATGGCTGTGAATTGGGAGCACGGTGCGCCTCTGGTACCAAAGCACGATGCCAATATTTTCGTTTCCCGAAGCATGATTTTGCCGGATGCGGTGACGAGCGAGGCCCTGAAAAATTGGTTGGAGGCGCATGCAGGAACGCTGGTTCGGGCCAAGGGGTTCGCGCGCTCAAAAAGCGGCGGCATGAAGAGTGTCCAACTGTCCGGTGATCAGGTGACTGTGGCTGATGTCGACGATCAGCCCAAGGCGGCCTTGGCATTGATCGGTCTGCGCGATGGTTCGGCTGAGACATGGTTGGGTGCCGACGCTGTTGAATTGCTGGCCTCAATCGAAGCGGCCTGACGATGATTGCAAAATATCTGCACAAAACTGCTGACGCGCTTGATCGGGGTGCGATCCGAACCGTGCACGGCGTCGGCTTTCAGCTTAACCGATGCGAAGGGCGGCTGTGATCGTTCCTGAATGACTCAGATGGCAGGCTGCTGTTGCGTTGCGCAGTGAATGCCGCCACCGATTTCGCCAAGCGCATCGACATTGAGTGTGACTATTTCACGCCCGGGGTAATGACGTTTCACTGCGTCCTGAGCAAGGCGGTCCGTTCGCCGGTCCCCGAACTCAGCCATGATCACGGCACCGTTGCAGACATAGTAATTCGCATAGGAGGCGACGAAATCATCGCTGCGGACGCGACGTTTGTTGGGCTCCGCTACAATGTCGATTTCAAGCCCGGCGGAACGCAGTCGCGAAAACGTCTCAAGCGCCGCAGAGTGAAATGGATCACGCTGGTCTTGTCGCTCCGGCAGGTTGATGAAGACGCGGCCAGACCCCGTGAAGCGCGCCAGACTGTCAATGTGGTAGTCGGTGATGTCATGGCCGCTCAGTCCCGGCGACCAGATCATGGTGCGCGCGCCATAGGCTTGCAGCAGTCTGCGCTCGGTCTCTTCGCGCGACATGCCGGGATTGCGATTGGCGTTCACCCATGAACTTTCATGCGCCATCAGCAGGCCATGGCCATCGCTTTCCACGCCCCCGCCTTCGCCGGTCAGACCGCTATCGATGATCGATACGCCCAGGCGCTTAGCTATACGACGAGCGACGAGTCCATCATGGCGATGAACCTGCCGATTGCCCCATCCGTTGAATTGAATGTGGCTGACCACAAGTTCGCCCTTTGTGGTCTTTGCAAAGAGCGGTCCGGAATCGCGACACCACAGATCTTCCGTTGGAATGTCCCAAAGCGCGATGGTCTGCGACAACAACCGTCTGGCTTTCGCGTGATGCTCCTTTGCCGCCAGCATCACGACAGGTTCGAACTCGGCAATCGCATTGGCGACATCAGCGATCGTCTCCTGCAAGTGCTGCAAAAACCAACGATCCGAGTGAACGCGGCGACTGACCGGCCACTGCATGAAAGTGCGTTCATGCGGCGCGTCTTCCGACGGTATGGAGAGAGACGTTTGATCGTTCGACATTGCGATGTGTTTTGTCTGCAAGCTTGCAAAACCGGCGGCACCAGCAGCCAGAACGGCGCGGCGGGTTGGCCTGATCCTACTCAAGGCTCGCCAGTTCGAGCAGGAATTTGCGTTTCATCGTTTCGCCGAATGTCAGATAGGTTTCAGCAGACTCGACGAATGATCCCACGCCGCCCGCGACCTGCGACTTAAAATAGTTCACCAGACCTCCCTCTGGATGGGTGTGGGTGAAAGCGTGGGCGGCGGCAATTCGATCAACAATGGCCAGAACATTGATCACAACGCCTCGGCGCACGGCCTCATCGCGGACCTGCGTGATTTCGGCCCCAATATTGCTGGTGCCGTCAGACGATATGTCGATCACCCGCCGCGCCGCGCGCATCGGTGCCCGGTCAAACTGCGCAAGGCAATATTGCACCGCTTCGCCAGTCGATGTGTTACGCACATGGGCGTCGATCCAGGGTGGCGACGAGGAGCGACGGATCCTTTCCGCAAACTCCTGCGCAGCCTCAGCGCCATCAATAACAAACCAATCCACGCCCAGAAATTGCTGATCCTGTTTTGCCCATTCGACATAGGCGACGCCGATGCGCCCATGCAGCCCGCTTTCGATCAGAGCGACGACTTCGGCGTCCTCGATCGCGGCAGCGTGCCCTTTGCGTTGCAGGTCATACTCCATGACGGTTACGCTTTCTGAAACATCAGCAGCCAGACATAACAGCATATCGACTTCCTGCGCGGCGCGAGCGCTGTGCGACATCAGGCAGGCAAGGATCACAGCAGTGAGCATATGAGAGATCATGGAACATTCCCGATCATGCGGTTGCTGCATACCATGCTGCCATCACCGGCTGATATGCGCAAACTCTTACAGCGCTGTGATCAGTTTCGGTCGAATGAACCCGGTAACGCGTCTATCATCGTCATTGTGGGGCGTGTCCCCGCAATCCGATTTTCTGGATGCCGGGCACAGGGCCCGGTATGAAGCGTGTTTTCGTACGTTGAGGGTCCCAGAGGATCAGTTGGTTCGGCCTTGTGCCGTTGCGTCACGCTTTCGTTCCAAGAAGCGTTTCTCCGAGGCGTTGCTGGAAAGGGCTATGGCCTTCTCGTAGCAAGAGAGTGCGTCATTCACTCTATTGGAGCGGGCCAGCAGGTCCGCACGGGCGGCGAAATAGGGCTGGTAGCGCTCCAACGCTCCGTCTTCGTTCACCACATCCAGCATAGCCAGTCCGGCTTCGACGCTAACCGCATGTGAAGCCGCCACCGCCCAGTTTACCTTCACCACCGCCGTCGGGCTGATCTCTGCAAGCAGCCGGTAGAGCGCATGAATTTGTGGCCAATCGGTTGCCGCCCAGTCTTTGGCCTGCGCGTGAACTGCGCTGATGGCTGCCTGGAGTTGATAGGCGCCGATGCGACCCTTGGGCAAGACATCCTCAAGAAGCGCAGCGCCCTCCGCGATGCGCGTTTGATCCCATCGCGCGCGGTTTTGATGTTCCAGTGCAACCATGTTGCCGTCGTCGTCCATTCGGGTCAGCCGCCGGGAATCATGCAGCAGCATGAGCGCCAGAAGACCGCCAATTTCCGGTTCGTCCGGCATGAGAGAGCGCAGCATACGCGCCAGTCTGATCGCCTCATCGCTCAGGCTGATGCGGGTCGGCATGTCGCCACTGTGTGGGGCATAGCCCTCGTTGAAAATCAGATAGATGACGCCGAGGACAGAAGACAGCCTTTCAGGCAGGTCAGCGGCATCGGGAATGCGATAAGGAATGCCTGCGGCCGCGATCTTCTTCTTTGCCCTTGTCAGGCGTGCTGCCATTGCCTCGGTTTTGTCGAGAAAGGCGGTGGCAATTTCCTGCGTGGTCAATCCACCCAATGTGCGCAGTGTGAGCGCGATGCGGGATTTTTTCTTCAAGCGCGGGATGGCAGCAGGTGAAGATCATCTCCAGACGCTTGTCGATCATCAGTTCCGAGGGAGCGTCATCCTGAGACTGATGTTCAAGATCGAGCAGGTAAGAGAGTTCAGCCTGTTTGGATGCGAAAGTGGCGTCGCGTCGCAATCGGTCAATCGCCTTTCTGCGCGCAGTGGTGATGAGCCATGCAGCCGGACTTTTTGGCAGGCCATTACGGTGCCAATGGTCCATTGCCGAGATCACGGCTTCCTGAAGACAGTCCTCCGCAAGCTGAATGTCGCCGAGTGTCTTGACGAGCGATGCAAGAATGCGCCCCCACTCTTCGCGAACCGTCTGTTCGATGGTCCTTTCAGGCGAGAATGGGGGCAGCACGATGGGCAAAGATGTTCCGCTTAGAACAGCAACCAGAATGCCGTAGCGAAGGCGAGCATGACATTCATCATGAAGGCGCCGACATAGCTGATTGTGCGCAGGCCGCCGCCAACTTTGCCCACGCCGCTGTAGTAAATCGCCCAATAGGCGAGGCGGATGCCGACGTGGAGAATGACGAGCCAGTTCACCAGCGCCGCACTGACGCCTGCAATGATGGCAAGGCCCGTTGTGGCAAGCATGACAGGCAGATTTTCCGTGGAATTGCCATAGGTGCGCAAGATGCGAAAACTGCGCAGGCCGTGATCACCCTTAAGCGGCATACCCGCCACTTGCTCGCCACCGGCCAATCCAAGAACACCGGCAAGGAAGCCCTGTGTGAGCACTGCGAGGCAAAGGATAATCAGTGCCGCCAAGGCTGGTTGATATGCCGCAAGTTGCGGCACCGAAAGCAAAATGGGGTCCATGAGATTTTCCTCCTCCATGAGTTGAAGCGTTGGCGAAGTGTGCCGATCACTCGTAGACTTCGATGGGCCGCACCTCGATGCGACCATCCTTGGCGGTCGGAATCATAGCTGCATATTTCAACGCTTCGTCGAGATCGTTGCATTCGAGCAGGTAATAGCCGCCAAGCTGCTCCTTTGTTTCGGCGAACGGGCCGTCCGTGGTTTCCACCTTGCCGTCTCGAACCTTAAGCGTGGTCGCGGTTGCCACGGGTTGAAGCGCATCACCGGCGACGAATTTTCCGGCTTCGCGCACGGTTTGAGTGAACTCCACATAGGCCTGCATAAATGGGCCGAATTCTTCCGTGCCCGGCTGGGGGCCTGCACCTTCGGCGGAATAGATGAGAAGCATATATTGCATGGGTTTGAACCTTTCCTTCACCAGAGACGACATGCCTCCGTGCCCTCCAGACGAATGGGGTTGCGCGAAATCGACAACGGTCAAAGACTTCTTTACCGATGCTCTTCCACGCTGATATCGACCAGCGCCTTGTTGTAGACCCGCAGCGCAGCAACCTGCGAAACCTGGCCGATGATGACGGATTCATCACGCGCATCGATCACGTGCAATCGTGCATGCCCGCCCTGGTCAAAAATCTGTAACGCCACTTCAAGCGTGGTATCAGGCGCCAGCACGGGAGAGTCGTCTTCGGTGGAACGTTTTGGCTCCTCGCCCTCAGCCAGTGGCACCATAATGTCAGCGACGCGTGTGTTGCGCGCGGCAAATCCGTGCGGACCGTCGCGTATGCGCAGACCGCGGGTCTCCAACTGCCACTGAAAGTAGGACCGACCATGGATTGCCTGGTTTATGCCGACCGCGATGGACACGGTGAGCAACAAAGCGATGGAGAGCGCGTAACCACCGGTCAATTCAAACACGATGACGAGCGTTGAAATGGGAGCGCCGATGACAGCGGCTCCCACCGCGCCCATACCCAAAATGGCGTAGAGTCCGCCGGACGATGCAAGCTCCGGGAACAGGCCAGCTGCGATCAAGCCAAACGCCCCGCCGGTCATCGCGCCGATATAGAGCGATGGCGAAAACACGCCGCCGCCAAATCTTGATGCCAGTGTGATGGAGGTTGCCGCTGTTTTGAACACGATCAGCGCGAGCATCAGTCCCAGCGTGTATTGCGAGTTTAGCGCCATGTCGGTCGCTTCATAGCCGACACCCAGAACCTGCGGGAACACGATACCGATCGCGCCGATCATCAGGCCACCTACTGCCGGGCGCAACCAGAGCGGCATGGTCACATAGCGCGCAACATAATCCGTGCCGATCAGGGCAAACTGGAACAGCACCGCAGCCGCGCCGCAGGTGAGGCCGAGCAGCGCGAAGGCGGGCAATTCAAGGTAAGAGGTGATCTGATAATCTGGGATGGTGAAGGCCGCATCATCGCCGAACCGCATGCGTGACAGGATGGTGCCGATCACCGATGAAATCACAATGGGGATGAAGGATCGTTTGGAATAATGGCCCAGAATGACTTCATGCGCAAAGAGCACACCGGCAATCGGCGCGTTAAACGATGCCGAAACTGCTGCTGCGACCCCGCAGCCAAGCAGGGTTTTCTTGCCCCAGGCGGGCAGACGCAGCTTCTCGCCAATCGATGTTGAGATGGTCGCGCCCAGATGAACGATGGGGCCTTCGCGGCCAGCACTTGCTCCAACGCCCAGGGAAAGCGCCGAGATGAGGGCCGACATCAAGCCCTCTTTCATTTCAATATTGCGGCCGCCGCGCGCTTTCGCCTCCATGACATCTGCAACGCCACCTGTCCTGCGGCTTGCTATGAAGCGCGTCAGCAACCACCCGACAACCAGCCCGCCGATTGCTGGGGTCAACAGAACGATCAGCCAATGCGTATTGGCTGCTGCGGTCGCAACATTCTCGGTGGTTATACCAAGCCACAAAAAGTGTGTGAGGAGGATTGCTTCTCGAAATATGATCGCGGCGATCGCAACGGCGATTCCCGTCAGCATCGCAAGCAGCCAAAGGAGCGGCTCCCTCGACTGCAAAAAAGCCGCGGCATTTGGCCTTATCCAGGTCGTCAGAACCTCCGGCAACTGCCGAATGATCTCGCGCACGACCTGATCCCTCCGCTGCGTCGCCTATATCGAGTTCACTCTACGCCGCTTTCTTGCGAATTTCGATACGCCTTCCCGTTTCTTCCGGCATTGGCAACAGCACATGTTGCTGCGCGATCGCGTCGATCTTGCTTTGAACGTCTTCAGGAAAGGGAGTGACCTTCGGGCCGGTCATGTCGACATGCAATGTGAGTGTTTCGCTGGTGGCGGACAGCCATCCATCCTCATGGCGCAGTTCCTGGAACGCATGCAGACGCTTCTCGTCATGGTCGACGATTCGGTAGCTTGAACGCACTTTGTCTCTCAGATGTATTTCTCGCAGATAACGTACGTGGATCTCGGCAGTGTAGATCGTCAGCTGGCGGGTCTTGGCGTAGTCCGGTCCCATGCCGAACTGCTCAAACGCGGCATCGCAGCCGCGGTCGAACAGGACATTGTAATAGGCCATGTTGAGATGCCCATTATAGTCGATCCATTCCGGCTCCAGCTGCATCAGCGGCGACCAGATTTGTCCGTCCTGTTCAATCATTGCTTTCCCCGCCTCATCTCTTTCCCAAGGCCAACCGACACCTTATTGTGACTATTGCGGCGTTGCGCCAAGCACAACAGCGCAGAGTCGATCTTTTGGGAGCAGATTGCATGGCTTTGGCCGATCTTGAGCGGGTGGAAAAGAATGTTGACGGCATCCAGACCGCGATTTCCATTCTCAAGCAGCGGTTTGGTGAACGGCTGAGCACCGGCCAGTCACTGCGCGAGCAGCACGCGCACACCACCACCTACATCCCTTCGCAATTGCCGGATGCGGTGATTTTTGCCCAATTAACTCAAGACGTTGCCGATATTGTCACCATTTGTGCCCAACACAAGGTGCCGGTTATCCCATTTGGAACCGGGACGTCGCTGGAAGGCGGCGTGAACGCACCTGCCGGCGGCATATGCATCGATTTGATGCAGATGAACGAGATCCTCGCCGTCAATGAAGAGGACCTCGATGTCACCCTACAGCCGGGGGTGACGCGCGAAGAGTTGAACATCGAATTGCGAGACAAGGGTCTGTTTTTCCCCATTGATCCGGGTGCCAATGCCAGCCTTGGCGGCATGGCAGCTACCCGTGCTTCCGGCACCAATGCGGTGCGATACGGCACGATGCGTGACAATGTGGTCAATGTGACAGCCGTGCTGCCGGATGGCTCAATCGTGAAGACCGGTGCGCGGGCGCGCAAGTCCTCATCGGGATACGACCTCACCCGCCTGCTGGTGGGGTCCGAAGGCACGCTCGGGGTCATCACCGAATTGACGTTGAAGCTGCACGGCATTCCCGAACAAATATCCGCCGGAGCCTGCCAGTTTGAAACGGTCGAGGACGCGTGCAACACCACCATCCTCGCCATGCAATCCGGTTTGCCCATGGCGCGGATTGAGCTTGCCGATGCGCTGATGACGCAGATGATGAACGCCTATTCCGGGCTGGATTATGCTGCCAAGCCGACCCTGTTTATCGAGTTCCACGGAACGAAGCGTGGTGTTGCCGAACAAACCGAGCTATTCGGCGACATCGCAGCCGAGTTTGGCGGTTCGGACGTTCTTTGGGTCGACAGCACGGAAGCCCGGTCCAAACTTTGGAAGGCGCGGCATGATGCCTATCCGGCCATGCTGGCATGGCGACCGGGCTGCAAGGGAATTGCGACCGATGCCTGTGTGCCGATTTCTCGATTGGCTGATTGCGTTGCGGAAACCGTTCGCGATTGCGAGGAACGGGGACTGGTCGCGCCGATCATCGGTCACGTGGGTGACGGAAACTTCCATGTCTCACCGCTTATCATGATGGATGATACCGATGAGGTTGCCAGAGCCGAAGAGATGATTGAAAGGCTCAACCTGCGTACGCTTGCCATGGAGGGCACATGCACCGGCGAACACGGCATCGGGCAGGGCAAGCGTCGGTATTTGAAGCTTGAACATGGTGTGGGCGCCGATGTCATGGCCGCCATAAAGCGGTCTATCGATCCCGATAACCTCATGAACCCGGGCAAGGTCGTTACGGTGCATTCATGAGGCTCTTTGTTGCCATTGGCAGTGTGATTGTGCTGGCGCTTTTGGCTGCGCTTGTGGTGCCACCATTTTTTGATTGGGATCGCTTTCGTACCGCTTTCGAGACGGAAGCCAGCCGGGTTTTGGGTCAACCGGTTCGTGTTGGCGGCGGGACATCGGCGCGTCTGCTGCCGCTTCCCTCCGTCACATTCTTCGATATTCGCGTGGGTGGGGAAGAAGAACCCATGCTCACCGCCCAAAGTGTGCATGTGAATGTCGAACTTGCGCCGCTGATGAAAGGCGAGGTGGTTATCGTCGATATGACGCTCGACGAGCCCCGGTTCGATATCCGCGTAGCGCGGGATGGTACGACCAATTGGTCGATCAGATCGCAAGAGCTGAGCGCGATGGTGTCGCCCGATGATGTGGCGATTGAGAACATCGCATTCTCGCAAGGTTTGGTGCGCGTTCGGGACGAGCGTTACCGCCGTGAAATCCTGTTGCGCGACCTCTCGGCATCGGCAAGCGCACGCACCCTTGCCGGGCCGTGGAGAGCCGACGCACAATTCACCTATCTGGGACAACCGTTCCGCCTGTCCGGTTCTACGGGTCGTTTGCAGCCAACCGGATCGATCACGGTCAATGCGAAGCTGGAGCCGCAAAACCTTCCCTATGATATCGGCTTTGAGGGTCCCGTTCGGGTCAGTGACGGTGTTCCCTCAGCACATGGGCTGGTAAGCGTTAAGCCGATCTCGTCGCGATCGGATGCAGACCGACTCGCCTTTCCCCGACCGGATCGTGACGCGGCGCTGCCCGTTCGCTTTGATGGCGACGCGCAGCTTGGCACGGCTGGTGCAACAATCTCGGCGTTTCGAGCCGAAGTCGGGGCTGGGGATGATCCCTACACGCTGGTTGGTTCCGGTCAGGCGATTTTCGGCGAGCACCTCTCCTTCAAGGCAATCGTTGAAGGCCAGCAGATCAATGTCGAGAGACTGGCCAGTGCTGAGCAGGCTGAACCGAGTTCGGATGCGACGGGAATCAGCCTGCCCCAAAGGCTCAACACAATTGCGGGGTTGCTACGCCGCATTCCACAGTTTCAGGCCGATGGCAGCGTCGATCTCACACTGCCTGCCGTCATTGCCGGTGATACGGTCATTCGCGACATCAGGCTGAATATGCGACCGCTGGCCAGCCGAAATGGCTGGCAGATCGGTGGACTGAACGCGCAATTGCCGGGGCGAACGGAACTGGTCGCCGATGGAGAACTCACGCTGGGTGAAGATCCTGCGTGGAATGGTGACCTGCTTGTTGCCTCCCGACAGCCTTCCGGTCTGGCAAGGTGGCTGTCGCCCAACGTGTCCCCCGCGATTCGTGAAATGAACGGCGCCGGTTTTTCGGCCTCCGCACGTATTCGAGCCGGGGAGACGGTTCTGGACAATCTCGAACTGGTGCTGGATGGGGCGCAACTGCGCGGCACTTTCAGACGATCAGTGCCCACAGATGCGCCGGCCAAACTTGCAGCCCAACTCGCGGGTGACCGCGCCGATTTTGACCAGCTTGCCGCGATATTTGGGCTGCTGATTGGGGCAGACACTCGCAACCAGGATATGTTGTCGGTGCTGGCTGCTGACCAGGATATTGACCTGACACTGGATGTCGGGGAGCTTGAAATGGCCGGTCTGGCCGCCCGCGGTGTCATCGGCGCCTTGTCGGCCAGACGAGGTTCGCTGTCGCTCACCGATCTGCGCATTGATGATTTCGAAGGTGTAACGATCGACGGCCAGGTGGAACTGACCGAGCTTTCAGACGACCTGCCATCCGGCGCCATGAAGTTGAGCTTTGAAGCGCAGAACCCGTTGCCAGCCCTTCAAATTGCTGCTCGCAGAAGCG
Source organism: Ahrensia sp. (assembly GCA_028817895.1). GTDB lineage: Bacteria > Pseudomonadota > Alphaproteobacteria > Rhizobiales > Rhizobiaceae > Pseudahrensia. Next base: position 120,421 of record JAPPOQ010000015.1, read on the forward strand.
GGTTGTTTTCTGTCCCCCAGCATTTTCTGACCGACCCGCAACTCTTGGCAGCATCACAAATTGTGGTGGAGGCAAGTCCGACAGGCGGCGGGCTGCAATGGCGTGTTCAAGGCGTATCAGGCGGCAGTACGATTGATTGGAAGCACAGCAGCAAAAGCGTGTCTCCACGTCTGACCGAACATGGCATCGACTCAACGCTGGTGGTGGTCAATGACAACGCATCGACCCTCTTGCGACAGCTTGGATTGGCGGTGACGCAGGGAGACTTTGGCGGGAGAGCGGCCTTTCGTGGTGCGGTGGAGGGTGTGCTGGCTGAAGGCGCCGACGTGCAGGGGGCTTTGACCCTGACGTCTGGCTTTGTCAGCGCCGCCGGCACGCTGAACGATGCGCTCCAGGGCAAATTGCGCGTGCGCTCCGAGATCGATGACCTCGACCCGTTCATTCTGCTTTCCGGTCTTGTAGTCCCCGGTTTCGGGGAAGGCATGTCGGCGGACCTTTCGGGCATGTTGAGTCTGGAAGCGCAGCAGATCGCCTTCACCGATCTTGATGGACATGCGGGCGACAGCGAGTTTTCAGGCGAGCTGTCGCTTCCGATTGCAGCTGGCCCCAGACCGAAGATTCGCGGGGCGCTTCAGCTTGGCGTCCTTTCATCAGACAGACTTTTTGACACCGTGTTCTCATCGGGAGATCAGCGCAATCTGCGTCTCCTGTCTGGTCTTGATGCAGACGTGCAGCTGACCGCGCAGAGGGTGGAGCTTCCGTTGGCCTGGTCAAGTGTTGCGGGAGATGCCGCTCAGGCACGGGCAAGGTTGCTGGTTCTGGACGGCGACTTTGTGTTTGAAGATATTGATGCACGCTGGGCCGACGGGCGCGTGACCGGCCGTTCGTCTTTTGGACAGACCAACATGGCCAGCACGCTGGGCGGGCAGATCACACTGACCTCCGCGGACGCCGCGCTGGTTGGCGCTCTGGCAGGCCCGCCCGACTGGTTGTCCGGCAGGCTTTCGCTTTCGGGCAACTTCCAGAGTTCGGGTGAAACGCGTGATGGATTGATCAGGGGACTGACCGGCAGCGGCGCTCTTACTCTGACGCAAGGATCGGTCCGCGGCATTGACCAATGGGCGTTGCAGGACATTCTCAAGGACGCGGATACTGTCGAAGATGATGTGTTGCGTGACGCGGCTGATGAAATCGTGCGCGAGAATGTGCTGGGTGGACGGTTCACGTTTGCCGAAGCGCAAGCCTCGATCGCTGTGGCATCGGGCGTCGTGAGAGCTTCCAATGTGCGCCTGACGAACGACAAGGCGCATATCGACGCCAATATGTCTCTGAATCTGGTTGACGGGCGCGCCGAAATTGAAGCCGGTCTGACTTACGAAGCCGGGCGTGAAGCTGTGGTGGCCGCTTCACCGGAAGCGACGCTGCGTGTCATTGGTCCATCGAACAACCGGCTCATCGATGTCGATACAGTTGCCTTCAGCACATTTCTTGGGCTGCGACTGAGCGAGCGAAAGCAGCGCGAATTTGAAGCTCAGAAGGCTTCCGTTCTTGAAAAACAGAGGCTAGCGCGCACGGCCCGGCTCTACGAGTTGAAGGCCGAACAACGCCGCATTGCAGAAGAAGAGCGTTTGCGTATCGAGAAACTACGCGAGGAAGAGCAGGAACGTCAGCGACTTGAACAGATCAGGCGCGCCCGCGAAGCGTTGGAGCAGGCGCGGATCGAACGCGAATTGGAGGAAGCGGAACGGCGGGCCGAAGCCGAAGCCGCAGCAGAAGCCGGTCGACGTGCGCAACGCCAGGAGCAGATTGAACTGCTGCGCCGACGCGCCGAGCAAGAGGCGGAACGACGCCGCACTGCCGATGAAGCGGAGCTTTTGGATTTTCGCTCACTCGATGGCGGTTAGAGGGCATTTTGTCAGCGCTTTTGCATTATTCCGGCTGTTGGCTTCTGCCCAAGCCGGCGGTCTCGCGCAGATGCCTGAGCACATGAAGGCGAAGGGTTGACGACAGGTTCTCGCCCGGCTGGCGCTTCGCGTCAATTCGCGTGACCAAGGCTGCCAGACTGCTGCCATTGGCTTTGGCGATGGTCCGCAACTCCTGCCAGAACTCATCTTCCAGGGAAAATGAAGTGCGATGTCCGCGGATCGATACGGAATGCTTGCGCAGCGGCACAGCTTTACCGGCTATTTCTTGCGAAAGGCATCCAGTGACACGACTTCGGCAGTGCTCGCATCGGCTTGGTCATCTTCTGTGCCATCGCCTTCCTGAGCGACCTCATCCTGCGATGGTGCGGGCAAAGCTCCCATTTTGGTTTGTTCAATCGCCTCCACATTGGCGGCAACCGACCCGCCCTGTTCATCCACTTCGAATTGCAGGCCGAATTGCACCGAGGGGTCGAAAAACCCGGTCACAGCGGCGAAGGGAATGAGCAGGCTCTCTGGAATATTGTCGAAGGAAAGGCCGATGGAGAAGCCATTATCATTGGCTTCGAGATCCCAAAACTGGTGTTGCACCACTATCGTCATTTCCAAGGGGTATTTTTCTTTCATCCGCGTGGACAGGCGAACCCCCTGAAATGTGGTGTCAAAGGTGATGTAGAAATGGTGGTCTCCGGGAAGACCGGTCCGAGCCACCTCCTGCAGCACTTTGCGCACGACACCGCGCAGCGCCTCCTGCGCCAGCACGTCGTAGCGAATAAGGTCTTCCACTTCGGTATCGTCACTCATGGCTTTGCAGCATCAATCTCCACCCATGCAAGCCAACTATACGCATCTGAGTGCAAAAGGCACCCGCACTTTGAAAAAAGGCTGACACTTTTCGAAAATCTCATGGATCACGCCCATGCAACACGATTTGGCGATATTCGGGCAAGAGTGAGGAGGGGCGAGAGTGGAGGCTTCTGTTGCCAGGTGCCTCCGGACCCCGCCTGACAGTGCGAACCGTCAGGAGTTCAGTTGAAACAGTCGCACCGCTTAAGCGGCGAGACGTGCTTCCGCATAGTTGTCGTTTGCAACTACTAAGATGGCCCGATGTCGGTGGATACCATGCCGAGCGAAAACGCGGTCTTTACACCCTCGTCGATCCTGTTTCGCCCCCGCCACACCGTTTCCAGGAAGTCTCAAACAGCCTAAGCCCGAAACAGTCTGGTGGAGGCGCCGGGTACCGCCCCCGGGTCCGAATGGCTTATTACAAAGGTCATTTATCGCCATAGCCGAATTGCTCCGGCAATCAGAATATAGGGACGATGGAGGGAATTGGGAAGACGTTGGGCAACAAACGGCGGAGCAGCATCGGTTCCAAGAAAGAGACGACAGCTGAGAGGGCGCGGAGCGAATGGCGACCTCACCAACAGTTGAGGCGACTTGACCAGTAGGCGGGCGACGACGCCTTTTCAGCGGCGTATTGAGTGCTCATTTTCCAGCCAATGCAATTTCAGGGAGTTTCGTTCATGATCAACCGCCGTAATCTTCTTCTTGTGTCAACTGCCGTCCCGGCGCTTGCTCTTGTCACCGCGACCTTTATGCCGATGGACGATGCGTGGGCGGGGCAGGCCATCTTCACGGGAAGCACCGATGGCATTGCCATCAATGGTTATGATCCGGTCGCCTATTTCAAGCAGAATGCACCAGTGGAAGGCTCGGCAGACTACACAACGCTTTATAAGGGCGTAACGTGGCGGTTCTCATCGGCGGAAAATCGCGATCTGTTTATCGCTGACCCGGAAAAATATGAGCCCCAATATGGCGGCTACTGCGCCTATGCCGTTGCCAAAAATCAGCTTGCGAAGACGGAGCCGGACGCTTTCTCGATTGTTGATGGAAAGCTCTATCTGAATTTTGACAAGCCGGTGCGCAGCATCTGGGAAGCCGAAAAAGGCTCCTTCATCGTGCAGGGCGATGCCAATTGGCCCGATCTGAATCCTGGCTGAGCACATAATCAAAGGGCATGGGCTTTCAACCACGCACGAGGCATACACGATGGGCCTTGTGGCCCGTCATCACGACAAACGCGATCAGGTGCTTGTCAGCGCGCGGTGCTGCTGATGGCCCTGCACCTAACTGTAAACGCTGGCCTTTTTGAAGTGCTTGACCAGCAGATAGTAGAAGACCGCACGAAACTTCGAGCGATTTGAGCGGCCATACTGCTCGACGCAGGCGTCAAGACCTTCATCAAGCTTTGGACCGTCAGCCAGACCGAGCTTCTTGATAAGAAAGTTCTTCTTGATGCGTTCCATCTCTTCCTTGTCGCCCGCCGAAACTTTCTCGGCATCCGCCTTGTAGATTGTTGGGCCGCACCCTTTGGTCACGGCGCGCATCAAAGCCGCATCGGGCTCCGTGCCAATCTTCTTTTTGTGGTCGTCGATATATTTGGCGACTTTCTCGTCAAGCTTGCTCATTCCTTGATCCTGTTTCGCTTTGTCTGTTTGGCACAATTCGATGAAACGCAGGGCACTGGCGCAAAGGGGTAAAGGGCAAGGCGGGCAGCGTCCAGCGTAAACTTGTGGACATCCACGGCTTTGCCGCGCTGCGGATCGTGAAATGCTTCATTTTGCCCTGTGATTCCACAATCCGGCGCAGCTCATGCAGCAATATCTCGACCTTCTGAAACGGGTGCTGGAGACCGGAGTTGACCGCGGCGACCGGACGGGCACGGGCACGCGCTCCATCTTTGGTCATCAGATACGCTTTGATCTGGAGGCGGGATTTCCCGTGCTGACGACCAAAAAGCTGCATCTGAAATCAATTATCCACGAATTGCTTTGGTTTCTTCAGGGGTCTTCCAACATCGCCTATTTGAAACGAAACGGTGTTTCGATCTGGGATGAATGGGCCGACGATCAGGGCGAACTTGGCCCGGTTTACGGGGTTCAGTGGCGTTCGTGGCCAACTGCCAATGGCGGTTCGCTCGATCAGATTGAGGCGCTGTTGCATCAGATCAAAACCAATCCGAATTCGCGACGGCTCATCGTGTCTGCCTGGAACCCGGCTTTGGTGGACGACATGGCATTGCCGCCATGCCACTGTCTGTTCCAGTTCCATGTTGCTGAGGGCAAGCTCTCCTGCCAGTTGTATCAGCGCTCCGGTGACATATTCCTGGGCGTCCCCTTTAACATCGCTTCCTATGCCCTGCTAACGATGATGATCGCGCAGGTCTGCGAGCTGCAACCGGGCGAATTCGTGCACACGCTGGGAGACGCGCATCTGTATCACAATCACTTTGAGCAGGCGCGCGAACAGCTGGCACGCCAGCCGGGGACGTTGCCGACACTTCATATGGACCCATCTGTGGACGATCTCTTTGCCTTCCGCTTCGAGCATTTTGAACTGCGCGGCTACGAGCCGCAGCCGCATATCAAGGCCCCGGTTGCGGTGTGACTACGCCTCTCTCAATCGTTGTTGCTGCGGCGGATAATGATGTCATCGGAGCGGATGGCGATATGCCGTGGCGGTTGTCGACGGACCTGAAGCGCTTCAAGCGGCTGACCTTGGGTAAGCCTATGATCATGGGCCGCAAGACGTTTGAGGCAATCGGAAAGCCCTTGCCCGGTCGTGTTTCAATCGTTGTGACACGTGACCGAGGCTGGCAAGCGCAGGGCGCCGTGGTTGCCAGCAGCATTGATATGGCGGTTGATCTGGCGCGCCAGCTTGCGGCGGCGCAAGGCGTCGATGAGGTCTGCGTGGTTGGTGGTGGCCAGATTTACGAGACGCTTCTGCCGCAAAGCGACGTGCTTCACGTGACGCGGGTTCATGTGACGCCGGATGGTGATACGACTTTTCCAGCAATCGATCCCGATGATTGGTCGCTTCAGCATGAAGAGCCCGTTCCGGCGTCGGAATCAGACAGCGCGGCGACGACCTATCGCATCTATCGCAGACGGGCGCGTTGAAAGGGCGTATTGGCGACCCTATAACAGCCAAAACCATTCATGCGCTGGTGCAACCAAGAGCACCAAAATCAGCGCAACCCCTTAAGGCGAGGAGCCTCTATGCCCTGGAGCAATCAGACCGGCGGTGGCCGTTCCAATGGAAGCAGCAATGGCGGTGGAGGCCCCTGGGGCCAACCCCCGCGCGGTCCGCAACGCCCTTCCGGTGGGGGCGGTGGCGGTGGTGGCGGAGGTCCCCAGCCACCCGATCTTGAAGAATTGCTGCGCCGTGGTCAGGACAGCATCAAGAAAGTCATTCCGGGCGGCGGAAGCGGCGGCATCGGTGGTGGGTTTTCGCCGATAGCCTGGGGCTTCATCGCTTTGGCTGCGATCGGTGTGTATTTCTACGCCTCCGCCTATCAGGTTGACGCGAACGAAGTTGGGATCGAACTGGTATTCGGTGAACCCAAGCAAGACGTTTCCCAGCCGGGACTGCATTTCGCGTTCTGGCCGTTTGAAACCGTCGAGAAGGTTCAGATCGTCGAGCGCCAGGCCCAGATTGGCAGTACGGGCCGCGGTGGTTCACGCGAAGGGCTGATGCTGTCGGGCGACCAGAACATTGTCGATGTGTCTTTTTCGATCCTCTACAGTGTCGACAACATCAACGACTTTCTTTTCAACGTTCGTGAACCCACCGACATGGTGGCGGAAGTCGGCGAAAGCGCCATGCGTGAAGTTGTGGGCCGGCGCCCCGCGCAGGATATCTTCCGCGACGACCGTTCGGGCATCGAGTCGGAAGTTTTGCAGATTACGCAAGCTACGTTGAACGAATATGGCGCCGGTATCGCTATTCGTGCCATTTCCATCGAGGATGCCGCGCCGCCCGCCGAAGTGGCTGACGCCTTCGAGGAAGTGCAGCGCGCCGAGCAGGACGAAGACCGTTTGCAGGAGGAAGCCAATCGCGACCGGAACCGTATTTTGGGTGCCGCCCGTGGTGAGGCTGCGCAGATCCGTGAAGATGCGGCCGCTTACAAAAACCGTGTCGTGCAGGAAGCCGAGGGTGAGGCGCAGCGCTTCCTTTCGGTTTATGAAGAATATGCCAAGGCGCCGGAAGTGACGCGCAAGAGACTGTTCCTTGAAACGATGGAACAGGTTCTGGCCGATTCCAACAAGGTGATCGTGGAGCAAGGCTCGAACGGGCAGGGCGTTGTGCCTTACCTGCCGCTGACCGAGATTCAGCGGCGCCAGACCTCCGGCAACACCAACACGACAAATGGGAACTGATCGATCATGAGCAATCGTCTAGCAGCTGTTCTGGCCGGTCTGGCCGTCATTCTTATCATCGTCTGGTCGTCGCTATTCGTGGTGAATGAGCGCGAGCAGGCCATTGTCCTGCGCTTCGGCGAGATCCAACGCGTTATCGAAAAACCCGGCGTTTACGCCAAACTGCCGTTCAGCGTGTTCGGAATCGACACATTGCAGAAGGTGGAAGATCGTCTGCTTCGCCTCGATCTGCCGGATCTGCGTGTTCAGGTGTCGGGCGGTAAGTTCTACGACGTAGATGCGTTTTTGACCTATAAGATCGAAAATCCGCGGGTATTCCGAGAGCAGGCTTCGGCCTCGCTTCAGCAGGCCGAGACCCGATTGAGCACGCGATTTGATTCGGCTCTGCGACAAACCTATGGCCGTCGTGGCTTTGAGGCTGCTTTGTCTGAAGAACGGTCCGCCATGATGCGTGAAGTTCGCGACCAGCTGCGTCCGGCCGCAGAAGCGCTTGGTATCTCCATTGAGGATGTCCGTATTCGCCGGACTGATCTAACGCAGGAGGTTTCAAAGCAGACTTATGAACGCATGCAGGCTGAGCGTTTTGCTGAAGCTGAACGACTGCGTGCACGGGGTTCGGAAGCTGCACGTCGCATTCGCGCCGCTGCGAACCGTCAGGTGATCGAGATCAAGGCTGAGGCTCAACGTGAGGCCGAGGTGCTGCGCGGTGAGGGTGAAGGCGAGCGTAATGCGATTTTTGCCGATGCGTTCAATCGAGACCCCAACTTCTTCGAGTTTTACCGCTCCATGGCGGCCTACAGAAAAGCGCTTGAAAATTCGGGGACCACGATGGTTCTGTCGCCCAATTCCGAGTTCTTCCGCTTTTTCCAAGATGCTCAAGGCGACCTCTCCGGCGGCGCAGCCGCACCGGCTGCTTCCAACTGAGTGTCGCGCTGCAAAACCTGACGCGGCAGTCCTTGGATGTGGGAGTTGGTCGCCATTGTTGGCGTCTTCATTGCGATCGAGGGCGCGCTTTATGCTGGCGCGCCCGGCTTTGCCAAACGTATGGCGGCGGAAGTCGTAAAAATGGATGAGGCAGACTTACGCAAGGGCGGCGTCATTGCGCTTGTCCTCGGCTTCACTTTGGTCTGGTTCATCAAAGGGTGAGCTGTGGAGGGCGAACCGAAGCTTTTGTCACCATTAATTGTCTGTCACATGGAGCCAGACATTCGCATTGCGCGTTGTGTGCTGGTACAGATGCATACAGCGTGCGACAGAGGCGCGATTTGATGGAATTTTGGGGTGAATGACGCGATGAAGCTTGGCAAAACTCTCTGCATTGGTCTGCTGGCACTGTTTGTGGCTGCATCGACACAGAATCTGTGGGTTCAAGGCGGCTTGGTCCGCAGCGCCCATGCAGCGGCCGGGCCAGCTTCCGTTGCCGATCTGGCCGATAGTTTGATCGGTGCTGTGGTCAATATCTCGACGTCGCAGAGCGTTTCGGGGGGCAGCGGAGGGGCGCCGCGCCCGCAAGTGCCCGAAGGCTCGCCATTTCAGGACTTTTTCGACGAGTTTTTCCGGCAACAGGAACGCGGCACGCCACGCCAGCGCAACAGACGTGCGCAATCTCTCGGGTCCGGCTTTGTCATCGACCCTTCTGGCATCGTCATCACCAACAATCACGTCATTGCAGACGCTGACGAAATTCGCGTTGAGTTCACCGACGGCTCCGAACTCACCGCTGAGGTCATCGGCACAGACCCGAAAACCGATATCGCTGTGCTGAAAGTGGATTCGGAGAAACCCTTGCAGGCTGTGCCCTTTGGCAGGTCCGCCAGCGCCCGCGTAGGCGACTGGGTGATGGCAATCGGCAATCCGTTTGGTCAGGGCTCTTCGGTGTCGCTTGGCATCGTATCGGCCATCAACCGCGACATACGATCGGGTCCCTATGACGCGTTCATCCAGACGGATGCGGCAATCAACAGGGGTAACTCCGGTGGCCCGCTGTTCAATATGGATGGCGAAGTGATCGGCATCAACACGGCCATCATTTCACCCTCGGGTGGTTCGATTGGCCTTGGCTTTTCGGTGCCTTCTGATCTGGCTGTGAACGTCATTCAGCAGCTTCGCGAGTTCGGTGAGACTCGTCGCGGTTGGCTTGGCGTGTCGATTCAGCCGGTCACGGATGATATTGCCGAAAGCCTGGGTATGAGCCTCGCGCGCGGCGCATTGGTGGCCGGGATGACACCCAAGGGACCGGCGGAAAATTCAGGCATCGAGACGGGTGACGTCATTTTGCGTTTTGATGGCAAGGGCATCAATCAGATGCGTGATCTGCCGCGCATTGTTGCCGAAACGCCGGTTGGCAAAACCGTGGACGTTGTGGTTCGCCGCAAAGGCAAGCGCCAGACGATTTCCGTGACGCTTGGTCGGCTTGAAGATGGTGAGAAGCAGATCGCCGGCAATCAGGGCGAGACTGACGAGGACAAGCCCGTCGTGGCTCTCGGTATGACCTTTGGTGAACTGACTGACGAAGCGCGTGCGGGACTGAAAATCGGCGATGACGTTGAAGGTGCACTCGTTGTCGCGGTTGAGGCCGGGTCGGTCGCCGCAGAAAAGGGCATCGTCGCCAATTCGGTGATTTCCGAGATCGGTCAGGAAGCTGTGTCGTCTCCTGCCGATGTCGAAAAGCGGCTCGATGCGCTGAAAAAGGAAGGTCGCACCAAGGCGCTTATGCTGGTTGCGGCACCAGATGGGCAGTTGAGCTTCGTCGTGCTTTCGCTGGAATAGGTCCGAGAGTTCCGACTACGAAACAAAGTCGGCCTTGCGATAGCCCTGAATGTAAAGCAGGGCTGTGAGGTCACCATGATCGATGCGGATGTCGGCCTGCTCGGCCACAATCGGCTTTGCGTGCAGCGCGACGCCAGCTCCGGCCAGCGCAAGCATGTCGAGATCGTTGGCGCCATCGCCCACCGCGATAAAGTCGTCTGCGGAGATGGCGCGTTCTTTTGCGATTTCACGCAGTGCCACGGCTTTTGCTTCGCGCCCCAGAATGGGCGGGATGGCCTTGCCGGTCAGTAGGCCGTTACTCACATCCAGCGTGTTGGCGCGATGCTCGTCAAAGCCAAGCTGCTCGGCGATGGCAGAGGTGAAATGGGTAAATCCGCCTGAGACCAGCGCACAATAGGCACCATTCGCCTTCATGGTGGCGACTAGCGTTTTGGCCCCGGGCATGTGTTCGATACGCGTGGTCAGCACCCGGTCGATTATGGATGTCGGCTGTCCGGCGAGCAGGCCCAAGCGTTCTCTTTGCGCCGGTTCAAACTCAATTTCTCCACGCATCGCTCTTGCCGTGATATCCGCGATCTGTTCTCCGATTCCGGCTTCTGCTGCCAGTTCATCGATGCATTCCTGCTGGATCATGGTGGAATCCATGTCCGCAATCAGCGCTTTCTTGCGCCGGGTCAAAGCGTTTTGAACGACGCAGTCGATGGCTTGACCCGCCAGCACTTCGCGCAGTGTTGCAAGCGCAACCCTCGACGATTGTATTGAGGAGGGAAGCGGAATATCGCAGGCAATGCCGTCAGCGAGAAAATAAACGGCGCTGGCGTTCACCGCCTTGCGGGCCTGCTCGGCAATTTCGGACGTGATGACGGGCTGAGCGGGATTGGCGATCAGCGTGGCGACGTGGTCGTCAAGGCTCATGGGCAACTCATGTGAGGAGAATGGGGTGCGCAGACCCGATGTGGTTTTGATAGCCGGACCAACTGCCAGCGGCAAGTCGCTGCTGGCGCTTGAGGTAGCGGCACGTATGGATGGCGAGATCATCAATGCCGATTCCATGCAGATCTATGCTGCTTTGCCAATTCTGACCGCCCAACCTTCGCATGAAGACCAGGCATTGCAGCCGCATCATCTTTATGGGGTCGTGCCGCCCGAAGACAGCTTTTCCGTCGCAGCTTGGCTGGCGGCAGCGCAGAAAGCCTTGCATGAGGTGCGACGGCGAAATCAGATCGCGATCTTCGTGGGCGGCACCGGGCTCTACTTCAAAGCTCTGGAACAGGGTTTGGCGGAGGTTCCGCCGATTCCTGACGGCGTGCGGGTACCGATCCGAAAGCGTTTGTCAAGAGAAGGCAGCGAAAAGCTCCATGCAGAGCTCGCTGGTCGTGACCCGTCTCTCGCGAGGAAGCTGAAACCGGGTGACGGCCATCGCATCGCACGGGCTTTGGAAGTGATGGAGGCGACCGGTCGGTCGTTGCAGGATTTTCGCCAGGAGGCGCAGTCAACTGCGCTGCTGAATGCGCTGAATACTTTCAAAGTGGCGCTCATGCCGCCGCGTGCGACGCTGCACGAACGCATCAATACGCGCAGCGAAGCCATGATGTCCGCCGCGATCATCGATGAGGTGCGTGACCTGCTTGACCGGAACATCGATCCTTCCGCCACCATCATGCAGGCGATTGGCGTAAAGCCGATTACTGAACATCTGAAGGGCGTTCTGACGCTGGACGAGACGACGGCCCGGTTGCAGGCCGCCACGCGCCAATATGCCAAACGCCAATCGACATGGTTTCGCGGCCAACATGGGCCGGACTGGAACCATGTCGAAACCGTTGAAGATGCCTTGGCTCAAATTTGCGGTTGACGCATGGTCGAATCGGCGTAATGTCCGCTGCGTTGAGAGGAGTTGCAGCCAATGTGCTCAATGAAGACCATTCTCGTAGTAGGCAGGCGCGTCGGCGCGGTGGGGTAGCTCACCGGCAAGGCTGACGCGCGACAGGCTCCCTCGGGGGCCTTTTTTATTGGATCAACGAAAACTCAACACCAAAGCCAACTATCACACCGGACAAGACCAGCAGGACGAGACAGGAACGAAACGATGGCCAGTCAGAAGAAGAACGACAGGGGCGCGCGCGAGATGACCGGAGCCGCCATGGTGGTTCAGGCGATGATCGACAATGGGGTGACCGATATTTTCGGCTATCCTGGCGGTGCCGTGCTTCCCATTTATGACGAACTGCATCAGCAGGAATCCGTGCGCCACGTTCTGGTTCGCCACGAACAGGGTGCGGGCCACGCCGCTGAGGGCTATGCGCGGTCCACGGGCAAGCCGGGCGTCTGCCTCGTCACTTCCGGTCCAGGTGCAACCAACACGGTCACGCCGCTGCAGGATGCGCTGATGGATTCAATTCCGTTGGTGTGCATTTCCGGTCAGGTGCCGACGCCGCTTATCGGCACTGATGCGTTTCAGGAATGCGACACGGTTGGCATCACGCGGCCTTGCACGAAACACAACTGGCTGGTCAGCAGCGTCGATGAACTGGCGCAAGTGCTGCATGAAGCCTTTCATGTTGCGACCCATGGTCGGCCTGGGCCGGTTGTGGTGGATGTGCCCAAGGATGTTCAGTTTGCAACTGGCATCTATCTGCCGCCGGAGGCGATCGACCAGTCCGCTTATGCGCCGCGCGAGCAGGGCGATCAGGCGATGATCGAAGCGGCAATCGAACTGATGGCGTCGGCCAAGAAGCCGGTGATCTATTCCGGTGGTGGGGTGATCAATGCCGGGCCGGAAGCCTCGCAATTGCTGCGTGAACTAGTCCAACTCACTGATTTTCCTATCACATCGACGCTGATGGGGCTTGGCGCCTATCCGGCGAGTGGCGACAATTGGCTCGGCATGTTGGGCATGCATGGCACTTATGAGGCCAATATGACGATGCATGATTGCGACGTCATGGTGTGCATCGGTGCCCGCTTCGATGACCGCATCACCGGGCGGGTCGATGCCTTTGCACCGGATGCGAAGATCGTCCATGTCGATATCGACCCGTCGCAGATCAACAAGGTTGTTCACGCCGATGTCCCGATCATCGGCGATTGCGGCAATGTGTTGGAAGACATGGTGCGGCTGTGGCGTGCCCGTAGCGGCAAGAAGGCAGCCGTTATTTCCGATTGGTGGGCGCAGATCAAGAAATGGCGGGCGCGTAATTCGCTGGCCTATACGCCGAACAAAGATGTCATCATGCCGCAAATGGCGATTGAGCGGCTCTACCATCTCACCAAGGACCGGGACACATACATCACGACCGAGGTTGGCCAGCATCAGATGTGGGCGGCCCAGTTTTACGGGTTCGAGCAGCCCAATCGCTGGATGACGTCGGGCGGTTTGGGCACGATGGGGTACGGCCTGCCGGCAGCGCTCGGCGTGCAGATCGCGCATCCAGACGCGCTGGTGATCGACATTGCCGGTGATGCTTCGATCCAGATGTGCATTCAGGAAATGTCCTGCGCGATCCAGTATGATGCGCCCATCAAGATCATGATCCTGAACAATGAGTATATGGGTATGGTGCGCCAGTGGCAGCAATTGCTGCATGGCAACCGCCTGTCGCATTCCTACACGGAAGCGATGCCGGATTTCGTCAAGCTGGCGGAGGCCTATGGCGGTCATGGGGTTCGCTGCACCAAGCCGTCGCAGCTCGATGATGCCATTATGGAAATGATCGAAACGCCTGGGCCGGTGATTTTCGATTGTTGCGTGGTGACGCTCGCCAACTGCTTCCCCATGATCCCTTCGGGCAAGGCGCATAATGAAATGCTGCTGCCGGATGAAGCGACAGATGAAGCCGTCGGCAGCGCCATCGACGGTGAAGGCAAGGCACTCGTTTAAGAGCATGTCTGCATCGGCAAAGTTTGGTGGATCGTCGATCGCATCGGCATCAGCGGCGGACTATGCGTTGCTGGTGATGCTGGCCGCCATCCTCGGCTCAAACTTCATGATGACCACGGTCACCGTGACGCATCTGCCGCCGATGTTCGTGGTCACGGTGCGTTTGGCAATTGCCGCGAGCATTCTGTTCGCTATTGCCATGCTGACCGCCAAGCCTTTTCCGCGCGGCGCGGTTTGGGTGCCCATCGCGCTGTCAGCCTTTTTCGGCCACACGCTGCCTTTTGCCTTGCTGGCATGGGCGCAGCAAACGGTTGACGCTAGCATCGCCTCCATTTTGATGGCGACCATGCCGCTCTTCACGCTGTTTCTGGCGCAGACGCTGACCGATGACGAGAAACCCAACCGCTTTGCCGTGATCGGCTTTGCGCTGGCTCTCGTCGGCATCATCGTACTGTTTGGACCGGAGAAGCTGTTCAGCCTGGGAGATGAAAGCCTGCGCCAATATGCTGTTGCGGGCGCCGCTATGAGCTATGGCGTAAACGCGATCATCACCAAGCAGCTGGTCAGCCTGCCATGGCAGACCACCGGCGCTTCATTCATGGGGCTGGCCCTATTGTTTGCGCTGCCATTGCTGCTGGTGGACAGTCTTTCCAATCTCTCTGCGCCGGTAAACGCCTGGGCCGCTTTGGCCTATACCGGCATCATGCCAACGGCTTTTGGTGCGATCTTGATCGTGGTGGTGGTCCGCCGCGCCGGGGCGTCCTTTCTGAGCCAGATCAACTTTCTTGTCCCCGTCTTTGGCGCGTTTTTTGCCGTGCTGTTTCTGGGCGAAAGACTGCCGGCCAACGCGCTGATTGCCCTTGTCATCATTCTCGCCGGTGTCGCCATCGCGCGCCGCCGCACACGACAACCCATCCCGACGACCAATGGAACTCTCTAGAACCATGAGCGACACCACAGACAACAAGACCCGCACCATGCCGCCACCGGCATCGGCCTACTTCATTGCAGAAAATCGCGAGCGCATCGTTCGCCACACATTGTCGGTTCTCGTCGACAATGAATCGGGGGTTCTAGCCCGCGTGATCGGCCTGTTTTCCGGGCGTGGCTACAATATTGAAAGCCTGACGGTTTCCGAAACCGAGCATGAGCGGCATCTGTCGCGCATCACCATTATTTCTTCGGGCACGCCCAAGGTTTTGGAGCAAATCAAGCGGCAGCTGGAGCGCATGGTGCCGGTGCACCGCGTGGTTGACCTCACGCTGGTTGCCGAACAACGCGGTCATGACAAGGCGCTGGAGCGGGAACTGGCACTGGTCAAGGTTGCCGGCGAAGGCGAAAAGCGGGTGGAGGCGATGCGCTTGGCCGATGCGTTCCGCGCGCAGGTGATCGACGCCTCCACTGATCATTTCACCTTCGAAATCACGGGCAGAACCTCGAAGATCGAGCAGTTCATCTCCATCATGGCGCCGCTTGGCCTGGTCGAAGTGTGCCGCACCGGCGTCGCGGCGATGAACCGTGGTTCTCAAGGGATGTGAGAACCGATTCTTAGCTGAGGAGACCATGAGCCTTTCCACCTTCATCGCATTACTCGGCTTCTCGTTCGTGTCGTCAATTACGCCGGGGCCGAACAACATCATGCTGTTTTCGTCCGGGGTGAATTTTGGCCTGCGCCGCACCTGGCCGCATGCGATTGGCATTGCCTTTGGCTTTGGAGTTCTACTCGCTGCCGTTGGCTTTGGTTTGGGCGTGGTGCTGACCACCTATCCGGCGCTGTTTCTGACTATCAAGATCGCTGGTGGCGTTTACATGCTTTATCTCGCCTGGCGGATTTTCCGTTCCGGTCCGGTGGAGGTGAAGGAAGGCGCGGCGCGCCCCATGACCTTTCTGGAGGCCGCTTTGTTTCAATGGGTGAACCCAAAGGCGTGGGTCATGGCAATGGTTGCTATGTCAGCCTATACGAGTGAGGGTGATTATGCGACCAACGTCGCCATCGTCGTGCTGGCTTTCTGCGTGGTGAACTTTCCCTCCGTCACCGCTTGGGCCAGTTTTGGCAGCCTGATGCGCAGTTTCCTGCAGGACCCGCTTCGCTTGCGTGTCTTCAATGCAATCATGGCGACGGCCCTTGTCCTCTCTCTCTGGCCATTGCTGAACGCCTGATTCCGACCTGCTTCAAATTTGGAACACCGCAGTGTGACTTTTCTCACAGTCGGTGATTTATCGGTCACATAGCCTATTGATGTCGGGGCGCTTACACTGACAAGCCGGGCGTTCCAACGACAAAGAAAGCAGTTCGTGATCGCCCCTTGTGGACTGCTTAGGCGGCCCGTTTTTCCCAAAAGGAGAGGCGGGTCGTCGCTTTCTGGGGTGTGTGGCCACTGGTGCCCTTTGTCTATGCAACGCAACGCTTTCCAGCGTCGTTGACGCCGTATAGTTTGCAGGAAACCTGACGATCCACGGCTCCCAATCATGTCCAAGACTCTGCCTTCATCGATTGATGAAACCCTCAGCCTGCTTGAAAAGGCCGACTATGTTGCCGGTCGGGCTTTGGCGACGGTGCTGTTTCTGTCGCTCAAAATGGGGCGGCCTCTGTTTCTCGAAGGTGAGGCGGGTGTTGGAAAAACTGAGATCGCCAAGGTTCTGGCCGAACAGTTGGATCGTCCGCTGATCAGGCTGCAATGCTATGAGGGGCTGGATGTCTCCTCCGCCGTCTATGAGTGGAACTACGCCGCACAGATGGTGGATATCCGCATGCGCGAGGCTTCGGGTGAGACCAACCGCGACGCCATGGAGGATGATGTCTTCTCACGTCGCTTTCTGATCAGTCGTCCCATTCTGCAAGCGCTTGAGCAGGTCGATGGCCGTGCGCCGGTATTGCTGATCGACGAGTTGGACCGAACCGACGAAGCCTTCGAGGCTTTCTTGTTGGAGGTGCTTTCGGATTTTCAGGTCACGGTGCCTGAACTGGGGACCATCCGGGCGCAGGAACCGCCCATCGTGATCATCACGACCAATCGCACCCGCGAAATCCATGACGCGCTCAAGCGGCGTTGCCTGTATCACTGGGTCGACTACCCCAGCGCTGAGCAGGAACTGGATATCGTGCGCCGCAAGCAGCCCGGTGCCAGTGAAACGCTGTCGCGCCAGGTGGTCGATTATGTGCAGGCGCTGCGTCGAAAGGAATTGTTCAAGAATCCGGGCATTGCCGAGACGCTGGACTGGGCAACCGCGCTTCTTGAACTCGACAAGATCGCGCTCGATCCGCAAGCTGTTTCCGACACTTTGGGTGTCCTGCTGAAGTATCAGGACGATATCGCGCAAATTCAGGGCAGCGAAGGGGCAGAGATCCTGCGTCAGGTGGCATCGGAGGCGCGCAGCGAGGGCGCTTTGGCTGGAGCGGGTTCCCCAAAGGCTTAGGCATGATTCAGGAGACCCCATCTCAGGCGACACCGGGCAAACTGCTCGAAAATATCCTGTATTTTGCCCGCACCCTGCGGGACGCGGGTTTGCGTCTTGGCCCTTCCGCTGTTGTCGACGCTGTTGAAGCGGTGAAGGTTGCGCGGGTCGGTGATCGCGAAGAGCTTTACTGGACGCTGCACTGCGTTTTGGTGACCCGCAAAGAGGATCACCCGGTCTTCCATCAGGCGTTTCAGCTGTTTTGGCGGTCGCGCGATCTGGTGGAAAAGATGATCGCCATGTTTTCGCCCATGGCGGACCCGCGCACCGATGAAAAGAAGCCGGAGGCGGCACAGTCCCGCGTTTCCGAAGCTTTGTTTCAGGGCGCGCCCAATCGCGAACTGCAGGAGCGTCAGGAACTGGAGATTGACGCCTCATTTTCCATGAGCGAGCAGGAAGTTCTCAATTCAAAGGACTTCGCGCAAATGACAGCGGCTGAGTTCGCGCTCGCCAAGGCCGAGATCGCGCGCTTGCGTCTGCCGGTTGATATGATCACCACGAGGCGTTTCCGTTCGGCCTCGTCAGGTCAGTTGATCGATCCTCGCGCGATGCTGCGGAAGTCCATGCCGAGCGGCGGTGATCTGATTTTGCCGCGCTGGCGCGAAAAGCGGCAGGTTCAGCCTCCGCTCGTCGTCTTGGCGGATATTTCAGGCTCGATGAGCCAGTACAGCCGCATCTTCCTGCATTTTTTGCACGCTTTGTCGGACAAACGACGGCGGGTTCACACATTCCTGTTCGGTACGCGGCTCACCAATGTGACCCGTGCCTTGCGCAACAAGGACCCGGATGAGGCGCTGGAGGATGTATCTACCCAAGTTCTCGATTGGGAGGGCGGGACCCGGATTGGCGAAACACTCAGAAGTTTTAACCGGCTTTGGGGGCGTCGCGTTCTGGGGCAGGGGGCTGTCGTTCTGCTCATCACCGATGGGCTGGAACGCGCCGAAAGCGAAGACGATTTGGCGCAGTTGGGCGTCGAGATCGAACGCCTTTCAAAATCATCGCGCCGATTGATCTGGCTCAACCCGTTGTTGCGGTTCGATGGTTTTAAACCCAGAGCAGCGGGTGTGCGCACCATGCTGCCGCATGTCGACGATTTCCGCGCCGTACATTCGCTCGATTCTCTGTCGGATCTGTGCGCCGCGCTCGGCAGAGCGGATTGAATTTCGGCACAAAGCAATTAGCTTCTGTGCGAAATTGAGGAGGTCTGCCGATGTCCGCTTCCAACCCGAGCAGTCACGATGCGCTGTCAGTCGCACAGGACTGGCAAAGTGATGGCCGCAAAATCGCCCTTGCTACGGTGGTGGAGACCTGGGGATCCGCCCCGCGTCCTGCCGGGTCCCAACTGGTGATCGATGATGAGGGCAATTTTGAAGGTTCGGTCTCCGGAGGCTGTGTTGAGGGGGCTGTCGTTTTCGAAGCAGTCGATGCGATTGAGAGCGGAGTGCCCAAAATGCTCGAATTTGGTGTCGCGGACGAGACGGCCTGGGAGGTTGGATTGTCCTGCGGCGGGCGCATTCGCATCTATGTCGAACCGGTTACGGACTAATGCAGGCCACGCTTATCAGCGAGATTAATGAAGCACGGGCAAAAAGACGGCCTGTTGCTGTCGTCACCGGTCTTGGCGATCATGCGCAACGTCTGGTCACGGCAGACAACGCTGGCGGCGATCCTCTTGGTGAGGCGATTTCCAACCGGTTTCGGTCTGGCAAATCCGGGATCGTCACCGATGAAAACGGCGAGCATTTCATCCAGGTGTATGTACCGCCACCGCGGCTCGTCATCATCGGTGCTGTACACATTTCGCAGGCGCTTGCCCCGATGGCCCGCAGTTGCAATTTCGACGTAACGGTTATCGATCCGCGAACAGCCTTCGCGACGCCTGAGCGATTTGCCGAAACCAAGCTGATTGCGGATTGGCCCGAAGATGTTTTGAAAGACGCTCCGCTTGATGCCTATACAGCGCTGGCTGCGCTCACCCATGATCCCAAGATTGACGACATCCCGCTCAAGGCTGCTTTGGAGGCCGGTTGCTTCTATGTCGGGGCTCTGGGCAGCAGAAAGACGCATGCTAAACGTGCTGCGCGTCTGATGGAAGTCGGAATCACGCAATCGCAAATGGACGGCATCGATGCGCCGATCGGCATGGATATCGGCGCCGCCAACCCGGCCGAGATCGCCGTCGCCGTTCTGGCACGGGTGATCGAGGCTTTGCGCAAAGCGCCACTGGAACAGGTCGCGGCGGCGTGAAATTCGGTGCCGTGCCAGTGTCCGAGGCGGAAGGCGGGCTCCTCGCTCATGCATTGAAACTGCCGGACCGGCGTTACAAAAAAGGGCATCTCCTATCTGGTGCGGACATTGAGGCAATTGCGTCTTTTGGCGTTGAAACGCTCATCATCGCTCGTTTGGATGAAGGCGATGTAGAGGAAAATGAAGCGGCCCGTCAGCTGGCCGCAGCGCTTGAAAGCGAGCATGTCACCGCAGCCAGAGCTTTCACAGGTCGCGTGAATTTCCATGCCCAATCTCCAGGGGTGTTTCTGGCGGATCGGCAAGCCATCGATGCAATCAATGCCGTCGATCCGGCAATCACGGTGGCCACACTCGCCGATGACAGCTTTGTGGAAGCAGGCCGGATGGTCGCAACGGTCAAGATCATTCCACTGGCCGTGAACGAAAAGACGCTGGCCCGGGCAGTTGCGTTAGCGGATGCCGACACAGCGATGACTTTGCATCCGTCCCGATCAAGGAGCATCGGCCTGGTTCAGACCACTTTGCCGGACACAATCAAACCTTCCGTGTTGGACAAGACGCGCCGCGTGCTCGAGGCGCGTTTGAAGCCAAGCGGCAACGATGTGTTGGTGGGCGAACATCGCGTCGCGCATGAGAATGAGGCGCTTGCCAACGTCTTGCGAGTGATGGTGGCGGAATGCGACCTCATCATCGTATTCGGAGCTTCGGCCATCATTGATGCGGACGATGTCATACCTTCCGCCATTCGTGCGGCGGGCGGAGACGTCGCAACGCTTGGTATGCCGGTTGACCCCGGTAATTTGCTGTTGACCGGGCAGATTGGCGCGACGCAAATCATTGGCGCGCCCGGTTGTGCCAGAAGCCCCGCTGAAAACGGGTTCGACTGGGTCTTGCAGCGCCTGTTGTCCGATTTGCCGGTGGGTATCGACTACGTCTCCAGGCTCGGGGTCGGAGGGCTGTTGATGGAAATTCACGAACGTCCTCAACCGAGAGAACCGCAATGAGTGAGGTTGCGGGCATCATTCTTGCGGCCGGTCAGTCACGACGCATGGGCAAGGACAACAAGCTGACCACGATTTGGCAAGGCGCGCCTCTGGTTCGCCATGTTGCGGAAGCTGCTTTGGCCTCACGGCTGCAAAAAGTCGTGGTTGTGACAGGTCACGAGCGGGAATTTGTGGAGGCCGCGCTGCCGGATGGATGCCTGCTCACGCATAATGGCGATTATGAGCAGGGCATGGCCGGATCAATCCGCAACGGTCAGTATCGTTTGCAGGGTTACGGACCCATCATGATTCTGCTTGGGGATATGCCTCTGATCACAGCAGAACACATCGACATGCTGATTGCAGCATATGAAACGAGCGGACGGGATGACGCCATTGTGGTCGCAACGAGCGGCTGCGACTGGGGCAATCCGGTACTCTTCGGCAAAGCGCATTTTGCTGCACTGAAATCGCTCGATGGCGATGTCGGCGCGCGCAGCGTGGTCAACGCCAACGCGGATTGCGTGATCACCGTGGACATCGGCGATGCAGCCCGTCGCGATTTCGATACGCCGGACGCGTTTGCGCGGCATGGGTGAGGTCACGCGGCTGGGCCGAAGATCTCCTGAAAACTCGCTTTTAGGGCGACATCCAGATCATCCATCGTGACCGGCAGGCCAAGATCGACCAGGCTCGTCACGCCATGATCGTTCACACCGCAGGGCACGATGCCGGAGAAATGTTCCAGGTCCGGCTCGACATTGATCGAAATGCCGTGAAATGACACCCATTTGCGCAGCCGAATGCCGATTGCGGCCATCTTGTCCTCCGCAACGCTTCCGGCGGGCGCAGCCTTGTCCGGTCTGCGCACCCAGACGCCAACTCGGTCTTCCCGGCGTTCGCCAACCACGTTGAAACGATCCAGTGTCGCGATGATCCAGGCTTCCAGCGCGGCGACGAATGCGCGCACATCCTGCTTGCGGCGCGTAAGATCGAGCATCACATAGGCCACGCGTTGGCCGGGGCCGTGATAGGTGTATTGGCCGCCACGCCCCGTCTGGAAGATGGGAAAGCGATCCGGCGCAACCAGGTCATCGGGACTGGCGCTGGTTCCGGCGGTGTAAAGCGGCGGATGTTCGACAAGCCAAACGCATTCGCGTTCGGTTCCCTCAGCGATTGAGGCGGCGCGCGCTTCCATGAAGGCAATGGCGTGCCGGTAGTCGGTCAGCCCGTCGCTGATGCGCCACTCCACGGGCGCGGTGGCTGTGTCTGGCAGAAAGGTCGTTGCCAATTGTTCGCGGCTGTTCTTCATCGCGGCTTTCTGGCACGATTTGCGCTTGTGTCGCCACACCCCTTTTGATACCACGCCGCGACCAGTCAACAGACGTGGCAAGTGCGGCCGTGGCGGAACTGGTAGACGCGCAGCGTTGAGGTCGCTGTGGGGTAAAACCCGTGGAAGTTCGAGTCTTCTCGGCCGCACCAAGCATCCCGAACTGCTCCTGAATGTCCGGTCGGATACGGACCTTCGAAAGTTGTTTGGGACTTCCCCGGTTTCAGCCCGCGGGTCCCGAAGAGACATCTATTGCAAGTTCGGGATGCAGATACGCTTCCGGGTAGCTCTTGGGCACATTGGGTCCCAGCGGAACAACGCCGTTCCAAGATCGGCCAAAATAACCCTGTCGGCAATGGATCAGAGACCCGGCTCCTGCGACGCCGTCCATTGCGTAGACACGGCACAGCCAGCGCCAAAGATTGGGATAGTCCAGAATGCGCGCGCCGTTCAGTTTCATGCGCACATAATAGACCGGGTCGTGCCGATAAAGTGTTGGAAATAAGCGCAAATCGGCCTCGGTGAACTTGTCGCCCGCGAGAAAGGGACGTCCGTCGGACAGCAGTTGTTCAAGCCAGTCCAACGCATCAAAATAGGAGTTGAAGGCCGCCGCATAGACGGCTTGATCGGATGAAAACCCAGCCTTGTACGCCCCATTGTTGATTGCTGTGTAAATGCGGTCGTTCAACGTGTCGACCTGCTGTTGTGTGTTCTCATCTGTTGGAACAAGTTTGGTTCGGTTCGGGCTTGCGCTGCCCAAAGCTTTTGCGTTCGCATCAAGCATACGGATGATTTCCGCGCTTTCATTGTTGACGATGCGCCCGACGACCTTGTCGTAGAGGATGGGCACAGACTGTTCGTCTGATCCCTCTCGCTGGTAAATCTGCTTTGCCAAACGCAGGGCTTCGCCTGTTCCCGTTTCCTGTGTGCATTCGGGCAGGGTCTTGCCCGTAAGGCTTGCAATGCGATCCGGTGCGAATTCCCAAAGATTGGGCCCGGCAGGGTCGAGCTCGCCTGTCCGGTTTGGAAAGGCCACATCCATGCTGATTGAGCTTTCGAGCCCGAGAACCGCGCGGGCCAGGATCACCCGGTGGCACCATGGACAATTGAATGCCACGAAAAGGTGATACCGCCCGGGTTCTGCCGGAAAGTCGGGGTCGCCGATGCTGTTGCGAAAACCGCTGACGCCGCGCACGAATTCTCCCTTGGCGCGACGTGCCTTTGCATTGGTCTGATCTTCTTCAGTCGAATTGTCCTGGCTCATAATGTCCTTTCACAGCCCGGCGCTGCTGCCACAAGGCGCCATCACTAGCTCTTGTCTCTCTGTAAGCCAATCATGAGCCGGTTGTTCGGAGTGGTCACGTCGTGCAGAATCTCATATGCAAATGCTTTCGGTCGAATTGCGAGCCATTCATGAAAGTTCTTTTGACCGGTGGCGCCGGATATATCGGATCGCACACCTATGTTGCGCTGAAGGAGCATGGGCACGAGATCGTCATTCTCGACAATTTCTCTAACGCCAACAGGCTCGTGCTCGACCGGTTGGCGCAGCTCTTTCAGGAGAAAGTGGAGCATGTTGAGGCCGATATTCGGGACCGCTCCACGCTCGATGATGTGTTCGAGGCGCACAAGCCCGATGCGGTGATCCATTTCGCTGGAGCCAAGGCGGTTGGCGAAAGCGCCACCGATCCGCTCAAATATTACTCAAACAATGTCAGTGGTTCACAAACCCTGCTTGAGGCGATGGATGCGGCTGAAATTCGCAACATCGTCTTTTCCTCTTCCGCCACCGTCTATGGCGTGCCGCAGGCCTTGCCGCTCACGGAAGACCATCCGTTGAGCAGCACCAACACCTATGGTGCAACAAAACTGATCGTCGAAGACATGTTGCGGGCGCTGCATGGAGCCGATCCAAGATGGTCGGTCGCCATCCTTCGATACTTCAATCCGGTTGGCGCGCATCCTTCCGGCGAGATCGGTGAAGACCCGGGCGGCATTCCCAACAACCTCATGCCCTATATCACGCAGGTTGCGGTGGGGCGTTTGGCGCAATTGAAGGTCTATGGCGATGATTATGACACGTCAGATGGCACCGGTGTTCGCGACTACATTCATGTCAGCGATTTGGCGCAGGGGCATGTCGCGGCGCTCAAACTGATGAACACCGGCACCTGCACGCCTATCAATCTGGGAACGGGAACCGGCTATTCGGTACTGGACATGATCAAGACATTCGAACGCGTCAATGAGGTCAGTGTGCCCTATTCGATCGCCGAACGGCGCCCGGGAGACGTGGCTGCCAATTGGGCGGATGCGCAACGCGCGAAGGAGTTGTTGGGCTGGCAGGCGCAATTGGGCATCGAAGCAATGTGTGCGGATGGTTGGCGTTGGCAATCGCGCAACCCCAAAGGCTATGATCAGACGAACTGACGTCTCGACGACCGAGCAGTGCGAACCTTTCAGACGTCGGAATCATCAGGCATGTTGAGCACGGCCATTTTTTCTTCCGTCATGTCGAGCATGGTGTAGCGAATGCCGCCGGTTCCGTAGCCCGACATTTTGCGACCAGCGAAGGGCATCCAGTCCACCCTGAAGGCCGAGTGATCATTGACCATGACAGCGGCGGCTTCGAGTTGACGGATGCAACGCGTCGCAAACTTCAGCCGCTCGGTGAACACCGCAGCCTGAAACGAAAAGGGCAGGGAATTGGCTTGCGCAATCGCTTCATCGAGTTTGTCGTAGCTGTAGACGCAAATGACGGGTCCAAAGATTTCCTGTGTTGACAGTTTCGATTGCGGGTCCGGATTCAGCACCACGGTTGGCTCATAGAAGCTTTGGGAGATGCGTTTTCCGCCGGTGATGATTTTGCCCGCTGTATCTTCCTTGACCCAAGCTTCTACACGGTCAATTTCGCGGGGGCGAATAAGCGGACCGCAAACGGTTTCCATCTTGGTTGCATCGCCGACCACGAGATTTGAGGCGCCCTCGGCCAACTGTTCAGCAAAGCGCTCTGCGTCTGCTGACGGTGCAAAAATACGCTGAACCGACACGCAGACCTGTCCGCTGTGATAATACCCGCCACGCAACAGCGGGGGCAGAGCTGCACTCACATCGATGCCCGAATCGAGAATGACAGGCGCTGCACCGCCATGTTCGAGCGCGCAACGCGTGCCAGGCGCGAGCTTTGAGCACAGCATCCAACCCACACGCGCCGAGCCGATGAAGGTGAGAAATGCCGTGCGAGGATCAGTCACCATTTTTTCAGCGTCGGCGAGGTCGCACAGCGCGAAGCGGCACCATTTCTCCGGCAAACCGGCTTCATGCAGCATCTCAACAAAGGCTTTGGCCGAAAGTGGCGTGTCGTCGGCGGGCTTCACCAGAACCGGGCAGCCCGTCGCCAGGGCAGGCGCCACCTGATGCACGATGAGATTGAGCGGATGGTTGAAGGCGGATACGGCGACAACCGGACCAATTGGCTCGCGATAGGTGAAGGCCATCCGTCCCGCACCGGATGACGAAAGGTCCATCGGAATTTCGCTGCCGGACAGTCCGTGTAGCTCGTGAACGGCCAGTTCTACACCATTTATGGCGCGGTCGACTTCAATGATCGAATCACCCAGTGGTTTGCCGCCTTCGCGCGCGATTAGCATGGCGAGTTCGTCCGCGCGGTCGCGCATCAGGCCTGCCGTCTTGTTGAGAATTGCGATGCGCTCATAGGTTGGCAATGCCGCACGCTTGGCGTGCAGTTGGTCCATCTCTTCCAGCCAGGAGTTGATCTGGTGCCAGCTGACGAGTTCAACCTCGTCGAACGTTTCCAGCGTTCCAGGATTCGTAACGTCAAGTTTGGCCATGATGCTTGTTGTCTTTCCGGAATTTTCGGCGACGGTGGTCAGTTGATCACGCGACCTGTCGCCGCAAGTCAAATCCGATGATCTGTATATGTCAATGATCTGCAAGGATATTTCTTGATGGCCCAGCGTTCTGTATTGGGCGCGTCGAAACTCGTGCGCGGCTCAAATGCGCGTGCTACTGGTGTTCGATATCCCCCGAGGATGGATATGGCTGCATGAGTGAATCGTCTTCCCAACCGGCCCCTGACGAGCAATCGCTCGCCGAATCGATCTATTCTGATGAAGGTCAGCTGCGTGCTGAGCTGGTGGAAGAGATCACCAGCGCAATTGAAGCGAAGGACCGTGATCTTATCCGCAACGCGCTGCGTGATCTGCACGAATCGGAAGTCGGCGACATTCTGGAAGCGGTCGGGGAAGAGGACCGTTCAAGCCTTGTAGAACTGGCGGGCGACGAGTTTGATTTCGCCGCGCTGACGGAAGTTGACGAAGCGATCCGGCTGGAAATCGTCGACAATCTGCCCAATGAGAAGATTGCAGAAGCCGTCCGCGAACTGGAATCGGACGATGCCGTCTACATCCTCGAAGATCTTGAGAATGAGGATCGCGAGGAAATTCTCGCTCAGATTCCGTTTCAGGAACGCATCAGGCTGCGCCGCTGCTTGGACTACCCCGAAGAATCGGCCGGTCGGCGCATGGCAACGCAGTTCATTGCCGTTCCGCCGTTTTGGACCGTTGGGAAAACAATCGACTACATCCGCGCCGGCGAAGACCTGCCGGAACGTTTCTCTGAAATCTTCACGGTGGAGCCGACATTCAAACTGTCGGGTGCATTGCATCTCGACACCCTTCTGCGGGCGAAACGCGATGTGGTGATTTCAGACATTCAGGATCGCAATTCGCACCCAATACCGGCTGAGATCGATCAGGAGGAAGCGGCGCAGATCTTTGAACGCTACGATCTGCTGTCCGCCCCGGTGATTGACGAACATGAACGGCTCGTCGGCGTGCTGACAATCGATGATGTCGTCGACGTCATTCAGGAAGAGGCGGCCGAAGACATCAAACGTCTCGCCGGTGTGGGCGATGAAGAACTGTCGGACAGCGTTCGCTCAATTGCCCGCTCCCGCATCGCCTGGCTTGGGATCAATCTCGTGACGGCGATCCTCGCCTCGTTGATCATTGGTCTGTTCGACGCAACCATCGAACAGATGGTCGCGCTTGCCATTCTCATGCCCATCGTTGCCTCGATGGGCGGCAATGCCGGCACGCAAACCATGACGGTTGCTGTCCGCGCTTTGGCGACCAAAGATATTGGAAGCTACAACACGCTGCGCATCATCAAGAAGGAACTTCTGGTCGGGCTTTTGAACGGCGTCTTCTTCGCTGTGGTGATTGGCGCGGTTGCAATCGTGTGGTTTCAGCAGTTCTCCCTGGGTGTTGTCATCGGCATCGCCATGGTCATCAACATGCTGTTTGCGGCCGGGTCTGGCATCCTCATCCCCATCGCGCTCGACAAGCTGAAAGCCGACCCCGCGATTGCTTCCGGCGTGTTCGTGACTACGGTGACCGACGTCGTCGGGTTTTTCGCATTTCTGGGGCTCGCCGCCTGGTGGTATGGGATTTGACCACAGACTTCGATTGACTTTTACGTAAATCGGCCATGTAAACTGACGTTCACGTCAAGCGTTACCGGTTTCTGTTCAGGCATCATGCAGGATCTCTACACCATAACCGAACTGACCAAAGAGTTCGGCGTTTCCACCCGCACCATCCGCTTTTACGAGGATGAGGGCCTGTTGAAGCCGTTGCGGCGCGGTCGCACGCGCCTGTTTCGCCCCGCGGACAGGGTTTTGCTGAAGCAGATATTGCGCGGCAAGCGGCTGGGTTTTTCCATCGCGGAGATTCGCGAGATCATCGAGATCTACAAGACCCCCTCCGGCGAAGAGGGGCAAATCAAGCTGATGATCGAGCGCATCCACGAAAAGCGTCGTGAGCTTGAGCAGAAGCGCCGGGACATTGACGAAACGATGCGCGAGATGGATGCGGCGGAGGAAAACTGCTTCGAGCGCCTGGCTGAACTGGGGGTGAGCCAGTAGGCGGTGCCGCTGTTGAATAATCTTGTCAAATATGACAACAATATCATATGAAAACACGGCGGAAAGTCTCGTGGATCAAGGCGGCACGAAAGTCATTCAACAAGTTCCCTGATGCTGTTCAGACGCAAGCTGCTTCTGCGTTGACCATCGCTTCTCAAGGGCAAAAGGCAGACATTGCAAAGCCTTTGACTGGATTTGTTGATCCAGTTTTCGAAATCGTCTTGAAGCATCGAGGAGATGCCTATCGTGTCATCTATGCGGTCAAGATTGGTGATGATTTGTGGGTCGTTCACGCGTTTCAAAAGAAATCGAATAGGGGCATCAAAACTCCTCAGAAGGAGATCGACACGATCAAGGAACGGATCAATCGTTTGAAGGAGGCGTTAAGGTGATGAGCGGTGGTGATGAATTCGAACTTGTTCGTGGAAGCGGCAATGTGTTTGACGATATTGGCCGGCCCGACGCCGAGTTGTTGCAACTCAAAAGCCTGCTCGCTGCTGAGATTATAGGGGCTCTGGACGCCGACCAACTCACCGCCAAGCAGGCCGGGCTCATCTCCGGTGTCGCCCCCGCGGATTTTTCTCGCATCCGCAATGCCAAGCTGGATCGCTTCACCGTGGACCGCTTGATGATCATTCTTGGCAAACTCAACAAAAAGGTCGAGTTCAAGGTACAAGTGAAGCCCTACGAGCAAGCCGTGACGGCCTCTTTGTAGTCGAGCCAGTAGCGCTCAAATCCATCGTCTGACGGACTTCGTGTAGTCTCGCCAACCATCGCCGAACTTCGCTTCCATGTGACGTTCTTCGCGCTTGATCGCCAGTTCCTGAAGCAGGACGAACAGAACAGCGGCGCCCAACAGGAACCAGCGGCTGCCGAGCGCAAATCCAAGCCCCGTAACCAGCGCGACATTGGCCAGATAAATCGGATTGCGTGAATGGGCGTAGGGCCCGCTCATCAAGAGCTTGGTGGCCGGGCGATGCGGCATGATGTTTGCGTTGAACCGGCGAAAGGTGATGAAGGCCCAAACATCAAGCGCGATAGCGCAGACGATCAGGAGCACGCCGGTTCCGCGCATGAAACGGGTCACGTCCTGCGCTTCCCAACCCAGCGGCAGATAGCGGTCGAGCAGCCAGCAGGCGATGATTGCGCCAACGGTCAGCAGAGGTGGCAGCGGATATTTGTTGGGGCTGTCTTCGCCGTTTACTGTCATCGTCTTTAATCCGGAGGTTTCGGGTCCTGACCCGTAGGGCTATTGGTTGCGGATTGCCCGCCCGTGTGGAATGCACTTGTGACACGAGGGTGCCGGTTGCCCGGCTCATTCATATAGGAGCAGCGCGTCCATGTCAGTGACCATTCGGCCTTTGCGCGACGAAGATTTCGAAGCGTGGTATCCGCTGTGGCAGGGCTATTTGACCTTCTACAAATCTGCGGTCGCTGATGATGTGACCCGTCACACTTTCGAGCGCATTTGCGATCCCGATGGCGATGTTTTCGGATTCGCGGCAACCGAAGCGGACGGGCGTCTTGTCGGCTTTGTCACCTATCTGTTTCACCCCTTCACCTGGTCGAAAGCGCCGCGCTGCTATCTGGGTGATCTGTTCACGGATGAAAACTGCCGAGGGAAAGGTGTTGGGCGCGCGCTGATAGAGGCGGTTTATGATGCGGCGCGCGAAGCTGGGGCGGGTCAAGTGTATTGGCTGACGCAGGAGTTCAACTATCGTGGCCGTACGCTTTATGACAAAGTGGCCGACAAGACCGACTTCATCAAATATTCAAAGACGCTTTAGGCCATGATCCCCAACGACATCCCCGCCTTCAATTTCAATCTGGGAGAAGAGGCGGACATGATCCGTGATTCCGTGCGGTCTTTCGCGCAGGACAAGATCGCGCCGCTCGCCGACAAGATCGACCGCGAGGACTGGTTTCCACGTGATCTGTGGCCGCAGATGGGCGAACTTGGTCTGCATGGGATGACAGTGCCGGAAGACTGGGGCGGTACCGGTCTTGGCTATCTGGAGCACTGTATCGCCATGGAGGAAGTGAGCCGCGCTTCGGCTTCCATCGGTCTGTCTTACGGCGCGCATTCCAATCTTTGCGTCAATCAATTGTCGCGTTGGGGCAATGATGACCAGAAGGGGCGCTATCTGGAGAAACTGGTCACGGGCGAGCATCTGGGTGCGCTGGCGATGAGCGAACCGGGCGCAGGGTCAGATGTCGTTTCCATGAAGCTGCGCGCCGATAAGAAGGGCGACCGCTACGTCCTCAACGGCACCAAATTCTGGATCACAAACGCACCGCAGGCCGACACGCTGATCGTCTATGCCAAGACGGATATGGATTCGGGACCGAAAGGCATTACGGCTTTTCTGATTGAGAAAAATTTTGCCGGTTTTTCGATAGCACAGAAGCTCGACAAGCTCGGCATGCGCGGCTCTGAAACGGGCGAGCTTGTCTTCCAGGACTGTGAAGTACCGCAGGAGAACGTGCTTGGCGGGCTCAATGAAGGCGTGAAGGTTCTCATGTCGGGGCTTGATTATGAACGCGCGGTTTTGTCGGCCGGTCCGCTCGGTATCATGCATGCCTGCATGGATATCGTCATGCCCTATATCCACGAACGAAAACAGTTCGGCCAGCCCATCGGCACGTTTCAACTCATCCAGGGCAAGGTGGCGGATATGTATGTCGGCATGAATGCCTGCAAGGCTTATGTCTATGCCGTCGCACAAGCCTGCGACCGCGGCGAGACAACGCGCGAAGACGCCGCCGGAGCCATTCTCTATGCAGGTGAGAAGGCAACACAGCTGGCGCTGGATGCGATCCAGATTTTGGGTGGCAATGGCTACATCAATGACAGCGCGACGGGCCGCTTGCTGCGCGATGCCAAGCTCTATGAGATCGGTGCGGGAACGAGCGAGATCCGCCGAATGCTCATCGGGCGTGAATTGTTCTCCAAAACGGCCTGACACAGTTTGCGCGCAGGCTTAATGCCCCAATAACCGTCGCGGCAATGCGCGGTGGATGTTCGACGAGCGATCACCTATTTGTGAAGTGGTGATTCACGCTGATCTGCGGACGTGATGCGGTGCTGACTGTCGATGTTCAGTCACAATATGATTTTTTGAGCGAGGACTATGCCAAACTCTTCGCGCAATCCGGTGCGACTGCCTTCCAACATCCCATTTGGCTTGATGTGTTCTACCGACGCCTGCCGCAGCAGCGCGGTGCACAACCTGTCATCGTCACCGTTCATGAAGGCGATGAGTTGCTCGGTGTCGTCCCACTGATCCGCCGAAATCGACTCGGTATCGTCATGATCGAGCCTCACAATCTTGGCGTTACCGACTACGCTGCTCCGGTTCTGAGCCCGCATCTGCTCCGAAAGCCGACGGTGGAGAGTGCGCTGCCCGAGTTGATGGCGCAGGCGCTCGGCCGCCATGACCTTGTGCGCATTCTGCCAGTGAGGCCAGAGCATATGGAAGACTGGACGCTTCTTTTCCCCGGCGACCCTGTGCCCGTTGATTTCAGCGCTCATGCCGTCGGTTTGAGCGAACCCATGGATCGCTGGCGTGAAACCCATGTCGATCGCAAACTGTCGAGCCAATATCGGCGCAAGGCCAAGCGTTGGTGCAATCAACACGAGGTGGACATTCGACGATTGACCGACGCTGCCGACGAATAGACCGCTATTGATCTCTTTGCTCCAATGCTCAATAGTACAATCTAGGTCGACCACATTGCGGGCTGGTCGATTCGAGGGCGACCCGATTCAGGACGACTTCGTGCGCGACTTCTATCGTGAGGTTGCCAGCCGCGGCGCTGAGTCTGGTTTCTCTGAAACCTGGCAACTTACGAGCGATGGCGATCCAGCGGCAATTGTCTTTGGCATCACTCAGGGGGGACGGTTTCTGTACCTGCTGATCGGCGCCGATTATGAAAAGCATGGCCGTCATTCTCCCGGCTTGCAGGCCTATGATGCAATCATCGAGGACTGGATGGGCCGTGGCGGCAATTGCTTTGATTTCACCATTGGCGATGAACCGTTCAAAGCGCAGTTCGGTGCGGAGGCGACGCCGATGTGCGCTATCGTCAATGCCGTTACGTCGCTGGGAAGGGTGGCACGCGGGCCGATGCTGAGCAGGATCGGAGCCACATCATGAGTCAATCCCTTCAATTCCTTGAAAACTCTCTGATTGTTGCCGCGCATCCCGATGACGAATTGCTGTGGTTTGCCTCCATTCTCAAACAGGTGGATCGCGTGTTGCTGGTCTTTGAGGACTATTGGCCAGACCCCGCAATTGGCCCTGCACGCGCGCGTGCGCTTGATGATTTTCCGCGCGACAACGTTTCGTCACTGCGGTTGCCGGAGTCTGCCACCTATGGCTGTGCCGATTGGGCAAACCCGCAGCTCACCGAGTTCGGAATCGGTCTGGGGGCGCAAGTCGCGAAACGCGACCTTAAGCAGAATGTGTTGCGCCTGGCCGGAAAGAGCAGAGCTCCGAAGACTGGGATTCGCGCCCGCTATGAAGAAAATTTTGCCAGCATTGTCGCTGCCCTGCGACCGCAACTCAACGCGTCCATGAACGTGTTTACGCACAATCCATGGGGCGAATATGGCCACGAAGAGCATATTCAGCTTTTCCGGGCGCTGGACCATCTGCGCGGCGAGATTGGTTTCACCTTGTGGATGTCGAACTATTGCACGGAGCGGTCCATGCCGCTCGCGATGCGCTATTTCGACAATGCGCAGCATGAGTTTATCCAACTTCCGGTCGACAAGGATTTCGGGGAGCAAGTCGTCAAATGCTATCGTGATGCGGGGTGTTGGACATGGTCGGATGATTGGGTCTGGTTTGATACCGAGTGCTTCATGCAAGCCCCCAGAGAACCTGCTGCGGCCAGCTGTCAGGGACATTTGTTTCCGCTGAACTTTTTCCAGATCGGTTTCTGAAGGTTATTGTTCGCTTTTGGCCGTGCACTCCTGGACCAACCTTTGGACGGTTTCGTTCTGCGCGGCGTCAGTTTTGCCTGCCAGATAGGCGGTGAAAATGCCTTCCCTTTTCATGCCGTCAGTGACGCAAGTGCAATAGGCCGTACAGAAGGTCTGATCGCGTGTCGCCGCACATTGGGTTTCGCACTGCGCGATGAAAGACGCGGTCTGGTCCGGCGGTCCTGAAATTGCCGTGAAAACCCAAAGCGCGCCGATAAGCACCGGTTGATGCAGCATGTAGTAAATGAGCGAGTTGCGGCCAACGAAGCGCAGCGGCGCCTCCAATGCTTCCGGTAGCCGTACCGTTCCGATGCTCTCCAACGCATTCGCGCCCTTGGCAAGTTTCGCAGCCGCGATGCCTGCTGCTGTCGCCGAAAACCATGGAAACAGTGGGACGAAATCATTCGACAATGGCGGAACGGGCGAGAGGCCGATCCATATGAGCCAGGGTGGCGCAAAGAACGGCGACGCAAAGTTTTGACCTATGACGAAAACTGCAATCGCGATGGCGACGCAAGCGAACCAGTGCAAGCGCAGCAGGGCAAGGCCGAGCAGGCTGAACAGCGCGATCGCATGAAGGATGCCGAAGAAAATGAAAGCGTCTCGAATTGCAAACCATGTTGCTATCGTAATCAATGCAGCGCAGGCAGCGATCTGGCCGAATCGGGCCCAGAACATGCGCCAGCGGATTGCTCTTTCATGGGCGAGCACAAGGCTCACCCCAACGAGAAACAGGAAGGAAGACGCGATGCAGCGCGCAAACAGCACCCAGCCGGGCTGCGAAATCGTGCCCGCTGTCACCCAGCCGAAAAACTCAAGATCCCACGAAAAGTGGTAGATTGTCATTGCAACGAGGGCCATGCCCCGCAGCGTGTCAAAGAACGGCAACCGATCGGCGCGATTTTCCTGCGAAATCGTAGCCGTCATGCACTGGCTCCCTCGACGCGGCGATGGCGGATCAGATAGCATTGCGTTTCAACCATGAACAGGATGCACGCATGCTCACAGTGAACGCCAATGGCGCCCGGATGCCAGCGCTCGGTTTCGGAACCTGGAGGCTGAGGGGAGAGGAGTGCGCTTCGCTGGTCAAACACGCCGTCGCGAGTGGCTACACCTCGATCGACACCGCCATCATGTATGACAATGAGGAAGACGTTGGCGAAGGTTTGCGGCGTGCGGAGCAGCCTCGCGACCAATTGTTCATCACGTCGAAGGTTTGGCCCAGTGAGGTCATGGATGGGCAGTTTCAACGCTGTGTCGAAGGCAGCCTCAAGCGGCTCGGCCTCGACTATCTCGATCTGGTGCTGATCCATTGGCCGCCACAGGACAATGACGATGTCGCGGAATGGATGCGTCTGCTCAACGATGTGGCTGACCAAG
Organism: Ahrensia sp.; assembly: GCA_028817895.1. Lineage (GTDB taxonomy): Bacteria > Pseudomonadota > Alphaproteobacteria > Rhizobiales > Rhizobiaceae > Pseudahrensia. The sequence continues at coordinate 154,547 of JAPPOQ010000015.1, forward strand.
GACTGGCACGCAATATCGGTGTGTCCAACTTCACGATACCGCTGATCGAGCGTGCGGTCGCTGCGTCTCATAGGCCGTTGGCCTGCAATCAGGTCGAACACCACCCCTATATCAACCAGTCGCGTTTGCGGCAGGTCTGCGATGATCATGGCATCGCATTGGTCGGTTACTGCCCGCTGTTTCGTGGTGGCGATTTGTTCGAGCAAACAGCGATAACGTCCGCCGCGGCGGCTCATGGAAAGTCGCCCGCTCAAATTGTACTGCGCTGGCATGTCCAGTCCGGCTGCGTTGCAATTCCCAAAACCGCGACACCATCACGGGCGGTTGAGAATATCGACATTTTCGATTTTGAGCTGACCGGCGACCAAATGGACGCAATCAATGCGCTCACTGCGAGGCATGAACGCATCTGCGACTATGACTTCTCGCCGCAATGGGATGTACCATGATCACTGGCGGGTCTGACCGGAGTCGTGTTGCAAAAGCGAGGGAGCGCTAGCTTGTGGAAGCCCTGATCGAACGTTGGATGCCGCTCATCGAACAGGTCTGGGACCGGGTTTATCAGCCTTGGACGCTCTACCAGATCGGCATCGTCCTGCTGCTGTTCGGCTTCAGCTATATGGTTTCGCACTATGTCGAACCACCGCTTGAGCGATGGGTGCGCGGCATCAAGATCAATCCGGGGTTTCTGCGCGTGCTGGCCGCTCTTTTGCGCCGCGTGGAATGGATCGTGTTCGTTCCGCTTTGTTACTTCGCCTATCAAATCCTCAACGAATATACGTGGCCGTGGAACACATTCATCATCCGTACGGCCTATACCCTCGCCTTTGCATGGCTTGTGATCTCCGTTTTGTCGCGGGCCATACGCAACCGTCAATTGGCACGCTTGACGGCGTGGATCGCCTGGGGCCTCGTCGCGCTCAATCTGACGGGCAATCTTGAAGCAGCGGCGTCTACGCTGGATGCGCTTTCCTTCTCCGTGGGCGAAATGCGCGTATCGGCGTTGCTGGTTGTGCAGGCCCTTGCATTGCTGATCGGCCTCACATGGCTTGCCACAAACACCGGAAACTATGTCGAGACCCGCATCCGCAACATGACGGATTTGACGCCGAGCTTGCAGGTGTTGATCGGCAAGCTGGTGAAGATTTTCCTTGTCGTTCTCGCCATTGTGGTGGCGCTCAACACAGTTGGCATCGACCTGACGGCGTTGGCTGTATTCTCAGGCGCGGTGGGTGTCGGTCTGGGTTTCGGCCTGCAAAAGGTGGTCTCCAACTTCATCTCGGGTGTGATCATACTGCTCGATAAATCCATCAAGCCCGGCGACACGATCTCGCTCAACGAAACCTTTGGCTGGATACGCGAGTTGCGCTCGCGTTTCGTCTCCGTGGTTACAAGGGATGGGCGCGAATTTCTTATTCCCAATGAAGATTTCATAACAGAGAAAGTGATCAACTGGTCCTTCACGGACAAGTTGGTCCGTCTCGATGTCGATTTCGGCGTGGCTTACGACAGCGATCCCCATCAGATCATGAACCTAGCAATCGAAGCGGCCGAAAGCGTTGAGCGCGTCAGCCGGGTCAGGAAGCCGGTCTGCTGGATGACGGAGTTTGGCGACTCGTCGCTGAACTTCAAGGCGCGGTTCTGGATCTCGGATCCGCAAAACGGGCTCACCAACATTCGTGGTCAGGTTTTGCTGGCATTGTGGGACTCGTTTAAAGACCATGGTGTCGGCATTCCGTTCCCGCATCGCGAAATCATCATGCGCACGCCCGTAGAGATTGAAGGCCGCGCGCCGGTCTTCGGCGGCGGTGAAGCAGCGGCCACCACGTCAGACGTAAAGGACTAAAGATCGATGGCGATGAAACGGACCGCCATGCAGCTTGTTGAGGCTGCCAATATCGAGATTGAAACCGTCTCGCCCGCCGATGCGCTCGCTATGCAACGGGCGGGAAAAGCGGTCCTCGTCGACATTCGCGACGTGCGCGAACTGGCTCGCGAAGGCAAAGTGCCCGATGCGGTTCACGCACCGCGCGGCATGCTGGAATTCTGGGTCGACCCGGAAAGCCCCTATCATCGAGACGTGTTTGCGCAGCCAGATAAGAGCTACATTTTCTTTTGCGCTGGCGCGTTGCGTTCGGCTCTTGCCACGCGTGACATGCAGGCCATGGGGCTTGTGCCGGTTGCCCATATCGCCGGTGGCTTCGCGCAGTGGCGCGAGGAGGGGCTGCCCGTCACGCCGCCACCTGAACCAAAGGGCTGAGCAGTTGATCATTTTGCGCCCTGTCCGCAGCGCGATATGGTCTGCCCATGAGCGACGAATCGCAATCGCAGACCAAGCGTGACAGGAGACGTCGCCAAATTCTCGGCGCGACGATGCGGCTTGTGTCGCGCTATGGGACCGGCATATCGACTGCGCAAATTGCAGCGGCTGCGAGTTGTTCCAAGGAGACGCTTTACAATTGGTTCGATGACCGTGACGGGTTGTTTCTGGCTCTGATAGAGGAACAGGCCCGTTCCATGGGTGCGGCGCTTGATCGCGCGGTGGCCGCGCTTGGCGACGAAGGAGATACGGACTTTGAGACCCGTCTGACCCATCATGCCATCGCATTGCTCGATATCATGACCGGTGATGCTGTGATCGTAGTCAATCGTGTGGCCATGTCGCAATGCTGTGTTGAAAACCAGGCGACAGGTTCTGCTGTGCTGACAGCCTGGGACGAACAAATCCGCTCGCGCTTCGAAGCTCTTATTGGCGAGGCTGCCCAGGCGGGGCTGGTTGCAAAGTTCGATCCGGCCTTGCAGTTTGATGGTCTGGTGGGGCTGCTGATAGGCGACCGGCAAAGGCGTATCCTTCTGGGTGCGGCGGCCCGACCCAAAGGCGATGCCATGCGCAAGATTGCTCGCGAAGCTGTGCGCAACTGGCTGCTTCTCAATAAGCCCTAATGCGCGATCATGTTCTTGTTGTGTTCGCAGGCATGCTTCTCTATCGTGATTGAGATTTGAGCTGTGTGGACGTGACCGGCAGTGCAGTTTTCCGTTGAGCAGGACGATGCTCTCCAGGCCGTATCCGCCTGGTTGAAGCAGGGCTACCCGCAGATTTTTCGTCTGTTCGGTTATGCCGGGACGGGCAAAACCACCTTGGCGCGCCATCTTGCAGAGGGGGTCGATGGCGATGTGCTGTTCGCCGCCTTCACGGGCAAGGCGGCGATGGTTTTGCGCTCACGCGGCGCGCGCAAGGCGTCCACCATCCATTCGCTTATCTACAGGCCACGAGGCGAAGAATTGGTGGAGGATGAGGATACCGGCAAGTCCGCCATGACGCCGCTCTTCACCCTGAACCGGCAAAGCCCGGTGGCGAATGCCGCGCTGGTGATCATTGATGAATGTTCGATGGTTGACGAGCAATTGGGCCAAGACCTGCTCTCCTTCGGCACGCCGATCCTGGTGCTTGGCGATCCGGGTCAGTTGCCTCCCGTCTCCGGAGGCGGCTTTTTCACTGAGCATGAGCCGGACTATATGCTGGAGAGCATTCATCGGCAGGCGCGGGACAATCCGATTATCGATCTTGCGCAGATGGCACGGGAAGGCGAACCGATCCCGCGCGGAGCCTATGGTGAAAGTCTGGTGATCAGCCGCAGTGATGTTGTTCAGTCTGACGTGCTGGACGCAGATCAGGTTCTGGTTGGCACCAACAAGACACGGCGGCGCTACAATCAGCGTCTGCGGGATTTGAAGGAGTTTCAGGGTCCGCTTCCTGCTGCTGGGGACAAGCTGGTCGCGCTGCGCAATGATCCAACCAAGGGTTTGCTCAACGGATCGCTGTGGCAGGTGAAATCGGCTCCGCAGACGTCAAAGGCGTTCATGAACCTGCTCATCACGTCTGACGATGAGGGGATGGAGCGCCAGACGGCGAAGATCAAACTGCTCAAGGCCGCCTTTGAGAATCCGGAAGAGGAACTGCCCTGGCAGATGAAGCGGCGCTATGATGATTTCGACTATGGCTACGCGCTCACCGTGCACAAGGCGCAGGGCTCGCAATGGAGCAATGTCTATCTGTTCGACGAAAGCTGGGCCTTTCGCGAACACTCCGCACGCTGGCTCTACACGGCCATAACCCGCGCCGCCGACCGGCTGACCATCGTCAAATAGGCACGCCCTGCCTGCGACAGGATGGCTCAAAACGTCGTTAATGGTTGCTTAATCCAACAGGCGCACACTTTTCAGGCAAGTCGCAAGAAGAATGTGAGTTTTCGTGGCGGGCAATCTGAAAAGCCCGCCGACACGGTTGTTCAACGATCGAGCGTTTTTTCCTTTCCGTTGAGCATGGCTGTCGGCCGGCGCATGGAGAGTGACATGAACGCAATCAAATTGGGTCTGGCTTTGACGGTCTTTGCAACAGGTGTTGCCGTTGGCGGTTCAAGCGAGGCGGCAGGGCGAGTCTGCGGCGATCGCACCAAGATGACCGAGTTCCTCAAAAAGCGTTACAAGGAAGTGCCGAGCGCCATGGGCGTTGCGTCTTCCGGCAAGACCGTGATGGAAGTCTTTACCTCCAAGAAAGGCTCCTGGACGGTGCTGATGACCACGGCGCAGGGCGTTGCCTGCATCATGGGCACGGGGCATTCATGGGCCGAGACAAAACAGGATGAATTGGCCTTTCTGCCAAAATCCTGATCGGAGATCTCGCTCAAAAGAAGGTGACGTCTGCGCTCATCCCAACGCCACCCTGTGGCGATTGGGTCCAGTAGGACCCATTGCCCTTGGCGATCGTAAAGGATGATGTGTCGTAAAGCGCGGCCTTCGCTCGAAATGCAATTGTTTTGATCGCGCGTCTGCGCTCATCCCGAGAAGCCGCGCGGGCAAGCAAAGTGGCCTGAAGCGGCCCGTGCACCACCAGGCCGGGATACCCTTCCACGTTGATGCAATAGTCGCGGTCGTAGTGGATGCGATGCGTGTTGAAGGTCAAAGCCGAATAGCGAAACAAAAGCGGCGGATCGGGGTTGACCGTCTCCAAAACATCCCCCGGTGAAGCTTGGGCAGGCGCAGGGGCCGGATCGCCGGGCTTTGGGTCGTCGCGATAAACAATGGTCTGCCTGTCAGTGAAGCGATGGTCGCCGTCCGGGCCCGCAAAGACGTGCCGTATCGTCACGAAGCACAATTGCCCCGACCGGCCAGATTTCATTGCGACATTTTCGATGGTCGATGTCTTGGTGACGGTTTCGCCCAGCAAGACACGCTTCTCGAAGGTCAGTTCGCTGCCCGCCCACATGCGCCGTGGCAGCGCAACCGGCGGCAGAAAGTCACCACGTTCCGGGTGGCCGTCGCGGCCAAGCTGGGCCTGGGGTGAGGGGGACGGGAAATAGGCCCAGTGCCAGCAGACGGGCAGGGGGTCGCTGTCACTATAGTCAAACGGGTCGTCAAGCGTTCCGGCGAGCTTGCGGGCATGGCCTGCATGCAGCGTGTCGGTGGCGCTTTCAGTACGGCCAATCCAGCCCTTGAGGATTTCTTCGTCGGTTGTTGGTTCAGTCATCATGGTCTCCTCCCCGTTCATTCAGCCAGGCGAGTAGCCGTTCCGCGCCTTCTGCAATTCCCTTATACTGCTTCTGCTCCAGGCTCATCGCCTCATACTGACGCGCCAGCGCAGCGGCGTTCTTGCGACCATCCGGTTTGCCCAGGAAATCCGCGAGCGTTCCTGTAGCTATGCGCACAGTGAAGAGCATGTTGCGACGGTCCGGCAACATGTGGAGCGTTTGATATTCGCTGCGCAGAAAGATGGTGCCGGAGAGCTTGTCGCGCGGTTCGACGCGATGCCGTTCCAGCCGGTCATGCCGCAACTCCCCATCCGCATCGAGAGACCAGTTCGCGCGCCAAACCGGCATGTCGGGCTTCAGATTGTCAAAGATGCGCTCGATGCGCCGTGTCATGGTTTCCGGAAGTGGCACCGGTGCGTGGATTTCGCCGATGGGCAGCCCAAATTTTTCCGCCAGATTCCAGCTTGAAGGAAAGCACAAGGACGCGGCAGCCAATCGCCATCCCGCGCCATCTCTGCGCATGAGGATCAAATCATCCGGCACCCATAGCGCAGCGCAGGCGAGCGGCGCGTGTTTCCAATCTTCAATCTGCGGCAGAGCGCGACCATCGCGCAGCGCAATAGGCTCGCCCGGACCGCAGACAAACCGTTCCTGGTGGTGACGAGCAAGGCAATCAACGATGCGCTTTGCGCACCAAGATTGTGCTTCAAGCGTATCCGCCTCGGCATTGAAGACGTCGGCGAATTTTTCAGCATAGAGCTGCTCTTTTTCATCGAGATAGCGTGGCAACTCATCATCGATGATAAGGAAATCGTCATTCTCCAAGGGCTTCAGGCCGATGGTGAACGGAGGCGCCGGTGATGAGGGTGCATGATGCGTCAAGTCGGTTGCCTCTATTGCGGCGTGGCGGCATGGTCTGGCAGTCTGGGGTCAGGACCGAAGTGTTATGCCGACTAAGTTGTCCGTCAATCTCAATGCCATCGCGCAATTGCGCAATCGTCGCGATTTGCCCTGGCCAAGCGTGGTTGGGATGGGTCGCATCGCCCTTAAGGCCGGAGCGCAGGGGCTGACCGTGCATCCGCGTCCTGATCAACGGCATATCCGTTTCAGCGACGTGCCGGACTTACGCGCACTGATCGATGACGAATTTCCTGACCGCGAATTCAACATTGAAGGCTATCCGACGGACGATTTTCTGGCGCTGTGCGAGGATGCGCAACCGGAACAGGTCACGCTCGTTCCAGACGATCCGACGCAAGCGACGTCCGATCACGGCTGGGACTTTCATGCCAATCACAACCTGCTCTCGCCCATAGTTGCCCGTCTGAAGAGCGGTGGCATGCGCGTTTCCCTGTTCGCCGACCCGGACGCGGAGCAAATAGGATGGGCGCGCGATACGGGCGCGGATCGTATTGAACTCTACACCGGGCCTTATGGAGCCTGCTACGAGCGACCCACCGAAGCGGCTTTGGAGATTGAAAGACTGGGTGCCACCGCGGATCGGGCGCATGAGATGGGGCTGTCCGTTAATGCCGGTCACGATCTGACCGTTACCAATTTGCCGCCGCTGGTTGCGCGCATTCCCGACCTGGCCGAAGTCTCGATTGGACATGGATTGACGGCAGACGCGCTGGAGTTCGGTATGGAGCGAAGTGTCAAACGGTTTCGGGCCGCTTGCAGCCCTGATTCTCCAATTGCCAATCCACCACGGCGCGGCTAAACCCTGCGGCGACTTGGCGGCTGTCAGCGCCGTATCATCACACATTTTGGGTAAGGAGAGCGCAGATGCGCGTTTACTACGACCGCGACGCGGATTTGAATTTGATCAAGGGCAAGACGGTCTGCATCGTCGGTTACGGTTCGCAGGGGCGGGCCCATGCGCTCAACCTGAAGGATTCAGGCTGCAAAAACATCATCATCGCGCTGCGCGACGGGTCGGCAACGGCCAAAAAGGCACAGGCCGACGGTTTTGCGGTAAAGAGCGTTGCGGATGCTTCCAAAGAGGCAGACCTCATCATGATGGCCGCGCCAGACGAGCTTCAGGCCGGTATTTGGAATGCGAGCATCCGCGACAACATTCGTGATGGCGCTGCGATAGCATTCGCCCATGGTCTCAACGTGCATTTCAACCTCATCGAGCCGGGCAATGGCATCGATGTGGTGATGATCGCTCCGAAGGGACCCGGACACACTGTGCGCGGTGAGTATGAGAAGGGCGGTGGCGTGCCCTGCCTGATCGCGATCCATCAGGACGCGTCCGGCAATGCGCAGGATATGGCACTGTCTTACGCCTGCGGCGTTGGCGGTGGTCGCTCGGGCATCATCGAAACCACGTTCCAGGAAGAATGCGAAACCGACCTTTTTGGTGAGCAGGTGGTGCTGTGCGGCGGCCTAGTCGAACTGATCCGCGCCGGTTTTGAGACGCTGGTCGAAGCCGGTTACGCCCCGGAAATGGCCTATTTCGAGTGCCTTCACGAGGTGAAGCTGATTGTCGACCTCATCTATGAGGGCGGCATTGCCAATATGAACTACTCGATCTCCAACACCGCAGAATGGGGCGAATATGTCTCCGGGCCTCGTATCATCACCGACGAGACAAAGGCTGAGATGCGTCGTGTTCTCAAGGACATTCAGACCGGACGCTTTACCTCCGAATGGATGCAGGAGTGGCATTCGGGTGCAGCGCGCTTCAAGGGTACGCGTCGTATGAACGACAATCATCAGATCGAGGAAGTCGGCGAAAAGCTGCGCGGCATGATGCCCTGGATCAAATCGAACCAGCTGGTCGACAAAGACAAGAACTAACGGTTTTCGGGTCGCGCCGAAGGAACAAAATAACGAGACTTCGGCGCTGACTGCTCAATTGCATCGTGGACGGTGGGGTCACGCCAGCGGTTGAACAGATCGACCAACGCTTCATACAATCGGGAGTTCGAACTTTGAAAGTGAGGGATCAAGTACCGACAGTCATGGACCAGATTGCACATTAGTCCCCTGACGGTTCGTCGCATCATTTGTTCGTCGAGATCACCGGCGTCGATTGCAACAGCAATAAATTCATAGTGGTTCAGAATCGCGACAAGCGAATTTGCCGAGCGTTTGGATTCGGGGCCACATTGACCTGAATGTGCCAAATCAAAGTCCTTTGGGCTTATGCTGGTGCCCGCGGGAAAGTTTTTGGATCTGCTGCTCAAGAGACCGCGATATTCTGCCGAAAGTCTGGTCTCCAGCAGAATACGAATTGTGTGTTGTTTTCGCTGATGGCGCTGAGTCTGCCACGTGTTAAGCAGGAAGGTTACAACACCCACAACGGCCGCGGCAGCTGTGATTACGGGTTGCGGCGCAACATGAACATTTGCGATTATCAGCCACGCAACAAGTGCAGCAACTACTCCGGTTCCGATGACGAAGAGGACAACGTGTCTCACGTCCATTCGCCTCTTCATTCAATACTGAACTATCCGTTTCCCATGCCTTCGATTAGCACCAATAGCCTCATTGATAACGGAAAATATGTCTTCGGGAATTATATAGGAAATCGTTTCGAAAAGTCTAGCGGTTCTCAGATTCTGGGAGCTTTCCGGGTGAAGTGAAGAGTTTTTCGTCCGTTCAGACTGCATTCACCTTGTCTGTGATCATTTCGGCGCGAACCGAGCGGCTGCCGGAACGGCAGGACACCGTGTTTGAAAGAGCAAGGGAGATGATCTCATGAAGCTTGCAAAACTAAGCGCAATTGTCATTGGCGTTGCCACTTTGATGTTCTCGCAACAACCGGCTCAAGCTGGAATCGGGTCTCTTCTGGCCGAGCCAAACGCGCTGCTGACGACTCCAGCGTCGGCGGGTGACATGGTTCTTGTCGGAAAACGAGGCATACGCCGCGGCTTTCGCGGGCACCACCGCGGCTTCCGGCGTGGCCATCATCGGGGCTTTCACCGCGGATACAGACGCAACTATCATGGAGGGCTCCGGCGTGGATATCGCCACCACCGCAATCGCGCCATCATCGGTGGGCTCGTGGCTGGAGCGATTATTGGCTCGGCCCTGGCTGCTCCGCGCTACTACGACTATCAGCCTCGCCGCCACTATCGCAGCCGTGGTGTGAGACTGCGTCGCGCTCATATTGACTGGTGCTACAACCGCTTCCGGTCCTACCGCGCCAGCGACAATACATTTCAACCCTTCAATGGTCCGCGCCGCGCTTGCCGTTCGCCCCATAACTGAGCCAGCAAGGCACGGAAGTCCATTGTTGAGCGGGTGGCTGGTTTTCCGGCCACCCGTTTCTCATCGTTTAGCGGTTGCCGGCTTCAGGGGATGAGGCGCGACCGCCCCTGTCGAGATAGTTTCGATAGGCGCGATTGCGGTAGAACCGACCACCGCGATAGGACCGTCCGCTTCGATAGAAGCGGCCATGACGAAATCCGCGATGACTTCTGAAACCGTAGCGGCGGAAACCTCGGTGGCGCCGAAAGCTGCGATAGCGATAGCCACGATGCCGTCTGAAACCGCGATGACGGAACCCTCGATACCCGACATAGTGGTGCCGCTTATGATAGCGATGCGAAGCGATGGCTCCGCCCACAATCGCCGCTGCCAGGCCTATGGCAACCCGATCGCGATGATGCGCTTGCGCTGGCGTTGCGCTGGATATGAGAAGTGAGACTGCAAGCGCTGCGGCTGCAGTCAGTGCGAATAGATGTCTCATGAATACCCTCCTTCAGGTGTTTCACCCGCCGTCCGCACCAAAGGCTAACACTTCTGGAGCTGGCAAGTCGATTGAATTGCAAGGATAATCATGTCGGCCACCGCGTAGAGGACGGGTCGCCCTCGTTTCGCTTTGACCGGACAACACAGCTTGTCTTTGAGCCCCAGCCTGTGACACTTCTCATTTCACAAGACGCGTTGCGGTAGCTCGGGAATCGGGAAACAGGGTGATGAACAGGCGTTTCGCCATTATGGATGTATTCACCGACACACCGCTCAGTGGCAATCAACTGGGCGTCATCTATGATTGTGACGGCCTCGACACAGCCTCGATGCAGGCCATTGCGCGGGAACTGAACTTCTCCGAAACGGTTTTTCTCGCCCCGGCGCGACATGAGGCCCACAGCGCAGCCATGCGCATCTTCACGCCTGCCAATGAGCTTCCCTTCGCCGGTCATCCCACTGTTGGCGGGGCAATTGCGGTGGCTGTGGAGCGAGGCATCGATTCGGTGGGGCAGGGTATCGTGGTTCTCGAAGAAGAGGTCGGGGCCGTGCGATGCGCGGTGCGCTTTGGCGACGATGCAGTCGGCAAGGCAGTCAAAGAGGCGGCCTATGCAGAATTTGACCTTCCCGTGGCGGCCGTTCCTTGGGACGGGCCGGACGAGACGGAGACAATCGCGGCCGCGCTTTCGCTGGACCCGCATGAACTTTCATTCGAAAATCACACGGTCTCAAATTTCGACGGCGGGCTGACTTACACGCTCGTTCCGGTGCGGGACCTTGGTGTTTTGGCCAAGGCCAAACCGGTGCTCAACATCTGGAATGCGGCCTTTGGTAATCACAGCCACAACAGCGCCTTTGTGTATTGCAGGGAGACTGTCGGGCATGACAATCACTTTCACGCCCGCATGTTTGCTCCCGATGCAGGCATACCCGAAGACCCTGCGACCGGGTCCGCAGTCGCCTCTCTGGCAGGCGCAATTGTTGCCTTTGATGCGCCGCCGGATGGGCTGCACGTGGTTCGCATAGAACAGGGTTTTGAAATGGGGCGCCCCTCACTCATCACACTGGAAATTGATGTCGAAAACGGCGTGCAATCGGGTGGCCGGATCGGCGGGCATGCGGTCTTCTTCGCGCGTGGGCATATCGACATATGATCCGCCCGATCGTTGCGATGCTGGGATTGATTATTTGCGCCGCGTCGCTTAGCGCAACAGAACTGCCGCAACCGCTGCGTGATCAGGACTATCGCAGCTACGATCCAGCCTTGGTCAAACTTGGGCGACTGCTGTTTTACGACCGCATCCTGTCCGGCAGCTACCGTGTCTCATGCGCTACCTGTCACAATCATGACCGGGCATCGTCAAACGGTGTGCGGCTCGATGGCTGGGTAGACGAACGCGACGAAGCTGCTGTCAGCGGTGCTGAAACCTATGAACCTTTCAAACCCTCTGCGGCGCATGCGCCTGCGCTGTTCAATCTGGGCGCCAGGCAGTTCACCCGTCTGTTTTTCGATGGCCGCGTCGCCCGTTCGGCGAAGGGCGGGTTCATCTCGTCGGCCGGAGAGGACCTGCCTGACGGCCTCAATGACGTTCTTGCCGTTCAGGCCCTGTTTCCTGCGGTTCAAAGCGATGAGCTGGTCGGCACCGTCGATAGCGATCTGAGCCGCGCGGCGCATGAAGGGAATGCGGCGATCTGGGACGCATTGGCCGCACGCATTGCCGATACGCCCGAATACTGGCCGCCTGTAAGGAGCGCGTTTCCGCAGAAGGCGTCTTTGGGTGAGATCACCATGGTCGATATCGCAAACGCCATTGGGGCTTTTGTGGGAACGGAATGGCGAAGCGATCGCTCAGCATTCGACCACTATCTGCATGGTGACGCCTCGGCGCTGGACGCTGGACAAAGGCGGGGAATGCTTGCTTTCTACGGTGAGGCTGGGTGCTCAAGCTGCCATGCGGGAGCTTTGCAGACTGACCATCAGCGGCATGCTATTGGCGACGAATTGCGGCGCACGCCGTCTTTGCGCAACATCGCTCACACAGCGCCCTATGGTGGTGATGGCTCTTTCATGGAACTGCCCGACTACCTGCGTCATCATGCTCCCGAAATTGACGACGCCCAAAGGGATGATCTGCTGGCCTTTCTGGCAAGCCTGACCGATGAAAGAGCGCTGAGGGGCAAGCTTGGAAAGCCGAGTGGCGTTCCATCGTCGCTGGCGCTGGATTGAGGAAACACGATGTATGAGGCGATGACACGCTCCGCGCAGGGGCTGATTGATCTGCGCAGCGACACCGTAACCCGCCCCACTGCTGGAATGCGCGAGGCCATGGCATCGGCTCAAGTTGGCGATGATGTTTATGGTGATGATCCGACCGTGCGCGCATTGGAGGAGCGTGTTGCGGATCTGTTGGGCAAGGAAGACGCGGTTTTCGTGGCGTCCGGCACGCAGAGCAACCTAACAGCGCTGCTGTCGCATTGCGGACGAGGGGACGAATATATTGGCGGTGTCGGCTACCACATCCCAACCTACGAAGCGGCGGGCGCGGCGGTGCTGGGTGGAATTTCTCCGCGCCATCTGAAGCCAGACGAGTCCGGTGCTTTGGACCCAGACGACATCGCGGCAACGGTCGCGCCGGATGATCCGCATTTCGCCATCACCAAATTGCTGTGTCTGGAAAACACCTTCAACGGAAAGGTGGTGCCGCAGGCCAAACTGGAGGCCGCCGCACAGGTCGCGCGGGCCAATGGCTTGAGCGTTCATGTCGATGGCGCACGGCTCATGAATGCCGTCATCGCATCAAACGCCAAAGCCGATGCGATGGTGGCTTTCGCGGACAGCGTGTCGCTGTGCCTTTCGAAAGGGTTGGGAGCGCCGGTTGGCTCGGTCCTGTCCGGCTCCCGAGATTTCATCCGTCGAGCCTACCGCAGCCGCAAGCTATTGGGAGGAGGGATGCGACAGGCCGGCGTGTTGGCGGCCTGCGGCCTGTATGCGCTTGACCATCATGTTGATCGACTCGCCGAAGATCATATCAAGGCAAGGACATTGGCACAGCGGCTCGCGGCGATCGATGGTATCGAGATTGATGAAAGTGCAGTTCAGACCAACATGATCTGGTTAACGGTTTCCTCACCACGGCGCATGGGATTGGCCGATCACCTGCGCAAAGACGGTATTGTGGCACCGTCTCCAGATCCGAGAACCGGTCAAATGCGAATGGTGGTTCACCTCGACATATCTCGGGAAGATATTGATATTGTGGTGCAATCTTTCTCAAATTGGCTTGATTCTTGATCCGAGCCCAGAAAATTTGCCTCAGTTAAGCCGACCTTTACTCGATTGTAGAAGGATGACGGCTCAACGGATCAGGGGTGATTTCGATGCGGCTTATTCTGGTTTCTTTTTTTCTGTGCGGTTCAGCAATTGGCGTCGGACATGCGGTCCACGAGGATACCGAACTTCAGCCCGTGACCGATTCCATTGTCGTGGGTCAGACCATTTCTGAGGAGCAGCGCGCAAGCTGGGAAAGCGGACGCAAAGCCTATCTGGACTGTGCCGATTGCTTCCGCCAGCAGCCCTTTCCGGGTGACGGCTGACGCGCTTTTCCCGATCAGGCGTAGCGGCTCGGCCTGGTCATATGCGCCGTCAAGCGCAATCCGATAATTGCGATCAGCATCAGGAACCAAACCGGATCAGCTCGGCGAAAGAAGAAGCTTTCCAGATTAGCGGCGAGCGCTGAGAACAACCACAGCGTCATGAAGAAACCTGCGATTTTGCCGGCATTTCCGGCTTGCGGGATCGCGAGATAGTCGCGAAGCGGCAAGATCACCAGCATCATCAGCATCAGTGTTGCACCGGGAATCCCAAAGGCGACGGCTGCATCCAGCCACGAATTGTGGCCGTGCACGATACCGCGCACATCCCAGTTCAATTCAATGGGTTGCTCCAAAGCCGTGACCCGCGGCGTGCTCCAGAAGCTTTCAAAGCCATAGCCAACAAAGGGCGAGCGCAAGAGATGCTCGATGCCGAAGATCCAAAGATCGGTTCTGCCGGTATAGGACAGACCCGGAATGTAGACGCGAAGCTGCTGCAGAATGGGCTCATAAATGACCGCCCCCAATGTGGAGAAAACGAGCAAGCTCAGCGGCAACATGACGATGACCAGCCGCAGAAACGACCACGTTACCCAATTTGCGATCGCGACAGCTACAATCGCCGCTGGCAACACGCCAAGCACCGTTTTTGAACCCGCCTGCATGACGAAGAACAGTGACAAAACAGCTGCAATAATGCCCAGGCGCGGGCGGCCATTGCCGATGAGAAACAGGCTGACAATGAACATGCCGCCCATGACGTATGAAGCGATGTTTTTGTGGTCGAAAACCCCAAGCCACAGGCCGCCATGCCCGGCTTCAAAGCCGCTGCCATCATGGATACCCTTTTCGGGAACGAACAGCACAGCGAAATAGCAAAAAAACAGAACCAGCCCCACCATCCCGGCGAGCGCGGAGACCAGATCGTCCTTGCTGCGCAGCAGTGCCATTGCGCTGAAGGCGGCCAGCACGACAATCAACGAAAAGATCATGGCGCGCACCGCGCTGGGCGGGTGGTCGGCAATGACAACCGACATTGCCAGCACCACCGCTGCTGCGCACCAGGACAGCGTGAGCAGCGCGGTGGACATGCCAAGCCGCTTTCGGGAACTGAGCAGATAGAGGCAGATCGCGCCAATGCCGGCAAAGCCAAGCTGGTTCACGATGTCCCCACCACCGCCCGCCGCTGCTGCCCCCGGCGCGCCGGACGTTGCGGCGGCCTTCGCAAATGGTCGAAACGAAATAAAGATCACGGCCCACAGCAGGGCAGATGGCAACCAGTTCCACACGGTTGAATTGGATGCAGATGGCGCCCAACCGGGGTGAGCTTGCGTGTGCATGAGCGCCTTTCGACGTCAGTTCTTTTCTGCCGCCTTATATTGCTCGTTGGCGAAGCCAAACTCCATCAGCAGGCGGCCAAGGGCGACATTCATCGGGTTAAGCGCTATTATGGGTGAGCCGGTCTTAACAAACAGTATGAATGAACGGTAAGGACTGGCGACCAGCAGTATCAACGATTTCAACCATCGTTTGATGGTGTGGGAGGCCGTCGCCGCGGCTCGTTTTTGTATCAAAGCTGAAATTGAGCCATTACGCAGGCTTCGCGAATTGAGCCACGAGAGTTCGGTGCGTCGTGTCGGTGTCGTTTCATCGACAATCGCTTCGGCACACCAGGCAAATGTTGCACCTTGCTGTTTGCATCGGGCATAAAAGTCGGAATCTCCACCGCCCAAAAAGTTGAATCGTTCATCAAGCCATGGATGGCCATGTCGGCGCAGCAAGTCCGTCTGGATTGCCACATTGCCGGATGAATAGATGATCGGCACGGGTCCGCTTGATGCGTAAGGTGGGCGGAATACGGGATGGTTGTGCCATTTCGTATCGGCCCGACCGTCGAAGATCGGATATTGCGGTGCGCCGGTGAAGGTTGCCCCGGTGGCCGTTGCGGTTGCCATCAGACTTCCAAGCCAATTGGGCCGTGCTATCTCATCATCGTCGATTATAGCGATGTGGGTCGCGTTCACGTAGGTAGAAAGCGCCGTGTGAAAACCCGCATTGTAGGCGGCGCAGTTGCCGCGTCGATGAGCGAGAATGACGGTTGCCGGAACGCTCAATGGCTCAAGGACAGCGCGCGCGGCAGCGGCCCCCTCGCTGCCTTCCGGGTGGTTGTCCATGACAATGATCGCAAAGGGGATCTGGGTTTCCTGGGCCAGGACAGAATTCAGAGTGATGGCAAGGTGATCGGGTCGCTTGAACGTTGGAATGACCACAACCACCGCGACGTCGGCAGTCTGTCCGGCATCGTTTTGCCAGAAAATCGTGATCTCGTTGGGGAGCGGTTGAGTGCTCATCGCCGACCATGGTGTTGGTATTGTGAACCGACTTTGTAAACCAGCGCCCTTAATGAAATGTCGAGGCGGCTTGGCTATGGCACGTTCAACCAACAATTGATCGACACCAGAATGCGCATCGGTTTTTTCACATCCATCGTGACGGATGGCCGCCCAACGAGCGGATATGAGCTTGCCAATGAGGCCATCGTGGCCGCTTTACGCACGCTGGGTCACGTTGTTTCAGTGATTGGCGTTCGGCTTCAAAGGCAGCAGCCGAGTGAAGGCGTGGCAACGATTGCCATTGCAAATCTGGAAAACGCGCATGCCACCAGACTTCAGAAGGCTCTCTGGTTGGTTCAATCGGTCCAGCACGGATTGCCAGTTGGCGCGACAAAGCTGCGTGCGGTGATACAAATCTCCATTGAGGATATCGTTGCTTCGCAAGGCCCGTTCGACGCGATCGTCCTCAATTCCTGGCAGATGGCGGCCGCCTTTCCATCGCTCAAGAAGCAGCCCTTCGCCTATATTTCGCACAATGTGGAGCATGTGACGGCGCGCGAGAACAGCACTAACAGCGACTCAGCCTTCCAAAGGTTCTTGTACCGGCGAGAAGCCCGATTGCTGCGGGATATTGAGGAAGATCTGTGCAAGCGAGCAGCCTGGGTGTGGACGCTCAGCCAGGATGATCTGACCGAACAGATGGAAGGGCAAGACAATTGCTCGGTGCTTCCTCTGGTCGTGCCGGTTCCGGCTCTCGAAGAACGGTCCGTCGCGAAGAGTTACGACATCGGCATGATTGGCACCTGGACATGGCAGGCCAACACGCCGGGCCTCGACTGGTTTCTGGAGGAAGTCCTACCCTTACTGCCTGACGACTTCACAATCGGCATCGCAGGGTCTGTTCCCGAGCGCGTGAAAACCGCGTTGTCTCGGGTTGAGTTCCTCGGGCGGGTAGAAGATGCCAACGCGTTCTTGGCACAGACTCGTGTGATCGCTTTGGTCAGCCGCGGAGGAACGGGGATCCAGCTGAAGACCATCGAAGCCTTTCAAATGGGGCTGGCCTGTGTCGCGACTTCGTCGTCACTGCGAGGCGTGGATGTGTTGCCTGCCAATGCTGCGCGAGCCGACGATCCCGAGGATTTCGCCCGGTCGCTGGTTCAATTAGTCAAAGCGTCTCGGGCTGGAACGCTGGAGCGCGTCGATGGCGCATCCTTTGCAGACCAGCAGCTTTCAGCACTGATGGAAAGCCTTAACGAGGGATTAACTGTCGTAGGAGCCGGGCGGCGTACCGATTGACGAATTCGCAAAGTTTGACTGGCAAGTTTGTCTACAATTGAAGCTAAAATGCGAACCGGAACACCCGTCACAATGGCCAACACAGCGGAAGCGATCGATTTGCCACCGGGCAATCGCGATGCCGATGGCCAGCATCCGGCTCAGTTGCGTGATGTGTTGGGCGTTGGTGTCAGAGTTTGGTCAAAGCCCAGAGCCTTTGAGGAATTGGCCAGTGACATCAGCAAGAAAAGACATCGAAAATTTGCTTTCCTGAACGCTCATGGCGCCAATCTCGCTTACGAAGATGTGGACTATTCCAAGGCCCTGCGAGATTTCGTGGTGCTGCCCGACGGCATTGGCGTCGATATCGCGTCAAAGTGCCTGTATGGTGAAAAATTCCCTGACAATCTGCGCGGTACCGACTTTATCCCGGAGCTTCTGGAAAGCCTGGGGGAAGGCGTGCATGTCGCGCTGCTTGGCGCTCGAAGCGGCGTCGCCTCA
Organism: Ahrensia sp.; assembly: GCA_028817895.1. Lineage (GTDB taxonomy): Bacteria > Pseudomonadota > Alphaproteobacteria > Rhizobiales > Rhizobiaceae > Pseudahrensia. Next base: position 172,479 of record JAPPOQ010000015.1, read on the forward strand.
CAGGCAGCGGAGAAACTGCAACTGACTTATCCGCAACACCGCTTCAGCGTGGTTGGAGATGGATATTTCAACAGCAGCGACGAGGCTGACATGATTGTACGTCTGCGTGCTGACAGACCTGACATTCTTCTGGTCGCGCTGGGCAATCCTATGCAGGAAAAATGGATCGCGCGGCATTGTACGGGCGAACTCGCAACAGCCGTTATCGGCGTGGGTGCGCTGTTCGATTTCATTGCGGGACGAGTATCACGCGCGCCTCAATGGTGCATAGACATGCGCATGGAATGGGTGTTCCGCTTGCTCCTGGAACCACGCCGCATGTGGCGACGATACGTGCTGGGCAATCCTAAGTTTCTGTATCGGGTTGCACGGCAGGCGATTGTCGGCCATCGCCAGAAAGTTTAAGGCGTGACACGCGGTCCCGGCTTGCCGCCGAAGGGCAGCGTTGCGCTGATCACGCCAAGCTATGCGCAGGACTTCGAGCGCTGTCGGCTGCTTTGCGACAGCATTGATCATTTCGTTCAACCGCGCGGTCAACACTTTATCTTGGTCGACAATGACGATTTTGATCAGTTTCGTGTTCTGCAATCGTCAAGCAGGACAGTCGTCAATGAACGCGACCTGCTTCCGCAATGGCTTCGAGATTTCAAGCCGCCGCTGGGTGCAAATGCCCGAAAGCTTTGGGTTTCAACGAAGACGATGCCCATGCGGGGTTGGCATGTGCAGCAGTTGCGGCGCATTGCCATCGCCGCGCATTGCGATGCGGATGCGTTGCTTTATTGCGATTCCGATATGGCATTCGTGCGGCCATTCTCACTGGCCGATCTGTGGCAGGGCGGCGACTTGCGCCTTTACCGCAACCCGTTTGGCGTGAGCGGGGAACTCGCAAGGCCCGGCGCGGATCACAGGAAGTGGACGCTTCAGGCTGCTCGTCTCAACGGGTTGTCCACTCCCGGATTTCCGGCGCATGACTACATCAACAATCTCGTTTCCTGGCGGCGCCAGCATGTGCTGGACATGTGTGCGGCGATCGAAGAGCGAACGGGCAAGCACTGGGTTGCGGCGATTGCATCAAGCAGAACCTTCTCTGAATGCCAGGTCTACGGCGCCTATGCTGAGGGTGTGCGATCCATGGAAGGGCACTGGGCGGCGAGCTTCGGCCTGTGCCGGACGTATTGGCAGGGAGACGCATTGGACGCATCCGCTTTGTTGGCTTTTCTGCGCGATATGGACGAGCGTGAGGTGGCCATCGGCGTTCAGTCGTTTACACACACCGATCCCAACATATTACGAAACGCGATAGGCCTTTGATGCGCGGTCGCGCTCCATGCGCAGCCGCCCGTAAGTCACTAGAGCCGAACAGAGCCACAGCACTGCAAACACCGCGTTCAGCCAAACCGCAATAACGGCAAAGTCGGATGTGGTGCCCAGCAGCATCCACAAAAGAAACGCCTTGAGCGATCCAACATAAATCAGCAACACCACGCGGATCGCCATCATCTCGTGCGCGTAGAGCAGTTCAGTGTGATATTCCAAGATGTTGCGAAATGCCGGAACCAGAAGCAACAGAGGAACAAAGGGCGCGGCGATGGCGATGCTGTTGCCGAACACGCCGGGCAGGGCCCACAGAATAACGGCGGCGGCGGCCAGAATGGATGACGAGACCAGACCGATACCCATATCGATGAGCAGCCCATGACGGGTCGGCTGACCGGCCTGTCTTTTGCGCATGATCCACTGGATCAAAAGCGTGCTCAACGCGCGAAGCGGCATGGCTGTCAGATCCACCAGACGCATGATGATTGAGTATTTGCCAGCAACCATCTCTCCGCCCAGAGCCAGAACCAGAACCTTGTCCAGTTCGGCCTGAATGTAGAACAGTGCTTCGGCGGCAGATACACCAACAGCATCGCGCATGCGACCCAGCCAGGCGCGCGGTCTCCATCTAAGCCTTTGTTTTGGGTAGAAAAACGCGATCGCCGAAAGCGCAATCGCCGCATTGGTGGCGAAGTAGATCATGGTCCACAATTCGAGATCGGCGTTGCCATGAAAGAGGAACCAGAAGGCCGAGACGGCCTTTGCCGCCACGCCCGCAATACCCAGCATCGAACCGGTCGCGAAACGGTTAAGGCCGTTATTGACGATAATAACGACTTCCAGCGATCGCCACATCAGCACCTCAGCCAGCACGATCAACAAGAATGCGTGAATCGGCATGAATTCGGTGTAGAGGCTGAAATACAAGGCCATCGCAATGCCCACGATGAGAGGCAAAGACAGCACAAGTGCGGACAAATAGGCGAGACTGTAGCTGCCAATCAGTCGTGGTCTGGTCACCGAAACCCGGTAAAGAGGCGAAAGAAAACCGAAGCCCGCAATGCGTGACAAAACGATCCCGATTGCGGAACCTGTCGCGAAGACACCGAAATCGCCAAGACTTAGCGCCTTGGTCAGCGTCACAAAATAGACGAGCGAGAAGACCAGCCGACCGAGCTGCCCGCCCAGCAGGGAGCTGTAATCAAACGCAATATCACGGGTAAGCCCATATTTTTGGGCCATGTTTACCACATTGGCTGTAAGTCCGGCAGCCGTCATTTTTGAGAGGTCCCACTGATGTAGAGTGCGTGCAAAACCGGCATTGCAGTGTCGAATTCCCGGCCCGAAAAGACATGACAAGACAACAAACTATCACGCATCGATTAACGCGGCGTTCCGTTCTCAAGCGCATGCTCGGTGCCTCGGCCGTGGCGCCATCTGCGGTGGCGGCATCGATGCTGGCAGGTGCGAAACCGGCCTTGGCCGGGACGAAAGTGCCCTATGGCGTAGCGGTTGCGCTGGAACCGTTTCGGAACGAACCACGCATGCGTGAATTGCTTATCGAGCATGCCGACATCATCGTGCCGATGAATGCATTGAAATGGGCGAGCCTGCGTCACACCGCGGGTGAGTTTGATTTTTCCGGCGCTGACGAGATCATTTCCTTCGCCGAGGCGCATGGCAAACGCATCCATGGACATGCTCTTTTGTGGTACGCCTTCAACCCGCAATGGATCGACGCCGTGATGTCGCCGTCACGGTTGGAGCGGCTTCTTGTTGAACATATCGAGACGGTGATGGGCCGCTATGCAGGCCGTATCGCGACCTGGGATGTGGCCAATGAGGTGATTTCCCACGACCCGCTCAATGAAGGACGGTGGCGCTATGGCGTCTGGTACAATGTCCTCGGCCCTCGGCATCTCGACATCGCATTTCAGACCGCGGCGCGGGTCGACCCTTCCGCAAAGCTTTATCTCAATGACTATGATCTTGAAGACAACAGCCTGCGCACAAAGGCGCGCCAGGATGCGCTTCTTGGCATTGTTGATCGATTGCAGGGAAAGAACATTCCCATTCACGGCATTGGTCTACAGGCGCATCTCTATGCTGAGCGAGAGATTGGAGTGGAAAATCTGCACCGTTTTGTTTTGGCGCTGAAAGAGCGTGGATTGACAGTCTCTGTGACAGAACTGGATGTCATCGACTGGAAGTTGTCGGCTGAACATCAGCGCCGCGACCGCGCGGTGGCAGCAGTTGCCGATGAGTTTCTTTCAGCGCTGACGGGTGTAACAACGCCCGATACGATCACAAGCTGGGGCCTGTCGGATTCCCACAGCTGGATCGGGGACACGTTTCCGCGCGAGGATGACGCGAAAGCACGCCCGCTGCCCTTTGATGCCGAATGGCGAGCTAAGGCGCTGTGGGACGTGCTCCGGCGGCATATGAATTAAAGGTTTGTTATCCATACTCCTTAATATGTGGGTAAGCGTGGGTCCGCGGCGAAACGGTCCCTTCAGTCCAGTTGCTTTGGGAACAGTGCTCTCCCCATGTTAAACCGCATCTTGTCGAAAAAGGACGATTCAGCAGCTGAAAGCGACGACTCGCAGGGGTCGCTGCTGGACAGGATCGCTGCCCAAGGTCCGGTGGATGCCAATGTCTTCGCCTTTCCCAACGGCCAACAGCAAAGCGGCAGTCTTCTTTCCGCCTTCGGCGAAGAGCAATCGCGCTCCAATATGCATGCTGCGTATCAGCCAGCGGACTATGCCGCATCTGCGCATCATCCCTCGCAGGCAACATCGCGTCCTCCCAGCCCGGAACCTGATGTAACAGCATCGCGCATTACGGCACCGGTTTCAGACGATGCAGCGTGGCAGACCGGTGCACGCCGGGATGATCAACAACAGCAGCTCGACATGCTTCGCGACGAGCTTCAAGCCATCGCGCAGGCGGCACGCACAGACCAATCACAACCGCCAGAGCCGGCAGCCTTGGATCAACAGCAGGCCGATCTCGATCAGCCAAACGGTACTATGGGAAGAAGCTGGAAGATCAGACGCAAGAAAAGCAAGCCGAGGGTAAGCGCTAAGTCGGGCCAGCCATCCAAGTCAGAGAATACAAAACATATGCACCAACCCGCAGACGCGGTTGCTCAATCGACCGTTGCCACCACCTCCGCTGGAACGGCGAACCACTCTCCCAGGCTCAATCTGGCCGGTGCCTTCAGCTTTGAGCGCTTCGTTCTGGTTCTTCTGCGCGGCTGGTACTGGATCCTTGCCTGCGGACTGATCGGTGCGATTATTGCCGCGCTTTACGCGCTGTCCTTACCAAACAAATATCTGTCCGTGTCGGAGGTGCTGATTGAACCGCGTGGCATCCGCGTCATCGATAATTCGGTCTCACCAAACGGACTGAACTCAGAAGCCACTGTTGCCTATGCGGAAAGTCAGGTGCGGATTCTCACATCGTCCAGCGTGCTCGACCCGGTCATCGAGGATCTCGATCTGGTCAATGACACCGAATTCAACGGCACCGACCCGTCAACGGGTCTGCTTGGCGGCCTGCTAAAGGTCGTGATGGGCGAGCGTGATGATCCGGGAACTCGCTTTACAAACGCCAAGGAATATCTTGTCGAGAATATGTATGTGGCGCGCATCAACCAGACCTTTACGATCCAGATCGGAGTGTCGACAGAAGACCCGCAAAAGTCTGCGCGCATCGCCAATGCCATTGCTCGCGGCTACATGAACGCCGAAACCCGGGCGCGCTCATCGGCTGCCCGCAACGCGACAGAAGACTTAACGGGCCGCCTGGACGAATTGCGTGTGCAAGTGCGCGATTCTGAAGAGAAGGTCGAGGCCTATAAGGCCGAAAACGGGCTGGTTGATGCCGATGGCAAGTTGGTGAGTGAAGTCCAGCTGTCACGGCTCAATGATCAACTTGCAGTCGCCCAGGCGCAGGTGAGCGATGCGCGAAGCCGCGCTCAACTTGCAGCACAGGCGGACCTCTCGGACGTATTGTCCGGTTCACTTCCAACCGCGCTGGCATCGCCCACAGTAAGCCAGTTGCGTGTCCAGTTTTCGCGCGCCAAGGCTCAGCTTGACCGCCTTTCGACAACGCTTGGTCCGCGCCATCCGGAGAGAATTGGAGCGGAGGCGGAACTGCGCAGCGCCCGTCAGGCGATTGCCGCTGAGCTTTCCCGCATCGTGGACTCCGCGCAGGAAGATTTTCAGTCGGCCCGTTCGCGGCTTGCCGATATTCAGGGCCAAGTCAATGCCCTCAAGGCGAGCGCCGTGACCGACTCCGCTGCCAAGGTCCGCTTGCGCGAGCTTGAGCGCGAAGTGGTCGCCAATCGGCAGGTTTATGAGGCGTTTTTGCTGCGGTCCCGCGAGACCGGTGAGCAGGAGAATATCCGCACCGAAAGTGCCCGCATCATCTCTGAAGCGACCCCTCCGGTCGAGAAGGATGGGCCAAATCGGAAGCTGATCGTTGTGGTTGGCGGAATCGTCGGAGGAATTCTGGGCGTCATTCTCGCATTGCTGCCTCTTGCTTTCGGCATTGTGCGCGATCTCGTTCGCAGCGGATTGTCCGCCCCGCAATCAGGCCATCAAGGTGACGCACCGGTGCAGCCGCGCAATCAAACGTCGGCTTATGCAGTGGCGTCCCGGAATGACGATCTCTATTCCAGCCACAACGGGTACGGAACCGATTTGTCGCCGCACCCCGCTGAGCAACAACCATATCCGACGGTGACACAGCAGCCTGCGCCGCAACCTGCGCCAATCCAGGCCGCTTGCCAGCCCGAACCAGCGCCGGTTCAGCGGCCCACTGTCGCCAAGAGACCTAGCGTTGAACGCTACGAGGAAGCGCCGTCACGAAAGTCGAACTCCGGCAAACGCAAGCGCAAAGCGAAACGGTCCAAGGCCGCCCGTGGTGCCGGTGAAGCGTTGCGCGAAGAATTGGCAGCTCTGCGCCATGAGATGCTTCGGCGCAGCGAGGCGCAATCGGCTGCACAGCCTCAGCCCCAGCCTGCGCCCAGTTACGCAGCGCCACCGCAACCGGCTTACGCGCCGCCAATATATCAGCAGCCGGTCTATCAGCCCGTTCCTGCGCCAATGCCGGTTATCCAGCCCATGGCCTATGCAGCACCCATGATGCCGCAGCCTATGGCCTATCCAACTTGGCCGCAGCAGGCCGCTCCGGTTCATCCTCAAAAGACCGGTTCGGGATAGGTTTCGGTTTCCACGCATTGGCAAGAATCATGACCGCGCCGATCAGGAACGCCATGTAGATGCGGTCATCCGGCAGCGGGAAGGTGATGAACTTGCCGCCAATCGCCAACAGGATCGCCGTCAAAAGCGTGATCGCCCGCCTGTCACGCAGGTGGCCAGAGCGTGACAGCACAACCCACGCGAAAGCCAGCGCGACGCCAACAAATGGCCAGTTGAATGTGGTGAGCGCAGTGACAACGCCTCTCGCCTGGCCTGTCAGATAGGCAGCGAGCGAAAAGCTCGGCTCAAACCCCGCCATCGTGTTCTGAATGCGAATGGTGGAAAACCAGTAATGTGCCCACCAGCCCATGTGATCCGCAGATGCGGTTTGCCAGACGTAGATCGCGAACGATACGACCAGTCCAGCCACAACCGGCAAGAGGCGTTGGCGCATGGCCGCGAAGACGAAGATGAGCGCAATGCAAAGCAGCAGCGTATCAGGCCTCAGCGTGGTTGCGAGCGCCAGCGGGACGATTGCCCCCCAGTCTCGCTTGATCGAGTAGAGCCAAATCGATGTGATGATCAACGCAGCAGCGGGAAAATCGGGCGCCACGCTCCCTGCGACTTCGCGAAAATGCAGAGCGAAAAGAACCATCAGCAACAGCGGGATTGCCTGTAGAAATCCGCCTTGCTGCATCCACCAAAGCACGATGGAGAGCAGCAGGGCAGCCGCCGCCATGTTGATCAGCATAGCTGCACCATATGGTCCCCAGCGTGATGCCAGAGCCGTAAGAGCCACCACATAGCCGCCTTTGACAGCATACATGGGCAGCATGGACGCGAACGCCTCTGGGTCTTCGAATTGTCGCTTTCGATAGGTGTTGCCTTGCGTCAATTCGCGAAAGTCCGCCGGCGAGGCAATCTCCTGAACCGCCTGATAGGCCCGTCGATGGAAGGTCGCGGCTTCGTCTCCGGGCTGTTTCAGGGCCAGAGCGAAATAGGGCAGTGCGTCCCAATTCGGGCTCGGCCGCAAGACGGCAAGGGCCATCACAAGAGCGACGGTGCCAGCAAAGAAGGCGGCGAGAAGTGCTTCAACCAGACGGGCGGGCAGGGCGGTTAGCGCGCGAGTTATGATTGAGCCGTTCGCAATTCCCCCCGCGCTTGTCGAGTGCGGTGTGTGGTGGTCGTCCACAGCGGATCACCCGCGTTGTGACTTGATGAAGCCGGTGACGATTTTCACGATGCCGCCGCTCAAGACCGTATCCAGCGCAGTGACAAAGATATCGACATGCTCACGCGTTGCGATGAGTGGCGGCTGAAGGCGGATGACATTGCGATTATATTCAGTAAAGGCGACGAGCACATTGTGATCGCGCAACAGGGCCGAGCCGATAAAGGCCGATAAAGAGCCCTTCAACCTGTCGTCGAGAACCGAAACGGCGCTGCGCAGGCCAATCGGCAGTGCCTGAGACATGTCGTTCAGTTCCAAACCCAGCATAAAGCCTCGACCGCGAACATCCTTGATAAGGTTAGGATGCTTTGCGGCGATGCCTTGCAGCTCGCTCTTCATATAAGCGCCGGTGCTGGTGGCGTTTTCCAGAAGTGCCTCATCATAGATGACGTTGAGCGCTTCGATGGCCGTGATGCAGGCCTCACCAATGCCGCCAAAGGTGGCCGGCCCATGAATGAGAGCGTCATTGTGATGGCCATAAGCCTTCATATAGATGTCGCGGCGCGCGATCATCGCCGCCATGGCCGTTTTGCCGCCGCCCAGGCTCTTAGCAAGTGCCGTGACATCCGGCGCAACACCATGATGTTCAAAGGCGAAGAAGCGACCGGTCCGCCCCGTGCCGGATTGCACCTCGTCGGCTAGCCACAGCACTTTCTTCTCGTCGCAAAGGGCGCGAAGCCCCTGCCAGAACGCAGTTGGGGCTTCGATAATGCCGCCGCCGCCCTGAACGGTTTCCAGGCATATGGTTCCAATCGCCGCATCATGCTCCAGCGCGGCGCGGACGGCGTCAAGATCGCCAAACGGGACCTTCACCACGCCATCCAGAAGCGCGAAGTCAGCCTTGTACATAGCTGAATCGGTGATTGAGAGCGCGCCCCTAGTTTTGCCGTGGAAAGCGTTCTCGGCATAAAGCACCTTGGCGCGCTGAGGCCCCTGATACCGCTCGCAGAGCTTCAGTGCCGCTTCCATAACCTCAGAACCGGAGGAACCCAGAAACACCATATCAAGATCGCCCGGAGCAATGGTCGCGAGATTCCGGGCGAGGGCAGCTGCATATTGCGACAGAAAGGCCATGGCGAGTTCATGGCGTTTCTCAGCGCCAAATCTTCGCCGCACCTCCAGAATGCGCGGATGGTTGTGTCCCAGTGACAACGAGCCGAAAGCGCCGAAAAAATCGAGGATCTTGCGACCGTTCTGATCGGTGTACCAGACGCCTTCGGCGGACTCGATCTTGATGCGGTCGAAGCCAAGCTTCTTCATGAAATAGAGTTGGCCTGGATTGAGATGTTCAGCAAACAGCGCGTTCATCTCTTCAATCGGCATCGATTTGGCGTCTTCAACGCTCAAAAGATGGGGCAGTTCTTCCGAAAGCCCGGCATCGAGTGGCGTGGACAGGGGCGGTGCTTCAACTGCAAAGCGACGAGCCGGCTCGGCTGTTTCAGCTTTCGGTCGTCGCTTCAGCAGATTGATCATGATGTGTCCGATCGAGTTCGGTGTTGGTTCAAGCCACTTCGGTTTCTGTGGACGTCCGCCCACGGCTCTCACGCTCGCGTCCGGCGCGATATTCGCGGTAGGCAGCGACCAGCATATCGTCGTCGGAGTATCGAGCGTTCCAGCCAAGATCGCGCTCGGCCTTGGAGCAATCCAGAATACAGACCTCATCGGCGATGAGATATTGTTCCGGGTCCATGATGGGCAGATTGATCGCGTCAAACCCGTCCAGGACTTTCTTCACGGCCCAGGCTGGTGTTGGCAAAAGAACAGACTTGCTGTTGGCTTCCTCGATCAGGCGCCCCAAAAGCTTGCGCACGCTCGGCGGCTCGTCAGACCCAAGATTGTACGCCTGGTTGGGGAACCCTGCCTTCCAGGCCAGAAAAGCCGCGTGCGCACAATCATAAACCGAGATGAACTGATATGGATTGCGCCCCGAGCCGATCATCGGAACCGGCAGGTTCCAGTCCACCAGTTTGAACAGTTTCGACAGAATGCCAAGTCGCCCGGGGCCGATGATCAGCCGTGGACGAAATATGGTGATGTTGAAGCCCTTGTCGGCTCGCCAGAGCCTGGACAGGCGCTCGGATTCCAGTTTGCTGAGACCGTATTCGCCCAATGGAACGGCGGGATGATCTTCAAACATCGGCACCGTTTGGGTGTGCCCATAGATCATGTCTGTCGTGAACTGGACAAGATTGCGCGCTCCGGCCCGATGCATGGCCTTCAAGATATTTGCTGTGCCGAAGAAATTGACCGGAAAGAAGAAATCATGACGCTTCGCCTTGACAACGATCGGTGAAAGCATCTTCGCGGCAAGGTTGTAGACTGCATCTTCGGGCTGAATGTCGAGGCGGTCAAAATCACTCGTCTGGGTGATGTCGATCTTGACCCAGCGGCATCTGGCGTAGTGCGGGCAGTCGCCCTTCACAATGTCCGCGACCAGCACGTCTTCGCCATAGTCAATGAGTTTCTTGGCCAATGCGCGACCAACAAAACCGTCACCGCCGAAAAGGATGTGCTTCATTTGGCTGTACTTTCACGGATTTGATTGAGCGGTGGGACCGGATGTTTGGCAAGTCCGGCAACGTCATTGCGACCGACCTCCACACCATGGCCGCTGTGGGCGATCAGCAAGGCGCCAAGGCAGATCAGAGCGATGCCGGCCACGCGCCAGGCGTTCAGGTCTTCTCCGAACAGTATCCAAGCCGCCACGGCTACCGCGACATAGGCCAGGCTCAAAAAGGGATAGGCGAAGGATAGCTCGACCCTGGACAGCACGTATAGATGCGAAGCCATGGAGATGACGAACGTTACGAGGCCGAAAAACACCCAGGGGTGAAACACCACTTTGACGACCATCATCGCTAGCGATGCGGCGGTTACAGGGCCATCGCCTGTGACCGGGCCGAGCGTCAACATGCCCTGTTTGAGCATCATCTGTGCTGCTGCATTGGTCAGCACGGTGAACAATATGAAAGGCAAATAAGCCAAGGCACAAACGACATCTCTGCTGGGTTTGATGAGGCAAATTGTGCCAAAGCCATTCATATTCGGTTGAAGATGTTGGTAAACAAGCCGCCAACACGCCGGTGCAGCCTTCCTTGACGGATCGCGTCATCGCGATGTCGCAATTGAAAAGGGCTGCAACTATGCTGCCGATATGGTGCGGCAAAGGGTCGGGTGAGTTTCCCGCCATCCAAAAACAGGAACGGTTCCATGCAGCAGAAAGCGCGCGCGGTCGTCATCGGAGGAGGCGTGGTCGGGGTTTCCACGCTTTATCATCTGGCAAAGAAGGGATGGACGGACAGCGTCCTTCTGGAGCGCAAGGAACTCACCTCAGGCTCGACATGGCATGCGGCTGGTCTGCTGCCGCTGTTCAACATGTCCTACTCGGTCGGGCAGATCCACAAATATTCGGTCCAGTTCTACCAGGACCTTGCGGAAGAAACCGGCATGGATACGGGCATTCGTATCGTGTCCAATGTCCGGCTGGCGCGTTCCCAGACCCGCTGGGATGAGTATGAATATTACATGGGAATTGCCGAGACGATCGGTATCAATGTGCGTCGCATCACCAATGAGGAGATCAAGGAACGCTGGCCCTATGTGAATACGGACAGGCTGATGGGCGGCATTGAACACCCCGATGACGGCTATGTGCAACCCGCTGACCTGACGCAGGCACTGGCTAAAGTTGCCCGCGACCGCGGCGCCAAGATTCACCGTAACACTGTGGTGACGGCGATTGACCAACAGGCGGATGGATCATGGATCGTGCGCACCGATAAGGGTGATATCGCTTGCGAGCACGTCATTTCCTGCACCGGCAACTTTGCCCGCAAGACGGGCGAAATGGTGGGGCTGGACGTTCCGGTCATCCCGGTTGAGCATCAATATATCGTCACGGAAGCGCATCCCGAGATCCAGAAATTCCGGGCCGAGGGCGGACCAGAACTCTGCGTGCTGCGCGAGAGCGACAGCGCGTGGTATATGCGCGAAGAGGCGGGCGGGCTCATCCTCGGACCCTATGAGCGCGGCGCGCCATGTTGTTATGTTGATGGACCGGATGACGACAGCGAGTATGAGCTGTTTCAGGAAGATCTCGACCGTCTCGACATTCACATCGAAACCGCCTGCGAGCGCGTGCCCTATTTTGCCGAAGCGGGCATCAAGAAGGTCTACAATGGCGCCATCGCCTATACGCCCGATGGAAATCCGATCATTGGCCCGGCACCGGGGCTTAAAGGCTTCTGGCTCAATGAGGGGCATTCCTTTGGCGTGACCGCCGCTGGCGGTGCAGGATGGCAATTGGCGGAATGGATTGTCGATGGCGAACCGACCATCGACATGATGGGGGTCGATCCGCGCCGTTACGGACCTTACGCAACGCGCGGTTATCTGCGTGAAAAGAACGAAGAAGCCTATGCCAACGTCTTCACGCTGCATTTTCCCGACGAAGAGCGGCCTGCCGCCCGTCCGTTGAAAACGACACCGTCCTACGAACGCCAGAAAGCGTTGGGTGCCGTGTTTGGCTCGGTCTATGGCTGGGAACGCGCCAACTGGTATGCGCCGGAAGGTTATGAACTGCCCGAAAGCGAGCGCGGTGTTGGCGCTGATGTCTATGTCAATGAAAACCATGCGCCTGCCGACCACACGGGACGGGTTCGCGAAAAATGGTCCTTCCGTCGCTCGAACTATTTTGAGCATGTCGGCAATGAGGTGAAAGCCGTTACCGAAAGCTGCGGCCTGCTCGATATGAGCGCCTTTGCCAAGATGGAGGTTTCCGGACCCGGCGCGCGCGTTTGGCTCAACAGCATCTTCGCCAACAACATCCCCAAGAAGCGAGGCAGGGTGGCTCTTTGCCATTTGTTGACGCCATTCGGCGGCGTGAAGAGTGAATTCACCGTCTATGAATGGGCGCCGGGGAAATTCTATCTCGTATCCGCTGGCGCCTATGAGGCGCATGACCATGACGTGTTGTTTCGCCATCTGCCGGATGATGGGTCTGTGACGCTTCAGCCCATCACACAGCAACATGGTGTTTTGGTGCTCGCCGGTCCCAATGCCCGCAAGGTGCTCTCCAAATTGACGGACGCGAAGCTCGACAATGCGCATTTCCCATGGCTTTCGGGTCAGAAGGTTTCCGTTGGCACGGCGATGGCCCATGCCTTGCGCGTGAACTTTGTTGGCGAACTGGGCTGGGAACTGCACCACCCGATTGAACAGCAAAATGCGATCTGGGATGCGGTGATGGAAGCCGGTGCGGAGTTCGGTATCAGACCTTTCGGTATCCGCGCCATGACAGCGATGGCCATCGAGAAAAGCTACCGTCTTATCCCGCGCGAGCTTTCCATCGAATATTCCGCTTATGAGTCAGCGCTGGACCGCTTCATCAAGCTCGATAAGGAGTTTGTTGGCAAGGACGCGCTCGTGAAGCGGCATGAAGCCGGAGACAATTGGAAATTCGTCACGTTGGAAGTACATGGCGTCACGGATGCCGATGCGCGCGGCTCTGAAGCCATCTATAGCGGGGATCAGTTGGTCGGGCGCGCAACGCATGGCGGCTATGGTTATCGTATTGGCAAATCCCTCGCGCTCGCCATGGTGAAGCCGGAATACGCCGAAAGTGATCTGGAGATCCGCATTCTGGGCAGGCGCTACAAGGCGACCGTGATTGCAGAAAGCCCGTTTGATCCGACCAATGAAAGGTTGCGCGCGGACGGGTAGGTGCCAGTCTTTATCGTGCCACAAACGATTAACGAAAAAGAGCGCACTCCCATGTGCCATATTGCACTTTGCCGCTCTCTCAATACAATATAATCCAATCCAAAATCCCCGTACACGAACTCGAACCATTGAACACTTCAACGCACGCGTCCAAAAGCAACCCAATTAAATTCGCACCGCCGGAGAAACTCAACGCGGACCGTGGCGATATAAAGCGAATTGCAGAGACTGTTAGGTCTCACTTCAATTTCGACAAACCCGCCAATCTACAGGACCTAACGAGAATGTTAGGAGGGACAATCAATAGGAAAAATTTCTGGATATCGGACAACATACATCTTGACGCGATTGTCGTTCGGCAGCCAAAAGATTTTACTATTTATATCTCTGAAACATCCTCTCGATATGTCAATAACTTCACCATTGCTCATGAGTTGGGTCACTATTTCTTGCACTATCTACGCGGAAATTTGGAAAGCCGAAATACTGAAGCCGGTCCACAATTGAAACCAATGGTTGCTACACGCAGTGGAAATGATGAGATTGAGAAACAAGCAAATATATTCGCATGGGAATTATTGGTCCCGGATTCGCTCATTGAGAATCATAGGCCCCGGTCAATCGAAGAATGTGTAATTGTTGCAGAAAAACTTGACGTAGAGCCGTATTTTGTGAGAGAAAAGGCAATAGAACTTGGCTTTATGTCCGAAGTCGATAAATGAATCAAAAAGGCGAAGGTTTATCCTATAAAGAACGGGTAGATAGGCTTCCAGAATCTTTAAGGCCGAGGTATCGGCTATTTTTCAGCGTAGATCTGGTTGGATCCACGCGGCTCAAACAGTTAAAAATATACCCATTGTCCGATGTAACGGAAGACGAAGCAGGGGAAAGGTCTGGAGAGTACTTTTCCAAGGCATTCCCAAATTTTGACTGGTTTTCTCAGACTGATGCCTTCTTTCGCGAGTTCTGGCTGGTTTTTCGCACGTTTTATAGGGATTTGAATGAATCGGATATCCCGTCAGGATCGATAGAGTTGTGGAAAACGGCTGGCGATGAAGTCATTTTCAGTGTGTCAATTAGTTCCAGAAACTCTGTTCCAATTTTGTTGATGGCATTCGCTCAATCAATTCGTATGTACGAACAATTGATGTCGGGAGAGAAGCCCACCGATGATCGGTCATTTTCTGAGCATAGGTCGTTTGATGCACTTCAGAGTACGTTAAGTACTTTCGGGCGATCACAGGCGGTTTCTCTCACAGGAACTGTTTGGTCAGCCGGATTGCCTTTTACCAATCGCGAGCTGTTACTGGTAAAAGATGATGAATTTCGAAGTGCCAAGCATCCGCAAATAGATCGACTTGTTCAAAGTTTTGACGATCTAAATGAATATTATTCACGTGATGAAGACGACAACAAATCTGGCGCCATTGAGTATATTGGTCCGACGGTGGATATCGGATTTCGTATCTGCCAATTTTCGAAGCCCAAGCGTCTAATTATGTCATTAGAAGTTACATATATGTTGACGATGGACGCAAACAATCGAGAAAAGCTCGACCATAAGAATATTTCGGTCAATTTTTTTGGTCGACATGAACTTAAAGGCGTTCTAGGTGGGGCGAGATATCCAATATTCGGTTTAGACATCTCTGAAGACAAAGATTTTGTTAGATTGGAGAACCGTTTTAGTGGTCATGAAGGATTGAGTTATCGTGATGTTGCCAAGTATTGTGAGCTATATTTTGGCAAATATGGGGCATACATTCAAGAGCCAACCATGATAACGAAAGGGGTTCTGCCGGAGAACATGCTCGAGAGGTTGGAACTGCTGCACGAGATCATCAAAGCTGAGAAGGAGAGGTACAATTCCAAACTGAATTTGAGAACTTAGCAAAATCACTCACGCTGCCAGTTCCGCTTCGCGACCGGCGCGTTCCTGCTGCGGGCTTTTGCCGTAGAGTTCGCGGTAGCATTTGGAAAAATGCGAGGCTGAAACAAAACCGCACGCCACGGCGACTTCTACCACCGGCAGGGAGGATTGCAGCAGTAAATGCCGCGCCCGGTCGAGCCGGATTTCCAGATAGTAGCGGGCCGGAGAGCGGCCCATATGCTGGCGGAAGAGGCGCTCTATCTGGCGTCGCGAAAGCCCCGCATAGTTGGCGATCTCCACCAGGGTCAGCGGTTCGGAGAGGTTCGCCTCCATCATCTCGATGATCGACAGGATACGGGCATTTTGTACGCCGAGACGGGCGCGCAGGGGCAGACGCTGGCGGTCATGCGGACCGCGCACCCGGTCAGTCAGAGCCTGTTCACATATCGCGTTGATCAGGTTGTCGTCATGATCCTCTGCGATCAGCGAAAGCATCATGTCGAGCGCTGCCGTGCCGCCCGCGCAGGTGTAAACATTTGAATCAACTTCAAAAAGGTCGGCATAGACATCGGCCTTCGGAAAAGCTTCCTGAAATCCTGGCAGATTTTCCCAGTGGATCGCGCAGCGGCGACCCGACAACAGACCGGCTTTTGCCAAGACGTACGCGCCAGTACACAAACCACCAACGGCGACACCACGATGATATTCCTCACGCACCCAGCCCTGGACGGATTTGTTGTCGAATTTTTCGACATTCACGCCGGAGCAGACGAAGAGCATGGAAGGGCGGTCCTTGCCGGAGAGCATGCGCCGTTCGTCCGCAAGCGACGTGTCGACATCCACGCGCACACCATTCGAGGCATAAACCGGTTGCCCGTTCTGCGATGCCAATCGCCAGATATAGCTTTCATATGTCAGCATGCGGTTGGCCAGACGCAGTGTCTCGATGGCCGTCGCAAATGCGATCATGGAAAAATCCGGCACTAAAAAGAATACGAAACTGCGCTTCACGTCGCGACCGCGCGTCGGAATGGTGCGG
This sequence comes from Ahrensia sp., assembly GCA_028817895.1. Lineage (GTDB taxonomy): Bacteria > Pseudomonadota > Alphaproteobacteria > Rhizobiales > Rhizobiaceae > Pseudahrensia. Next base: position 188,864 of record JAPPOQ010000015.1, read on the forward strand.
CGAAGAGGTTCGCCTTCCTCCGTCATCACATAGCCCCTGTGCCGTCTTTATACGATGGATGTTTTTAGCATGGAGTGGTCATGTCGCAAAGAGGACATCTGTTGTAGCTTTTGCGAAGCGTTAACGCGCGGCAGCGGTCAATGCAGATCGGCCAATCCGGCAATTGCAGCGGAGGATCCGGCGATTGGGCGGCGCAGCGCAATCAAGCGCCTGGCTTCGCCGCCCCGGCCTTGCCGCAGCATGGTGGCCGCCAGGGAATAGTCGATAAGATCACGCTGCGCGCGGCTGCCTCCGATGCGCGCATGATCTCGGGCGGCCTTGGCCAATTGTGCTTCGGCGTTTGCCCATTCCCTCTTGGCCAATGCGCGGAAGGCTTCGGCCAGATCACGCACCACGTCGGCGGCTGGGCCGCGCGCGTCGCTGATGATCCTGGCCAGTCTTTCCCCCTGACCGGCCATGGCATGTGCGAGCGCGGCATGAACATCGGCAAAGCCCAGGCCCGGCTTTGGAAAGGCGTTGGCCGCGTAGTCGCTGATGGCGGCCCATCGCTGCGGGGAGACTTCGACCCCGGCGAGTTCAGCACGATGGAGGATCGAGGCCGTATCGGTGACGATGTTCAGCGCGGGGCCGGAGGCATGTGCCGGGTCGACATCGGCCTCAACCACCGCCCACATGGTGGCCTCATCCCCCTGTGCGAGAGCCCACAATGCGGTGTGCCAGGATAAATGAGTGTGCATGAAGCCGACGCGGCTGTAGCCTTGCATCCAGTCGCGCAGATAGTCATATCCGGCCTGTGTATCTCCCGTTTCATAGTACAAATGCGACCGGTAATGCGCGCCATTGGCACTGGTTGGTCGTTTCGCGATCGACGCTTCGATGGATCGTTCCGCCCGGCCGTGCTGACCCGCCTCCATCTGAGAGAAGGAATGTGCACCGAGATACCACCAATCTTCGCCATAATGGGGCGCAAGAGCCGATGAGAAGGCGAGCATTTCGGCTTCCCGGCCAGGCTGCCCGGAAAAGCCGATCAGTCCGAACACGCCCATGCAGGTCTGCGCCAGCATGGCATCGCGCGGATAGTCCAGAAGGTGCTCGCGGATCTTCGGCAGGGCCGCTCCGCCCTTTCCGGTCAGAATCAGAGCCGACAGTTCAACATTGGTGGTCTCCCAATCCGAGAGACCGGTTGCGGATTTTGCCTTGTCGAGATGGAGGTTGATCGCGTCGCGATTGGCAAAAAGCTGGTGGTAGCGGGCCGCACCAATATGGGCGAGCGCAAAGTCTGGATCGTGCTTCAGCGCCGTCTCAAAGCCCTCCTGAATACCTTCTTCCGCGGCCAGAAATCGATCAACTGCCTCGACGTAAGCGTCTCTGGCTGCGCTCGATTGCGTCGAAAGCGAATATCCGTATCGGTCTTTGAGCATGCATGCCTCTGTTTGAGCCGCGATCAGTCGCTGCGACCGCCGTTCCGGCATGTCACAACGATCTCCTTTTGACAAATGCGTCGATTGCGCCTACGAGCCGCCTCCGGTAGAAGACACCTGCCGCCCGCGGCGCAAGCCATGGCGAAGTCTTCAAGCGAATTTTCTCATCAGCCTTTTTCCGTTTCGGATGCAGCGCTGGCAATGCGGGCCCCACCGTTCCTTTGCGTCCTGAAAACGAGAGGCATGAGAACAATGCAACCACAACTGCCAGCGCAATCAGCGCTCAAAACGCAGGCCAAGCGGCTGCGCGCAGCGCTTGCTGCGCAAGGTCAACCCATGAGTCACGCGCAATCACTTGAGGTGCTCGCACGCCAGCACGGGTTTAGAAACTGGAACACGCTCAGCGCTGCGGCGTCACAACATGCGTCGCAATCGACCGTTTCTCCCAGTGTGAACTGGGTTCCGGGTGCACGCATCAGCGGGCACTATCTTGGAAACCCGTTTGAGGGCGAAGTTTTCGGCGTCGATAAATTGCGAGGTGGCCGGTTTCGACTGACCATCCGCTTCGATGAACCGGTCGACGTGGTGGGATTTTCCTCCTTCAGCGCTTTGCGGCAAAGGATATCGGTTGTGGTAACCGCTGATGGATTGTCGCCCAAGCGACGGTCGGACGGTACGCCGCATCTGCGCATCGATCACAACGAAGATTAAAACCGAAGAGCGCGACCCAACCTGCCGCGCTCTTCATGTCTCGCTTGTTCGCGCCCCGGCTAAGATTGCAGCGTCTTGTTTGGCGATGCAACGCACGGTTGCGCACGCTTCTCCGCTTGCTATGCTGAAGACTGGAGGAAACCAGTCATGCCAGACGAAAACACAGAAACATCCGAGAAGATCGCATTTTCTGAGCTTGTCGAGGCCATTGAGAATCGCAGCATTACGCAAGCTGAACTTGAGACATACTTCATTGCCGATGTTGCGGGCGAAAAACCCTTCTCACCTCGCATTCTGATCAATCCGAAAACTGTTGATATCACTGGCGTTGAGCAAACGGCGAAGGCGATTGGGACGGCGCTTGCTCAGGATGCCAGCCGGGCAGTGCGAGCGAGCGAGGGTCAGCCAAGCATATTTGGCGGGTCTTTGTCTCAAGATGTTGATATCGTTGCCGAAGGCGACTCGTGGTTTGACCTGCCGCCGCTGTTTTTCCCGCCAACGCTGGCAGACATTATTGGGCGGACTCGCCGCATATTGAACCTTGGAAAATGGGGTGACGAACTGGACGAGATGATTGTCGAGGCAGAGTACCTGCCTCATGTCGGGCCAAACGGCGTGCAAACACTGATGTTCTCGGGTGGCGGCAACGATGTCCTGGGCGGGGGCAAGCTGCACGAGTTCATTGATGTTCGCAGTTCAGAGGACACGGACCCCGACAATGCCGGCACCTACATTCGCCCAAATTTCTTCACCAAGCTCGACGAGATTATGGGGCAGTGGGCGCGGCTATGCGATCAGCTTTCAGCGCGTGCACCATCGGCTCGTATTTTCGTACATGGCTATGACTTCGTTATTCCACGCGAAGACGGACGCTGGTTGGGGCAATCCCTGGAGCGTCAGGGCTTTCACCCGGTTTGGCGGAAGGAAATGGCGCGTGAGCTCATTCGCGTGATGCTGCGTGCCTACAATGCGCGGCTTGAAGCCTTGCAATCGCAACGGCCAAATTTCGTGCATGTCGATCTTTTGGGCACTGTCGGCTTATCGCAATGGCATGACGAGTTGCATCCCGACAGAGCAGGCGCGACGAAGCTTGCTGGAAAATTCGATGCGGCGTTGACGGCGGCCGGAGTGGTGGTGCCGACATCGTAGGGCGTGTTATCCGCGTCTTCTGCCGCCCCTTCTTCTGGAAGCGCCGCCGCCGACCGTCTCCAGCACTTTGGGTTTGGGCAAGGGAACTTGCATTTCGAGACGCGGAAATGGGTCCACCTTGTTGGGAAAGGCCATCGCATTGACGAAATGCATCTGAAAATCGGCTTCCAGCGCGGTTTCGATTTTCTCGATCTTTCGCACTGTGGTTTCGATGTCGCGGCGATGGTCGCGGTTGAGCAGTGACATGCGCGCGCCGGTGCCCGCCGCATTTCCGACCGCTTTGACGTTCTCCACCTCACAATCCGGCACGAGACCCAAAACCAATGCGTATTTCGGGTCGATGAAGGTTCCGAATGCTCCGGCGAGCTTGATCTTGGCAACCGATGTGTTGCCATGCTTGGCCAGCAACAGCTTCACGCCTGCATAGAGCGCTGCCTTGGCCATCTGAATGGCGCGAACGTCGTTTTGGGTGACGACGATGTCCGGCCCGCCTTCCGTCTCCCACAAGCGGTAGGAATAAGTGCGGCCATCGGCAAACACGCGCGGGTTGCCGGCAGCCAGTGAGCCGTCGATAACGCCGTCTGCATCGATGATACCGGCAAGGAACATCTCGCCCATGACTTCAATGATGCCGGAACCGCAAATGCCGGTGACGCCGGTCGACTCGACCGCTTCGGCAAACCCATCTTCATTGGACCACTGCTCGGCGCCGATAACGCGAATACGGGGTTCCAGAGTTTTCGGATCGATGCGGACCCGCTCGATTGCGCCCGGCGCGGCGCGCTGTCCGCAGGAAATTTCCGCACCCTCAAAGGCTGGGCCGGTGGGCGAAGAGCAGGCCAGAGCGCCATGCTTGTCACCCAGCACGATCTCGGCATTGGTGCCGACATCGACGAGCAGGGTATGTTCATCCGCCTTGTCCGGCGCTTCCGAAAGTGTTGCCGCAGCGGCGTCCGCCCCGACATGTCCTGCAATACAGGGGACAACGTAGACGCGGGTTCCCTCATTCATGTCGAGGTTCAACTCGCTCGCCCATGTGTGCACCGCCCCCGACACGGCCAAGGCAAAGGGGGCGCCACCCAGTTCCGTCGGGTCGATGCCCAAAAACAGGTGATGCATGATCGGATTGCCGACGAACACACTGTCGAGAACGTCTTCGCGCTCCACATCGGCCTGTTCGCAGACCTGGGTGATCAGATCGTTGATGGCGTCCCGCACGGCCTTGGTCATGGCTTGCTGCCCGTCCGCATTCATCATGACATAGGAGACGCGGCTCATCACATCCTCGCCAAAACGAATTTGCGGATTGGAGGTCCCGGCAGACGCCTTGGTTTCACCGGAAAGCAGCGACGACAAATGCATGGCGATGGTGGTGGAGCCGATATCGCAGGCGATGCCATAGGCCTCGTTCTTCAGCCCCGGCCACAGCGCGATCATCGTCGGACGTGAGGATTCGAGGTCCTTGTGGATTGCCGCTGTCACGCCCCATTTTCCGGCGCGCAACGTCTTTTGAACCAGCGGCATCAGGTGCTGCGAGACGAGCAGGTCTTCAAAGCCCCATTCGGCCTCAAGCGCGTCTTTCAGCCGATCAAGATCGCCAAGTGGCTTGTGCATGTCGGGCTCATCAATCTCGACATAGCAAAGTTGAACAGCCGGATTGCGGTCGATCAGGCGCGTATCGGCAGCCTTGCGGATGGTTTGTTGATTGATGACAGCGTCAGCGGGAACGTCGATAACGAGCGGCCCTTGCACGGTAGCGGAACAGGAGAGACGGCGTCCCTCTTTCAGTGCGCCGCGCTTTTCGACATAGCGCGCTTCCTTGGCGCTCCAATCAGAGACGTTTTCCGGTGTCGACTCGATCTTGTGTTTTGCAAATCTGCCAAATTCCGGTGCGACCTGGCAGCGCCCGCAAATGCCGCGCCCCCCGCAGACCGATTCGACATAGACGCCGAGTTCCCGCGCGGCGTCGAGTATAGGCGTGCCAACGGGAAAATGCCCGCGTTTGCCGGAGGGCATGAAAAGGACGAGAGGGTCTTGATCACTCATGGGCAACAGCTTGCGACGAAGTGGTTAACTTCCCGTCCGCGCTGCGCGACCGCCGCGACGGCGACCAGCTCCAGCTGGTTTGACTTCTGTGTTGCCCTGGCCACCGGCCATCGTGGAAGGCATCGTGCCCTGCACGGCAACCTTGTCCTTGTAGGTCATGATCCATTCTGTGCAGTCCTGATCGTTGCCTGACAGTACATTGGCGGCATGGACCATTTCCATTTCCTGAGGACGGCATGGGTTCATGATGGCGCTGGTCATGCCCGAGGCGATGCACATGGGAATGAAGGCGGCATTGATGCCATGACGATGGGGCAGGCCGAAGGAAATGTTGGACAGGCCGCAGGTCGTGTTGACGCCCAACTCCTCTCGCAGACGACGCACGAGTGCAAAAACCTGCTTGCCCGCCGTCCCCATGGCGCCGATCGGCATCACAAGCGGATCAACTACGACATCCAGCGCCTTAATGCCGAAATCCGCAGCTCTTTCGACGATCTTTTTGGCAACGTCAAAGCGAATATCGGGGTCTTCGGAAATGCCGCTTTCATCGTTGGAAATCGCCACAACCGGCACGTCATATTTTTTGATGAGCGGCAGGATGGCCTCAAGCTTCTCCTCTTCACCGGTCACGGAATTGACGAGCGGGCGGCCCTTGGCGACCTTCAGGCCGGCCTCAATCGCGGCTGTGACGGAGGAGTCGATCGACAAAGGCACATCGACGAGTTCCTGAACCATTTCAAGGGTTTTGACGAGAAGCGGTGGTTCCGTTTCGTTCGGGTTCACCGCGGTGACGCCCGCATTCACGTCCAGCATGGTCGCGCCTGCGGTGACCTGCGCGAGGGCATCCGCCTTGACCGTGTCGAAATTTCCCGCCTGCATTTCGGCAGCGAGCTTCTTGCGACCGGTCGGATTGATGCGCTCCCCGATGACGCAGAACTTCTGGTCGAAACCGATGGTGATTTCTTTCGTGGCAGAGGCGACGATGGTGCGTGTCACTACAATTCTCGCTTTCGAAGCAAGGGGTTGGATTCGGAGTGCTTTATCGGCGGGTAATGCGCAAAAAGGCATCTCATTTGCGACTTCCTCACGCCGTTTCGTCCGCTCTGTGGAAAGGATCGAAATCGCATAAAGAAATCTTTATATAACGCTTGCTTTATATAGTCTGGCGTGCTATGTGTCAATTGCGACATTGGACGTCGCGATTTTGATCAGGATTTCATCATGTCGGCGCAACTCGTTCCCGGATCAGCAACCATAAGCCTGGAGTTCTTTCCGCCTAAAGGCGTGTCGGCGCACAGGGCTCTCATGACCGGCGCCTATGCGCTCAAGCGCTTTGCACCCGCTTACCAGACCGTCACTTTCGGCGCGGATGGCTCAGCGATCGAGGGAACACTTGACATCGCGACCAAATTGCAAGCGCTCAATGACATTCCAACCGCCAGCCATCTGACCCTGTGCCAGTTCGACCGGGCCGGATTGCTCGATTATGCCGACAGGCTCTGGGAGTTTGGCATTGAGCGGCTTGTTTTGCTGCGCGGCGATGTTGAAAGCGGAACGGGGCTGAGCGACGTCGAATCCGTGGCAGAGGCAGTTCGCCTTTTGAAGAAGCGCCATCCTTTCGATATTTCAGTTTCGGCCTATCCTGAGGTGCACCCGAAGGCTCAGTCCGCCGAGGCTGATATGCAGGTGCTGCTGGGCAAGCAGGCGGCCGGTGCCAACCGAGCCATCACGCAGTTTTTCTTTGACAATGCGGACTTCTATCGCTTTCGCGACCGTGCGGGGCGCGCAGGTCTGCGCATTCCGCTGGTGCCAGGCATCATTCCGATCGCCAATTTCGAGCGCATCAAGGGCTTCGCTGCTAAATGCGGCGCGAAAGTTCCGAAGAGTTTCGATGCGTTTTACGCCAAGGCTGGGGATGACCGGGCCAGACAAACGGATGTGTCGCGCAAGATCGTTGAAGATCAGGTCGCTGATCTCGCGCGCAACGGGGTCGATGCGATCCACATCTACACGTTGAACCGCACCGATCTGACCGCAGATGCGATCCGTGCTTTTGAGGCGCAGTTCGACGGTCTTGCCGCCAAACCGAAACTCGCCTTGGCGGGTTAATCGCCAGGGAATGTCACGCCAGGGCGGCGAGCGGTTCGTTGTTGAACACGAAGCTGCCGCGCTGGGCGAGCCAATCGCTTGATGCTTTCAAGCCCCCAAAGGGGAAGACATGCATCTGAGCGATGTTGCCAATTCCATCGCGCCACGCCTGTTCGATCGGTGAGACCACATCTTCCGGCGAGTGTTTCGTCGCAAGCTGCGCAATGGCGCCAGTGCGCTTTTTGAAGAAATTCAACGAGTTGCCGACGCCGCACATGGCTGCATATTTGATCAGCGTCGTCACCTTGGCCGGTCCCGCAACGCCTAGATGAATGGGAGCGTCTATCCCTGCTTCCGCAATGCGCTGCGCCCATTGCACGAATTTGCGACCGTCAAAACCAAACTGGGTCACGATGCGAAACTCGGCATCGCTGTTGGCGCCAAACTCGATCTTGGCGCGCAGTACCTCGTCGACATCTCGGCTGCCATAGGCGATGTTGCCTTCAGGGTGCCCGCCAATGCCGACATGGCGGATGCCCAGAGTGTCGATCAAACCGGTTTGAAGAATATCGAGCGATTGCGAGAACGGCCCCATCTGGCTTTCGGCCTCTCCGGCAATGATCAGCAAATCCGTGACGCCGGCTTCCCGGGTCAGGCGAGACAGGCGCGTTTGCAACGCTCCTTCGCTTTCAATGCGGCGCGCTGGGATATGCGGAACTGCCTGGTAGCCATAGTCTGTGACCTTGCGGGCGGCTTCGACCATCGTATCGAGCGGATCGACGCCGACATCGGTGATATAGACGCGCGTGCCGCCGGGCAGCATGTCGGCTTCAAGCTTTCCGCCGTGAACGTGCTGGGCACCGACTTCGATCGATGCGGGAATGCTGGTGCTCATGCTTCGCGTCCTTCATTTGCAATCAACGCCTTGAGGCGTTCGCGATCATATTCCGCTTCAATCTTGTCCGCCGCGTCCTGCGCTTCGGCTTCAAGATCCTCTCCGACAGCGACCGGGTCGCTGCGTCGCCACTCGGCAAGGTAATCGTCGGTTTCTGCCGCGCCGGAGCGCATTGCTGCCATGTCGATGGCTTCTGTGAAGCGCAGCGACAGTTCGCGCTTGGCCTGATTGCGACGCCCGGCCTTCACCATGATCTGGGCGGGAATGTCGCGCCAATACACGATTTGCAGCTGTGCCATGATGCGTCTCCTCTCACCCGCAGCACATGTGCGCCAGCGTTGCCAAATTCAATGCCATTATCGCGACGCAGGCAATGTTGATTTGCGACTCGCCGCTTGCTGGGCAGCGTGGTTCATCGCCGTTTCAAGATCACCATAGCCTGTCGCGTGTCTTTCATAGGCAAGGCCAAGAAAGTCGGCTGCTCTTTGGGCGTTGGCGTTGAGTTTGGCATCATCAGTCTGCGCCAGATAGAGCAGCCGAGTGTAGCTGCCAAAATACATCTCGCGCAGCTGTGGGTGGCGGTCGAGACCGAGCGGCTTGACCAGAAAGGTCTCGAAATGCCGCGCCAGAAAATCGGTCATGAAGAAGGTCGTCAAAAACGCATCGTCTTCAGCAGCAAAGGCCTCATTGCCGAAATAGAATGAGAAGCAATGCGGCCCCGCGATGCGTTCGACCCCGTGTTTTTCACAAACCTTGTCGAGTTGCCCGCCGGTGCCGCAATCGGCATAGGCGACGAAGATGTGCTGGAAACCTTCACTGCGGGCCTCCAAAATTGCACGCTCTACACCAGGAGCGATGCGTTCGGGATGATGGTGCCACATGGCTGGCAGGCATTTGAGATCGATAGTCTCCAGGCTAAGCTGCTCCCGCACGCCCATGATTTCCCGGGCGATCATGCCGCATCCGATGACGCGAATTTTATCAGCGGTGTCGGTCATAACGTGTTGAAATATTTGGCGGGTCGCATGCCGCACGCATCGCGATGAAAAACGGCGAAAGGGACGGTTTCATGTTCAGATTGTCCAACCTCATTCTCGCAACATCAATGCTCGCAGCAAGCCTCGTACTCACCGGTTGCAACAGCAGCGGCAGCTCGAACGCTGAAGTGCGCAAGGAGATCGAAAGGCTCAACGCGACCCGCACAAGGCTGAGCCCTGGCGGCCGCTGACCGCCGGTCTCAGGCTGGCCTCATCAGGCTGAGGCGCGCTGATTGTGCTTGCGTGCCATGAAATCCTTCGCCGTTTCAACGGCCACCGCCGCATCTCGACAATAGGCGTCGGCGCCGACCGCTTCACCAAATTCCTCATTGAGGGGCGCGCCGCCAACCAGCACCGTGTAGTCGTCTCGAATTCCTTTTTCGATCATCGTGTCGATGACCACCTTCATGTAAGGCATGGTGGTGGTGAGCAGCGCCGACATGCCGACAATATCCGGTTCATGTTCCTCCATCGCTTCCAGATAGTTCTCTACCGGATTGTTGATGCCGATATCGACGACATCAAAGCCCGCCCCCTCCATCATCATACCGACGAGGTTCTTGCCGATGTCGTGAATGTCGCCCTTCACGGTGCCGATCACCATCTTGCCCTGTTTGGGCGCACCGGTTTCGGCGAGGAGAGGGCGCAAAATCGCCATGCCGCCCTTCATTGCATTGGCTGACAGCAGCACTTCGGGAACGAACAGGATGCCGTCTCGAAAATCCTCACCGACGATACGCATGCCCTCGACGAGAGCCTTGGTGAGAATGTCGTAAGGCTGCCATCCGCGTTCCAGCAGGATGTTGGTGCCTTCCTCGATCTCCTCCTTCAGGCCGTCATAAAGATCGTCATGCATTTGCAGGACAAGCTCGTCATCCGGCAATTCCGACAGGATGATTTCTTCTTCATCGGACATAAGGAGCACCCCTTTGCGCGTGGCACGGTCGCAACAAACTATCTTTGCCGCCGAAAGGTCAACCTTTCCTAAAGCGACGCGGCGAAAGACGATTGCGACTCAACAGCTTCCCGCCCCACCCAATCAAGAGATTGTACGGCCAACTATGTCGACAAGTTCGCGAAACTTTTGCCGCTGATTGGCCTCGTCGCCGCTTGAGATCGCGTGCTCGATGCAGTGATCGGCATGGTCGGCGATGATCAGTTTTTCGACACCCTTCAGCGCCGCGCGGATCGCTGCGGTCTGGTTGAGAATGTCGACGCAATAGCGATCGTCTTCAACCATGCGCGCAACACCGCGAACTTGTCCTTCGAGCCGCTTCAGGCGGTCCAGTGTCTTTGCCTTATTGGCATGCATGTTCGAATGATCCGAATTGACAGTGGTCGCCACTATACCATATACCCCCATAGGGTATCAATGGTGCGCTTGGCGAAGGAAACCGGAGTGAGCAGCGGCGACATTTATGTGAGACAGGAAGGGCGTGGCACGACGCTGGCCGAATATTGGCCGCTCCTTGCGTTGACACTCGTTTCCGCATTGGCCGGTTGGGCGATCGTCGCCGGGCGCGCAGATGGCGGCATGAACGCGTTCATGCATGGCTTCATGGGCGTGTTTCTCGTTATCTTTGCGCTGTTGAAGATTTTCAGTCTGAAAGGCTTTCGGCGCGGCTTCACCATGTATGACCTGTTGGCGAAGCGAGTCAAAAACTATGCCTATGTCTACCCGTTTATCGAACTCGCTCTGGGCTTGGCCTATCTTGCCTATGCCGCACCAACGGCTACCTATGTCGCAACAATTGTCGTCTTCGGGTTTGGGACGTTGGGCGTAATCGCTGCACTGAGAGACGGGCTGGATATCGATTGTCCCTGCATGGGGTCGATCCTCTCCGTGCCGCTTTCCACCGTCACATTGACAGAAGATCTCGTGATGGTGGCCATGGCCGTGATGCTTCTGGTTCAGCTGTGAAGCGCAGACTTCTTCTCATCCCAACCACGGCCTTGGTGGCTTTGATAGCCGCCGGGCTTGGCTTCATGGTGTTGTTTGGCACGGCGTATGATGCCCAAAGCCCGTATGCTGGTCAGCAAAGTCGAATGGTATCGGCGCTTTCGTCGCAAACTGTTGAAGGGCTGAAGGCCGGGGCCGGCCTCGGCTATGCTAAGGCTGAGTTGAACGGTTGGCCTGGACCGCTGCACATACTGGAACTCGCTGAGGAACTGTCTTTGTCGCAGGAGCAAAGTCGGCAGATCGAGGAGATCAGACAGGCGATGCTGGAGCGGGCCAAACCGCTCGGCGTAAAGCTGATTGAAGCCGAAGGGGCGCTCGACAGTGTTTTTGAGCAGCCAAGCCCCGCTGCGATTGACATCGAACGCGCTACATTGGAGGCGGCGAAGATCGAAGCGGAACTGCGAGCTGTGCATCTGACCGCGCATCTGCAAAGTACGCCGCTGCTTTCGCCGGAGCAGAAGGCGATCTATCAGCGGGAGCGCGGCTATCACGGACATCATGGGCATTGAGAGGGGCAGGACTGCCATGCGAAAAATGTGGTTGGGCGTCTCTCTGGCCGCAATTGCGGCGGTCATTGGCATAGGCGGAACTGTGCTGGCGCATTCCGGCGCGACAGGGATCGTCAAACAGCGCATGGATTCCATGAAGGCCATCGGTGCATCGATGAAGGCGATATCAAAGCTGGATTGGAACGATGAGCAGACGGCGCGCCAAAGTCTGCAAACGAACGCCAGCGCCATCGGCATGCATGCCTCTCACATTGTGGACATGTTCCCGGAGGGCAGTATTCAGGGGCCAAGCGAGGCGGAGCCTGCAATCTGGTCTCGTGCAGAAGACTTTGCGCGCATTGCCGACGCTCTGGAGCAGCGCGCAGACGAGTTGGCGCAGATGGCGCCAACCGCTTCTTCTGCATCAGACATCAAGCCGCTCATGGGCCTCATCGGCGACACTTGCAAAGCGTGCCATCAGGATTTTCGCAAGAAAAATCAATGAACCTCGGCTTTTTCTCAGATAACAGCCTGGAACAACAGTCCGCTGATCACCGCCCCCGTGACGCCCAGCCCAAGATAGGCGGCGAAGACGCGCGTGCGGACGAGTGACCAGACCGCAGCCATGGCCGGGATCGAACTGACGGCACCGGCAATCATGAAGGACATGGCCGCGCCAGCGCTCATGCCCTGTTCCATCAGCCCGGCCAGCATGGGCGGCGCGACATAGGAGTTTAGGTAGGCAGGCATGCCAACCAAAGCCGCAATCGTGATGGGGACCACGCCTTCTCCGCCAACAATGGCGGCAATGGCTTGCGCCGGCACATAAGTGACCAGCAGCGCCTCCAGCACATAGGCCAATGCGAGCCACTTTGTGAGGAACAGCGCATTGTGAATTGCCTCCGCGCGAAAGGTCTCGCGGCGTGCGCTGTCCTGCCAGACACGCCATTGCGGTTTGCCGCTGAAAGGATCAGGGCCACAACCGCATCCCTTGCGCTGATAGGGCTTGAGGACTTCGCCAAATGCACCGGTGCTGGTCAGCGCTTTCATGGCAAAGCCGCCGACAAGACCCAATGCAACCGCAGACACCGCCTTGCCGATCGCAAATGGCCAGCCGAGCGCGGCTGCGGTGATCAAAAGCGTCGGCGGGTCAATCAATGGAGAGGAAAGCCAGAAGGCCATAACGGCCGACAGCGGTGCGCCGAGGGCCAGAAGCCCGGCAATGAAGGGGATAACCTCGCAAGAGCAAAAGGGAGCAAGGCCGCCAAACAGGGCCGCAAGCACAATCATGCGCGTCTCACGACCTTTGAAGGCCTCGGCCACCACCGCCTCCGCGCCGGCTGCTTTCAACCAGGCAATGAGCAGAACAGCAAAGGCGATATAGGGCAGGGTGCCCATGAAGGCCTTTACTGCAAATGTAATGATGGGCTGGAATTGTGCCGGATCGACCAAGGCTACGACGAGCGGGAGCAGGAGCGTCAGGGTCCATGGTGTCTTCAGGCGCTCCGCAATTGACATGCGGACCGGATTTTCAATTTCGGCGCTCAGGCTCATCTTGTTTACTCTCCATGCAAACTCAATCAACGCGTCAGTTCTGCCCGCGTCCGCAACAGCCGCTCGGGCAGCATGTGTCGGGGCAGCATTCCCCACCGCCACAGGTTCCGCCGCAACAGTTGGGGCCGCAGCAAGTGCTACTGCAACACTCCTTGACGACGTGTAGTGACGCATTTCCCAAGCGTCGCAAGATCCGATTTGTCATGATGCCAGTTCCTTTTGGGTCTCGCCGCGCACACCGACATCTGCGTCAGCACAGCATTCTTCAAAGATGAATTGAGCGAGTTCCGCCAGACGCGCATAGGCTGCTCGGTTGATGATGGAGCGGCCGTCCCGGACTTGTTCGATCAAGCCTGCCGCACTCAGGGTCTTCAGGTGGTGGGCGAGGGTTGACGCCGGAATCCCCGTTCGCTCGCCAATTTCGCCAACGCTGATGCCGCCGCGCCCGGCCCGCACCAAAGTGCGAAGAACGTCCAGCCGGGCCTCCGACCCCATTGCGGAAAACCCGCTGGCTACCATCGCAACTCGATCATCCATCGACGCATCCTTTATTTCTATATATCTGGTTATATCGAAATGACTGCTTGCGCAAGCCCCTTTGTCGACAATGCGACGCTGCAAGGCGTTGGGGGACATTTGAAAAGGCGCTATCAGGCGCATAGAAAAGCCCGCGGCGTAAATGCGCGTTCGGCGTTTTTGGGAGGCTGATGTGAACGACCCTGATTTGGAAAGCGCCAATCCGGACACGGCAGGCACTGAAGTGCATCAGGAAGTGCGTGATACCGTGCGCCAGGAAGCGCGCGGTCGGCGTGGACGCGGCGGCGGCGGTGCGGCCGCGCGGCGCGCCCAGCGCACATCTGAGGCCGTTGAGCAACTCCCCTATGTCCGGCGCAAGATCGCTGAGTTCGATATTCTAGACGATGAAGCGATCGAGATCATCGAGCGCAATGCTGATATTCTGATGGAGGAAGTCGGTGTCGAGTATCGCGATGACCCCGAAGCGCTTGCCATGTGGAAGGAAGCCGGAGCCGATGTGAGGGGAAGCAAAGTGCATTTCCCGGTGGGCTTATGCCGCGAGTTGATGAAAACCGCACCATCCACTTTTACGCAGCATGCGCGCAACAGCGAGCGCAATGTCGAAATCGGTGGCAAGAGCACCGTCTTTGCGCCGGTCTATGGTCCGCCCTTTGTGGTCGATCTCGAGGGTGAGCGGCGTTACGCGACCATCGAGGATTTCCGCAACTTTGTGAAAATGGCCTATATGGCGCCCGCCCTGCATCACAGCGGTGGGACGGTTTGCGAGCCGACTGATATTGCCGTCAACAAGCGCCATCTCGACATGCTTCATGCGCATATGACGTTGTCCGACAAGCCCTATATGGGCTCGGTCACCGCACCTGAACGGGCGGAAGACACGGTTGAGATGTCCAAAATCCTTTTCGGCGACGCCTTTGTTGATGAAAACTGCGTGGTGACCTCGCTGATCAACTGCAATTCGCCTTTGGTGCTGGATGATACCATGCTGGGCGCGCTGAAGGTCTATGCACGGGCCGGACAGGCAACGATTGTCTCTCCCTTCATTGTTGGTGGCGCCATGTCGCCGGTCACGGTGGCGGGCACGCTGACCCAGGTGCTTGCGGAAGCGACATCGGCGATTGCCTTCTCGCAATTGTGCCGCCCAGGCGCTCCGGTGATTTTCGGAACCTTTGCCACGTCAATTTCCATGCAGACGGGCGCACCGGCCTTCGGCACTCCGGAGCCGGCACAGGTTCTGTTTGGCGCTGCGCAATTTGCCCGCCGCTATAATCTGCCGTTCCGTTCCGGCGGGTCGCTCACCGGGTCAAAACTGCCGGACGCGCAGGCGGCCTATGAGTCTGCGCATACGATCGGCCCGGCGCTAATGGGCGGCGTCAATTTCGTGCTGCATGCGGCTGGCTGGCTGGAGGGCGGGCTTGTCAGCTCCTACGAAAAGTTCGTGATGGATTGCGACCAACTCGCGGCCCAGCAAAAGATGGCGGCAGGCGTTGACGTGTCCGAAAATGGCCAGGCCATGGGCGCGCTGCGGGAAGTCGGCGGCAGCGAGATCACCCACTATCTCGGCACAGAACACACGCAGGCGAACTTCAAAACGGCCTTCTTCCGTTCAACCATCGCTGACAACAACTCCTTTGAGCAATGGGAGGTTGAAGGGCGAAAATCCGCACCCGAACGCGCCAACGCGATTGCCCGCAAATGGATAGAGCAACATGAGGCACCTGCCATGGACCCGGCAACGCGGGAGGCCTTGGACGATTATGTTGCTCGCAAGAAGGAGTCCATGCCTGACGCATTCACCTGAACACGCGAGGGCAGGGCGCCAAAATCACCGGAAGTCGATGCCGCTCAAACCGTGCGGCGTTTCATTGACAAGGCCGTTTGGCGGTGAGGGGCAGGACGGCGCGCGAGATTGAGGCGCAGGCCTCATACGTCTCCCGACGCCTTGTTCATTGCCTCAACAAACGTTTGGTAGACAACATGCTCTTCCGGGCGAACCAATGATGCAAGTTTCTTACGAGTTTCGGAATCGGCATTTTTGCCAATCCATTTGCCGAGCCTGCGGACCGAGTCATCATGCCAATCGGCATCAGCCCAGTTCATGAGGTAGAGTTTTACGGCGAAGCGTGCCGCCTCACTCCTGTCTTTATCTTCGAGCGCGAGCTTGAAAGCCTCTCTATCGCTAGGCCTAAATGTATCAAGCCTCCACGACAGAGCTTCCGAATAATCTGCCAACATCGTACCGTCCCTATCAGTATCTTTCGACACAGATGGGGCAAATATTGGACGAGACGGGTTAACATTCTCCTCCAGACTACGCGTGTTCTGCATGATAGGTCTCCTCACAATACATCGTCCACGGTGACCTGGACGCCACACCGAAGAAACTCCTCTGCAACTGCGTGAAGTTGCGACTCGGACGGCGGCGAATCAGCACAGTACCGCCCGGAGTTTGCATTGAGCACCCACTGGCATCTCTGATTGAAAAAGTCGAGCGCAAGCTCCCCCGCGATCCGAGCGCTTCTGGTCTCGTCTTCACGGATTAGGGTTGGATGACCAAGCTTCTTCTGTTCGACACCATCGCTGTAGCCTCTGCGACGAGGGTAACCCATGAAACCAGCTTCCGGTTGAACTATTGCAAGCTCCTCCACCGCAAGCCAAATGCTATCGGTGTTGTCCATGGCCCAAAGATAGGTGTTTGATCGCAACATGGCTGAGAAAAGTTGGGTCTGGGCCAGTTCTTCGAGAGCGGCAAGCCAAGCGCCCACATTGCCGGTCAGTCTGACAAGAGAGGCAGGAGCGCGGTCCTCCCAGTCATCGATCTTTGTGGGCAGACGCAGATGACCGTAGATCTCGTCCGATTTATTGGCAGTCATAAGATCAAATCGAATCAGTCAAACTATCAATACAACAATCACAATCATGCTGGAGCGATGTTTTCAACTTTCCCTGTATCAACTGACGATGCGTTTTGAACGTCAAGAAGGGCAGTGATGCGTGACGATGCAATCAATGACTGGCAGGGCGCCAAGGACAGTGGAAGTGGACGCAGCGCAGACGGTGCGGCGTTTCATTGACAAGGCCGTTTGGCGGTGAGGGGCAGGAGGGCGCGCGAGATTGAGGCGGAAGCGCAACGACACTTGCAGCCGACCGGGTTTTTGACGCTGGGATGGTTCCGGGTTGAAGCTGGCCAATCGGCCCTGATGATTGGCAATGTCGGCAGCAGTCTGTGGTCAGCCTTTGAGGCTTCTTCGCAGTTTGCCGATGGGCAAGCCGATCCGCTGGATCGCTGGACACGCGAGGTTCTCGATGCATTGGGCGCGACGCTTGACTGCGCGGTGCGCTATCCTTTTGGCAGCCCCCTTTATCCGTTCCAGCGTTATGCGGCTGAGGCTGCGCAGATGCGCCCATCCCCGCTTGGACTCTATATCCATCCCAAACATGGTCTGTGGGTCGGGTTGCGCGGAGCACTGGTCTTCGATGAAACGCTCACACTGCCAACGCCTGAAATTTTGCCTCATCCATGCGAAAGCTGCGCGGATAAGCCATGCCTGAGCGCGTGCCCGGTTTCGGCGTTTTCCGGCGATGGTTTCGAGGTCTCAGCCTGCCGGTCACACATTTCCAACGATGTTGGGGCAGAGTGCTTCAATCACGGCTGCCTGGCTCGCCGAGCCTGCCCGGTGGGAGCTGACAAAGCCTATGGCGACGCGCAGCAGCGCTTTCACATGGAGGCGTTTCGGTGAAGTGGTTCTATCTGCGACGACCGCGTCGGCGACCTCGGCTTTCGCCCTCATCGGCAGACTTGGCTTCCGCGATCTGATTGACCAGCGCGCCGGTGGTGGCAACGACCGTCTCAAGCGATGGTCTTTCGCCTCTGCTGTGCTCATCAATGGCCCTGCGCATAGCGACCAGATGATCCGGTGACGTGCCGCAGCATC
>JAPPOQ010000003.1 GCA_028817895.1 Ahrensia sp.
CCAGCATAGACTCAGTGAAATTGAATTCCCCGTGAAGATGCGGGGTTCCTGCGGTTAGACGGAAAGACCCCGTGCACCTTTACTACAGCTTCACACTGGCATTAGTGACACTATGTGTAGGATAGGTGGTAGGCTTTGAAGCGCGATCGCTAGGTTGCGTGGAGCCATCCTTGAAATACCACCCTTAGTCTCATTGATGTCTAACCGCGGCCCGTTATCCGGGTCCGGGACATTGTGTGGCGGGTAGTTTGACTGGGGCGGTCGCCTCCCAAAGAGTAACGGAGGCGCGCGATGGTAGGCTCAAGCTGGTCGGAAATCAGCTGTTGAGTGCAATGGCATAAGCCTGCCTGACTGCGAGACTGACAAGTCGAGCAGAGACGAAAGTCGGTCATAGTGATCCGGTGGTCCCGCGTGGAAGGGCCATCGCTCAACGGATAAAAGGTACGCCGGGGATAACAGGCTGATGACCCCCAAGAGTCCATATCGACGGGGTTGTTTGGCACCTCGATGTCGGCTCATCGCATCCTGGGGCTGGAGCAGGTCCCAAGGGTTTGGCTGTTCGCCAATTAAAGCGGTACGTGAGCTGGGTTCAGAACGTCGTGAGACAGTTCGGTCCCTATCTGCCGTGGGTGTAGGAATATTGAGAGGATCTGTCCCTAGTACGAGAGGACCGGGATGGACATATCACTGGTGGACCTGTTGTGGCGCCAGCCGCATTGCAGGGTAGCTATATATGGAACGGATAACCGCTGAAGGCATCTAAGCGGGAAACCAGCCTCAAAACGAGTATTCCCTAAATAGGATCGTCGAAGACTACGACGTTGATAGGCAGGGTGTGGAAGCGCAGCAATGTGTGAAGCTTACCTGTACTAATAGTCCGATCGGCTTGATCGTTCTCATTACTTGTGACCATGCTTTTGGCTCACGCTGTTCAGCTTCGCTGAACGCTCCGCGTGGGCGGCGCATAAGCGCCGGACCGCTTTTCGCGGTCTGGGCGGTAAACAGTCTTTTACAGTTTTCACGAACGACAACGCATGCATTTGGCCGAGCTGGTGGTTTTTGCGAGGTGGCTGCACCCGATCCCATCCCGAACTCGGAAGTGAAACGCCTCAGCGCCGATGGTACTTTGTCTTAAGGCACGGGAGAGTAGGTCGCTGCCAGCTCTGCCAAATGCATGTTGTTCGAGGCCTCGCCTCGATACTCTCTACAAATTCTATTGCTCAAGGCCTCCGATGGTTCCGCCACCGGGGGCTCTCTTATTTTGAGTCCTCTTCGCGGCTCGGAGCAAACTATCAAGTCCAGTTCAAGTCTAGGCCCGGTCTCCGCTTATGTGGATGTCCAGCAAAACCTGCCGTTTTTCTTCGGTTGCGATCTGTATGGCACTGTCGAAGGCCGTCGGAAGGTCCGCGCCGTTCGCTACGGTTTGCGTATGCGCGCGGCTGGCCCTTGCCACAAGGCTGAAGTCGGGAGAGGGCTGAAGAGCGGTTAGCGGCATGATATTGGACCTTGCGGCATAGCCTTCTGGGTAAAGGCCCCGAACCGAATGGCGTACTGCCCCCCACTCCCCATTGTTCAGCACACAGGTGATGACGGGAAGTTTGAGCGCTTCGCAAACCTGATGACACGCTGTCGGATTCGCGAAAATGTATGATCCGTCGCCCATGGTTGCGAATACAAGTGTATTCGGCTCAGCCAGTTGGATTCCCATTGCGGCGGGCAGACCATAACCAAGTCCGCCAGAATGGGGTTCCTGTCGAAAGCCGTTGAAATGGTGAACTGACAACGGTCCCAACGGTGCGCCCAGTTCAGATGTTATGCTTGCCTTCCTGCCGGATCGTTCGATCGCTGCGGACAAGCATTTTGACACCCAGTTCTTGCTCATTGGCGTCCCCGAACCGTCATCCGCCTTCTGGGATTGTTGATCAAAGAAGGCCTCTGATGCCCTTTCGATGTGACGGCGCCGTTCCCCCACTACTGCACCGTCTGGTGTACGGTTCTTGAGTGCCTTTGCAAGCGCGATGACGGTTTCTGTCACTTCACCGGCAAGCGACAGATCGGACCGGAAGTTACGAATTGGTGTGCGCGAGAAGAGCGGATTTGGTGCAATGTTGACGACTCTGGCATCGACACTGGGCACATGTCGCTCCGGCATCCAAGGTGCCAAGGCGTCTAGACAAAGAATTAGATCAGCTTCGGCGACCCAAGGCATCGGGTCGGATCCAACATGCATAGAGTGCCGAGTGGGAATGGCCGGGCTCTGCGCCCAATAGCTGTTCACGGGTATGGCCCAATGCTCGACCAGCTGTGCAAGTGTATCAAAGCCGACCTGCGTTCCGGTTCCGCGCTGGCTGAACAGAACGGGATGTTTCGCTTCGGCGATCCAGTCTGCCAGAGTTTCAATATCACTATGAGAAGCGCTTGTTTTTGCCGAAACCATGAAAGGTGGCGCCTGGAGTAATGATGTCTCGATGGGGTCACACAATACTTCTCGGGGAAGGCTCAAATAGGTCGGTCCCTTGGGTGTGCTGTCAGCGATCGCAAGTGCACGGTCCAGAAGCTCGACGATCTGGTCGGCAAACCTTAACTCGTAATCCCATTTGGAAGTTTCGCGCACCAGAGCGGCTTGATCACGCATTTCCTGGCCCCAGCCGATGGGCACTGTTCGCGAGCCGAAGCGGCCTTTCTCGGTTACCGGAGTTCGACCAGACATCAGCAACATTGGCACATTGTCATGAGCAGAGTTGATCGCACCGATGACTCCATTGGCAAGGCCGACATTGGTGTGGAGCATGACGGCCTGAGGTTTTCCGGTCGCTTGCCAATAGCCATGGGCCATTCCCATCGCGACATGTTCATGCGGAATAACCAGTGCTTGAGGCAAGGCTTCGCCCCTTACCGCGGCTTCGGCCAAACCTTCGATGATGGGCGGAAAATCCGTGCCGGAATTGCAGAACACATAGTCAATGCCGAGCGCCTTAAGGCGGGCAAATATGGCGCCTCCAGCGGTGATGAAGTCTTTTGCGTCGTTCATAGTCCAAGCCGTTGCGCAGTCTGACTGCAATCCCTCCTCGCACTGTTGTTCACTCAGCGCTTCGGTACAAGGATTGCGATAGCATATGGCGAGCGGTCAGGAACGGCAAAAGGTGTGCGGACGATGCTCGGGCTTCCCTGACACGCCGTGTCATGTTTACCCGTGATCAAGCGCTGTTGATTTTGAAGCACTCTTCCTTACAGGCAGTGTATACTCACATGAGAGCGAGACAGTCATGATCAAATCCATCGCAACTCCGTTGCTGTTCGTTATCACAGCGGCTGTGGCGCGTGCAGAGCCGGTTGCGGTGAGCGCGGTTGACATTCGCGCGCTGCTTTCGGGCAACTCGGCCATCGGCACCTGGTCCGGTACCCCCTACAAACAGTATTTCTCCGAGACTGGACTGACGATCTATGCTGCCGACGGCTCGTCGCCTTCACGCGGCAAGTGGCGGGTCAACGAACAGACGAACCGCTACGAAAGCTGGTGGGAACAAACCGGCTGGTCCGAATATGGGGTCTTGCGCGAGGGCGACGCATATTTCTGGACCGCCCGCGGAATCGATCCGCAACCTTTTCGCGTGGTTGAGGGTGATCAGCTGAAGTAATCGTTTAAGTTGAAATTTCAGAAATGCAATCATAAGCTGCATTTGTTTCAATGCCGATCAAGAGCAGCTTCATCATGTTTCACTTTGCGTCAGCCGCAATTCTTGCAGCGTTGCTTGGATTCTCTGCACCCTTGCCAGCCATTGCCGCCAAAGCGTCAGTCGAGCGGGCCGTTCAGCAATCGCAGCTTCAGCACAGCGGTGGGTGTCGCAAAAGCTCACCGGCTGGCAAGTGCTGCCATGCCGGCAGCAAGCCATACCATTGTCATTGAACGTCGATCGCGGCGGGAATTGCGCTATACCGTCCACACGTCGATCGGGGTGCGCCGACCACGCAACTGAAGACCGCGCCTGGGTTCAAAGCCGTTGCGGCGCTCGCCATCGCTGATACCTGCTTGTGACACGCGGCGCATGAGATCGTCACTGACGACGCATTGACAATCCAACTCGCGGCTCGCCGCCTCAAGTCGACTGGCGACGTTGACTGTGTCACCGATCACCGCAAACTCCAGTCGTCGTGCGGAGCCAATATCTCCCAAAGTCACCGGGCCAAAATGCACGCCAACGGAAATGCGCACGGTATCGAGGCCGTCACGCTGACGCTGCTCATTGAGCGTGTTCATGTCGACCAGCAATTGTTGCGCGGCTTTGAGCGCGTTTTGAGCGTCATTCGGCCCTGCGTCCGGCGTGCCGAATGTGGCCATGGCGCCATCGCCCAGATATTTGTCGAGCGTGCCCTTGTTCTGAAACACAGCCTTTTCCACCACATTGTGATAACTGCGCAGCAGCGACATCACCTCGTCTGCCGGGTGCTCCTCTGCGAATTGGGTAAAGCCAACAATGTCCGTGAACAGCACGGCAACGTCTTGATTGCGAACGGCGCCAATATCATGCTGGGTGGAGGCCAGCGTATCGACCAGGCTGGCGGGGAAGTATCGCGATAGATTCGCCCGTTCGGCGGCAATATTGGCCTGCTCCATGAGTAGGCGATTGGATCGGGCACCTTTCAGCCCAAGAATGATGCCGATCATGATGACGACGACGATTTCTTCCAGCCGTTCCGTGAACATGACACTGTTAGGATCAAGCGCCCATCGCATCATCTCGCTGTCGGGATAGAGCGCGTTTGTAGCCTCGGTCCATTCTGGCATGGTGCGGCCAAACAGCAGTATGAGAAGCAGGGCCACGGCCCAGCAGATCGCGATCCAGAAGCCCATCGCCCAAACGGTGCGCCAGGAATAGGCGAGCATGCCAAGGGCCATGAACAGAAAGAAGAACGAGAAATTGTCGAACCGATAAGAGAAAGCCGTAGGCACGTCGTCCGGTTGCAGCGGATTGGGAACGACAAACAGTATGGTCAGCAGGACAAGATCGGCGAAGATCAGCATCAATTCGAGCCGTGATTGCCCGACATCCGCCGCCCACAATTGTAGCCAGCCGATGGCGATGAACAGCAGCACAGCACTCATATAGTAGATCATGTGCCATTGGGGCGTCAGAATGGGGATCAGCACGACGATGATGGCCAATGCGACGGTGCGCGCGAAGGTTGCAAGTTGGTGCCCTTCAAACTTCTCACGCTCCAGGGCTTTGGCAAGAAACGGATTTTCCTGCGCGGCCGCAAGCTCTTCCTCTCGTGTGGAGCGAAGCCGACGAATGAAGGCCAGCGATGATTCAAAGACTTTGAGCGCCATGAGGAGTTCCGTTCATTGGCCCGTTCAGATTTGCAGCCTTGGCCTTGAGCGGCCGGTGCTTCGGCAAAGGATACAGCGCAAATGAGGCAGTGGCGACAGTGCGCAGGTAAAGGCCGTGTAAAGTCGAAAGGGTTGCCCAATTGGAGCGCGGCGCACACCCTCGCGCAACACATTGTATATGCGGACGCTTTGCGGCATCACCATCGCCAGGTGAGGAAGCGCGCTGATTGATCCATGAAAAAACTGTCGGTCACGATCATCGCGCTCGACGAGGCACAGCGAATCGCAGCGACGCTGCGCGCCGTATCGCCGGTGGCGGATGAGATCATTCTCGTTGATGCTGGATCGCAGGACGACACGGTGACCCTTGCCGAGGCGGAAGGTGCGACAGTAATTCAAAACGAGTTCAAGGGCTTCGGTCAGCAAAAACGTTTTGCGGAAGATCAGTGTCAGTATGACTGGATCCTCAATATCGACGCCGACGAGGTCTTGAGCGGCCAACTTGTAGATGAGATCGCAGACTGGAAGACTAGGCCTAACGTCGCGTCAGCCTGCTATGAAATCGAAATTCTCAACATCTATCCCGGCGATCAGAACCCCCGGCCGTTGGCGCGCGATTATCGCGTGGTGCGGCTCTATGACCGCCAGCGCATGCGCTATCGCGACCACGCATTGTTTGACCGCGTTGAGGTCCCGGACGGCGCAAATGTAGGGCGTTTCAAAGCGCCGATCCATCATCACCCATTCTTGTCTTTTGAGCATATGGTGATGAAGGCTAACCGGTTGACCACTATTCAGGCGCAGGAAGCGAAACGCAAGTCGCGAGTCGTGCTGTTGATCCGCCTTGTCATCGAGTATCCGCTGACCCTTCTGAAAGTCTATCTTCTGCGCCTGCACTTCCTCGGCGGCTGGAAGGGGCTCGCATTCTCGCATGTCACGGCGATGTCCCGCCTGCTGCGGATAATAAAGATGCTGGAACGTGGTGATGATTGATGAGTCTTATGCGGTTGACCGGCGTTCGAAGAGCACCACCTTGTCGTCGGCGCGGTCGGTGATGCGATAGCCGACATCCTCCATTTGCTTCACCAAAGTATCGATTGATGCCTGGCCCACAATGTGAGGGTGGAGTTCGACAAGCATCGCCCTCACCGATGCCGAGGCTGCATGCGGCAGGATGTCAGTCTCCGCCCCCTCAATATCCATAACCACCACGCTGGGCGAATGCTCTTTGACCAGGCGCCTGATGTCGCATGTGGTAACCGGCGTTGGCTTGGCTTCGTTCTTTCTGTCCAGCAATGATGAGGAAAAGACATTGTCGTTCATAAAGAACTCGGTTTTGCCGTCTTCAAGTGCCGCAGCCGCCTGATGAACGTTGGGTGAAAGCCCGTTCAGTGCAAAGTTGCGTTCAATCATCGCAACTGCCGTTGGATTGGGTTCATAGGTGGTGAGATTGTTGGCCCCGCATATCTTGGCGCAGAGGAGCGATACAAATCCCACGCCGCCGCCGAGTTCGAGCACCCGATCGTCCTCACGCAAGTTCCGGCGAACCAGCCGCGCTTCAGATGCCTCATAGCTCTCCGCATAGATCGCTTTGCGAATATCCTTGGTCAGATCATCGGGGCCGGTTGCAATTTTCACATCGTGCAGGGTGATGAAACGGGGCTTCAGCCGCTTTCGAAGCCAAACCTTGAGCGCATTTGGTCGCGTTTGAGACAAGTTGTCACCCCGCCTTGGCGCTGAACGCAGACAGCAAGTTTATTGTGCGTTCGATAGACACAAATGGGGCGGCGTGCTAGCCCACGGCGTCGATCGGCCAGTGTGGTTGCAGGTCTGTGCCCCAAAAATTTGTTGTGACCGTTTGCACCGCGCAACGCCCACAGATGCTGCGGGACTGTCTGATGTCGTTGAGCCAATTGCAGGCTCCCGCCGGTGGGGAGATCGCCGTCGTGGTGGTCGAAAATGATACCCAAGACAATCTAAGCGGCCTGGTAGCGGAGATATCGAGCAAGACGGGCGTCGCGATCAGCTATGCTCTGGAAACAACCCGCGGTATCCCCTTTGCGCGCAACGCCGCGCTGGAAGCGGCCCTGTCCATGGAGGCAGACTGGATCGCCCTCATCGACGATGACGAAACCGCGCGGTCAAACTGGCTCGTCAATCTTTCACATGCGTGTGATACTCACGCTGCGGAAGTGGCCAATGGCCCAGTGCATCGTATCTATGAGAAAGAGCCGCCCTATTGGTGGAAGCGCCAATTGCTGAAACCGCGTGAAACAGGCAACGAGATCACAGAAGCGCCCACCAACAACATCCTGATGTCCCGACGCATCATTGACCCGCAGGCGCTTGGATTGCGTTTTGAAGAACGCCTCACCAACGGCGCTGAGGATATTGACTTCTTCCGTCGGGCCCATGCGGCGGGTGCAAAGATGATCTGGGTTGATGATGCCTTGGTCGATGAGTTCATCCCCGCTTCGCGGGTGGAGCGATCGCGCCTCCTCAATCGGCTCATCATGGCGGCGTGCTCCGGCACGCAAATGAAGATCCTTCGCGAAGGGCGTGGTGTGGCCTTTCGTGATCATTTGCCAAAATCCATCCGGCGCATGCTGGTTGGCTTAACCGCCTTTGTGGTGGGGCTCCCTGCGCGGCTGTTGCTGGGCCAGCGCGGCGGGCGTTTGCTGTATTACGGTCTGACGCGCATGTGCAAAGGCTGGGGCAATATGAAAGGCCTCACTGGAACGATCCACAGCTACTACCATGAAATCGATGGTCGATAGGCACCCCCGCATCTTCCACATTCATCTGGGCGACAAGGGCGGAGCCGAGAACTTCTTCGTACGTCTCGTTCAAGCTTTCCATGAGGCAGGTGTGGAGCAAATGGCTCTGACGCGGCCGAATCGGGTGTGGCACACGCAGTTGTCGCAAAGTTGCGCCATTGAGACCGGCCGCTTCAGTTCTTCGCATATCAAGAAATTCTTCGGGCATCGACGCGTTCGCAGCATGGTGAGGCGCTTTGAGGCCGATATCGTCATGGCCTGGATGGCTCCGGCGGCGCGCTGGGTTCCATCGGCTCTGCCCAATGTCGCGACTCTTGTTCGCCTTGGTGATTTTCCGGATCGGATGGAACCGCTCTATCGATGCCAGAACATCGTGGGAAACACGCCTGAAATTATTGACCGTTGCGTGGCACTCGGTTGGCCGAAAGCCAATGGGCATGTGGTTTCCAATTTCGTCGACCCGGTAGACGTGACTGCAATCGACCGGGGAGCGATTGGTGTCACTGACGACAGCTTCCTCATCGTCGCGCTGGGTCGGTTCGTTGAGCGAAAAGGCTTCATTCATTTGCTGGAGGCGATCAGGCAGCGGCCTGAAACCAGCCTTTGTCTGCTTGGAGACGGTCCTCTGCGTCTTCAATTTGAAGCCTTCATTGCCGAGAACGGCTTCTCGGATCGCGTTGTCATGCCAGGCTGGGACCAGAATCCGCAGCGCTACATCCGTGCTGCCGATGCTTTGTGCTGCCCGTCGCTTGAGGAGCCGCTGGGCAATGTTGTGCTGGAAGGGTGGGCTTGCGGCATACCTGTCATTGCCAGCGACAGTGAAGGCCCGTCCTGGCTCATTCAGGACGGGGTTGATGGTCTGCTTTGCAAGAAGGGGGATGGTGCAGCATTGGCCGATCAGATCCATCGTCTCCAAGCGCAAGTGGATGCTGCAAAGCTCGTCTCAGCTGCCGGTGAGACGCTTGCAAAGCGCTATTCGAAGCAGACCATCGTCGAGCAATATCTTGCCCTGTTTCGGCACATCATGTCGCAACGTGCTGTGTGATGAAAGGAGTGCGGTTTCGGTTGATTTTTTCCTTTTCAAGCCGAAGCAAGATGACTATATCCACCCAGCGCGCGGGATTGATATGGTCTCGCACTTGGCGCGGGGTGGAGCAGCCCGGTAGCTCGTCAGGCTCATAACCTGAAGGTCGTTGGTTCAAATCCAACCCCCGCAACCAAGTTTTTTCAATGACTTATACCGCTCGCGGAACACTGATTTTGCCAAGCAGGGGCAAAATAGGGGCAGTTAGAATCACGCTCTCTTTCAAGCCGCTCAGGTCGAAAAGAGAATTAGGGAGTGTTTCCGCACAACCAGCATCACCGCCGGCCAAAAAAGCCAAATGCTTTTGTAAGTGTGGCGAAAAGCAATGCTCCCTTCGTAAAAGCTCCGCTCTTTCGCAAACGCTTCGTCACGCAGCCAATAAATCTGAACGGTTGAATCCGATAGCTCCGAGTGAAAATTCAGATCTCAGGAACTAACTCGATCCAACGAACCGTACTCAAAGCCCCAATCAAAAACCAAGCCTAAAGCATCGAGCTCACCCAATAAAACTCGCCTTCGCGTCCTTTTTTTTAACCACGCGATTGCCGGGAGACTGGCCATGACCATGATCGCTTTACCGACAATTTGTCCGGTCACAAACTCAAGACTGCCGAACGCAAGCCAAAGAAAAACAACACTATCGACCACCAGTCCGACAACTCCACTGGCCAGGACAGCAAAAACCAATCCTCTGCGTTGGAGGGGTGTAAAAACCCCTAGAGCGTTTTCCTCTCTGGTTGAATCGACGGCCCTTTTCTGATTCACGCTGCT
>JAPPOQ010000040.1 GCA_028817895.1 Ahrensia sp.
CTAAGCTTCGATATTTCACCCACAGGACTTCGATATTTTACACACGCTTTTTCGATATTTCACCCACGTAATATGACAATCTGTGCCAATTCCGTATGTTATATCAAATATTTAGCGCATGTGGATAACCGCTTAACACATATATAACCCTTATTAACACTAGACGGGCATCCGCTCTGCTCCTGCCCTTAAATGGTGTTCGGCCTAGTCGGCCTCACACTCTATTTCTTAAAAACGGACACGCCTACGGCGTGACATAATTCGTCAATTAGTTCGCTCATGCTCACCAAAAAGCAGGGGAGATTTCCTCAGCTTGTCGCCATTTCGCTGATTTGATCCCTGAGTCAGACCAGAACCATGCATCAAGGGCAAGCAGGCTTCGCCTGTGCTGCGCACCCTTGACGCAGAACCGTGGCCTGCCTCTTAACGGGATCAGCGAAAGCGGCTCCGAAAAGCAGGGAAACTAACACCAGTTTTACAACAAAACCACATTTGTGGTTTTAAGGCTCCACACGGTCAATGTGACCGTGAAGGACTTCGTCCCCTTTAGGGGAGTAAGGCAGATACAGGGGAACTCTTCAAAACGCGCTCTGATAGGGCGATTGCATTTCAAATTTGCATATGAAAACGCCGATTTGAGACAATCTTAGTATGAGGTCTCACAAACAAGTCGATGATGATAATCTAAAAGGCCAATGGTCTTTGTTCTATCGCTTACGCAATGTGTTTCAGAATGCTGATCCGAAGGATGATCAGCAGACGTTTGAAGCTGTTCAACACGTGCTGGGTGATCAGAGTGTTGAAGATACTTCAGTGCATTCTGATAGTCCTTACAGACATCGCCCGACTTATTTGGACGATCCTTCCCCTTAAACAATCGAGCCAGAAAACTTCGTGAAAGGGGAGGGGAGAATAGATCACTTATCCGCTTATCCAATTGGATAACCATTGGAGTGCGGCGACGACAAGCAGGCAAACAACACTATAGAATATGATGGTGTTTCTGCGGTCACGCTTCATTCTCGCATTAAATGCATCTTGCCCAATTTTCTTCCTACGGCGCACTTCATCTTCATTGGTTGACAGAGGTATGGGGGGTTGTTCCTGCACAACAGGTTGTGGCGGGGTGTATGTTGTTGGCTGGAAATAGGGTGCCAGCTTGAGGTGCAGAATGTCCCCGCCTTTGGCGAACACCAGCATGGATGATGCAACAACATCCCCATCACGCTTTCCAACAATTGAAGCGACCTTATCCGGCGGCAGGCGCGGTGTGCCGATCTCCTTTGTCCGCCTGTTATATTCCGTCATGGCATTCGTGTAATCCGCCTGAATCGCTTGGATCAGATGTTGGTCATGCTCAACTCTAGAGCTTGCCTCTGGTGGGGAGACGTTCAGTTCTTGCGGTGTGACATTGCCGATGCGCTTAGACACATATTCTGTTGTGGTCGTGTCGGTGTTGCCAAAGAACATTGCTGCATCAGAGTTAGCAAAAAACGTCTCCCACAGATTGCCGTGATAGAGGTTTTTAAGCTGGCCGAGGTCTTGCAGAAACGGCCACAGATGCACGCCATATGAAGGCATCAGGCCGCAGCTTTTGGAAATCTCATCGATCCGGCCGAGTGCAAAAAACTCGTCCAAGATGAATAGACATTTTTCACCTTTGCCGGAGCCACCCACAGCCATCACGTTGATGGCACACCTCACAAACAGCCGCATGAATGCTGCGTGTGTTTCGAGGTATTGAGGGGGCAACACGACATAGACAGTGGTTGGTTTCTTTTTCAGGTCTGCAAGATCAAACGTGGAGTGATCCAGCACTGATGATACGGCGGGGCTGTCCAGCCATTTGGAATGTCGCCGTGCGCCTTCAAGGAACTCTTTCTCCATCCCTTTTTCAGATTCGATGGCTGTCATGATGGCGACACCTGCCGCTTTTGCCAGACCGCCACAGCCATCACATTCCAGCATTGATTGAGCATCGTTGTAGAGATCATCACGGCTTTGCAGGAGGATGCCACGGACGCTTTTCAACGTCCGCTTATCCTCCGGAGCATCTGTGATAACGAAAGCGATTATCCCTGCTAGAATTGCGGCCGCCCCATCATCCCATTGCGCGTGTTTCGGGTCGGAGCGTTTCACCAGACCATCTGCAATCACTTCAACATCTTCCCGCGCTGTCAGACTGTCAGCCGTGATCACTGCTAATGGGTTGAATGCGGCTCTGGCTTCGTCCGGTACATCAGCAGTGCGGAAAGGATCGAGGACGTAGAAAGCCCCAAAGAATGCCCCGCGGGTTTTGTACGTCTCAACTGCATTCTCTCCCTTGGGATCAATGACAAGGGCGCTGTGTGGCCATCTAAGCAGGTTTGGAATGATGGCGCAGGCACCTTTGCCAGATCGCGCACCTGCAACGGTGATGGCGTGGCGTTCCAGAGAAACGCCGACATCACCGCTAGAGCCAAGGCCTAGAAACAGATTGCCTTCCTTATAGGGGTAGGCGGTAGGCGGGGTTAGATAGGTCATTCGAATCCAATAAAAGAGTGTTCAACATTATAGTTTACATATTTTGAGTAGCAAGCTATGTTTTTGGTTCCCAAAAACGCTTGGCGGCACAGCCGCAAAAGAAAGGTGACAGCCCTTGGCACGTCCTCCCCTCAAACCGGAAGAACGCAGAGACGACCGTTTACCCAACCTTCGGGTTACGGCCGCTGAGCGTGCTTTGATTGAGGAAAGGGCCGCGGCAGCAGGGCTGACATTAGTGGAATATTGCCGCCGCGCGATTTTCAAATCGCGCATTGCTCCCAAGCGTGGAACAATCAACCAAGCCTTGCTTGTTGAATTGAACCGCGTGGGGGTCAACCTCAATCAGATTGCCCGTGCTGTAAATCGTGACGGCATCTTGCCGCCAGACTTTCCAGACGTGCTGGCTGATGTTCGGGCGGCTGTGACCAAGGTGCTCAATCATGATGCCTGATATCGCAAAAAAGGGTCACAGCTTCTCCGGTGCCTTTGACTATTATCTTCACGATAAGGGCAAAGACACCGCCGAAAGAGTTGGCTGGACTGAAACGCTCAATCTGATGACGGATGATCCGCAGGCGGCCAAACGCATCATGATTGCGACAGCGTTGCAGGCTGATGAATTGAAAAAAGCAGCAGGGCTAAAAACGTCCGGCCGGAAGTCCAACCAGCACGTTTATGCCTACGCTTTGTCATGGCATCCCGACGAAGCTGGCACTCTCGACAAAGCTGAAATGATGTCGGCCGTTCATGCTTCCCTGAAGGAGCTGAAGGCAGATCATTTACAAGCTGTTGTTGTTTGTCACATCGATCAAAAACACCCGCATGTGCATGTTGTTTTGAATCGTGTTGACCCTGCCGATGGCAGATTACACACCTTCAGCAATGACCGCCTGAAGCTTCAGGATTGGGCTGAAAGATACGATAATGAACGCGGCAATAGCTTTGCCCCTGTTCGTGCTGAAAAGCTTCAGCAGCGCCAGGCACACCAGGACAAGAAATCTCGTCAGGAATATGCCAGGCACAAACGTGAAGAAGCGGCCGCCCGTCCTAAAGATGAACTCTCCCCTGTTGCCATGCTCAAGGACTTGAGTGAGGCGCAGAAAGTTCGTCATCGTCAGGAATGGAAAGATTTATCCGCTGACAACAAGGCCAAGCGGAATCAGATTTATGCTGACTTCCGGCAACGCATCAAGGATGCCGTTGCCCTTCACGAACAAGAAAGCAAACCCTTCTGGCGCGATCACTTCAAGAATGAGCGTGACCGGAAGAAGGCTTTCAATGAGCGTGAGACAAATGTCATTGGCCGCGTTCAAAATGCGATGTCAGCAACCGCCTATCAGCACATGCAAGGTGAATTAGATGGCAGGGGGAAACTATCTGCCACCTTCACCAACCTGCTTTCATCACAAAAGCGCCGTGTCCTTTTCGAGAAGCGTCTCGATATGGACAGGCAGACTTTACGCAAGGAATTGAAATCCGTCATCGATGATGAAGTGAGTTCAATTCAGTCGCAGCGCAAGGAGGTGTTGAAAGATCAACGCGCTTCATTCGATCAATCCCGTAGCGAGTTGATTGAGCGCCAAGATGGAGAATGGGCGAAAGTTCGGGAAGCATGGAAACAGCTTCGCGGCCGTTCTTATCGTCGCTACCAGAGGAGTGAAGATCCCGTGAAAAAGGATTGGAACAAAACTGCTCCGGCAGATCTTACGCCACCAAAACCACAACCGACCAGAAAAGCCACGGTGTCTACTCCGTCGCCGGCACCTTCGCCGGCCGGCGAAGTTCCACGGGCAACGGCACGGGCAAAAGAAGTTCCCGCGAAGGATTGGGCTAAGATGTCTGAGACTGGACGGATTGAGAAAAGCAGGCCTGCGAAGAAGGATTGGGAAAAAACAGGTGCATCGGCCGCTAAGGTAGATCAATCAAAAGACTGGTCTAAAAAAGTGGAACGATCGGCCGTGAAAAAAGCACCTGCTCCGAGACGTGATCTTGACAGGTCTAGATAGTCTACTTTTCGGAAGTTTGTTTCAAAGCCCGATAAAGAGTGGAGCGGTCAACACCCAGAGAGCCAGCCACAGCCGATGGCCGTTCACCCGATTCAACAAGCTTTCGCGCATGTTTGACTTGTGCCGTTGTGAGTGCAGGAGGCCGCCCCAGACGCACGCCACGCTTTTTTGCGGCCACAAGGCCAGCTTGCGTGCGTTCGACAATCAGAGAGCGTTCAAACTGCGTCAGCGCGGCAAACAGGTGGAATATCAACTCGCCGTTGGCTGTAGTGGTGTCGATTGTCTCATTCAGCGATTGAAAGCCAACGTCACGCGCTTTCAAATCGCCCACGATGTCGAGTAGATGCGGCAACGACCGGCCTACCCTATCCAACCGCCAAACCGTCAGAACATCGCCAGCATTGAGGGAGCGCAGAAGCTTTTTCAGCTTTGGCCGCTTGAGCGATACGCCAGACACTTTTTCGGTGACTACTTTTTCACATCCCGCCAGCTTGAGTGCGTCACGCTGCGCGTTCGGGTTTTGGTCGATTGTTGAGACGCGGGCATATCCGATTTTCATGTAGGTATTTTGCGACAAGATTTTGCAACAACCAAGTGATTGATTTCACTTACCCACAAAAGTCGTTGCAAAAAGGATGGATTTTGCGACTGAAGAAGTGAAACCTTAAAAACCACATTTGTGGTTTTGTGTGCTGTAACCCTTTTTGGGGTATAACCCAAGATGGGATAATGGAATCCGCATGAGGATTCCTTCTTGAAAACAGTATATTCGCCAGAATACGCAATAGTGTTGCGAATGTTAGTTGATGCTCGAAATGAACTCGGGCTTACCCAGCTACAACTCGCAGAACTTATCAAGAAAAGGCAAACATTCGTCTCAAAGTATGAGCGCGGCGAGCGCCGATTGGATGTGGTCGAGCTGGTTAAGATTGCCCGATGCCTTCAAATTGATCCTCACAGTATCATAGACGCAATTGAGAAGTCTGACGGCCTCGAAAGCGAGGCCGAGTGATGGATACCCAAACGGTTTTGAAGATCGGTGCAGCGCATCTCAACGATTTGTCAGGGCACATCTTCGACCTTCTCACAGTCTCGAAGCCTATTTCGCCGGAGGCGGCGATCAACCTCAGCAAGGTGATATCGAAGCTCTCTCCCCTGCTGGGAAACCTTATCGAATTCAACACGGTCGAGTATCTAAACGATCAGGATGATTTCAAGACTCTGGGAGAGTGGCAGAGACAAGACCCCGGCTTTCCGGACACAATTTTCGTCGGTGACGTAGCGCCGATACCCGGCTTTGAAATAAAGGCATGGTTTCCTCTCGCTACGGAGATCACGGCACGCTTCAAAGACAGCCAGAACCACTTTCTGAACGATGAGACGCATGTCTGTATGCTTGCGTGGCTTCCGGAGAATTTGATCTTCGGGAAACCGAAGATCGTGGACGTTTGTGTAGTTTCTGGTCAGTCCGTCGCGAAGGCGCGGGATGACCATTATCACAACCCGCCAGACTACCTTGTGCTCGAACCAGAAGATACAGCGGCGCGGACCGCCAATCTGCAGCAGACCAACACGAACGGCTACAAATGGCAGGGCACAGCAAAGCAGTTTGAAGAAGCTAGGCAGCTTGTCGAAAGTTGGGGAGCAGATGGCAAAACATATCTCCCTACCCCCGATTATCAGGCGCTATTGCGCGAGCTGATTCAGCGGTATCCTTATCGTTTGGACACTAATTTTGCCAAGATGGATCGCATCGTTCACGCGGGAATCGAGGAGTTCAAGGCGAAGGTATTGGCGTCAGAGCAGCATGGCCTGACGATTCAACAATGGGCGAAGTTGCTTGGCGGGAAGTCTGAAGCAGCGATCCGGAAAACGCTCTCCGACAAGTTCGACATCATAGAAGTGGATACTGACGAGATTCTTCGGTGAGGCGTTCTCTCGCATAGTGGAAATAGGTAGGATCGATCTCCGATCCGAACGCTTTGCGCCCCAACCTTCTGGACGCAACACTTGCGCTGAATAGCCCCCCGAACGGTTCCCAGACTACATCGCCCTTATCAGTCGATGCCTCGATAATATAACTCATGAGATCAAGGGGCTTCTGGTTCAGGTGTACCGCCTTTCCGTTTGAACCGTTCACTTTGAAGCGCTCATTTCCACGCAATGCGTTTCGTTCCCACACATTCGTTACACCGTGCGGACAATTGAACTTTGAGCGTAGACCAAGCCACTCCAGACCCGTTAGAGGGCGCTTCCCGTCGGTAGAAAAGTATGGTTTGCCAGCAGGATTGCCATGCTCGTTGGCGTAACTTTGCATACGTTCAAACATTTCAGCAGGCGGGTAATACCAGAGATGGCCTTGGTCGAGGTATTTGCGAACGGCGGCGTCCTTCACACCACAGGCGTCGTTGGCACGCTTCATTGGTAAACCGGTGCGTTTCCATTCCCGATAAAGCCATTCCTTCAAGAGCAGACCATCGAGGCGCGCTTCAAAAACATACTGAACGCAGACCTCAGTCACTACAGGAAAGCGTCTGATCTTCTGAGTGTTCACGTTACCCGCGATATGGCCTTTGCCTTTATTCCAGACGTTCGCATTCACATAGCGCCAGCCATATTTTTCCAAGATAGGATGAGCTGCCGCCCACCCTATTTCAGAGTTCCAGAACCAAAGAGTTGTCTGAGGTGTGGCGGATTTTGCCCATGCTTCGACATGGGGTTCGTACCATTCAGGAACACCCAAGTGATCTGAGGTGTCGCCTTCAAAACCAAGAACGCCATACGCTCCATCGGAGACAATCGTGGTGGGAGTTGGCCAATTCGCATAGGCTAACAAGCTATCGCCGCACTCAGCTTGAATGTACTCATCCGACCACGTCGACGTGGTCGGAGCAATATTGATCTTCGCATTCTTACCACGTCCAACCGTGCTAGTCGGGATAGGTTTCTTCTCTTTTGTGTCGTTCACAAGCATATATATCTCGGAAACCACAAATGTGGTTTTGTGTGATTGTTGTTATGAGGTTTCGTTTTCTAATTCGGTCACGCGCCGCTCGATAAAGGCGATAATTTCGGGAGCCATTTTGCTCTTGGCCTTTGCACAGGCGACTTTGAAGCGTGTGTGCAAGCTTTCTGGCACGTCGATTGATACCCGCTTGACGGGTTCATCGGCCTTTTGATCTGTCCCTGTCCCGCCGGTGACAAACGCCTCGATTTGCTCAGGCGACGGAGTGCGCTTTTTGGGCACGGTCTTGAACGACTTCGCCATGATACATCCTCTCTATTTCTTGGCCGAGAGCGCGAATTTCTTTCGCGGCCTTGCTGCTAGGTTGATATTCGAAAATCGTCTGAGCGAGCGTCACGGCCTCGGCGTGCGCAACGCGGTTGACGATTGCCGTGGAAAAAAGCGGCAAGCTGGTTTCTGCGGCCAGCTCGCGGATATCCTCACCAAGCACGGTTCCCTCAATTTTGCGGGAAACCACAATTCCACATTTTAGCTCAGGCTTGATAATCAGGCACTCACGTACCTGTTCAATGGTTGTCTCGCCTGCATCGGTTGAAAAGCCTGATGGTTCATAGGGCAGCACGACCAGCTCGGATGTGGCGATCACTGCCCGCGTGATTTTTTCTGCGTCGCGAGGACCATCGATGACCACATGGTCATAATCGGCGGCCATCTGGAGCGCATCACGCGCCATGTTATCGCGAGACATCTCAACGAGCGTGAAAGGGAAGGGGGTATCCTCTGGCCGTTTCTCGGCCAGCTTGGCGACGCTGCGCTGCTTGTCTGTATCGATGAACAGCACACGGGAGCCGTCCATCGCCAGCAAGTGCGCAATGTTGAGGGATAGGGTAGATTTCCCGACACCGCCTTTTTGATTTATGAAGCCAATAATCATCGAATCAACATTGCCACATAAGTGGCAATGTGTAAAACCACATTTGTGGTTTATGCCTTGCCATGATTCTCAAACCACTTCTGGCAGAAGCCTAAAAATGCCTTGTCTGGGTTCTTGGGACGATCAAGGTTTTTCGTCGCCATCCAATCCCGCCATTCGTTCTCCAAATGGTATGTGTCCCAACTAGGCGCGACTTCCTTCGCTTTGATGTGGGTGTCAGGCTTCAAGAAAATCATTGCCACCTGTGGTGAAACAGTCTGCGGGTGCATCGTACCCTTGTTGGCAAAGATCACCTGATCGCCTTCGAGACGAACGCTGTAGTCAGGCATATGATCGTGCTTGGTATCTTGGCGAACGATGTTCGACACCAAGCGCTTGAACTCGCGCGGTGTCGAGTTAGAGCCGCATTTCTTTTGCAGAAGGGTGAGGGAGATTTTCCATCCGTTCTGCGTGCCGCAGTGCTTGCGTGCTAGCTCGTATATGCGTCGCTCTAGCGGCTTGCGCAGACGGAAATAGTCGCGATGCAGCGTGAGAACTTCCTTCGCCTGAATCGCGTTGAAGACCCAATCCGCCAGCTTAATCTCAACTTCCTGCATCCGCCCGTCGCGCGTTTCGCGCACGATTTTGGCGCGATCGACAAGGCCGAACACGTCGAATTGTTCCTCGCCTCCCGTGACGATGTTTGTGCTGATTGTCGTGCCTCTAAGGCGTTCTAGAGCCGCCTTGAGGCCTTCATAGCCTTGGCCGTTGATCTGTCTGTTAGTCGCTTGCAGGAGGTCATATGCCTTAAAACGAACGACTTGAGAGGCACGACGACCTTCATTGATGCCTGCTATCATTTGACTGATGCAGTAGATCAGCACATCTCGGTCATGCATCGTCGCTAACCCTTTCACAGAAGGGGTTATCTCAACAAAGCGTCCATTGTGTTCGTAACGCCGTACGCGCGTATCTGGCTTGGTTGAGAGCGAGAAAATAGGATGCTCCATCGATGCCATGTCGCCCTTCGGCGCAGCATCGAATAAGTCGCACACGAAGAAGTCCGGCGTTGGGTACCGATCAGGTAGGAGAGGGGACTTTGATTCTTTCGATATTTCAACCACACTTCCAATTTCGATATTTCACCCACGGCGTCAAGGATTTTTCGATATTTCACCCACAACGGTGCGTATCGAAATCCCACGCTAAGCTTCGATATTTCACCCACAGGACTTCGATATTTTACACACGCTTTTTCGA
>JAPPOQ010000012.1 GCA_028817895.1 Ahrensia sp.
CACGAACTTGTGGTGCCCGCACCACGGCGTCGCACGCGCCTTGTCAGGTCACAAATTTCCTGCGCTCAAACGATTCAATCGGGACGAGATTTGCTCTAGCGCAAAGGCCTCAATGTCCGAAATAGGCGGCGGCGAGCCGATCATCTCCAGCCAGCTCTTCAGCACTGCCCTCGGCAACCAGTCGCCCCGTTTCCAGCACATGGATACGTTCGGCCAAGCTCAGCGCGAAATTTGCATTCTGCTCCGTAATCAACACGGTAAGCGAAAACTCGTCACGCAATCGGTGCAGGACATCGGCGATTTCCAGACACACTTTGGGCGCGAGGCCGATCGTCGGTTCATCGACCAGCAGAAGTTTCGGACTGGTCATGAGCGCCCGACCCAACGACACCATCTGCCGCTCGCCGCCGGATTGGCTGGCTGTCTCTTGCGACTCACGTTCTTCCAGACGCGGGAACAGCTTGTGCACCATCTCCAGATTGCGCTCGATATCGTCGCGCGCCGTAAAGGCTCCGACCAGCAGATTGTCCCGCACGCTCATATAGGGAAACAGATTGAACCGCTCCGGCGCGTAGCCGACGCCCAGACGAACAATGTCCTTCGGCTTCAATTTTGCAATCTGCGTACCATCCAGCGTGATGGTGCCGCGCATCTGCGTGAGGCCCATAATGCTGTCGAGCAGCGTCGACTTTCCTGCACCATTGGCCCCAATGATCGCGATGATGCTGCCCTGCTCAACGCTGAGGCTGACATCATGAAGCGCCTGGGCCTTGCCGTAGAACGCGCTCAACTGATCGATTTCCAGAAGCGCCATCACGCCGCTCCCAGATAAGAGGCGCGCACATCCGCATCGGCGATCACTTCCGCATAGGAGCCATCAGCGATCAGGCGGCCCTGATCGATGGCAATGGCCCGGTCGATCAACGGTTCCAGC
This sequence comes from Ahrensia sp., assembly GCA_028817895.1. Taxonomy (GTDB): domain Bacteria; phylum Pseudomonadota; class Alphaproteobacteria; order Rhizobiales; family Rhizobiaceae; genus Pseudahrensia. The sequence continues at coordinate 935 of JAPPOQ010000012.1, forward strand.
GCTTTCAGGTCATGGCTGACGATCAGGAATGTCATGCCGTCATCGCGCATGGATTGCACCAGAGATGACATGATGGCGATCTCATTGACGGTGAGACCGGCAAAAACTTCATCAAGCAACATGAGCCTCGGCGCCGTCGCTAGCGTTCGCGCCATTTCAAGCTTGCGCAGATCGCCCATGGAAAGTTCGGATGGCTGGCGCTGCAATTGCTCTTTCGTCAGCCCGACGGAGAGCGCAAGCTCGCTTTCTCGATCATGGTTCGGCCCATACCGGATCATCTGCCAGATAGAATCCGGCATCAGGCCAACCCGGATGTTCTCCGCAACCGACATGTCCGAGAAGGGGCGCGGAACTTGATAGGTACGGCTGACACCGGCGCGGATACGCCGTGGTGTCGGCAGGTGCGATATGTCTGTGCCATCAAGCGCGATATGCCCTGCATCCTGCCTCAATTCGCCCATGATTTGGCTGAAAATGGTTGTCTTGCCCGCGCCGTTGGGCCCGATGAGACCCACCGACTCCCCCGGCTTCACGGAAAACGACACCTCATTGGTGGCAACCAGCCCGCCAAAGCGCTTCACCAGCCCTTTGATGTCGAGCGCCGCACTCATGGTGCCCTTCGCAGCCTTGCGGCGGCATCCGTGACGAGGCTCGCAAGCCCCTTCGGCTGCACCATGTAGAGGATGAGCGCCAGTCCGGCATAGACCATGTAGCGCTCCGCCCCCGGCAACCAGGGCCGCAAATATTCAAGCAGGAAGGTGAGAAAGAAAGCCCCGATGATCGGCCCGACTATTGTTCCCGCGCCACCGATCAAGGCCGCGACAATGATGGTGAAAACGAAATTGATGTCGAACAGGGCGCGGGGCGCGATCGACCCCAGATAGTGAATATAGACCGCGCCGCCGAGACCCGCGATGAAAGCGCTCGTCAAAAATGCGATCATCTTCAGCCGCGTCGGCGACAAGCCAGAGCCCGCAACTGCATCTTCATTCATGCCGATTGCCCACAGCGCCGTGCCGAGGCGGGTGCGCATCAAAAGCCATGTGGAAAGCGCAATCGCCAACATCAGCGAAACCGACATGTAATAGCCATTTGCCGCGCCGCGGGTCAGTGTCGGCAGGCCGGACATGCCGCGTGTTCCGCCCGTCAGATCGGGCCGGATCACCTGCACGAGTTGGTAGATCAGTTCCATCATGGCGAGCGTCACCAGCGCGAAATAGCTGCCGCGTATTCTGAGCGCGGGAAGCAACACGATCAGGCCGCCGATCATGGTCGCGATGACTGCAAGTGGAATGGAGACTTCAACCGGCACGCCGAAACGTTTGGTCAGAATCGCAGTCGTGTAAGCGCCAATCCCGATCAGAAATGTGTGGCCGAAGCTGATATAGCCGGTGCGGCCGGAGAGAGCGTCCCAACTGATGGCGAATATCGCGAGAAAATTCGCAAAGATCAGCGTCCGCAATGTTCCGCGCGAGACGAACTCCGGCAGCACAAACATGCCGCCGATGAAGGCGGCCCAGAGCACATAGTGATACCAGCGCAGGCCCACGTAGCTACAACTCTTCGCGGCCAAGCAGGCCCTGCGGACGCAGAACCAGAATCGCGATGATCAGGACCATGGTAAAGACGCCGCGTAATTCCGGCGCGATGAGACTGGACGTCAAAACTTCCAGAAATCCGATGATGTGGGCGACCAGCAATGTACCCATGATCGAGCCAATGCCACCGACAATCACAACAGCAACCGCAACGATGAGTGGCGCGACCCACATGCCGGGATAAAGCTGCGTGTAGCTTGCAAAAAACACGCCCGCGATGGCGCCAAGCGTGCCGGATATTGCCCATGTGGTCATGTTGACGCGGTTGGCGTCGATGCCGGAAATCGCAGCGCCTTTGGCGTCCATCGAAACCGCTTGCATGGCCCGGCCCATATGGGTGAAGCGCACATAAGCCCACAGCGCGATCAGGATGATCCAGCTGGCTATGGCGGCAAACAGGTTTGAATAGGGAATGGCCGCCCCGGCCACGCGTTCGACACCGGGAATGATGGGCAGTAGGATCTTTGAACTGTCTCCAAAGGCGAAGACTACCGCATATTGCAGAAAGACCGCCAGAATGAGCGAGGATATCTCAATGGCGACGTGATTGCCTTTCAGAGGCTTCACCAGAAGCTGATATTTCAGCACCCCCATCGCGCAGCCAAAAATTCCGGCGAGTGCGACGCCTGCAAATTTCGGCAGGCCAAGCGTTTGCGCGAAATGGAAGTAGACGTAACCGCCGATCAGAAGATAAGCGCCATAAGCCAGATTCAGAACGCGGCCCACGCTGAAGATCAGCGTGAAGCCGACGGCAATGAGCGCGTAGAGACCGCTGAGCAAAAGCCCCTGGATCAGCACCTGAAGCATGGTTCAGCCGTCTCGTCCGGCACCAAAAACACTGCGCATCGACGCCTCTTCCACATCGACGCGCATGTTTGGTGGCTTACTGTTTCACCCAGCTTGGCAGTTCAAACTCAGTGGTGGCGTATTCAAACGGATAGACCACACCGACCGAACCGTCTTCCTTCCACTGGACAACAACCATGGAGGGCTGCGCATCGTCGTAAGGCGCAGTAAGGTCAAAACGAGCATTGTGGGGATAGGTGCGCTGCGTCACTTCTTCCACCTCATCCTTGCCCCAGAAGGCATAGCGCAGCCACAGTTTGCCATCGAGTTCCAGCTTCAGGTCCTGTTTCTCCATCTCTGCGGCCCATTTCTTGGCATCGCCAAAGCCGCCAGCAGCTTCAGCTGCAGCCATGGCCTGCTTCAGGCCATAATAGGCATTGAAGCCGTTGAAGTGCGGGACGCGCGGACGTGAGTCATATTTTGCCTGATAGCGCTTCACGAAATCCGCGCTGGTCGGGTCCAGCTTGAAGCCCACGGAAGGGAGCGGCGAAAGGGTGGAGATACCGCCACCGGCTCCGCCCGTGTCTTCCCAATACTCCATGCCCAACGCAGCCACATTGACGCCCGTCATGGCCATCGGCACCTGCAATTTCACATATTGCGAGGAGATGACCTGGCTGTTTACCGAACTGACCTGATAGATGAAGTCTGCCCCAGAAGCCTGCGCCTTGGAGAAGATCGGTGCAAAGTCGTTCGTGCCGATATCATATGTGATGACTTCCTTGACCTCGATGCCGGCGACCGGCGCCAGCGCTTCCGTCACAAGGCCCGTGATCGCCTGACCGAAGGCTGTGTCTTCCGCCAATATGACCACGCTTTCAAAGCCCATTTTGTTCTTCAGGACATCCTTGCCAAAGTTGATGTAGAGCGTCGCCAGCGCTTCGTCGGAGGCGATGTTCATGAAGTAGGGCGCCATCGTGTCAGGGTCTTCCACCACCATGTCGATGATGGTGATCGAACTCGTCCATGTGTCGAGCGTGGGGATCTGGTATTCGCGCATGCGCGGAATCCAGCCCAGGCTCACATCATCGATGGAACCGGAGATGATGAAATCAACTTCCTCGGTTTCCGCCAGATATTCGTAGGCCTTCACGCCCTCCGTCACGTCCTCCTGCGTATCGGCGGTGACCAGTTTGATCTGCTCGCCCATCACGCCACCGGCTGCATTCAACTCCTCAATCGCCATTTCCGCACCGCGCAGCGTCGAAAGCCCCGTGTCAGAGGAAGTTGAGCCGATGAAGCCAACCTTGATCTCGGCAAAGGCAGCGCTGCTCATCAGCCCGGCGGCTGCAACGCCGGCCAGCGCAAGATTGCGCAAGGATTTGAGTTTCGACATGAGGGTCCCTCCCATTGATGGTTCCTGTGTGGCGTCCACAAAGGCCGTATGCTCCCGGCCCTCGCTTTGTATACAGTATCCAAACAGCCGGGTGGGGTCGCGTCAAACCTTTTCTGTGGTCGGCAAAGTGATGCTGGAGGCTCCGCCCTTCGCCATCATGTCGTCATCGCGGGCCTTGTGCCAGAAATCCAGAACGACTGGATCCCAGGTACAAGACCCGGGATGACACGTCGTGGGGTCGGAACCAGTGGGCAGACCAAGGCTCAATCGAAGGCGATGCGGCCTTCGCTGTCATGGATGATCGCATCGACATCGATCTCGACCACCATGCCGGGTTGCGACAATCCTGCCTGCACGCCAGTGAGCACCGGGTCGATACCAGCAAAGACTTCCCCATGAGCACGAATAAATCCACCGGCTTGCGACAGATCAGTCAGATAAGCGCGGCTGCGCATGACATGGGAGAGATTGGCACCGACTTCGCGCAACGCATTTTCTATACGCCCGAGAACATAGATCGTCTGCGCATAGGCATCACCGGGCGCGTGCAGCTTGCCGCTTGGTTCAATGGCGGTGGTTCCGGCGACAGAAACGAATGGCCCGACGCGCTTGGCGCGTGAATAGCTGCCGACTTCTTCGAAACGCCCACCACCCCGATGTTTGATGATCATGTCGACAATCCAAGCCGATTTCGAATGGCATCCGCGGCGGCGTGAAGCGCTTGCGTCTCGTCTTGGCTCAATCGCAGTTTTTCCACTTCGATGAGACCGCTTCTGCCTAGATGCGCCGGAACGCCAACCACAACACCGGAAATGCCGTATTCGCCCTCCAGCAGTACAGAAACCGGGACGCTTCCGCTCGTCGCGCCACGCATATGATTCAACAACTCGATTGTGGAATGCGCAGGAGCGATGGTCGCCGATCCCGACTTCTTCAGCGCCACAACCTGCCCGCCCCCGGTAACGGCATCCTTGACGCAGGCTTCGATCTGATCGTCGGTCAAAAACCGCTCCAGCCGTCTTCCCTTGATGCGCGCCAGCGAAGTGATCGGCGCCATCTCCTCACCATGGCTGCCCAGTGTGATGGCGCTCACATCGGCGGGCGTTACGCCCGCTGCTTTTGCGAGCGCGTGTCGGAACCGGCTCGAATCCAGCGTGCCGGCCATGCCAAGAACCCGCTCACGTGGAAATTGCGTTGCCCGCAACATTTCAAACGTCATCTCATCAAGCGGATTTGTGATGACAATGACCACCGCGTTGGGAGCGCTCGAAGTGATCGCCTCGGCAGCGGAGCGAATGACGCGGGCATTGGTATTGATCAGATCAGCGCGCGTCATGCCCGGCGCCCGCGCGCGCCCTGCTGTGACCACCACCACATCGGCTCCGGCGACCATGGAGAGGTCTTCCGCGCCCGTGCAGCGGGTTCTGGCGCCCGTGATTCCGCTCATATGATTGAGATCGAGCGCCGTGGCAGCCGCTAGACCCGGCGCGATATCGATGAGAATAATCTCGTCCGCCATGTCTGCCAACGCCGCGAGATGGGCAACGTTGCCGCCAACTCCTCCCGCGCCGATCAGCGCGATCTTGGCGAAACGTGAGGCTTTCATGGCTGGTGCAGAGCGGGGTGCAACCCAACGCGCACTGCGTTTGTACAGTTGGCGCCGCATCGCGGTGTTGCCATCGCTGCGGACCGATTGCGGCTTTTCAAGAGGGCCTTCGACGAGCCGCAGCCCGATACGTTCAGCCGTTTCGCGCGCAACGTCGGTCACGATATCGCCGGGCAGAATTTCAAAGACGATGCGCCCGCGCTGGCGCGCATCCTCGATCAGTTCTGAACCGACGATCCGGGCCATCAGCCGGGCTGCCCGTCAACGGCCTCGATCGCTTTAGTGGCTGCTTCGACCGCAGTTTTCACGGAGTTTTCAGAGCCGGAAACGAAGAGGCGCCCGAAGCGGCCAACGGCGCGGATTTCCACCATGTCGATTTCAGCGGCCTTCTCCGCCTCATTGGCCGCAATCGATATATAGGCCGCCGGAGCGCATTCGATGATGCCGAGAGTCTGCCCCGGAACCAGCAGTGACCCCTTGCGCCATTTGTTGAGCAACTGCGCTTGATAGGGCTCGACACTGGTGATGATCTGCGTCGATGTGATCGACGGCTTCAACCTGTCCGACATCGCTGCGCCAAGCTCTGCCAGAAGAGCTTCGCGCGCCATCGTGACTTCGGCGTTTGATTGGGAACGCAGGATGAAGAAGCCGAATTCACGCTCCACCATTTGCGTGGTGGCTTCGACGGATGAGGCTTTCAGCGCCCGGTCGATCAACTGGAAGACGCCATTGCCGGGCGCCAATTCGCCGATCAGCACGGTATCGCCGGAAAGTGGCACCGATCCCTGAACGGTCGCTCCGTTGTAGGCGGCGAATTTCGGTTGCAGATTGTCGATCTGCATCAGCGCGCGAATGATGATGCCGCTCATGCGCCATACTCCTGATAAATGTCGCGCCAGGGGCGGTTGGCATAGGCGACCCGCTTGATGTTGATGAGATGCAGCGCCGTCACATTGTCGGATGTTATCGACCCCGACCACGTGCCCGTGCCCAGCATGAAAGAAGGTTCCAGATCAGTTGCGTAACCCGCGCCACCGTGAATGGCGGGCACATTCACCAGCACGCGACCTGTGGGTATGGTGGCAAATTGCGCCACTATCTGCGGATCATCAGCGTGGATGACGGCCGAGTGACCCCAGCCTTCGAACTTCGCGATGGCATGGGCAAGCTCGATCCCATGCGCGCTGTCTTTCGCCTCATAGAAGGCCAGAACCGGATTGAGCTTCTCTGCCGAAAGCGGACGCTGCCAGCCGACCTCGCTCTCCTCACTCACCAGACACTTGGTGCGCGGCGGGATTGAGAACCCCGCAAGCTCGGCAAGCCGCTCCGGTGATTGCCCGACCCGTTCCGGGTTCATCGCCTGGCGGTCCGTAAAGATGATCTTTGCGAGACCGTCAGCCTCAGCGGGCGTACAGAAATAGGCACCCTTCAGCTTAAGTTCGTGGCGAAGATCGCGAGCAATCTGCGGATCGGCAATCACCGCCTGTTCGGACACGCAGGCCGTGCCGTAGTCAAAGCTTTTGGAAGCGATGATCATCTCGGCGACTTCGCCCAGTTCACGGCGCTTCGATTGATGCACATAGCAGGGCACATTGCCTGCTCCCACGGCCAGCGTGGGCTTGCCGCTGGAATAGGCGGCCTTGACCATGCCTGGCCCACCCGTCGCCATCACGACCGAAGTGCGGCGGTGTTTCATGAGTTCAGCCGTACCCTGAATCGTCACCTGATCAAGACACTGGATCAGACCCTTCGGCGCCCCCATCTGATCTGCGACATTGGCCATGATGCGCACCACTTCTAGCCCGCACTTGACCCCACGCGGATGCGGTGCGCAGACTATGGCATTGCCGGCCTTCACAGCGGACAGCACTTTGAAAATCACGGTCGAACAGGGGTTAGTGACCGGAATCAGCGCCGCCACAACGCCCATTGGTTCGCCGAAAGCCGCGATCTTGGTGGCATCATCGCGCCACAACATGCCAAGCGTTGTGACATCGCGCAGCCAATCCGCCGTGCCCCGCGCATTCATCAGATCTTTGACGCGTTTGTGGTCTGCATTGCCATAGCCGGTCTCCGCAACGGCCATTTCGCCAAGTCTCTTGGCTTCCGGTTCAATCGCATCCGCCATCGCCTGGACGATGGCGTCGATATGAGCGGGGTCCGTGCCGAGGAACTTGCGATAGGCGTCAAAGGCCGTTTCCGCGCAGCGCCTCGCAGCGGCGATGGATTTCAAATCGGCGTCCATCAACGTGCCCCCGTCGCAATAGCATCCATCGCGGAGCGAGCAGCGTCGATGTCTGCTGCGCGTATGCCGATCGTGTCGAGCCGCCGACCAGCGCTTGCTATGTCAGCACCGAGAACACTTGACGCGAGCGTGACCATCGAACGCGACACCGGCACATCAACGCTCGCGAGCTCGGCTGCCGAAATGAGCGGCACAAAGGAGCCGATGACGCCGTCGCGCAACAGGGCTTTGGCTTCGGTCAGCGCCGGCACTGCACGGCGACCCCGGCCCTTGAGCGCTCCGGCATGCTGATTGATCCAGCCTTCGGCGTCCGGCAAATCGCGAACGCCGAAGCGTGCGGCAACCGCATGCCGTTCCGCCGCCAAAGCCTCAATGATCGACCTTTGCTCCGGCCCGATCAGGCTGGCGAAGGTTTCGTTTTCAGGTAGCGGCGCTCCCCCCATGGGAATCTGAATGGCACCGCTCGCCAGCGCAGGCCCGCCCATCAGCAAGGCAGGGAACTCGACCAGAGCAGAGCCATCGGCAAAGCCCGATGTCAGCACGCTTTCGCATGGCGCAATGTTTGGCAAAATCACTGACAACGCGTCGAGCACCTGCGGGCGCCCGCGCGGCAGGGTTGCTGCGACAGCAGGTTCGCGCTCACTCAGTGTCAGCACGGCGCCCTGAGCTGCAAACCAGAAAGGTGCGCCCTGTACCTCAACAATCGCGATGTCTGCCGTCGCTCCCCCGATGCGCAGATACCACGCCGTCTCCAAAGCCCCCAAAGAGCGACCGGGACAAAGTGCAACCACCTGACCATCCTTCAGATGATCGGCGAGCACCATCGCATAGGTGCGCTGCTTGTGGATCGGGCCGGTCAGAAAGATCAGATCGGCATCCTTTACCGCAGCATCGATCTGCGCGGTGAGTCTTATCGATGGCGTGTCAGCGCGGTCGAACTGATAGGTGCCGATGGGTCCGTCACCACGTAGTGCGATGCCGGAAGAGGCGCGCATGGCGTCGAGTTCCGATCCATAGGCGGAAAACAAGGTAACCTCGCAACCCTGCGCAAGCGACAAGGCCGCAAACAGGCGCGCATCGTCGCCACCGCCCAGCACGGCGACCCGCTCAAACTTCGGCGGAGTGTCTGCCGCAGCCCTCCGGGTCTGGCTCGCCGCCTCTGCAAATTCTGCGAAGTCGGAACTCATGAAAACGCTCTTGTCGTACAATCAGCCGATCAGGCGGACATACCTTCGATGATCGCTTCTAATTCGTCATGCGGGCGCGCGATCACATGGACGGAGACGACTTCGCCCACCTTGTTGGCAGCTGTTGCACCTGCATCCGTCGCCGCCTTCACGGCACCAACTTCTCCGCGCACAAGCGTTGCGACCAAACCGCCACCGGCCTTGTGCTGACCGACGATGCTCACGCTTGCCGCCTTCACCATCGCGTCTGCCGCTTCGATGGAAGCCACCAGACCACGTGTTTCAATCATGCCCAGGGCCGCCTGGCCCGCTGCTGGTTTTGCCATTGCTTATGCTCCTCAAAACGAATGGTTAGACTTCCTCAAACGCGCACATCATCGACAATCGCAACGATGGCCGCATCGACCGGCAGGCCCGATATAGACGACGCCAAACGGGCCGCCGAACCGGTGATGATCAAGACGCGATCGCCCGCGCCGGCTCCAACCGTGTCAGCGGCAACAATTGCCGCCTCCACGACATTGTCCTGCTCGTCAACGCAGTCACACAATAGCAGCGCATGGCCGACGAGTTGTGCATCCTTGGCGGTGGCAGTGACGGAACCTTTGACGCGGGCGAGCTTCATCAGAAATTGCCCAGATAGCGGTCACGCTCCAACTGCGTGACCTGATTGGCAATGAAGTCGTTGTAGAAACCAAGCTCGCGCTCGCAAATTTGCATGTAGAGCTCGTATTGGGTCTCGCCGATCACATCCTTGAGCCAATCCGAACCACGTGCGAGTTCAATCGCTGTTGCAAGATCGGTCGGAATCGGATCGGCGTCCTCGACCTCATAACCATTGCCTTCACAGATCGGCGACGGCTCCATGCCCTGTTCGATACCGTCGAGACCGGCAGCCAGATCTGCGGCAAGCAGCAGATAAGGGTTCGAATCCGCCCCGGCATCACGCTTCTCAACACGAACGGCGCTGTCGCTGCCTTCGATGATGCGAATACCGACCGTGCGATTGTCGATACCCCAGGTCGTGTTGATTGGGCAGAATGTGTAGGGCTGGCGACGACGGTATCCATTGACCGTGGGCGAACCGGTGACGGCAGCTTCCGCCATGCGCTTTTGAACACCGGCGACGAAGTTGCGGCCGATCCCGTTCAGCCTGCCGTCATCGGCAAAGGCGTTCTTGCCGCCTTTCCAAAGCGAGTAGTGGACGTGGAAACCATTGCCCGACTCCTCAAAGAAAGGCTTGGCCATGAAGGTCGCCTTGTAGCCATGCGCACCGGCGAGCTGCTTGACGAGGGTGCGGAACATCACGACGCGATCGGCAGCCGTCAACGCTTCGTCATAGCGGATGTTCACCTCAACCTGTCCGGCAGCATATTCCGGATTGGACTGTTCGATCGGGATGCCGCATTCATTGATCTGGCTGCGGATCGGCCCCAGCACATGTTCAAGCTCGGCAGCCCGCTCCAGACCGTAAACCTGAATGCCCTCATCCTTGGGCTTCATGGTTTCAGGGTCGAGCAGATAAAATTCGAGTTCCGTGCCGACATTGACCTCAAAGCCCATCTCAGCGGCACGCTCGACCTGACGGATGAGCGCATTGCGAGGATCAATCGGCACCGGCTTGTGGTCCATGCCTTCGGCACGGGCAAAGGAAATCGCGACGCCCGGCTCCCATGGCAGGGCGACCGGCTTGGTCAGCGGGAACATATGCATGTCGGGATAGCCATTATCGAAAGAGACATAGGGCGTGTCCCAGACATCGCAGGTCATATCGATGGCAAACAGCGCAATGGAGAGCGCGTTTCCGTTCTTGCAGATCGTGTCCCAATGGCTCGCCGGAATGCGCTTTCCGCGCATGATCCCGCAGGCATCTCCCAACCCCAGAATGACGGTGTGGGTGCCTTCCGGCAGTTCAAAGTCTTGGTTCGGCACAGGCCTTCCTCCCTTGTTGCAATCCTTGCCAATGAACTGCATTCTGTATACAGTATCCAAAAATACAGTACACGGCAAGGCCCTATCGTAAACATGATGAAAGCGAAAGTCTTTGTGGTCGGTGGTGGCATTGCAGGCGCGATGACGGCTTTGCATCTGCAACGGCGTGGCGCGCAGGTGACACTGATCGATCGCTGGGAACCGGGCCACGCGCGGGCGGCATCAAGCGACTACAACCGTGTCATTCGTGCCATTTCGGGCCGTGACGAGTTCTACACACGTTGGGCGCGCGAAAGTCGGGCACGTTGGCTCGAATTGCAGGCGGAGACGGGCCAGAACCTCATGTATGAGTGCGGCGCGCTCATTCTGGCGACCCAGGGCCATTGCGATTGGGAAGACGCAACCTCTGAGACCTTTGATCGCGTCGGGGTGCCCTACTACCGCTTCACGCCGGACGATGTCCGTGCCCGCTTTCCACAATTTAAGGTGGACGAGATTCAATATGCGCTGTTTGAACCTGAAGCCGGGCTGCTGATGGCACATCGTTGCGTGATCACGACAATCGATCTGTTCAGGCGCGAGGGCGGCATCGTCAAGCGCGGCACGGTCACCACCGATACCAGTGAACGACCCATGCTCAACGGCAAGCATCTTGAGGCGGACGTTATCGTCATCGCAACCGGCGCATGGATGGCGGAAATGTTTCCGCGCAGCATTGCACCAATATCGGCCATAATGGGCATCAATGTGCTTTACACATCCACGCCGGACGGATCCGACCAGTTCGACATGGAAAACATGCCATGCTGGATCGATCACGGACAGGGGTCGTTCGGCATTCCCTCGTCAGAGGGTTCAGGCGTGAAGGCGGCGGTGGTGATCCCCAACACGCCCATCGACATCAACAATGATGAGCGGCTGATCGAGAAACAGTCGCTCAACAAGACGCGCCAATATATCCTCCACCGACTGCCCGGTCTGATCGGCGAACGGGTGGTCGATTCAAAATTCAATCAGGTGATCCTGACCCCGGACACGCATTTCATCGTCGACTGGCATCCGCAGCACGACAATGTGCTCTTCGCAGGCGGCTGCTCCGGCCATCTGTTCAAGCACGGCCCGGTCTTTGGCGATTTCGTCGCGGGCGTTGCGATGCGCGACTACGGCACGGCGGACCGCTTCAAGATCGCGGGTCGGCGCAAACTCTCGCCGAAGGAAAGCCCGAGTGGGCGTTAGGGTGTTGGGCGACAGTCACCAACCTAAGATCAGTCCTTGATGATCGAAGCTTCGTCCCATGGCTGAACCGCTCCTGAGTGCAGCGATTTCTGCGGCCTGTGGTGGCTGGGGTCATCAAGCGATGCGGCATGGACATAGATGCGGTCGCTCATTCTTTGGCTCCGGCGCGCTATCTGCGATCCGCAGTTGGAACAGAAGCCACTGAACGTTGGTTGGCCGGACCCTCCGATCATCTCGAATGTCTTGACGGGGCCGGTGATGGAAAAGGACTCCACACTCAGCGGCACCATATCAGCATGCCCGGATCCGGTGAGCTGCTGGCAATCGCGACAATGGCACCGGAACATCGGCCCGCCGGTCGCCACGCCCTGATAGCGAACCTGCCCGCATCGGCATCCACCGGAAAGGCTCTGCATCATCTTGGCTCCCGATCCTGCTCAGTCGTGCGTCACCCCATCGGAAAACAGGTGTCACTCGCCAAGCGAAGGGCATGAGGCTGACTGTCTCCACCGAAAAAACGCTGCCACTTCTTCGCAGTACAAATCCCGTGGCACATTGGCAGACAGCGTTGCCGTAGCCGCCTCGATCTCCACCGGTGACATAAGCTGCGGACCAAACATCTCAATGAGGTCCGTCGTGAAGGCCGCATCATATTCCGGGTGGAACTGCACCGAAAGCGCCGGAAAATCATAGGCCAGCGCAGCAACGGGACAATGCGGTGCCGATGCAATAACTTCCGCTCCAGGCGGCACATCGCTCACCTGATCCTGATGCGCGAGATAAGAGCGCAACTCTCCATTCGCCGTCTCGAAACTGCGTGACCCGGTGACGAACCCCTTATCGGCCTTTTGCGCCTTGCCGCCAAAAACATCGGCCATGATCTGATGGCCAAAGCAAATGCCGAACATAGGCACGCCCGCCACGCGCATCTGCTCAAGATTGTCGCGCAGGGGCTGCATCCAGGGCGTGTCGTCATAGACGCCCTTTTCCGAGCCAGAGATGATGACGCCATCGACCGTGTCCGGCTGCGGCATCCGCTCACCACCCGCGACATGCACCATTGAAAATTCAGCTTCCGGCAGATGCGGCCCGATCCAGGCCTCTATCCGCAGGGCGATGCTGCCATACCGATCCCGCAGCGGATCGCCAGTGACGCAATCATAAATGGTAATGTTCATGGGAAGGTCCGTGTCGAACGATCTCTATGGTCGCGGAACCCTCTCCCCGCTTGCGGGGAGAGGTCGCAAGACCCGACGAACGGCGCAGCCGAGAGCCGCCAGTCGGCGGGTGAGGGGCATCATGGCCCAGGAACACCGCCTGGCATTCGGCTTCGCTTAGCCCCTCATCCGCCCTTCGGGCACCTTCTCCCCGCGAGCGGGGAGAAGATCCACAAGCGCCAAGCTCACTCCAAGAGAGCGATTGCAGTGTATCCGTCACCACTCGAATGCGCAGTCGATGCCAGCCATTTTCACACCGGTGAAGGCGGAGGCCTCGAAGCTCAGCGCGCGCAAATCCTCCACTTCAAGATTGTGCACCGAAGACTTGCCGCAGGCCTTGGCGAGCGCCGTGACTTCCATCGTCATTGCGGTGAGGTAGCGCGCAACACGTTCTGCCCCCGCTTTCGGATTCATGCGCTTTTCAAGCTCCGGATCCTGCGTCGCGACCCCAACCGGACACATGCCAGTATGACAATGGTGGCAAGCACCGGGCGATGTGCCGAGCTTTTCATAGTCTTCAAGATAGCGCGGCGAGTTGCAGCCCATGGCGATCATCGCGGAATTGCCGATCATCACCGCATCGGCCCCGAGTGCGAGGCATTTGGCGACGTCCACACCGGAACGAATGCCGCCCGCTGCGACAAGGCTGACCTTGCCCGTCATGCCGCATTCATCAAGGCTTTCGCGCGCCGCCCGGATCGCGCTCATCGTGGGAATACCAGTGTGGTTGAGCAGCAATTCGGGTGAGGCGCCCGTGCCGCCTTCGGCACCATCGACGACCACAATGTCGGCCCCGGCCTTTGCGGCGATGGCAACATCGTAGCGCGGACGGGTTGCGCCCATCTTGATCGAAATCGGCACCTGATAGTTCGTCGCGATGCGCAGTTCTTCGATCTTGATGGCCAAATCATCGGCACCAAGAAAATCCGGGTGCCGGATTGTCGAGCGTTGATCGACACCTTCGGGAAGCGTGCGCATTTGAGAGACGCGGGGCGAGACTTTCATGCCAAGCAGAAGCCCGCCCGTTCCCGGCTTGGCGCCCTGCCCAACCACGATTTCCAGCCCGTCAGCACGGCGCAGATGGTCAAGATCAACGCCGTAGCGTGCCGGCGACATCTGATAGACGAGCCGTTGCGACGCCTCGCGTTCCTCCTCCAACATGCCGCCTTCGCCGGTGCAGGTCATGGTGCCGACTTTTGAGGCCCCGAAGCCGAGAGACGCTTTGGCCGATGCCGAGAGGGCGCCAAAGGACATGGAGGCAATGTAGATCGGGATCTTCAATTCCAGTGGTCGGGCCACGACATCCGGTCCGCGGCCTCCACCCAGAATGGTGGTCGTGTTGCAGCTTTCACGATAGCCCTCCAACGGCAGGCGCGTCATCGTTGCGGGCACGAAGGTCAGGTCATCGAAAGTTGGCATACGCTTGTTGAACGTATTGTAGCCGCGCACCTGGTAGCGACCGAGCTGCGCCAACGCATGCACCTCTGAGATCGCCTCCGGCGTCCAGCGCGTCGAGCCCCCCTCATCATATGACGAAGGAACACCGGCGGGACGCCCTTCAATTGCGCCGTCATCGAGGAAGCGGATTTCCTCTTCTGGCGGAAGCTCAAAGGGATAGTCGTAAGGCTTTGTCAGATCATGAGCCATGCAATCTCTCCTTGCGCTCACGCCAACCGCGAAAGCGGCGGCTCCGCGTGGGCGGTGCACAAGCACCGGCTCGCTGTTCGCTCGCGCAAGCGCAAACCATCGGAACGCCAAACAATCAGATCATGAGCCATGCGCTTGCGTCCCTCGATTCGAAGTACCAGAGGCGCTGACCCGAAATCATCTTGCGCCAGTTGCGGCTGCTGTCGACCAGGCCGAGCGGTTTAAGAATGGCGTCAACCTCGGCGACCTCTTCAGCCGCAGGTTCCACCACATTCACATCAACACCAAGACTGTCTACGTCTCCCGCGACCCAAACCTCGCCTTCCCAAAGAGCATCAGCACAGCTTTCGCCCGCTCCGCCAAGAGCGATGATGCGGCCGGCATGCGCCATGAATCCGGACTGATAGCCGATCTTGCCTTCGACCACGATATTGCCGCCCTTCATGGCCACGCCGCAACGCGGACCCGCATCGCCCTTCACATGGATGGTGCCGCCAATCATGGCTGCGCCGCAGGACATGCCGGCCCGTTCCCCCACCGTGATCAGACCCTTCGACATGCCCTCGCCAAGCGCCCAGCCGCAATTGCGTTCGATTTCGATGGTCGCGCCAGTGTTCAACCCGCCGCAATAATAGCCAACCGATCCTTCAAAGGAGATCTGTGCACCATCCGGCAGACCAATGCCAAGATTGTGCCGCGACAGCGTATTGACCACGCGGATCGGCTTGCCCGCATTGGCCGCCTCCATGATCTCGATATTAACTTCCTTGATGTAGCGCTGGCCGACATCCACGACGACTTCGCTCATGCCGCAAGCCTCCGATTGCCGACACCCCAAAGGCCGATCAACGACGGCCCGTCATGGTTGATGACGTCAGCTTCTTCGGTGACCACACGACGCACCGCCTGTTCTTCCGTCGCCATGGCGATATCGCCGCCGCGCTCAATCACCACCAGCGGTTTCATTGCAAAACGGTCCTTGGCAAATCCAATGCCGTCTGCATTGGCGATCATATAGGTGAACACGCCGTCAATCGACGTGATGGACTTGCGCAGGGCCTGTTCCAGACCCAGACCTGCTTTCATCTGGTCTGACACCCAAACCGCGATAAGTTCGGAATCATTGCCCGTTAGGAAGCGATAGCCCTGCCGTTCCAGCTTCTCGCGCCAGGTGAAGTAATCCGTAATCTGGCCATTATGGACGATGGCCACATCAGAGAACGGGCGGGCCCAGAAGGGATGCGACGCGTTGGGAAGGACAGAACTCTCCGTGGCCAGTCGGGCATGGCCGAGACCATGCGTACCGACCATATCGCGCACATGATGCTTGTCCGCGACTGCGGCGGCGCTGCCAGTATCCTTGATAATTTCAAGGCTGCGTCCGCAGCTTTGGACCTCAATCCGGTCGGAAAGCGTGTCTGCATCCTGCACCCAACCGGCAAGATCATCCGGGTCTTCGATCTCCATGCGGAAGCAATAATGGCGCTCCTCATTGCGGATGATCGTCGGGTCCGACATCAAACCGGACCCGTTATCATGCAGCAGATTCTCAAAATCGCGCATATCTTGATCGAGTTGCGACTTGTCAAAGCCCATTCCGCGAAGCACATAGCCATAGTCGCGCTGCGGCCCGTAAATCGCAAAGCCCGTTGAATCGGCACCGCGATGTTCCTGCGCATCCATCAGTTCAACAAGATCGTTGCCGATCACACCCGGTGCGCTGAGAATACGCCCTGCAATTCCGCACATAGCTGGACCTCCTAACCCAATCTGCATTGCATACTGTATACGGTATACAAAGCCCGGCACAAGGGAGTTTTCACGATCGCTTGCGACTGTATCTGTGTATCCTGTATACAAATACACAGATGAATGAGAGCGATACGCCCTGTCCGACATGAAGTTTCGCAGCATCCAGCCGCAACGCAAGAGGCTCGCAGACGAAGTCTATGAGCAGCTCAAGCTTGCCATCATGCGACGCGAGATCGGCGCCGGTGACGTTCTGGTGCAGGAAAAATTGGCGGCGGACATGCAAATCAGCCGCACGCCGGTTCGTGAAGCCCTTATGCGGCTTGAGCAGGAAGGTGTGCTGGAGGTTTCAAATCGCGGCAGCTTTCGTCTCTACCGCATGGATGATCTGGAAATCAGGGAGCTTTACCAATCCCGCGCCGCTATTGAAGGGCAGTGCGCTCGCATTCTCGCCGTCAATCACACGGCTGATGATATGGCCGAACTTCGCGATCTGGTGAGGCGCAAGGAAGACATAGCAACGCCGACGGTTGAAGCCTATTTCGAGGCCAATCGTGACATTCACCGCGCCTTTGTGGAGCGCGCCGGAAATCGGTATCTGCTGGAAATGTTCGACATGATCTGGGGCAAGGCGATGGCGTTTCGTATCTTCGCCGCTATCGAAGCGTTGGATCTCGAAAAATCCCTTGGCGCTCACATGCCGCTTATCGATGTCATCGAAAGCGGCGATCGCACGGAGGCGCTGGAAGTCTTCACCGCCCACATTCAGGATGGGTTCGACTTGCAGATGGAGGCGCTGGCCAATCTGGAGACTGAACGCTGAGCGTGGCGGAACCGATTGCAGGCGCTCGTGACGCCGCTGGTCCCACGGCAGACACGCTGACCGTCATTATTCCTTCCTACAACATGCAGGACATGACGCAGCGTGCTGTGTCGAGCGTTCGCGCCAACAGCGAGACTGTTCGCATCATCATCATCGATGATGCCTCACAGCCGCCGCTAAAGTTACCGCGCGATATGACCGAACACCCTCGAACCTGCGTAATCCGACATGAGGAAAATCGTGGCGCCTCGGCTGCACGCAACACCGGTGTGGTTCACGCCGAAACGGCATGGCTGTCCTTTCTGGATGCAGACGACGTTTGGCTGCCCGACACTCTGACTGCTCGCCTTCACTATGTTGACGCCTGCATCGCAGAGCATCGACTCAACGCAGGAACGCTCGCGACCAGCCTGTTTTCCTGCGGATGGTTGGAGCGAGATCGAAACGGCGAGTTGCGAGCACGCATTCCTGGTGCGGCATCCACTCTTGATGCCTTTGCCAGCGGGTGCTGGTACTGCCCGGGATCCACGCTGATCGCTCATTCAAGCGTGTATCGTGATGACGCAATGCGGTTTGATGAGAACCTGCCACGGCTGGAGGATTTCGAATGGGGACTGCGCTTCGGCAAGCGCGGCGGACGGTTGTTTGTTGCGGACAAGGCGACCGTTCGGATCGATCCGGCCAACCGCACCAGCCTTGCACGCATCGATGAAGCAGCCGAGGCAATTCGTGCTCACCATGGGGAGCTCGAAATAGCCCAACCCCAAGCCTGGCGCCGAATGAACGCCTATCTGCAATTGGAACGTGTGGCCGCTGCCTGGCGTGATGGGCAATATTCATCCGCTCTCGCCGCTATCATGCTGTCCTATCTTTGGAAGCCGCGTATCAGGCGTCACTTCAGCCCCGGTTGGACGTTCCGTTCGCCGTCAGCGAGTTGAGCTCACCTGCCGCTACCCGCCCGCCGCCGACGAGCCGATCACGCTCAGGCATAACTGGCAACTTCAACGGGTGTGCAGTGCCTGCCATCATGCCATAGTGGTGCAAACACAAACATTGCGAAGCGTCAGGGATTGTCTTACCTGTACGTAAACGTAAGAATTTGGAGGCAACGTCATGGCTGACACCGTGAAGCTGGAGCGCATTCCCGAACCCGACAAGATGCCCTTCATCGGCAATGTGCTGTCGGTGGACAAAGATGCGCCACTGCAAAGCCTGATGGACATCACGCGCGAGCTTGGCGGCATCTATCGGCTGGAAATGATGGGAACACCCATCATCATGGTGTCAG
Source organism: Ahrensia sp. (assembly GCA_028817895.1). Classification (GTDB taxonomy): domain Bacteria; phylum Pseudomonadota; class Alphaproteobacteria; order Rhizobiales; family Rhizobiaceae; genus Pseudahrensia. The sequence continues at coordinate 19,645 of JAPPOQ010000012.1, forward strand.
ACGCTGAACTCGTTGCTGAACTCTCCGACGAAAGCCGGTTCGACAAGGCGGTGCGCGGGGCGCTGCGCCGGGTGCGGGCCATTGGCGGTGATGGCCTCTTTACCGGCAACACCAGCGATCCCAACTGGTCGAAGGCGCACAATATCCTGATGCCGACATTCAGCCGCCAGGCCATGATCAACTACATGCCGCAAATGATCGATGTGGCGACGCAGCTCTGCACCAAATGGGAGCGGCTAAACGCTGATGATGAGATCGATGTCGTCCATGACATGACTGCTGTCGCGCTCGACACGATCGGCATTTGCGGCTTCGATTATCGCTTCAATTCTTTCTATCGGCGTGACTACCATCCGTTCATCGATGCACTCACCCGCACGCTTGAAACCTGCATGATGCAGCGCGGCCTGCCGTTTGAAGACACCATTTTGCGCAAGCGCCTCAATCAGATGGAGAACGATGTCGGCTTTATGAACAAGCTGGTGGACGATCTCATTCGCGACCGTCGCATAGGCGGGGGCGAAACGGCGCAAAATGATCTGATGAATTACATGATGTCGGGCGTCGATAAGCGGACGGGCGAGAGCCTGTCGGACGAAAACATCCGCTATCAGATCAACACGTTCCTCATCGCCGGCCATGAAACGACATCGGGATTGATGTCCTTCACGCTGTACTTCCTACTCAACCATCCCGATGTGCTGGAGAAGGCCTATGCAGAGGTCGACCGGGTGCTGGGCCGGGACATTTCGCTTGAGCCGACACTGAAGCAGGTGAACCAACTCAACTATATTCAGCAGATCCTATCTGAGTCCTTGCGCCTGTGGCCGACAGCGCCAGCGCTCGGTCTCGCTCCTTATGAGGACGAGATCATTGGCGGCAAGTACAAGATCAAGAAGGGCACATTCGTCAATGTACTGCTGTTGATGCTGCATCGCGACCCGAAGGTTTGGGGACCTGATCCGGAAGCCTTCAACCCAGAGAACTTCTCCAAGGAAGCGATCGCGAAACGGCCGATCCATGCCTACAAACCCTTCGGCAACGGCAAGCGTGCTTGCATCGGGCGGCAGTTTGCTATGCAGGAAGCGACGATGATGATCGGCATGATCCTGCAACGCTTCGAGCTCTTCGATCACAAGAACTACAAGCTGAAAATTCGCGAATCGCTGTCGATCAAGCCGGACGGCTTCACCATGAAGGTCAAGCTGCGCAAGGATGTGATCCGCGGTGGGTCGCGCGCCGTTACCCGACCGGTGGATGCCGAAACGGCGGGCCTCGCCGCTGCCGCCAAACGGCCAAGCCACGGTACCAAAGCCCTGGTGCTTTACGGCTCCAATCTTGGCACAACGGAAGAACTAGCGCGGACCATCGCCCGCTCCGCCGATCTGAACGGGTTTGAGACCGAACTCGGCTCATTGGATGACTATGTCGACAAGCTGCCTCGCGACAGCGTCGTCATCATCGCCTCTGCCTCTTACAACGGCACCCCGCCTGACAATGCCGGACAGTTTGTAGAATGGTTGCAAACCGCGGAAAGCGGCACGCTCGATGGCCTACGCTACACCGTGCTTGGCTGCGGGCACAGCGACTGGGCCGCAACCTATATGGCGACCCCGCGACACATCGACGAGCACATGGAGCGACTGGGCGCAGTTCGCCTGCACGATCGCGCCGAAGCCGACGCAAAGGACGATCTCGATGGGCAGTTTGAAACCTGGTTCGAACCGCTCTGGCCGAAAGTCGGTGAAGCCTTTGGGCTTGATGTCGACTTTTCCGCTCAAGCAGAAGCGCCGCCGCTCTATTCTATGGAGATTCTGGAAGAGAGTTCAGAAAACCCGCTTGTCGCTCAAGTCGGCGCCGTCCCTGTTACAATCACGCAAAACCGGGAATTACAGAACAGCTCTTCCGGTCGTTCGACGCGCCACATTGAGATCGCTCTGGCCGAAGGCATGCGATACGCGCCAGGCGACCACCTATCCGTGGTGCCAAGGAACGCACCGCATCTCATCAAGCGAGTGGAGGCGCGCTTTGGCCTTCCGGCTGATCGATATGTACGCTTGTCGGCCACCTCGGCAGAACACTCATCCCTGCCCACCGACAGGCCCATAGCGCTGTCGCAATTGCTTGGTGAGTTGATCGAACTGCAAAGCCCTGCCGGCCGTCGCGATGTCGAGCAATTGGTCAAACACACTGATTGCCCGCATTCAAAACCGCAGCTGGAAGCGCTGGCGGGTGATGATTTCAAACAGGAAGTGTTCGCCAAGAAGCTCTCGGTGCTTGACCTGCTGGAACGGTTTCCGGCCTGCGAATTGCCCTTCGCCGTGTTCTTGCAGCTCTGCCCCAATATGGTGCCGCGCTACTATTCGATCTCCTCTTCTCCCAAACAGGACGAGGGCAAATGCTCGATCACAGTTGCGGTTGTTCGCGACAAGGCACGCGGCAGCGATGCGACCTATGAAGGCGTCTGCTCCACCTATCTGGAACGCCAGGAAGAGGGAACGCGCATTCATGCCGCCATGCGTCAGCCCAGCGCTGGCTTTACCCTGCCGCAGGATACCAAACAGCCGATCATCATGGTCGGACCGGGCACCGGAATCGCCCCGTTTCGAGGCTTCCTACAGGAACGGGCTGCGCTGAAGACGAAAGGTGAGGAGCTTGGACCAGCCATGCTGTTTTTCGGTTGTCGCCACCCGGAGCAGGATTTCATCTATGAAGATGAATTGAAGGCTTTCGAAGCCGATGGTGTGGCCGATTTGCATGTCGCCTTCTCGCGTAAGGAAAAGAAGCGCGTCTACGTTCAAGACGTGCTGCGGGACCAGCGCGACGCAGTCTGGGCACTGATTAAAAAGGGCGCCAAGATTTTTGTTTGCGGCGATGGCGGTCATATGGAACCGGATGTTCGCAGGGCCCTTGCGCTGATGTATCGCGAGGAAACCGATTGCAGCGAGGACGAGGCTGAGGCCTGGCTCGCCAAGCTAATGAGCGATGGCCGTTACGTGCTGGATGTGTGGGTGTCGGATTAGGCGTCCCGCAATACTGACTTCACAACAGAAAAGCCCGTCTCCGAAGAGACGGGCTTTTCATGGCCCCTTGTGGACCATTCCCCGAGGAGGGGGAACCGGGTCGGCTTTCGAGCCAGGCGTCGCTTGAGTGACAAGCCGTATGCGACGTTCCCCGAGCCAGAAGCTGTCGCCTATTTACGCAGCTTTGCCGTAAGGCCAAACTTTTGCAACATTTTCGCGAACAGCAGCTGCGCCGTCCATCATGACATCGCGCGTGGTGTTGGCAGCAACGCGGATATTTTCGATATTCGCGGTGGTGTTTTCCCGGACGTAATCCGACTGGATTTTGACGGCTTCCGTCAAGGACTGTGCATTGGCGAGCTTCTCAACGGTGGTCAAAGCGCGGTTGACGTTTTCATGCGTTGCAGTCGCGATGCCGCCGAGAACAGTAACATAGCCGCCGACCATGCGGTTCATGGCGCTTTCCAGATTGGAGTTGAACTGTGTGGCACCGTCATAGGCGCTGTCGGAGCGTTCTTTTGCGGTCGCGGCGCTGCGGCGCATGATTTCGCGAGCCGATTCTGCCACTTTCGTGGTCATCTTGCTGGCTTCTGCCGCAATGATGGTTTCGTCTCTCACGGTTTCCGCTTTCGTGGTGGTCTTCTTGGTCATGTCAGGTCCATTCTTGTGTTAAGCTATGGTTTCGGTCTCGCCCGATGCGGCCCGAGACACAGCCTATATAGATCAAATTTTGTGCAGTGCAACAAAAATTTCCTGTTACGTAAACGTCAAAATAATGATCTTCTTTTTATTTTTTGAATTCAATATATTAGAGGAATTTCTGGTGCAACACTTTTTGTGAATTGAGGGGCACTTGAAGAAAGAGAGCGCAAATTCTGGAGCCAATGACAGCACGATGCTGAGTTCGGATGATCGAACCAAGCTTGCGCAGCTCAAACGCGTCAAATCGTTGGCCACATGTGTGCTCTTCGGCTGCTTTGTCTTAATGGTGGCCGCCAAGGCGCTGGCCGCCCAGTATCCCGCCTTCGCCTTTGTCGCCGCCTTTGCCGAAGCGGCCACAATTGGCGGCATTGCTGACTGGTACGCGGTCGTGGCGCTGTTCAAGAAGCCGCTTGGTCTGCCGATCCCTCACACGGCCATCATTCCGGCCAATCAGGAGCGGATCGGCGACAATCTGGGCCTGTTTCTGGAACGAAACTTCCTGTCCCGCGACATTGTCGAAGAACGGTTACGTGATGTCCGCTTTACGAAGATTGTCGCCGATCACCTGTCCGACCGCAGCAGGTCTCAAGAGCTTGCGACTTTCATAGCTGGCCTGATGCCACGCATTCTCGCAGCGGTGGAGGATACGGGGTTCAAGGACTTCGCCGCCAAGAAGGTGTCACGTCGACTTGAGAAGGTCGACCTGAAGCCACTCACCGAGCAAGTGCTCGATTCCTTCCTCAAAGACGGGCGCTACCAGAAGCTGTTTGATGATTTACTGGTCGCCATGCATGGCCTGCTCGCCGATGAAGCGGCGCTCAGAACCGTTCAGCAGCAGGTAGCTCGCGAGTTGCCCACTCTGCTCTACATTTTTCAGGCCGATTCATTGATCCTTAAGCGCATCGTCAGGGCCACCGGGTCGCTGCTTGATGATGTGAAAAACGATCCAGACCACGAGTTGCGTACCGAATTCGAAAAGTTCCTCCTGAGCTATGTCGAAAGGATCAAGACATCGAAACGCTTTGCGGTGCGGGCCGAGCGGTTCAAGAAAGAGATTTTGAACAATCCAGAAATTACGGGCATTGTCGATCAGCTTTGGAAGAGCCTCAAGACCTATGTCGACCGAGACACGGCCTCGGAGGAATCCGTTCTGGTGCGTGAAATGACAGCCATGTTCGTTGAATTTTCCAACCAGCTAAAGCGAGACGATTCGCTGCAATTTCGCATAGATTGCATGGTCGCGGAGGCTCTCTCGACCTTTGTCGAAGAGCGCAAAAGTTCGGTTTCGGCCTTCGTTGCAGATGAAGTCAAACGTTGGGATTTCCGCCAGCTGGTGACGTTGATTGAAGCCAATGTTGGCAAGGATCTGCAATATATCCGTTTCAATGGGATGTTGATTGGCGGGCTGGTCGGACTTGTCCTGCACACGCTTGAAATCTCATTGTTTAGCTTTTGATACCGTTGATTTGATTTGCCAATTTTCAACGAGCATGATCAAATTGACAATAACAAGAGGAGCATTGCCATGTCAGACCGCAATCCGTTCACCGAAATGTTCAGGCAGTTCGGCGGCAATTTGAACCTGCCCTCAGTCGAAGTGTCGGAGATCATCGATTATCACAAGCGCAATATCGAGGCGATGCAGCAGGCGGCGGCGGCAACGTCCAAGGGCACACAGGCCGTGATGGAGCGCCAGCGCGCGCATCTTGAAGAGGCGCTGGCAGACATCACCGACATGATGCAGAATTTTGACCTCAGCCAAATGCCGACGCGTCAGATGGAGTTCAATCGCCGTGCCTTTGAGCGCACCCTGGAAAGCACCAATGAGGTGAGCAAGATCATGCGTGAGACGGGCACGGAGACGTTCGACATTTTACGCAAGCGTGCTCAGGAAAGCGCCGAAGAGATGCGCGAAGGCGTGACGAAAATGACCGGCGGGAAGAAATAGCGAGCAAGCCCGATTTCAAGGCCCCAGCAACAGGAGCGGCACCGGATCCAAAGAGTCAAGCAGGTACCGCATCCTCACCAAACGGCTTGGGGAAAACCAGCCCCTTGACGCCATTGCGTTTGAATTTGTGCCAGGCCCCTTCCTTCTGCGACAGGCGGTCGGCGACCGCGTAGACCGCAGCGGGATGGTGACCGAGCCCGCAATGGCTGGCCCGCACCTCGATATTCTCGCGATCTGGACCCGGCAACTCCATGCAGTTCTGCCAGGCGCAAACGCCATCGGTTTTCGAGTAGATCGCCGTGGTGGGCACCGGTGGCGGCTCGGCAATCGCCCCTCCCATATGCCGATCACGATCATCAACCTTGTGACCGCTGGTGAACTGATAGATCTTCCAGGCATTGGTCGCTTTCGGGTCGCCGCGAAACGGGCTGCCCATGGTAATGATCTGACGAATATCGTCCGGCATCATCTTGCCCAACTGTCGGGCGTAAATTCCGCCCAGGCTCCAGCCGACAATGCTCACAGTGCGTTCATACTTATCGGCCAGTTCCGCGACACGTCGCTTCAGGCCGTCTTCCACACCGGGCAAAGGTCCAAAATTGCGGCCCATGTCCCAGCCATAGGTTGGATAACCCAACGCCGACAAGAATGTGCGCAGCGCCAGTGTTGAGCGGTCTGTGGTGATCAGCCCCGGAAGCACCAACACGGGTTGCCCGTCGCCACGCGGACAGGTCGCCGCCAAGGTGGGGATTGACGCCATAAAGGCTACAAGCTCCGGCAGAGCGCGCAATTCCATGAGCCGCAGCCGATGGCTCGGCGGTTTGGTCGCAATATCCATAAGCCCCTCCCGACGATGCTTAGCCGCCAAAAATGCGGCAGTTTCTGCCGCTGTTGGTGTTTGCCATCGGACGCCTCTCTCCCATCCGACAACAGTGTGTCATGCCATATTTGGGTACTCGATTACTCTTTTTCCGCCACTTTTTTGGCTGTTGTTTTCTTGCGTGGTCTCTTCGTGGCAGAAGAGCCGCTTGATTTTGCCTTGGATTGAGATGCTCCCTTTGCCGCTGCGGCATCGCTGTTCGCTGAAGGGGCCTGCCCCATGGCAGCGGCCTTCAACTCCTCAAAACTCTCCACCAGCAGATCACCCAGCCGTTCCGCTTGCGGCACCGCACGCAGCGCAGCCGTGACACCGAAATCAAGCTTGTCCATGTAGCTTTGCACGGTGATGTTGAGGCCAACGCCATGCGTGGCGATCGACACCGGATAAAGCGCTGTGACTTTCGCGCCGGCACAATACAGCGGAAAGGGCGGCCCAGCGGTGTTGGAGATGCACAGATTGACCGCATTGGGCAGAATGTCGGCCAACCCGGTCGTGCCGTAGAGGCGTGTTAGGCCCGGCAGCAGAAGCGGCGCACCAATTAGCGTGAAATCCGTTGGTGCGATGTCTTTGAAGCCTGAAACGGTGGATTTGATATCTGAGGAATCCTCCACGATGCGCTTTAAGCGCGCCAAAGGATCCTCAATCTGTGTGGCGAGCGGGCAATTCATGCCGAAGACCTGATTGTTGAGATCCTCATTGCCAGCTTCACGCAGAGAAATCGGTACAAAAGCAACGAGCGGCGCATCGGGCACGCTCGCCGTTTCCTGCAAATATTTGCGCAATGCTCCAGCGCAGATCGCCATGACGATATCGTTGATCTTGGCGCCCGTCGCCTTGCCGAGCATCTTCGCTTCCACCAGCGACACGGTGCGCGCTGCATAGGTGCGGCGGCGCCCCACTGTGGTGTTGAACGGCGTTTTCGGAGCCAGGAATTGCGGCACCCGTGCGCCAGACCCGGCAGACGCACCCGCCATCTGCCCCACGAGATCAAGCGCCTGCCCCAGAAGCTGAGGAACGGCCTCAGCCGCCTTCATTTGCTGACGCACCACATTGCTGGCGACATCATACGTGCCCAATATCGCACGTTCGGCGATGGTTGGCACACGGTCTTCGCTTGCTTCCTTCTTTTCGGGAATGTCGACCTTGCGTGGCTCGGGTGTCAGATCATAGAGCGCACTGGTGATGACCATTCCGGCACCGCCATCGATAGCGGCGTGATGTACCTTGGAATAGAGCGCGACTTGTCCGCTCTCCAGCCCTTCGATCACCGTGAACTGCCAAAGCGGGCGCTTGCGATCGAGCGGCTTGGCGTGAAGTTCGGCGACCAATTCCTCAAGCTGCCTTTGCGTGCCTGGCTTTGGCAAGGTGGCGGGCTGAATGTGATAGGCGAGATCGACATTGTCGACATCAACCCAACCCGGATGATCGAGCTCCAGAACCGTGCGGGCAAGCTTCTTGTTGAAGATCGGGATCAGATGAAGGCGACCTGCAAAGAAGGTCGAGAAATGCTCATGGAAGGAGCCGCTAAAGCCGTCCGGCAAGTCATACAACGTCAGCCCGGCAACATGCATGGGAGTCTGCGGCGTTTCAAAATACAAAAACGTCGCGTCAATGCCCGAGAGCTGCTGCATTGCCTCACCATGTCATGACCCGCAACCGGGTCCCCGCAATTGGCTCATAACTTCACCCAAAGCGAGGTTTGGCGCAAGGCAATTTTGACGCATACGTCAACAGATTGAAGTTCCTTTCATTTTTTCAGTCATTTGCAATTCGTGCCGGATTCGCCGATTGTATGCGTTGCTTGCAAGCCAGCTGTCGGAGAGTTGCATGAATCGTTTCTGGACCAAAAATTACCCCGAAGGCGTCCCTTCGGATGTCAATGTTGCCGAGTTTGAATCACTGACCGCGCTGCTCGAAGACAGCTTCGCGAAATATCACGATCGTGACGCCTATGTCTTCATGGACAAGAAAATCACCTATGGCGATGTTGACGAGCGGTCCAAGATCTTTGCCGCCTATCTGCAAAGCCTGGGGCTGAAAAAGGGCGATCGTGTCGCCATCATGATGCCCAATGTCCTGCAATACCCAATCACCACAGCTGCTGTGTTGCGGGCCGGGCTGATCGTCGTCAATGTGAATCCGCTCTACACAGCGCGTGAATTGGAACATCAGCTCAACGATTCCGGCGCGACCACAATCGTGATATTGGAGAACTTCGCTTCCGTTCTGCAGGAAGTCGTTGCGCGCACGCCGATCAAGAATGTCGTGGTCGCCTCGATCGGGGACATGCTCGGCCTGAAAGGGCACCTCGTCAATTTCGTGCTGCGCACGGTCAAAAAGGCGGTTCCCGCATGGTCCCTGCCCGGCCACATCAAGTTCAACGACGCGATGAACAAGGGCAAATCGGCCAGTTTCTCACGCCCGGAAATCAAGTCCGACGATGTAGCAGTGCTGCAATATACCGGTGGCACGACCGGCGTTTCCAAAGGCGCGACGCTGCTTCATTCCTGTCTGATCGCAGCGCTGCTCGCCTCAGATGAGTGGATACAACCCGGGCTGAAGCGCCATGGTGGCATCACCGGCAACATGATTTCGATATGCGCTCTGCCACTCTACCACGTCTTTGCCTTCGTGTCGGTATCGCTCCTGTCCACCCGATCCGGCGGCATGTGCGTGCTCATCCCTAATCCGCGCGACCTCGACGCGACGATCAAGGAGATGGCGAAGTACAAGTTCCACACCTTTCCGGCGGTCAACACGCTGTTTAACGGGCTGGCCAATCATCCCGATTTCGCCAAGCTCGACTTCTCGCAATTGCGTATCTCCAATGGCGGCGGCATGGCCGTGACGGAAGCGGTGGCCAAGAAGTGGCTGGAAATCACCGGCTGTCCGATCTGCGAAGGTTATGGACTGTCGGAAACCTCATCCGGCATCACCTGTAACCCGGCCGACACCGATGCCTATACCGGCACGATCGGAATGCCGATGCCGAATGTCGAAGTGAAGATGCTCGATGATGACGGCAAGGAAGTGGCGCTCGGCGAACGCGGCGAAATCTGCATCAAGGGTCCGCAAGTCATGCGCGACTACTGGCAGCGTGAGGACGCAACGAAAGAAGCCTTTACCGATGACGGTTTCTTCCGTTCCGGCGACATCGGCGTAATGGACGAAAACGGCTACTGCAAGATCGTGGACCGCAAGAAAGACATGATCCTCGTTTCCGGCTTCAATGTGTTCCCGAATGAAATTGAAGGCGTTGCAGACGCCTGTCCCGGCGTTCTGGAAGTCGCCTGTGTGGGCGTGCCAGATGAAAAGACGGGCGAGGCCATCATGCTGTTTGCGGTGAAGAGCGATGAAAGCGTCAACGAACAGCAATTGCGTGATTTCTGCGCTCAAAACCTCACCGGGTACAAAAAGCCGCGTTACATAGAGTTTCGCGACGAGTTGCCGAAAACCAATGTGGGCAAGATCTTGCGGCGTGAACTGCGCGATGAAGCCGTCGCTAAGATGTCGGCTTGAGCATGGCCGAGACGTCCAAGAGAGACACAGAAGCGACGCGACGAGACATCGCCGCTGACGCATCGGAATCGACGCTTGCGCTCAACCCGCTTGTCGCGCCGCGTGGCCAGGATATGATGAAGGCCTATAACAGCATGGTGCGGGCGGCGATCACGCAGCCGGATCAGCTCGCACGCCAGTGGCTTCGCTTTGCCGGAGAGATGGGCAACATCTTCACCATGCGCTCGCAGGTCGAGCCGGACCCGAAGGATCGTCGCTTCGCTGATCCAGCCTGGAAGGACAATCCGGTCAACAAGGCGCTGATGCAGTCCTATCTGGCCTGGGCAGAAACGGTAACGGAATCTGTCAATGGCCTGAAGCTTGGCGACAAGGATGCCGCCCGTGCGCGGCTGATGACGTCCATGTTTGTGGACGCGATGGCGCCGTCCAACGCACTGCTCACCAATCCTACAGCCATGAAAACACTGTTTGAAACGGGCGGGCAAAGCGCGGTGGAGGGCTTGAAAAACTTCTTCCACGATATGACGAAGAATGGCGGTCTGCCCTCTTCGGTCGACGATTCCAAATTCAAAGTCGGGGAAAATCTCGCCAACACGCTCGGCAAGGTGGTGTTTCGCAATGAGGTGATCGAGGTCATTCACTACACGCCGACAACCGATAAGGTGTGGCAACGACCATTCGTTATCGTGCCGCCGCAGATCAACAAATATTATGCGGTTGATCTTTCGGAAGGCAAAAGCATGGTGCGGTTCCTGCTGGAAAGCGGCATGCAGCCTTTCTGCATTTCGTGGCGCAACCCCACCGCCAAACATCGCGACTGGACCTTGCAAACCTATATCGAGGCGCTTGATGAAGCGATCGATGCGATCTGCGATCTGTCAGGCTGTGACAGCGTTTCCATGATGGGGTCTTGCTCAGGTGGCATTACGCTTGCCTCCTATGCCGGTTGGCTTGCCGCGCAGGAGAAAGACGACAAGATCGAAGCTCTCGTGTTCGCCGTCTGCGTGCTCGACACCATGGCCAGCACCGACAACGACATGGCGGCACTGGTGACACCGCAAACCGTGATGGCCGCCAAGCAAGCCTCAAAATTGCGTGGCGTGTTGGACGGGCAGGACATGGCCAAGATGTTTGCCTGGATGCGGCCCAATGATCTGATCTGGAACTACTGGGTCAACAACTATCTGCTGGGCAACCAACCTCCGGCCTTCGACGTCTTGTATTGGAATGCCGATACCACCCGCCTGCCCGCTGGCCTGCATGGCGATTTTCTGGACCTCATTTTCACCAACCCCTTCCTGAAGGCCGGTGCGCTCTCGATTGGCGGCCACGCGATCGACATGCGCAAGGTTAAGAAGCCTGCCTATGTGATTGGCGGCACGACGGATCACATCACGCCGTGGAAGGCGGTCTACGAGACAGCCCGAATCTTTGGCGAAGACACGACCTTCGTTCTGTCGAATTCCGGCCATCTGCAAAGCCTTTTGAACCCGCCCGGCAATCCCAAGGCCTGGTACGTCAAAGGCGCGGCAAAGGCTGATGATGCTGATGCCTGGGTGGAGACAGGCGAACGGCAGACCGGCAGTTGGTGGCTGGACTGGGTCGAGTTTCTCAAGAGCAATTCGGGGAAGGAGATCAAGGCACCCAAAGAACAGGGGAACAAGAAATTCCCGATCTTGGGTGACGCGCCAGGCACCTATGTCTTTGAAGAATAACAGCGCTTTGGCGCAATCTGTCTGAGGGGCAGTAGCAATTTATGAGCGCAGCCGAGAAGTATCACGAGGTGCCAGACGGCACCGATATCTTCATGATGGAGGTGGACGGTCAGGTCTTCCGCGTCGCCACCAAAGAAGGACCGGAAAGAGAACCGCCACTTCTGATGTTCAACGGGATCGGGGCCAATCTGGAACTCGCCTTTCCCTTTCTTGAGGCATTGAAAGGCACCGGCGCAATTATCTTCGACATTCCCGGCGTCGGCGGTTCGCCCACAGCCTCCTTTCCCTATCGTCCGTCAACGGTCGCGCGGTGGTCTAAGCAGATTTGCGAACACCTAGGCCATGTCGAAGTCGATGTGTCGGGCGTGTCCTGGGGCGGCGGCATGGCGCAACAATTCGCCAAGCAGTATCCCATGTTCACCCGCAAGCTAGTTCTCGCAGCCACATCCGCAGGGTGGACCATGGTGCCCGGCAAGTTGAGCGTTCTGTCCAAAATGGGTGACATTCGCCGATACACCCAGCCCGGCTATATGCGCCGGATCGCTTCGGAGATTTATGGCGGCGATTTCCGCAAGGACAATGCGCTCATCAATTCCCACGCCAGCGCGATGCGTCCGGGCAGCGGAGCAGGCTACGCCATGCAATTGCTGTGCATGACGGGGTGGACCAGCGCTCCATGGTTGTGGACGCTGAAGATGCCGGTGCTCATTATGTCCGGCACGGATGATCCGCTAATCCCGGTCGCCAATGCACTTTTTCTGAACAAGATGATCCCCAATTCAAGACTGGAACTGCTCGACAATGGGCATTTGTTCTTCGTTACGCAGCCGGAGGCCAGCGCGGCGATGGTGGAAGAGTTTCTGCGCGAAGACTGATCGCGCCGCCGCAACAAATCGCGTCTATGGCGTTACCAGTTGGCCGCAATGATCGATCAGACGCGAGACTGAGGTCAGTGATCCAGCTTCTCAGTTCATCATACCAGGCCTTGTGCCCGGCATCCAGAAAGCCGTGACGGGGTCTGAGATCCCTTCTGGATCCGGCAAAAAGGGCCTGAAAGACGGCAGGTGGTTGTAACATGGGATTCAGCCGCTCACCCCGCGCCAGATCAGCAATGCGGAAGCCGTTGCGGCCATGATCAGCAAGGCGGGCCGATAGCGTGTGTCGAAACGCCCGCGCAGTCGCTGCCCGAGCCATGTTCCAAACAGCGACGCAGGCAACATGACCAGCGCCATCCAAAGATCATCAAGGCCCGCATAGCCTGTCGCGTAGAGTGACATGAGCGAAAACAAGCCGCCTAGGGCAAAGAACGTGCCGAGAGTTGGTCGCGCGGACTTGGCTATCCGGTTTTGGTAGATCAGCGCCAGAGGCGGCGCACCCACCGACGTGATGACGCCCATGAAACCGGAAATCACGCCCATCCCAAGCAGGTTGCGCTGGTTGAGGGCGAGGGTGAGGCCGATGGCAGAGAAGCTGACAGCGACGAGGATAAGGCAACCGAAGACGAGCGAAAACAACGCGCGATCATCCAACTGCAACAGGACCCATGTTCCCAGAACGATACCGGCTGTGCGGCCCATCATGCCGATACCGACTTCGCGCCAAACGATAGCGGAACGCTCCGAGACGGCCGCAGCAACGGCGGTGATCATGCCCAGATAGAGTACGGCGACGGGAACCAGCGCGGGGTCAATGAGCGCCAATACCGGCGCCACCGTCAAACCGAAGCCCATTCCAAGCCCGGCCTGGACGATCGATCCAAAGATCACCACCACGAGCACGGTGGTCGCGATCACGGGATCGCTGAACAACAACGGATCAGACAGCGGCATTTTTGGCACTTTCTGCGCGCAGTATTTCGCAACCCTCTTACGCGCGCGAAACGCATCTCACCACCATGCAGATAGGCTTGCATTGATAAACGATTGCGCTCACATGCTGTAGTAAGTCCTCCAATCCCACTCTCTCCCGCGCAAATCGCCATGACCGCATCGCATCAGTCAAACACACGCTGGTTGGTCGCAGCGCTCTACAAGTTTGTGAACTTGCCGGACTATGTGGAATTGCAGCAACCGCTTTCTAAAAAGTGCAATGAGAATGGCGTCTTGGGCACCTTGTTGCTGGCACGTGAAGGGATCAATGGCACCATTACCGGGCCGGAAGCCGGTCTGCGCAACGTTCTGGCCTGGCTGACCGTGCAGCCGCGTTTTGCCGATCTTGACATCAAGGAAAGCTGGGCAAGCGAGGCTCCGTTCTATCGCATGAAGGTGCGGTTGAAGCGCGAAATCGTGACTTTGGGCGCGGGTGATCTCAACCCGTCACACAACGCCGGAACCTATGTTGACGCACAAGACTGGAATGAATTGATCGCTGATCCCGATGTCGTTCTGGTCGATACGCGCAACGACTACGAGGTCGCGATTGGCAGCTTCAAAGGCGCCATCGACCCAAAGACCGCCAGTTTTCGCGACTTTCCAAAATGGGTCGATGACAATCTGTCGGACGAGAAGGGCAAGAAGGTTGCCATGTTCTGCACCGGCGGCATTCGTTGCGAAAAATCAACTGCCTTGCTGAAGTCGAAGGGCTTCGATGAGGTCTATCACCTGAAGGGCGGCATCCTGAAATATCTCGAAACCGTTCCCGAAGAAGACAGCCTCTGGCACGGTGAGTGTTTTGTCTTCGACCAGCGCGTTTCTGTCGGCCACGGTTTGCAGGAGGGCAGCTATGATTTGTGCCATGCCTGCCGCATGCCCTTGAGCGAAGACGAAAAAGACAGCAGCGACTATCAGCCGGGCATTTCATGCCCGCATTGCGCGGATAGGCAGACGTTCCAACAGCGGGAACGGTTCGAGCAACGCCAAAAGCAGATCGCACTGGCGAAGCAGCGTGGCGAGCGCCATATCGCATCAGCTGCGAACTTCAGCGGTCGCTCTCCCGCCAGTTCGGATTGATCCAGGGTTCCAGATTGCTCCGTGGCAACGGCGTTCTACCCAGAATATGATCAGACGCTTTCTCCGCAACCATGATGGCGGGGCCATTGAGATTGCCATTGGTGATGCGTGGAAAGACCGATGTGTCGATGACACGCAATCCGTCCACCCCGATCACCCGGCATTGCGGATCAACAACCGCCTGCGGGTCGTGGGCAGCACCCATCCGCAGCGTGCCGCAGGGGTGATACGCACTCTCAACATGCTCCCGGATGTGGTCGTTCAACGCCTCGTCGCTTTGCTTGTCCGCACCAGGGGAGATTTCCTCTCCGCGATAGTCGTCAAAGGCCGGTTGCGCAAAGATCTCTCGGGTAAGACGAATACAATGACGGAAATCGCGCCAGTCATCGTCATGGCTCATATAGTTGAATCGAATTTCGGGGCTGTCCATTGCATCCGCCGAAGCGAGGCGTACCGTCCCGCGTGATTTTGATCGCATTGGCCCAACATGGGCCTGAAAGCCATGACCCGGCGCTGCCGCCTTGCCATCATAGCGAATCGCGGCGGGCAGGAAGTGATATTGAATATCAGGATAATCCACCCCGGCGGCTGAGCGCACAAAGGCAGCCGACTCAAACTGGTTGGACGCGCCAAGGCCGCGCTTGAACAAAAGCCACTGCGCGCCGATCAACGCCTTCTGAACCAGCCCGAGTTGCCCATTGAGTGTGATGGGCTGGAGGCAGGCGTTCTGGATGTAAAGTTCCAGATGATCCTGAAGGTTTGCACCGACACCGGGACGGTCTGCGCGGACTTCAACACCTTTGTCACGCAGATGGTCTGCCGGGCCGATCCCAGACAGCATCAGCAGCTTTGGCGAATTGATGGACGAGGCCGCGATGATCACCTCGCGACGGGCACGCGCGGCGGCAACGCTGTCGCCCCGGCTGAATTCAACACCAATGGCCCGGCCATCTTCAAACAGCACCCTGCGGGCAAAACACTGCATCAGACGAAGATTGTCGCGCCGCAGAGCCGGTTTCAGATAGGCATTGGCCACAGACCATCGGCGCCCCCGCCACACCGTCTGCTCCATGGCACCAAAGCCTTCCTGCTTCAGCCCATTATAGTCCTGTGTCGTTTCAAATCCGGCCTGTCGCCCGGCTTCGACAAAAGCGTGAAAGAGTGGATTCTCACGCGGCCCCCGGCTGATATGCAGCGGTCCCGACATTCCGCGCCCCTCCCCTTCCGCTCCGCCGTGAGATGTTTCGGCCCGTTCGAAATAGGGCTGCACATCGGCGTAGGACCAACCATGTGCTCCGCTTTCTTCCCAATGGTCGAAATCGCGGGCATGGCCACGCACATAGACCATCCCATTGATAGAGGATGACCCGCCAATCACCTTGCCGCGCGGAGTCGCCAAGCTGCGTCCGCCCAGAAACGGTTCCGGCTGCGATCCATAACCCCAGTCATAGCGCGCCATGTTCATGGGGTACGACAGCGCGGCCGGCATCTGAATGAACGGGCCGATATCGGTGCCACCATATTCCAGCACCAAAACGGAGTATTTGCCGTCTTCAGAAAGGCGCACAGCCGCAACCGAACCGGCCGAGCCGGACCCGACGATCACATAGTCAGCCTCCTGCTGAAAGACGATCGATTCTACACCGTGGCTCATCAGAGCACCCGTTAATTCGCTGAGATTCCAAACACGGTGCACACAACACGAAAAAGGCCCGGTGATCCACCAGCCCCTGGAAACATCCTTGACGCTCCGGCCACAGGGCTATGGAGGGTCAGACCTTCGGATTTTTGCCGTTGAGACGCTTGAGGCTGTTGACAAATCCCGGCGGTAGATGCGGTCGCTTGGGTGTACGCAATCCGATATCTCGTGCAATGCCACGAATGAAGGTCACACAGCTGTTAGTGACAGCATGCCAGGTTTTGTGCCGCTCTTTACGCGCGCGAACCTTGGCGGCAACCCGCTTGAACTGCGCTTCCGTCAATTTGATCGTATATTTGGCGGTCACATAGGCATCTTCGGAGTCGCCATCGCTCCAGCCCGTCTCCGCAGCAACGGGTAGGACATGACCGAGCGAAAAGGGAACCGTGCTTTGCGTGCGTGGATGCAATCCTGCTACCTCGGTGACACCGGTGATCAACACACCCTTTTTGTCGGTGGGCACCCTGCCGCGACGGTCGAGCTTGCCAAGTACCACCGATGCGTGGCCGTAGCTCAAGGCGTTGCGGGCACGAAACTGGATGAAATATGTCTTCTTGTTGCTTTTGCGGCGCGTGTTGGCCGGAACAAAGCCATTGGAAGACTTGGTTACGTATTTGGGGGAATGGGTAAAAACGTCATTATACGCCGATGTCGATTTCTGGCAGCCCGTAAGTACGAGCGCGACAAAGGCAACCACGATCAGCTTCAACTGAGGCATGGAGACAAAACCTTTTACTGCCGAGTTTCGACAGCCAGATTGTGAAATGAATGACAATGGGGAGTGTCCAAAACACTCCCCATTTTATCGTTTAGCCGTCTGCGACGACCGGAGCTTTACCTTTACCTTTGCCCTTGCCGATCGTGTCAGTGCACGCGGACAAAGAAAAAAGTGCCAGGCAAGCCACTGCGGCAACAAAAATCTTCTTCATGATTACGCCTTCGATTGTTGGTGTAAGAACCACCGAAAAAGCTATCACTCAATACTCACAAGCCTTCGCGGCTATCGCTCTTATCAACGATAAACGTAAACTCTTTATCACTTCTGCGCGGCCATGCCAGTGCTTTTTTGCAACGCCGCAGAAATTTACCAATGAGTACAGCGCTGTTGATGGCGCGTTCTACGTCACGACGCCGCATTTGCAATCGGCATGTTAACCGCTAATTAGGGAATTCAAGACGTGCGGCAGCTTGATGTTTTAGATTGGAGTTCAGTCAGTTCGTAAGAGGCGTTGAGTAATGAACAGTCGCATTCACACCGGCAGCAGTGTCACGCGAATCGGGTTTGTGTTGATGCTGGTAGGATTTATGGTTCTAGCCCTTTCGCAGGCCCCAGCGAGCGCTGCCACGGTGGTCAGTGCAAAAAATGTGCCGACGGGAACCATTCTGGTCCGCACGTCCCAACGCAGGCTCTACTACGGTCTGGGCAATGGGAAGGCCATCGTCTACCGCGTTGGCGTTGGCCGCGCGGGGAAACAATGGACCGGCAGCACGCGCATTTGGCGCAAGGCTCGCAACCCTGCATGGGCTCCCACGCAGCAAATCATCCGCGATAATCCAAATGTGCCACGTCTCGTGCCGGGCGGATCGCCACGCAATCCGCTCGGTGCCGCAGCTTTGGTGCTCGCCAAGGGCAACTACGCCATTCACGGCACAAACAAGCCGGGATCCATTGGCGGTTTCGTATCCTATGGCTGCATTCGAATGCACAATCGGGACATCAAAGACCTTTACAAGCGTGTCAGCTGGGGCACACGGGTGGTCGTGACACGCTAAGCCCAAGCAGTACGCGCAACTTACCGGCGCACGTTCACCTCGTATCCGGGCTCCTCGGGCTCATCGTCAATCATTTCGGCGGGAAAGCCGGGCGCGCGTATGTCCAGCCCGGTGGCGTCTTCAAGACGCCGGATGATGTTGGGGGACAGTTCCCGCGGGCCATAGCGCGCTTCGCCATCCTTGAAAATCTCCACCAGCTTGGGTGACAGGTCGAGCGGAACGCCAAACCGATCTGCGATCTGCTGAAACAGGCCAATATCCTTTGAAACCAGGTCCATTGTGAAGGAGATGTCGCGGCTGCCATTCAAGATGACCTGCCCTTCCGTTTCTGCGACGAAGGATGTCCCCGAGGAGATCGCGATCGCTTCATAGGTGGTCGCCAAATCAAGCCCCGCCGCCTTCATCGTCACGAGCGCCTCACAGACAGTGAGCAGATTGGCCGTGGCCAAATAGTTGGTCATGACTTTCAAGACGGATGCCGTTCCAATCGGGCCTGTGTGGAGCACTCGCCGGCCAAGCGTGGTCAGAAGCGGCAACATGCGCTCAAAGGTTTCCCGCTCACAGCCTGCAAAGATGGAAATGTTTCCGGTAGCGGCCCGGTGACAACCGCCCGAAACGGGACATTCGATCGCGGCAGCCCCCTTGGCCTCAACGCGGGCCGCGAGCCGCTTCACCTCTTCCACATCCGTGGTGGACATTTCGGCCCAGATTTTTCCGGCACAGAGACCAGCGAGAACTCCGTCTTCCGCTTCCATGACCGTTACACAGGCGGCGGGCGATGGCAGGCAGGTGATCACCAGATCGCAGCTTTCTGCCAGGGATTTTGGGCTGTCAGCCCAGCCTGCCCCACCATCCAGAAAGGGTTGCGCGGCAGTCTTGTCGAGGTCTCTAACCGTAAGGTCAAAGCCATTGCGCAAAAGGCTGCCAGCCAGCTTGGCGCCGACATTGCCCAATCCGATGAAACCGATTTTCATGCTACTCTCCCCCAAGGACTCGCGCTAACCGCCCGCAAAACGGTTTTCGCTTGAATAGTTGTAAGGCTCGTCCTGCATCTCCAGATGCAGCCGCGTGCCATCATAGGGGTGCGCCCGTGCAACCTCTTCGTTGAGCTCGTGGCCCAAACCCGGCCTATCAGAAGGGATGACGTAGCCTTCCTCCCAATGAATGGGCACATCAAGCAATTGAGCGTGGAAACCGCCAAAGGTCTGAATCGATTCAAGCACCAGGAAGTTTGGGACCGAGGCGGCAAACTGAATATTCGCCAGCGCTTCGATTGGGCCGCAGTAAAGATGCGGAGCCATCTGCGCATAATGAACCTCGGCAAGTGCAGCGATCTTCTTGGCCTCCCAGATGCCGCCGACACGTCCAAGAGCCGGTTGCAGGATGGAGGCTGCGCCGGTTTGCAACACGCGGGCAAATTCGTACTTCGTTGTCAGCCGCTCTCCTGCGGCAATGGGAACGACGCTTTGGCGCGCGACCTTGGCCATCTCCTCAGGCATTTCAGGCGGCGTCGGCTCTTCAAACCACAGCGGGTCGTACGGAGCCAGGCGCTGCGCCATGCGGATTGCGCCGGAGGCCGTGAACTGCCCATGCGTTCCAAACAGAAGATCGGCGCGTGTTCCGACCGCTTCGCGGATCGCCTTGCAAAAACGCTCCGACCGATCGAGATCGATCACGGCAGGTTGATGCGGGTCATTGACCGTGTAGGGACCGGCTGGATCAAATTTCAGCGCGGTGAACCCCATATCCACAAACTCAACCGCACGGGCGGCAGAAAGATCGGGATCACCGTAAAAGGTCGCAGCATCCTGCGAGTCATCAGGATAAAGATAGGTGTAGGAGCGCAGCCGGTCGTTGACCCGCCCGCCGATCAGCGCATGAACGGGCTGCTCCAGCGCTTTCCCGACTATATCCCAGCAGGCCATTTCGATTGCGGAGAAAGCGCCCATAAC
Source organism: Ahrensia sp. (assembly GCA_028817895.1). Lineage (GTDB taxonomy): Bacteria > Pseudomonadota > Alphaproteobacteria > Rhizobiales > Rhizobiaceae > Pseudahrensia. The sequence continues at coordinate 39,804 of JAPPOQ010000012.1, forward strand.
GGTGGGATCGGGCCGTTGCGAAAACCCTGATGAGTGAAAACGGCGGAACATCCGCTCGATTTCATTTGGCGCCAGACCGGCGCAATGTCGATGAAACAGGTCTTCAGCCGCCGCGCATTGCTGTTCTGGACCGATGCTGGCTGCATAAATCTCGCCATACCCCACAATGCCATTATCAGTGGTCAGCTTGACGAACTGGAAATACCGGCCGCCAAAAGATGGGGGCGGATTACCGACAATGAAGGTTTCAATATCCCGCAATTTCATGGCAGCGGACCCAAAGCGTTGCGCGTCTGCGACTGTGTCAACAAAATTGATGTGCGGCGCAAGCTTTCGTCCAATGGTGGGTTGTTGGTTAACAGAAGCTTAACTAGGGTGATGGTCATGACGACGTTGACTATCGAAACCCGACGCGCCCAAAGCGCCGATGCCGAGAGCATTTCGCGCGTGCATGAAGCTGCGTGGCGACAGGCTTATTGCGGGATGATTCCCCACAAGGCGCTTGATACGATGGTACGTCGGCGCGATATGTCCTGGTGGGCGCGCGCCATCCGATATTCGACACGCATTCTCGTTATGGAGATCATGGGCGAGGTGGTCGGCTATGCCACTCTGGGCGGCAATCGCGTCGCCACGCTTCCCCAAAAAGGTGAGATTTACGAACTGTATCTAACGCCCGAATATCAGGGTGTCGGCCTTGGCAAGCAGTTGTTTCTGGCTGCTCGGCAGGAGCTTTTCCGCATCGGCTTGACCGGCTGCGTGGTTTGGGTTCTCGAAGACAATGACCCGGCTTTGCGCTTTTACCGCAACGCTGGAGGGGTCGATATCGCTGAAGGCACGGAAAGCTTCAACGATACGACCTTGCGCAAAATCGCCTTCTCGTTCGATTAGAGCAAATCTCTGTTCTCAGCCATCTGTTTTGGGCTTCTTGTCGTCCTTGAGCGCAGTCCAGGCGTTTTGTTCCGACAGCATTTTGCGCAGGAAAGCGATGTTGGCCTGAGCTTCAGCGGGGGGCAGTTCACCTGCCGCAATCTGTTCCGCCTCGTCGAAACGACCTTGCAGACCGACCACGAGTGCCAGATTCTGGCGAACACGGCTGTCGGCCTTGGGCTGCTCCATGGCGCGCCTCAAATATGTTTCGGCCGCGCGTTGGTCGCCTTCCAAGAGATGCGACATGCCGATGTTGGACAGCACGGACGGCTCGTTAGGGCTCAAGGCGAGTGCCTTTTGATATTCTATGCGAGCGAGTTTCGGCTTACCCAGTTGATCATAAATGGCACCTTCTGCCGAATGCAACTTCCAGTCAGGATTGTCGGGTGTCTGAGCGCGCTGGATTGTCTTGAGCGCCTTTTGCAGGTCGCCATTGCCTGCCAGCGCCTTGCCATAGGCGCCAAGAACTTCGCGATCTTCTGGATGATGGATGGCCACCCGCTGCATGACGGCAAGCGCTTGCTCGTGCCGACCGCTGGTGCGCAAGGCGGTGGCAAACTTAAGCCCAACCATCTTGTTCTTGGGATATTTTTCGTAGCGTTGCTGCCAATACTCAACTGCATTGTTGAGATCGGTCTGCGTCATTTCATGAATCGGCTTTTGCGGCGCCCGCACGGACCCGGTGGTCAGAGGTTTGCTGGCACAGGCCGATAATGCCAGCATCAGAGCCAGCGCACCGGCAGATTTGCCAAGGGAAAGACCGAAAACCGCTTTGCGGCACGAGTTCGGCATGGGTTTCTCTCCAGATCGGCGACAATTGCTGTTTGCGCCGTTCGAAGACGGCGTTCGTGGCCACGAGAAATATTCTGTTAACCCTAATTGTTGGTTAAGATGGCCGCCCGCAGAACGAGCCTCGACACCCCCAACATGTTTTTTGAAACCGACCCAGACGCGCTGTTTTCCACCTCAACACGCGGCGCAATTCCCCTTCATCGCGTCACATCTGCGCAGATGGGAAAACTCGCGGAAATGTTCGGCAAAGACGTTGCGCGATGGGCCGCCGCCAATGGGTTTGAAGGCAATGCAGGCGAGACCCTGCCGGTGCCTGATGCAACAGGGAAACTGAAACGGGTCTTGTGTGGCATCGGCAACGGAGTATCACCTCTATCCAACGGCTCTGTCGCACGCAAATTGCCCGCAGGTCGCTACATCTTCAAGGACGGCGACGATGTCGGTGCCGATCAGCTAAGCTGGGCTCTGAGCGGTTACGACTTTCAACGCTACAGGGGAACATCACGCAGTTCAGCGCTTCTGGCGGGCAAACGCGATAATGACGCGAAACGTATTGCCGAAGGCGTGTTCATCACACGCGATCTGATCAACACCCCAGCCAACGACATGGGACCAGAGGCGCTTGAGGCCGCTACCCGCAAGCTTGCTCGCCACCACAAGGCCAAGGTGAGAGTGGTGAAAGGCGACAAGCTGCTTTCCGACAATTTCCCCATGATCCATGCAGTTGGGCGCGCCAGCGTACAGGCGCCACGGCTGCTGGATCTCACCTGGGGTAAAGCCAAGGACCCCAGAATCACATTGGTGGGCAAAGGCGTCACCTTTGATACGGGTGGGCTGAACATCAAGCCGGGATCATCGATGGCGCTCATGAAAAAGGATATGGGCGGAGCCGCCAATGTCCTCGGCCTGGCGCATATGATCATGTCCGCGAAACTGCAGGTGCGGCTGCGTGTCATCATCGGCGCAGTTGAGAACGCCATTTCCGGCAACGCATTCAGACCGGGCGATGTCTTGCAAAGCCGCAAAGGCATCACGGTGGAAATCGGCAATACGGATGCCGAAGGACGCCTGGTTCTGGGAGACTGTTTGGCTCTGGGAGACGAGGAAAGCCCAGTCCTCATGATCGATATAGCAACGCTAACCGGTGCCGCCCGCGTCGCTTTGGGACCGGACCTCGCTCCGTTTTACACGCATGATGATGATTTTGCTGCCAAGCTCGAAGGCAGTGCACAAACCGTTCAGGACCCCGTCTGGCGCATGCCGCTATGGCAGCCCTATCATAAGCTGATGACCTCCAAAGTTGCCGATGTGAACCACATCAACACATCAGGCACCGGGTTTGCCGGCTCGATCACAGCCGCTCTGTTCCTCTCCCGCTTTGTTGAGAAAGCAAGGTGCTGGGCGCATTTTGATGTTTTCGGCTGGGTTCCATCCGCAAAACCCTGGGCGCCCGTGGGCGGCGAAGCTCAAGCGGTGCGCGCGCTTTACGATATGCTCGTTAAGCAATATCCGCGCTAGCCCGCATGCAGTTCTTGAAATTGCTGGAATTGCGGCGGAAACTGAACCGGTTCCGAAACGAAGTGGACCTCTGCCATGTCTAGTCTGCGCGCTTCCCAGGCCTTGATGTTGTGGCACCGGACGGCTCTCGCTCAGGTGCGGGATGACGATCCAGACCTTTCCGCCCGGCAGATGGCCATTCTACTGACGATCTATCTTGACGCCCCGCCCCACACCGTCAGGGGTCTTGCCGATCATCTTGGCGTTACCAAACCGGTGATCACGCGCGCACTGGACACGATGGGCACGCTGGGACTGGTCGGGCGCAGGCGGGACGAGCGCGACCGGCGCAACGTTCTGGTACAACGAACCGTTGACGGTTCGGAATATCTCGAGCGGCTTGGGCAATTGATTGCAAAACAATCCGAAGGGCTGCCCGCGTGACACAGAATGTGCTCGACCAGCGCCTCAACGCGTTTCGTGACGATCTGGCCGATGCGCGCTTGGCTGATATGGTCGTAGCGCAACGCTATGCTGAGGGCGAATTGGCGGTGGTGACCGCGTCCCACGCCGATGTTTTCGCGCGCCCTCAGATTGCCAGCGGTCTTCAGACGCAGCTTCTGTTTGGGCACGCGGTGCGCATTTTTGAAGATCGATCAGGGTGGAGCTGGGTGCAGGACGAAACCGACAGCTATGTCGGCTATGTGCAAAGCGATCACTTGAAACGGGGAACCAACACGCCAACGCATGTCGTGCGTGCACCCCGCACATTCACCTATCCCAGTCCCGATCTGAAACTTCCCCGAACGGGTCAGCTGTCAATCGGATCGAAGCTCACCATTGTGGACCAGGTTGAAGATCGCGGCACGCATTATGCCGTATTGGCAGATGGACGCCATGTGATCGACAAACATTTGATGGGAATCGGCGATTGGCAAAGCGACCCGATCGAAGTGGCCGACACTCTTATGCATGCACCTTATTTGTGGGGTGGGAAGACAGGCTTCGGACTGGATTGCTCCGGTCTGGTTCAACTCAGCCATATGCTCTGCGGCAACACGGTCTTGCGCGACTCCGATATGCAGGCGCGCAGCATTGGTGGAGAGATTGAGCCGGACTGGTCTGCGCTGCAACGCGGTGATCTGGTGTTCTGGAAGGGGCATGTCGGCATGATGCGCGATGCCGAAACGCTGATCCACGCCAATGCCCACACGATGAATGTCGCGCTGGAGCCTCTCGCGGCGGCGATTGAGCGCATCGGCTACCTTTACGGTGATCCGGTCGGTATACGCAGGCCGTAGGGCGTCGAAGCGTCAGTAACCGCGACTTCGATCCACAACATTTTCGAGCGGCTGACCGGCTTCATAATTTCTGATTTGCCGGGCGACATAGTGCGCCAAAGCGCCAGCATCGCTGACAGCGGCGTTGTGCGGCGTGATGATAAGATTGTCGAAATCCCAAAGCGCACTGTCTTGCGGCAAGGGTTCGGTTTCGAACACGTCCAGAGAGGCACCGGCCAGGGTTCCGTCGCGCAAGGCCTCAGCAATATCCTCCTCGACCTGGCTTTTGCCCCGTCCGGCATTGATCAAAACAGGCCCTATGTCGAAACGGCCATGGCGCAACTTGGAGAAGAGATCACGATTCAAGACGCCGTGGGTCTCAGTTGTGTAGGGCAAGAGAGACACCAGAAAATCAGTGCCGCCCAAGAAACCATCCAGTTCATCTTTACCGCCAAAAATCTCGACGCCTTCCATCACCTTCTTCGAACGGGACCAACCCCGCAATTGGAAGCCAAGCGGCAGCAAGGCGCTCGCAGCCGCCTGTCCCAACTCGCCAAAGCCCATAATGCCAACCGTGACTTCATGGGCGGCAGGTTGAAAGGCCTCGTCCCATTTTCGTGCTCGCTGGCTCGCATCGTAGCGACGCTGCTGACGCAAGTGAATCAGGCATTGCAACACCACCCATTCAACCATCCGGCCCGTCAGGTCGGGGTCCACAAAACGGACGAGCGGCTTGTCCGGCAAATGCGGATCGGCAAAGACGTGATCGACACCGGCCCCCGACGAAAAAATCACTTCCAAACTGGGAAGACCGGCCAAAAGCCCCGGTTCTGGAGCCCACACCGCTGCATAGGCGACTCGATCGCGCTGCGCGTCGCTGAGACCCGTTTCGATGTCAATGATCTCATGATCCGGCAGACATTGGCGAAACAGCTCAAATTTGCGCTGCCTCTCATGCTTGAGATCGAGAAGGACGGTCTTGCCACTCATGATGACATTCCCAGGAGTCTTTCGCGATGGCGTGTGAACTGGAACAGCGCGATCATGGCGATGCCGTTGGTGATGCGCCCCTCGTCCACGGCGGCCAAAGCGTCCTCCAGTGTCAAAGTGAACGGGAAAGTCTGCTCGGTTTCGCTGCCGACACCCGATTCCGAGGACAATGACGATGCATCCACCTGCGCATAGTAGAGATGCAGCAATTCGTCGGTCATGCCAGGCGTGGTGAGAAACTCACACAGCTTTTCAACCCGAATTGCCGATAGGCCGGTTTCCTCCTCCAATTCTCGTGCGGCCGTTGTGTGGGCATCTTCACCGGGATCGATCAGGCCAGCCACCACTTCCGTGCAAAATCCGCGCTGATGGGCCAGTTGAGCGCCGATGCGGAACTGGCGGATCATGACGAGACGGTCGAGCTTCGGATCATAGGCGACGACAGCTACGGCGTGCTGTGTCCGCACGATCTCGCGCCTTGCCTGCAAACCCGAAACGGTTTCCCGATAGATAAAGGTCTCGACGGCCCGGAAACCCTTGAAGTCATCACGCTTCTCTATGACGTCAATCTCTAGCGCCACGTCATCGGCGACACCATCGCTGTCAAGCGTCACTGGTTGACCACTCCTGCCGGCGCCGTTTCCATATTGAAGGCAGCCGCCATAAGGGCCTTGGTGTAGTCTGTCTGCGGATTGTCGAAAATCTGGCTCGACGGCCCCTGCTCCACGACTTTGCCTAGCCGCATCACGATCACATCATTGGCCATGGCGCGCACCACTTTCAAGTCATGGCTGATGAAGAGATAGGCCAAATCACGCTCTTCCTGCAGACGCAGCAAAAGCTCCACCACCTGAGCCTGCACGCTCATATCAAGCGCCGATGTCGGTTCATCCAGCATGACAAAGCGAGGCTCCAGCACCATGGCCCGGGCAATAGCCATGCGTTGTCGCTGACCACCGGAGAACTCATGCGGATAGCGATGCCGGGTCGCGGGGTCGAGGCCAACTTCCTGCAGCACCGAAGCAACCGTGTCGTCGATCTCCGCAGCGCCCAATTGCGGTTTGTGGATATGCAGCCCCTCCGCGATGATTTCGGCAACCGACATGCGCGGCGAAAGCGAACCGTAGGGGTCCTGAAAGACAATCTGCATCTCACTGCGCAGCGGCTTCATCTCCTTAAACGAGTAGGAGCCGATATCGCGGCCGACGAATCCGATACGGCCTTCGCTCGAAATCATGCGGGTGAGCGCAAGGCCCAGAGTCGTCTTGCCTGATCCGGACTCGCCGACCACACCCAAGGTTTGCCCGGCGCGCAGGGTCAGGTCGATCCCGTCCACCGCCTTCACATGGTCCACAGTCTTGCGCAAAAAACCGGCCTTGATGGGGAACCAGACTTTGATGTCGTCACCCTTGATGACGATATCGGCGCTGTCATCGCTGGGCGGCGGATCGCCTTTGGGTTCTGCTGCAAGCAAGTGTTTTGTGTAGTCATGCTGGGGGTTGTCGAAGATTTCGCTCGTCTCACCCTGCTCCACAATGTGCCCACCCTGCATGACGCAGACCCGGTCTGCGATCTTTCGCACAACGCCAAGATCATGTGTGATGAACAGCATTGAAAGACCACGCTTGCGCTTTAGCTCTCCCAGCAATTCAAGGATCTGCGCCTGCACGGTGACGTCGAGCGCCGTGGTCGGTTCGTCCGCGATCAGCAATTCCGGCTCATTGGCAAGCGCCATGGCGATCATGACACGCTGGCGCTGGCCGCCCGACAATTGATGCGGATAAGCGCCGAGGCGCTTCTCTGGATCGCGGATGCCGACCTGCCGCAACAGTTCCAGAGTGCGCTTCCGCGCCTGTTCGACGGACATGCCGCGATGCAGTTCCAGAATTTCACCGATCTGTTTCTCGATCACATGCAGCGGATTGAGCGACGTCATCGGCTCCTGGAAGATCATCGTGATATCATCACCGCGCACTCCGCGCAGATCACCTTCATCTGAATCCAGCAGGTCTTCACCCTTGAACAGAACTCGGCCGCTCGGATGGCTCGCCATTGGGTAGGGCAACAGTTTCAGCACAGAAAGCGCGGATACAGATTTACCGGACCCGGACTCACCGACCAAGGCCACCGTCTCGCCCTTGCCGATTTCGAAGGACACGCCATGGACCGCAGTGCTGGTCTTGCCGGATACAGTGAAAGCTACTGAGAGGTTGTCGATCTGAAGAAGCGGATCGCTCACAATGCGGACCTCACATCGGTTTGGATGAAGTCTTTACCTTTGAACAAGAGGGGTTCGTCCAGAGCCTTGGACAGAGCATAGGCAAAACAGTCGCCAAAATTGAGCTGCGCCTTGTGGCCGCTGCCTTTGCCATATTGAGCCCATGCCTCTCGGGCGAGATGCGTTTGCTGCAAATCTACCTCAATGTATTGTATTGAGACGTTACTTTCGAACCGCGCGAGTGCCTTGTGATCCAGACTGTCGTCAGACCGTTCAATTCTCGCCCAGACTTCCCATTGATTAACCACCGAGATTCTCAACTCGCCAACATGTTTTTTGAATTGCTGGCTCATGTGTTCGGCGTCATCCTCAAGAAGCACCACCGACAAGATTGCAGAAGCGTCAACAATCATCGCTACATTCCGTTTTCGTCATACAGATCGCGATGATCACTCGTGATATTTGAGATGGGTTGAGATTTCCGCCATTCGAAGAACGCGTCAAAGTCAGCCTGCAGCTTCTCTCTGGTTTCCATACGCCTGTCCAGCATTCCTGAAACCGCAAGTTCAACAGCTTCGGTCAGGCCAACCTGCTTCCATCTGGCCAATTCACGAATGTCACGCACGACCTTTTCGTTTTTGATGCTGATGCCTGCGGTCATAGTCTCACCAATCTAGAATATCTTCTTCTTTTCTAGAATAGGTGTTGGGGCTGGGATTTTCAATCACTGGAACGTCTTGCGGGGGTCGAAAGCGTCTCGCGTTGCTTCGCCAATGAACACGAGCAGCGACAGCATCAGCGAAATGACGATGAAGGCCATGATGGCAAGCCACGGAGCCTGCAGATTGTTCTTCGCCTGTTGAACCATTTCACCCAAGGATGGCGACCCCGGCGGCAGGCCGAAGCCCAGAAAATCGAGTGCGGTCAGCGATCCGATTGAACCGGACAAAATGAAGGGCATAAAAGTAAGCGTCGCCACCATCGCATTGGGCAGAAGATGGCGAAACATGATGGTCGCATTGTTGACGCCAAGCGCCCGCGCGGCGGCGACATACTCAAAATTTCGGGCACGCAGAAACTCCGCCCGCACCACGCCGACAAAACCGGTCCAGGAAAACAGCAACATGATGCCCAGCAGGACCCAGAAGCCCGGCGGCAAAACAGAAGCGATGATGATCAAAAGGAAGAGCAGCGGGATCGATGTCCAGATCTCGATGAAACGCTGAAACAGAAGGTCGAGCCAGCCACCATAATAACCTTGCACCGCTCCGGCTGAGACGCCGATGAGCGCCGAAAGCAAAGTCAGCGTCAGGCCGAACAGCACCGAAATGCGAAAGCCGTAAATCAGACGGGCCGTGACATCTCGTGCCTGATCATCCGTGCCGAACCAGTTCCAGTTGCCATAGGTACAAAGCGGGTCAGCTGGGCCCTGCTCATATTTGCGACAAGCCTCTTCAGTCTCCAGCATCCAGCTTGGCGGAGACGGTGCCGGGCGCGGCACATCCACATTGGTTGTGCGGTAGGAGTATCGGATAGGAGGCCACAGCATCCAGCCTTTGGCCTCGATCTCCTCGATATTGACCGGATCGCGATAGTCTGTGACCGGCAGAAAACCGCCGAACTTTTCCTCCGGGTAGTCCACGAAAACCGGCGAGAGCAACTCACCCTTGTAGGAAATCAATATTGGCCGGTCATTGGCGATGAACTCGGCGAAGAGCGAGAGTACGAACAGGATCATGAAAATCCAAAGGGACCAATAGCCCCGTTTGTTGGCCTTGAAGTTTGCCCAGCGTCGCTGGTTGATGGGCGACAGAAACGGGCGCTTGGCGGGTTCAGACTCCCCAACGACCAGATCATCAGGATGCGTGAAAGCATCGCGGGCAACCGCCGCACCCTTCGCCGAGAGAGGCTCGGTGACGCTCATCACACATCCCGCCTATCAAAGTCGATGCGCGGATCGATGAGCGTATAGGTCAGATCAGAGATCAGATTCACCAATAGACCCATCAGCGCGAAGATGTAGAGCGTGGCGAAAACCACCGGATAGTCGCGTTGAAGCGTGGCCGTGTAGCCAAGCAGACCGAGGCCATCCAACGAGAAGATGGCCTCAATCAACAACGCGCCGGTAAAGAAGGCTGAGATGAAGGCGCCGGGAAAGCCGGCAATGATGATCAGCATCGCGTTGCGGAACACATGGCCATAAAGCACCTGTCGGTCGTTCAGCCCCTTGGCCTTGGCGGTGATCACATATTGCTTCTTGATCTCGTCCAAAAACGAGTTCTTGGTCAGCAGCGTCGTCGTTGCGAAGGCGGAAAGGCAAAGCGCGATCAGTGGCAGCGTGAGATGCCAGAAGTAGTCGATGATCTTTTCATACCAGGTGAGTTCGGCGAAATTCTCCGACACCAGTCCGCGCAGCGGAAACCAGTCAAAGAACGACCCGCCCGCAAACAGCACTATCAGCAGCACGCCAACGAGAAAGCCGGGGATCGCATAGGCGACGATGATGATTCCTGACGTCCAGATATCGAAGGTGGAGCCATCCTTGACCGCCTTGCGAATGCCCAGCGGAATGGAAATCCCGTAAGAAATGAGCGTGATCCACAGGCCCAGCGAGATCGAAACAGGCATCTTCTCCAGGATCAGATCCCATACCGAAATCGAGCGGAAATAGCTCTCTCCGAAATCGAAACGCGCATAGTCCCAGATCATCATCAGGAAGCGTTCATGCGCAGGCTTGTCGAAACCGAACTGCTTTTCCAGCCTGGCAATGAATTCGGGATCAAGCCCCTGCGCGCCGCGATATTGTGAAGATCCGCCAACGCTGGTCTGCGCCGCATCCGTTCCGCCGCCGCCATCACCACCGCCGCCGCCGGAAATACGATCTGTCGCATCGCCCCCCTGCCCGGTGAGCTGCGCGATGACCTGTTCAACCGGCCCGCCCGGAGCGAACTGGATCACCGTGAAGGACAAAAGCATGATGCCGAGGATCGTTGGAACCATCAGCAGAAGGCGTCGTGCAATATAGGCGCCCATACGCTAGCGATCTCCCTGCGGCCGGATGAGTCTGTTAGTCTTGGCCGATTGCCTTGGCTTTTTCAGCATCAAACCACCAGGTCGCTTCCACGGGAAACGCATAATCGGGCTTCCTTTCAGGAAAGCCGAACATATCCCAATAGGCGACGCGGTGATTCGCCGAATGCCAGTTTGGAATCCAGCTATGCGTTGAACGCAAGACCCTGTCGAGTGCGCGCAACAGGGTTGTCAGTTCCTCGCGACTGGCGACCTTCCTCATTTTGTCGATCAGCGCGTCGACCGCCTCGTCCTTGAGACCGGACAGATTGAGGCTTCCCTCGATACCGGCATAGTCCGACTGAAAGATCTGTTCCAAAGCTTCAGCTGTCGGCGTTGCGCCGTAGGAGCGCGCGATCCCGGTTATGTCGAAATCGAATGTATCGAGCCGCGCCTGATACTGTGCCGGATCGACAAGGCGGATGCTCGCTTCGATGCCGAGCCGCTTCAGATTTGCGACAAACCGGCCAAGAATGCGCTCAAACGTTGGCGAGCGGATCAAAAACTCAACCGTAAAGGGCCGGCCTTGGGCGTCGACCAATATGCGCCCCTCGCGTTTCCATCCAGCCTCCTCAAGCAGCGCGTTGGCCCGGCGCAACAGGCTTCGGTCGCCGCCGGAGCCGTCTGACACCGGCTGCATGAACGCCTCGTCGAAAACCGATGGGTCGAGCTTGTCACGCAATGGTTCCAGCAGGGCCAATTCTTGCGCTGACGGTTTGCCGCTGGCCGCAAATTCCGATCCGACGAAATAGGAATGGCTGCGCGCATAGGCCCCGAAGAACAAATTATCGTTTGTCCATTCAAAGTCGAAACACAGCCCGATCGCCTGAACCGTGCGCGGATCGGCGAGCTTTGCGCGACGGCGATTAACGGCCCAACCCTGAAAACTGGGCGACTTCTCCGCATCAAAGAGCTGCCGTTTCACCTTGCCCTCGTTGAGTGCCGGAAAATCATACTCCGTAGCCCAGGTTTTCGACGTGAACTCCTGCCGGTAGTGGATGTCACCTTTCTTGAAGGCTTCGAATGCGGCCTGCCGCTCGCGATAAAACTCTATGCGGATCGTATCGAAATTGTTGCGCCCCACATTGAAGGGCATGTCCTTCGCCCAATAATCCGTCGCCCGCTCATATTCGATGAAGTTACCGGCGGACACACGACCGACTTTGTACGGTCCCGATCCGAGTGGCGGCGTCATCGTCGTGTCGGTGAACGAGTTTGCAGTGTAAAAGGCACGCGACACGATTGGCATCACCGCTGCGGTGAGGATTGCCCGGTCGGATTGCTCGCCATTGAACACGAGTGTTGCGGTTCGCTCTTCAACGACCTCCACCGCTTCCAGATGGCGCAGCGCAAGCGCAATGCTCGGATGCCCCTCTTCCTTGAATGTCTCATAGGTGAAGGCGACATCGGCTGCGGTGATCGGCGTGCCGTCATGCCAGCGCGCTTCCGGTCTCAGCTTGAATGTATAGCGATTGCGGTCTTCCGAAATCTCAACGCTTTGCGCCAACATGCCGTAGATCGCAGAAGGCTCATCCCCCACCGAAGGGCTGACATTCTCGGCAAACATCAGCGCATCAAAACACATCTCCATACGTGGTGGCGCATTGCCCCGCAGCACGAAGGTGTTGAGCGTGTCAAAGGTTTGCGGATTCTGGTTGAAGGCCCAGTTAGGGATCGAGAAATTGAACGTCCCACCCTTTGGTGCTTCGGGGTTCACATAATCGAAATGCGTGTATTCCGCAGCATATTTCAATTCACCAAAAGCGGAGAGACCGTGCAGCGGCTCGCCGGCAGGATTAGCTGCCAGCGCGCCCCTTGGCCGTGAGGCCAGCGGCCCCAGCAGAAAGGCCGCAGCCGAGAGTTGCCCGAAGCGCCGCCGCGTGATGCCGCTCATTGAGCAGCCTCCAACGCAGCTTCCTTTTCAGGGTCAATCCACCAGCTATAGGGGTCATGGCCCTGATAAGGCGGTTGCGGTCGTGGGATACCAAATTTGTCCCAATAAGCGACCCAGTCTGCATCGAGATACCAGCCTGGAACAACGTAGAAACCGTGCACGAGCAAACGATCGAGCGCATGCGTCATGGCCACCAGTTCGGCGCGATCCTTTGCTAATATCAGCTTCTCGATGAGTTCATCAATGACAGGATCGCTGATCCCGGAATAGTTGCGAGACCCCGGCTCTTTGGCGGCGGCGGATGACCAATATTCACGCTGCTCATTGCCCGGCGACTGCGACTGCTGAACGCCGTGGAAGATCACATCATAATCGAAATTGTTGAGCCGCTGAATATATTGCGACGTATCGACCACGCGAAATGAAACGTCGATGCCAAGACGTTCAAGGCTGCGGCTCCAAGGCGCATTCACGCGGTCACGCGAAGGGTCAAAACCCAAGATCTCAATTTTGAAGGGTTCTCCCGTCTCGGCATTGACCAATTCAGTGCCGCGTTGTTCCCAGCCCGCTTCCTTGAGCAGGGAAAGCGCCTTGCGCAGAAAGCGGCGTTCATCGGCACGTTCCGCGTAGACTGGCAGTTGAAAAGGCTCTTCGAAAATGCGCTCGTCGATCTTGCCGCGATAGGCCTCCAGAATCTCCAATTCGCGGCCCTGCGGTTTGCCCTTTGGCTCCAGCTCAGTACCGCCGAAATAGCTGCGCGTGCGGGTATATTTGCCAAAGAACAGATCAGCATTCATGCGCTCAAAGTTCATCGCAAGGGTCAGCGCCTCACGCACTTTGGGATCGCTTAGCTGTGGCCTGCGTGCATTAAGGAAAAAACCGGTCATGGCGTGGCCGGAGACTTCCTTGAACTCTTCTTTCTTGACCAGCCCCTGCTTAAACGCCGGGAAGGTGTATTCCGTTGACCAGCGTTGGGCACGGTTTTCCAGGCGAATGTCTTCAAACCCGCCCTTTTTGAAGGCTTCCCAAAGCGCATTTGGGTCCTTGAAATAGGTGAAGCGAATGCGGTCGAAATTGAACCGACCCTTTGCGGTCGGCATGTCGGCGGCCCAATAGTCTTTCACACGTTCAAAGATGACACTCGACCCGGCCTGGAATGAACCAACTTTGTAAGGCCCGCTGCCGAGCGGTGGCTCCAATGTCGAGCGCGTGAAATCACGCTTTTTCCCATCCGGCCCCGTGCCTTCCCACCAATGTTTTGGAAGCACAGGAAGATCGCCCATGATGAGCGGCAATTCGCGGTTGTTCTTCTGCGCGAAAATGAACGTCACCTCACGCTCATTGTCGATCCGCACTTCCTGAACGTCGCCGAAATACTTGTTGTATTGGGGCGAGTGCTCTTTGAGAGTCTCCATCGACCATTTGACGTCTTCAACCGTGATCGGTGTTCCATCATGCCAGCGGGCATCCGGGTTCAGGCGGTAGGTCGCCTGCGAATAATCATCCGGGTAGGTGAAGGCTTCAGCAATCATGGGATGGGAGGCAGAAGGCTCATCGAGCGCCTTGTCCATCAGCAAATCCCACAACAGACCACCTTGATAGTTGATACCGTTCGCCACCGTGCCCTGCACGATGAAGGGGTTGAAACTGTCAAAGGTCCCGGTCGCGGCCACATTCAACGTGCCGCCCTTGGGTGCATCCGGATTGACGTGATCGTAATGCGTGAAACCGTCCGCATAGCGTGATTCCCCGATCAGGGAGGTTGTCGTGCGCCAGACGCGATCATCGGCAAAGCTCACCGTGGCCGTGGCAGCGACAAGCAAGGAGGCGAGAACCGGGAGAAATCTTTTCATGGGCGGGCTCTTCCTTCGACGTGTTTGCATGTGAGCGTCAATGAATGGCGTGTTGAACGCAAGTTAATCAATGGCAACGAACAAGGCCAAACTTCGATCCCATCAATCCCGCGTGAAGGACACAATGGTCGCAGCCTAGAGCAAATCTCGCCCAGATTGAATCGTTTGAGCGCAGGGAATTTGCGGTCTGGCAAGGCGCGTGCGACGCCGTGGTGCGGGCACCACAAGTTCGTGCGCAACACAGTCAGGGCGCAAAGACACAAGCTCAAACGATTGCGAATTACTTTTCATTTTCATTGCCTTGCACACCATTTGCTTGGGTGTCTTTTGTCGCTCTGGCGTCGTCGAAATCCTCGCGCGATGCTCGGCATCGCTCTGCGGTACTCTCCTTGCCAGATCGAAAAATCCATCCCATCTAACTGCTCCAATCTGGGCGAGACTTGCTCTGGCTCTCAGCGTGTTGCACGGATTACCTTGAACCCGTCGCGCTGCGCGATCGGTTCCACATGTTTGAACGACTGCCGCAACCTTTGCTCATAGGGCAGATGGGTGTTGGCAACCATCAACAGGCGTCCTCCCGGCACCAATATCCGTGCCGCGGCGTCGATGAAAGACTTTCCTAGCCCGCTATCGGCCTTTCGATCCGGATGGAATGGCGGGTTCATGATCACCCAGTCGAAACTTTCATTGATGGGTTCTTCGATGACATCGTGCCAGTGGAACCGAATATCTGCACCTTTGTTAACTGCCAGATTCTTGCGCGCCGCCTCAAGCGATGCGTGGTCCGCCTCGAAAAGATGAAGGCTCGCATCGCCACCGCACTTCAACAACTCGGCAGACAGATATCCCCAACCTGCGCCCAGATCGGCGACCTTCCCCCCGACCGAAATATCGAAATGTTCCACCAGAAGTTTTGAGGCTCGATCCGGCCCCTTCGCGGCAAACATGCCCGGCGCAATAGTGTAGCCATGCACACTGTTGTTGATGGGGGTCGTTGGCCAAGCCTCGCCTGATCTTGTGCACCAAAACACCTGCGCATGATGTTTTGAGAGGCTGCCGACTACCGGAGTGAGGGACGCCACCCATTTTCGAACAGCCCCGATACCGGCAGTCTTGTCACCAGCGCAGACGAGACAAGCGCCCGACGGCAGGTTGTTCCAGAGCGATGTCAGATTGTGTTCGTTGAGTTTGCGATTGCGACCGAGCAGCAATAATGCGCCATGGGTTATCTCGCTCCTCTCGAATTGCGCCACGACTTCATAGGCTTGCACCTGAAGTTCGCGGAAGATTGGTCGGAACCCCTGTTGGCAGACCAGCATTTCGGGCTGAATGAAGTCCTGCGCTGGCAAAGGCCTTGCATTCACAAATAGCCACGGTGAAGCTTTGCTCGGTGGGGGCACATGCTGTCGCACAAATGGCAGCAGCAAAGTGTGACGCACATCGCCTGCCATGGAAGTCGCTCGATTGATCTCGTTGCACCGTTGGTTCACAGTTACGAGTGATCCATGGCCTATCGACGCGCAACCTGATCGAATACCTTGATGGTGGGTGGCTTTTTCCACCAGAATTTGGGCTTCTGTATCTCGTCAAAACCCGACTGGTAGATGCGCTTGCGGTGTTCGTCGTCAAACTTCAGCGGGTCCTCCAGGATCGGGATATCATCTGGAATCGCAGTGAGGTTGAAGGATGTTCCAGTGTTCTGCGCCCGCACATAACCGCGATACACGGCCTGATGCGTGAGTTCGCTTGTCAGGCTGCCAACAGACGCGGCAGCGATCGAACGCAGGTTGGGCTCAACCGCGGCGAAGGCATTCTCAAGCGTGAGGGGGCCGTTGATGATAATGTACAGATCGCGGTGTTTCGTGGGGCGCTCAAACAGGAAGTCGCTGATCAGAACCGGGGCTTTCACGCCGCCATCGACATGAGCCTGGCGCAATTGCACGCCTCTTCTGGGCTTGATGTAGACCGGAGGAAACAAAACCGGAATCGCGGCAGATGCCCGCAAGATCTTCTGGAAAAGCTGCACCTTGTCGGCACGACCATCCGCACCGCCATTGGCAAGCAGTCCCATGTCCCAAACCACGAGTTCCGACGAATCAAGATTGGTCGTCGCGACGTAAAGGCGACGCCCCTCTCGGTGTTCCCGCGCGACTTCTTCCACCAGCTTTGGTGTCACATGTTTCTCGATAAGCCGTTTGAGCGGTGTGTTGTCGTAAATGCTGTCTGAGAAAAAACCAGCGACGCCCTTGTCGCGAAAGATGTCGGAATCACCTGGCCACAAATATAGCATCTTAAGCAGGTCGTCATATTGCGGCCCAAGAAATGCCATGACCGACATGAGTGCGCCTGTCGACACACCGGTCACGATGTCAAACTCAGGCCGCGTGCCTGTTTTCGTCCACCCGTTGAGAACGCCGACGCCATAGGCACCGTCGGCGCCGCCACCCGACAGGGCTAGGATGGTGAGCCGATCATCCTTTTTGGGAATGAGATTGATGGGGTCATGAATTGCGCGATCATTGATCGACACGGCCTCGGAAGGGGTGATGGCCCGAATGGAGGCATTTTCGGCAGGTCGTCCAACACATCCGCTCACCACACCGATGACAATGAGGGCGAAGAACGCCTTGAAAAAGGGACGGACAGAAAACAAAGACATCAGCGCCTCACAACCACGCAGTATCTATTTCTCTATCGCTCACCCCAGAGTGGGGAAAGGGGCGGCGTTAACATATGGTTAACCATACGGGCAGCTAAAGAAAAAGGGGCACCATGGTCTCCCATGCTGCCCCTTGTTCAGATTCAAATACCGTGGCGTGAAAATCAATCGTCGTCGTCAGAAAACTCCCGACCGGTCTCCTGATCGACAACCTTCATCGACAGGCGCACCTTGCCGCGATCGTCAAAGCCCATCAGCTTCACCCAAACCTTGTCGCCTTCATTGACGACATCGGTGGTTTTGCCGACACGCTCATCCGCCAATTGCGAAATGTGGACCAAACCGTCCTTGGCACCGAAGAAGTTCACGAACGCACCGAAGTCGACCGTTTTCACAACAGTGCCCTGGTAAATTTCGCCAACTTCCGGATCGTCCGTGATGGAACGGATCCATTTGACAGCAGCTTCGATCTCCTTCGCCGAAGACGAAGCGACTTTGACCATACCGTCATCCTCGATGTTCACCTTGGCACCGGTTTTTTCAACGATCTCACGGATCACCTTGCCGCCCGATCCGATGACTTCGCGGATCTTGTCGGTGGGGATCTTGAAGCTTTCGATACGCGGCGCAAACTCGCCAAGCTCCGAACGACCCTCGGAAAGTGCCTTGTTCATCTCACCCAGAATGTGCTCGCGACCGCCCTTGGCCTGCTCCAGAGCGACCTTCATGATCTCTTCGGTGATGCCGGTAATCTTGATGTCCATCTGAAGCGAGGTGATGCCTTCGGCGGTGCCGGCCACCTTGAAGTCCATGTCGCCCAGATGGTCCTCATCGCCCAGAATGTCGGACAGGACTGCAAAATCATCGCCTTCCTTGATGAGACCCATGGCGATACCAGCAACAGGTGCCTTCATCGGCACACCGGCATCCATGAATGCGAGTGACGTGCCGCAAACCGTGGCCATCGACGAAGAGCCATTGGATTCGGTGATCTCGGACACCGCGCGCAGCGTATAGGGGAAGTCTTCCTTGGAAGGCAGAACAGCCTTCACCGCGCGCCATGCCAGCTTGCCATGCCCGATTTCGCGGCGTGAGGTGAAGCCGATACGGCCCGTCTCACCCACGGAATAGGGCGGAAAGTTGTAGTGCAGCAGGAAATTTTCCTTATAGGTGCCGGTCAGCGCATCGATGAACTGCTCATCATCCGATGTGCCGAGTGTGGCAACCACCAAAGCCTGCGTTTCACCGCGCGTGAACAGCGCTGACCCATGCGTGCGCGGTAAGAACCCGACTTCCGACTCAATGGCGCGCACCGTGTCAAGATCACGGCCATCGATGCGTTTCTTGGTTTTGATGATCGAGCCACGCACAACCTTGGCCTGAACATCCTTGAACACGCCAGAGAGGATGTTGGCCTCCTCATCGGTTGACTCTTCGCTTAGGAATTCAGCTTTGGCCTTGGCTTTTGCTTCATCCAGAGCGGCATAGCGGTCCTGCTTGTCGGCAATGGTGTAGGCCTTTTCGATGTCATCACCAACAAGACCTTCAACCTTGCCCATCAGTTCGGAATGATCCGGCGCGACGTGTTCACGCGGCGGCTTCGCGCATTTTTCACCCAGTTGCACGATTGCGTCGATGACCGGCTGGAACTCCTCATGGCCGAACATGACCGCGCCGAGCATGACCTCTTCGGAGAGGATGTTGGCTTCCGATTCCACCATCAAAACGGCTTCATTGGTGCCGGCAACAACCAGATCGAGATCGCTTTCGGGCATCTCGTCAATATTCGGGTTGAGGACGTAATGCCCGTCGATCAGGCCGACACGCGCGCTTGCCACCGGCCCTTGGAAGGGAACGCCGGAGAGCGTGAGCGCCGCAGAAGTCGCGATCATCGCGACGATATCTGGATTATTCTCCATATCGTGGGAGAGCACGGTGCAGGTAACCTGCGTGTCGTTTTTGTAGCCGTCAGCGAAAAGCGGGCGGATCGGACGGTCGATCAGACGACAGACCAGTGTTTCATTTTCGGAGGGACGCGCCTCGCGCTTGAAGAAGCCGCCTGGGATCTTGCCAGCTGCATAGGCTTTTTCGATGTAGTTGACGGTGAGCGGAAAGAAATCGAGGCCGGGCTTCGGGTTCTTTTCCGAAACCACGTTACACATGACGGTGGTCTCACCATAGGTCACGATAACGGTACCATCGGCCTGGCGTGCAACCTGACCGGCTTCCAGTGTCAGCGGGCGGCCGCCCCATTCGATTTCGACACTGTGTTTTTCAAACATTGACATTGGTATGTTTTTTCCTTGTCAGCGGCCACGCAACGCCTATTCGCTGCGTTCAAAACCGCATTTCATTCATTGGATTTGCTGAAACATCTTGCCCAGTCAGGCGGGTCTACGGACCCGGTGACATGGCTGAACATGGATTGCCCGGTTACGGCTACGCTGCGTAGCACTAAGGGCAATCAGCCCGACGACAACGCCAGACCAAGCTCGCTCAGGTCCCACAAAGGCAAGACGATGAGCGACACAAATCCCGAATGCGTCTTCAGGGCGTGTCGCTGATAATCCTGCCCTTCGGTTACAAGACCTCTCAACAAATACAGGGCGCGGCTAGCACACTTTGTGCCAACCGACAACTGGCGGCAACAGCTTGCTCCGCCGCCCGTCATGACTGCGTCTCGTTGTGAAAACGAGCCTTTAGCGGCGGATGCCGAGACGTTTGATGAGCGTCTGATAGCGCTCTTCGTCCTTGCGCTTGGTGTAATCCAGCAGCGAACGGCGTGTCGCCACCATCTTCAAAAGGCCGCGACGGGAATGGTTGTCCTTCTTGTGGCCTTTGAAATGTTCGGTGAGATTGTTGATCCGTTCGGTCAAAATCGCGACCTGCACTTCGGGTGATCCGGAATCGCCTTCTTTGATGGCGTATTCCTTGATCAGTTCCTGCTTGCGCTCAGGCGTAATCGACATCGCAAAACTCCTTGAAATTTGAGGAAAAGACGCCCTGGCCGGGATGTCGTCCAGCACGGGCCGATTGGTGAGCGCGGCAACGCTCGCGGGGCATATAGAGTTTCACCGGCTGCATGGCAAGCGGCGGTTGCGGCTTCACTTCTAATGTAGAGTTGGCCCGCACGCGCAAATTTGTGCATTTGCGCAACAGTTTACGGTCAATTGGCGGAACTTGGATGACTCGGTCGTCATCGCGCGCTATAGCGGCGTGACGAAAGCACGGCGCGCTAAAGATGTGCGCCGCGTTCAGGTGTAGAACAGGGTTGCATACAGCCATGGCGAATCGACTGCCCCGGATCGGAGCCCTGCTCGCTGCTCTTGTGCTGGCTTTGGTTGCAACATTCGCTTCGACAAGCACCGCGTCGGCGGAAAGCGGTCTCTCCAGCCCGTTTTTCGGCAATCATGCGGGCGGCAAGCGCGGTCCATGGGCCGTGATGATCTTTGGCGGGCAGCTCACCGAAAACGAGCTTGCCGACATCATCATCCCGAAGTCTGACAAGGGCAGCCGCTTCACCGACACGTCCTTTATCGGCGGCGCGCTTTCCAAGGAAATCTTCCGCTATGAGGGCCTGTCTGTCGAACTGGAAGGCGGGCTTGGCTATCAGTTTGGCGATTTTCAGGGTGTCGACAACAGCGCCGCCCATGTCTGGGGCGCGGCCTATTTCCGCTATGATGACTTTCCGTGGAACCACATCGTTCACACATCGGTCGCTGGCAGCATCGGCCTGAACTATATCAGCGACCGCACGGCTTTGGAGAATGACCAGACCAAGGGTGGCGATGGCCGCACGGTCAAAGTGCTGCATTACTTCTCGCCGGAGATCACCTTCTCACACCCCGATTATCTTCAGCATGAATTGGTGTTTCGCGTGCACCACCGCTCCAGCGCGAGCGGCGTGTTCGGCTGCAATGGCTGCGGCTCCAACATCGTGACGGTGGGATACCGGCACCGGTTTTGAGGTCAGACCGGCGAGGCCATTTTGCGGCGTCCGTTTCTTTGAATCTGTGACGGGCACTGTCGCCGGGATGGGCTGGGCCAAAGTCCGAAAAGTCTCAAGAGGTTTTGCGCTCCATCAAGACCGCAATGTGGTGTTGCGCGACGTGTGGTCGCGTAGCATTGTGTTTTGGTCATGTGGGAAGAAATCGAAGCCAAAAAACAAGAACTTGACAGCAAGCGCCCGCTGGCTGCCGGCAGTCTGCGTATTCTTGATGATTGGTATGATGTCGAACTGACATACACATCAAATGCCATTGAAGGTAACACGCTCACGCGCAGCGAAACGGCAATCGTGCTTGAAAGAGGATTGACGGTTCGCGGCAAGCATTTGAAAGACCACCTGGAGGCCGTCGATCACAAGGAAGCTCTTGATTTTGTGCGCCATCTGGCCATTCAAGACGCTTCTTTGCGAGAAGTCGATATCCGCGACATTCATCGATTGGTTCTCGGGCGCACAGATGCGAAAGAGGCGGGACGGTACAGCCGCTTCGACAGGGCAATTTCCGGCTCAACCGTGGTCTTCCCGCCACCTGCTGATGTCGCGCCGCTGATGAAACAGTTCGGCGAGTGGTTGTCGAACAGCCCCTCAACGCCAGAAACCGCATTTGAGGCCCATGCACGGCTTGTCTCCATCCATCCGTTCACAGATGGAAATGGCCGCACCGCACGGCTGTTGATGAATCTGATCTTGATAAAGGGCGGCTACCCACCCGTTATTGTGTCACCCGAGGATCGCCCAGATTACATCGATGCTCTGGAGTTGCGACAAACGTCTGGCGACAACACCGCCTTTGAAAATCTCATGGCGACCCAGCTTATCGCGAGCTTGGATCGGTATATCGAAGCAGCTTCGAAGGAAATCGAAGGGCATGGGAAAAGCGACTAACCATCGCTGTGAAACTCGGACGTTGCACAATAAGTTTGTTGTACAACGCGTCTAACGCATGTTCCGCGCCAGCCATCTGTTCCACGCGGCGCGGGAGCCGTTGAAGGCGTTGATGTCCACCTCGCCCGTAACACCGGGGACGGAGCCTGTGCCCGTATGCTGCCAGAACACCCAAGGGCGGCCCGGATATTTGTATTTTGGTTCGGTGCGCACCGAACGCAGCCAATATTGATAGCCCGGCAGGGAACCGTCGGAGAGGTTGTCGGCGTAAAAGTCCACCGTTGTGTAGATGATCGGCTTTTGCCCGTAATGCCGCTCAATGCGGGTCAACCAGCGTTTCAAGACATTGCGTACCTCGCTTGGCGGAGGACGTCTCTTGCAGGTCGGTGATTTCGGGTTCCACTCAACATCCAGCACCGGCGGCAGGCTTTTGTCGCGCTTGGGTACTGCATCGATATAGTTGGCGGCTTGTGCCTCCGGCGTCGCGCAGAAATAGTAGAAATGATAGGCGGAACGCGGAATGCCGGCGCTGCCAACCTCACGCCACCAACGCCGAAACTCCGGGTCGCGATCATCCATGCCTTCTGTGGCCTTGATGAAAACGAACTCGACGCCCGCCTTCTTTGCCGTGCGCCAGTCGATCAGCTTGTTGTAGCGCGAAATATCGAGCCCATGGATGGGAAAACTGTCCGGCTGGCGGCCTTTGATCGGCACGGGTTTGAAGTCGCGCCACTTCAGGCCGGGCTGCGTTTCACCTGCGGGTTTGATATCGAGCGCAACATCAAGCGAATGGCTGGACGGCCCGCAGGCTGCAAGCAAAGCAAGCGGCAAGCAGGCGGCCAACAGTGTTGTCAGGCGGGGCATCGCTTCTCATCCATCTGAAAGCGGGGCCATAACGTTGAAGACATTATGGTTAATCCGCCATTAACGTTCAACGCGGCAGCGGCTGACATATTGGCTCGGGGGAATCTGTGCAAAAACGCACTTGTCAACACGGCCGCTTGATCTAGGCTCTCGCCACGGCCCCACCGCCCATGCGAACGGGACCGTGTTTGACGAGCGTTTGGGACATCGATTTGGCCACAACCGACCCCTTTGAAGAAGCCAATCGGCCACTCGACAAAAAGCTGCTGCGCTATATCTGGCGCAACACAAGAGCCGAGCAGATCTGGATTTTGATGGTCGTGATCGCCTCGATGCCGACCTATTTTCTGGTGCTCGATCTGCCGGTGCGCATCATCAACGAGCCGATTCAAGGTGTCGGCTTTGAAAGCGCCGATGCGACGTTACAGTTCCTGGATCTGAGCATCTCTCTGCCGGAATTTCTTGGCGGTGCGACGTGGCAGATTTTCGAGGGCTTCGCGCTGGAAAGATGGCCCTATCTGCTGGCTTTATCCTGCTCGTTTCTGACTTTGATTACCATTAACGGGCTCTTTAAGTTCTACATCAACACCTATAAGGGGCGACTCGGCGAGCGCATGCTGCGACGCATGCGGTATCAGCTGGTTGACCGGGTGCTGCGCTTCCCAATCAACCATTTCCGTAGGGTCAAAGGGTCCGAAGTCGCTTCCATGGTGAAGGACGAGGTTGAACCGTTCGGCGAGTTCATCGGGGACGCGTTCGTTCAACCGGTTTATCTGGGCGGACAGGCCCTGGTCGCTTTCATCTTCATCATGCTTCAAAGTTTCTGGCTTGGCATGATTGCTGTGGGCGTCATCGCGATTCAGGTGACAGTCATTCCCTATTTGAGGCGGCGCATTCTGGAGCTTGGTCGCCAGAGGCAGATTACGGCAAGATTGCTGTCCGGTCGTATTGGCGAAATTGTCGACGGCATTGCAGCCGTGCATGTCAACGATACGTCAAACTATGAACGGGCTGAACTGACACATCGTCTCGGCAAGATTTTCTTCATTCGCTACGAGTTGTATCAGCGAAAATTCTTCATCAAGTTCCTGAACAACTTCCTGGCGCAGGTGACGCCCTTTCTCTTCTATGTGGTGGGCGGCTATTTCGCCATTCGCGGCACTTTGAATGTCGGCCAGCTTCTCGGCGTCATCAATGCATACAAGGACCTGCCCGCCCCGATCAACGGACTGGTTCAGTGGGATCAAAAGCGCGTCGATATCGAGGTCAAATACGCCCAGATCGTCGAGCAGTTCAATGTGAGCGGCACGATGGACGCGCGGATGCAGGCGCCCACAACCGACAAGATCGACCCTCTCACCGGTACGATTGTCGTTTCCAATCTTGGCGTTGTGGATGACACTGCGACCGTGCTGCTCGAAGATGCCGATTTCAGCATGGAGGTCAGTGACATCGTCGCGGCCATCGGGCCGATCGGCTCGGGTGCCGGAACGCTGGCGAACACGATCGCCGGTCTGCAGGCTCCGACTTCCGGACGGTTGATGATCGCTGACCGCAAAATGCAGGATCTTCCCGAGGCGATTCGTGGACGCCGTTTCGCCTTTGCGGGATCGGAATCCTATCTACCGCAATCAAGCCTCTTCGACGCCATCGTGTATGTGTCGAAGCACGTTCCGCTGGTTCCAGCCGATCCGGACAACCTGCCCGAACCGTTGCATCCGCGGGCTGCGGCCGAGGTGAAAGCCTCCGGCAATTCCACGCTCGATTATCAGGCCGACTGGGTGGACTATGAGGCCATGGGAATTTCCGGGCCCGACGAGCTTTACAGGAAAATTCACGAGGTTCTCGAAGTCGTCGAAATGGACGACGTGGTCTACGCCCTCGCCATGCGACAGAAGCTTGATCCGACCACCTATCCGCAGCTGACGGATAAGCTCATCGACATGCGCAACGCAATGAATGATCGCATATCGCAGAGCGAGCTGAACGATTTTGTGTCTGTGTGGGACTGGGATCGCTACAATGAGAACGCCTCCATCGCGGAGAATCTGCTTTTTGGAACGCCGGTCGATGAAGACACGCTTCAGACCGACAGGCTGTCTCGCAACGAACACATTCGCGCTGTTTTGCGAGACGAGCAACTGGACCGCGCCATGTTCGACATGGGCATGGAACTGGCAGAAACCGCGATTGAGCTGTTCGCCGATCTGTCACCGGACAATCCGTTCTTCGAACAGTTGAACTTCATGACGCCGGAACAGTTGGAAAGCTATCCGCCAATTCTGCAAAGAGCGCGCGAAAAGGGCTTCGACGGGGCGTCTGATGCCGACAAAGGCATGCTGATCGAATTGCCTTTCGGCTATATTGAAAAGCGCAACCGGCTGAAGTTGCTGGATGAAAAACTTGAGGAGCGCATTCTCAAGGCGCGACATCGCTTCCACGAAACACTGCCGGACGACATGAAAGAAGCCATCAGCATCTATGACGTTGAAAGCTACAATCCGATCAATTCTCTTCAGGACAACATTCTATTCGGAAAGATCGCTTATGGAACGTCCAACGCTTCTGAAAAGGTCAACGAACTGATCGGCGAGTTGATGGATGAACTTGGCATTCGTGACGACATCTTCCGCATCGGCCTGGAGTTTGACATCGGTACAGGCGGCAAGAGACTGTCTGAAAACCAGAGGCAGCGCATTGTTCTTGGGCGTGCACTGTTGAAAGGATGCGATCTACTTATCATCAATCGCGGCCTCAACAGTCTGGACGGTCGGGCCCAGGCAAAGCTTGTCAAGCGGGTCGTGGAGCGCGCACGGAACACGGAACACAGATTTGGCGTCTTGTGGGTTCTGGCGACGTCACGGCTCGCCGAAGAATTCGATCAGGTCCTTGTGTTTGATCGTCAACGACTGGTTGCAAAGGGCACGCCACAGGACCTGGCCCAGTCTAGTGACACATATAAATCGATGGTGGCATAACACTATGAGGCGGCAGGAAGGTGCAGCATGAGTAAACTGAAAGACGAGGTGGAACTGCTGCGTACGATTCCGGTCTTTTCCGAGTTGCCAGCCAATAAGTTGAAACTGCTCGCCTTTGCCTCCGATCACATGGACTACAAGGATGGCGAAGTCTTGTTTGAGCAGGGTGACGTTGCAGATTCAGCCTATGTCGTCATCAAGGGCGGCGCAGACGTTTTGGTCACGCCGGAGGGCGAGACACAATCCAACAAAGTTGCCGAACTCGGCCCCAATTCCTTCATCGGAGACATGGCCATTCTGGCCGACATCACCCGCACGGCAACCATCCGCGCCAATGCCCCACTTTCAACGCTGCGCATCAGAAAGGACCATCTCATCGACATGATGCAGGACAGTCCAACTTTCACAATGGCAGTACTGCGAGAGTTGGTGCTGCGACTGAAGAAGACGACATCTGATCTTTCAGATGCACAGGCTGAAGTCGCGCGGCTGAAAGGGTGAGCGATACAATGGCCGAGCCTTTCACCATAAAGATTTGGGGCGCGCGGGGTACTTTGTCCTCGCTCAGCAGGCGCACAGACAATTTTGGTGGCAACACGGCTTGTGTTGAGGTGCGCTGTGGCCGCGACATACTAATTCTTGATGCCGGATCCGGGCTGCAATTGTTGGGGGACGATCTGATGCGGCGTCTCAAACACGCCAGCCAGGACGATGCCAAATCACTGCTCAACTTGAATCTGTTCTTCAGCCACTGTCATTACGACCATATTTCCGGCTTCCCGTTCTTTGCGCCGTTTTTTCATCCGTCCGCGAAAGTTAACGTGTGGTCCGGCCATCTGGAAGGGCCCGACAAGACCCGCAACATGATTGCAGACTATATGCGTCCGCCCTTCTTCCCTGTTGGGCCCGAGGTGTTCGCTGCTGAGTTGTCACTACGGGACTTTGAACCTGAAGATGTCTTGCGGCCCATTGACGGGATCGAAATCTCAACTTTGTCGCTCAACCATCATGACGGCTGCGTCGGTTATCGCATCGACTTTGACGAACGCTCCCTCTGCTACATCACCGATACGACGCATATTGTGGGTGAGCCAGATTTGCGCATACCCGATTTCTGCCGCGACACCGATCTCATGATCTATGACGGCACCTATACGGATGCCGAATTTCCAACCTTTTGGAACTTTGGTCATTCGACTTGGGAGGAAGGCGTTCGTCTGGCCAAGCTTGCCAACGCCAAGCGCTACATGATCTTTCACCATCGACCAAGCCGAGACGACAAGGCCCTCGCAGCCATTGAACGCGACTGCCGCAAGGAGTTTCGCCGCTCATGGGCCGCCCGCGAGGGGCAGGTCATCAAACTTTGATGAGCAGTTGAACTTCGGCTTGGCCATAATCGCGAAAGTCTCAACCCGGCGTAACGGGAAGCACCATGTCCGCCCTGTTTGACCGCCTTTTGAAAAGTTATGAGCAAGTCTGGCCTCGGCCTGGAAGACACCGTTTGCCCAAGCGCATCACGGACGCCATCAAGCGCAACGATACCGCGAGCGAAGTTCTGGTGAAAATCATCCAGTTTGCGGTGTTCGCCAGCTGGGGTCTTCTTTATCTCGCAGCACCACAACCAGACCCGGAGACCCAGTCACAGGTCCCCCTCGTCGTTTCAATCTATCTGGTTTTCACGCTCGTGCTGCTTTGGGCTGCCTTGCGCAAACGCACCGATCCCTGGCTCATCTATCTTTCGATCATCGTGGATATGGCCCTGCTGACCTACCTGATCTGGAGCTTCCACATTCAGTATGGCCAGCACGCATCCTTCTCACTCAAAAGTGTCGAGGTGCTCAACTATTTCGTACTCATCTCACTTCGAGCTCTGCGGTTCGAAGCCCGATATGTGATAGCCGCAGGCGTTGCGGCCATGGCCAGTTGGCTGATCCTGATCGTCATCGTTGTCGATGGAGACATCAACTACCCGCAGATAACGCGCTCCTATGTTGACTATCTGACCGGAAACTATGTCTTGATCGGCGCCGAATTGTCGAAGGTCATTTCAATGCTCATGGTGACGCTCATTCTGGCTGTCGCTGCAAGACGGGCGCACAGCTTTCTGGTATCGTCGGTTGCGGAAGGATCTGCAGCGTCAGACCTTTCGCGTTTCGTTGCAAATGATGCCGTGCAGCAGATCCTCGACTCCGAGGATATGATGGAAGCGGGCAGCGGCGTGCGACGCGAAGCCGCAATCCTCAACGTTGACATTCGCGGTTTCACGCGGTTGGCCGCCAGCGTTAAGCCGCAAGAGGCGATGACACTGCTGGCAGACTATCAGCACCGCATCGTGCCTCTGGTGCACGAACATGGCGGGGCCGTCGACAAGTTCATGGGAGACGGCATTATGATCACCTTCGGCGCGGCGCGTGAGGAACCGGACTATGCAGCACGGACCCTGCGCTGCATGGAAGATATCCTGAAAACGGCCCGCAGCTGGAAAGGCCCCTCCTCCAAGCTCGCCATCAACATGGCAGCAGCTAGCGGACCTGTGATCTTCGGTGCTGTGGGAGATGGTGATCGGCTGGAACTCACCGTGATCGGACCGGCCGTCAACCTTTCTGCGAAACTCGAGAAGCATAATAAGGTTCTGCAATCCAAAGCGTTGGTCGAGAAGCAACTATACGAGCTGGCCCTCCGGCAGGGTTACAAACCGACACGGCATCGCCGCTCACGGCACAAGACACTGGCGACCCGGCTCGACGACACATCGCACGAAATGAATGTGGTGGTACTGGCGTGAACGGCATCGCAAAACTCTTTAACGACCAGCACCTTTCCGCCCTCCGGCTGTATTCTGGCCTTGTGCTGATGGTGTATGTCACGACCCATCTGATCAACCATTCGATCGGCCTCATCACACTGGAGGCGATGCAGGCGGCTAATGATGTCGTCAGCCCGCTATGGCGCTTTCTTCCTGTTTCGATCCTGCTCTATGGCGCATTGATCGTCCATTTCATCGCTGCCTTCTGGAAACTTCTGAAGCGGCGTACAACTCGCATGTCCGCCGTCGAGGCTGTGCAGATCGCCCTTGGTTTTGCTGTGCCGCTCTTGCTGGCGACGCATGTTATGGGCACGCGCTATGCCAATGCCGTCTATGGTATCAACGACACCTATCTAGCCGTTCTGGTCTCCGCCTTCATTTTCTCGCCGGTGGTCGCAGTTCTGGACGCACTTGGCCTGTTGGCAGCCTGGGCGCATGGCTGCATCGGGATGCACCAATGGCTGAAACTGAAATCCTGGTACACCCGCACCGTTTATGAATGGTGCCTCAGCGGCGCGATTTTGCTGCCAACGCTGGCTTTGGGGAGTTTCTTGTTCAACGGACGAGCGATGATCCCCCTGGCCTCAGATGGTGAGTTTCTGGGTGCCTATTTCGAGTCTCTCGGCGTCACCGATGATGCCGTATTCGCGGCACTTGGTGAGCGAATTGACCAGGTGCGCTGGGGCTTTCTTGCCACCGTTTTTGCCGGAGTTGCGGGTCGCCTGATCTGGCAATTGAGCGGCAAACGATCATTGTCCGTCGAAGTGAGTTACCAAAACGGGCCCAAGATCAGGCAGAAGCCAGGTCCGACGCTTCTGGAAATGAGCAAGATGGCGGCCATCCCGCATGCCAGCGTCTGTGGCGGTCGCGGGCGTTGCTCGACCTGCCGTGTGCACCTGCTCGAAGGAGGCGATACCCTTGAGCCGCCATCGGATTCGGAACGACGTGTTCTGGAGCGCTTCAACGCTGCCGAAAGCGTGCGGCTGGCCTGTCAGATCAGACCCACCCATGATCTTTCGGTGCTGCGCCTGCTTCCGCCTGACGCCACCATGGAGCGTGCCAGCTCTTCCACTTGGGCAAGCGGCCAGGAGCGCGTCATCACCGTGATGTTTGCTGATCTTCGCAATTTCACCGGCACGACCGAGCATCGCTTGCCCTTTGACGTGGTCTATCTGGTTAACCAGTTCTCCCAAGCCATGGGGCAGGCCGTTGAGGCGCGCGGGGGCCGCATCGACAAGTTTTTGGGCGACGGGTTTATGGCACTGTTTGGCGTTGAGACGACGCCGGAAAAGGGTGCGCTGCAAGCCATCGAAGCCGCCGCAGCGATGCAGGAAGAGCTTGATGCGCTCAACAACACATTGACGGTTGAACTCGACCAGCCCTTGCGCATGGGTGTGGGCATACATTGCGGTTCCGTTGTGCTGGGCGATATGGGCTATGGCGAAGCGCGAGGGCTTACTGCCATCGGTGATACCGTCAACACCGCGAGCCGGCTTGAATCGGCAACGAAAGACCATGGTTGCGCCATATGTGTATCGCAAAAGACAATTGAGATGGCTGGGCTGCGTCCGGATCGCGCTTCTTTGAAGACGGCGTCTGTGCGCGGCAAAACAGATACCGTGAGCATTGCGGCGATAGAACGGGCCACCGATTTGCTTCAATCAAATCGAAGCGAAGACGGCCCTCGCGAGGAGATGGCAAAATGACACCATGGGCAACAACATCCCTGCTTGGCAGTTGTGCGGCCGCCATTATGGCGCTGGTATTCGTGACCGTAGAGGCTCAACATGCCCATGCAGGCTGCACCGACTATCCCGGGCCCGGCATTGACTGGTCGAAATGCCGAAAACGCAATGTGATCCTTAGCGATATCGATCTGAGCGAGTCCAATCTGGAAAAGACCGATTTTATCGGTTCTGATCTGCGTAACACCAATCTGGCCGGCGCCAATATGGTGAAGGCACGCATTAACAGGGCCAATCTTTCGGGAGCCAATTTGCGCGGCGCAAATCTCAACCGCGCCGAAGGTACACGTCTGATCATGCGCCAGGCGAATGCGTCTGCGGCCGATCTTGAGAAGGCGGAAATGTTCCGCAGCGATCTTTCCGGCTCAGATCTTTCCAATGCCAATTTGAGCAAGACGGAACTGAGTCGCGCCAATCTGGCCGGCGCAAATCTAAAAGGCGCAATGATGAGCTTTGCCAATCTGGCGCGCGTAACGTTCACCGATGCGGTGTTAGACCGCACAGACTTGGCCAACAGCTGGACGTACCGCGCCGACTTCGAAGGCGTCGATTTGTCAGCGGTTGCAAATCTTGAACAGCGGCAACTCGATCTTGCCTGCGGTGATGACCAAACGGTTTTGCCGGAAGGGTTCTCGCGCCCTGCGGCCTGGCCCTGTGCCGATGATGACTGACGTTCCCAACGACCACCTTTCCATCGAAAAGCGCTCAGGACTGCCCGAGGAATGGCGGTTTTTGCTGCTGTCCTATCCCCGCTCGGATTGGCTGAGCCACGCCAGTCTTGGTGAGCATACGAAATTCTGGCTGCAGGTTCATCGCAGCTTCCGAATGATGGGAGCGCATTTGAACGAACGAACCGATGCCTATGAAAGCGGGATCGTCACAGCAGAGCAGTTTCGCCATACGATGGTGCGTCGGCTGCAGAACTTTCTGGGCTCCCTCGACCATCATCACCGCATCGAGGATCATGTCTTCTTCCCCAAGTTCATGGAGGCCGAGAAACGTCTGGTGGCAGGTATCGAACTGCTGGAAGCCGATCACACAGTGATCGACGCGCAGGTTCATGCCATGGTGGATGTCGCAAATGCGCTCTTGAGAAGCCCGGCTTCAGACAAGGACGCCCTGAAACGAAATGGAGAGGACTTTGCCATTGCCAGCCGACGCATCGTGAAACTGCTGGACAGGCACCTGGATGATGAAGAAGAGATCGTCATTCCGTTGTTGCTTGATCGCGGTGAAGAGGAACTCATGACGTGACTGCGCCTTTGGTGATTGCGATCGACGGCCCTGCGGCATCCGGCAAGGGCACACTCGCCCGCAGGCTTGCCGAACACTTTGATCTTCCACATCTGGATACGGGCCTCACATATCGTGCGGTCGCAAAGGCTTTGCTCGACTCCGGTCAACCTCTGGATCGGGAAGCGTTGGCGGTAGATGCCGCGCGTCGTCTTGACCTTGTCGGACTGGATCGTGATCAGCTCTCGCATCATGAAATCGGTGAAGCCGCCTCGAAGGTTGCTGTCATGAGCGCGGTGCGCAGAACGCTGGTTGATCAGCAACGTCTCTTTGCCAAAAACGGACGGGGCGCGGTTCTGGATGGCCGCGACATCGGAACCGTGGTCTGCCCCGATGCAATGGCCAAGCTTTTCATCACCGCCGCACCCAATGAGCGTGCGCGACGGCGCTGGAACGAAATGCAGTTGAAGGGTGAGGTGATCGATTTCGAGGCCGTTTTGGCCGATATCAAACGCCGCGATAAGCGCGATATGGGACGGGCCGACTCTCCATTGAAGCCGGCACGCGATGCCCACTTGCTCGATACGTCCCAAATGGATATAGAGGCAGCGTTTCGCGCGGCCATTTCGCTTGTCGAAAAGGCGCAAAGCGCGGCACATCCTGAAAGCTGAGGGTCCAGCTCAAAAGGCTGGTGCTCTTTTCTCGTTTGGTTTGAACCATTGCGAGCACTTTCGAGCAAACCGGCCTTCCGCTTCTTTGCACCACCCGCAGCCGCTGGCTGCACCGCCCATCGCCTTGGGCAAGCGGAAACAGCCGAAACCGAAACACCAACCCGGTGCATATCGCAGTCGCTATGAATGAACCGACTGCGTTTGGAGCCTAAATGTCAGATATGAACCCCTCAATGGAGGACTTTGCAGCCCTCCTCGACAAATCCCTTGCCAACAATTCCATACAGGAGGGCACCGTTGTCGAAGGCATCGTCACCGCCATCGAAAAGGATATGGCGATCATTGATGCAGGCCTGAAAGTTGAAGGCCGCGTCGCACTCAAGGAATTTGGCGCCAGCGCCCGCGATGGCAGCCTGAAAATCGGCGATACGGTCGAAGTCTTTCTGGAACGCGTTGAAAACGCCATGGGCGAGGCCGTGCTGTCTCGCGACAAGGCCCGCCGCGAAGAGGCCTGGGTCAAGCTCGAGAAGAAATTCGAAGCCGAAGAGAAGGTCGAAGGTCAGATCTTCAATCAGGTCAAGGGCGGCTTTACCGTTGATCTCGATGGCGCAACGGCATTCCTGCCGCGCTCGCAGGTCGACATTCGCCCGATCCGCGATGTCACACCGCTGATGAACACGCCGCAGCCCTTCCAGATTTTGAAGATGGACCGCCGTCGCGGCAATATCGTCGTGTCGCGCCGCACCGTGCTGGAAGAGAGCCGCGCCGAACAGCGTTCCGAAATCGTCCAGAACCTTGAAGAAGGTCAGGTCGTGGAAGGTGTCGTCAAGAATATCACCGATTATGGTGCATTCGTCGATCTTGGCGGCATTGATGGTCTGCTTCACGTCACGGACATGGCTTGGCGCCGCGTCAACCACCCGACTGAAATTCTCAATATCGGCCAGACGGTGCGCGTACAGATCATCCGTGTGAACCAGGAAACGCACCGCATTTCGCTGGGCATGAAGCAGCTGGAAAGTGATCCGTGGGATTCCATTGGTGCCAAATATCCGCATGGCACAAAGGTCAATGGCCGTATCACCAACATCACCGATTATGGCGCATTCGTTGAGCTGGAGCCCGGCATCGAAGGCCTCATCCACGTCTCTGAAATGTCCTGGACGAAAAAAAATGTGCATCCAGGCAAGATCGTCTCGACATCCGAGGAGGTGGAAGTGGTGGTGCTGGAGGTTGACCCCAGCAAGCGCCGCATTTCGCTGGGCCTGAAACAGAACCTCTCCAACCCTTGGGATACTTTTGCCGAGCAATATCCGTCCGGCACGGTTGTCGAGGGCGAGGTCAAGAACAAGACCGAATTCGGTTTGTTCATCGGGCTGGATGGCGATGTCGACGGCATGGTTCACTTGTCCGATCTGGAATGGAGCCGTTCCGGTGAAGACGCCATTGAGGACTTTGAAAAAGGTCAGATGGTCAAGGCCGTCGTGCTTGATGTCGATGTCGATAAAGAGCGTATCTCGCTTGGCATCAAGCAGCTTGATGGTGCTGATCCGATGGATGGCGGCGATGCCGGTGAAATCCGCAAGAACTCGGTCGTCACCGCTGAAGTGTTGAAAGTGACCGATGGTGGTCTGGAAGTGAAGATTTCCGAGACCGATATCGAAGCCTTCATCCGCCGTGGTGATCTTTCGCGTGACCGCGACGAGCAGCGCCCGGAGCGCTTCTCGGTTGGCCAGAAGGTCGATGCCCGCGTCACCGTGTTCGACAAGAAAAACCGCAAGGTCAATCTGTCGATCAAAGCGCTGGAGATCGCTGAGGAGAAGGAAGCCGTCAAACAGTTCGGTTCTTCCGATTCCGGCGCATCGCTCGGCGATATTCTCGGCGCAGCGCTCAAGGATCGCGACGAAAATAGCGACTGATCGTCGCTCACTACGATTTCATGCATCACAATTTCATGGAAGGGCTCGCGGGAAATCGCGGGCCCTTTTTGCGTCAGCCCTTGTGTTGCAACCCTTTTCGACAGCGAGTTCAGGAGACCGAAGCACGTCCCTTTTCGAGGGCGGCCTGCAAGCGGTTGGCCATGGTCAAGCGGTACCAGGGCAGAGCCGCCAGTTCGCGAAGCCAGTGATAGAGCCTGCGATAGAAGCGGGTCGTCGCGATGTTGTGGTCGGGCGCGCTGCCTGCTACCCGGTAACCCAAATGGCGAAAGCACATGCGCGCGCGCGGAATATGGTAGGCGTCGGTCACAACGATGACCTGCTCAATGCCTCTCTTTTCAAGCTCAATCGCACTAAAGGCAACATTCTCAAACGTGCTCGTTGATTGCGCTTCGAGAACCAGCACATCCCGGCTCACGCCTTCTTCAATGCAGATGTCGGCCATGACATGGGCCTCTTCCGGCGCATGTTTTCCCAACCCTCCGGACAGCACCACCAACCGCGCTGCGCCCTCCTTGTAAAGACGCGCAGCATGAATCGTTCGCCGCCTCAAAGTGGGGCTTGCCACACCTCCTGACCAGACCGCCGCACCAAGCACGACAAGTGCGACGTCAGCACCGCCTGTATCCAGCCGTCCCGTTCTCAACCAGCGCTAGCTCCGGCTCGACAGGCCCATTCCGGCCCGACCTGTCTTTTCTCGGTGTAGGAGTACACAAAGTAATCCGTGGGTGGGGGCAGTACACCTGCCAGATCTCCATTCGAGCGTCGTGCTTTCCTCACGTGGCCGAGGAGATTTTTGACCTGCTGACGATCATAGGTGAATTGCAACAATCCGGTCGGTGAGCGCAGACCAAGCTGCAGCCCATAAGCAATTGATCCATTGGCACGAACTGTGCGCGGCGGCCTGATTTTACCGACGATCTGCAACAGCGGTTCGTTCGCATTGGCTTCGATGTCGGGTTTGCCGACCAAACCGAGGCTGCCGCCAATCGCACGCGCGGACATCATCAGATTTGCATCTTCCAGGCTCGCAGCGATCGCGTTGAGCCTTTCCAGCGCCCTTTCGCGTTGTCCTTGCTTGTCCGGGTGAAATAGGGCCGACGCGATGAATACGCCTTGTTCGTTTGGACCGGCGGGTTGCCGGTAACGACCGCGCCAAAGGACTGAACCCGCCTGCGTTTCGATCACGCGCTCTGCGGGATGGCGAAGCGGCGCGTAAAGGCGCTGGAGCGACACAGCATCCCCTGTTGGTTCACCATTGGCGTAGAACACAAGCCGCGCCGTAAGTTGCTCGCATCCATCCAGACGGTTGGCCAATTGCAGATTCTGGATGCCGAAGCGGATCAGCAATCCATCTTCCGGGTCAATGGGGAAGCGATCGTCTTGCGGCGGGACTGAGTTGATCCAGATGGGCACGCCATTGTTTGACAATTCCATGGCAACGGCATCGGCTTCCACCTTCAAGGGGCCATCGCTTTCGATCGTAAAATCGGTGAATCCGGTATTGGCAGCAATATCGGCGCCAGCGGGATCATAAAGAATGGAAAGCGGTGGCACCGACCAGTGCTCAACGGTCGGCTCATTAGCATAGGCCGGCGAGACAAAATCAAAGGGAAGCCGGTCGAGCAATCCGCGCTGATCTTCGCATTGGGTCACCGCCCATCCTTCGGGGGCAACGATCTGCGAAGCGCAATCGCCATCCAGCGGACATTGATACCCGACCCGCGCCTCTCTCGGCACGGCATCGTCCCACTCACGGCGCCTTAGACAAAAGCGGGCAATGGGCGCCGTGTCGGTACGAATGGCGTCAAACCGGATCGGGCGCAACGCGCCGTTGATGATATCGCCGGGGCCAAGAAACAGGCCATGCTCGATCATTCCGGACGGATCGGCCTCTACCTGCCCCGGTCTGCTTTCGCCCAGCTGCAATTCGGCGCGTCTTTGAGAATAGACCTTGCGCTGGTCCTGATCCAAGGACCTTTCGATGCGCAGCTTCGTCACGTCACCAAAATCCCAGCGCGCCAGAATTCCGTCGGAGATGACCCGCATCTCGTCGATGTTTTCGCGCATCGCGCGCTTCAGCGCGGTGTTGAGTTTCTTGGCAAACGTCGCGCCATCGGCCGGAAATCCGACATTCAGATCGCTGTTATGCTCAAGGACGTCGTGATCGCCCTCGTTGAAGCGGAACTCTACATAGGGGGAGCCTTCATACTCACTCCCCTCAACATGGATGAGCAGTTCATTTTCCGCTGCCGCATCTGAAAAGGACCACACATGCCGCAATCTTTTGAAAAAGTAAGGCAGAAACTTCTCGCGTATCTCTTGCTTGAGTGCGTCCTGACCACCGGGAAAATCATCAATAAACTCATAGTCTTCAAATGACACAGTTATTGAGAGCGGCAGCGTGCGCGCTTGCGCAGGCTTTTGCAGCGCTAAGGTAGCGATTGCCAATGCAAAAATTAGGGTCACCCAAGCTTTCATGAACCGTCCGCTCGCACAGTGACTTCACGAGGAAATTGCTCATCTTCCCCGACAGCGATTTCCAGCTGGGCAACGATATCGCCATTGCCCGTTGTAATTGTGACCTTCAGCCGATCATTTGGCAACAGCCGAACCGGGACCGTGGCCGGATCAGCGCAGTCCGGACGACGTGCGACCCCGGCGGCAAGCAATGTCATGGCCTGTTCCGCGTTGCGCAGGCTGGAAAGTGCTCGCTCCTGTTGCCAGCTTTCACGGATGGAGCCGGGAACAGAAAGAGACCCGCCACCGCCTCCAATCCAGACCGGTTCCCCGAACCAAGGGGACGGTTCGCGGCATGTACCGTTTCCGCTTCCATCGAAAGAAGAATGCTCGACAGACAGCAATGGACGTCGCCTTCTCAGCATGGACATCAATGCAGCATCGGCCCGCAACAACACAACGGGTTCCTGCCAGGCATCACCCGGCAATGTGATGGCTGGCCAGTTGAATACGGGCAATGAAGAGCGGAACTGCGGTAAACCGTTCGCCTTGATTTCAAGACTGTCTGGCCCGCCAAAGAATGGCCGTTTGAGAGCACTCGATGCAGTTTGCCCGGGTAACAAGCGAAGTGACGTCCACGGCCCTTTTGGTCCATCATCCTCTGCAAAACGATATTGCAGTGATATCGCTTGGGCGGAACCCACATTCGTAAAGCGCAGCGGCTTGAACACGCCAAAGCCAATCACGGCGATGGCAATGAGGCACACCACATAGAGCTTGGCCGTAACTCGGGATTGAAAAAGAAGGCGGTCAAAATAGGCGCGATAGGCCTGTTGGCGCTCATCGCTCATGAGCCCACGCATTGCGGGCACAACGACGAGCACACCGCTCAGGCCGATGACACTGCCAAATACTGGGAAGTAATCGGTGTAGAGATAGACCCACAGTGAAACGCCGACGAGTATCGCCAGCAGAAGCGGCACATGACTGCTCAGCTTCGAATCCAGTTGATCCGCTTCGTCACTCTGCTTTGCGTCCTTCAGATCACCGGGCTTTTCGCTATCGGACATGGTCGGGTATGCTCACGCGCCAGTGCGCACCCTGATCGAGAAAAGATTAAGCAGACGTCCGTTTGCGCTGATATCGGTGTTGATGGCGATGTAGGCGTTCTCACCCTCGTTGAGCGGCGCATCATTGATGAGAACATCGAAAATGTAGGACTCGGGCGTGGGCTTTGACTGGAAGCGCTTGCGACCGCATTGGCCAAGCCCGGCAAACTCGCAATAGAGCGCGAACTGCTGGTCTTGCTGATCCTCAGATGACAGAACCACTTCGAATGTTGCCGCTTTGCCGCGCAGACTTTCCATCAAACCCGCTGGTACACGAATTTTCACCGTGCTGTTTTCCGATCGGGCAGACGCCAGTCTTGCAACCTGACGACCGCGAATCGCTACCAACTCAGCGCGCCCGCCATTGCCTGTGTCGATATTTTCGGCATCGGCATCCGGTTCAAACACGGTCACCCACCCATCCTGCCCGTCAGGCACGAAGCTGCCCGCCTCAATACGGGCGGGCGGGTTGTCGACAGCGCCGCCGAGCTGCGACTTCAACAAAGCGGGGCCGAAGTTGAAGGCCCACCAGACGGTCGTGCCAATACCAGCCAAAATGATGACCCAAAGCAAAAGACGCGCAAAAGGCTTGCGTTCACGCAGTGCCGGACCATCATAGTCGCCGGCGATATCCTGGGCAGGATCATCGCCCTCGACATCCCGGCTAGCCGGCGCCGCCGTGACGGACGGTGCCGTTGAGAGAAGCGATTCTGCGGCATCATCATCAACAGATACCGAGGGAGCTGCGACCGCCGGCGGATCACTTTTAAGCCGAGGCATTGGCGGTGGACCAGCCGAGCCCAACTCGCCACTTGCAAGCGGGTCATCAGCGCGCGCATCTTCAGCATCCGGCGCATCCGATAGCGATTGCTGAGGGTCTCGCCAGGGCGGCGTCTGGGTCTCAGATGGAGGGAGCGGAGCTACCGGCTCGATTGATGGGGTGGGCTTTATCGGAGGCAACTCCTCCGCTTGGGGCAAATGATCGCTGGTATGGGTGTTGGCGCTCTCTGCGGCCAGATAATCCGCTTCGATACGCTCAATCGCACGTTCGAGCCGGTCACGTTGCCCTTGCGCACCCGCCTCGTCGAGCGTTGCATTCTGGGCGATCATTCGGTCGAGCGCCGTTCTTGACGACTGGTAAATGGTCGCACGGCCTTCCGTCGTCAGCCCACTTCGCTTTGCCAGTGTCGAGCGGATCAGGTCTTCAAAGCCTGCCACCATGCTCTCCCGAACCAACTGTCTCCCATTGACCTTTTAGCCACGCCAAGGGCCATTGCAAATGCGGGGCGCGCTTTTTCGACAAGTTGCGGCCCAGATGAAAACATCGGCGATTGACGTAATGGTAAGAAAAACTACTGTGCCGCCCAAAGTGACGATGCGATGCGTCGATTGCTCAATTTTCCTTAACAGATCTGCGAAAGACTGCCATGGCCCTTCCTCCCATCCTGAAAAGCGGGCTTCGTCTGCCCGCAATCGCCGCCCCGCTGTTCATTATCTCCCATCCGCCATTGGTGTTGGAGCAGTGCAAGGCAGGCGTGGTCGGATCGTTTCCGGCGCTCAATGCGCGACCGGCGGAACAGCTTGATGATTGGCTGGCGCAGATCACCGAAGAATTCGCCGCGCATAATGCCAAGAATCCGGATCACCCCGCAGCCCCTTTTGCCGTCAACCAGATCGTTCACAAATCCAATGACCGTCTGGAGCACGACCTGGAGATGTGCGTGAAGTACAAGGTGCCTATTGTGATCACGTCCCTAGGCGCCCGACCGGAAGTTAACGAAGCCGTCCATTCCTATGGCGGCATCGTGCTGCATGACATCATCAACAACTTCTTTGCGCGAAAGGCCATTGAAAAGGGGGCTGATGGTCTGATCGCCGTGGCCGCAGGTGCCGGTGGACATGCCGGAACGCTTTCGCCCTTGGCGCTAATTCAGGAGATTCGCGAATGGTTTGACGGTCCGCTGCTGTTATCAGGCGCCATCGCGACAGGGGATGCGGTGCTGGCAGTTGAAGCGATGGGCGCCGACATGGGATATATCGGCTCCGCCTTCATCGCGACGAAAGAGGCACGTGCCGTCGATGGGTACAAGCGCATGATCGCCGAGTCCAATGCCGACGATATCGTCTATTCCAACCTGTTTACCGGTGTGCATGGCAACTATTTGAAAGGCTCTATCGTGAATGCCGGCATGGACCCGGACAACCTGCCCGTATCCGACCCAAGCAAAATGAATTTTGGCGGCGAAAAATCGAAAGCCTGGAAGGATATCTGGGGCGCCGGACAGGGCGTTGGCAAGGTCAAGGATGTGGTAAGCGCTGCCGAATTGGTCGACCGGCTGGTGAGCGAATATCACGCCGCACGCAAACGACTGTCGCTTGGCTGATTCTCGCGACTGCGTGCAGCTTTGCCCAAGACATCCGGCTTTTTGCTGCGCTCGCTCTGACTGAACCAATCAGCCGCTCGCGCATTGATAAGCGCAAGAGTCTCTTGCTCCGCGTTTTCCAGTTGCAACTCATTCGCAATCGCAGTATTGTTGCGAATAATTCGCAACAATGTTCAAGAGACGCTGTGCACACATTGAGCAAGAAAGACGGTAGACGTTGGAGCCGGTGATGAAGTTTATTCGACACGGGGTTGCTGTTCTATTCAGCCTGATCCTCAGTGCCATGCTGAGCCCTGGTGCGGGCCAGGCCGCTGACAAGTTCAAAGCGGTGACCACCTTCACCGTCATAGCAGACATGGCGCGCAATGTTGCCGGAGATGCCGCAATCGTTGAATCGATCACAAAGCCGGGCGCCGAAATTCACGGCTATCAGCCGACACCAGGTGACATCCTGCGCGCGCAAGACGCTGATCTAATCTTTTGGAACGGCATGAATTTGGAACTGTGGTTCGAACAGTTCTTCCGAAATCTATCCGATGTCCCAAGCGTAACGGTCAGCGATGGCGTTGAACCGATGAGCATCTCCGAAGGGCCTTATGCCGGAAAACCCAATCCGCATGCCTGGATGGCGCTCGATTCCGCCATGATCTATGTCGACAACATCCGTGATGGCTTCGTCAAGCACGATCCGGACAATGCCGAAGTCTACAAGGCGAATGGGGAGCGTTACAAGGATGAAATCCGCGCTGCGATTGCGCCTCTTCGCGAACAGGTTCTCGCCATTGACAAAGCGAAGAGATGGCTGGTCTCCAGCGAAGGCGCCTTCACCTATCTGGCCCGCGATTTCGGTCTGAAGGAGCTCTATCTGTGGCCAATTAATGCAGACGCTCAGGGAACACCACAGCAGGTGCGACGGGTCATCGACACCGTTCGCGAAAACGGCATCAGCGTCGTCTTTTCTGAAAGCACTGTATCGGCAGATCCGGCCCAGCAGGTCGCACGCGAAACTGGTGCCCGCTATGGCGGTGTGCTCTATGTCGATTCACTGAGCGAAGCCGATGGCCCCGTGCCGACCTATCTCGATCTGCTACGTGTGACGTCGCAAACCATTGCCGAAGGACTGACCGCGCAGTGAAACCCTTGCCATCCGCGCCGCAGACCGCAGCGGCGGGGATTGAGGTTGATTCAATAGCAGTCACCTACCGCAACGGCCATACAGCATTGCGCGATGCCAGTTTTTCCATTCCAGCCGGAACGATAGCCGCGCTTGTGGGCGTCAACGGGTCGGGCAAATCCACCATGTTCAAGGCGATCATGGGCTTCGTGCCGACCGCCAAAGGGAGCGTGCACATTCTGGGCGAAAACGTCTCGACGGCCCTGAAGCGAAATCTAATCGCCTACGTTCCGCAGGCAGAGGAGGTGGATTGGAGCTTCCCGGTGCTGGTGGAGGATGTCGTCATGATGGGCCGCTACGGCCATATGGGCGTGTTGCGCATCGCACGGCAGCGGGACCGCGATGCTGTCACCTCCGCGCTTGACCGCGTCGGGATGACCAAGTTCCGCAAACGGCAGATTGGAGAACTGTCGGGCGGTCAAAAGAAGCGCGTCTTTCTTGCCCGTGCTTTGGCGCAGGATGCGCAGGTGGTGCTACTTGATGAGCCTTTCACCGGTGTTGATGTGAAAACCGAGGAGGCAATCATCGCTCTTTTGCGAGAAATGAGCGGCGAGGGCCGCGTGATGCTGGTCGCCACGCACAATCTGGGCAGCGTGCCGGAATTCTGCGATCGCACGATTCTCGTCAACGGCACGGTGCTCGATTATGGACTCACACAGGATGTGTTTACG
Organism: Ahrensia sp.; assembly: GCA_028817895.1. Lineage (GTDB taxonomy): Bacteria > Pseudomonadota > Alphaproteobacteria > Rhizobiales > Rhizobiaceae > Pseudahrensia. The sequence continues at coordinate 81,909 of JAPPOQ010000012.1, forward strand.
CAGGACAATCTTGAACGCACCTTTGGCGGGGTGCTGCGCCATTTCGTTCTGGGCGGCACCGATTTGCATCACGACGATGATGATACGCGTCAGGTCACTGTGATCTCGGATGATGAGCGCCCCTTCGTGGTCTATGACCACAAGGACGATGACAGCGACGGAAAAGGCTCGTGACGGAGGTTCTCTCCCAGCCCTTTGCCTATGGCTACATGGTCAACGCCATGTGGGTGAGCGCCCTTGTCGGGGCGGTTTGCGCGTTTCTGTCCGTCTTCCTGATGCTCAAGGGCTGGTCACTGATTGGCGATGCACTGAGCCATTCCATCGTTCCAGGCGTTGCAGGCGCCTATATGCTTGGCCTTCCCTTCGCGATGGGGGCGTTTCTTTCAGGCGGGCTGGCCGCCGGGACCATGCTGTTTCTCAATCAGCGCACCGGATTAAAACAGGATGCGATCATTGGACTGATCTTCACATCCTTTTTCGGGCTCGGCCTCTTCATGGTGTCGCTATCACCTACATCGGTGGACATAAAGACCATCACTTTGGGCAACATTCTGGCGATCACACCTGCCGACACACTGCAACTGGTCATCATCGCACTGGTGTCGATGGTGTTGCTGCTGGTCATCTGGAAAGACCTGATGATCACCTTCTTTGACGAAAGCCATGCCCGCTCAATCGGCTTGCGCACCGGCCTGCTCAAAGTGGTGTTCTTCACCCTGCTTTCCGCATGCACGGTGGCCGCCTTGAAAACGGTCGGGGCGTTTCTGGTGATCGCCATGGTGGTGACGCCCGGCGCCACGGCCTATTTGCTCGCTGACCGCTTTCCCAGGCTGCTGATGATCAGCGTCGCCATCGGGTCGCTCACAGGGTTTTTTGGCGCCTATGTCAGCTTCTACCTCGATGGGGCGACGGGTGGCGTGATTGTATGCCTTCAAACCCTGCTCTTTCTGGCAGCCTTCTTTTTCGCACCCAAGCACGGCATGCTTGCTGCGAGGCGTCAGGCTGCCCTAGCGGTTGAGCGACAAACCCAAGCGGAGCCGAGCGCATGAGCATGATGGAAACGCTCATGCTGCCCTTTCGCTTCGCCTTTATGGTGGATGCGATGATCATCTCGCTCATCATCGCCGTGCCGGCAGCCTTGCTGTCCTGCTTTCTGGTACTGAAAGGCTGGTCCTTGATGGGCGATGCCGTGGCCCATGCCGTGCTGCCGGGTGTCGTGATCGCCTATATCATCAACATACCGCTGGTGATCGGCGCGTTTGTCGCCGGTATGGTCTGCGCCTTGCTGACTGGGTTTCTTGAGGAAAACAGCCGGGTAAAGCGCGACACCGTTATGGGTGTCGTCTTTTCAGGCATGTTTGGCTTTGGGATCGTCCTTTACACCAAGATCCAGTCGACCGTTCATCTCGACCACATTCTGTTTGGCAACATGCTTGGCGTCGGCTCGACCGACATTCTCGTCACGGGTTGCATCGCATGCATCGTCACCCTGGTCATTGTCACCAAATGGCGTGATCTGATGCTTCACACCTTCGATCCCGCCCAGGCAAAGACAGCTGGCCTGCCCGTCAGGGCGATCCATTATGGTTTGCTGATTTTGTTGTCGCTGACGATTGTCGCCGCCCTCAAAGCGGTGGGAATCATTCTGACGATCGCCTTCCTGATTGCGCCGGGTGCAACCGCTTTTCTTACAACGCGGCGATTTGAAACCATGATGCTGATGGCAACACTCATATCGGTTTCAGCAAGTCTTATGGGTGTCTATGCGAGTTTCTTCATCGACAGCGCGCCTGCCCCGACAATCGTGCTGATCATGACGGCCTTGTTCGTTGTGGCCTTTGTCTGGTCAAATCGAGTTGCTGCCAAAGCCAGCGCAGAATGACTGCGCAATCAGCCAGCATATTCGTCGTGGCGCTTCACCCATTCCATCGCAAAGGCAAGACCTTCCTCGTCTCGGCCTTTGGGCAAGAGATCAAGATAATGATAGATCGCCATGATGTTATCGAGGCCGCGAGAATAGGATGAGTAGGTATGATAAACTTGGCCGTCTCCATCCGTTGCGAACACACTGACTCCAGGCATCTCGTCTGAAAAGGGTTCGATGTCACGATAGTTGTAGCGCGTTTTTCCCCGGTCGCGATCATTCTGCGAGACCGTTACATGAAAGTCGGTGCCGAACCGTGGCCCAATGCTGGACACCCAGTCGAAGCTCCAACCCATGCGATCGCGATATTTGAGGAGCGTGTCGAGCGGCGCGTTGGACACCGTCACGAAAGCCGCGTCACGAGCCGCCAAATGTGGACTTAGACCATCATAGCCGTCGGCATTGAGTGAGCAGCTTTTGCAACCCTCATTCCAATCTGTTCCGAACATGAAGTGATAAACGATAAGCTGGCTTTTGCCGCAAAACAATTCAGCGAGGCTCTTTTCGCCGTCCACCGTGTCGAAACGATAATCCGTGTCGATGCGCAGCCAGGGCATCTGCCTCCTCTTTGCGCTCAACGCATCGCGCTGTTGCATGAACTGTTTCTCTTCTTTCAAAAGCTCCATGCGGGCTATCAGCCAGTCTTCGCGAGACACAATTGGAGTTGGCATTGTGAGCCTCCTTCTCTCAAACAGGTTTGTTCAACCAGCGAACAACCGGCAGCAGGGTTTCAAAAGTCTTTGCACATCGGGCTGGCGCGTCTGCGCCAAGTGCCATCGACGTGTCTGGCAAATCGATCCAGACGGATAGTCCCTTGCGGCGCAGCAAATCTTCATGTGGATGATCGGAGGACCATGGCTTGGGGACACGCTTCAGAGACGGTTCTGCGACCCTTGCTCCATTGGCGCGAAGGCCATTCAGGATCGTCAGGAGGTCCGCACCATCATCATCGGCGACGCGCTCACGCCAGCTATCGAGCCGGTCCTTCGGAAACTCGAAGACGCCGGCTCCCAGAACAAGCTTTTGTGTGTCGAGGCCAAAGAACCACATCGGCGCAACGCCGCCGCCTTCTTCGGGAGACAGCGCGATGTGAATGTGAGTGTTGTAAGGCGTCTTGTCCTTTGAAAACCTCACATCGCGGTTGATGCGGAAAATCTTCGCCTTGTGCGGCGTGTCGGTGAGATGCGCGACTTCGTCGGCCAGCGCCGCACTCACATCCGCAGCAGGTGCCTTGACGCTGGTTTCATAGCGCTTCTTGTTGGCATGGAACCAATCGCGGGAGTTGTTGGAGCTCAGATCGCGCAGAAAGGCCACGGTGTCTTCGCTGAAAGGTATCATTTGGGTGGCAACTCCGCATTGAACTCCAATGCCAGCGACAACCAGCGCTTCAGCAGATCATCACTGCATTCATCGGCATCGACATGAAAAAACCCGTTCATTGGTCGCTTGCCCATGACCACCCGCTGTCCGCCCGGCAGATCATCTCCCTTCGCGACATTGTCTTTACCGATGCGAAACATGAAACGGCGCTGCCCTGCCTTCGCGCGGCTGGCCCCACCCAGCATATTGCCGTCGAGCATGAAGCATGTTCCGCCCATCATGCGCTTTTCAGCAATGCCCTCCATGCCGCCCAAAGCGTCACGAAACCGCGCGGTCGTTTCTTCGTCGAATGCCATGTCTCCGCCTGTTCAGGTCGTCTCGTCCATCCGCTCAAGCTTGCGCAGAGACGATTCCCAGCCGCTGGTGTGGCGGGCAGCTTCCTCGTCATCTGGCAGGCCGGAATGCGTCAGAGTGAAGGTGCAGCCCCCGTCCGGATTCGAAGCGACGTCAAAACGCACTCTGCTTTCATGTCCCCTGCGGTCCTGATCATCATGCCAACCCCAAGTGAAATTCACGGAGCGGGGTGGATCGACAGACAGCACCTCGCCGCTCACCTTGAACCTGTCCCCATCCGCGTTGACCATGGTTGAGGTCCACGGACCAGGACTGGTGAAATCCATGTCGCGTTCGGGAACGGTCAGCCCTTCCGGCCCCCACCATTTCAGCACATGTTCGGTTTGGGTGACGAATGCGAACACCTTGTCAGCATCTGCCTTGAAATGGCGAACAATCTCCAAATCGCTCATCGCTTTTCTCCTGCGTTGTCCAGCGCGGCCTGGAGTCGGTCGAGGCTTCCCTCCCAGAAGGCGCGATGGCTCGTCGTCCAATTGCTGATCGCGGCCACCGCCTCCGGTCTCGCCGAATAGATGCGCCGTTGTTTGTCGATGCGTTGATCGACAATCCCCACCTCACGAAGCACCTTGAGATGCCGGGATACAGCAGGAGCCGAGATTGCCACCGTCTTCTGCAAGTCACCAGCACTCAATTCGCCCTCACGAAGCAAGCGATTGACGATGGCAAAACGGGTTGCATCGCCCAAGGCGGCAAAAGTGGCTGGAAGATCGGGCATGGCACATATTTCGTAATAATGTTAAATAACAAAATCACGAAATAAAACACCTGTCAACGGTTGGGCTCAGCCGCGCTCGCCTTCCGCCGGATAGACGCCCAGGATACGCTTCTCCGCAGAGAAAAACTCCATCTCCTCCAGCGCGAATTTGACGTTCTGCTGCTCGGGGTGCCCCTCAATATCCGCATAGAACAAAGTGGCGGTGAAGGTTCCCAACTGGTAGCTTTCCAGCTTGGTCATGTTGACACCATTGGTGGCGAAACCGCCCATCACCTTGTAGAGCGCTGCTGGCACATTGCGCACGCGAAACACGAAAGTGGTTACGGCCGGCCCGTCTTCGACGTCTGGAATTTCCGGCTCGCGAGACAGAACGATGAAGCGGGTCGTATTGTGCTCGGCGTCTTCCGCGTGCTCCACCAATATGTCGAGATCGTAGAGCAAGGCGGCCAAGCGCGGAGCCAGAGCCGCGACATTGCGCTCACTCATGTCGCCCACCATGCGCGCAGCGCCCGCCGTGTCGGCTGCCACGATGCCCGTCCAGCCATTTTTCCTGATGATGTCACGGCATTGCGGCAGGCCGTGAATATGACTGTAGACCGTATCGATCTCCTGCAATGACGTTCCACGCTTGGCCATCAGGTGAAAATGGATCGGCAGAAAATATTCGCGAATGATATGTAAACCGGAATTGGGCAGCAGTTGATGGATATCCGCGACCCTTCCGGCCAACGTGTTCTCAATCGGGATCATCGCCAGATCGGCATCGCCTTGTTTCAACACGTCGAAAGCATCGTCGAATGTCGCACAGGGCATGGGTGTCATGTTGGGATAGACATTGCGGCATGCCGTGTCTGAGTTCGCTCCCGGTTCCCCCTGAAATGCAATCGTGCCCGTGCGCATGTCCTGTTTGGTGTTGGTCATGATGCGAGCCTCACTGACTGGACTGCTGGAACAAGATGCGCCGGGCGCGGTCGAGATCGTCGCTGGTATCCACCCCGAGCGGCACGGTTTCGACGATCGCTGCATCTATGCGCATGCGATCTTCAAGCGCCCGCAATTGTTCCAGCTTCTCGCGCTGCTCGAGCGGTGAAGGCGGCAATGAGACAAAACGCTTAAGTGCACTGCGTCGCCAAGCATAAAGGCCGATGTGATGATAGAGCGGCCCCTCGCCCCAGGGTGCAGTTGCCCGGGTGAAATACAAGGCGCGCAGCACGTTGGGGCCCGCGGATGTACCAACGAGCTTTACCACATTGGGATTGTCGCGCTCGCTGTCTTCTTTGATGACCGTTGCAAGGGTCGCCAGCCTCACTTCCGGGTTCTTCAAAGGCGTGAGGCTGGCACGAATAACGGCAGGATCAATCGTTGGCAGATCGCCTTGCACATTGACGATGGTTTCGATGACACCTTCCGGATCTACGGCGTCGAGCGCCTCGCAAATGCGGTCCGAGCCCGATGCGTGGTCGCCGCGCGTCATAACGGCAGTACCACCGTAATCGTCGATGGCCGTAGCAATCTCCGCTGAATCGGTTGCCACCACGACTTCACCGACATCAGCTTCAAGTGCGCGATTCATAACGTGAGCGATCATTGGCAGACCTGCGATATCTGCCAGAGGCTTGTTTGGCAGACGTGTTGATGCCATCCGCGCCGGAATCATTACGATGGTTCTTGCGGCGCTCATTGGCCTGTCTCTCCGCGAAAGTGGGCCCCTGCAGACGCGCCCAAAAGTCTCATGGAATGGCGCATTACAGATGTTGCAACGTGAGGGCAAACCTCCTAGTTTCCGCGCGAATTTCCGGGACACCGCCTTTTACCTTAACACATGCGTGTGGAAAGCGGCCCGACCCAGCAAAATGGAGCAAACACTCATGGGTTTTGAGTGGAACAAAATTTTTGGTGCCTTGTTGGGCGCAGCTTTCGTCGTCCTGGGCGTGAACTTTCTGTCCGACAGCATTTACAGCATGCACAAACCCGCGCAGGAGGGCTTTGCGCTGGAAGGCGGTGAGGTGGAAGTCGCCGCAGTTGCTCCGAAGGAAGAGGTTATCGAACCGGTCGGCCTGATGCTGGCCAAGATGGAAATCTCCGAAGGCGAAAAAGTCGCCCGCAAATGCGTGGCCTGCCATGCGTTTGAACAGGGCGGCGCCAACAAAGTTGGTCCGGCACTTTGGGGCATCGTCAACAGGCCGATCGCCGGTGTCGACGGCTTTGGCTATTCCGGCGCGCTTACCGCTTATGCCGCCGATGGCAAAGTGTGGGACTACGATGAATTGAACGGATTTCTGTACCGGCCAAAAGCCTGGGTGAGCGGCACGTCAATGGGCTTTGCGGGTTTGAAAGATGTTGGTGAGCGCGCGGCTATTATCGCCTATATGCGGTCGCTGGCCGACACGATGGCACCTCTGCCAGAGGCTGAGAATGCCGCCGCTGGAGGAGACGACACCGCGGATACCGCCGTGCAGGATGCAACCGTCGCAACACCCGCTCCGGGAAGCGGCGAGGCAAACACGCAGGCTGAAGGCGAGTCGACCGATTCGAATTGAATCGGTTCGTCCCACGTTCTAAAGCGCAGCCGATGAGGCCGGCCTCATCGGCTGCAATCCGGCTGGCCATGATGATCTTGCTGGCAGCCGCAGTGGCTTTCTGCAGCTCTGTCTCAGCTCGCGAGCTGATTGAGAGCCGCGAATCGACCTACAACAACATCTATGTTCACAAGGACGGGCCAATCTACGCCATGTCCTTTGGCCACAATAGGCGCTTCTACACAGAGACCATATATGATTCGCGCGATGAACTGGTTCTACCGGTTGTCTATACGCGCTTCATGACGGCTGGGCTGGCCTATCTGGGGAAGCCCGCGTCATCGCTTTTGGAAATCGGGTTCGGCGGCGGTCGGACAGCCTGGTACCTGCACAAGCACTTTCCCGATCTCGACATCACATCAGTTGAGTTGGACCCGGAAGTTCTGGAACTGGCGATCAAATATTTCGGCGTCAGCAACCAGGAAAACTTCGACGTTCAGGTCGCCGACGGACGCCGCTACATGCAGCGGCAGACCGATCGCCGATGGGACATCATCATGGTGGACGCCTATCGCGGCCCCTTTGTGCCGTTCCATCTGCTCACCACCGAGTTCTACGCCCTCGCCAAGCGCCGGCTCAGCGATGGCGGAGTGCTGGTGCAGAATGTCGAACCCACAACCATGGTGTTCGAGGCGGCCTTGAAGACTGTTGGTTCGGTTTTTGCCAATGTCGATCTCTATCCGGCCCAAGGCAATGTGGTCATGGTGGCCTATGACGGGCCGTCCCTGCCGCGAGACATCCTGCTGCAACGCGCTGAAGCGGTGACCAAATCGGCGGATTTGCGTTACCCGCTGCAAGACATGTTGGCAGAGCGCCGCATCGTAAACCGCCTGCCCGAAACACCGGCGCTCACAGACGATTTTGCGCCGGTGGAAAGCCTACTCGCCATTGAGCGGCACAATCGCAAGCTTGACGACTATGCCAAGCCCTGATCCTCAACCGTCAGCCGGCGTCCACCCTTCCGGGGTTGCGCTGCTGGTCTTCCTGTTCACCACAGGGTTCGTTCTGATGGGCTTTGAGATGCTCGGCTCGCGCTATCTCAACCCCTGGTTTGGCGGAGGGATCACGACCTGGGCGAGCCTCATCTCGGTGGTCCTGCTCGCCATGATGGTGGGCTATATGGGCGGCGGCACGATTGCCGACCGATCGTCAGGACTGGCGCCCATGGCCATTGCCATTCTGGCGGCTGGGTTGAACATGCTGGCCGTGGCCATTTTCGCAGATGCCTGGATGGAATCCATTCTCGGTTTGGTTGGTGATGGCTTTTGGGGTGTGCTCACCGGCTCCATGATCCTGTGCTTTCTGCCGGTCATGTGCCTGGCCGGGTTGTCTCCCTATGTGGTGAAAATGCTGCTGCGCGAAGTCAGTCATGGCGGGCGCATTACGGGGCTTGTTTATTCCGTCTCGACCGCGGGAAACATAGTTGGAACACTGGCGACGACCTTCTGGCTGATCCCAACGCTGGGGACACGCTCGATCACCCGAATTTTTGCAGCGATCCTCATAGTTCTGGCCTTCGGCCTTTTGGCGCAATCCTGGCGACGCGGGCGGGCGATGGCAGCATCAATTGCTTTGGCAGCCGTCGTTACCGCCAACCAAATTGGGGACGCGCGGGCGACGACGCAGTCCTTCCCAGCCTCCTATCCGGAGGGCCCGCTCTGGATCGGGGATACCTTGTTCTATGCGGAGATGACGGCCGATCGCGTTTCACGAATAGAAGCAGGCACGCGAACGACCTTTTGGAGCGAGCCAGGGTGCGGTCCAACCGCCATCACCGAATATGGTGAGGACGCATTTGCAATTGCCTGCCATCTGGCGGCGAAGGTGGCAATCGTGAGCCGGTCCGGTGAAACAACCAATTCCATCACCCACGGGGTTGATGGTCGTGCGCTGCGCAATCCAAACGACATCAATTCGCAGGGTGGCGGCCCGGTTTTCTTCTCCGATCCGGGCCCATTTGATGCATCTGCACCAGCGTCAGGGCGCGTGTATCGGCTGGACGGCGCGGGCACTGCCCATCTTGTCCATGAGGGGCTGAAATATCCCAACGGGGTCGCCTTCGATGCCTCGCAAAGCCTGCTTCATGTCAGTGAGCACCTCGCGCAACGGGTCTGGAGCCTTCAACTGAACCAACGGTCGGAGGTGACCGCCAGCCGCATTTCTATGGACGGCGCGATCCGTTTCCCGCCCGGCATGGTGCCAACGCCCTATGTCGGACCGGATGGTTTGAGGCTGGATGCGGACGGCTCGCTCTACATTGCCATCTACGGATCAGGCTTCGTGTTTCATTTGAAACCGAACGGCGAATATCGGCACATCCGCGTACCCATGCCTTTCGTCACGAGCATAGCCCTTGGGCAGGACCGCATCGCAATCACCGGCGCGAACACGAACACGACCCGCCCTTATCTCGGCCACGTTCTGGTGGTGGATCGAGAGACGTTTGAGACGTCAGATATGATCAAACCGTAGAGCCTGCCCGGACACTCCAATAGCTCGGTTTCAGTCTCTTAATCCCAGCCGATTGGGGCCGAACTGATCGCGGACGCGAGCCATAACGTCGATATCCATCTGCAAAAGGATATGGATGATATCGATGGGCACCCAATTTTCGCGAATCTTGCCTTCGTGATGATTGTAGAAATCCATCACGCGCATCTGGATCTCGCGACCAGTGGGGCCTGAGCCGAACAATTCGGCATGGCCGACATGCTGCGCGATGACGCTTGGCCAACCGCCCGTAACGGAAAAATGCCCGTCACCGATGCGGATGTAGTGTCCGGCCCCTTTGACATGATCCAGCTGCGCGCCGCCCTTGCGGCCCGGCCAGATCAACCGAAACGGCAATTGGTGAAAGTCGACAAAACCGGCAAGACCGCGATTGGTGCCGATCCCCGCCGGCCCGTACCACATCATTTTGTCATGCCAGTGCTCCCGCTGCGGCATGTCGATGAGGCCCTGACGACCCTGCATCTTATGGTCGTTGTAGTCCGCAAGCGTTTTGTGCATGGCGAGCGTTTGCTGAATTGACGCTTTACCCTCTTGCGGGTCCTGCTCATCAAAAACCAAGCCATCGCCGGTGATCGGCCCCGGCCACATGCATTCCGTGCCCCAACTCGGGGCGAGCGGCCAGTATCCAGCTTGGCGGATGACATCCAGCACGTCCCACAGACAGCTGGAACGGATAATGCGGCCATCCTTGATCTCATGTACCTCGCCATAGCGAACAAACACCGGCTGACCCGTTGGCGGGATACCAAGCCATTCCTTTTTGAACGTCCCGAGATAGTGCCCGAGCATCGCGACCTGCTGGGCACCGCGAAAACCGCCGCCGACGATCATCGTATCACGCCGCTCCAGGTCAGGGAACGCGGTTAAAAGCGGCTCCCATGCGGCTTCAGCGATGGCCTGGGGCCCAACCATCTCATTGATCGGATGTGAGCCACGCCACACCGCATCCGGCGCATAGTGATCGGCGAGGATTTCGCTCACATTCTGCGTGGAAGCGCCCGCGATAGCCTCCATCGCGTCGTGAACGAGCCGTTTATTGTTCAAATTGAGGGGCTGGTCGAGCTGTTCAAAGCCGGAAGCGGAAAAGGACATAAATGCAAGCACACAATGATCAGGTGCGACCCTTTTGGTCACGACTTGCGTCTGCGGTCAATTGGTGATTGTTTTGAAGAAAGCCACTTTTCGGGCGGTCGCATAATCGGGCCTACCGCGGCTTTCACTACATTTAATCGGGAGATCACTCATGAAGTTCATCACCAAGTCGGCGCTTGCTGCCGCGATGATGTTGGCCGGTTCGCAACTGGCCTATGCAGACGGACACGCGAAGTGCGGCATTGAAAGCGGTCGCGTCAGCGTTGTCGGCAACGAATTTCCGGCCATTCAAACCGTTGGAGCAGGCGCTCAGGAATGCGCCTCTGACAGCGTTGAGGTGAAAACCAACCTCACGGCCGATCACCAGAAGATCAACGTTGCGGGCATGACCGCCAACCCGGCTGAATACACGACGGCAATCGTCGCTAATTCATCCATCGTTGCTCTGATCAATGAGGATGTGATCCGCCCGCTTGATGATCTGGTGGCAAAGCATGGTGGCGATCTCAACAAAAACCAGCTCATCACGATCGATGGCAAGGTTATGGCCGTTGCCTTCATGGCGAATGCGCAGCACCTGGTTTATCGCGAGGACGTTCTCAAAGAGGCAGGAATCGAGCCGCCCAAGACATATGAAGAGATGCTCGCTGGTGCCAAGATCATCCGCGAAAAGGGCATTCTGCAGAACCCGCTTGGCGGCGCCTACAAGGCTGGTTGGAACCTCGCTCAGGAATTCAACAACATGTATATCGGCTTTGGTGGGGAATTCTTCAAACCTGGCACAGCCGAGGTCTCCATCAACAATGAGGCCGGTGTAAAGGCGCTGGAAATGATGAAGGCGTTGTCGGAATACATGAACCCCGACTATCTCACGCATGATTCTAATGCGACATCCGCCGAGTGGAAAGCCGGTAACGTCGCCATGATGAATATGTGGGGCTCCCGCGTTGGTCCGCTTCGTGAAACCGAAGGCTCTTCGCAGCAGGTCGTGGACAACACCAAAATCGCCGGTCCAATGACCGTTGGTGGCGGTTCCATTCCGGCAACCACGCTGTGGTGGGATGGCTGGACGGTAGCCAAGAACATCTCGGATGAAGATGCAGAAGCAACCTTCTTGGCCATGAAGAATGGCATCGATCCGAAGATGCTCAATGACGAGACCATGACACAGGCCGTCTGGTTGATCGAAGGCTACCAGCCGACCCCCGCCGCAATCGGCGTTTTTGCAACGGTGGAAGCACAGGCGAAGCCTTATCCGATGAAGCCATTCCAGGGCCTTCTGCATACGGCGCTTGGGGCTGAAATCCCCGACTTCATGACGGGCAAGGAGTCTGCAGAGAAGACGCTGGCCGACATTGAAGCTGCCTATAACGCAGCTGCCAAAGAGAAAGGCTTCCTGCAGTAAGCCAAAACACACAGTTCGGCGGCGGATTGGGAACCGCCGCCGAATTTTCTCAAGAGGGGCAAGCGAGGGGCTCTTGAAGCACAAGACGTTTTTCTGGTTTTTCCTGCCGACAGCACTGGCGATGCTGGTGTTTATCGCAGCGCCTATCCTTTCGATCCTCATGCAATCGGTTTTTCTGCCGCATGAGCAGGTCGTCATTGAGGTGGAAAGCTGCGGCCCTTTCGGTTGCTCCACCACCACGTCCGTTGATCAGGAAGCGACAGCCAAACTCTGGGAAGAAGCGCCGCTGGGTCGCTTTGCCGGAATGCAGGTCTATTTCGACCGGGGTCATCTGGCCGTTGCGGAGGTTGGTGAGGCCTGGAGCACGACCCAAAGCTGGGGCGAATTTTTCGGTACACTGGGAAATCTGCCGCTTTATCGAGCCTTGGCCTTCACGCTCACCTACACCTTCGTATCCACCCCACTGCTCATCATTTTGGGTTTTGCCATCGCCGTTGCGGTGAACAATCTCGGCCCGTGGCTGAAAGGCCCGGTCATCTTCTTTTCGCTGCTTCCCTTTGTGGTCACGCAGTTGATCGGGTCCTTGATCCTGTTCTGGATGGTGGATGCGCGAGGGGTGATCGGCACTTTCATTCAATGGATCGCCGACGATCCCGATCTTTCGCTTAAGGCCTCAACACCGCTGACCTGGATCATGCTGATCGTCTATGGTGTGTGGAACTCGGCGCCCTTCGCCTTTGTCGTATTCTATGCCGGACTGCAAACCCTGCCTCAGGATACGCTTGAATCAGCCATGGTGGACGGCGCCACCCGCTGGCAACGTATTCGCTATGTCGTGATCCCGCATATCATGCCGCTCGTTACTTTCGTGCTGCTGATCCAATTGATGGACAATTTCCGGGTGTTCGAGCCCATCATTGGCTTCAGCGCGGAGGCTCATGCAACCTCGCTCTCTTGGATCATCTTCAACGATCTGGGTGGGGAAACGCGACAGCTCTCATCTGCGGCAGCCAATTCCGTGCTCACGATCATCGGTGTTTCAATACTGCTCGCACCCGTGCTGGTGCGAACCTGGCGCGAATCGAAGGCGAAAACGTAACACATGGCTTCATCGGTTGTAGAAAACAGATCATTTGGACTGCGGCTGGGATCGGCGCTCTTCGTGATCGTTTGGCTGCTGATTGCCGCCTTCCCGTTTTTTTGGACGCTTTGGGGGTCGTTCAAGGTTGAACTGGATTTCTTTTCCATTTTGGACTGGACGGACGCTCTGACCGGGCCTCGTACTGAGCAGGTTTATGGCTCGACCTTCACGTCCACAGCTTATGAGGGCGCGTGGATTCAGGAGGAATTCTGGCGGTCGGTTATCAATACGTCGCTGGTCTGCTTCTTCGTTGTGTGCACATCGCTTACGATCGGGACGCTGGGCGGTTATGCCCTGTCACGTTCGGGCTTTCGATACACATTCTGGCTGCTGATTGCGGCGCTGATCTTCCGCGCCGTGCCGCCCATGACGCTGGTTGCAGGCTATCTGTTGCCCTTCTTTGAGTTGAACATGTGGGGGCACCTTCCGACCGCAGTTATCGTGCTGGTGGCGATCAATCAGCCCTTCACTTTGTGGATGCTGCATTCCTTCTTCGAGAAGATCCCGAAGGATCTTGATGAATCGGCCAAAGTCGATGGCTGCACGCAGTTCCAGGCCTTTCGTCATGTGATCATTCCCGTGATGTGGCCGGGCGTGATCACCACAGGGTTGTTCTCGTTCCTGCTGGCTTATAACGACTTTGCGGTGACTGCGATGGTGCTCTCAAAGGAGAACCAGACCATGATTCCAAAGATCGCAAGCTTCCTCGGCACGACACAGACCGAGGGCAATGTGATGTTCGCTGTCGCCGCATCAGTCTCGGCGGTTATCCCGCTGTTCATTCTCGTCATGTTCTTCCAACGCCAGATCGTCAGCGGGCTGACGGCGGGCGCGGTCAAAGGGTAAGGGAGCCACCATGGCTGGCATTACACTCAAAAACGTCACAAAGCGCTGGGGTGATTTCGTCGGCGTGGATGATTTTTCGCTTGATATTCCCGATTCTGAATTTCTGGTGCTGCTCGGCCCATCCGGCTGCGGGAAAACCACCACAATGCGGATGATCGCCGGTCTTGAAACGCCCACCAATGGTGACATTCATATTGGTGACCAGCGCGTGAACGATTTGGAGCCAAAGGATCGAGACGTCGCAATGGTGTTTCAGTCTTACGGTCTCTATCCGAACATGACGGTTCGAGAGAACATTCGCTTTCCTCTGAAGGTTCGAAAGGTCGATGCCTCCAAACATGATGAGATGGTGGATCGCGCAGCCGCCATGGTGGAACTGGGTGACTTCATGCATCGCCGCCCCGCGGAATTGTCCGGTGGTCAGAGACAACGCGTGGCTTTAGCGCGGGCTATCGTGCGCAAACCCACAGTCTTTTTGATGGATGAGCCGCTTTCAAACCTTGATGCAAAGCTGCGCGTATCCACCAGAGCGCAGATCAAAAACCTGCACAGCCAACTCAAGACCACCACAATTTATGTGACGCATGACCAGATTGAGGCCATGACACTGGCCGACCGCGTGGTCATCATGGAGAAGGGCGTGGTCCAACAGGTCGGCACACCCGTAGAGATTTACGACAAGCCGCAAAACACCTTCGTTGCCGGCTTTATCGGTTCGCCTGCGATGAACCTGATGGAAGGAACGCTTGAAAAGGGCACATTCACCGGTACGAATGTTACGATACGCGGATTGAAGAGCAAGCATACCGGGCCTGTCATACTGGGCTTTCGGGCCGAGGATGCGACCGTTTCCAAGAAGAAGGCGCAGATCAACGCGCCTGTCTACTCAATGGAAATTTTAGGCGAGGCCACAATGGTCACCATGCGGGCTGGCGGCGGCCTCGTTGCTGTGAAAGCGGAGAAGGATTTTCGGGCCGAGATTGACGATCAGGGCTCAATTTCCGTACCAGCGAGCATTTGCCATCTGTTTGAAAAGTCGAGCGGCCAGCGCATCGACACGTAATTGCGCATGTCGAACGCCAACCGCTCCGCCTATCGCCGCTTTCTCGAAGCGCTGGCGCATCCGGCAGAGGATGGCTTTGCGAATGGCGCAAACGCTTTGTTTGCACCCGATGCTCGCATCAATCTTGTGCATCCGTTCAATGAGATTGATGGCCCGTCCGATTATGTCGAGCGGTTCCTGAAGCCGCTGAATGAGAGCTTCGCGGGCCTCTATCGGCGCGACTACATTTGCATGGCTGGACGCTACAACGATGGTGAGTGGATTTCATCAACGGGTTACTGGTGCGGCAGGTTTGTGAAAGACTGGCTTGGAATTCGCGGCAGCAACGCTTTGGCCTGGTTGCGCGTTGGCGAGTTTCATCGCTTCGAGGCGGGAAAGGTCGTGGAAAGCCATATTTTCCTCGATATTCCCGAACTGATGATCGCCTGCGGCCAATGGCCGGACATCGCCTCCCCGGCTTCGGAGGTCGGCTATACTGGTATGCTGCCCGGCCCGGCCACGCAGGACGGTTTGCTCTGGGAGGACGGCGACGTGCAAGAGAGCGCCAAATCGTTCAAAATGGTCGTTGATATGTTGCTGCGATTGGCCACTGCAGACGAAGCATGGCGGCCCTATTGGCACGACAACATGATGTGGTATGGGCCGGCCGCCTTTGGCAGCTTCGTAGGAATCGAGAGTTTTCGCTCCTTTCAGGTACCCTTTGAAGGCTGTTTTTCACACTGGAAGGGTGGCGCGGCACCGGACAGCGAAACCAGTCATTTCACCCGATTTGGCGACGGACTGTATGTGTGTTCAGGCGGATGGCCATCGCTCAATGCGCATCAGATCAAGCCGTTTCTGAGCCAGCCTGCAACGGACAAGGTGCTGTATATGCGGGTGTGCGACTGGTGGCGGCGCGAGGGTGACCTGCTGGTGGAGAACTGGGTGTTCGTCGACATCCCGCATGTCCTGCTTCAGATGGGCTACGATCTTTTCGCGCGGATCGCAGAAACCGAGTAGCGTCCATGATCAGCTCTTATGATTTCATCATCATCGGCGCTGGTTCAGCCGGTTGCGCCGCGGCGCATCAATTGGCGCAGGCCAATGTCGGGACAATCGCGGTTTTGGAAGCCGGGCTCACCAACAAAGTGCCGCAGGTGAAGATCCCGTTTCTGCTGGCGTGGACGCGCGGCAGCAAGCGCGACTGGAAGTTCCAGTCCAAACCGCAAAGCGAACTTGGCGGCCGATCCATCGGCGTGACACGTGGCAAGATGGTGGGCGGATCCAGCTCGATCAACTCCATGGTCTGGTTTCGCGGACGCCGCGACGATTTCGACAAATGGGGTGTTGCGGGCTGGGGCTGGCCCGATGTCGAACCCGCCTTCGAGGCTGTTGAAGGCCTGATCGATCCGCGCCCTTTCCCTTTCCCGCACGCGCTATCATCCGCCTATGCACTTGCATTGGGCGACAATGGATATGCGCCGCCGACACCGGAGCGCGAGAGCGCCGGCATCTTCCACGTCAATCTTCATGACGGAGCGCGCTGGTCGGCTGCCGACGCCTTTCTGGAACCGGCACGAAAGAGCGGACGGGTAGACCTGCTCACCAAGGCCAGTGTTGAACGAATTGTGTTTGAAGATGGCTCAGCCAAGCGCGTGGTGCTGGTTGAGGGAGGCGAGATCGAAGCCCGTCGCGGCATTTTGCTTTCGGCTGGGTCCATCGGCTCCCCGGCAATTGCGATGCGCTCCGGTATTGGCCCGGCACACCACCTTAAAAATCTGGGTATTGAGGTCGTGTCTGATCAGCCGGGTGTTGGCGACAATCTGCATGATCACCCGGCTGTCGGGCTGCACTATGCCGGTTCAGGATATGGGCTGGAATGGGCACAGGTGCCGCACTGGGCAGTATCGCCGTTCAACTGGTTCTTGCGTCGCAAGGGGCGGCTCGTCTGCAACATCGTTGAGGCTGGTGCCTTTTTCCGTGCCAATCCGGTTGGGCCGGACGGCGATGATCGACCGGATTGCCAGTCGCATTTCATACCGGTCATGATGGGCTACAAGGGCACACTTCTGGCATGGGGCGCGGGGTACAGCGCGGATGTGAACATCTGCCGACCTCATTCGCGTGGTTCGTTGACACTTGCATCTGCTGACCCGCAGCAGGCGCCAGTTATTGATCTTGCCTTGCTGCGCGACGAAAGAGACGTCTCCACGCTGGTCAATGGCGTCAAGCGGCTGCGGGAGGTCGTAGCCCGTGCGCCCTTTGGAGATCTGCGCGGCGTGGAGGAATATCCCGGCGACCGCGTGCAGAGCGACGCGGAAATCGAGCAGTTTGTTCGAGACCGTTGCGCGACGTCCTATCACCCGGTCGGCACCTTGAGAATGGGCGACGGCGATGCACCCGTCTCTCCCGATCTGCGACTTCGCGGAGTGAACAGGCTTTGGGTGGCCGATGCATCCATCATGCCGGCCGTCACAACCGCCAACACCAATGCACCCTCCATGATGATCGGGCATCCTGCTGGGCAATTCATCGCCCGAGCGGTCAAAGGAGCAGTCTGAACATGCCAGATTTCGACGCGGAGGCCTTTCGTCGCGATATTCACGCAAATCCGGAGTTGGCGAGTGAGGTTCCCCGCACAGCCAAACGTGTCGCCGACACGCTGGAGGCTGCCGGGCTGGATGTTACCCGCAATGTCGGTGGGCATGGGGTGGTGGCGAGCGTAGGAGAAGGCGCTGCGGACCATGCCGTCCTGCTGCGGGCCGACATGGATGCGTTGCCTATCACGGAAAAAACCGGAGTGGCGCATGAATCGACCATCGCGGGACGGCACCATGGTTGCGGACATGATGGCCACACGACAATGCTGGTTGCCGCTGGACTTCGGCTCGCCGCCAACCCACCAATGCGGCGCGTTCATTTGATGTTTCAGCCAGACGAGGAAAATGGTCGCGGCGCAAAGGCGATGATTGATGACGGATTGCTGGAGCGGTTTCCCGTCTCCAGTGCTTTTGGACTGCATGTCATGCCAGGCATGGCGCATGGCACATTGGCAACAGCTTCTGGCCCGTTCTGCGCCTTTGAAGAAAATTTCGAAATCACGCTGCGGGGTCACGGCGGTCATGCCTCCATGCCGGACCGGCTGGCTGATCCATTGGTTGCCGGCGCAGAATTGGTGAGCGCACTTCAAACTGTCGTGTCACGCAACTGTGACCCGCGCGACCATGCCGTGCTTTCGGTGACAAATTTCGAAACCGACGGTGCCCGCAATGTTGTGCCGTCCACGGTGCGTATCACCGGGGACTGCCGTGGGTTTGAAGGCAGAGTGGCGGATGTGATCAAAAAGTCGATGAAACGGATCGCGACTGGCATCGCCACCGCGCACGGGATTGAAGTGGATGTCCGAATCTCTCGTTCATTCTCGCCGCTCAACAATAATAGCGAGGCTGTTGCCCAAGCCGCATTTGCGGCCAAAGAGGCCGGGCTTTTTATCGAGGTGGACACCCCGCGTTGTGGCTTTTCGGAAGACTTTGCTGCCATTCTTGAGCGCGTGCCCGGTGCCTTCGTGCTGATTGGTCAGGGCGGTGAGGGGCGCCACGGCCGCCCTTTGCATGATCCCGGGTTTGAATTTGACGACACTCTGATCCCCAAAGGTGCCGCTTTCTGGGAGGCTTTGGCGCGGAGCGGCATTTGAGTTAGCCGAGAACCGTTCAGATATCACGATTGTCGTCCAGAAGGATGCGAATGGTTTCCAGCTCGGGAAGAATTTCGGCCAGGCGCTCGGTATCGATCATGGTGGACAGTCGAGCCATGGATGGGCCAAGGCTCGCAATCGCCTGATGCACGAAGTCAACACCCAGTCGCGTGATCGTTACCACCTTACTGCGCCGGTCTGTGCGGTGCGGCCGGAGCACGATGAGGCCACGTTCATGCAGCACATTGACGGTATGCGTCATGGTGCCCTTGGTCACCTGAAAGGCCGATGCAAGCTGTAGCGGCGTTTCGCCATTCGGGCGGCGTGAGAGATGGTTGAGCACGCCAAAATGCGAAACATGCAGGCCATCCGGCAGCCTTCGGTTCAACATGGTCGAGGACAATTGCTGGATGATCCCGATCTCGTTGAAGAAACTGAAGATCAGGGCGCGTTCATCCGCTGAAATGTCGTCTCCGCCGCTCATCAACTCTCCACGATCTTGGCCTCCAGCGGCCAGCGTGGCGAGGCAGGAACCGGTTCATGATAGCCCAGCCTTGCCAGCATTTGAACGGTACCACCCTGAGGCGCCAGCATTTCATGCACCCGATTGTAGAACGGCTCCATCTCCGCATATTCCTGCAAGGCTTGGCTGGTCGGTTGCACCGAGATGCCCTCACCCGTTGCAGCAAGGTGGACACGAACCCAATCTCGCCCGGCCTTAATCTGATCAAGTCGTGTGTTCGCTGGGCTGACCAGCCAGACGAATCCCATGGAGGTCGCCATTTGGCTCATGATGATCTTGCGCCCTTCCTCGAACCCGGTGCTGCCGGGTTCCAAAGAGCCCTCACGCGTCAGCAGGCCCGTCGCCGACAGCGCCTCGATCATGGGGCCACTCAGATCGATGCCGTCAGGATTGGCGTCGATTTCCGCCGCTCCGATGCGAAACACATCTACACTTTCCTTGTGTGTTCTCGGCGTCTCCATTTCGACGGTGGAGGCTTGCGTGGTCAAATTGCGCAATGCTGCAATCTGATCCTGCTCGCTGGTCGCATCGGTCTTCACATCGCGTGCCGCCGCAACGATGGTGTTGAGCTTCGTACGCTCTACAGTGCGGCTTGTGTCGTAAGGCTCCTTGACGGATCGTCTGTCCATCACGTGCACAAAGAGCGGGTCCGGCTGGACACTCTTGTCCGCAACGAAACGGGCAATGGCAACCGGTTTTTCGCCGAGTGATTGCGCGTCTTCGCCTTGCGGGAATAATTCCAGACCGACCCTGTATCCGTCCTGCGCTGCCGCCATCACCATGAGTTCCAGAAAGCAACCAAGACCTATTGTGATCTGTCGATTGTGTGGGTCTGTATGGGGGAGCATCTTGGCCGGATCGACCGACAAAATGACCGTGCCCGGCTGAGAAAGGTCGACGAGCCAGGGCTGCATATTGTGCGGATTGGGTGCCAGAATCGCATAGGACAATGCCTTGCGACGCGGCTCTGCATAGGCAGTCCCGGCCCTGGCCCATGGCTCAAATGCGGTCTGTGGCGATTGCCCGAGTCTATAGGCCCCGGCACCGGCAGCAAGGATGACCCCACCACCCAGAATGGTCAGAAATTTGCGACGGTTCATGGCACATCCATCCAGATTGTTGTTTAATGTCAAACTATATAGTTTGATATCAAACCTATGTCAAATCCGCTTTTGAAACCGAACAAAAACGGCTAGAGCCGACATTCCAACAACTCGGCATGCGCAATCATGAAACCTGCCCGCTACGGTCGCGAAATCCTGACCGCCGACAATGATCTCACCAAGACTGACGAGACGTTGAGCGTCGTCAAAAACATGGAAAAGGCGCTTGGCGAGAATGCGGACAATATGGCCGACTATTTCCACGATGATTTTCGCTGGATGGGAAATCGAGGCTGCGGCACCAAGGAAGATCTAAAGGCGTTCCGCGAGAACTGGCAATTGCCGATCCGCGCCGCTTTCACCGACAGGCAATACTACTCGCAAGTCTGGATCACGCAGGGCGAATGGGCCTCCTGCTTCGGCCATATTGAGGGCACGCATAGCGGCACATTTATGGGTATCGAAGCGACGGGTAAGCGCGTCACAATACCTTATACCGATTTCTGGCATGTGAAGGATGGAAAGATCGCTGACAATTGGGTGTCAGTGGATTTTGCCCATGTGTTGCACCAACTGGGCCGCGACGTTTTTGACGGGAATGGCTGGGAAGCCTTCGATGAGGGACGGCTTGTTCCGCCCAAGCCCTGAGCTAAAACGCCAGCAAAATTTCGACCTCGGTGCGCAAGCATGGCCGCGCAGCCAATTGAAAAAGAAGGACCCGTCATGAGTGACTCAATGGAAGGATTTTCACAGCGTTGGAAGGACTTTCCCGACTACATCATCGGTATCACGCGCGAAATCTGGGAAGGTCGTGGCGTCGGGACACTCAACCACTATTATTCGGAAGATATTCCGGTGCGTTCGCCGATGGGCGTGCAGCGCGGAAATGTCGAGGTCATGGCCTCCACTATGGCCACAATCAACGAGTTTCCAGATCGCAAACTGTTTGCCGATGACGTCATTTGGTCCGATGATCCACAATATGGTTTGTTGTCATCGCATCGGCTGATCACCACCGGCACACATCTTCGCGATGGCTCTTTTGGTAAGGCGACAGGCAAACGCTTCACCGTGCGGGTGATCGCTGATTGCGCCGCGAAGAATGACACGATTTATGACGAATGGCTGATCCGGGATTATGGCGGCATTGTTCGCCAGTTGGGCATGGACCCGCGCGAATACACAGCCGCATTAATTGAGCGTGAGGGCGGAGCCGAGAACTGCGCAAAGCCCTTCACACCCGACATGGATGTCGATGGAGGCTATCGATCCAGGGGCAACGACAATGAATGGGGCGCCCGCTACGCCGACACAGTGTCTCGGCTCATGGCGAATGACTTTAACGTCATCAATGAGCACTATGACCGGGCGGTGATTGGCGAATATGCCGGCGGCGTCAGCGGGCTTTCATGGGCGGCAACGGATACGTTCTGGCTCGGCTTGCGCTCGTCCTTTCCCAATGCGGAGTTTCAAATTCACCATCAGATTGGCATGGATGGTGACATGCTCCCACCTCGCGCGGCGTTGCGATGGTCACTGGACGGAAAGCATGAAGGATGGGGCACGTTCGGCCATCCGACTGGCGCGCATGTTCATGTCATGGGCATGTGCCATGCCGAATATGGACCATTCGTCAACGAGGACGGGCCACGCGACGCCACAATCCGCCGCGAATGTGCGCTTTACGACGAAGTCGCCATCTGGAAACAGATCCTCATGCAAACGGTTGGCTGACGACACACGATCGAACGGCGGCCCATCCACTGTGTATCATTCGTCACAGTCGCGATGCGTCGACGCGGCTAGTGTGTAAAGCACCAGAAAGGCAGTTGGAGGGTTCAATCTCATGAAAAAGCTTTTGACATATTGCACCATATTCGCAGCACTCGGCTTCACCACACCGACGGCAATCGCCGCTGATTCCTGCGGCTACTTCGCATTTGCCGGCGCCTACAGCACGTTCAACAGAGCCGACCGACAGGCCTCGCGGGTTGGCGGAGCGGCCTGGGGGCTCGACAGTTCCAACAGCCCCAATGCGGGCAAAGGGCTGTGGGTTGTCGCCAAGGGGCCGGGATCGAGGACGCAAGCCAACAATTGGCGTCGCCAGTATCGCAATAAAGGCGTCAAAGGCGCCTATGTTGCAAAGCGCTGCTTCTACGGCGAGTGATCGCAACAAAAAGGCAGATCTCGGTGTGACTTTTCTTGTTTGGTCACCTGTCTTAAGACGGGTGACTGAACTTGGAGGGGAGCCCGCAATGGCCAAAATTCTTACATCGCACACCGGCTCGCTGCCGCGCACTCAAAAGGTTGTCGATTTCATATTCGCGCGGGAGAAGGAACAGCCCTACGATCAGGCTGAGTTCGATGCTGCAATGAAGGAGGCGGTTGACGAGACCGTGCGTCGACAGGTCGAAGTGGGTGTCGATGTGGTTTCCGACGGCGAGACGTCCAAGATTTCGTACGCCACCTATGTGAAAGATCGCTATACGGGCTTTTCCGGAGACAGCGAGCGCAACGCACCAGCCGATCTCAAACTTTTTCCCACATTCCTGAAACGTCTGGCCGATAGCGGCGGCACCCCGACTTACGCTCGTCCGCAATGTACGGGGGAGGTGAAGTCCAAAGGACAGGACGAACTCAACAAGGACATCGCCAATCTGAAGGCAGCCATGAAAAAACATGGCGCGCAGCGGGCCTTCATGAACGCCGCCTCCCCGGGCGTTATCTCACTGTTCTTGCAGAACAAGCACTACCCCACACGCGAGGCCTATCTGGCGGCATTGGCTGACGCGATGCGGGAAGAGTATGAAACCATTGTCGCCGCAGGCATCGAGTTGCAACTCGACTGTCCCGATCTGGCCCTGTCACGGCACATGCTGTTCAACGATCTGTCAGATGAGGAGTTTCTCAAAATCGCGCACTCGCATGTCGAAGCGCTCAATCACGCTTTGGAAAATGTGCCGCAGGATATGGTGCGCATCCACATTTGCTGGGGCAACTATGAGGGGCCTCATGTCTGCGACATCTCCATGGACAAGGTCTTTTCGCTCTTCATGCAGACCAAAGCACGCACCTTGCTGTTTGAGACGTCAAATCCCAGACACGCTCATGAGTGGACGGTGTTTCGCGATCGGAAGTCGGAAATCCCGGACGACAAGATCCTGATGCCGGGGGTAGTCGATACAACGACCAACTTCGTTGAACATCCGCAAGTGGTTGCGCAAAGGCTTGAGCGCTTCACCAGTATTGTCGGTGCAGACCGCGTGATTGCCGGGTCGGATTGTGGCTTTGGTACATTTGCCGGCTACGGTGCCGTCGATCCCGAGATCGCCTATGCCAAACTCTCCTCGCTCAGCGAAGGCGCAGCGCTGGCTTCCTGATACTTGATACTGCGTCGCGTTCAGATCAGCTCCTCGCGGATGGCGATCGCCACCGCATGGGCGAGGGTTTTGGCGCGCAATCTGGTTTTCGCCACCTGCATCACAGCGGCCGTTGCCTGTTCCGTCAGGTCAATCATGGTGGCAATCGCCATAACGTCAAAGCCGCGGGAGTACATGTCCAGACAGATAGCTTCGCGGTCGCTCAGCGGTGTCTCGTCGCTGTTGCGCTTGATGCGGATGGCCTCCAGCACCTCACACAATTTTACGACAGCCGATTGCAGGCAAACGACAACACTGGGATGCACAACCTGGCTCGGCCCTACAAACATCCCAAATGCCTTGCCGGAACTTGCGAACCGAACCGGGCAGACCGTCATCACACCCACATGGGCCGGAGCGTGACCGTAGGCGGACAAGTCATCGACTGTGACAGCACTGTTTGAGCGAAGCGCATGACTAAGCAGATGAGCGTCAGCCGCGCACATGGCCTGGTCGAGAAAGGCGGAAACGCGATGGCTGAGCGGACGATGGCTTGCAGCCTCGACTGACCCTGCGAGTGCGCAAAGTGCGCCGTCAAAGCGGTAATGGTTGAACCCGATCAGGCCACAAAGTTCGGCCAGCAATCGATTGGCGTCTGAATGGGATGTGACTGCCCCAGCCCGCGCGAAGAACCGCGTCCAGTCCAATTTTTCCATCGCAAGTTCGGACCGGATGAAGGCGGCAGCGCCGCCTGCCAGACTCACCCTCTTTCGAGAATTCCGGGCGTTGCCCAGTCACCTTCCGGCCGGTTGAGGATAAGCGGCCCGCTTTCAGGAGTTAGAACATCATTTGCAGGATCAAGTATTAGGTCACCTTCCAGATATTCGCGACTGGAAAATCCGAACGTTGCTTCTTTTGTCCGCGGCACAAATCCGTGTCGCATCCACAGGCGCCGAACACGCGGTTCACAATGGCCGTAAATGTGTCTGTAGCCCTTCTTGCGGCAAAGACTGATCGCGGATCGGATGAGGTTTTCGGCAAGACGCGTGCGCCGAAATCGCTGCAGAACGGCGAGCCGTTCTATTTTTGCGAAGGAAGCGAAATAGCGAATGCGAATGCAACCAGCCGCCTCTCCATCCACAGTGCCGAGCATGTGCGTGCAGGAAAAGTCGTTGCCGTCGAACTCCTCATCATAGGGGCAATCGTGTTCCGCCATATAGGTGGCAGCACGCACGGCAACGATCTTGTGAAACTCTTCGAAAGAATGCACCACCGAAACGTTGCAATCAGGTGTTGACGACAGATTACTGCGGATCAGCTCGGCATCATTGGCGGTGACCGGCTTGCGCTGATACTCCATCAGATCAGGATGCTCGAGACCATTCCAGCTGGGGTTTGGCGTGAACCCGACCGTCTTGAAGAATGCGGCAGCCTGGGGCGTCGCAGGGCGGCAATAAATCGGGGCCTGAATGTTCTTGGGCGAAGAAAACCGCTCTATCAGCAGGCTGATACCGCCGGCCGTGCGTGCATCAAGCACCATGCACCAGCTGTAAATCGCCGACGGAACTTCATGCTGCTGCGCGACATATTTCAGATCCGGCGCGACCGTGTCGAGCGTTCCATCGAATAGCGCATCATGACCGGCCTTATTCAGCGGCAATTGCGCCATCACCCCGGTTGGATTTCCGTCCCTGTTTCCTTTGCGGGTGACCACAAAGATGCTGTCGGGATTGTGCTCATAAACGCTCAGGACAACATCGGTATCGGCCAGCCCTTCAATCTTTTCCCGCGCTGTTCCGATCAACATCTCAATTTGAGCATGACTCGGGTTGTGAATTGTCAAGCCGCGACCCATGCGGGTATAGTCCATGTAATCGAGCGTGCGGGCGGTCGGTTGCGTTGAACCGGATTCTCTCAGGGCTGCCTGCGCCATCCATGCATTCCTTTCGCAACAAATCGGATTGCGAATAACATAGTCTGATCGGAGACAAAACGGTGGGTAAGACTTCGAAACAGACTGTTCCAGTAATGGAACAGTCATTACTAAGTATAGACTGGAACGATATTCGAATTTTTAATGCGGCAGCGCGTTCGAGCAGCTTTCGAAAGGCAAGCGCATCTACTGGAATGTCTGTAAATTCCATTCGACGCCGAATTGAGTCTTTGGAACAACAATTGGGAAGTCCGCTTTTCCTTCGAGACGCCACTGGTATCAACCTGACGGCAGAAGGCATTGAACTGCTCAAGGCCAGCGCCAAGATGGTGGAAGCGTCTTACGATATTTCACGTGTCGTTCGCTCCAAGAGCAAAGAACATCTTGGCACGGTTAAGATTGGCGTAACGGAAGGTCTTGGCACATTCTGGCTTGTGCCGCGGCTGGTTGAGTTTCAGCGCAGCAATTCCGCGATCTCGCTCGATCTCAAATGCACCATGTCGCCGGCCGACACGCGCGCTCTGGAAGCCGATGTCGCCGTGCAGCTCAGCCGACCCGAAGACAATGACGCAATTGTGATGCGAGTCGGTTTTCTGCATTTGCAGCTCTTTGCCTCGCATGACTACATCCGGCAGCATGGCGAACCGGAGTCTTTGCAGGATCTGGTGAATTTCAAATTTGTCGAACAGGTCTCTCCACAAGTCTCGTCCGATTTGATGAGTCAGCTCATTCCCAACGCACCGGAAGATTTCGTTGCCGTGCGCACCAATACGAGCAGTGCCCACGCCTACGCCATTAGCCGGGGCGCGGGGATCGGCGTGCTTCCCACCTATGCGAGAGCGGTGACAAAACGGGTGGTGCCGGTATTGCGCGATCTCCATTTGACGCGCGAAATCTACATCACCTATCCGCGTGAGGTGCGAAACCAACCAAGAGTCTCTGCCGCGATCAAATGGTTGAAAGCGTCTTTCGATCCTGAACTCTATCCCTGGTTTGACGAGAAGTTCATTGCCCCCGATCAGTTCGAACAGCGGTTCCGGTCCGGCAATGTGGTTCATCTGTTTGAAGGGTTTCAGGACGAATAGCCGAAACCACGCAAGGGACAATTTCAAGTCCTGGACCAGAGTTTCTTGGCCATGATGTCACGCGCAACCATGGCCCTGCTGGAAGAGCTAAGCGATGTTGCGCGCCGAGCCGGCGATGCCATTGCGGAGATTTATCGCGCATCGCCGCAAGCCGACACCAAGGCAGACGGGTCACCCGTCACGCTGGCCGACCAGCGCGCAGAGGCCGTCATTTTGGAAAATTTGGCTGAGATAGCACCGGACATCATCGTGATCTCCGAGGAAAACAGTGCGAGCCATTCCCTTGATGCGCCGGAGCGATATTTTCTGGTCGATCCGCTTGACGGTACGCGTGAGTTTCTGAAGCGCGACGGACTTGGCGCCTTCACGGTCAACATCGCCCTCATTGAACATGCCGTTCCTGTGCTGGGCGTTGTTCATGCCCCTCTGCTCAACCGTCTGTTTTGCGGCCTTCGTGGCGCAGAGGGTTCGATAGCTTTCGAAAATGGCACGCAGATCAAGGCACGTGCCGCGATTGAGGGCTGTGCCGTGGCCCTGGCAAGCATCTCGCATCCAGATCAGGGCACCGCAGCCTGGCTGGAAAGCAACCCGCATGCCAGCATTCGCACGATCGGGTCATCCTTGAAATTCGGCCTGCTCGCTGCCGGAGAAGCCGACACTTATCCGCGCTTCGGGCCAACCATGGAATGGGACACGGCCGCAGGCGACGCCGTTTTGCGCGCCGCAGGTGGCCGCATGGAAACCCCGGATGGCGCACCATTTCTTTACGGCAAGCCGGGGTTCCGCAACACGCCCTTCATCGCACGGGGAAAGTGAAACGCCCGAGATGTCCGCGATTCACTTGTCCCGCTTCACCTTCTGCTTTTGTTTGCCCAGCCCGTCGATCCAGACCTCCATCACATCGCCCTCTTTGAGGAATTTCGGCTTGGGCTTGATGCCAAGACCGACACCTGGAGGTGTGCCTGTCATGATGACGTCGCCGGGGTACAGCGTGAACAGCGACGAAAGATGCTCGATAATCTGTGCCACGGTGAAGATCATGGTCGAGGTATTGCCGGTTTGCATGCGCTTGCCATTGACGTCGAGCGTCATGTCGAGCGCCTGCGGGTCCTTCACCTCATCGCGCGTCACCAACCATGGTCCGAGCGGGCCGAATGTGTCGCAGCTTTTGCCCTTGGTCCATTGCCCGGTCAGCTTGGCCTGAAAATCGCGTTCCGACACATCATTGGCGACGCAATATCCCCCGACGTAACGCAGGGCGTCTTTTTCGGCGACATATTTGGCCTTGCGCCCGATCACCACGCCCAGTTCGACCTCCCAATCCGTGCTCTTGGAATGCCGCGGCATGGAGACCGTGTCATTGGGACCGGTGATCGCCGACACGGCCTTCATGAACAAAATGGGATGCTCGGGGTTTGATGCACCCGTCTCGGCGGCATGGTCGGAATAGTTCAGCCCGATACACATGACCTTGCCGATGCTGCCCACACAGGGGCCGAAACGCTGACGCCCCTCAACCTTTTTGAGCCGTTTGACGTCGAGTTCACGCAGCATCTTGAGCGACTTGTCAGACAAGAACTCGCCGGAAACGTCTCCAATCTTGCGTGACAGATCACGCAGATTGCCGTCATCGTCGATCAGTCCGGGCTTTTCTTCCCCCGCCTTGCCGTAGCGCACCAGTTTCATTGTAGCCCATCCTCCTTGAGACCATCATCCGCGCCAAGGTGAACAGGAGTGATGTGCCCCGGTCAAGCGGCCTGCCCGGAAGTTGCATTATCGATACCGGCCATCAACAGACCAAGTTCGTTTTCGCCGGTTTGCGGGCTGCGTTCACCGGCGATACGCCCGTCAAACATCACGATGATGCGGTCGGAAAGCGAACGCACTTCATCGAGTTCCACCGAAACAAGCAGAACCGCCTTACCGGCATCGCGCATCTCAATGATGCGTTTGTGGATGAACTCAATCGCGCCGACGTCAACACCGCGTGTGGGCTGACCAACCAGCAGCACGTTCGGGTCCCGTTCCATTTCGCGTGCAAGCACGATTTTTTGCTGGTTGCCGCCAGAAAAATTTGCCGTCTTCAGCCGCGCATTGGGTGGGCGGATGTCGAACTTTTCGATCTTTTCTTCGGCATCTTCACGCATGGCTGCAATATTGAGAAGGAGACCGGAGAGGAAGCGCTCATCAGCGTGGTAACCAAGGATCGCATTTTCATTCTCCTCGAACGGGAGGACCAAACCTTCATGGTGTCGGTCTTCGGGAACATGCGCCAATCGCATGTCACGAAGATGCGCCGGATCGGCCTGTAATGTCTGCCCATGCAGCTTGATCGAGCCGGAATGGATTGGCCGCATGCCCGCCAATGCCTGCAAGAGTTCCGATTGCCCGTTTCCGGCAACACCGGCGATTCCCACAATCTCTCCTGCACGCAGATCGAAGGAAACACCTTTGACCATATCGACGCCCCGGCCATCGCGGACAACTAGGTCACGCACTTCCATGAGCGTCTCGCCCGGAGAAGCGGGCTGCTTTTCAACCTGCAAGAGAACGCGACGTCCCACCATGAGTTCGGCAAGTTCTTCCGGGCTGGTCTGCGCGGTCTGACGCGTAGCGACCATTTCGCCGCGCCGCATAACCGACACTTCATCGGTGATCGCCATGATTTCCCGCAGCTTATGGGTGATAAGCAGGACGGTTTTGCCCTGAGCTTTCAGTTGCTCCAATATGCGGAAAAGATGGTCGGCCTCTGCCGGAGTCAACACACCAGTCGGTTCGTCGAGAATGAGCACATCCGCGCCGCGATAGAGTGCTTTGAGAATTTCCACCCGCTGTTGAAGGCCGACCGGCAAGTCCTCGATCAGCGCATCGGGATCGACCTTAAGCCCATATTCCTCCTCCAGCCTTAGCAACTCGGCACGCGCGCGCCGCATGGCGGAATTGAGAATATTGCCACCTTCCGCCCCCAGAATGATGTTCTCCAAAACCGTGAAATTGTCCACGAGCATGAAATGCTGATGCACCATGCCGATACCCAGTTCGATCGCGGTCTGGCTGTCGGGGATGGTGACCGTCTGCCCCTTCATGGAGATGGAACCGCTATCGGCCTGATAGAAACCGTACAGGATCGACATCAAGGTCGACTTGCCCGCTCCGTTCTCGCCGATAATGCCGTGAATGGAGCCCGGCCTGATAGCAAGATCGATATCCTTGTTGGCGTGAACAGGGCCGAAGGACTTGTTGATGCCCTTCAGTTCAATGGCGGGGGCGCTGTCTGCCTGCATGACAACTAAGGCTCCGACGAAACTGATCGTGAGACCCTATTCCATTCCAGCTAAACAGCCAATTTTCTTTCTGTGTGATGGAGAACCGATTGGGTGAGTTCTATCCGAAAGGCATGCCACAGTAGCTGTGAATTGATCCTTATAAGGACTTGTAAGATAAAAAATTCCCCTTATAAGAAAATTCTAACCCGAGAAAGGAACATCAAATGGCACAGCTCAACGTCATCAAGGCGGATCGCCTCAATGAAATCCTTCAGTCCACCAGCGGTTACCCCAATCTTTGGTGTTCTTTGGACAAAGCTGGTCAATTTTTGATTGGCGCAAATCCCGCCAAACCCGATATGAAAATTGACTTCGGGAGGGAACGGGTTGTCAGTGGTTCTCCGAAGCATACCCCAAACGGATCAGTTTCAGTGATTGTGGCACCGCCAGAGACCGATACTGGTCGAACAACAGGGGCACATTGGATACGGCTCAATGGTGAACAGCATAACTTCAAAAGCCAGAGACAGCTTCTGAGACATACGGTCTTGTACTTCGCTGCCAGAGACGAAGCGTTTCTTGAACGCCTGTCTCTGGAGAAAACGCCATCGCGTAGGTTGGTTGCCAGAAACAAGTATGATTTGTTCAAGAACAAGAAACTGACCGACAAACACTCAGAGCCGCTTACCAATGGATGGTGGTTAAACACCAACAACAGTGGAGACCAATGCAAATCATGGATACGAGTGATCGCGCGCATATCCGGCCATTCATGGGCAGACAAGATTGAATTGAGTTGGTGAAATAATGCCCCCATCAGAAGTGCCCAATGATGAGCGCATTCAGGCGCTTGAGGAGCTATGTGCTCATCAGGCTCATGAGATCGACACATTGTCTGATCTCGTGCGCGTTCAGGGCAATGAAATCGAACTGCTCAAAAAGGCCATGCTGCGTTTTCGCGACCGGCTCACGGAGGTCGAAGAAGCCGGTGGCAGTCCGCATGAGAACACCAAACCCCCGCATTATTGAGACAGCATCATGAAGATCGTGCTGGAAGAAACCGACAGTAGTGGCCGTTACGTGACCGAGGTTGAGGGACACACGGTAGAGCTGACATTTTCCAAACTCGGCGCATCGAGCATCATCATTGACCATACGGGAGTTCCAGACGCCCT
This sequence comes from Ahrensia sp., assembly GCA_028817895.1. Classification (GTDB taxonomy): domain Bacteria; phylum Pseudomonadota; class Alphaproteobacteria; order Rhizobiales; family Rhizobiaceae; genus Pseudahrensia. Next base: position 113,036 of record JAPPOQ010000012.1, read on the forward strand.
GCGTGGCAAGAAAGTTGGCGAGGCGCTGGTGCTGCATGCCGTGGAGAAGGCGCGCGAGATGGGAAAAACCATCATTCCGCTTTGTCCCTTCGCAGCATCGCAGTTCCGAAAGCACCCCGAATGGCGCGACGTTTTGAAAGACTGATCCGATGAGCTGGAATCCTGCCCTTGAACCGGACTGCCCGGACGCGACGACTGCGGATGCCATCGAAACAATGATCGTGCCACGCGCGCGCGACATCGGAGAATTCGAAGTGCGGCGGGCCCTTCCCTCTTCGAAACGGCAGATGGTCGGGCCGTTCATCTTCTTCGATCAGATGGGACCGGTCGAATTCCTCACCGGACATGGCATCGATGTGCGGCCCCATCCGCATATCGGGCTGGCCACGGTGACCTATCTCTACAAAGGCGAATTTCAGCATCGTGACTCACTCGGCACCGACCAGATGATCTATCCCGGTGCGGTCAACTGGATGATTGCGGGCAATGGCGTGACGCATTCAGAACGCACCAGCGCCGAAACGCGCAAGAACCCTTCGAGCCTGGCAGGGATTCAAACCTGGGTCGCGTTGCCGGATGAGGCGGAGGAAGTTGATGCCGCATTTGAACATCACGCAAAGGACACGCTGCCGCTGCTCAAAGATACGGGCAAACAGGTGCGGCTCATTCTTGGTCACGCCTGGGGTGAGCGCGCTCCGGTGAAAACCTTCAACGACATGTTCTATGCTGATGCATTGCTGCAAGCCGGTGCTGCGATACCCTTGCCCGATGATCACGAGGATCGCGGGCTGTATGTCATCGAAGGCACTATCTTCGTTGCCGGGCAGACTTTTGAGTCGGGTCGTATGATGGTTTTCCGCCCCGGCGATCCGATCACGATCACTGCGGGAGAAGACGGTGCCCGACTCATGCTCTTGGGCGGCGAGACACTGAACGGCCCACGCCATATCTGGTGGAACTTCGTCGCCTCATCGAAGGAGAAGATCGAAGCGGCAAAACAGGCCTGGATCGAGGGGGACTGGAACCATGGCCGCTTCAAACTGCCGCCCGGAGATGATCAGGAGTTTATCCCGATCACGTGAACTGATGATCATCGAGGATTGGTGTTGGACCGTTCAACTTTCCGGCGGCGCCCCGCCTTCCGCCGTGCGTTTCTCGATGAAGGCATTGAGCGCCTCCAATCGATCCTCATCGACATTCGGGCGATTGTCCGCTGCTACAATGGCTTCCCAAACATCGGTGGCGCGGGTTGACGCATCGCGTGCACCGCGCTCGGTCCATGTGCCGAAATTCGCATAGTCATGCACCACCGGTTCGTAGAACTCAGTGTCATAGCGCGCCATGGTTTGCGTGGTGGCGAAGAAATGCCCGCTCGGAGCAACTTCCTGCAAGGCATCAAAGCCGATTTCCGCGGTTCCCGCCTTGTTGCCCGCGCAAAGCTCTGCAACCATGTTGAGCACTTCGGCATCGGTGACTAGCTTCTCATAGGAAACCGTCAACCCGCCTTCGAGCCAACCGGCTGAATGGATGATCACACTTGCCCCGGCAAGCAGGCAGCCCCAGAGGCCGAGCTGGTTTTCATTGGCGGCCTGTACATCGTTCAGATTGGACGCGGAACCGGCTGCGCTGCGCCACGGCAATCCCAGAAAACGCGCCAGCTGACCGGCGGCAAGCGAAGCCTGAAAATGCGATGGCGTTCCGAAAGCGGGAGCGCCGGATTTCATGTCCACGTTCGACGTGAATGTGCCGTAGCAAACCGGTGCGCCAGGATTGGCAAGCTGCGTCAAGGTGATGGCCGCGAGGCATTCAGCGTGACTGAGGGTAATCGCACCGGCAACGGTGATCGGCGCCATGGCCCCCATCAGCGTGAAAGGTGTCACGATTGAGAGCTGCTTGTATCTTGCAAAATCGATCAGCCCCTGCGCCATCGGAATGTCGAGCGTACGCGGGCTGTTGGTGTTGACGATCGTATAGCAATGGGGGTTCGCCGCCATCTCTTCGTCTGACAATCCGCGAAACAGCTGCAACATCTCGAAACAATCCATCACCTGAGGCGTTCCGCGCGAAAAAAAGAAGGGGAACTTGTCGGTCAGGCTGAACTGCGCGTGAGTGGTGAAATAGTGACGCACATTCGTGGCGATATCCTGTGGCTCCACAAGTGGCGAGATCATCTGGAAAACGTCGAAGTGCTGTGTGAGTTGCGAGAACTCGCGAAAATCGCGGCCTGAACCGGGGCGTCGACCACGCCTTAAATCCGTTGCGTGGGGAGCGCCGGCGCCCGGCTGAAAGGTCAGGCTCCCAAGCTCCATAACAAAGTCACGATGCGCTGCGCCACCTTTGCACACAAAAGACTTGGGTGCGGTTGCGAGCGCTGCTTTCACCATGTCGCGACCGATGAAGACCATCTCACTGTCTTCGTCAACGCGTGCACCGCCCTTGGCGTAGAGCGTGCACGCTTCCGGTAGCAGGACGCGCATGCCAAGCTCCTCCAGCATGCGCAAAGCGGTTTCATGCATGTTCTGGATTTCGTCATCCGAGAACACGCTCATGAGCGGAAAGGGATTGTGCAGGGTCCGGTAATTGGTTTCGCGCTTGGACACAGACGCCGCGTCGCGATCGCGGCTGCGTCGTCTGCGTCGCCCTGCCTCGCGTGGCGCGGCCATTTGGATCAGCCTCGCATTGCAGAGCCAGACGGATCGTAAGGCGAGGCTGCGATCACGCTGGCCTTGCGCTTAACCCCCACAATGTGAACGGCAAGGTCTGTTCCCTCATCGCACAAATCGCTGTTGACCATGGCCATGGCCAGAGATTTGCCGGTTATGTGACCAAAGCCGCCAGAGGTGACGAAGCCAACAAGTTCGTCGCGGTGCCAAACCGGCTCATAACCGCTGGCATCAGCATCGCCGGACTCAACCTCCAATGTCACCACACGCTGCGCCGGCCCATTGCCGTCACGCTCGGAGATCGCTGCCTCGCGGCCAACGAAGTCGCCCTTATCCCAGGCGATCCAACGGTCCATCCCGGTTTGCCCCGCGGTGTAGCCCTGCGTGAACTCGGCATTCCAGATGCCAAAGCTCTTCTCAAGACGTAGGGACAGCATCGCGTTGAAACCATATTCGCGCATGCCGAACTCGGCGCCCGCCTCAAGCAGAATCTTGCGCAGCGCAATGTGCTCGGCGGCCGAACAGTGGATTTCATAGCCCAGTTCACCCGTCACCGAGATCCGGCCGACCTTAGCGCGAATGAGACCGATATCGAATGTCCCACAGCCCATGAAGGGCAGGTCGCCAACAGGGCTATCGCTGGCCCTTTCAATAACCTTACGGCTGTTCGGACCCGACAGAGAAAAGCCGACGGTTGCGTCTGAAATGTCCTTCACAACGACATCGCCATCCATGTGATCCTGGAACCAGCGCATGTGCCACTCACGTAAATAATAGGACCCCATGATCCACCACGAGCCGTCACCCCAGTTGAAGATCGTCAGATCACCTTTGAGGCGCCCGTCCGGTGCCAACATTGGGGCCAACCGTGCACGACCGGCAGATGGCAGTTTGGAGGCCATGATGCGGTCAAGCCAAGCTTCCGCGCCTTCTCCCGTCACCTCAAATCGTGAGAAGCCGGAAATATCGAGCAGGCCGACATTTTCGCGCACCAGCTTGCATTCCTCAGCCACGATGTCGAAAGCGTTGGAACGCTTGAGCGTCGGCTCTTCCACAAAATCTTCGGAAGGAGCGAAGTAAAGCGGCACTTCCAGACCCCAGCTTGCGCCCCAACGGCAACCGGCGGCCGTCATGTCGGAATAGGCCGGTGACATCTTCAGCGGACGACCAGCCGGCAATTGCTCATTGGGATAAGTCATCACGAAGCGGCGGGTGTAGAACTGCCCGGTCGTTTCCTTGATGAATTGGCGGTTCTCGGCAAACGGACCGAAGCGTGCGATGTCCATGCCGAAGACATCCGCTTCCGGTTCGCCATGGATCATCCATTCGGCCAGCGACTTGCCAACGCCGCCGCCTTGCAAAAACCCGGCCATGACACCGCAAGCGCACCAATAGCCCGGTTTGCCACGCACCGGTCCGACCAGCGGATTTCCGTCAGGCGCAAAGGTGAAGGCGCCATTGACCCAGGTCTTCACACCAACATTCTGAAGTGCCGGGTAGCGTTCAAACCCCAGAATCAGTTCCTTTTCGATGCGGTCAGGATCTTCCTGCTGCAATTCGAAGCCGTAATCCCAGGGTGCGCCATCAACCATCCAGTGCTGGTGATCGACTTCATAAATGCCCAGCAGAATGCCCTTCTGGTCCTGGCGCATATAGGTGAAGCCTTCCAGATCGACGGTCATGGGGACTTCAAAATCGATTTCCTCCAGTTCAGGGATCGTGTCGGAAATCAGATAATGGTGGTTGAGCGGCGAGACCGGCAATTCGATTCCCGCCATACGACCAACCTGCTTGGCCCACAGACCCGCAGCATTGACCACATGTTGGGCGTGAACGGAGCCTTTTTCAGTGACCACTTCCCAGCCATCGTCTTTTTGATGAAGCTCCAGCACGCGATTGTGTTCAATGACTTCGGCACCATGTTTCTTCGCCGCACCGGCATAGGCATGCACCGTACCGGTTGTGTCGATATAGCCTTCGCGGTCCGCCCACATGCCGCCCAGAATGCCGTCCGTCGACATGATGGGGCAGAGTTCACCCGCTTCTTTCGGAGTGACGAGACGGCAGTCATGAATGCCGATGGACTGGAATGTGCGATAGGCTGATTGCAGCCATTCCCAGCGATCAGGCGTTCCGGCAAGCGTCAGGCCACCGGTCATGTGGAGACCGATGTTCTGGCCCGATTCCTCTTCGATTTCGCTGAGGAGATCGATTGTATAGGCCTGAAGCGCTGCGATATTGGGATCGGCATTCAATGCGTGAATACCGCCCGCCGCATGCCAGCTTGAACCGGCGGTGAGGATCGAACGCTCGATCAGGCACACATCTTTCCAGCCGAACTTCGCTAGATGATACAAGACCGACGCTCCAACCACGCCGCCGCCGATCACCACCACACGATAATGCGATTTCATGAGAGTCTCCCACAGTTCTCGATCCGGGCAAGTGGCCCTGGATAGTCCTGATTTCCCACTGTTTTGCCGTTGCCTGTCACAGGCGTCCACAACTTGTGCGGCGTGGTCTGACGCCTTTTTCAAAATGCGTTGATGTTAGACCGCTCTGGCTGGGCTGTTCAGAAGCGCCTCGACCTCGCTCAACGTTGGCATGGAGGGTGCTGTTCCAGCCCGCGTCACAGATAAACCCGCAGTCGCACAGCCAAGTCGCACAGCCTTGACCGGGTTCATGCCCCGCGCCAAACCAGTTGCAAATCCGCCATTGAAGGCATCGCCCGCACCTGTGGTTTCGACCACCGGCCCGGCTCTGAAGGGCATGACGTGATGCGAAACACCACCCGAGCGCAGCAGCGCTCCCTTTTCGCCAAGTGTGATCACTGCCGCTCCAGCACCCCGCGCAATCAACGCATCGGCGGCCTTTTCAGCATCCTCCACCGTTTCGACCGACAGACCCGTCAACTCCCTCGCTTCGGTTTCATTGGGCGTGACGTAGTCGCAAAGAGCAATCAGCGCGTCGTCAAGCTCGGCAGCCGGAGCGGGATTGAGGATCGTCGTCACCCCCGCATCACGGGCAATCTGTAGGCCTCGACGGGCAGCTTCGATGGGCTGTTCCAGCTGCGTCATGAACACGGTGGAGCCCTCAATCAAATCGGCCTTCTGATCGATCATCGCAGCATCGATATCATTGGCCGCGCCGGGGCAGACGATAATCGCATTATCACCGCTGGCTTCTTCTATGAAGACATAGGCCGCACCTGTGTAGCCGTCGGCATCGCGCAGTGTCGCGTCTGTAACGCCCGCATCGGCCCATATTTTGCTCGCCATGTCGGCAAAAGCGTCCACACCAAGCCGCGATATGAAGCTGACATCGGCACCCAACCGTCCGGCGGCAACCGCCTGATTGGACCCCTTGCCACCGGGGCCAAGCGCGAAGGAATTGCCAAGGATCGTCTCACCCATGCGCGGCGCACGGTCCGCCCTATAGGCGGTGTCTGCAACGAATATGCCAAGTATGGTGACCGCAGCCATGGGTCAGGTTTCGCCCGGCGGGATAACGCCCTTGCGAAAAGCAAAGCAGCCATAGAAACGCCGCTCATGGGTCTGAATCACCGCATAGGCCTGTTTGGCGCGTTTGTAGAAATCAAAACGTTCCACCGGCAAAAGCGGCAGCGATTCGCCGAAAGAAGCGTCCACCTTCGCCTGAACTTCTTCCATCACCGGCAATATGGTCGTTGGTTCACCAACTACCTCCATACGTGCGGCGGCATCATCGACAAATGTGTCGATGGGAAAGACCGACAGCACGGCCTCAACCACTTCCGGCGCCGAACGGTCAATGCGCAAAATCGTGCCATGCGTTGTCTGCCTAGCGATGGAATCGCTGGGGAAATTCGTGTCTGCAACGATCAAGTCATCGCCATGGCCCATGGCGCGCAACACCCCCAGCACCTCGGCATTGAGTAGCGGGTTTATTCCCTTCAGCATGTTGGCCTCCCTGCTGACCCTTCCCATTTGAGCGACCATGACTGTGCCGGGTGGAGCCAGATGTTGCAACCGCTCCGGTTTGGCCGAGACGACTTTCGCAGCCGACCGATTTGCGGCATAGCGGCGCGATGCTGCACGATTTTCAACCTCAGACCGTGTTCATTGGCGCATTGGCGGCCTTTGTTGGCTTCGCTTCTTCCTTTGCCGTCGTGCTTGCCGGGTTGAAGGGTGTTGGCGCAAACGAGGCTGAGGCCGCATCCGGCCTCATGGCCGCCGCGATCGCCATGGGCAGTTGTGGGATCGTGCTCGCGCTGAAGACGCGTATGCCAGTCAGCGTGGCCTGGTCCACCCCCGGCGCGGCCTTGCTTGCAACGGGAAGCGCGGTCGAAAGCGGCTTCTCCGCTGCGGTAGGTGCCTTTATCGTCTGCGCCCTGCTCATCATCGTGGCAGGCATCTCGAGACCCTTCGGGCGCGCCATAGCCGCGATACCTGCCTCACTCGCAAATGCGATGCTGGCCGGCATTTTGCTTTCGCTTTGCCTGGCACCCTTTCAGGCCATCGCCTTTGACCCGATTCTCGGCCTGCCGATTCTTCTGGCCTGGATCATCGGTTCGCGCATCAACCGCTTTGCGGGAGTGCCCTTTGCGCTCCTGGCATTTGTGGCGGTGGTCACTCTGGGTGTCCCATTTCCTGATGGATGGCAAGACCGGCTGGCCGATGCGGTTGTGCCGCAGCCGGTTTTCATTGTCCCAACCATCTCGGTCGACGCGCTATTGGGCATTGCGCTGCCGCTTTTCGTGGTCACGATGGCATCGCAAAATATACCCGGCATCGCCGTGCTGCGCGCCAACAAGTTTGAGACGCCATCGGGACCGCTTCTTGCAACGACCGGCCTGTTTTCGCTGATCTTTGCACCCTTCGGCAGTCACGCGGTCAATCTTGCGGCAATCACGGCGGCCATGATATCCGGAGAGGAAGCGGGGCAACGGCGCGAAAGTCGATACACCGCCGCGATTGTGTGCGGCGCGCTGTACATCCTTTTCGGCCTGTCCGCTGGAGTGACGACAGCCTTTGTTTCGTTGGCACCGGGCATACTCATCGCCGCCGTTGCCGGGCTGGCCCTGTTTGCCTCTTTTTCCAGCGCGGCCATGGCCGCTTTCACCAACGAGCGAGACCGACCCGCGGCGGCCGTGACCTTTCTGGCGAGCGCCTCGGGCATGAGCCTGTTTGGCGTTTCGGGCGCTTTTTGGGGTTTGCTTGCAGGAGGGTTGATGCTGGCATTGCTGCCGCGTCGGACAGGCTGATCAGAACTTCGTGCGCGCTCGCATCGCAGCGCTGAGCGTGCCTTCATCAAGATAATCAAGTTCGCCACCAACAGGCACACCATGCGCCAGTCTTGAAACAGAAACCGCACTGCCGGAAAGCTGTTCGGTAATGTAATGCGCCGTGGTCTGCCCCTCTACAGTCGCGTTGACGGCGAGAATGAGCTCTTTGACCGACCCGCCCGCTACTCGGTTCACAAGCTGGGCGATGCTCAGATCGTCCGGCCCAATCCCGTCAAGCGGGGAAAGCGTGCCACCGAGCACGTGATAGACTGCATTTGTCGTGGCCGCCCGTTCCAGCGCCCACAGGTCCGACACGTCTTCCACCACGATAATGGTCTCCCGATCACGGCGTGGGTCTGCACAGATCGCGCAGGGGTTGGCAGTATCGATATTGCCGCAGATCTCGCATTCGCCAACAGCTTCCACGGCATTTGCAATGGCATCGGCGAGCGGCACCATCAGGACACCCTTCTTCTTGATCAAATGCAAAGCCGCGCGCCGGGCCGATCTCGGGCCGAGACCTGGAAGTCTTGCAAGCAGTTGGATAAGCCGCTCGATCTCACTGCCTTGTGTTGGGCTCACGCGGCGTTGGCGGCCTTTACCGCTGTTGCCTTGCGGCGCTTTTCGCGTTGGCTGATCTGAACCACCTGCACCCGTCTGATACGCCGCGGATCAGCCTCCAAAACGCGGAATTCATAGCCCGGAATGCCGGTGACCACTTCACCGCGCACCGGAATATGTCCGGCCAGGGCGAAGACAAGACCACCCAGCGTATCCATATCTTCTGCAACCTCACCGGGATCAAAGCCATTGCCGATCGTTTCAGTCAACCGATCAAGCTCTGTACGCGCATCGACCTCCCACACGCCAATGCCCGTTTCAACGATGCCCTCGTCGGCTTCGTCATCATCATGCTCGTCCTCAATTTCACCGACGACTTCCTCCACGATGTCTTCGAGCGAAACCAGACCGTCCGTGCCACCATATTCATCAATCACCAGTGCCATTTGGGTGCGTGTGGCCTGCATGCGCGCCATCAGGTGCGAGGCCAGCATGGAGGGCGGAACAAACAGCACCTTGCGAATGACCTTGAGGCGCTTCAGCGGTATTGAGAGATCGACCTTGGACAGGTCCAACACCTTACGACCCTTGCTTTTGGCGCGGCTGCCCTTACCGGATATTTTGGTGATGTGCAGCAACAGGTCCTTGATGAGCACCATGCCCCGCGGATCGTCCAATGTGTCGTCATAAACCGGCAAACGCGAATGCCCGGTTTCCTCAAAGAGTTGCAGAACTTCGCCGAGCGGCGTGTCAAAATCGACAGCGTGAATCTCTGCTCGCGCCACCATGACATCATCGACGCGCAACTCGCGCAGTCGCAAGATGTTTTGCAGCATGGCGCGTTCTTCGGGGGTAAAGACATCGCTCGCCTCACCCTCTCCGGCCAATGCTTCATGCAGATCGTCGCGCAAAGTGGAGCCGGAACGCAGACCCAGCCGGATCAGAAAGCGGCTGAACCAACTTTCCGAATCAGAGGGTTGTTCGAGCACGATGAGTTCCCGACCGGGCTCACGCCTGTCGTCTCCGCTGGCTGAGGAGCTGTTGGTTGAGGACGGACTGTCCCCGGTTGCGTCAGCCTGCGCAGCCTCTTCTGGCGCACGCACTGATTCCGTGGGCTGGGAAACCTGATCGTTCATCTTGGCCATAATTTAATGCGCAGCATGGGGATCGGCAATGCCGAGTTCGGCACAGATCTCGGTTTCCAACCGTTCCATTGCAAGCGCCTCTGCTTCGACAAGATGATCATGGCCATTGAGATGAAGAAAGCCGTGAATAATGAGATGGGTGAGATGTGCTTCAAACGACTTGCCCTGTTCGCGTGCCTCGCGCGCGATGGTCTCGCTGGCCAGAACAATATCGCCAAGCAGCGGTGAGAACGGGCCATCGGCATCATTTGCGGCAAAGGTCAGCACATTGGTCGGTTTGTCGCGCTCCCGCCATTGACGGTTGAGCGAGCGCATTTGCGCATCATCGGCGAAGACCACACTGACTTCAGCATCCGTTGGCAATTCAAGCCTAGCGCCGGCGATAGACGCCTCAATGGCGCGCTGCGCCAACTCTTCAACCGCGCACTCATCTGGCCAGTCACCCGCAACAAAGCTGCAATCCACGATCATCATGGGAGGTTGATCATGCGGACAAAAGTCAGCGCAGACCGAGCTTCGCCGCTGCCGCCTTGTCATAAGCGTCAACAATGCGACCAACCAACTTGTGGCGAACGACGTCAGCGGCGTCGAAAGTGACGGCCACCACGCCGTCAACCGGCGTCAGAATATCCAGCGCCTCAACAAGACCGGATGTCTGCCCCGGCGGCAAATCGATCTGGCTCGGATCGCCCGTCACGATCATCTTCGACCCTTCACCCAGTCGCGTGAGAAACATCTTCATCTGCATCGATGTCGTGTTTTGCGCCTCATCCAGAATGATGGCCGAATGCGCCAATGTGCGACCGCGCATAAAGGCCAGCGGCGCGATCTCGATGACACCGGATTGCAGGGCACGCTCAACCTTGTCGCCGGGCATCATGTCGTAGAGCGCATCGTAAAGCGGGCGCAGATAGGGATCGACCTTTTCCTTCATGTCACCGGGCAGAAATCCCAGCCGCTCGCCCGCTTCGACAGCCGGGCGGGACAAGATGATGCGATCCACGGCACCGCGCTCCAGCAAAGAGGCAGCAAAGGCGACGGCGAGGTAAGTTTTGCCCGTTCCGGCAGGGCCTGAACCGAAAACCAATTCAGCACGGTCCATCGCGCGGATATAGGCGTCCTGCGTCGGCGTGCGCGCATGAATGGTTTTGCGCGCGGTCGAAATCGACGCGAGAGCCAGCTTGCCCTTTTTGACGGGTTTGGGTGTCGTGACCTGGGCATCAGCGGAAACCGCTTGTCTGATTGCACCTTCAACATCGCCCGGCGCGATGTCTTCGCCGCCTTCTATTCGCGAATACAACGCGTCCAACACTTGGCGGGCCTGTTCCGTCGCAACCGATGAGCCGCGCAGGTCAACCTCATTGCCCCGTGCGACGGCTTCAACGTTCAAGTCGCGCTCTACAATAGCTAGATGCTCATCATATTGGCCAAACAGCGTCTGCGCACGGTGATTGTTATCGAAAACGATTGCCACATGAACCATATCGGACGCCCCGGTTTCCGCTGGCTTTGTGCGAGCTGCGCGTCGATTTCCAGCGGCCGCCGACTTCGGCGCCTTACTTCCCGAAGGCTCGGTTATGAAATCAGGCAAGGCCTCGGAGGGCACGTCAGGGGCTTTGCCATTGCGTGTTAAACTCAAGCGTGCCGTCCTTTCATGCCGCTTTGGCGAGCAGCGAATTGGCTCCCGCTTCAGTAATCTCTACGCGAACCATGTCACCGATGTGACCAAGCGAAGCGTCCACCACAACACTCTGCAACCAGGGCGAACGCCCGATCAACTGACCGTCGCGGCGACCGGGTTTTTCCAGCAAAATATCGATGGTTTTGCCGACACAGCCCTGGTTGAAAGCGACCTGTTGTTCGTTGAGAAGCGCCTGCAACCGCGCGAGACGTTCGGACTTCACCTCTTCGGCAACCTGATCGGGCATTTCTGCCCCGGGTGTGCCAGGCCGCATGGAGTATTTGAAAGAGTAGCACTGCGCATAGTTGGTGCGGCGAACGATCTCCAGCGTTGCTTCAAAATCGGCCTCCGTTTCACCGGGAAAGCCGACGATCATATCTCCAGAGATGGCGATATCGGGCCGCGCTTCGCGTATTCTTTCGATAATATCGAGATACTCGGCTGCGGTATGGCTGCGATTCATACGCTTCAAGACCGTATCGGACCCGGCCTGAACCGGAAGATGCAGATAGGGCATCAGCACATTGAGATCGCGATGCGCATCAATCAGGCTGGCATCCATGTCTTTGGGATGGCTTGTGACGTAACGCAGTCGGGCAATACCCTCGATCTCGGCCAGTGCGTGTAGCAAATCGCCAAGCCGCATTTCGCCACCTTCAGGACCGACACCGTGCCAGGCATTGACGTTCTGTCCAAGCAGCGTGATTTCGCGCACCCCCGCATCGACGAGTTCCCTGGCCTCATCGACGATTTGCGTCAAAGGCCGGGAGACCTCTGCGCCCCTTGTGTAGGGCACCACGCAGAAGGTGCAGAACTTGTCACAGCCCTCTTGCACGGTCAAAAAAGCGGTCACGCCGCGTGCCTGAACCTGCCGCTTCGTCGGCCGCGGCATGTGCTCGAACTTGTCGTCAACATCGTAGTCCGTTGCAACCTGCGGACCATCTGTGCGCGCGCGGGCCACAATGTCCGGCAGACGATGATAGGTCTGCGGGCCCACGACCAGATCTACAGCACGCTCACGGGTGATGATCTCTTCGCCTTCAGCTTGCGCGACACAGCCGGTGACTCCGATTGTCAGAGGCCGATCCGACCCGGCTCTTTCCTCCTTGAGGGCCCGAATCTGCCCAAGATTGGAGTAAACCTTTTCAGCAGCCTTTTCGCGGATGTGACAGGTGTTCAACAGCACCAGATCGGCATCGGCCATATCTGTCGTTGGCGCATAGCCATCCTGCTCCAGCGCGTCCTTCATGCGCGTGGAGTCGTAAACATTCATTTGGCATCCCCAGGTCTTGATCAAGACCTTCTTGGGTGCCGACTTTGGCGGATCGGTTCTTTGCATGGCGGCCTTTTATCGCCGCTGCATGCGTGAGTCGAGAATCATCGCAGCATTTCGCGCAATGCCGCGGCTGCTTCGGAAGCAATTATTTTGCGGTTCGACTGTTCAGATAATTCGATTGAAGCGCCGATATGGACGGTGACGTCAAGCGCACCGGTGGCGACAACATTGATGAGGCTCTCCTCCAGGCCGATTTCTCCCGGCCAGGCGATATGAGGTCGCTCCGCACGACCGATGCTCAAGCCGTGCAATTGGCTGTAATCAATGGCGCAGGGCTGGACGACCGCACCTCCCACTTGCGCGCGAATGATAGCGCGTTTGGCAGCCTCGAACAGCGGCGTCTTGAAGGGAAGCAGCACATTTCCGTCCGATGTCGTGCCTTCTGGAAACAGCACCATCACCTCACGAGCCGCCATTCTCTCGGCGATCATGTCCGCTTGCTGGCCCGCACTGCGTCGCTCTTCGCGGCGCACGAAGACCGTACGTTGCAACCGTGCCAGAAGGCCAAAGAACGGCCAGTCACGCATGTCTGCCTTGGCCACAAAGGATAACGGGCGCAGCGCGCTTAGAACCACAATATCAAGCCAGCTCACATGATTGGAAACGATCAGCAGCGGTCGCCTGGCATCAAGAGGACCGGTGCGGCGCAGGCGCACGCCCATGATCTTCAGCAGACCGCGATGAAAGATGACCGGCACCACTGTTACCGGTGCGCGCCAACCAAGCTTCAGAAGACCATGCGCAATAAGCTGAACAGGAAGCAGCAAAAGCAGCCACAGACCCGCCAACGCAAACACCCAGATGAGACGCAGTCTGCGCCTCACCTTTTGCCATCGTCTTTCTTGGTGGTGATGGGAACGCCGTACAATTCCAACCGGTGATCGACCAGCCGATAGCCAAGCTCGCGCGCAATCACCTGTTGCAGGCGTTCGATTTCCTCATTTGTGAATTCGATGACCCGACCGGTTTTCAAATCGATGAGATGATCATGGTGGTTTTCCGGCACCGTTTCGTAGCGCGCCCGCCCGTCTCGAAACTCGTGCCGCTCGATGATGCCGGCCTCCTCGAACAACGAAACCGTGCGATAGACGGTCGAAATCGAGATATTGGAATCGACGCGAGACGCCCGCTCGTAGAGCTCTTCCGTGTCCGGGTGATCGGTTGAACTTTCAAGAACGCGCGCGATCACGCGGCGCTGTTCCGTCATGCGCATACCCTTTTCGATACAACGTTGCTCAAGCGACATGACCGGTACCGGTTCTTTTTCCGAACAAGCCCGATTGAGTTAGTCAAGCGTCAGCCGCATGACAAGCGCATTGGCCGCCTCACCCTCATCGCCGCCTTGATAATAGGCCGGGCGCTCGCCCACCTTGCGAAAGCCCAAACGGTCATAAAGCCCTATCGCTGCATGATTTTTGGCATCAACTTCAAGAAAGAGCGCTTTGACACGATCTCCCTGAAGTGCGGAGATCGCAAAGCGCACCAGCCGATCGGCAAAACCAAGTCGGCGATACTCCGTATCGACGGCAATGGAGAGGATTTCCGCTTCCTCAAGGCTCTGTTGATAAATGTTGAAGCCGCATATCGGCTCGTTTGGTGCGCCCACCCTGCGTATCACAAGCACCGTAGCTTCAGGGCGGTCCAGCATGGTTTCAATTTCATGGCCAGACCAGCCACGCGCAAAATTCTCCCCATGCAGCGCGGCGATTCGGTCGACATCAGAGCGCTGCGCCTGAAGGACCACAAATTCCGGTGCTTTGGAGCCGAACATCATCGCGCTGCCTGCTGCACTTTGGCGTCCGGTGCACGCAGATAAAGCGGCTTTGGAGGCGCAAGATCGGTTCGCGCAGCGGCCCCCAATCGGGCGATCGCGGCAATCGGTGGCGAGGGTGACGGATCGATCACTTCGGCACCCGACACTTTCGTCGCAAGCATCTCACCGGCTGATCCGGCGAAACGGGCGACGCGCTCCGGTACGGCTTCAGAAGCGCCTGCTGAGGTTATCCCACATGGCTCAGCGAGAGACCTGTTCGCGTCAGCGAAGCACTGAAGCCAAATCTGGTCGCGTTTTGCATCCATCGCCACGCATAGAGGCGCTGAGCCCGCATGAGCAAATGCGAAAGCCTCAAACACCGTGACACCGATGCAGGGACAGTTCAGCGCCAGCGCGAGACCACGCGCCGTGGCGAGGCCAACCCGCAAACCGGTAAAAGAACCCGGGCCGGTGCAGCAGGCGATCCGGTCGATGTCGGGCCACTGCGCATCGGCGCGCAGAAGCACGGCTTCGATTTGCGCCATCAGATGCTCGGCATGGCCACGACCGATATTTTCGCTCGCTTCGATGAGGCTGTGACCGTCGAGCACGGCGGAAGAGCAGAATAGGCCGGTGGTGTCGAGTGCAAGCAGCATGACGCCGCTTTAGAGCAAATCTCGCCAGAATTGAAAGTGGTCTCTCGACCTATTGAACGGCCTCGACGCGCTCAACCTCGGGAATGAAATGCTTGAGCAGGTTTTGAATGCCGTGCTGAAGTGTTGCGGTTGATGATGGACACCCCGCGCAGGCACCGCGCATTTTCAGGAACACGCGGCCTTCGCGATAGCCCTGAAAGGTGATGTCGCCCCCATCCTGCGCCACAGCCGGGCGAACACGGGTTTCCAGCAATTCCTTGATCGTGTCGACGATCTCTTCGGCACCTTCTTCGATGAACTCTTCACCTGCTTCCATCTGCGCCATTTGCGGGTCCGGCGCCATGACGGGCTGACCGGACATGTAAGTCTCCATGATCACGCCCAGAATGGCAGGTTTCAGATGCTGCCATTCGGTTGAGTCAGATTTTGTGATGGTCACGAAATCGTAGCCAAAAAATACGCCTTCCACACCTTCGACGGAAAACAGGCGCTCCGCCAGCGGCGAACGACCCTCAGCTTCCGCGGCCGAGGTGAATTCGAAAGGACCATCCTGGACCACGGTTTGGCCGGGAAGGAACTTCAGCGTGGCAGGGTTCGGTGTGGCTTCTGTCTGGATGAACATGGCGGCAGCCTTTCTTTAGAACCATTCCAAAATAGGCCACAGCGCAACGGACTGCAAGACAGATCGAGCCACCGAAGGATCAAACCAAATCGTCGATATCCTCGTCCGTCAGCGTTGCGGGAACCACAGTGACGGGAATGGGAAAGGCACTCTTGGAGCCACCCACGGCAGAAACGAGCGGGCCGGGATTGTCGCCCTCCTCCGCTGCGGCCAGGACCATCAGGGCAATATCGGCATCCTCATTGATGAGTTCGGAGATCGCTTGCACAGGCTTTCCTTCACGTATCACCAGTTCCGGCGTGATACCTCCATATTGCTGCGCCAACTCGCTGGCGCGGGTGAGTGCCGTTTCAGCGTCGGCACGCGCTTCGGCGCGCATAACATCTTCAACAGAAAGCCAATGCTGAAAATCATCGGGCTCAATGACATAGACAAGCACGAGATCGGCATCGATTGCCTTGACGCGGCGAGCCGTGTAGTGGATCGCCTTTTCGCATTCCGGCGTCGCATCGACGACGGCCAGAAACTTGCGCCGATGCCCTTCAACCCTGACCTGCCTCTTACTGACCATTGATGCCGCCGCTTCGATTTCGCGCTCGCCTCGCCCTTGGGCGCAACAGGTTAGCCCCGTGCGCCGACAAAGCCAACGATTTCCTTCACGTCGCTGATGACACTCGATGCGATGGCGCTGGCCCGTTGCGAGCCTTGCTTCAAAATCGCGTCGATTTCTGCTGGATCGGCCTGCAAACGGCGCATTTCATCTGCAATTGGCGCGATTTTTTCGACCGCCAGATCAGCAAGGGCCGGTTTGAACGTGCCAAACTGCGCGCCGCCAAAATCTCTCAGCACCGAGGCTTTGTCCGTACCTGCCAACGCCGCGTAAAGTCCGACCAGATTGTCCGCCTCGGGCCTGTCGGCCAAACCTTCAGTTTCAGACGGCAAAGCGTCGGGATCGGTCTTGGCCTTGCGAAATTTCTTCGCGATCGCGTCGGCATCGTCCGTCATCACGATGCGCGACAAGTCCGACGGGTCGGATTTCGACATTTTTTTGCTACCATCCCGCAGGCTCATCACACGAGCGGCCGGCCCGCCGATCACCGGTTCGGTCAGCGGAAAATAGCCGTTCACCGTCTCATCACCGACCTGCATGGGCACGCCACAGCCCGTTGCGGCGATCCGGTCGGAAAAATCATTGTTGAATTTCTGCGCAATGTCGCGCGTCAGTTCCAGATGCTGCTTTTGGTCTTCACCAACGGGCACATGGGTGGCGCGATAGACCAGAATGTCCGCCGCCATCAGCGTTGGATAGGCAAACAGGCCAACGGAAGCCTTTTCGCGATCTTTGCCCGCCTTTTCCTTGAACTGCGTCATGCGGTTCAACCAGCCCATGCGGGCTACGCAGTTAAAAATCCAGGCGAGTTCTGCATGCGCGGCGACCTGGCTCTGGTTGAACACGATGTGTTTTTCCGGGTCGATGCCGGAAGCGATGAAGGCCGCCGTCACTTCGCGAATGTTGCTCGTCAGTTCCACCGGATGCTGCCAGGTCGTGACGGCATGCAGGTCGACAACGCAATAGACGCAGTCAAACGTGTCCTGAAGTTCCACAAAGCGCTTGATGGCGCCCAGATAGTTGCCGAGATGAAGATTTCCGGTCGGTTGAACGCCAGAGAAGACCCTTTGGGGAATCGTGTTGGACATGGTTTGGACCCGTGTCTTGTGCCTGTGAGATAAACAATGCGCGGGCGATGTATGGGAACGACGCGGCAAGGGCAAGGCTGTGAGTGATCTCTGTCTTTGCACTTCGGCTGGGACTTTGAGTGGGTCCCCCTCTCTCCCCTTGGGGGAGAAAGGCCGCCAACTCTCTGGGCCCGCCTCGCTCTCAAATGAAAGCGCTCAATTCAGACCAACTTCATTGCGGGGCCTGTCCCCGCAATCCAGTGCGAAAGATGCTCAATCCGCGGTCCAGCCACCATCGATCACGATGCTGGTGCCGGTGATCAGCGCTGACGCGTCGCTCGCCAGAAAAACAACGGCGCCCATAATGTCCTCAATCTCCCCAACACGGCCCAGCTTGATCTTCTCCTCAAGCCATTTGACGCGTGCGGGATTGTCGAAGGTGGATTGCGTCATCGGAGTTCTGATGAAGGTCGGGCCAATCGTGTTGACACGAATTTTGTGCGCTGCAAGCTCGATGGCTGACGCCTTTGTAACTCCTTCAATGCCGAATTTTGTGCCGCAATAGACGGCGCGATCGATCCCGCCCACATGGCCCATCTGACTCGATGTGTGGATGATCGACCCGCCTTTGCCAGCCTCAATCATGCCTTTGGCAACCTGTTGGGCGACGAAAAAGGCCGAGCGCAGGTTCAGATCGGTAATCATGTCGAAATTGTCCAGCGTGACATCGACATAGGGCAGAGGCCGATTGGTCCCGGCATTGTTGAAGAGAATGTCGAACGGGCCATGTTCGGCGATGCTCGCGACCATCGCGTCGTGGTCACCGACATCAAGCGAAATGCCCTGCGCGCTGTATCCTGCATCGCGAACGGCCTGCGCCGCCGCTTCGATATCTTCAGCATTGCGGGCCGCCATCACGACATGCGCCCCCGCTTCAGCCAGTGCAACCGCACCGCCAAGCCCGATGCCGCGGGATGCACCCGTTACCAGCGCGCAGCGCCCGTCAAGCCGAAAGGAAGGGGTTTTGGGAAGTGCGGTCATGACCATCACCCATCTAAATCAAACTGCGATTTGTTCCTCCGTCTTTTGCGCCTTTGCACCGTTCGGGCAAGGGATTTGCCACACTTTGTTTGTTCATGTTTTATTCTTGCGTGCGAATCGTGTAGGGCTTTGCGATGGACAGTCTTCAATTGCATCTTCCCCTCGCAACCATTGGCGGTGTCACCCTGACACGAGCGGACGCCCTTGTGTTGGTGTTGGCAGCGCTCGGCATCTTCGCTATCGGCCTGCTCATCGCCATCTGGCGCGGATCACGGGCACGTGCGGAGGGGGAAGCCCATGCACGTATGCTGGCCGAAGGACGTGCTGCAGCGGCAGAGCAACGCATGGCCGATCTCGTAGCAACGCAGAATGAACTGGCCGGTCGCCTCTCTTCAGTTCAGGAAAATGTCACGACCAGCCAGGCTGCCTTCTCCAAGCAGCTTGACGAACGGCTTGCCAGTGTCACGGGGCGGGTTTCGGCCTCGCTCAGCGAATCGACCAAATCCACGCAGGAAAGCCTCAGCATCTTGCGTGAAAGGCTTGTCGCCATCGACTCAGCGCAGACCAATATTCAATCCCTGGCGCAAAATGTGGTCGGCCTGCAATCGATCCTGCAAGACAAACAGACTCGCGGAGCGTTTGGCCAAAGCCGCATGGAAACCATCATTCGCGATGGCCTTCCGATGGGCGCTTTTGAGTTTCAGCCGACGCTTTCCAATGGCAAACGCCCGGATTGCACGATCGTCATGCCCAATGCGCAGCCATCGCTGGTGGTGGACGCGAAGTTTCCTCTGGAAGCCTGGAATGCGCTGCGCGTCTCTGACAATGAGCAAGCTTCCAAAGACGCCGCAACCCGCTTTCGGCGCGATATGGAGCTGCATTTGAAGGATATTTCGCAGAAGTATTTGATCAAAGGCGAAACGCAGGACACGGCCTTTCTGTTTGTCCCGTCCGAATCGATCTTCGCAGAAATTCACGAGAATTTTGAAAGCATCGTGCAACGGGCGCATAAATTGCGCGTCGTTATCGTTTCACCATCGCTGCTGATGTTGTCTGTTCAGGTGATCCAGTCGGTTCTGAAAGATGCCCGGATGAGGGAGCAGGCGCATCTGATTCAGGCAGAGGTCGCGAAATTCGCCAAAGACCTGAGTTTGCTCGATGAGCGTGTGTTGAAACTGCAAAACCACTTCCGGCTTACCCAGAAGGATGTGGATGAAATACTCACTTCCACCGGCAAGCTGAAAAAGCATGGCGAACGGATCGAGGCACTGGAGTTTGGCCCAGAATCATCCGACGCCACGCCAAAGGAACAGCCCGGCAAGCCCTTTCTGCGTGCCATTGAAGGCGGCGAATAGGGGCGCGAAAACTGCCATCGCCTTGCCGGGACTGATTTGCTAAGCCTCTCCATGCAAAAGCGGGAGGGCATTTGTGGAAAAAATCACGACCGATTATCTGATTGTCGGCAGCGGTGCTGTGGGCATGGCCTTTGCCGACACGCTGCTCACCGACAGCGATGCGGACATCGTTATTGTTGACAAGCATCACCGGCCCGGCGGGCACTGGAACATCGCCTATCCCTTTGTGCGGCTGCATCAGCCTTCAGCCTTTTACGGTGTCAGCTCAACGGAACTGAGCGACGGTCGGCGCGATCAGGTCGGCCTCAACAAAGGGCTGGCGAGCCTGGCGTCCGGTGCCGAGGTGATAGCCTATTTCGACCAGGTCATGCTGGAGCGCTTTTTGCCATCCGGGCGGGTGCGCTACTTGCCCATGCACGAGTATCTGGGTGATGGGTGCTGTCGATCGCTGCTCACCGGCAAGACTTTTGAGATCACTGCCCGCAAGCATGTCGATGCGACCTATTTGAAAACCTCCACACCCTCCAATCACACGCCGCAATTCTCAATTGGCGAAGATGTGCGGTTCATTCCTCTCAATGGGCTGCCCGATCTGACAGACCCACCGGATCGCTATGTGGTGATCGGCGCGGGCAAGACCGGCATCGATGCCTGTCTGTGGCTGTTGGAAAATGGCGTCGATCCCGATGATATTGACTGGATCATGCCGCGCGACGGATGGCTGCTCGACCGGGCCAATGCTCAGCCAAGCATGGACTTTTTCGAGCAGGTTATGGGCGCACAGGCAGCGCAATTTGAGGCGCTGGCCGAAGCGAGTTCCATCGATGATCTGTTCGACCGGCTCGAAAAGGCCGGGAATTTGTTGCGCGTCGACAAGACCGTGCGCCCAAAAATGTTCCACGGCGCCACGGTGTCCAAACCGGAATTGGAAGAGCTGCGGCGGATTCGCTCCATCATCCGGCTTAGTCGTGTCACCAGTCTTGAAGTCGGCAAGATCACGCTGGAACATGGCACGCATGAGACGCCTGCAAACACGCTGTTTATCGACTGTTCCGCCAGCGCGATCCCCAATCTTGAAACCAAGCCAGTCTTCGAAGGTGATCTGATCACGCCGCAGACCGTGCGCTCCTATCAGCCCGTCTTTTCCGCCTCGCTTATCGCCCATGTCGAGGTGACGCGCGAGAGCGAGGCGAACAAGAACCGGCTGTGCAGCGTGGTGCCTCTGCCCAATCACGATACGGACTGGATACGCATCATGATCCCCTTCATGACCAATCAATATCAATGGTCGCAGGACCGCGAGCTTCGCGACTGGTTGGCCGAGAACCGGCTGGATGGGTTCGCCCGGCTGGCGCGCGACTATGATCGCAGCGACAAGGCAAAGAAGGAGATCATGACGAGGCTTCGTGCAGCGTCCATGCCGGCCATGGCCAAGTTGCAGACATTCAACGCTCAATTGGAGGCGATGACATGAAACAGTTTCAGATCACCAAGGCTGATATGGCCCAATCACGGCTGGTCGCACTTGACGAGGCGGACCTGCAACCCGGCGAAGGCGAAGTTCTTGTGGCGATTGAACGGTTCGGATTTTCGGCCAACAACATCACCTATGCCGCAACGGGTGAACGCATCGGCTATTGGCAGTTTTTCCCGCCGCAGGGCGACGATGCGGGCGAGTGGGGCGTGGTGCCCGTGTGGGGCTTTGCCGATGTCATCACATCCAATTGCGCGGACATTCCCGTTGGTGAGCGGCTATTTGGGTACTTTCCGCCCGCAACACACTTGAAAATGAGGCCTGAGGGCGTTGCCAGCGGCCACTTTTTCGATGCCATGCCGCATCGTGCCGCACTGCCGCGGGGCTACAACATATATCGACGTGTCTCCGCGGAACCTGGCTATGATCGCGCGCAGGATGATCTGCGCATGTTGCTGTTCCCGCTCTATCTCACCGCCTTTGTGCTGTGGGATCAGTTGAAGGAACATAACTGGTATGGCGCGGAACAGATCGCGCTCACCAGCGCGTCCAGCAAGACCAGTATCGGTCTGGCCTATGCACTGCATGGCGACCCAGATGCGCCGCGTGTTATCGGGCTGACTTCGGCCGCCAACGCGGAATTTGTTCAGTCGCTTGGCATTTATGACCGCGTGATCGCCTATGATGACATCGCACAAAAGCTGACCGCCAAGCCGACAACAATTGTCGACATGGCCGGAAACGCGGATGTGTTGGGCAACACCCATGCACATTTGGGCGAAGCCATGATGCGCACGCTCAATGTGGGCCTCACCCATTGGGATATAAAGCAGGACGGCGATGGTGGTGGCGCCGACGGTAAGGCCAACATAAATCGAGACCGCAGTGAGTTCTTCTTCGCGCCCAGCCGTATTCAGCAGCGTATGAAGGATTGGGGCGCGGCGGAGTTTGACGCAAAATCGCTCGGCTTCGTGCGCGACGCTGTTGCCGACAGCGCGAGTTGGCTGACGCTATCACAGCATGAAGGGCTCGCTGGTTTCGATCAGCTCTTTGCTGACATGCGTGACAACAAGGTGCCGCCTACGACCGGACTCGTCATCCTGCCATAGGACAGCTCGAAGAAAAGGCCGCCCCGGTTTCCCGGAGCGGCCACAGTCATGCTCGTTGATGTATGTTTTGCCAGCCGAGTGTTTAGCCAGCCGGGCAGTTTGAATCGCTCATATAGTTATGAACGGTTACCTTGCCGGACTTGATGTCAGCAGCAGCAGCTTCAACGGCTTGCAGCATTTCGTCGGAAACGAGCGGCTTGTTGTTGTCGTCCATCGCATAGCCGACACCTTCTTCCTTCAAGCCCTTCACGTCAAAACCGGCGCTCCAATCTCCGTCTTGCACATCCTTGAAGGCGTCGTAGACAGCATTGTCGACGCGCTTCAGCATGGAGGTGAGAACCTTGCCGGGATGCATTCCGTTCTGGTTGGAATCAACACCAATGCCCAAAGCGCCCGCATCGGCGGCGGCCTGAAGCACGCCGATGCCCGTTCCGCCTGCGGCGTGGTAGACAACGTCAGCGCCACGATCGATCTGCGACTTGGCCAGTTCGCCGCCCTTGACAGGGTCGTTCCACGCAGCACCAGTGGTGCCGGTCATGTTTTGGAAGACTTCCGCATCAGGATTGACGGACTTCACGCCCTGCACATAGCCGCAGGCGAATTTGCGGATCAGCGGAATGTCCATGCCACCCACAAAGCCGACCTTGCCGGATTTCGATGCCTTCGCAGCCATCACGCCTACCAAATAAGAGCCTTCATGTTCCGAGAACAGGATGGAACGCACATTCGGCTTCTCCACAACCATGTCGACAATGGCGAATTTCGTGTCGGGAAACTCCTGCGAAACCTTTTCCAAAGCCGCGGCCTGCGAAAAGCCGATCACCACTACCGGATTGTGACCATCGCGCGCGAAACGGCGCATGGCCTGCTCACGCTGCGCATCGTTCTGGATCTCGAAGTCCTTGTAGTCGATGCCGGTCTCGCTTTTGAAGCGCTCGGCACCCGTATAGGCAGACTCGTTGAAGCTCTTGTCATTCTTGCCGCCAAGATCGTAAACGAGAGCGGGTTTTGCCTTCGCATGTCCGTCCGCCAAAGCGGCACCAGTGGCAGCAACAGTCGCAAAAGCGGCTGCGGCGAGGCCAAGCATGAAGTTTTTCATATAGAGGTCCTTTCAGAACAATCCCTGAGTGAATTTTTGCGCGATACACGCGTCGACACCGCCGTCCTGAATGAACAGTTTGACGGTGACTTGGCATCAACTCTTGCATGAATGGACACAAGATGCACGTTTGCGGCATCAAAATTTTGCGTCCGCCACGGAACATGATTTATGACCAGCGATCCGAACGAAGGACACCCGTGCCCAACACTGATTGGCGATATTGGCGGCACCAATGCACGCTTTCAGGTGGTCGAGGAAGACGGTTCGGTCGCACATTTTGAGCCGGTGCGCACGGCTGACTTTGCAAGCGTCCAGGACGCGATAAAGGCGGCGGTCTTAAGAGACTCCAAGCTGCGCCCGCAAACTGCAATTCTCGCCGCCGCCGGGCCAATCAAGCCGGATGGGCTCGATCTGACCAACGCGCACTGGACCATCAAGGCGGATGAGTTTCTGGCCTCAGGTCCGTGGAACGAGCTTGTTTTGATGAATGACTTCGAAGCTCAAGCGCTGGCCCTTCCCTTTTTGGGAGAAGATGATGTCGACACGCTGGGTGACGGAACGGTGATGGCTGAACGCAACAAAGCCGCCATTGGCCCCGGTACCGGGCTTGGTGTGGGCACACTGATCCATGCACAGGGCAAATGGGTGCCCGTTGCCGGTGAAGGCGGACATGTCGATCTTGGCCCGCGCTCTGATCGAGAGGCGGAAATCTGGGGACATCTGGACACAATCGAGGGACGCATCTCCGGCGAGCAGATCCTGTGCGGCGACGGACTTGAAAATCTGTACCGAGCCTGTGCCGCGGCGAGCGACCACCCACACAAGCACATCACCGCCGCCGACATTTCCCGGGCGGCGCTGGCAGGCAGCGATCCCGTCGCAATTGAGGCTCTATCGGTCTTTTGCGAATGCCTTGGCCGGGTTGCCGGTGATCTGGCGCTCACCAATATGGCCAAGGGCGGCATCTACATTGCGGGCGGAATTGCGCGGCAGATCCTGCCCTTCCTTCGCGATAGCCGCATTCGCAACGCCTTTGAGGACAAGGCACCACATTCAAGAATGATGCGAGGCATCGCAACCAGCGTCGTAACCCATCCGCTTCCGGCGCTCCTCGGCCTGGCCGGCTATGCGCGCTCGCCAAGCGACTTTCTCATCGATCTTGATCATCGCCGCTGGCATCGCTGACGCCGTTCGGCACAACAGCCTCTCGACAAATAAGTCACACCGACACGTCAATGTGCTAGAGCGCAGCAAACGACCCTATGCTGGCCCAATTGGGCTGATTAGTGAGCCGCTCAGGTTCCGCACCCTCGTCCTGCGCTGTCGGGCGACGCGAACCGGCATATGGGGCACTGCGATGAACAAGCTGCTGAAATTCGTGCTGAAATCGCCAGACGATACCGGCATTCTTCAGCGCATGGCACGCGAAAATCTGCCGACCTATCGTAAACAATATGCCCTCGCCATTGTCTGCCTTCTCATCATGGCGGGCATCACAGCCTTTAGCGCATGGCTGATGGGGCCAATCGTCAAGGACGTCTTTTACGGCAATGACATGAACCAGGCGATGGTTCTGTCGCTCACAGTGGTCGGGCTGTTTCTGGTGAAAGGCATCGTTTCCTACATCCAGTCGGTGCAATTGGCGCGCATCGGCAACAACATGGTGGCCCGCTACCAGAGGCGTGTTTTCGACCATCTCCTGTCGCTTGATGTTGGCTTCTTTGCCAAACAGCATTCTGCCGGACTGGTCAGCCGGATCAACAGCAACATTGCCGGTGTCAAGGACATGCTCAACACGATCATTCTGGGCTTTGTGCGGGATCTCGTCACCCTGATCGGGCTGATCGGTGTGATGGTCTATCGCGATCCCTATATGTCGCTTGCCATTTTGGTCATCGGGCCGATCGTCCTCTACACGCTGGCCCGCTACGCCAGGCGCGTGAAACGCATCGCCCGCCAGGAAGTGCAGATCAACGCACAGGTCGCGACAGCAATGCAGGAATCGGCGCATGGCATATCGGTGGTCAAGGCCTTCACCATGGAAGGCCAACTCAAATCCAAGCTGAACGCGCTCACCAAGCTGGTGGAAGGTCGGGCCAACAAAATCGCCAACATCACAGCGAAAACCAGCCCATTGATGGAAACCATCACAGGTTTCGCCATCGCCGCTGTGATCGCCTATGGCGGCTGGCGGGTCATTAATCACGGCTACGAGCCCAGCGATCTGACCTCCTTCATGACCGCGCTGCTGCTCGCCTACGACCCTGCCAAAAGGCTGGCGAAACTGCGGGTTACGCTGGAACGTGCGTTGGTCAATGCGCGCATGGTGTATGAAATTCTCGACACCCAGCCGAGCCGTATCGCCAAGGCCGCCGTCGCGTCGCAGGACTTCGAGGTGGCAACAGGCCGGATAGAGTTTCGCGATGTCACTTTCCGATATGGAGAGCATGACGACACGGAAGGGGGTTCGGGCCCGATCCTGCGTCCGCCACCCGTTATTCAGAACATGTCATTCACGGCGGAAGCCGGGCAGACGACTGCGCTGGTTGGGCCGTCCGGTGGCGGGAAATCCACCATCATTTCACTCATTCAGCGCTTTTATGATCCGGAAAGCGGGGCGATCGAGGTCGACCATCAGGACATTGCGGCCGTCGAACCGCAAGAACTGCGAGCCAGCATCGCCTATGTCTCCCAAACGCCGATCCTCTTTCAGGGCACGGTGCGCGAAAATCTGCGCTACGCCAATCCGGATGCTACGGATAAGGAGATCGAGGCCGCAGCCCGCTCTGCACAGGCCCATGATTTCATCACAGCCATGCCGGAAGGCTACGACACGCCGCTTGATGAAAATGCCGGCAACCTGTCAGGCGGCCAGCGCCAGCGCCTTTCGATTGCGCGGGCATTGGTGCGCAATGCGCCCATCCTGCTGCTGGATGAAGCAACATCTGCGCTCGACAATGAGTCGGAAGCCCTTGTGCAACGCGCCCTTGATGAGTTGATGGAAGGACGGACGACCATCGTCATCGCACACCGCCTGTCGACCATCTCCAATGCCGACAAGATCCTGGTTGTCGACAGCGGGCAGATCGTTGATGAAGGCAGCCATGGAGAGTTGATGGCCAAGGGCAACAGCGCCTATGCCAAGCTGCACAATGTAACGCGGCGGCAAAAAAAGCACTGAACCGCGAGGCGGCGGAGACGAACACAATGAGTGATATGAAAATCGTGGTTGTCGGCGCCGCCGGTCGCATGGGTCAAAGCCTCATTCGCGCCGTGACGGAGACACATGGCATCGTGCTGAGCGCCGCCATCGAACGCTATGGCGCCGATTGTCTCGGTCGCGATAGTGGCGAACTCGCAGGAGTTGGACGAAACGGTGTTGAGATCAGCAGCGACGCTCTTGCCGCCTTTGCCCATGCTGACGGCGTTCTGGACTTCACAGTCCCGGCAGCGAGCGTTGAGTTTTCCGGTCTGGCAGCACAGGCGCGCATCGTGCATGTCATTGGCACGACAGGTTGCACGGCGGACGATGAGAAGCACTTCGACGCGGCCTCGCGCCATGCCCGCATCGTCAAATCCGGCAATATGAGCCTCGGGGTAAACCTGCTCGCCGTGCTGGTGAAACAGGCCGCGAAGGCGCTTGCAGCACAGGATTTCGACATCGAGGTTCTGGAGATGCATCACAAGCACAAGGTGGATGCCCCTTCCGGTACGGCTCTGCTGCTTGGTGAAGCGGCAGCGCAGGGTCGCAATGTCGCTTTGGCCGAAAAGGCCGTGAAGGTGCGCGATGGCATAACGGGTGCGCGCGAGGAAAGCTCGATCGGCTTTGCGACCTTGCGCGGCGGCTCGGTTATCGGCGAACATTCCGTGCTTTTCGCGGGTGAAGGCGAAACGATCAAAATCGCCCATCGCGCGACCGATCGACAGTTGTTTGCGCGCGGTGCGGTCAAGGCGGCACTCTGGGCTTTCGACAAAAAGCCGGGTCGCTATGACATGCTCGACGTGCTTGGATTGAAGACCAACTAGCGAGCGCCGATCCGGCTCAAACGAAAGGGCAAACTCAGATGACGGGAACAATGGTTCTGGTCCGCCATGGGCAAAGCGAATGGAACGAAAAGAACCTGTTCACGGGTTGGAAAGACCCGGATCTTACAGCCAAGGGCGAGGCGGAAGCGCAGGAGGCCGGTCGCGTGCTGGCCGAGGGCGGTTATCGCTTCGACATCGCTTTCACCTCCGATCTCACTCGTGCGCAGCGCACATGCCAGTACATCCTTGATGGAGTCGGCCAGTCCGATCTGGAGACCATTCGTGACCAGGCGCTCAATGAGCGGAACTACGGCGATCTTGCAGGCCTTAACAAGGATGATGCGCGTGCCAAATGGGGCGAGGACCAGGTTCATATCTGGCGACGCAGCTACGATATTCCGCCGCCGGGCGATGATGGCGAAAGCCTCAAAGACACCGGCGCGCGCGTCTGGCCCTATTACATGCAGGCCATTTTGCCACGCGTGATGCGCGGCGAAACGGCGCTCGTGGCGGCACATGGCAATTCACTGCGATCCATGGTGATGGTGCTGGACGGTCTGTCACGCGATGAAGTGACTGGGCTCAATCTGGCAACCGGCGTGCCCATGGTCTACCGGCTCAACGCGGACACGACGGTTGCGGCAAAAGAGGTTCTGGGAGACATGTCCGGCGCACACTGATCGATCTGTATATGTCGGAACAAAGCCTTCCACCGCTGGCACTCTCTGTTCGACAACCTTGGGCCTGGGCGATCATATTTGGCGGCAAGGACATCGAAAATCGCAGCGAAGGGTCGACACGCGCCCGCGGGATGGACTGTCGTTCAATCTGCATTCACGCCGCAAGTTCGATGCGCGAAAAGGAATATCGTTGGGCCCTTTGGCGGCTGCAACAAGACGGTGTGACGCTGCCAAGACCGGATGAGATGGTCTATGGCGGCATCATCGGCATGGTCGAGGTTGTCGACATTGTCTCGCACAGTGACAGCCCATGGTTTGGCGGGCCACGCGGTCTGGTGCTTAGCAATCCTCAGCCTATCGATCCAATCCCGGCCAAGGGTGAGCTTGGCTATTTCTGCTGGAAAACTGGAACTGATTTCACGGCACCAAAGCCCTGGATGATCAACTACACCCGCACCAATGATGACAGTTTGACCGGCGAGTTGTTTCCCGACGCGCCTCTGTCCTTCCGCGAACCGCCGGACAAGCCGTTTGGGCGTTCTTCAAAAAAGGATGATTGAAAAGGAGCTCACACTTCGACCACTTCGAAGCGCTCCATGACCTTTTCGACAAGCCGGACGGCAACATCCTGCTTGCTCGCCTTCGGCCATTGGTCGGCACTGGTTTTTGTCACCAATATCACCGCGTTGTGATCCCCGCCAAAAGTGCCGGTTTCGGCTGAGACATCATTGGCAACGATCCAGTCCGCTCCCTTGGAGGCGAGTTTTCTGCGGGCATTGTCGACGATATTCTCGGTCTCCGCCGCAAAACCAACAACCAGAGCTGGACGGCGGTCTCCGGTGCCGATGGTCTTCAGAATATCGGGGTTCTCCACCATATTGAGCGCGGGCGGTGCGCCATCGCCCTTCTTCTTGATCTTTTGACCAGCCTTCGCATCCACACGCCAATCCGCAACCGCCGCGACGAAGACACCGATGTCGGCTGGCAATGAGCTCTCAACAGCGGCCATCATGTCGCGCGCCGAGGTCACATCTATCGTGGTCACGCCTTTTGGCGGGTCGATCGCCACCGGGCCTGAAATCAGCGTGACATCCGCTCCGGCGCGCGCCAATGCGGCTGCGATCGCATGCCCCTGCTTTCCCGATGAGTGGTTGGAAATGTAGCGCACCGGATCGATGTCTTCACGCGTCGGTCCTGAGGTTACTATCGCGCGTTTTCCGGCCAGCGGCTTTGGCGTATCATCAAGCAGCGCTTCCAGTGCGGCCACAATTTCAAGCGGTTCGGCCATACGCCCAAGCCCGGCCTCACCCGATTCCGCCATCTCGCCAGATTCGGGACCGACAAAATTCATTCCATCCTCTGCCAAAGTGAGGACATTGCGCTGCGTTGCTGGCGCAGCCCACATGACAGGGTTCATCGCTGCGGCGACAAGCACCGGTTTGGTGGTGGCAAGCAGTACGGTGGAGGCGAGATCATCGGCCAATCCATGCGCCATCTTTGCCATCAGATCAGCCGTCGCCGGAGCAACAACGATGGCGTCGCAATCCCGCGCCAGTCGAATATGACCGATATCCTGTTCGGCCTCACGGTCCCAAAGATCGGTGAAAACCGTATCCGCGATCAACGCTCCCATCGCCATGGGAGTGACGAATTGCTGCGCGGCAGACGTCATCACACAACGAATGCGCGCGCCACGCTCACGCAGTCTTCTTGCAAGATCGAGCGTCTTGTATGCAGCAATGCCACCTGAAACGACAAGCAGGATCGTGCGATCAGCTAGAGGGCTTTGATATGTCATTGCACCAGCCTATCACCGCCCTCAAAAAAGCGTCCACACCCCAGCGACCGCAGCGGCTGCAATAATCCAGAGCGCGACGCGTCCCGAGCGCGAGTGACGCGCCTCTGCTTTGCCGATCGCCTCGATGGTGGGCTGATCGAGCCGCACACCGTTCTTGGCCATGGTGTCGATCTCTTCGCTGAGCGTTTCCAATCGACGCGCAAATTCCGGCGCCATGCGGACGAGTCTGCCCGCGGCCCGCGCACCTTCGTTTAGATCGCTCATCACACCAATCGGGCCGATCTGTTTGCGCACATAGTCGGTCACGATCGGTTCGGCAGAGGTCCACATATTGAAATGCGGATCGAGCGAGCGCGCCACGCCTTCGACCACCACCATGGTCTTTTGCAGCAACAGAAGCTGCGGCTGTGTTTTCATCTCAAACAGTTCGGTGACTTCAAACAGCAGCGAGAGCAGACTGGCCATCGAGACCTTGTCCGCGGGCTGGCCGTGGATCGGCTCGCCCACAGCTCGTAGAGCCTGCGCAAAGCTCGCCACGTCCTTGTGCGCAGGAACGTAGCCAGCTTCAAAATGCACCTCCGCGACCCGGCGGTAGTCGCGCGTGATGAAGCCGTAAAGAATTTCGGCCAGAAAGCGCTTCTCAGGTTTGCCGATCCGGCCTGAAATGCCGAGATCGACGGCGACGATATCACCGTCCGGGGCGACGAACAGATTGCCGGGATGCATGTCGGCATGGAAGAAGCCGTCGCGCAAAGCGTGATGCAGAAAGGCCTGATTGATGCGATTTGCAAGCGTTGGCAGGTCGTGATGGCTGGCGCGCAATGCGGTCAGATCGTTCATCTTGATGCCGTCGACCCAATCCATCGTCAGGCAGTCACGACCGGACCGCGCCCAGTCGATGTCCGGCAGGCGGAAGCCTTCATCGTTGCGGATATTCTGCGCCATCTCCGAAAATCCGGCGGCTTCCAGACGCAGATCCATCTCAAGTTTTGCAGAGGCCGCCAGCATGTCGACACTGTCGATCAGCCGCAGGCGACGCGTGGCAGGAAAGAAGCGCTCCAGCGCATGGGCTGCGGTGTAAAAGGTCTTCAGATCATGCGCGAAACGCGCGCGAATGCCGGGACGGATCACCTTGACGGCAACGGAGTGTTCTGTGCCGTCATCATCTTGCACGATGGCCTTGTGAACCTGCGCCACAGAGGCGGCCGCGACCGGCCGACCGAACTGGGAGTAAAGCTCCTCAAGCGGGGCAAACAGGGTTCTTTCAACCCGCTCGCGCGCTTCCTCTTGCGAGAACGGATCCATGCGGTCTTGCAGCAGTTCAAGATCGAGCGCGATGGATTTGCCCACAATGTCCGGTCGCGTAGCGAGAAACTGTCCAAGCTTCACCCAGCTTGGCCCAAGACGGTTGAGAGCTCGCGAGAGCACGGTGGATTGCGCCTGGTTGGAGGCACGCTTTCGCTCGACGAAACGCGCAATACGCTTCAGCGTCACGATGGGTGGCGGCGCGCCTTCATCGGGCAAAGCGGTGATCACACCTTCGCGCAACAGCACCCAAAGTGCACGAATAAGCGAGAACCAGGGACGAATGGACGGCATGGAATTAAAGATGGTTCGCTAGATCTTCCAGCCCCAGTGGAGCGCGACCACCCCACCGGTCATGTTGCGATAGGACACGCGTTCAAACCCCGCCTGAGCAATTGCACCGGCAAAAGCTGCCTGATTGGGAAATTTGCGGATTGACTCCACCAAATAGCGATAGCTTTCATAGTCGCCCGTCACGGCCCGACCAATCGCCGGAATTGCGTTGAACGACCAGGAATCGTAAAAGCGATCGAGGATCGGCATATCAACTTCTGAAAATTCCAGACATAAGAACTGCCCAGCCGGTTTCAAAACGCGACGCGCTTCAGCGAGCGCCTTGCCCATATTCGGCACATTGCGGATGCCCAAGGCCACTGTGTAGGCATCGAAGTGATTGTCGGGAAGCGGCAGGTCCTCGGCATTGGCTTCGACAAAATCCAGATTGGGCGAAAGGCCGTTCCTTTGCGCACGCTCACGTCCCACATCAAGCATGGAATCATTGATGTCGAGCACAGTGACCTGCGCATTGCGCCGAGAGGCTTCCACCAGACGAAAGGCAATGTCGCCCGTGCCGCCCGCAACATCGAGGCCGCGCCAGTCGCACCGCTTGGAGGGTGCCGCCTTGGTGACCATGGCATCCTTCCAGAGCCGATGCACACCAGCGGACATCAGATCATTCATGATGTCGTAGCGGCGCGCCACCGAATGAAAGACAGCATCGACCTTGGGCTGCTTTTCGCCCTCCGCAACCCGCTCAAAGCCATAAGAGGTGATCATCTGATCGGTTTCGGTTGCGCGGGCGCTGTCTGTACCGGACGTCATGGCGGAAACTCTGTTCGCAAGTTCGGTACTCATATAGGCCGTTTGGCAGACCCGCACCATGCGACATCGAAGAATTGGTGAACCTCTACCGACGCTCGAAAAAGAAGGCGCCCCGGGGTCACAAGCCCAGGGCGCCTTGTATGATACTCGGTGACTTGTGGCGACGACGCCGGATCAGCCGATGACCCCACCATCTTCGCGTGTTATCGCGATGACGGCTGAGCGTGGCACTGAATCGCCGCCGCCCGGCCAGTGCGAATTACCGCGTTCACCCGGATGCTGAATACCGACAAACAGGGTGCGGTTGTCGGACGACCATGCCGAACCCGTCACTTCGCATTCATTGGGACCAACGAGGAACCGCCTAATTTCACCGGTTGCTGGATCACCAACCAGCATCTGGTTGTTACCCATGCCCACAAACTGACCCTTGTTGGAGTAGTTGCCGTCCGTCTGGATGAACAGCAGACCGTTCTCGGAAAAAGCGAGACCATCCGGCGAGTTGAACATGTTGCCGGCATTGATGTTGGCGGAACCATCATCCTGCGGAAAGGACGGATCGCCCTCTTCCTTGCCTTTCAGATCGTCCGCCGTTGTCGTCGGATTTCCGGCCATGACATAGAGGTCCCAACGGAACTGATCAGCGGTGTGGTCGGCATTGGCTGGCCACCAGCGCACGACTTGTCCGAAATTGTTCGCGACACGCGGGTTGGGACCTTCCGCCGGAGTGGCATCGCCACCGGCATTGGTCTTGATGCCGCGATTCTTGTTGTTGGTGAGCGCGCAGTACAGCTCGGCCTTGACCGGGTTGGACGCCACCCATTCGGGCCGGTCCATAGTGGTGGCACCGACCTTGGAACCCGCCATCCGCGTGTAGATGCAGATTTCCGCCTTGGTCATGCCGGTCGCGGCCTCGGAAAGCTCCATCCATGTGCCGGTGCCATCATTGTCAAACTTGGCGGCGTACAGCGTGCCGTCTTCCAGAAGGCCCGCATTGTCGCCGCCAGCCGTGTAAACACCATCGGACACGAAACGGTAGAGGAACTCGCCGCGCTCATCATCGCCCATATAGACGACGACCTTGCCGTCACTGTTGATCACCATCTCCGCATTTTCGTGCTTGAAACGGCCCAATGCGGTGAGCTTTCTGGGCTTGGAGTTGGGATCGAACGGATCGATCTCCACCACATAGCCGGCGCGGTTGGGTTCGTTCGGCTCTTTCGAAATATCGAAGCGCGCATCGATCTGACGCCAGCCATAGCCCCAGTCATTGTCGCGAACGCCGTAGCGCTTGAACTCCGGCGTGTCCTGAGCGTTTTCCACGCTTGAGGAGAAATAGCCGTTGAAGTTCTCCTCACAGGCCAGATAGGTGCCCCAGGGTGTGCGACCATTGCCACAATTGTTCCAGGTGCCAAGCGCCGCTTCGGCGGCTGGGTCTGCTGAGGTCTTCAGCATGTCATGTCCGCGCGCCGGGCCGGTAATATCCATCGGCGTTTGCGGTGTGATGCGCCGGTTCATGCGCGAATCCTGAACCGGCAGCCAGCGCCCGTCGGTCTTGGCAACTTCAACCACGGAGACGCCATGGGCCATCATGCCCTTTTCGACATCATCATCGGTTTCCCAGGCGCCTTCGGCCCGGTTGCCCCAGATGATTTTGCGGTTCGTATATTCGTTGTTGCAGACAAGCAGATCGCGCTGGCCGTCGGAAAACAGCGCCATGCCGTCAATGTTGTCGCCGAATGACGTGGCCTGAGAGGCACCGGTTCCGCGCGTTGCGCCGTCAAATTCCGGAGCGCCGGGGAAAATCGGATCGCCCCAGCTGATCACCATGTCCCATTTGAAGCCGGTGGGTAGTGTGATCCCATCTCGTGTGTTGGCTGCCACGGCATCAAAACCGAAACGGTCCGCCGCCGCGGCGGCGCCGGGCGTGAGAGCCGTAGTGGCACTGAGTGCCGCCGCGCTGCCCATAACGAGTACGCCGGAGAGGAACCCGCGACGTGAAATCGCCTGTTCGACAATGCGGTCAAAATCCGTTTCTTCCGGGCGCGGATTGGCGATTTCATCGATCTCGTCGAACGACAATTCGTCAATGGAGAGGCAGGCCGGAGCCGATGCCGGTATGGTCAGGTCTGTTTTGGTCATGAAAGGTCCTCGCATCTATTGGTGGAGGCTCCCCGTGCCTCCTTCAGGGGCGCTTGCCGTCGCAGCATGGCAAGGCCACGACAGCTTAGCGACAGATTTGTGACGTCCCATCGTTTTTGGCGAACGCTGTTGCGTCTGTGGAAAACCCCTTGCCGAATCTGTGCGAAGGGCTGAGTGTCGCGCGTCATGCTTACGACCAACCCTGCTGCTCGAACTAACCTTGTGGGTGCGGCCTACGGCCTCGCTGCGGTGCTGATTTGGGCCCTTTATCTGTCCACCACCCGACAGGCCGTGAGCGGTGAGCTGACCCCCGCAGATGTGATCTTTTTCCGATTTGCCGGAGCGGGTCTGATCATGTTGCCGTGGCTCATGCGCAATGGTGTGGGCAAGGGCGGATTGCGCGACCTCGGCGGCGTTGGCTGGCTGCGGGGGGCTGCATTGGCATTGGCCGTCGGACCAGTTTTCATCTTCGTGGCATCGGCCGCTTTCGTGTACGTCCCGCTGGCGCATGGGGCAGTGCTGCAACCGTCAACGGCTGCAATGGCCTCCATCGCTGCCGCAATTTTCCTGTTGCATGAGCGCGTCACGAAAGCACGAATGGTTGGCACAGCCATCATCATTGGCGGCATCACGCTCATCGCGACCGGAAGCGGGGGCCGATTGGGCGAAGATGCCTGGATCGGCTACGCCTTGTCTGTCGCCGCCGGACTGTGCTGGGCGATCTTCACCGTCATGCTCAAGCAATGGAGCATCGACGGAATTGACGCCACAGCTGCCGCTTCTTTCATCTCCGCCCTTGTTTATGTGCCGCTGTTTTTCGCCTTTGATACGACCGAGCGGATGGCGCAATTGTCGCTCTGGGAATTGTCAGCGCAGTTTTTGGTCCATGGTGCGCTCGCAGGCGTAATGGCCATCATCGCCTTTGGGCGAGCCGTCACCCATCTTGGCGCGAGTGGTGCGTCCCTGTTTCCCGCACTGGTTCCAGCAAGCACACTGATTGTCGGCATTCCCATCACCGGCGAATGGCCAAGCCTCATAGAATGGATCGGCGCTTTGACGGCAACGCTTGGCCTTGCCGTCGCTGTTGGCGCGTTCAGCAGACATACGCTTGGCAGGGTCAGGCAGTCATGATTTGACAATCGCCAAGGCCGGTGAAACGCTGCGGGACCGAACCGTTGAGGAGACGGAACTGCCATTCGAAACGGGGAGGGTTTCGAAGCTGTGATGACCAGCATTCTGACACCGCTCAGCGCGCTCAACAGTTTCCTTTTGACCATCGGGCGCAACATCGCCTGGATTGCCCTTGCGGGCATGGTCATCGTGATCCTGTTGCAGATTTTCTATCGCTACGCGCTCAACAATGCCCTGCCCTGGCCGGAAGAAGCCGCCCGCGCGCTCATGATCTGGATGATGGCGCTGATCGCGCCTTCCGCCTTTCGCCATGCGGGCTTCGTTGCGATCGATATGGTGCCGGACCTTTTGCCCCGAAAAGTGCAACTCGCCCTGCGGCTGTTCATTCTGGTTCTGTCGCTGATCGTGATCGTCATCATGCTCGGCCATGCCTGGGCACATTTTTCAGCGCCGCTTTTGTTTGACTCGTCCGGCCTGAACCGTCTCCTGCAGGACAGTGGTATCAACCAGCTTCTGGGGACGCAGCTTCAATTCCGCACAGCCTATGTGTATCTCGCAATGTCCGTTCTGCTGGCGTTGATGATCCTCGTTTCGCTGGAGCTTTTGCTGCGGTTGATCGGTCGCATTCTTTACGGTGACGAAGCCTTCCCCGAACCGGTCCTGCCGAAATCGATGGAAGGAAGCTGAGCCATGCTGGTCTGGT
Source organism: Ahrensia sp. (assembly GCA_028817895.1). Lineage (GTDB taxonomy): Bacteria > Pseudomonadota > Alphaproteobacteria > Rhizobiales > Rhizobiaceae > Pseudahrensia. Next base: position 149,360 of record JAPPOQ010000012.1, read on the forward strand.
TTCTGCCACTGTTCCTATTGCTGTTGCTTATCGGCGTTCCCGTCTTCTTCGCCATGCTGTTTGCGCCGGGCTTCATGCTGTGGCTAAACGGACAGGAACGTGATGTTGCACTGATGTATCGCAACATTTTCAACGGCATCGACAATGGCGTGTTGCTCGCCATTCCCTTCTTCATGCTGGCCGGTGAGTTGATGAATCGCGGCGGCATCACCGAAAGGCTGGTGTCATTTTCACAAGCTATCATCGGCTCCGTGCGCGGCGGTCTGGCGCAGGTGAACATTCTCTCATCCATGCTGTTTGCGGGCATGTCCGGCTCCGCGGTGGCAGACACATCGGCACTGGGATCGATGCTCATCCCGGCCATGGAAAAGGAGGGCTATACCCGCAAATTTGCAGCCGCGATCACGGCGGCCTCCTCGGTGATCGGCCCAATAATCCCACCCTCGGGGATCATGATTATTTATGCCTATGTGATGGAAGTTTCCGTCGCGGCTTTGTTTGCCGGCGGGATCATTCCTGGCCTTCTCGTCGGTCTTGGTCTGATGATCGTGACACGGCTTATGGCCAATCACTATGAATACCCGCCCGCCAAGCGCTATGTGGCCGAGGACGTTTCCATTTCGGCAGGGGAGAACGTCGCGGCACGGTTGATTGCGAGGCTGATGCTTGCCGCGGTTCTCTATCCCGCCGTTGCGGCGGTTGCGGGGTCGGAGGGCGAACGCAGCTGGGTGCAGTTTGGTGCGATGTTTGTCGGCGCGCTCGTGATCACGGAAATCTTCTTCCAGGTGCAGCGGCGTTTGATGAGCGAGGAATTCCGCATCATCGCCAAACGCGCCGTGCTGCCTCTCCTCACACCGGTGATCATTCTGGGCGGCATTCTGGGCGGCGTTGCCACCCCCACTGAGGCGTCAGCCCTCGCCGTTGCCTATGCAGCCCTGCTTGGTTTGTTTGCCCTGCGCACACTGAAATGGAGCGAACTGCCAGCAGTGCTGACCAAGGCAGCCGTGACTTCGGCAGTGGTGCTTTTGCTGGTCGGCGCGGCGATGGCCTTCAAGACCGTGGTCAGCCTCTCCTACGCTGCGGAAAATCTGGCGCAATGGATTTTGACGCTCACATCCGATCCGCTGTTCCTGCTGCTGCTGATCAACCTACTGCTGTTCATCGTCGGCATGTTTCTGGATGCAGGACCGGCGATCATCATATTGGGACCGATCCTCGCACCGATCTTCATCAGCCTTGGCATTCACCCGGTACATTTCGCGATGATCATGTCGGTCAATCTGACCGTTGGCCTTGCGACACCGCCCATGGGGCTGGTGCTCTTCGTTGCATCTTCTGTCTCGAGCGTGAAGGTGGAAACGATTTCGCGCGCGATCCTGCCCTTTCTTGGCGTGGAAGTGTTCGTGATCTTCCTGATCACTTACTTTCCGGCCATTTCGCTGGCGATCCCGACTTGGCTGGGTTTCGTCAAGGATGCCGATCTGCTCGGCCCCATATTGGGAGCGATTTTCTAGCCCCAACGATCAAGAGACGTTTGACCCGCCTTGATGCGGTGATACGTTTACAAACAAGGCCTTTGGTTCGTGAAGGCCGCAATCAGGAGGACCTCAATGAAATCCCTACTCAAGAAGCTAACGGTGGCTGCGATGCTCGCAGTGATGCCGGCTGCCGCGATTGCCGCAGATTTCACACTGCGCGCCACGGCCAACTCCAACGAAAATGATGAAGACTATGACGGTCTCATTGTCTTCAAGAACTACGTTGAGAGCGCCTCAAACGGTGCGATCGCTGTCGAACTGTTTATTGGCACACAGCTTTGCTCAAAGGGGGCGGAATGCCTCCAGGGCATCGCTGATGGTTCCATCGACGTCTATATCTCGACGTCTGGCGGTGCGGCTGGTGCCTTTCCCTATGTGCAGGTTCTTGATCTACCCTATCTGATGTCGAGCGACCGCATCGCCGAAGACGTGTTGGCCGGTGATTTCACGCGCACCATCAGAGACATGGCTCTGGCGGATTCCGGCAACAAAATTCGCCTTATGACCATTGGTAATACGGGCGGCTGGCGCAATTTCGCCAACACGCAAAGACGTGTTCAGGGACCGGCTGATCTGGAAGGTTTGAAAATCCGCACCGTGGTCGCTGATCTGCCGCAAAAGGTTGTGGAAGCCATGGGCGCAGCACCGACCCCGATCCCGTGGCCGGAACTGTTCACTTCGTTCCAGACGGGCGTTGTGGAAGGCTCCAAGAACGGCATCACCGACATTATGGGCATGAAATTCCCCGATGCCGGGCTGAAATATCTCACGCTGGACGGCCACGCTTATATGGGCGCGCTGTGGTGGATGAACAATGACAAGTTCCTCGCCATGCCGGAAGATCTGCGCCAGGTCGTGGTGGACGGCTTCGCTGCCCTTCAGCAGGCAACATTCGCTTCGCCCAAGCGCAAGTCGATCCAGGCCTATCAGGATTTCGTTGCCGGTGGCGGTGATCTCTACGTGCCAACGCCTGCAGAAAAGGCGGCGTTCAAGGAAGCCTCAACGCCGGTCTATGATTGGTTCAAGGCCAACATCAAGGGCGGCCCGGAAGCCTTTGACGCGCTGACCAAGGCTGTCGCCGAGGCTGAAAAGGAACTCGCCGACAACGCCGCAGCCGATTTGAACTGAGGCGGACTTACGAAAACGGCAGCCGCTCCAATCGGGGCGGCTGGTTATCGTGGCCACCGATTTGACAATCTGAAGTCAACAAAAAGTTGAATTGTTAAGCTGCGGATACTATCTTGTGGTCAACAACACCCCCCAGGCCTCTCGACGATGCTCAATACCGGGGGGTTACTTTTTTGAAGTGCCGGTTGAGGCATCCAACCAGACATGCAGTTCGCAAAACAGGCAACCTCGGTTGAAGAGCAGATCAGCCTGCTTGAGAAACGCGGCCTCTTGATCGATGACGATGAGCTGGCAGATCGGTGGTTGCGGACTGTTGGTTATTACCGGCTGAGCGGATATTGGCTCCCCTTTGAGACAGAACCGGACCCTGGGCAAACTCGATCCAAACTCTTTCGCGACGGAACGACCCTGAGCCAAATCATCGAGATTTACATCTTTGATCGTGAGCTTCGCAGCCTCTTCATGGAAGCAATCGAGCGAATTGAGGTGGCAGTTCGGGCATGCTGGACCAACAGACTCTCGCACAAGTTCGGCGCACACGCGCATCTTCAACCCCATCTGTTTGCTTCCGAATCCGATCATCTTTCTCGCCTAACGCGATTGGCGAAGCGGGTGGAAGAGAGCAATGAGACGTTCATACGTCACTATCTCAACACTTACAGTTCGCCCCAGTCCCCTCCGCTTTGGGCGGTCACGGAACTCTTCTCATTCGGTGAACTGTCAAAGCTTGTAAGTTCCACGCGCGATCGCGAAATTCGAGCTAAAGTTGCGGCAGACTTGGAGTTTCCAAATCGCGAAACCCTCACTGGGACCCTTCAGCATCTGGCTTATGTCAGGAACATTTGTGCACATCACTCTCGCCTCTGGAACAGGCGATTCGTGAAACGTCTGCCGAACATCAAAAGACTTCGCGACAGGCTGGATGTCTCCATTGATGGAGAGCAGAGACAGGTCGAAAACACCGTTTTCAACACGCTTGTGATTTTATGCAGCTTGCTGCGCCATCAGGCAGCGGACACGACATATCCACTTCGGACAACGAAACTGCTCAGTGAGAGATCTAATGAGCAATTGGCGATGATGGGCTGCCCCGAAAACTGGCGCGAACGGCTTTCCTGATTGACTTGAGGTTGCCTGCTCAGCATCATCCTCACCGAAACGGGTAGAGCCAAACCCTGTAGTCATCGATGAGCTCATGCGCCGCCTCGATCTGCTCCTTCGTCATTTTCTTGACCACCTCTTCCTGGCTGATCGCAGCGTCGGGGTCACCGCCGATTGCGGAGAGCACATACCAGGTATAGGCGCGCACAAGATCAGGCGCAGGCAGGCCGCGACCGGTCTCATAGTACCAGCCGATGCCGGACTGCGCTCCCGGATGCCCTTTGAGGGACGAGCGCAGATACCACTCAAAGGCGCGCCGGTCGTCACGCTCGACGCCAAGACCCATTGCATACATGACGCCGATCAGTTCTTCGGCATCGGCATTGCCGGACCGCGCAGCCGGGAGCAGCGCCTCACGCGCTTCCACAAATTTCCCCGCCTCCATAAGGTCCCGCGCTTCCTCAATATCAGCGCGCGCGGGAGCCATGGTCGCGCAAAGCAGGGCAAGCACGACGGCCAGAAGGCGACTGTGGTCCATCAGTTTTCGATGCAATGCCATCGGCTCTTCTTCTCCCTCTTTGCTCTATGTCTTATGTCCTACGGCGCTGCGGCGCAGACCTCAACATCACAAAGCTCCGATGTCATGGAGGCGCTGAAAGTCAAACTGCCCGCGCCGCTCACGCAGGATGATTTTCGGCCCGTGGACATGGACAAGGTGCGCCTTGGCCGTTTGCTGTTTCACGATCCGATCCTGTCCGGCAATCGCAACATCTCCTGCGCGACCTGCCACGCCATCGAGCACGGCACCAGTGACGGTCTGTCTCTCGGCATCGGACAGGGCGGGATCGGCGTCGGGCCAAAGCGCAAAGCGCTTGATCGAGAGAAGATCCGCAAGCGCATTCCTCGCAACTCCCCTGCCCTCTGGAATCTCGGGGCAAAGGAAGTGACCATCATGTTTCATGATGGGCGCGTCAGTGTTTCGGACCGCTATGAAAACGGTTTTGACAGCCCGGCGGAGGAATGGCTGCCCGATGGGCTCGACGACATTCTTGCGGCGCAAGCCCTGTTTCCGCTCACATCGCAATTCGAGATGGCGGGGAACCCTCGAGAGAACCAAGTTGCCGGCGCTGCCAAGGACCGCGTTGATAATGTCTGGCCGATTCTCGCCAAGCGCGTGCGCGTCATCCCGGCCTATAGTGACGCCTTCATCGAAGCTTTTGACGACGTTGGTGGCCCGCTCGACATCACCATTGTCCATATTGCCAATGCGCTTTCGGCTTTCATGAATTTCGAGTGGCGCTCCTTTGACAGCCCGTTCGACTCATGGCTTGGCGGAGACGAACCCGCGCTAACAGCTCAGCAGAAGCGCGGTATGACCGTCTTCTTTGGTGAAGGTAATTGCGCAAGCTGCCACAGCGGAAAGCTGTTCACAGACCACAAGTTTCATGCACTTGCTCTGCCGCATTTCGGACCGGGCCGCACGCGCCGCTTTGACCCTTATGCTCGCGATGTTGGCCGCATGGGCGAGACGGATGATCTAGCGGATGCCTACCGTTTTCGCACGCCCTCTCTGCGTAATATCGAACTCTCCCCGCCCTATGGTCACAATGGCGCCTATCCGACGCTTGAGGGCATTGTGCGCCACCATCTCGACCCGCAATCCGCATTTGACCGCTGGGAGCCGCAGACGGCCAATCTGCCGCGCATCGACTGGCTGAAGGCGATCGACTTTGTATCTTTTCAAGACAGCAGGGAACGCAAAAGATTGCGCGCGCATGTCGACATCAAGCCTGTACGGCTCGACGATACGCAAATCACTGATCTGATCGCGTTCCTGAAAGCGCTTACGGGAACGGCTTCAGCCAAAGGTCGCTTGGGTGAACCGGCCAGCGTGCCAAGCGGGCTTCCGGTGGACTGATGGCTCGCATTTTGCTCTGCGGAATCGCGGTGACGGACTTTGTCTTCAAAGTGGAGACGATGCCCGCCGAACCGCGAAAATACTTCACCTATGAGGCTGCGATCACCGGCGGTGGCTGTGCGGCCAATGCCGCTGTCGCCATATGCAGGCTCGGTGGTGAGGCGCTGCTTTCTGCGCGATTGGGTGACGATGGTGTCGGCGACATGATCGCCGCTATGCTGGAAAAGGAAGGCGTTGATCTCTCCCTATGCGACCGCGCGCCAGATGGTCGTTCCTCCTTCTCAAGCGTCTATGTCGATGCAACAGGCGAGCGCCAGATCATGAATTTTCGTGGGTCCGGCCTTGCTGATACGCCAAGCGCACTATCTGACGTTCCCCCCGTCGATGCGGTGTTGGTCGACAATCGCTGGGGTCCGCTCATGCGCGCCGGCATTGAGGTTGGACAACGCCTCGGCGTTCCGGTCATCGTGGATGGCGAGGCACAGATCGGTGAAGACCGATTTGAGGGTGCAAGCCATGTCGCTTTCTCCCGCCACGGATTGGAAGAGTTCTCAGGACCGGGTTCAGTTGAGGAGATGTTAACACGCGCCTCTAAAGAGCTCGGCTGCTGGGTTTGCGTGACTGATGGCGCTGCAGGTACATGGATATGCAGCGGCGGGCAGATCGAGCACATTGCGGCCTTCGCGGTGAAAGCGGTGGATACGCTGGGCGCGGGTGATATCTGGCATGGAGCCTTTGCCTTGCGCTTGGCAGAAGGGGCAGATGAACGCGATGCCGTGCGCTTTGCCAATGCCGCTGCCGCGATCAAATGCACGCGCTTCGGCGGCAGAGATGGCGCGCCCAACCGAGGCGAAACCGACCTATTGCTGGAGAACGGCGCATTATGAAACTCGGCATATTGCCACTGGGTCGGCCAACCTTCGATGTCGACTATGCCAATGAGAAATTGTCGGCGATGCTCGCCTGTCTGGATGCGAGCGGTCACGACATCATCGGACCCCGCAGTCTGTTGCTGGATGGCGATGCCACGCGTGAAACGATCAATGCGCTGAAGGGCGAGGCAATCGACCGGCTTCTCATATTGCAGGTCACCTTCACCGATGCCGCCATGACGGTGGCCGCCGCTTCGGCCAATACCATGCCATTGTCTATCTGGGCCGTGCCGGAGCCACGCCTGGGTGGGCGATTGCGGCTCAACGCCTTTTGCGGTCTGAACCTTGCCAGTCACGCCCTGGGCTTGCGCAAGCGACCCTTCAACTGGGCCTATGCAGACGCTGACACCGTCGATCTTGATACGCTGCTTTCTGATGGCTCATCGCATGCGCCGCATCCCAAGCGGACAACCGCAACAGAGGAAGGCGCTCGGATCTCCGCCAAAATTGCTGGCAGTCGCATCGCGCGGATCGGAGAGCATCCGGAAGGATTTGATACTTGCGCATACAAGCAGGATGCGTTGAAGGCGCTTGCCGATATCAGCGTTGATGAAGTTGAGCTGGAAACGCTGTTCGACGCGGCCCGTTCCGCCGATGCCTCAAAGACGCAGCAGGTACGAGCGCAGGCGGAAGCCGATCTCACCGACCTTGCCGAAGTCGATCAGGAGCAGCTTGACCGTTCACTGAAGATGAAAGTCGCGCTTGACGCCATGCGTGCCGCCGATGCTTATGACGCCTTTGCCATTCGCTGCTGGCCTGAAACCTTTACAGAATATGGTGGTGCAGTTTGCGGCCCGGTCTCCATGATGGGTGAAGCCAGACTGCCCTGCGCCTGTGAAGCCGATGTTTATGGCGCGCTGACACAGCTCATCCTGCAAGAGGCGGCTCAGGCGCCCGTCTTCCTGACCGATCTCGTTGATGTCGATTGCACCGACAACAGCGCCGTCGTCTGGCATTGCGGTCAGGCGCCGATCTCGATGCGGGCGGGTGAGGCGACGGCAACGATCCATACCAACCGCAAGATGCCGCTGCTCTACGAATTCAAGCTCAAGCCGGGGGGCGTTACGCTGATGCGCATATCGCAAGCCTTTGGCGAGACGAAAATGATTCTGGCACGCGGCGAAATGCTGGATCGGCCCATGTCCTTCACCGGCACATCCGGCGTTCTGCGTTTTGACAGGCCGGCGGATGCAGTTCTTAACGACATCATCTCCAGCGGATTGGAACATCACATGGCGATTGCCTATGGCGATCATCTGAGGGCGCTGGAAGGCACTGCGGCGGCGCTCAACATTCCGGTGGTGCGGCTGTGAGCACCGTGCGCTATGGCCTCATTGGCGCTGGCATGATGGGGCAGGAGCACATTCGCAACATCGCATTGCTGGACGGTGCCGAGGTGGTCGCCCTGTCCGACCCGGATGAGGGCATGCGCGCCACTTCAACCGACCTCGCTGGCGGCTCGGTCAAGACCTTCAACAACCATGGCGAGTTGCTGTCGGCTGATCTGTGCGATGCCTATATGATCGCCGCCCCGAACGATCTGCATCACAGCTTGTTGCATGATGTGATGGCTGCGGGAAAGCCCATTCTTTGCGAAAAGCCGCTTTGCACAACGGTAGAACATTGCCGCAACATTGAGGCTCGTTCAGCAAATGCAGCCCCCATCTGGGTGGCGATGGAATATCGCTACATGCCGCCTGTGCAACGGTTGCTTGAAGAGGTCGCCAAGGGAACGGCGGGCACACCGAAGATGATTGCCATGCGGGAACACCGCTTCCCGTTTCTGGAGAAGGTGGGAGACTGGAACCGTTTCAACGCACGCACCGGAGGAACGCTGGTTGAGAAATGCTGCCACTTCTGGGACCTCATGCGCCTGGCACTGAATAGTGATCCGGTGCGGGTGTTCGCCTCTGCCGGGGTCGACGCCAACCATCTCGACGAGCGTTACGACGGTGCGACGCCGGATATTTTCGACAATGCGTTTGTGATCGTCGATTTCGCGAATGGCACGCGGGGCATGCTCGATTTATGCATGTTCGCGGAAGGCTCGCACTGGCAGGAAGTGATCTCCATCACAGGACCGAAGGCACGCGTGGATGCCTGCATTCCCGGCCCGGCCCGGTTTTCGCCGGACGGATGGGAGCGCACCTCCAGACTTGTGATTTCCGACCGAGAGACCAAGGCCGTGAGCGATATGCCGGTTGAGGTTGATCATACCATCTTGTCAGCAGGCGATCATCACGGGTCGACCTTCTTCCAGCACCAGCGTTTTGTGGAGATGGTGCGGACCGGCTCAACACAACCGGAAGTCTCGGTGGAAGACGGCCTGTGGTCGGTCATCGTTGGCGAAGCGGCAGAACGCTCCGCCCGGACGGGTCAGTCGATCGATCTGACCGCCGTTTGACCGGCCTATCTGACAAGCTCTTTCATCGCATCACCAATGCCGGAGAGAGTGAGCGGATACATACGCTCGACAAAAATCTCGCGGATCATCGCGGTTGACTGCGTGTAGCGCCAACCCTTTTGCGGCACAGGATTGAGCCAGACCGTTGACGGCCACTGATCGATCACCCGGCGCAGCCATGTTTCGCCCGATTCCGGATTCCAGTGTTCCACCGCCCCACCGGGGTAGACGATCTCATAGGGGCTCATGGCAGCGTCGCCGACAAAGATGACCTTGTAGCTTGGACCAAAGGTGCGCAGCACATCCCACGTGTCGGTCTGCTGTCCATAGCGGCGGCGATTGTCTTTCCAGACGCCTTCGTAAAGGCAATTGTGGAAGTAGAAATATTCAAGATGCTTGAACTCGGCTCGCGCAGCGGAGAACAGTTCTTCCACCACCCTTATGTGGCCATCCATCGATCCGCCGACGTCCAGAAACAGCAGCAGCTTGACCGCATTGCGCCGTTCCGGCCGCGTTTTGACATCAAGATAGCCGTGTTCTGCAGTCGCGCGGATTGTACCGTTCAAGTCGAATTCATCCGCCTCTCCCTCGCGTGCCCAACGACGCAGACGCTTCAATGCGACTTTGATGTTGCGCGTGCCCAGTTCGACATCATCATCGAAATTGCGGAACTCACGCTTGTCCCAAACCTTGACGGCGGAACGGTTGCGGCCTTCCTTTTGCCCGATGCGCACGCCTTCGGGATTGTATCCATAGGCACCGAATGGCGATGTGCCTGCGGTACCGATCCACTTTGAACCACCCTGATGGCGCTTCTCCTGCTCCTCCAGACGCTTTTTGAGCGTCTCCATGAGCTTTTCCCATCCGCCCAGAGCTTCGATCTCTTTCTTTTCTTCCTCAGTGAGGTGCTTCTCGGCCATTTTGCGCAGCCATTCTTCGGGGAGTTCCATCTGCTCGATGGCCTCAGACCCTGCCACTGCCTCCAGACCCTTGAAGACCTGCGCAAAAACACGGTCGAATTTGTCGATATTGCGCTCATCCTTGATGAGCGCGGTGCGGGCCAGAAAGTAAAATCCCTCGACATCCCACATCGCAACGCCCTTCTCCATGCCTTCCAGCAAGGTGAGGTATTCACGCAGCGAAACGGGGACCTTGGCTTCCTTCAGTCCGTAGAAAAGATTTGAGAACATCGGGTTATGACTTCACTGGAACGGTGTGACTGTGGAGCCAGTCTTCCAGAGCGTTCTTGTTGAACGTGCCGGATTCAAGCTGCGACAGCACGAATGTGGAAACTTCCCCTTCTTCGGCCATAACGCGTATGCCATTCATCCGAAGGAAGGTCGCCGCAGCAGCAAATCCGATACGTTTGTTTCCGTCGATGAATCCATGGTTCATCGTCAGACTTTCCCACAAGGCAGCCGCTTCCTCGACAATATCAGTGTAGTAGCCGGATTGGGGGCGCTGAACAGCAGCTTCGATCAGCCCCGCGTCTCGAACACCGGCTGCGCCGCCATAGCGAGCGATCTGCGCATCGTGCAGGGCAACGACCGTCTCAAAGTCGAGATAGATGGTGGTCATGGCAACAAGCCACCCTATTCGGCAAGCTTGCGGAAGCTCGCATCAAACTGATCCATGATCTCTTCATGAAAATGGAGCGCCAGCGGATTGGGACCCTTGCGCGTGCTCTGCTCATACTCTTCCTTGGACAGAACAACCGCAACATCCCGGCCATTTTTCTGGATGGCAACAGGGCCGGCCTGTGCGCTGTCGAGCAGTTCGCCAAAGCGGTTCTTCGCATCGGTGGCGTTCATCGTTTTCATGCTGCACCCGTCATTTCAGACAAAATAGCTAATTTGACTTTAGCTATTTTGCCCAATCTCGTCAATATCGAACGGTGTGGTCTGGTAGATCTGGTTGATCCAGTTGCCGAACAACAAGTGGGCATGACTGCGCCAGCGATTCTGCGGCGGCATGTCGGGATTGTTCGCGGGAAAATACTCATGCGGGATCTCGATTGGTCTTCCCGCAGATATGTCGCGCGCATATTCCTCGCCCAGCGAGGTGGAATCATATTCGATGTGATTGAAAATATAGAGCCGCTTGCCTGTCCGCTCGGACACCAGGCAAGGTCCGGTGATGTCGCTTTCCATCAGCAGGTCGAGGCCTGACGCGTCGCGAATGTCGCTGCTGCGCACTTCCGTCCAGCGCGACACAGGAATGGAGAAATCATCGGAAAATCCTGCCAGATAGGGGGAGGAGGGCTTCAGATTGCGGTGGCGATAGACACCAAACGCCTTTTGCTGAAGCTCATATTTCGGCACGCCGTGGAAGTGATAAATCGCAGCCATCGCTCCCCAGCAGATATTGAAGGTCGACAGCACATGCGTGCGGGACCATTCAAAAATCCGGGTCAGCTCATCCCAATAAGTGACCTCTTCAAAGGGCAGTGTTTCAATGGGCGCGCCGGTGATGATGAAACCGTCAAACTTGCGATGGCGCACATCTTCCCACCGCTGATAGAATGAGATGAGATGGTCTTGCGAGGTGTTTTTCGACACATGCTCGCTCATGCGCACCAGAGTCATTTCCACCTGAAGCGGCGTCGCACCGATGAGCCGTGCGATCTGGGTTTCCGTGCGGATCTTGTTGGGCATCAGATTGAGCAGCCCGATCTGGAGCGGTCGGATGTCCTGACGCGTTGCTGTGCGTTCGTCCATCACCATAACACCTTCGGCCTCGAGCGTGGCGCGAGCGGGCAAGGTGTTGGGAATTCGAATGGGCATGGAGGGCTACCTTCCGCATAAACCGAATGCTCGCGCTATCGGCTCGTCTCGTGAAGGCATCACACAGGCGGTCCTTTAGCGAATTGTTTTTCGTGGCTGCAAGCCGACCGGCCAAATCACCACGTTGATATTGGATTAGAGATGCGATCCGAATTCGTCAATCATGTGGCGTTCTCTAGCAATCACCCAGTTGCCGCATCATAGGCTTCCACGAAGGTCTGCGCTTCGCGGGCAACATCATCCTTTGTGTGCCCCTTGCGGTAAACACCAGACCCAATGCCGAAGCCGTCCGTTCCGGCAGCCAGCCACTTGCCGACATTGCCCGCATCGACACCGCCAACGGCAAGAACCTTCAGTTGAGGTGGAAGAACCGCCTTGATCGCCTTGATGCCATCCGGCCCATGCAGGCTGGCGGGGAAGAATTTAAGCGCATGCGCTCCGGCATCCAGTGCGGCAAAAGCCTCTGTGGGTGTGAACACGCCGGGAAAGGAAAGTGCACCGCGTTCTCCGGTTCGTTTGATCACAGCAGGTTTCATATCCGGCGACACGATGAGCCGCCCACCCGCATGGGCAACGGCGTCGACCTCTTCGACCGTAAGCACGGTTCCAGCGCCGATAATGGCACGCCCGCCAAATTCATTATGCAGGGCCTTGATGCTGACCAGCGGGTCGGGCGAGTTGAGCGGCACTTCGATAATGCCGAAACCTGCATCGATGAGCGCACGACCGATTCCGACAACTTCGTCGGGCTGCACGCCACGCAATATGGCAACCAGTGGCCGGTGCCCCTCGATAAGATGTCCTTCAAACAGATCGCTCATGCATCACTCCTTGATCAGTCCGGCAGCGCGAGCAATCGAAACGAAAGCGGGGCGCAGCACCTGCGCGCCATCGAAGGCTTCAACCGAAGCAGCAACCATATCGAAGGCGCGGCCATAGCGCTCTAGCAAGCCACCTTCACCAATGATGGCAACATCCTGAATGTCGAATCCGTCCTGCGCAGCAGATGCGAGTTCCATGCCGATCAGAAGCCCGGACAGTCTCTCGAAGGTCTCCGCCGGATGATCACCGACCAGCAGAGACGCTGCGCGCAGTCCGAAAAACCGGCCCCAATCGCTTCCTTTGGCCGTGAAGACATCGCCTACCGCAACTGTGAAGGTGTTATTCAACGCCTCCTCATCATCCGAACCTCGTTGTTCAACAACCGAATGCCGTAGGATCGTGTTTTTCGAAAATACTGAGAACAATTCACCCGTCATATAGGTGCGAAAATCGACCGCCTTGCCGTCGCGCAAGCGCACCCATTTGGAATGCGTTCCGGGCAACAGCACCGTTCCCGAATAATCAGAACGCATCGAAAGCAATCCTGCAATCTGCGTTTCCTCACCCCGCATGACGTCATGGGCGTCCAGGAGGTCTTTCTTTATGCCGGGAATGATCGCGATATCGCGACCCCCATGCTTGAAGCGCAGAAGCCCGGCGGAAAGTTCATCAATGCTGATGGGCAGGCTTCCATAATCCGCCTCATACCAGCCCTGACGGGAGCCGACCATCCCACAGGCCAAAGCGGGCAGATCCGGCCAGCCTTTTGTCAAGGCGTCGAAACGCGCTTCAAACCCCGCTTTGTCGAGCTTCCCCACGCCGCTCTCTCCGCGACGCTCATCGAGCGCGTTTCCGTCACGATCCAGCAACCAAGCACGCGCATTGCTCGTGCCCCAATCAAGCGCGATGATGACGGCCTTACTCATGTGACAGCATCCAGTTGAAGCGTCAGACCCGTCTGCGCGTAAAGCACAGGCAATTGCAGTCCGGCATTGATGAGCACGGAGCCGGGAAAACGCAGACTGCCATCGAGCAGTGGATTGTCCCAACTGCGCGTAGCGCCAAGCGCGATGCCGCGTGGCGTCTGCAGGCCGACGTCATAGATAAGGTCAGGATCGAGACCTGGAACCGAAATCGCCGGCGGCACGACGGAACGCGGCCTGTCGATCTGGGCCAGATAGACGAGCGCCCTGCTTGCGTCCGCGCTGACAACAGCGGCTCCAAGTAGGTTCGCGTCCACGGTGCGGATGCGGTGAAATGCGCCCGAATGCAGCAGCGACCGGTTGGCCTTGTACTGCTCCACCGCAGCTTGGAAAATCTCGAAGTCGGCCTCCTCGATCTTCGTGAGATCAAGCTCCAACCCCATATGACCGTAACTTGCGACCATCGCCCTAAAGTGCGGATGGAAGCCGCGACCCGATGTGTGACACCAGGCCGGGCCGATATGCGATCCCATCACCTCCGGTGGGAAGAAATAGGAAAAGCCGGCCTGGATGCGCGTGCGCTCTACGGCGTCATTTGAATCCGATGTCCAGAAGCGATGCGTGCGTTTGAGGATCTCATAGTCGATGCGCCCGCCGCCCGATGCGCAGCTCTCAATTTCGACATTGGGAAAGGCCGCGCGCAGCCTGTCGATCAGCGCGTAAAGTTCGCTGGTTTGCCGGTGAACCGCGGCGTGACCCGCATTATCCCCCGGCAAAACCAGATCACGGTTCATATCCCATTTCAGATAGGAGATCCGATATTGCGACAGCAAATCCGCCAACCGCTCAAAGAGGTAATTCGTAACGGCGGGGTTGGTAAGGTCGAGAACAAACTGGTGCCGCCCCGTCATGCGCGGATAGGGGTCGAGCCGCAAAATCCAGTCAGGATGGTTGCGGTAGAGATCACTGTCGGGATTGACCATTTCCGGTTCCACCCACAGACCGAACTCCATGCCCTTCTCGTCCACCACATAGTCAACGATGGGGTGGAGCCCATTTGGATATTTTTTCGGATCCGGAAACCAGTCTCCAAGCGATGTCGTATCGTCATTGCGACCGCCATTTTGGGTGCCGAACCATCCATCATCCAACACATAGCGCTCTGCACCAACCCGTCGCGCGGCATCGGCAAGGGCTTTGAGCCGGTCAAGATCGTGATCGAAGTAAAGCGCTTCCCAAGTGTTGACCGTGACCGGGCGCGGTTTGGCCGGATCAGGAAATTTGAGAATGCTGCCACGTACGAAGCGGTGAAAGCGCTGGCTGAGATCGTTCAGCCCATCGCTTGAAAAGGCCACATGGATATCCGGCGTCATCAAAGTCTTGCCCGGCCCCAGATGGCCCTCCCGCGAAAAATGCAAAACCCCCATCTGCAACTGGCATTCGCCCGTTGTGAGCCGCTCCAGCACACTGCGGTGGTTGCCACTCCAGCCCAGATGAACGCCGAGGCACTGACCAGTCTCCTGATCCGTCGTCGGTGTCAGCATCACAATGCCTGGAAACGCTTCATGGCTCGTGCGCCCGCGACGATTTTCCGTCTTCACAAGACCCATCGGCACAGCCCGCCGGTCTATGGAAAACTCCGCACACCAGCGCCCATGGAAATGCAGATACTCGCTGAAATGCTGAGCCACCGGGATGACGGGTGCGCTCATCCAGTCGACTATCACATCATTGTCGCCCTCATTGGACAGGCTTGAGGAGAAGACGGCGACGCTGGACTCAGGGTCGAGACGGCAACGAATATCCAGCGCCAAACCGCGATGCGCGTCTCGGCAATGAAAGATCACACCATTGTCGATCTCACTCGTTGCCGAATAGCTGAACAAACCGGCCCAGCCGGGTTTGTCGGTTCCCCTGCGATGTGCAATCAGGCCGGGATGGCCCATAAAGCCGCGCGAAATTTCAGGCTGCATGGAAAGCGGCGCATATTCATCCAGCGTCGCATGGCCCACGGGGCGCGAGCGCGAACGCGCATAGAGTTCGGTATCAAGATCGTCTGGCAGCTGGTCGCCCAGATAGACGATTTCCGGCACGCCGCTTGTCCAGCCAAACAGGATGGTGGCGCTATCGCAATCCAGGCGATGGGTAATAACGTCGCTCAAAGGGCCTGTCCGAACGGCAGTGTGAATCAGCGCCGCTTATAGGCTCACGAGACGGGATCGTCACCCGACGGCGGAAGGCGCGCCAGACGTTCCGCAAGACAGCGCGCCGTGGCAAAGCCAGCACCGCCGAGCGAACCTTGCCCGCTGACAGCATCTTCGCGAGCCGCCGTCACGGCAATATCTTGTGAACGGCTGTCCCATTCTGACGCTCTGAAGAATCCGCGCATCATCCCTTTGTCGCTCCCATTGTGAGGCCCGCAATGAAGTGTTTCTGCATCAGAAAGAACATGAGCACTGGCGGTACGGCAGCCAGCAGAGAAGCCGCGGAAACCAGATGCCAGCGGCTCACAAATTGTCCGTTCAGGGCGCGGATGCCGGCGGTGATAGGCTTCGACGCTTCACCCTGCGTCAACACCGTTGCCCAGAAGAAGTCGTTCCAGACGAAAGTGAAGATCAACACTGCAAGCGCCGCGATGGCCGGACGCACCAGCGGCAAAACGAGATGCCAGAAGATGCGGAACTCGCCGACGCCTTCGATACGCGCCGACTCAATCAGTTCAAAGGGCAAGGCTTTGATGAAATTGCGCATGAACAAAGTGCAGAACCCGGTTTGGAACGCTGCGTGAAACAGAACCAACCCCTGAACCGTGTCATACATATTCAGCGCAGAGGTGAGCTCGCGCACCGGGATCATCAGGATCTGAAACGGAATGAAATTGCCCGCCACGAACAGAAAGAACAGCGGCAGCGCGACACGAAACTTGTAGATCGCCAATGCATAGCCAGCCAGGCAGGCGAGTGAGACCGAAATCGCAACGGTCGGAACCGTGATCAGCACCGAATTGAGGAAATACTGAACCGCGTTCGATTCCGTGAAGACCCGCGTGTAATTGTCGATCATGTTGAAACCGGATGGCCAGCCAAACATATTGCCGCGGTTGATGTCTTCGGCCGGACGGATCGACGTCATGAAGATCGCGATTAAGGGCAGCAGCCAAACGAAAAGTGAGATGGGCAGCAGCGTCTTGTAGGCAATCTGCGTCCCGCCGGATGTCTGTTCTATCGGCCTTGGAAACATCGCCCTACTGCCCCTTCTCGTCCTGATACATGCGGAAGAGGAAATAGCTGATATAGACCAGCATGATCAGGAACAGCACGGTCGCGATTGCTGAGCCATAACCGAAGCGCCCGCCATACTCGCCGATCGAAACCTCATACATGTAATAGGCCAGCACCGTTGTGGAGCCGTCGCCGGGTCCACCGCGCGTCATGATGGCAATCATGTCGAAGGAGCGCAGGGCACCGATCACCGTCACCACCACGGCAATGAAGGTTGCCGGACGCAATTGCGGAATGATGACATACCACAGCATCCGCCAGCCCTTGGCATTGTCGAGCCGCCCGGCCTCGATCTGATCGGGCGAGACATTGTTCAATCCCGTCAGATACAGAATCATGCAGTAAGCGATCTGCGGCCATAGACCCGCAACGATGATAGCGAATGTCGCATAGTCCTCGCTCTCCAGTACGGCCGGCGGATCGACGGAGCACACCGTGCGGAGATTTCCGACAATGTTGACCACCTCTTCGCAGAAAGCGAGCTTCCACAAGGAGCCGACAACGCCGAAATCAGGGTTGTAGAACCAACCGTAAATCAGCCCCACCACAACCTGCGAAATCACGAAGGGGAAGAAGAACATAGATTTGTAGAACCGCATGCCCGTAACGGTCTGGTTCAGGAACAACGCTATGCCAAGGCCAATCGGCACGGCCAGCATGAAGAGAACCAGCCACAGCACATTGTTGTAGAGCGCCGTGTAAAAGCGATCATCGGAAAACAGATTGATGTAGTTTTGAAGGCCGACCCATTCGGCATTCGATGTGCCGTCGGCCTGGTAGAGACCATCCCATTTGTAAAATGAGATCGAAATGGAGCGGATGATCGGAACGATCACATAGACGAAGAAGAAGATCAGAGCTGGCGCAAGAAAGAGCCAAGGCGCCACCTTGATACGGTTGCGTCGAAGCCAACTTGACTGCCTGTTGGGCCCATCTGCCGCATTCACCGGAACGGCTGGTGTCGCCGTCATCTTGCTCGCCTCCCCAATGCGCGCTCAAAATTCACGAGGGTGCTTCCAAAATCACCAGAAACGAAAAGGGCGGCCCACTCCGAGCCGCCCTTCCATTCATCTTACTGGTAGACTTTGGCCTGAACCTCGTCGAGCTTGGTGAGGATTTCCTCAAGCTTCGATGGGTCGGTCATGAACTGCTGGAAGCCTTCCATGCCAGCCTTTGCCATTTCGGCAGGCGCATCGCGGTCATAGAACTGCGCAAGGCCTGCGGCTGTCGAGACGGTCTGAAAACCTTCCTGGATGAACTTGTCGTCACCGACTTCAGCCTTGGAGTTTGGCGGAAGCTGACCGATGGTCTTGTTCCACTCAGACTGGATTTCCGGACGCGCGATAAAGGCGAGGAACTTACGAGCATCTTCCTTGTTCTTCGCACGCGAAGGAATGAAGAAGGCATCAGCAGGTGCTTCTTCAGCACGCGGCAGGTCCTTTGTGATTTCCGGGAACGGGAAATAGTCGATCTGGTCAGCAGTCAGACCGGCATTCTTGAAGCCGTCAACCGCGAAGTTGCCCATCACATACATGGCCGCATCACCATTGGCGAAAGGCGCAATCGCATCCTGCCAGGACATGGTGGCGTGGTTATTCACGAAGGAACATTTGTCCAGCATCTCTTCCCATTTGGCGAAAGTCGCACGGATCTTATCATCGGTGTACTTGATCTTGCCGGCCGTCAGGTCGTTGTGAACTTCGTAGCCATTGGTGCGCAGATTGAGATAATCGAACACACCGGCAGCGGTCCAAAGGAACTTGGTGCCAATGGTGAACGGCGTCACGCCTGCTTCCTTCATCTTGCCACAAGCGGAAAGCAGTTCATCCCAAGTCTTCGGCTCAGAAAGGCCAAGCTTGTCAAAGATGTCTTTGCGATAATAGATGCCCCACTGATAATAGGAGTAGGGCACGCCCCACTGCTTGCCGTTCATCGTCATGGTCGGCTTGATCGCCTCGAAGCTCGTGGAGAGATTCGGATCGCTCGCCCACATATCGGAAATGTCTTCAAACAACCCGGCATTGACGAAAGGCGCCATGCGATTGCCGGGATACCAGGACGTGACATCCGGCGCTTCGGCTGACAAGAAGTTGCGAATCGCGGTTTTGTGCGCCTCGCGGTCATTGATATTGACCGTCACATTGACGTCTGGATGTGCCTTCTTGAACGCCTCTACCGCGGCTTCAAAACCGGCTTTCGGACCCGGATTCGGGTCGTCGAAATTAATGACGAGGTCCCCGGCAAAGGCGGTGGTGGCCATGAGCGCGGCTGCGCCCAAGCTGGCCGAAGTCTTGATGATCGTTCTGATCATGTAATTGTCTCCCATGAAGTTAGCCGACCCTGTTTCGTTCGGACGGTCTGGACACAACATGGCCAAAGCTTTGTTTGGATGCAAGAACACAATTGAGGGATGGGCTTGCACTGGAATTTGCGCACATCTAGCCTGCCCTCGCGCAGGGAGGAATTAATATGGCGTCCGTCACACTGACCAATGTGAAAAAGTCGTTCGGCGACGTTCATGTAATCAAGGGTATCGATCTCGACATCGAAGATGGCGATTTCATCGTTTTTGTTGGCCCGTCAGGCTGCGGAAAGTCGACCTTACTGAGACTGATTTCCGGTCTCGAAGAGATCACGTCTGGCAAAATCGAAATCGGTGATGCGGACGTTTCGTATGTAGAACCGTCCGAACGAGGTGTCGCGATGGTCTTCCAATCCTACGCGCTCTACCCGCATATGAGCGTCTACGACAATATGGGCTTTGGCCTGAAAATGACCGGGCACAGCAAAGCTGAGATCGATGAGCGCGTGCAGAAGGCCGCAGCCATTCTGGAACTTGGGCCCCTGCTTGACCGCAAGCCTGCCGCGATGTCCGGCGGACAACGTCAGCGCGTCGCAATTGGCCGGTCCATCGTGCGAGAGCCAAAGGTATTTTTGTTCGACGAACCCCTGTCGAATCTCGACGCTGAGTTGCGCGTGCAGATGCGGCTTGAAATCGCCAAGCTTCACAACTCGCTCGATTCCACCATGATCTATGTGACGCATGATCAGACAGAGGCGATGACGCTTGCCGACAAGATCGTTGTGTTGCGTGCCGGCATAGTCGAACAGTATGGTTCGCCGCTTGAACTGTATGACAATCCCGACAATGAATTTGTGGCCGGTTTCATTGGTTCCCCGCGCATGAACTTTCTGGACGCCAGCGTTGCCAGCGCAAAGGCAGGGTCCGCGACGGTTGTCGTGCCAAGTCTGGGCGATCTAAAGCTGTCCGTCGTAACCCGCGATCGCGCGCCGCAAAAGGGTGAAGCGGTGAAGGTCGGCATTCGCCCGGAACACTTCATCGAGGCCAAAGGCGCAAGGCACACCTTCAAGGCACCGACCACCGTGGTCGAGCAGATGGGCGGCAATTCTTATCTGTATCTGAATGTCGGCGGTTCCCTTCCGCTCACCGTCGAGCAGAAAGGCCACAGCAGCTATCGCGACGGGCAAGTCGCGACCGTCGGTGTCGATCCCTCAACGGCCATGCTGTTCGACCAGGAGGGATTGCGCGTTTAAAAAAAGAGGACGTTCGGCATTGGACCCGAAAACCTACCTCCAACTTGACAAGCAGCGACCCATTGGCGCGCGATCTTCACCAGCACTTTCACTCCGGCGAAGATCACATCTGATAAGAGTTGGAAATGAACGCACCAAACTCTCCACGGCGTTCGTGAATTCCATCGCCATCGCATTTATGGTACTGGGATTTGTACGACCCTACATAGATAGCGAAGGTGGCAGATTGGATTACTTCGCGTCATTCATGCCACTGTCGGTTGGCCTGCTTTTGCATCTCGGTGCGAGACTGTTGCTGGGCATGATGAGAAGTGAGAAAAGCGATGTTTGAAGATGGAACACTGGTCCCTACCCTGGCCACTTTGGCGATCGTCGGCCTAGTGAGTTTTCTCGTGTATCGCGATTCAACACAGATTGATCGCATGATCGCTCGATCAGAGAAGGATGATGCAGTAAAGGAGGATTGACCTTCGAGCATTGGGCGGAAAGACGAACCGCGTGCCCACCCTCGGCGTCTGCTACTACCCCGAACACTGGCCGCGCGACATGTGGGCCGACGATGCCGCGCGTATGGTGGAAGCGGGCATCTCGCTCGTGCGCATCGCGGAATTTGCCTGGAGCCGGTTAGAACCTGCGCGGGACGAATTGCAGTTTGACTGGCTGGATGAAGCGATCGACATTCTCGGCAAAGCTGGGCTGAAGATCATCCTGTGCACGCCGACCGCAACACCACCCAAATGGCTGGTGGACGAAATGCCAGACATGTTGGCTGTGAATGCGCAGGGCCAGACACGGCATTTCGGTTCGCGTCGTCACTACTCTTTCTCTCATGCAGGCTATCGTGACGAATGTCGCCGCATCACCACCATTCTGGCCAAACGATATGGACGCAACGATCACGTCGTCGCCTGGCAGACAGACAATGAATATGGCTGCCATGACACAACGGTGAGCTATTGCGACGCAGCACGCTCCGGCTTTCGCGACTGGCTCGCACGGCGCTACCAGTCTCCGGATGCGCTGAACCGCGCCTGGGGAAATGTCTTCTGGTCGATGGAGGTGACCGACTTCGCGCAGATCGATCTGCCCAATCTCACCGTGACCGAGGCCAATCCTGCACACCGGCTGGACTTCGCCCGCTACACATCCGAACGGGTGGTCGACTTCAACAAGGCGCAGGTCTCGATTCTGCGAAAGCACGCGCCGGGTCGCGATATCGTTCACAACTTCATGGGTCGCACGCTTGATTTCGACCATTTTGACGTTGCCGCGGACCTCGATGTTGCGAGCTGGGACTCCTATCCGATCGGCTTCCTGGAGCAGTTCGGGCGCGATGAGGCCTGGAAGAACTGGTATATGCGCGCCGGTGATCCGGACTTTCAGGCCTTCCATCACGATCTGTATCGTGGTTGCGGGCGCGGGCGTTTGTGGGTCATGGAACAGCAGCCCGGGCCTGTGAACTGGGCGCCGTGGAACCCTGATCCGCATCCCGGCATGGTCCAGCTCTGGTCGCATGAAGCCTTCGCTCATGGTGCCGAAGTGGTCAGCTATTTTCGGTGGCGGCAGGCGCCGTTCGCGCAGGAGCAAATGCACACGGGGCTGAACAGACCCGACAATTCGCCCGATCGCGGCTTGGACGAAGCCATGCAGGTCTCTCGCGAGATCGCCGATCTTCCACCTGCCGCCGCCCAAAAAGCCCGGATCGCGTTGCTTTTCGACTACCCTTCGATCTGGGCGACCGACATTCAGCCGCAAGGCGCTGACTTTGACGCCTTCGCCCATATCTTTGGCTGGTACGGCGCGTTGCGCAGACTTGGCCAGTCCATCGATATCGTCCCGGCTGATGCCAATTTTGACGGCTACAGCGCGATCATCGTGCCGCATCTGCCCATGATGAGCGAAAGCACAATGGAGACGCTCGCAGAAAGCGGAGCGCAGATTGTGTTCGGACCGCGAACGGGATCACGGACTACGAACCACGCGATTCCTGACAACCTGCCTCCCGGACCGCTGCAGCACCACTTGCCGATCAGGGTACAACGCGTCGAGAGCCTGCGGCCCGGCGCACTCGTTGAGTCGCATCACGATGGCGCTATGCAGAGATGGTTTGAGCACCTCGATCTGGGCAACGAAGCTAAAACCGTGGTGAGTGACCGCGATGATCGCCCGATGGTCGTTGCAAAAGGCAATCTCACCTATTGCGCGGGATGGCCCAATGATCAGCTGGCCGAAAACATCCTGCGGCGTGTTCTGAAGTCGGCTGGAATGACAGTGGAGCCGACGGGTGACGATCTTCGCATTCGCGATCACATACCTTTGCGGACGATTGTCAATTACGGCCCAAGGCCGCGCGACGCGTCTCATCTGATCGGAAAGGGTGACACAATTCTGATCGGATCGCGTGAGCTGCCAGTCGCCGGTGTGACGATTATTAAGCGCGCATGACCAGAGGCCATCAATATCCGGTTTTGAGACAGCTTTAACTGGACGAGGTTTGTTCGATGCTCTTGAATGGAAAATGTTCAAGAGCAGAGAGTGCAAGTGGCAATAGTTCCGTTGGCGAATTGGCTTCAAATAGCAGTAGTGGCTTTGGCGATTGCACTTTTGGGTAGCAAGACCCTTGCCGCGGACATCGACTGGTCTTTTGCCGACAATCCGCATCCAGAGTTCCTTGAACTGCGGGAAAGCCAGCAATCGACCTTTCTGGACACTTTTGGAAAGTACCGCGAGTTCAGCTTCTCTCGATATTGCCGCGAGATCTTAAGGGTTCAATATAAGTTCTATAATGAACACTACCCTGCCTTTTCGCAGGTTGGCGATGCGCAAACACGCCATAAGGCATGGAAAGAATATGTGGTGGAAAGCCGGAAGACCTCGCCAGGTTGTGTGGTGACGCTAACGTCAAACGAACTGGAAAACATGAGGAACTGGCCGACGGAAGCTGACCTGTTCTATTGCGGTCGTTTCTCAAGACTTGCGCGCACTGAACACGAAGCTCACTTTGTCAGACTGGTTCAGGAAATGAAAACCTATGCCAAGTTGGGAGACACGTCCGCTTATCAGAAGCTTGCTGCTTCTGTACCGGCGGGGCATCCTATTCGACTTAACCCTGATGTCAGCTATTTCTTGGGCAAGTCGTTGGGGAAAATCAGATATCTGGAGCCCTACGCAGACACCAGCCATCTTGACCCAAAACTGAGCGACGAGAAAAGACAATTCCTCGACGAGGCCGTCGAGCGTGACGACTTCGCGTCGGTGCTGGAAAGCACTCCGCCTTGTCAGAACTAGCCCAATACGGCCCGCAATTCGGTTTCGAAATGATGTGATTGATTGCAACTAAATGACACAATTGAGCCGTGTTATTTGTCTGGCATTCTCTTCCAGTCTCGTCTGCAACTGACTACGCACACTCTGGAGATGTTCAGCATCATGAACCAGTGTAGAAAGCCGTTTCTGAAGGCGGTGCATGGTGCTTCGTATTTGTGCGAGTTCTACTTCAGACTTCGCGAGAGACAGGCCAGCCGCAATTCCGACAGGCCCAGGTATTGCGGCGAGCAAGCTTTCCTTCCCTATCCGAAGTTTCAGGGCTCGTCTTTGCTTTTGCCGATTGCGAATCTGCTCACGCACTCCTTCACTTCTCCGCCAAATTCGATTGCTCCGTCCTGAGATCTGCCTGATTTCCTCTTGCATTGCGCGGTCGTTCTGGCGAAGCTCGCGGCAGCGGAGCCCGTCCAATTCTTGATTTGACATGATGAATGTCCTCAAAATCTTCGGAGAAAACATAGTTGAAGAGTTGAGCAAGAGGATAAGTTGTCGGTGAACGACCTGTTTAGATGGTTGCAGTTGGCAGGTCTTGCGGTTGCTACCAGCCTGGCGTCCAGCGCTACGTTGGCCGCGGATATCGACTGGTCTTTTGCCGACCATCCGCATCCAGGGATGTTTGAGTTTACGTCAGGCGAATTGGCCAAGATCGAAACCGTGGAACCCGAAAAAGACCTCTCGGATGACGAGCGATATTGCTCGCAGATCGTGCCGGTTCACTATCAAATCTACAACGAGCGCTACCCAGACTACTCCAGCTCGGGAGAAGAGCAGGCACGTTGGCAAGCGTGGAAAAACCACACCGTCAGGGACAAAAAGGACCCAGCGTCATACTGCGTTGTTTTCAATGCGGCTGCCAAACTTCAGGATCTTGGAATTTGGCCCCTCGATCAAAAGCTGATCTTTTGCGGTCGGTATCTTCGTTCACCGGAAAACCCGCACGAAAGCGCGCTCATCGATGCGATTGACGAGGTGGTGACCTATGCCAAGCTGGGAGATTCCCTCGCAACGACCATCCTCTTCTGGGGGCACAAGTCAACTGGGGCGATCCAGTTGAACCCGGATGTCGAGTATTACGTAAGGAAGTCGATGCGAGAAAGCCGGCTTGCGAACTTGCTCACTGACACCAGCCATATCGACCCAAAACTGAGCGACGAAAAGAGAGACTTCCTCGATCAGGCGGTCGAGCGTGACGACTTCGCCTCAGTGCTGGAAAACACTCCGCCTTGTGCGCAATGAACTTTCCGCGCCATCAGAACGCGACATCGCCCGTGACTTTCGGGATGACGGGTGCGAGCGCTTCATGCAGGCGCGTTTCCCATTCCTCGCGACCCGCGCGTGCTTTTGGAACCGGGTTGATAAAGTCAAACAGGGACCATAGCGGTTCGACGCCATAGCGCGGCAGGCCCCGGGCCGAACGAATACCCTTGCGATGCTCCGCGCAACGCGTTGCGACCGGTTTACCTGTCGACCCCACATAGGCGCCATACAGACCGTTTTCTGCGCTATAACCCCAGCGCAACATGACATAGACATGCGCGCCAAGCCGTCCCGACTTCTGCTGCGCCAACACCTGCGGTGTGAACACGTCGCGCACCCGCTCGCCCGCCTCTTCCAGCCAGGGGATCGGCTCATAGCCAGCGTCAGCGAATTTCATGGAGGCGGCAAGGTCCGCCTGCCTGCCTCTCAATTCGGCCAAGGCAAGCGTGGCGAGTTCCAGCGACGGCGGATCGCCGGACAGCCAACCGCCGATGACCGCAGTCATCTGCTGGTCCGTCCAATTGCGAAACGGCTTTGGATGCGCGTAGTTGATCCCGGGAAACGGCGCGTAGCGCCCGACAGCGAATTGCTTCATCGTATCACGACGTCGCGGTGACGCGTTCGATCACCGCCGGCCCTTCTTCCACAGACCGCGCATCGCCAAAGCGATAGGCCGCGCGCAAAGACGAAGCCGCCTGTTCGGCTGCAGCGTCATCGCGGGCATGGACCATGGCGAGCGGTTGATCGGCATCGATGCCGTCGCCAATGCGCGCCAGATCGGTAAAGCCCACCACCGGATCAACCGCATCAGCTGCGCGCACGCGTCCCCCGCCCAAAGCGACCACCGCCACACCGACCGAACGGGTGTCGATACCCGTCACGATGCCGTCCGTTTCGGCGAAGACGGGCCGCACGACGGGAGCGGCTTCCAAATACCTTTCCGGTTTCTCCAGAAGGTCGGACGGTCCACCCAGTTCGCGCACCATCTTGGCGAATTTCTGCGCCGCTGCTCCGCTTGAGAAGGCTTCCTCCATCTTGGCCGCGCCGTCTTTTGCGGCCGCTGCAAGACCTCCGCTCACCAGCATCTCGGCGCCCAAAGCCACGGTGACATCCCAAAGTCGCGCATCCACGCTGCGACCGGTGAGAAAGTCGATGCAGTTCATCACCTCTACTGCGTTTCCGGCAGCACTTGCCAGCGGCTGATTCATATCGGTGAGCAAAGCGGTTGTAGGCAAACCCGCACCATTCGCCACCTCCACCAGCGACACGGCAAGTTCACGCGCCTTGTCGATATCATCCATAAACGCGCCATTGCCGCATTTGACATCAAGCACCAGCCCGCCCAGCCCGGCCGCCAGCTTTTTGGAGAGGATCGAGGCCGTGATCAGCGGCACGCTCTCCACCGTCGCCGTGACGTCGCGAATGCCGTAAAAGCGCTTGTCAGCGGGTGCGAGATTGGCCGTCTGCCCGATGATGGCACAGCCCACCGATTTCGTGACCTTGCGAAACAGCGCGCTGTTGGGCTGCGTCGTGTAACCGGGAATGGAATCAAACTTGTCCAGCGTTCCGCCGGTGTGACCAAGCCCCCGTCCCGAGATCATCGGCACGAACCCGCCGCAAGCGGCAATGGCAGGCGCCAGCATCAGGGAGACATTGTCGCCCACCCCGCCGGTGGAATGCTTGTCCAGCACCGGTCCGTCGAGATCGGACCAGTCCAGCACATCGCCGCTGTCGCGCATATTGACGGTAAGCGCCACAGCCTCGTCGCGGTTCATTCCCTGAAAGAAAACCGCCATGGCGAGGGCAGCAACCTGACCTTCGCTGATGCTGTCATCGGTGATGCCCCGCACGAAATCCGAAATCTCGTCTGCGGTGAGTGCCACCCCGTCACGCTTTCGTCTGATGACTTCTTGCGGAAGACGCTTCGTCGTCACTGCCGTCACCCCAAAAATGATTTGGCGCGACTATAAGGGAGCGGGATGCGAAATGGGAACAAGGGACCGATTTGCCTCGGAGTGTTCACTCCTGCCTATTTCGCTGAATGCTTCAAAGGTCTAAATCGGACGCAAGTTTGAAATGAACGCGTCGTGTCGATGAACACAGCAAAGAGCATCACAATTGGCGGGGCGAGCGGTTATTGGGGCGAGGCATCCCACGCTACGGCACAATTGCTGCGCACCGAACAGCTCGACTTCTTGGTCTATGATTATCTGGCCGAAATCACCATGTCGATCATGGCGCGCGCGCGCGTCAAGGATCCGCAAGCCGGGTTCGCCGCCGATTTTGTGAGCGCCGCCCTTGCTCCCAATCTGAAAGCGATTGCAGAGCGCGGCATCAAGGTCATTTCCAATGCCGGTGGAGTCAATCCGAAAGCTTGCTCCGATGCTGTCCGCGCCCTGCTTTCAAAGCATGGCCTCAATCTGAGGGTCGCAACCATCACGGGTGATGACGTGTTGGGTGAACTCGCTGAGGCGACCGAAACCGTCGACATGTTTTGCGGCGCGCCCTTTCCGCCGGCAGAGTCCTTGCTGTCGGCCAATGCCTATCTTGGTGCATTTCCAATTGCCAAGGCACTCGACGAGGGTGCTGACATCGTCATCACCGGGCGTTGCGTAGACAGCGCCGTGGCCTTGGCTGCCTGCATTCACAGCTTCGGCTGGCAGGTTGACGATTTCGACCGTCTTGCCGCCGGATCGCTTGCCGGACATTTGATCGAATGCGGCCCGCAGGCGACGGGCGGCAATTTCACAGACTGGCGCGACGCCGGGCCGCTGGCAGACATCGGCTACCCACTCGCAACCATCGAGAGCGAAGGCACCTGTATCCTGTCGAAACCGCCGGAAACGACTGGTACTGTGACGCCGCTCACAGTCGGCGAACAGATGCTCTACGAAATCGGAGACCCTGCCGCCTACGCCCTGCCCGATGTTGCTTGTGACTTTCGGGATGTGACGCTGGAGCAAAGCGGAGACAATGAGGTTACCGTTCGTGGAGTTCGAGGACGCGCACCGTCTGCGCAGTACAAGGTCAGCGCCACGGCCATGGATGGCTATCGTGCCGGACAGACCTTTTTGATCAACGGCTTTGATGCACGCAGCCGCGCGGAGAGCCTCGCGCAAGCGATCATCGATCGCGCCCGGGCGAGATTGCGTGCCGTCAACGCTGCGGACTTCACCGAGATCAGCACCGAGGTCTTCGGCTCTTATGAACGCGGCTATGGAGAAGTGATGTTGAAGCTTGCCGTGCGCCATGATGATGCGAGCGCGGTCGGCATTTTCTTGAAGGAGATGGCGGGCATGGGGCTTGCCACTCCGGCTGGCATGAGCATCTTCACCGCGGGAGGGCGGCCCAAACCCTCTCCCGTGGTGCGGCTTTGGTCTTGCTTGATCGACAAAGAAAAGGTGACGCCAAGATTGTCATTTGACGACGGCGACGGTGCGGCCGTTCAACTTGCTCTTAGTGTTGAGTCGGAGACGCACGCAATCGAGACGGTGGACCAACCCGAACCGGCCGAACCTTCTTCGGACATGATCGGTGTTCCGCTGATCGCCCTGGCCGTCGCGCGGTCCGGCGACAAGGGGGACAAGGCCAATATTGGCGTGATGGCAAGGGACGCAAAATACCTGCCCTATATCTGGCAGGCGCTCTCGCCTGAAGCGGTTTCAGCGCATTTCGCGCTTGAACTGGAAGGCGCACAAGATCGCGTCGAGCGCTTTTATTTGCCGGGCAGCCATGCCATCAATCTGCTTTTAGACCGGGCACTCGGTGGTGGGGGGATTGCAAGTTTGAGGCAGGATGCACAAGGCAAAGGCTTTGGCCAGAAGGCGCTGGCCATGCCGGTTTCGATCCCCGTCCGGTTGGCACAAGAGCTTGATCTGGAGCGGTTTGCGTGAGTGTGTTTCGCTCAAAAATCGTGACGGGATCGGAGACTTTTGCCGAAAATCGAGCGGCCATGCTGACTCTGGTGGATCAACTGCGCAGTTATGAAGCGCGAGCCGAGCAGCTTTCGGAAAAACGTCGGCCCCGTTTTGAGGAACGCGGACAACTCACACCGCGCGAAAGGCTGGCCCGGCTGCTTGATCCCGGCATGCCCTTTCTCGCTCTTCACACGATGGCGAATTTTCTTGCCGAAGATCCCGACATCGAAACAAGCGTTCCCGGCGCATCTTTGATCACAGGCATCGGCTTTGTTGGCGGCGTGCGCTCGCTGGTCTGGGTGGATGACAGCGGCATCCGCGCAGGTGCGATGACCGATATGGGCATGCCGGCAGTTCTGTCGATCCAAAACATCGCCAAGCGCCAAAGACTGCCGCTCATTCATTGCGTGGAATCGGCCGGGGCCAATCTCGTTGCCTATAAGGTGCAATTGTGGTCTGAGGCTGGGGCGGTATTTCGCAATCTGGCGCAGCTTTCCGCCATGGGCATTCCAACGCTTGCAGTCTTGCACGGCCCCTCCACAGCTGGTGGAGCCTACATGCCGGGGCTTTCAGACTATGTGGTCGGCATCAAGAAAAACGGCATGGCGGCCCTGGCGGGAGCAGCGCTGACCCAGGCGGCGACCGGCGAAACCTCAACCGATGCCGAACTTGGCGGGGCGGAAATGCATGCGACAACGTCGGGGGTGGTGGAGTATCTCGCTGAGGACGATGCCGAAGGTTTGGCGACGGCACGGCGCGTCTTTGCCGGGCTGAACTGGAATGACGGTCTACCCGCTTTGCCACAGCGTTCCTTCGCCGAACCGATTTACGACCCGGATGAGATCGCCGGTGTCGTACCAGCCGACAACACCATTCCCTATGATGTGCGCGAAGTCGTGGCGAGGCTGGTTGATGGATCGGACTTTGAAGATTTCAAGTCGCGCTACGGCGTCTCCACCGTGTGCATACAGGCCAGTGTCTACGGTCAGGCAGTTGGCATCCTGGGCAACAATGGCCCTATCGACATTGCGGGCGCCACCAAGGCGGCGCAGTTCCTCCAATTGTGCGATCAGGCGGGAAAGCCGGTGATCTTTCTGCACAACACGACTGGCTATATGGTGGGCAAGGAAACCGAGCAGGCCGGGATGATCAAGCACGGCTCGAAGATGATTCAGGCCGTCTCCAATCTGCGCGTTCCCAAACTCGCCTTCCACATCGGCAACAGCTATGGCGCTGGCAATTACGGCATGTGCGGCTGGGCCTATGAACCTGACTTTCTGTTCTCCTGGCCCAATTCCACCACCGGCGTGATGGGCGGGGCGCAGGCCGCCAAAACGATGAGTCAGGTGGCGATTGCCGGAGCAAAGCGCAAAGGTGTCGACCCGGATATGGCTACAATCGCAAAGCAGGAAGCGACCATTCGGGACATCTTCGACCGGCAGGCATCGGCCTGGTATACGTCCGGTCAGGTTCTCGATCACGGTATCATTGATCCGCGAGATACACGTCGCGTCATCGGCTTCGTATTGGAAACGATTCTAGAGGCTCGCAATCGCACTTTGCGGCCAAATGCATTCGGCGTTGCCAGGATGTGATCATGGTCGATTTGCCGCAAAGTGATACGCTGGACCTTGAACAGCATGACGGTTGGTTGACCGTCTGGTTCAACTCCCCGCAAGAAAACCGCAACGCCTTGACCAGCGAGAGAAGTGACGCTCTCTTGGACCTGTGCGGTGTGCTTCAGAGCGCCCGCGACATACGCGGCGTGACGTTTCGCGGCCGTGGAGGCGTGTTCTGCGCTGGCGGCGATCTCAAAAGCTTCCGCAAAGCTGCAAGCGGGGAAAGCAATCGAACGGACACGCTGGCCATGAGCCGAAGTGCAGGCGGGCTGTATGAAGCCATCAACACATTGCCGCAGATCACGGTGATGGCGCTGGAGGGCCCCTGCGTCGCGGGCGGCATGGGGATTGCGAGTTGCGGCGATGTCGTGATTGCGGAACGCGAGACACGTTTTTCTCTGACAGAGGTTCGCATCGGACTGGCTCCCGCTCAGATTGCGCCCTTTCTCATCGCCCGGATCGGTATGGCCTCCATGCGTCGCCTCGCATTGACCGGAGCGATGTTCGACGCACAGGAAGCGCGACATATCGGTCTTGTCGATACGGTGGTCGATGGAGCAGAGGCGCTCAATGATGCGGTTGCTGATGTCATTCTGCAAACATCAGACAACGCCCCGAATGCGGTTGCTGCGACGAAATCGCTGCTGCTTTCTCTGCCGGGCATGAACCGCGAAGATCAGATCAATGCGGCGGCAGCGACGTTTACCGATTGCATGTTCAGTGCGGAGGGCCGTGAAGGCCTCACCGCCTTTGCGCAGAAGCGAAAGCCCAATTGGGCTTTGCCAAAAGAGGGGGCAGGCTGATGCGCAGTGTTCTGGTTGCCAACAGGGGCGAAATCGCCTGCCGTGTGATGCGTACCGTCCAGGCGCAGGGCCTGCGCGCCATCGCCGTTTACTCGCAGGCCGATGCGCAGTCGCCTCACGTCAAGATGGCCGATGAATCTGTCTGCATCGGTCCGCCTCCGGTTGGCGAGAGTTACCTTGATATGGACGCGATATTGGAGGCTGCACGCAAAACGGGGGCAGATGCCATCCATCCAGGCTACGGGTTTCTGTCAGAAAACGCTGATTTCGCGCGTGCCTGCAAAGAGGCGGGCATCATTTTTATCGGGCCGCCTGCCGCCGCCATCGATGCCATGGGCAACAAGGCGCAGGCCAAGCGTTTGATGATCGCCGCCAATGTGCCTTGCGTTCCCGGCTATGAGGGCGAGGACCAGGCGCAAGAGCGCTTCACCGCGGCGGCAAATGAGATCGGCTACCCTGTGATGGTGAAAGCCGCAGCCGGTGGTGGCGGGCGCGGCATGCGCCTTGTTCACAGCGCCGACAAGTTGGAAGAAGCCCTGAAGACCGCCAGGTCTGAAGCGCAGAATGCGTTCGGGTCCGGCGAGTTGATTTTGGAAAAAGCGATCCTGCGCCCGCGTCATGTGGAAGTGCAGGTCTTCGCCGACGCGCATGGAAACTGCATCCATCTGAATGAACGCGACTGTTCGGTTCAACGGCGCCACCAGAAGGTGGTAGAAGAAGCGCCTTGCCCCGTTTTGACCACCAAACTGCGCGACGCCATGGGCCAGGCCGCAGTCGATGCCGCAAGGGCCATCGATTATCGCGGCGCCGGTACGGTGGAGTTTCTGCTGGGCGATGATGGTGGGTTCTATTTTCTGGAGATGAACACGCGATTGCAGGTCGAACATCCTGTGACCGAAATGATCACGGGACTCGATCTGGTTGCGCTTCAATTGCAGGTTGCTCGCGGTGAGCCGCTCGGCTTTGAACAGGGCAATGTCGCTCTGAGCGGGCACGCCATCGAAGTGCGGCTGTATGCTGAAGACGCAACTCAGGACTTTCTGCCAAGCACTGGCGATATTGTTCTGTGGGACAAACCCGCCATCGCGCGTACCGATGATGGCATCGAAACCGGTGGCAGCGTCTCGCCCTTTTACGACCCGATGCTGGCAAAGATCGTCACGCATGGCGAGACACGCGATATCGCCCGGCTTAAACTCATCCGTGCTCTTGGCGAATCCGCCCTGTTCGGCCCGCAGACAAACCGCGATTTTCTGATCGCATGTCTCGAACGCGAAGATTTTGCGAACGGCGCTGCGACCACTGCTTTCATTGCAGAGAACTTCCCAGAGGGCTTTGCTGCAGAGACAGCAGGTGCAGATGTGATCGCGGTGGCCGCCGCCACACGACTTATCGATCTGCGTGACGCCTCCATCGCACGGGCCGGGCAAGTTTCTGGCGTGTTGATGAACTGGTCGAGCACCGGCTCTCTGAAATCTGCCCTCACCCTTTCAGCAAACGGTCACAACCATGATCTTGTCATTGAGGATACAGGCGAGGGCTGGCGGGTTGCGGGGCTGGCGGATGAGCCGATTGAAGTCGCACTGATTGCGCGCGAGGCGCATCGCTTTCGCTTTCGCGTGGCAGGCAAGATGCTGGACATTACCGCCTGCACTGACGGACAGGACATCCACATCAGCGGCCAACGGCACACTTTCCGCTTTTCTGACATCACCGGAGGAGCGGCACTGACGGATACCGGATTGTCAGCCAATACCGTGGTCGCACCGATGCACGGTCGCCTTGCCAACATTCATGTTGCTGTTGGTGATACGGTCTCAAAGGGTCAGACCGTCGCTGTGCTGGAGGCAATGAAGATGCAACACCAGCTGGACTGTCAGATGGACGGCAAGATATCGGCTATACATGCGCAGATCGATGCGCAAGTGAGCGCTGATGATGTGCTGATCGAAATCGAAGATGATGATGCAACAGGCGGCTGATTTCGGTGAAGAGGTTGAGGCACTCCATGCGCTCGTCTCCAAGCTCTCATCCAATGACTTCGAACGACCCAGCGCCTTCAAGAGCTGGACCACCAACGATGTTCTGGTTCATCTCCATTATTGGAACATCGCTGCGGACGCCTCGCTGACCGATCCGGACCGTCTCATGCAGATGGTTTCGGGCGTGATGAGTGCGCCAAGCATGCGTGCTCACGAAAATGCTGAGATTGCGGAACGCGGGCCGGAGCTTCTGTCAGCCTGGCATGAACTCGCGACAGATATGGCAAAGCGCTGGAGCAATCTCGACCCAAAGATGCGCGTGAAATGGGCCGGGCCGGACATGTCCGTCCGCTCGTCAATGACCGCAAGACAGATGGAGCATTGGGCACACGGGCAGGAGCTGTTCGACCTCTTTGGTGTTGAACGCCAAAACACCGACCGCATCCGCAACATCGTGGTTCTGGGTGTGAACACATTTGGCTGGACGTTCAAGCTGCGCGGAGAAGAGCCGCCCGGCGACATGCCAAGCCTCTCGCTCACGGCACCATCTGGCGCAGTCTGGACCTATGGCGACAGTACGACCGACTGCATTGAAGGCAGCGCGGTGGAGTTTTGTCAGGTTGTCACCCAGACACGGAACATTGCAGACACCAAACTACGCGTCTCCGGTCCCGTCGCGGAAAGCTGGATGGCAAAGGCGCAATGCTTTGCTGGGAAGCCTGAAACACCGCCCGAGCCCGGAACGCGGAGGATTGAAGCCGTAACGACTCAGTAGCGAGCCAATTGTCGCTCCGCCTCATCGACCATGCGCGAGATAATCGCACCAGCGGGTTCGACTGTCTTGATCAGTCCGGCCGCCTCGCCAACAAAAGTGTTGGCGATGTCCATGTCCCCGTCGGACCAGGCTTGTCTCCATTTGGCGGCCTCGGCCTGCGCGTTTTTCAACAGACCTTCAATGTCATTGTGCCATCGATCGGTGAAAGCGTTCTTCAGAACCCGCGCCGTGTATCGATCCGGCCAATCGAGATGGCGGGCGATATCCATCACGCTGGAGCGGATCGTGTCATCGCCACTGGCAAGGCGGGCAGCCTCATGCATGTTGGGATGGACATCCGCCTCGTAACTGGCCCATAGGCGCGAACCGACGAGAACCCCATCAGCTCCGAGCATTAATGACGCGGCAAGCCCGCGACCATCTGCAATGCCGCCGGCAGCGCAAAGCAGCACGTCTGGGGCCGTCTTTGCCAACATGTCCGCCACTTCGGGCACCAGCGTCATGGTCGCGCGCGCTTCCCCATGCCCACCGGCCTCGCTCCCCTGCGCAACAATGACCGCCGCCCCACAATCAACTGCATGGCGGGCATCATGCAGGGTTTGAACCTGGCAGATTAACGGAACTTCCGCGTCTGCAATTGTTTGCGCGTAAGGCTGCGGATCCCCAAAGGACAGGAACAAAGCCGCAGGCTGGCGGTCCAAAACTGCATCGAGAAGATCGGGGGATGCTTCCAGTGCCGCCGACAAGTTCCAGGTGATGAAACCAAAACCGACCACTGCATTTCCAGCAGCCGTGAACTGTGTATCCACCCATCCGCGATCACCGTAGGCTCCGCCGATCAGGCCTAGCCCGCCAGCGTTGGTTACAGCGGAAGCAAGGCGTCCCCCAGCAGCGAAAGCCATCGGCGCACCGATGATGGGATGTTCTATCTCAAAGAATTCCGTGAGGCGTGTCTTGATCATGAACCACAGTCACGTCATCGGCGATGGCAGCACTGTGCACTGTCAGCCTACAGATTGGAACTGCCAAAGATATCCAAAGTGCGGATTACGGCTGGAGCCAGAATGACACAGAACAGGACCGGCAGGAAGCACAGCATCATCGGGACGGTGAGCTTCGGTGGCAGCGCGGCCGCCTTCTTCTCCGCCAGATTCATACGCATATCGCGATTTTCCTGACTAAGCACGCGAAGGGCGTCAGCCAGCGGGGTGCCATATTTTTCGGCCTGGATCAGCGAGAGCGTGACATTCTTGACCGATTCAAGACCGGTCCTTTTGGTCAAATTCTCATAGGCCTTGCGCCGTTCCGACAGAAAGGAAAGTTCCGCCGTCGTCAGCGAAAGTTCTTCCGCCAAAGCGATGGATTGAGACCCGATCTCGGTGGCAACCTTTCTAAATGCTGCCTCAATCGACATGCCCGATTCAACACAGATGAGGGTCAGGTCAAGCGCATCCGGCCATGCCTGCGTTATTGAAAGCTGGCGCGATTTCAACCGATTGTTGAGATAGAGCACCGGCAAATAGAAGCCGAGCCCACCAGCCACAATACAAAACAGTAACTTGCGCAAATTGTCCGCTTCGATAGGGACGAGCACAAATATGTAAAGCGCGCACAGGCCACCGAGTACGAAGGGCAGAAGCAGGCGCAGACCGAGAAAAACAAACAGCGGAGCAGGACCGCGAAAGCCGGCCTGAACCAATGTTTCTTCCGTCTTTTCATCTGCAAGTGCTGTGCGAAGATTCAACCCGTCCACGACGGTCTTCAGAAGCGCTCCGGGTTCGCGTCTGCTTGCCCGTCCGCGGCCTTTGATCTTGTCATCCTTAAGCCGCTGCCGTTCATTGGCACGGAGCTTTTCACGCTCAAGCGCAACGCTTTTCATACGAGAACTCAGTCGATCCTTTGAAAAGAACGGAATGATAAGCGTCAGGATGGTGGCGAAGACCGCTATCGACGTCGCACCTGCGACCAGATGCTCGGCTTGCAGAAGGGTGGTCAGAAAATCCATGGGAACACCCGATCAGAATTTGAAGTTGATCATTCGGCGCATGATGATGATGCCGAAGAACATCGACAAAGCGCAGAAGAACAGCACTTTGTGTCCACTGGTTTCAAAGAATAGCGGATCGAGATAACCCGGCGTCGAGAACCAGACGAGGATCGCAACGATGAATGGCAAGGATCCGATGATGGCGGCAGATGCTTTTGCTTCCATCGAAACAGCCTGAATTTTGTCCGACATTTTGCGCCGTTCGCGTAGAACCTTCGACAAGTTCGCCAGGGCCTCCGAAAGGTTGCCGCCGGCAGAACTTTGAATGGTGATCACGATGGAGAAAAAATTCGTCTCCGATGTTGGCACAGCCTGATAGAGCCTGTCGCAGGCTTCGGGAATGGAGACACCAAGTTGCGTGGTTTCCACGAGCTTGCGAAACTCACCACGCACAGGCTCGGCTGTGTCATTGGCAATGATGCGCATGCAGTCATTGAGTGGCAGGCCGGAACGAATGCCGCGCACGATGATGTCGATGGCATTGGGAAAGGCGAGAATAAATGCACGCAGCCGACGTTTGCGCTTGAAGTTGACGAACCAGCGCGGCAGGCCAAAACCGCCAACAAATCCGAGGGCCAGAGCGAAGAGCGGACTTCCAGATTGTAGGAATGCGATGAAAGCGATGACGAGGCCAATGACCATCGAGATTAGAATGAACTGCCGCATATTGATGGACAGCCCGGCCTGGACGAGGCGCTGCGGCATTGGCGGATCTTCGACACGGCGCCCTTTCTTGCGCTGCTCCTCGACATTTTTGAGAGCATCCTGGCGCTGTTTACGACGCTGCTTCTCGTCGATCTTCTTGCCGGTCTCCTTGATGCGAGCCCGCTTTGGCGTCTTCATCGTATTCACACGTCGCGTCCCGCGACGGTCGCGCATGATCGCGTTGTAGTAGAGAGCACCCAGAAGCGTGCCAACGGCCAGGGCCGCCAGAGCAACAGCAATTGCGATTGTGAGTGGAGTTGCGGTCATGGATGTCTTTCACCCTAGAATTCGGATGATTCCTCCTTCTCAGAGGCATCAAGCGCCCGCGCGAGCCGCTGCTCTTCGCTGTAGTAGCGGGCACGTTCCCACATTTTGGGACGACCGATCCCGGTGGACCGGTGTTCGCCAATGATGGTGCCGTCCTCGCGTTCGCCCTTGATGTCGTAGACAAAAACATCCTGAGTTATGACGACATCGCCCTCCATGCCGATCACTTCGGTGATGTGGGTGATACGACGCGACCCGTCACGCAAACGTTTCGCCTGAATGATCACATCAACCGAACCGACGATGATTTCACGCACCGTCTTTTGCGGCAGGGAGTAGCCGCCCATGGCAATCATCGATTCCATGCGCGACAAGCATTCGCGGGGGGAGTTGGAGTGAATTGTGCCCATGGAACCGTCATGGCCGGTGTTCATGGCTTGCAGAAGATCGAACACCTCCGGTCCGCGCACCTCACCCACGATGATGCGCTCGGGACGCATGCGCAGGCAGTTCTTGACGAGGTCACGCATTGTGATCGTTCCCTCGCCTTCCAAATTTGGCGGGCGGGTTTCAAGACGAACGACATGAGGTTGCTGCAATTGCAGTTCGGCCGAGTCCTCACATGTGATGATGCGCTCATCCTCATCGATGAAACTGGTCAGGCAGTTTAGTAATGTTGTCTTACCGGAGCCTGTGCCGCCTGAAATCACGACATTGCAGCGGACGCGGCCGACGATCTTGAGGATTTCGGCTCCCTCCGGGGAGATCGAGCCAAATCGAACGAGCTGATCAAGCGTCAGCTTGTCCTTCTTGAATTTCCTGATCGTCAGAGTCGGCCCATCCAGCGCAAGTGGAGGTGCGATAACGTTGACACGCGACCCGTCGGCAAGACGGGCGTCACAGATGGGTGAAGCTTCATCCACACGACGACCGACTTGCGACACGATGCGCTGACAAATGTTCATCAACTGATCATTGTCGCGGAACCGCACATTCGTCGTTTGCGTCTTACCGTTCACTTCGATATAGGTTTTGTCGGCACCATTGACCATGATATCGGCAATGTCGTCACGCTCCAGCAGTGGTTCCAACGGACCATAGCCGAGAATGTCGTTGCAGATATCAGCCAGCAGTTCTTCCTGCTCGGAGATCGACATGACGATCGATTTGATCGCGATGATGTCGTTGACGATATCGCGGATCTCTTCGCTGGCGCCGTTCTCGTCGAGCTGAGACAACTGCGACATGTCGATCGTGTCGATCAAAGCCGAGAAGACCTCACCCTTGACGTCATAGTATTTGTCAGACTTGACCTTCACATCAGCGGGCGCAGGCTTGGACTCCGTATGCATGGGTGGCGCGGACGCTTCGACTTTCTGTGGCGTCAATGACTGACTGCCGTGATCACCATTCGACTTTGCATCAACGTCTTTGGCCGCGGTTTTGGTGTCCCCAGCCTCCTTTGAAAGCGTTGGTTCGCTTGAAATACCCGGCGGCATGGCCAGGGGCTTCCTACCATTGCCGTCGCTTGGTGTTCCGCTGCGTTTACCGAACATCACTCAACTCTCCTGTACACCGGCACGGGGCCGGAGCTGTCATCTCTTGCGCGTGAACCGCGACAGCAATGAAGACACCGAACTCTTCTCCACCGGCTGAATTTCGCGTCGTCCGGTCACGACCTGCGCCAGGGTGGCGAAGGAAGCTGCAACATCATGCTTGGGGTCGGTTTCCGAAATCATCTGACCATTGTTGGACGCTAGACCGAACAAACCGGGTTCAAATGGAACGACGATCGTCGGTTCAATATCCAGAGGGCTGCAAAACTCAGCCACTGAGATTTCGGGCCGTTTTGGTACGTTGCACTGGTTCAGCACGAGCAAAGGCTTGTCATCATTGGGTCTGAGATCAACGAGCGTGTCGACCAGGTTCTTGGTGTTGCGCAAGGAAGCCAGGTCGGGCGTCGCTGTGATAACCACCTTATCGGCCAGAGACAGGACGTGACGAATCCACCCTGTCCAGCCATGCGGTAAATCAATCAGCACATGCGGAGTCGAGCGTTGAGCAACTTCGATCAAATTGGTGAAGTCGCTTGGAACGAAATCATACTCCCGATCGAGGTTTGACGGGGCTGCCAGCAGGCTGAGATGCTGCGAACATTTCGAAAGCAGCTTGTCCAGATAGGTGTCATCGATCTGTTCAGATGAGTAGATCGCATCAGCAACGCCCTGGGCCGGGTCCTGATCAAAGTCGATATTGGCCGTTCCGAAGGCCAGATCGAAGTCCGCAAGAACAACATCGCTTGAATGATTGTTTGCAATCGCCCAGGAGGCGTTGTGCGCGATTGTTGAGGACCCGGCACCACCACGAGCCCCGATGAAGGCAATGGTCTGGCCCAAAGGCTCCGCGTCCGGACTCACAAAGAGGGTCGAGACCACTTCCATGACGTCGGCCATAGATATGGGTGCAACGAGATACTCCGACACGCCCTGGCTGATCAGTTCTCGATAGGTGTGCACATCATTGCGATGGCCGATGACAACGACATTGGTTGATTCATCGCAGACTTCAGCGAGCTTGCCCAACTCGCTCATCAGGCTATCGCCTTCCAAACGCGATTCCACGATGATCAGATTTGGCGTGGTTGCTGTCTGATAAAAGTCGACCGCAGCGGGAATGCCGCCAAGCTGAACTTTCACATGCGCTTTGCCCATGCGTCTGTCTGTCGATGCGCCTTCTATGACCGCCGCAATCTGTTGGGACTCACAAAAGGCCTGAATTGCAACGCGGGGAACCGGACGAATATCGCTCAAACTCTCACTGTTGGTCGAAGCGATTGATTGCGCCAGATGCGGGTTGGCATCGCGATAGCCACCCGACATACCGTCATCAGGCTGCACTTCCGGGAAAGCGTCGGTTTCATTCGTTTGTTGTGCACTCATGGCGTTTTCCGTTGGCGTCTGGGGCCGGTATTCATCGTCAAAGTCCTGCTCCTCGTGCCGTTTGAACCGTTTGCCGCGATCGGTTTTGCAGAGGAGACTGGTTGCGACTGTTGACCTTTCGGCTTGTGTTGAGGGTTGCGTCCGCTTTCGCGTCAGGGGTTGCTGCTAGTTGGTCGAGAACTCGTCAGACGGTCTGGTTTCAAGCACCTGACCTTGCGCACGATATTCTTCGATCACTGCGCCACGGCGCTGCGCGTCGATGGAACTCATGCCGCGCGGTGCGATTAGATCCGACGGATTGGAGATGATCGCGGCGAGATTGCTTTGCGATGCACAACCGAAATTGTGATACTGCTTGTTCTCGTGAGTGGATGTCAGATCGCGGTTCCACTGTCCGCAACCTTCCACCTTGGCGGAAACCGCTTGATAGGAAAGCCGTACGGGCGCGGCGTTGCCATGCTGGTTGGCGTTGTAGCTGAAGAAACGGATGCGATGACTGGCGATCCCGTTGGAACGCAGCCGGGCCGCAGCCTTTGAACCGATCTTGCTGGCAGCCGCTTTGTTTGGCGAACCTTCCGGCAGCAAAATGGTCACATAGCCACCGGCAGAATTGCGAAATTTCTGGGCAAAGCCGTCAACTGCGCTGGCCGATGCATGCGTCAGATCACGGCTGTCCCGCGCTACGGGAATGTCGAGTGTCTTTTCGCTTTCATCGATGATGATCGGGTGACGGACCTTGTGATTGTCCTGTATCGAGCCAACGACGAAATGATCTTCGCTGTGCTTTGCACATCCGGCAAGTGCGAGCATTGGCAGGGCGGCTCCAAGAGCGATGCAGCGCGCCGCTTTGCCCATGCCGGTCAATCCACTTCTGGCATTGCCACCCAGTTGAGCTGAACTTTGCTTTGACGCTGTGATGGTGCTTATCATTTTTTCTTCCAACTCATTACTTGAGAATGAAGCCAATGGAGCCCGTGTAACGGCCCTTGGGCAGGTTGCCTTGTTTGGTCCCGTAGACCCGATTGACGCGGCCCATGAACATTCCGGCAGCATCGCTGGCCGGTTCGAAGTTCTGATCGGGACGCACAATGTTGTTGATGTTGGTGGGCCGAACCAAATAGGGCGTGATCACCACCATCACCTCTGACTCATTGCGAACGAACTCGCGGGAGCGGAACAGCGAGCCGAAGACCGGCACATGCTTGAGGCCGGGGAAGCCGGAGACCACCTGACGCACGTCATCCTGGATCAGTCCGGCAATCACCATGGATCCGCCAGACGGCAATTCGACAGTGGTTGAAGCTGATCGATTACGCATGCCCGGCAGGTTCACGTCACCACGGAATGTGGTGGAACCGGTTGCCGTAGGTTCCTGGACCTCCGTTTGAAGTTTCAAGCTGATCCGGCCTTCGGTAAGAACAGTGGGCGTGAAAGACAGGGCCACGCCATAGTCAGCCTGACGGAAGGTGATCTCGGTGTCGCCGTCGTCATCATTAGTGACCGCTTCTGGCACGTTATAGGACCCGCCTGCCTTGAAGTGGGCCGTTTCTCCCGAAACAGCCGTGAGGCTTGGTTCGGCGAGAGTGCGCATGACACCGACACTCTCCAGGGCGTTAAGCTGGGCCCGGATCGAGCTGAGGCCGTGGGTGAGGTTGAAAACACCGCCCGAGCCATTGCCCACCGTCTGCTGGAAGGCTCCGGATGCCAATGTGGTGAACCCGAAGCCGTCGCTGTCGGAATTAGTTGCTGTAGTCGAAATCCCAAGCTGCTTGACGATCGCGCGCTGCACCTCAACGATCATGACTTTCAGATGCACCTGATCTTCGCCGTTGATCTTCAAAAGGTTTACGATTTGCGAGCTGCGATCTTCGGAGAAGAAGGACTGCGTGGTGCGCTGACTGCCCTGTGTGGCCTCGCCGCCGGTCACGAAAATCTCAGCCATTTGCACGGCCTTCGCGGAATCGGCAGGCGTTTGCACCGAACCGGTCAGCACAACATTGTCATTTATGATCTCTGCGCGAATATTCGAATTGGGGATCAGCCGCGCCAGTGTTTCTTCCAGCCCAGCGATATCGCGTTCAATGACGATCTCGAGTGCAGCTATCTGACGACCCTTGCCGTCAAAGACGAAGATGTTGGTCTGCCCAACTTCCTTGCCGAAGAGATAGAGACGACGCGACGTGCGCGTCACAGCATCCGCCACGCTTGGATTGGCAACGAGAATATCGTTCGCATCGGCGGGCAAGTCCACGATCAGCGATTTGTCGAGACCCAAACGAACCATACGCGGCGAAGCGCTGGTCACCTTGATGTAACTCTCAGC
Source organism: Ahrensia sp. (assembly GCA_028817895.1). Classification (GTDB taxonomy): domain Bacteria; phylum Pseudomonadota; class Alphaproteobacteria; order Rhizobiales; family Rhizobiaceae; genus Pseudahrensia. The sequence goes on from JAPPOQ010000012.1 coordinate 191,703, forward strand.
ACCGTTTTGGGCGTGAGCCGCACTGAGGCCTGCCTGGGGCAATGCAGCGGCAAGGGCGATGCCGACCGCGCTGCAAAGGCTCAATGCCGATTTGAACATACGGCTTGTCTGCAGAGCGCGGTTGAGGATTTTTGCAGTGAAGTTTTTCATTGCGCTACTTTCATCACTCGTTTCGTAACGGTGCTTGTCGATGTTTCTTTCGATCGGCATCAGTATTTGGTGCGGACGCTTTCAGCCTTTCCAAAGCGGATAAGGCGAACGCTGTTGGAGCGTGTCTTCTTGCGCTTGTTGGCGACCTGGTCGGTGTTGGCCGTTTTGTCGCGACGTGAGTCCTCGACGCTGCGCAGAGCCAGCATCAAACGGTTGTTGGAGATGTTGCTCGCCACAGCCAGGGTTTCCACCTGCTCTTCGGAAAGCTCCAAGGTCGCCGTGTCACCAACCTGCGCCGCTTCGCCTTCACGTTCTTCGATCGCCTGATCGATTGCTAGGACACGGACATTTTCCAGAATGATCTCGGTGACCCATTTATCGGCGGCGCTGACGGTACCGTTATTGGCCTTCTGGTAAGACATGATCACGTCAACATGGTCATTGGGCAGTATGAAGCCGCCTGCCGAAGTTTCAGCGGCGACCCTGATCGCAACAGCACGCTTTCCGGCGGGAAGAATGGCGGACAGGTATCCGCTATCGGACCGAACGATTTTCTGTTCGCGGATGGGTTCGCCAGCAAAGAAGGACTCGCGGGCGATGGTCTCGGCATAGTCCTTCAGCGCGCTCGGCTTGGTCTCCTGCGTGATGAATGATGTACGGATGCCCGATTCAGGCCAGTCCTGCCAGGCAAGGCGGGTCGCCTTCAGTTGAGTGCCCATCTGAATCTCTTCAGATGCGACAAGCACTTTGGCCGTGGGAACTGTTGGAGCGTTGCTTTGAACAAGTTGGGCAGGTGGCGCGGACAGATTCATCACAAGGAATCCGGCGCCCAATGCAGCCACCATGGCGACAGCAATCAGAATTATTTGAATCGGCTTCATGGTCAGGGTCACTCCGGCAACGCGATAAGCGTGAACTGCCGACAGTCTTGACCGTGATTGGTGTACTTATGGTTAATGGGAGGCTGACGAGTTTGGTAAACGAGTTGCAAAGTCGTTCATCGGTGAAACAAAAAGGCGCAGAGCTTTGCCTGCATCTTCAGCGAGTTCAACAGGATGACTCAGAGCATCGCCATCCAGACCGATTCTGGAAAGACGAACAACGCCGCTGGCCCAAGTGCCATGCCGTAAGGAACGCCATTGCGATCATCATGCAGTCGCGTGACCCACTCCACCTTCAGCAAGGAACAGGGCAATGCGTTGCGACGCAGAACCAAGATGGCCAGTGTCACGACTCCACCGGCGAACGCAGCCAGCAACAAATATTGCAACGTCACACCCGGGCCTAGCCACAAGGCTGACGCAGCCAGAAGTTTGGCATCGCCACCGCCCATCACGCCTAAGACGAAAAGACCGTAACAAGCAACGAGCACGCCGAAACCCAATCCGACATGCCAAAACATGGCCTCGAAGGGCAGTCCAGCGATCGGCGCCAAAACAAAGAAGGAAATGGTGAGAGCAAGTGTGATCCGATTCGGAATGGTCATCGTGAACAGATCATAGATGCTGGCGAGCATCATGCTCACGGGAAACAGTGCCAAAACGGCAATAAGAGCAATCTCACTCATGATGCGCTCACCAGTCGATCACAACGGGGTCTCTTGGATGACCACTATAGGGCCGCCGCCGCTAACCAAGCGTTAAGATACGAATCAAAAGGGCCGCCTCGACGAGAGACGACCCCTTTTTTGGATTGTGTCATTACAGACGCGTAGCGAAGCTTAGCCGCCGCCGCCGCCTGCCAGTGCAGTGCCGACGCTGGTGAAACGCGCGGTCAGGTTGGTGCCGATGGTCGTCATAGCGGTGATAGCAACAACCGAAATCAGAGCAGCCAAAAGGCCGTATTCGATCGCGGTTGCACCCGACTCGTCTTTGAAGAAACGTGCGATGCTGGTCATGATTGTATTCCTTACTCCACTAGTTACAGCAAATCGTCGGTTTGTATCTCCGATCGATGGCGACACTATGCAGCAGGGGTTTTAGGATCGACTTAAAGAACATGGTTGCCGAAACGTAAAAGTGGATGCGGCAACAATTCGGTGAATGCCGCGTAAAATCCCAGACTGTCATTTCCCGACAATGAGGGAATTTCAGCGCTGTGTGCGCCTATAGTAAATGTGTAGAGCGGCTGGCTTTGCGCCCAAAGCTGCCAATCGACGCTGCTTGACGGCAACTTCAAGGCAATCTTGGATTGGCCTTAAGGCTTGATTCACCAAATTTTGCGACCGTGCCTTAACTGACGAAGGAAGGTGCTTGGTATGGCGTTCCCGAAAATTATTGCTGGAGTTCTCGCAGCGGGCGTGTTTGCAGCGGCTTTTGCCATTCCAGCGCCGAATGTCGCCTCGGCAGCGGATCGCGCCGTTGACCCGTTGCGGGTTGTTGTGGATCGCGCGAAAGTCGTGCGGATTGCAAAACCCGCCGACACGGTGATTATCGGCAACCCCGCAATTGTGGACGCCACAGTGCAAGATGCGCGCACGTTGGTTCTGACGGGGCGCAGCTTTGGCGTAACCAATCTGATCGTGCTCGATATCAACGGCGACCCAATTGTCGATGAAACGGTTGTGGTTACCGGTCACGAGACCAACACCGTTCGAATCTATCGCCGTTCCGTGCGAGAAACGCTTGCCTGTTCCCCGGTTTGTGAACCCACGCTCACGATTGGCGATGACAGCAACACATTCTCGGCCACAAACAACCAAATCAAGGATCGCAATCAGCTTTCCGACGACTCTGCCGAAACCAACTAAGGCGGTCGGTGTTTGTTCGCCTCAATCGCTTTGCGGAGCGGCGCTCTGCGGCGTTGAGAACAGCACTGCTTTGCGCAATGCGTCAATGATCGGTCTGTAGGCCTCGCGATTGATCTCGCGAAAGCCGCCAGTGTGGCGCGTTTCAATTGACTCATAAGCTAGCGGGTCGTCGCGCACCAAATCCATCAGGAACGGGCGCAGCAAAACTCCAATCTCGGCTGGAAGGTCCGCACGGATGACATGCGGCCCGAATGGTACCGGGGCTGACGTCCAAAGCACTGAGATGTCCAGGTCAAGCGGCTGCAATCGCTGCATTGTATCCAGCAGCACCGGTCCATCACTTGCAGGCGCTGCTTCGTCATCAGGCTGGTGGCCTGCCCATCCGAACATGGCATCGCCCTCTCCCGCCGCGAAAGCCTCAAGCGTGGCATCCATGGTTTCCTTGTCAACAAGTGTCCAGCCAAAGCTGGGCGCATCAATGCCTCTGCGCGCCAGCCGGTCGAACGGAAACAAAGAGCCGGAGATCGAGTCCTTACCGGGCACCAGTATTACCGCGTCGCGCAAATCATCCAATGCGGCCGCTTTTGCTCTGCGCGCGACGAGCACCGAACTAAAGCCGCCAGCCCCGTCAGACGCCACCGGCCCGACCAGTGGCTCGACGCACTGACACACCAGCCAGGCTGCCGAGAAGGCGGCCGCAGAGTAGACGCCATATTCAATACGGCGCGCACGATGCGCTTCGATGAGTTCATTATAGTCGGCTGCGGCGAAGACCTCGACAGGCAGGCCAAGCGCGCGCTGCATTGCGGCTCGGAAGGGTTGAACCCGCCGCGTTTCCAGCACCGGACGACCAGCTGAGACGATACCGATGCGAAAACGGCCGAGTTCCTGTCGCCAATTGCTGTTTTGGGTTTGACTTGCGGTCTGAGCCGCAGCTGCGTCCGCCCAGGGCAACTGGGAAAGCGCCGGACCAACCACCAGGGCGCCGCAGATTATGATGGTGGAAATTGCGCGAATCATGCGCTCGTTTCTCGCATAGTCGACAAGTCGTCACACCCCTGAAATAACGGAAGCAGAAGCTTAGCTGGTCAGCCCCATGAGCCCCTCAAGTCCATACGACACGACCAAAGACACCATGGTAGAGACCGCAAAATAAAGACAGGCTCTGGACAAGCTGCTGTCCAGCGTTATGCGAATTATGCGCACCCCAATCAGCACAAAAATTGCCATGAGCGCAAGAAATACGAACACCCAACCGCTTCCATCGGATCCGGGCAAGTGGTCGGGTGCGGCGGCGATGTTGAGCATGGCAATCGGCAGCACCGCAATGCTGACGGTCGGGGCCGCCCAGTTGTGAACGATGACGCAACCTGGAAAGCGAAACTGCTCCTTAGGCGAACGACACAAGAGATAAAGCGCCACCATCGCTGCGACATAGGCAACGGCAGCCGCAAGCAGCTTTCCAAACATGTAGACAGGTTTGCTGGAAATCGACACAGCGGTTTGTGAAATATGATCATACATGAGTGAAAGTGCCGGCATGTCGATTAGGAGGACGAGGATCAGAGCGGAGAACGACCACAGAAACCCGCGTTCCGAGATATCAATGCGCTCCAGACCACGCTCACGACCAAGCATGATGTCGACAGCGCCCAGCAGATTTTCGGTGAGTTGCGGCGCATTCCGGGCGGGCTGGCTCACTGAGACGCTCTTTCAAAATAGGTTTCGATGAAGGTGGAATATACGCTGGTAAGCCCATCGAGATCGGACAGCGAAACTCGCTCGTCAATCTGATGCATGGTCTGACTGATCAGACCAAATTCGACAACCGGACAGACATCCTTGATGAAACGGGCATCGGAGGTTCCGCCACCTGTTGTCAGTTGCGGCCTGCGTCCGGTCACACTTTCCACGGCATCAGACAAGGCACCGATCAGCTTTTCGTCACGGGTGAGGAAAACGTGGCTGGGCCGTTCTGCATAGTCAATGCGATAGCGTGAAGGCGGTCTGGGGCCATCGGGCAAAGGGCGACGCAACGACGGGTCGGCGGCAGCCACCTTCAGGCGCCGCTCAATCTCCGTCTTCACCGTATCCGCAGTCCAAATGTCATTGAAGCGGATGTTGAACCGTGCGCTGGCGCTCGCTGGAATCACATTATGCGCCGGATTGCCCGTATCGATGGATGTGACTTCCAGATTGGTTGGCTGAAAATTGTCCGTGCCCTCATCAAACGGTTCGGCCAGCAGGGCGCGGGTCAATGCAACGATGCTGCGAACTGGGTTGTCAGCAAGATGCGGATAGGCGGAATGGCCCTGCGTTCCGGTTACGGTGATGCGACCCGAAACGGATCCACGCCGTCCGATCTTTATGACATCACCAATTGCTTGTGGATTGGTCGGCTCGCCGACAACGCAGGCGTCGATCTGCTCACCCTGCTCGACGAGCCAATCGAGAATCGCGGTTGTTCCGTTCACAGCGGGACCTTCTTCATCTCCCGTGATCAGGAAGGATATGGACCCGGAAGGCCGCTGACCGGAGGCAAGATGGTGTTCAACGGCAGCCACGAAGCAGGCGATCCCGCCCTTCATATCAACAGCACCGCGGCCAAACATGACGCCATCACGGATGTCGCCGGCAAAGGGGCCGTGGGTCCACAGCGCCTCATCGCCGGGAGGCACAACGTCGGTATGACCGGCAAAGCACAGATTGGGAGAGGCATCGCCCAGTCGCGCATAGAAATTCTCTACATCCGGCGTTCCCAGCCTTGAGAAAGTCTTTCGGATGATGCGAAAGCCGAGCGGTTCCAGGCGCCTTCGCAGAACATCCAAGGCTCCACCTTCTGCGGGTGTGACGGATGGGCAGCGGATCAGATCACGCAAAATAGCCGCGGCGGGAGACAGATAACTCATGAACTGCGTGTATCACGAGCCTGATACGCGTCAATTGCGCCTCAAGGCTCATATCCACCAAAGCCGACGCCCGGCAGCAGCATCACCGTTGGGCGTTTGGGCAAGTTGCGTAAATTGAGCACCAAACGGTTCTTTGACAGCCTTTCGACCGGATAGTCCGACCCCAGATATTGCAGAAAACGGGGCAATGCACCGTATGCGCGAACATGCATCGGCAGGATCACCGATGAACGCAGACGCTGAATGATTTCCTTTGCGGAAACATGCGTCATCGTGAGCCCACCATCCACCGGCACCATAACCACATCGAGACGTCCGATCTTGGTGTAATGGTCGTCCGCAAGTTTGTGATGCAGATGTCCAAGATGGCCGATGCACAGCCCCGCAGTCTCGAAGATGAAGATCGAGTTGCCATCCGGCACGAAGCCAAAGCGGTGTAAATCCGTCGTTACGTTGCGAATGAGCACATCGCCGACGGTAACATGATGCTCGGCCGCAGCCCCATTCTCGCCCCAGCCGCGCAGAACATGGCTGATTTTTGGGTCGGGATTGTTCGTGTAATGCGACGAATGAGCCTGATTCATCGTCACGGCATTTGGGACGACCGGATCCGTCATCCAGCCGGCAAAATCCGTGGCAACATTCACGCCTTCAGGGCTTCGGATCAGATAGGTCGAATGCCCCTGAAAAGAGATCGTCACATCGTAATTGGAAGCCTGCACAGGCTCCGAAAGCGAAGCGAACCGTACTGGCACATCTGGCGAATCAAGCTGTCTGGCAATCGCAAGACAGGTGCTCGGCTTTCGCGCGGTCTCTTCCGCTTCATTTTGGCTCTGCCCCCAGCTTGGGGACACGAAAAGCAAGCTAGAACAGATACATACAGTCAGCGTGACGAGCCGCATCATGGCAACGCTCCTGAGCAATATCTCCCGAGAAAGCGTAAACCCGCAACATGCCTTGTGGCAACCGCCTTTCGCTCAGGCGCATACATGCCGACGCCGACAACAGCGGCGATCGCAAGCGTATCTATTTGACTGTGAACCGCATCAACTGCGCAACCGGATTTTTGCGCCCTATCGGCGGCGGCGGCGCTCATTGGGCGGCTGATAAGCCTGTTTTGAGTGAAATGCGCAATAGGGCTTATCTTCTTCGCTCTTTTGCCCACAGAAGGAAAAGCCTGGCAAAGTGGGATCGCCGGTTGGCCATTTGCAGGTGTTTTCCGTCAACTCCATCAGGGACAGTTTGAGCGAGATTGGCACGACGACGTCTTCGACGCGCCTTTCTTCAATCTCGATTTCAACCTCAGCTTCGGCGTCCAGTTCCATCTTCAAGGCTGCGTTGCCCACAGTCTGGGTCGTGGTTCGCGCGGATGCAGCTCGTGCATAGGTTGCAGAGCCGCCGCCCACACTTTTTGACCGCGTAGCCGACGACGTCTTGCGGCGCGGCGCAACACCGCCCGACTTCGCAGCCGGCTTATCGCGCCCGGAATGGCCCATGCGATGAAGCTTGCCGATAACGGCATTGCGTGTGACGTCGCCCAGATCTTTGGCGATCTGGCTGGCGCTGAGCCCTTCCTTCCAAAGTTTGATCAGGCGCGCGACGCGCTCGTCGGTCCAAGCCATGAAGACTCCTCAATCTAGCCGCTCAGTCCGGGAGATTTCGCCCAAAATTAACGCGCAAAAAATCGTCCGCCGTCATCGGGCGGTGAAAACCCATGAATACAACAGGGTTTCGGGGTGAAACTTGGGCGTCGGGGTCGTATCCCGGATGTGTTAGAATTAACCTAAAGTGCCCCCGACGGGGCTTCAAGAGTCCTCAAGGCGCGATGAATCGATTTTCCACAAAGACCCGCCACGCGTGAATCGTTATTCCTAAAGCGTGGCAAATTTGCCCGATTGAGCGGAAAATTAATCCTTCATTAACCCATATCGGCACTGGTCGGGGACCGGTTTCCAAGGTCAATTGTGATCCCGCCCACAATTGACAGCCTTTGCGCCTGCTCTAAAGTCGGCACGCAGCACCGCCGACAGGCGGTGTTTGCTTTTCACATGTTTGTCATTCGAAATCCGACCAACCTCACTCAGTGTCGGTAACAAAGGAAACAGCAGTCATGGCCTCCGCCTCCACCTCACCGCTCTTTCAGGCTTTTGCGCGCGTGCCGGTGCATTTTGAGCGAGGCGAAGGCGTTTATCTTTATGATTCCGATGGGCAAGCCTATCTGGACTTTGCTGCCGGAATTGCCGTCAATGCGCTGGGGCACTCGCATCCCCATCTCGTGACGGCGCTGAAGGATCAGGCCGAGAAACTCTGGCATACATCCAATCTTTATGAGAGCCCGGCGCAGGAAAGCCTGGCTGACCGGCTGTGCGAGAATTCCTTTGCCGAGAGGGCCTTTTTCACCAATTCCGGGACGGAATCTCTGGAATGCGCGTTCAAAACTGCCCGTCGCTGGCATTACGACAATAGCGCGCCTGAGCGCTATGAAATCATCACCTTTGAAGGCGCATTTCATGGACGCTCGCTGGCCGCCATCTCAGCCGGCGGCAACGAGAAATATCTGACCGGCTTTGGCCCCAAGGTTGAAGGCTTTCCGCATCTTCCCTTTGGCGACCATGATGCGCTCAAGGCTGCCATCAATGAAAAAACGGCAGCCATTCTCATAGAACCCATTCAGGGAGAAGGCGGCATCCGCCCCATTCCGCACCAATGCCTGCGCGGACTACGAGAACTGTGCGATGAGCACGGCCTTCTTCTCATATATGATGAGGTGCAATGCGGCATCGGCCGCACGGGCAAATTGTTTGCCCATCAATGGGTGGACGGCGCTGAGCCCGATATCATGGCGGTCGCCAAGGGTATCGGCGGAGGCTTCCCGGTTGGCGTTTGCCTGGCCACGGCCGAAGCGGCCAGTGCCATGCAACCGGGGTCTCACGGCACCACCTATGGTGGCAATCCGCTTGCCATGGCTGTCGGCAATGCTGTGCTCGATGTCGTGCTTGAGGATGGCTTCATGGAGCAGGTTCAGGAACGGGGTCTCTTCCTGCGTCAGCGCCTCGCAGAAATTGCAGATAGCTATCCCGACATCATTGAATCGGTACGGGGCGGCGGCCTCATGCAAGGACTGAAATGCAAGGCGTTGAACACCGATGTCGTGGCGGCATTCCGCAACGAACATCTTCTCAGCGTTCCGGCAGGCGACAATGTCGTACGCCTGATGCCGCCGCTTGTCGTGAGCAAGGACGAAATTCGCCAAGCGGTTTCGAAAATGGGCGATGCGCTTGACAAGATGCAGGCATCGGCGGCGGCATGACGCGGCATTTTCTCGACATTTCCGCCGTCGACGCTTCGGATCTGCGGCAGATGCTCGACGACGCGGTCTCCATGAAGGCTGAAACGAAGCAAAGCGGCAGCCCGCGTCCTCTCGAAGGCAAGGTTTTGGCCATGATCTTCGACAAGCCTTCGACGCGCACGCGAGTGTCGTTTGATGTCGGCATGCGCCAATTGGGCGGCGAAACCATTTTGATGGATGGCGCTTCATCGCAATTGGGCACTGGCGAAACCATCGCCGATACGGCACGCGTTCTGTCGCGCTATGTCGATGCGATCATGATCCGCACCACCGGGCATGATCGGTTGCTAGAACTTGCCGAACACGCAACCGTGCCGGTGATCAATGGGTTGACGGATGAGACCCATCCCTGCCAGGTCATGGCCGATGTCATGACGTTTGAAGAGCATCGTGGACCAGTTAAGGGCAAGACCCTGGCTTGGACGGGTGACGGCAACAATGTGCTGCATTCCCTGCTGGAGGCCTCAGCGCGGTTCGGATACTCCATGAAGGCCGCAACGCCTGAAGGTCGTGACCCCGATACACGCTTTGTGAACTGGGCGAAGTCACAAGGCGGGTCTGTCACCCTGTCGCACGACCCGCAGGAGATAGTCGCGGATGCCGATTGCGTGATTACCGATAAATGGGTGTCCATGGGCTTTGAGGACAAAGCTGATGGGCACAATGTCTTTGCGCCTTACCAAGTCAACGAAGCCTTGATGAAGCAAGCCTCTCCCGATGCGATTTTCATGCATTGCCTGCCTGCGAAGCGCGGTGAGGAGGTAACGGACATTGTGATGGATGGCCCGCAAAGCGTAGTCTTCGACGAGGCTGAAAACCGACTTCACGCGCAAAAGGCGATCCTGACCTGGTGTCTGGGTCGATAAGCACCGTGCGGCGCCGCCGCTTGACGCGGACCAGTCGCGCCACCATTTGGGCGCGATGAACGAGACAGACACCCTAGTTGTTGATTTTGCCGGGCAGGATCATGTGATCCCATTCGCCGTTTCTGCGCTGGATGTGCGTGGGCGCGCGGTTCAGCTTGGCCCGATGCTGGATTCGATCCTCGACCGGCACGCCTATCCCGAGCCGGTCAGTCGCTTGCTTGCAGAGGCAATCACGCTGACTGTGCTGCTTGGTACAGCGCTGAAGTTCGAAGGCAAATTCATTCTTCAGACCCAATCAGATGGCCCGGTCTCGATGATCGTGACCGAATTCCGCACGCCCGGATCGATCCGCGCTTATGCACGTTTCGATGAGGACCGGCTGGCAGAGAACGGCAAAGACCCGGTCGCGTTGCTTGGCAAGGGCATTCTGGCCATGACCATCGATCAAGGCCCACATACGCAGCGCTATCAGGGCATTGTCGCACTTGACGGGATCGGTCTGGAAGAAGTTGCGCGCCGCTACTTTCGCCAGTCGGAGCAGATTCCGACCGAAGTTCGGCTTGGCGTGGGAGAAGTGCTGACAAGGCAGGAGGGCGAAGGTCCGCAACATTCCTGGACAGCCGGTGGCGTGCTTTTGCAGTTCCTTCCCGATTCCGAAGAGCGGATGCGCCTGAAGGACTTGCCGGGTGGCGACGGTGCCATTGAAGACGACGGCTTCCAGCAAGATGACGCTTGGACGGAAGCACAAGCGCTGATGGGCACGATTGAAGATGTCGAACTGACCGACTCTGCTGTACAACCGGAAAGGCTTTTGTACAGGCTTTTTCACGAACACGGGGTCCGCGTTTTCGAAACCAATGCAGTGCTCGATGCTTGTTCCTGTTCGCGAGACCGGGTGCACAATGTGCTGGCTTCGATGAGCGATGAAGAACGCGCACAAAGCGCGGAAAACGGCAGGATCCGAGTGACTTGCGAGTTTTGCAGCACAGCTTATGAGTTTGATCCCGACACTGTGATGCCTGCGTGATAGACGTCGTCACATTTCTGACGGATCATTAACTTGCGATGCGCATTGTCACTCCTATACTCAACGCTTCTGGCGGAGAGCTCTGATGCTCAAAAAGGTCGATGATGAAGCGTTGGTGGGTGATGACAATTCATCGGCCCAAAGCGGTGGCGCGCAGATTTCCACGCTCCATCCCGTCAATGCGGATCGTCCGGCCCTCCAAGGACCAGAAGAAGCTGAGCCCGCCCGCAAAGGCCCTTCATTCCTTTCCATTCTGGGCAAAGGAACGCTGGTACTGATCCAGGCGGTCCTCATGGTCGCCATTCTCGCAGGCTCCTATTGGATCGCCCAGCGCATGGTCGCCGCCAAGCCGGAACCGCGCAAGCGACCAGCCTTCCAGACCGTCTATACCGTGGAGACCGTCAGACCGGTCGCGCGAGATCGCCAGCCGGTGTTCAGTGCCTACGGTCAAACCATCGCGGCCCGAAGTGTTGACCTGCGTTCGTTGGTTTCCGGCGAAATCGTTGCTGTGAACCCGAAGCTGCGCTCGGGGGCACAGGTTGCGCAGGGCGAAACACTCGTCGAGATCGATGAGTTCGAATATCGCGGAGCCTTGGCGGAAGCGCGAGCGAATCTCCAGGAGGCCGAGGCCCGCATCGTTGAGGCCGAAGCACAGATTGGGCTGGAGCAGAGCAAAATCATCTCGGGCCAGGAGCAACTTGAACTCGCGCAGTCTGATTTGGCGCGCGCTGAGTCGCTGCGCCAGAGCAACACCGTAACGCAGCAGCAAATCGAAGCGCGCAGGCTCGTGGTCAGCCAGCGCGAACAGGCGCTCGCCATTTCGCGCGACACGATCAAGGTGCAGCAAGCGCGCGTCGAGCAACTCAAGGCAACGATGGGCCGGTTTGAGTGGCGGGTTCAGCAGGCTGAGCGCAACCTCAATTCCACCGTGCTGAAGGCGCCCTTTGCCGGTGTCGTGCGCAGCAGCAGCGCGGAAATTGGACGTGCGATCACCGCCAATGATGTTGTCGTTTCCATGTATGAAGCGGGTTCGCTTGAGGTCACCTTCACGCTTACCGACGCGCAATATGGGCGATTGCAAACCAGCGCAGATGGTCTGATTGGGAGAACCGTTGAGATCATCTGGACGGTCGGTGGTCGTGACTATGCTTTCGCTGGAATGATCGACCGCACCGGCGCGGAGATCACCTCAAACAAGGGCGGTGTGGAGGTGATTGCGCGCCTTGATGACATCACCAACGGTGTAACCCTGCGGCCAGGAGCTTTTGTTGAGCTGCGGGTGCCGGATGTGGTCTTCGCCAACACCTTTGCCGTGCCCGACACCGCAATTTACGGCACCAACACGCTTTACACGATCGTTGATGACAAGCTCGTAGAAAATCGCGTTGAAATCGCCGCCTTTGAAAACGAACAAATACTGATCAGTGAGGGTCTGAAGCCGGGAGACGAAGTGCTTGTCACCCGCATTACTGAAGTCAGTGCCGGACTGAACATTCGTCGTGAGGGCGATCCGATACCGTCTCGCGATGCCAGCCCCGCCAACAGCCAAAATGCGGAAGCTGGTCAGGGGCGCCCAAGTCGCGAAGAAATGCAGCGTATTCTTGCAGCCAACAATATGGACATCGCGGCCTTCCGTGCCCTGCCCCAGGGTGAGCGGCGCATGCTGATCCGCAACTGGCGCCAGCAGAATGCCAGCGATGGTGAGGACGCTGCCGCTGCTGCCGAGGCGGCGGAATAGAGCAAGTCTCGCCCAGATTGGAGCAGTTTGATGGGATGGGTTTTTCGATCTGGCAAGAAGAACACCGCAGAGCGATGCTGGGCATCGCGCGAGGA